>NZ_JBOZOF010000002.1:0-982807 GCF_050753305.1 Chryseobacterium sp. 'Rf worker isolate 10'
GCCGCCGCCAGTTTTTATTTTATTTTTAAAAAATCCTTTATCTGATGATAAAGGATTTTTTTTGTTTTATACCTATATCTATATGGTAGGCAGCAGGGATTAGGTGATAGGAAATATTTAATCAATAATCTTTGCTAACAACAAACAAACTTTTATTTTTCTCTCCTCCTTACTTCCGGACTCCATCCTCTATTCTCTATCCCACATCATTGTCACTCCGAAGGAGTCTAAACAAAGCTCTTTCATAAATTAGAATAGCAGAAAAATGATTCTTCTTAATTAAAATGCTTCAACTCAGCTCAACATAACACTGCTAATACTAACAGCTTTATTCTGTCATTTTAAGCCCATAAATCGCTTATCATCTCAAAAACTGACTTAGGTCTGGTAATTAATATCTAATAAGTTATAATCCACTTTATTTTAATCCAAAAAAAAGAAAAAAACCGCTTCTGTATAGAAACGGTTCAAATTTTATGACATTGTGATTGTAAAGCTTATCTAAAGAAAGCTTTAGTTTGCTCCTATGGTAAATACGATCTGTGCACTATAAGTTGTTGCAGGAATCGTTACAGAAACGCCGCCTATCTCCAGTTGCACATTAATTCCCGAATAGTTTACACTGTTTCCAAGACCTAATACCCCAGTAAATGTTATTGTTGATAATGTTGCAGCCGATGCCTGCGGTATTTCTATAAAAGCAGCGTTTCCACCGTTAATTGTAGCAGTACATAGAACACATAGTCCATTAATAGTGGTACTTCCTCCGCTTCTTTTTGCATAGAGATGCAGATTGCTGTTCCAGGTAGTAGGGACATAATGCATACTGATTCTGGCACCGGAACTTGAAAGAAGGTTCAGGAAAGATCCTGGTAAATTACCAGATAGTGTTAGCTGGCTGGGGTTATCATAAGTTCCTGTATAGTTAGTTCCAGCTTCAGTAATAGTAGGTACACTTACAGTCCAATTACTTCCTGCAATATTTATTGTTTGCCCATCAAGAATGCTTCCCATTATTAAAGCAATAATGTATAGATATTTTTTGAAGAGCACTTCTTTTTGAAAGTAGCTGTTGATTTTCATTTTTCAATTTTATTCTGTGATGGTATAGGTAATGACAATAGCAGTATTGGCTTGCGCCTGTAAATTAGCATAGGTGTTTGTAGCCAGTGAAAGCGTAAGTGCATGGCCATTATTAGCGCCATTCCCGGTGTATGCCCCTCCGATACCACTAATAATCGTAGCAGGAGTCGTGGTAAGAATAACCTGTCCAGATGAAGTCCCCAGCGTTCCTCCTCCTGCTCCAGAAGCCGCTGCAGCCTGAACTCTTATATTTACTCCTGCTATAAGTTTATTAACCGAAGCTGTAATTCTTCTGGTAAGTCCTCCGGAAGCAATAGCAGAAGTATAATTGATCCACTTAGATGTATTGGGAGCAGGAGCTGTTAAAGCATTTCCTGCTTCAGTAGGAGCTGTGAAATTGAGCGTAATACTTCCTGCAGGTTCAATATCCATAAGAGTTACTACTGGTAACGTCATCGTAACAGTAGTACTGGCTGTCTGAGAATAAAGAGAACCGGATACAATAAATGCTGCTGCTGATAATATGGAACGGATCAAAATCATTTCTTCTTTTTTATTTCATTATATCCTACTTTTAAGGATTCCTGTTGGTATTTGATTTCTATCTGCTGTTTGACAACATTGATGCTTAATTTCTTTGTTTCTGATGGTTTTAAACTAAACTGAAACTTATCTGTTGAAATTTTATACCTTTTATCAAGTCCATTACGGTAAACTTTCACTATCCAGTCACCAGGACGAAGATAAGTGAAGTCAAAATCTTCTCCTATGAAGCAGATCTTACGATAGGTCTGATCATTATTTGTAGCTTCTATAATAATACTTTCTCTTTTCTTCTTTCCCTTGATAGTTTGCAGCTGTTCAATATCCGTCTGATCCTTTTCTCCAGTTTCAAGAAATTGGATATGCCCTTTAACATTGGATGCTGTTGTTAATCCGAAATTTAAAATATTTTCTTTATTAATAAGAGAAAGTGCCGCTGGAAAAGTCTGTGTGGGAATATCATTGATTTCCGTTGTTGAACGGTCTATTTCCAGGAAATAATTACCGGGAATTACGTTCTTAAATAAATAATTGCCTTCCTTATCTGTTGCTGACAAATAGCTTCCAAGCATCAATCTTATTCCTTCCGTATTTTTTATTCCCAGATTACTGATATTCCCGGCTAAAGTAACATATTCCGCCGTTTTCTGTACCGGAATATTAGAACGCCACGTATATCGCATAGAAAATATAAAATCCTTATCTCCAATTGCTCCTCTTTGTAATGAATACCTGCCGGAAAGATCAAGGTCATTTCCGGGAAATAACTGCTGGTGGAATAGAAGTTCAAATAAATTTCTGTCTTTAAAATACTCCTCAGGCATATAATTATTCTGATAGAAAAGGCTTAGGCTGGTCTTATCAGAAAATCGACTGAAGATTCTTGCTCCGTAATAAAAATTTTTCTGATTTTCGAGCTGATATCTTGAACTGACTGCATAACTTCCAAATAGATTAAATGAGGTTCTGAATTTTTGAAATGAAAGATTAGCAGAATAGAAACTTGAATTACCACTAAACCCCGTCAGATAATTATCTGTTTTACCAAACTGCCCGTCAATGTTTACCTGAAATACTCCGATCTGCTGATTAATACTGATTTTAAAGAACCGCTCATAATAATCAAACTGTTTGGGTTCTAAACGATCTTTATAGGTTTGATAGCCATTATTAAGTATAATAAAGCCGCTTGGCATATATTTGTACTGTACACCGTACTGGAAGTATTTTCTATAAGGCGCTGCCAGCAATAAAGTATCACGCTGGAAGTTTTTGGCATCCTGCATGTAATTGGCAAAAACACTTAGTTTTTTGGAGATATTGTAATAAATATTTCCGTTAAAAGTATTCGTATTGGTAAAATATCCTGCAAAATCTGGGCTTGCTTTCACATACATTAAACTTGCATTAAACTTTTCAAAAATAGCATCAGCCTGGAGCATATAAGCTGTTCCATCAGTTTTTTTTGTTGTGCTGTAAGCAAATTCTCCGGATACATTAATGTTTCTTGAGATCTTAAATTTCCCCTTAGCATACGGAAGATGTGCGTCAGAATCAAGCCTTGCATCACCATATCTGATTTCTTCCTTTCTTGGAGTTTTATAAAGATATCCAACAGAAAGTTCTGATTGTTTCCGTATTTTGAATGTGGAATAAAAATTAAATTCATCTTTAATATCCCGGAAAAACCTTGGATGATTATAAAAACCACCCACACTTACTTTATTGAAATCATACCGGATTTCTGCTCCCCGGCCATATCTTGCAAACTCTGTTAAGTAAGATGAAGAGTAAGTTTTATCACCAAGATGAATGAAAAGCTTATCCCGTTTGTAATTCAGAAAATATTCTTCATATTGGGTAAATGTATTTAATTCTACAGGATTGTGGGTGACAGCCCGAAATTCGATCTGGTTTTTATGGTCTTTATCAAGGGTCCCTTTACCATAAATTTCTCCCTGAAAACCATCATGGTAAACACCCATATTCTGCATTCCGATGAAAGACATTGAAACGGCAACAGGAAGCCTGTGATAGATATCTTCTTCGGAGGGTTTTACCGATATCACCTGAGTGCTTGCATAGAAACTCTGGTTTTCTTCAGGATTGCCATTCGAATATACTGAAAGGTTAATGTTTTGGAATTCATTTTGTCTGAGATCCGGATTGGTAACTTTATGTATCGGAATTATTTTCGACTCACCTGGTTCCAATACTAATAAGGACTGAGAATCAAGAATCGCATTTTTACTTTCCAGAGTAAGATGCTCTGTTATATTACCATTGTTTTTTAAAAGAAAAGTTGCACGGATGGTTTCTCCGGCTCTTATAAACTCTTGTGAATCCAGAGCTGTTACAGAAAGATTCCGGTTTCCTGAAACCGTTATTTTTGAAACTTTTTTAAAGGTTATACCATTATTACGATCCGTAATATTCAGTGTTACAGAATAATTGCCCTGGCTTGTTTCTGCTGCAATACGCAAAGGAGCCAGATAAACCGATGTTTCATAAGGAGCAATCTGAAATTCTCCTTTTGCTAAAATAGGTGTAATAGACGGACTTGATGTGGTAACTGAAATGTTATAGCTTTTGCTTTCAGCCGAATTATTTTCTAATGTAAAAGGAATAGAAGTAGACATTCCCGGCATTAAACTATCTTTTTTACTGGCCAATCGGTTAGATTGCTGTTGTGAAAAAATAAGTACCGGGAATAATAATATAATAATAAATAAAGTCCAAGTTCTAATCATTTTTTACTTCTAATTCCACATTGAGTGCAAATGCATTCTCTTCTTCATCCGTAGCGATAATGGTAGCTCTGTATTTGTCCTGAGGTATTTTACTGATGTCAATGTAAAATGTTTTGGAGGTATCAGGCAGCAGTCCCATTGTTAAACTTGAGTAAGATCCTACTTTTTCACCTGTTTTGCGGTTATAGATTTCAATAGTTGCTGTCGGTTTACAATATAGATTCCCGTTGTTGGCTATTGCAATCATTGCCGTTTGTTTTCCTTCCTGTTTTTCTACTTTTACACTTTCAAACTTAAGGTCTGGTTTAGCCTTTTCTGTTTCAAAATCTGTAATTACCTGAATGGCATATCGTATCACAGAAGTGATGCTCACCCCCGTTTTACTGTCACTAGGTTTTATATCCTCTACCGGCTCTACAATGATGACACTCCAATAGCTTCCGGGATCTGCTACCTGATTAGGAACGGTAATTTCATAAAATACCTCTGTTTTTTCTTTACCTTTCAGAAAAACCAGATTGGTATTGAGTTTTATCCACTCTCCGTTCGTGCGTTTATTGTTACGTACTGCAGTGTAATTGATGGTTCCGTCAGCATGATAACCAAAATCCTGTAAAAATAATTTTACACTCTGAGGATTATTGCTCGTGTTTTCAATGGAAACCTTTCCTTTGTAAACCTTCCCGTTTTCTATTTTGTAAGAATGCGTAAGCCCGTTGAGAATCACAATGCCGGCATGTAAAAAGCTGAACTGCAAAATCAGGGTGATCAAAAGAAGAATACGCTTTATCATCATGTAAAGTTGGGTGTTAAATCATTAATAATACAAAACCAGGAAGAAACTGAATAACAATTTCTTCTTGTTTTTGAAACACAGATTAGAATATTATTTAAATCCTAATTGTCTGATATCGTATAAGTAACGGTAGCTACTACAGTGGCTGTTGCCTGTAAATCTGCGTATGCTGCTACCCCTCCAGGGCCACTTCCTGCAGCAAGTGCATAAGTAAGGTTGTGCCCGTTGTTGGCACCATTACCCGTATAAGCACTTCCTATACCTGAAATGATAGTCTGGTCAGCAGCACTTAAAGTCAATAGACCTGCGGATGTTCCCAATGTTCCTGCGCCGGATCCGGTAGCTGCAGCTGCCGTTACGTGAAGATCAACTCCTGGAATAATAGCGTTCATTTTTACACTTACATTACGTGTTGGATCTGCAACAGATTTGATGGAAGAATAATTAAGCCACAAAGTAGTATTAGAAGCACTTGGTGTAACTGGATTTCCCGCTTCTGTAGGAGCAGTGAACCCAAGTGTAATATTTTTCGTAGCGGCTGGTTCAATATCTACCAAAGCAACTTCGGGAATAGAAATTGTGACTGTATGGTTGTCTGTATTGGTGTCCTGTGCGCTAAGATTCCCGGACAGAGCAAACGCAAATAAAGACATTGCAATAGTTAAATTTAATTTTTTCATGATGCTGATAATTAGTTGAGTGAATATAACAAAATTCAATATAATTTGGAAAAAATATATCATAATTTTTATATTAATGATTATTTCAACTATGTAATACATTATATTTAAAATATACTTTAACAGAATAAGTCAAAAAAATCCTGCACATTTTTGTACAGGATTTTATCAATATTATAAGCGTTTTCTATGCCCAGTGCGGATCAGAAACAGAAACTTTTCCGGTCTCTATTCTTCCTGCAAAATGCCATAGATGATCATTAAGCGTTAATTTCAAATCATACCAACCTTTATTTTTATCAAGATCAATGATGATTTTTTCTTCAGGCTTTTGTACTGCAATTGTCTTTTTAATCTTTCCGTAAAGATCTTCCAGCTGTAGGGAAACAGTATTCTTTTTATGGTTTCTGACAGTCAGCTCAATCTGACTTTTTAAAGCCAAATTCACCAAAATCACCTCCAATTCCGGTATATTCTGGCCTTTAAATTTCCTGAAAAAGCCGTTGGGACCGAAAATTTCATAATCATAAGCTCCGGAATGTACAGCATGGGATAGTTCCTGCTTTGAATATAAAGCATAGGAGAAATGATAATTATTACTGTCAAATTGAGTTCTGTCATACACTAAAAGCGGAACCCCATTTTCTTTTAAATTGGTCATTTTGATCTGTTCACCTTCCAAATTGACATGGAAATTATAGGGAAGCGGATTGGATGGTTTCAAACCTCTTTCCTGAATTTCAAGTAAATTTTCCTGAATTTCATTTTCAGAATACCATTTCAGATTGGGAACAGGTTTATTTTTAGCTGCATTAATAGTTTTAGCATAATCTTTCTGATCCAGATAATCCATCTGTGGAGCTTTTACACTGGAAGAATTAAAGGCAGACGTAAGATCTCCGCATACCGCTCTTCTCCAGTCGCTGATATTATCTACATGCACATTCTTTTTGAATTTCTTCATAATGAATTTCTCCAGAAACTGCAGCACAGAAGTATGATCCGATACTTCGGAATTTACAAAACCTCCTTTTGTCCATGGTGAAGCAATGATCATTGGTACTCTATAGCCTAATCCAACAGTTCCTTCTACTTTTTCATAACTTTTTAAAGAAGGATTGCTCATGTATTCCTGAGATTTATCCACATATTCTACCCCTTCTTTTCCGTTCATATCTACAGGTTGGCTTGGATTCACCGGTGGGGCGAAAGGAAGTACATGATCGAAATATCCGTCGTTTTCATCGTAATTGATGATGAAGATTGTCTTTTTCCATGTTTCAGGATCTTTGGTAAGAATATTTAAGACCTCAGAAATATACCATGCTCCATACCAAGGTGATCCCGGATGATCAGAAAAATGTTCGGGAGCTACGAGCCAGGAAACCAGCGGCAATTTTTTCTCTTCTACATCTTTACGGAACTGGAACAATACATCACCTTCCGGAACAACCAGTCTTTCTCCGTTTTCATCTTTTCCGATTTCCAGTTTCCAATAATCAGGATCATCGGAATTGGTAGTAAAAGCTTTTTCATGAAGGTTTTTTTCTTCTTTTGAAAGTTTGGAATAATTATCCGGATGATACTTTATCTGGTCTTCCTGAACTTCAGCCAGCATAGCTTCCAGCCTTTCTTTCTGATTAGGGTTCTTTTCAATTTCCTGTTTCAGGTAAGCAATGATATTGGGAATATTCTGATAATATCCTTTTGAAAACTTAACGTTGAATTTTGAAAACCATTCAATCGGGTTATCGGTGAAATTACTTAGCCAGGCTTCCTGTTCTCCGGACATTCCTTTTGGAAGACTGATTTCATTCTGATAAATTTTCCACGAAACATTCTGCTGTTCTAAAATTTCCGGGAAACTTTTCCATTTTGCCTGTCTTGCTTTGTCATAATCAATATTTTCATTCACGACATTGGCTTTTACTTTTCCGTTTTGCTGTTCTCTTAATGTTCCAGACCAAAGAAACAGTCTGTTCGGAGTAGTTCCGGTAAGTGAAGAGCAGAAATACTGATCAAATATGGTAAAAGCGTCTGCCAGCTGATAATAGAACGGTAGGTCTTCACGATTATAATAACCAAGTGTAAGCGGAATATTTTTGTAATCTTTATTTCCTGAAGCTTTCGCCTGAAGCCATTGGTCAAATTTCCCTTTGTTCAGTGCTTTCTGTTGATCAGCCCATGAATGCGGCAGTGAGCTCATCCATGTTGATTTGGTATTTCTCAGATCCAGACGGGCAGGAGATGCATATTTTCCCTCATCATTCTTTTGAAAGAAAACAGAATGGCCATCCTGTTTTACAAAGGCTCTTTTATCCAAAAAACCTCTTACTCCTTTAAGAGCACCAAAAGCGTGGTCAAATGAACGATTCTCCTGCATCAGGATTACCACATGTTCTGCATCATAAAATGTAGACTGTGCAGCCGGATCAATGGCTAAAGCTTTTAAAATGGATGGATGAAGAACACTTGAAGTTCCTAATCCAGCTAGTAATAGACTTGATTTTTCTAAAAATTCTCTTCTGTTCATATTCAATCGTAATAAGAAAGAAACCGCAAGTTAATAGGATTTTCCTGCGATTTCTTTGTTTTATATAAAAATAATCAGATTTCTATTGTAACCACCAAGGTTTGGAGTTGATATTGTCATTTCCTCCATACTGAGCAGCCAAAGCAGCTTTTAAATTGTTGCTGTTATAGCTGTATTCCGATTGCGGATATCTGAACCTGAAAGGTGCTGCGACTCCTGCTTTTAGAGGATAGTTTGGATATCCTGTTCTCAGATAATCATAATAAGAGGTCCATTGTGCCTGGTGAAACATCGTCATGTACTTTTGAGTCATGATTTTCTCAAGCTGTGTCTGAAGGGGATCTGCATTATTGTAAACTACCAAAGGAGTTGACAGATATTGGTTCACATCAAAGCCTGAGAAATATTGTCCCGGATTTTTTACATACGTTTGATAAAAACTGAAACTGGCTTTGATGGCATTATCATAATGGGTTTTTGCAGATCCGGAAATCCAGCCCCTTGCTGTAGCTTCAGCCAGAATAAACTCAAGTTCCGAATAACTTAATACAGAAGCAGGTTCATTGGTGGGATCTTTATAAAAACGATCGTTTACTTTAGAGATATTTTTTGCTGTAATCAATGCTGCATTGTCAGAATAAGGAGAGGTCGGGTTTCCTCCGTTGTATCCTGTGTAATCTGTGATGGCTTTTCCCGCTTCCTTAGCTCCTGTAGTCTGTGCTGCAAAGGTGAACAAACGAGGGTCATGCCTGTCTTTGAATAGATTAATGAAATAATCTGCCATATACAAGCTGGAACCATATCCACTGTTGTTAAACATCGTATATCTGCTGTCCGCAGCATCAGCAAATTTTAGCTCACCATTGTCCGCAATAGAAGTCATAAGAGACTGGCTTCCTGCAATAGAAGCAAATTCTGTAGCGATATTATAATTTCCTACAGTTGTTTTTTTGGAAAGCGTGATTAAAATCTTTAAACGGAAAGAATTAATCAGTTTTTTCCATTTCATAGCATCTCCGTTGTACACAATGTCGCCTTCAATTTTATCATTGGTATTAATAAGATCATTGGCTTCTTTTAATTCGGATAAAATTCCGGACATGATGGCTTCCTGGGCATCATATTTAGGCTGTGTAATTCCGGATTCTCCTTTTGCTGCCTCAGAATAAGGAGCGCTTCCCACTTTTAGGCTTATATTGAAAAAATGATAGGCTCTCAGAAATTTACCAATGGCAGCATAGTTTTTATTGTTGATTTTTTCCGCTTCCTGCATCATTTTTCCGGTGTTCAGAAGTCCTTTTGTATAGACTTCAAAAGAGGCATCGTTCCATTTCATATACTGGTATGAATTTTCACCATCAGTACCAATCATCATTCTTGAAGCGTACATATTATCACCGTTTACCTGAAACGTATATTTTTCCACATAGGTCAGAAGAAATTTAGGATCAATGCTTGCCTGATCATTAGGATTTTCATTGATTTTATCAAGGTTGGATTCGCATGAAGCCAATGTCAGAAGTCCGGCAGCAAACATACTCTTCATTAATCCTTTCGTTGTTTTGCCTCTTTGCCCTTTCACTTTGTTTATATTATTTTTCATTGTCTTGACGTACTTTTTAGTTAAAACTTAAGATTAAAACCGATTCCGAACCATCTGCTCGAAGGATCCTGAATATCATTCTCTGTTTTTGCCTGGAAATCAGGGTCAGAATAAAGATTCTTTGATTTCTTCCACATCGCCAGGTTATAAGCAGAAATATTGGCAGTGAAACCTTTTACCATTCCTTTCGGATTCAATAATGAAGAGAAATCGTATTCCAGAACTACAGATCTAAGTTTCACGAAAGTTCTGTCGAAAACGTTGGCAAACTCTTCACTTTCATCCTGTGTTACCCTTGCCTGGTATGGATAATTCTGTGCCCAATCCTGGAAGCTGATTGCTTTTGTGTGTGGAGTATACTGACCTGTTGTCGGATTGTAATTAACCCCATCCGGTACAAAATAGTATGTTCCCGGGTTTGCATACTCAAGATCCCTGTAAGCTACAGAATTAGGATGTTTTCCTCCCCACCACATTTTTTCCACTACCTGCGATCTCATTACCCCACCGATGCTTCCGTCAATTCCGATATTTAAAGTAAATTTCTTGTATTTGAAAGTGTTGTTGAAACCGAAAGTCCAGTCCGGATTGAAATGTCCCAGATTGCTTGGTGCATTGGCTCTTGTCGGCATTCCTGTGTTGGCATCCAGAATAACTTTTCCGTCCGGAGATTTTTGCCATGTATAATCATAATAACTGTCCATTCTTTCGCCTAACTTAATGTTTTTGTAGTTTGGCATATTATCATAAATGGAAGTCAGCTTTTGTTCATAAGTACTCCAGTTGATTAAAGTTTTCCAACTGAAATCAGCGGTTTTTACCGGAACTAAACCAAGGGAAACCTCAAATCCTTTGGTGGTATATTCATTTCCGTTTACATATTGTGAAGTGAAGCCTGATGATTCTGCAGCCGGGAACTGAAGGATATTATTATAATCTAATGTTCTGAAATAAGTGGCATCCAAGGTGATTCTGTTATTCAGAAAACCTGCACTTAATCCTAATTCATAAGATTTTGTCTGCTCCGGTTTTAAAGAGTTTTCTACATTCAGAGTCGTTGGATAATAATAGGTAGGATTTCCGTTGAATGTGATTCCCTGATTATTCAGATAATAATTTCTGATGGAATAAGGCTGGAAGTCATAGGCTACTTTTGCCCATGAAGCAGACAATTTCAGCATATTGATAGACTCCGGTAATTTTACCAGATTTGAAATAACGGCACTGATGGATGCAGAAGGGTAGAAGTAAGATCTATTCGCCTTAGGTAGTGTGGAAGACCAGTCGTTACGTCCTGAAATATTGATGAAGAAAGCATTGTACAACCCGATATCAATCGTAGAATAAGCACTGTAAATCAGCTTTTCCTTCAGATAGGAATAATTTTTCAGCGCTCCGATCGAGTTTTCAAAGGTGTATACTTCAGGAATTTTCAATCCGTCTGTAGATCTTTCATTATTATTGTTTTTATAATAGAAAGCTGAACCTCCGGCATTGATGGTGAAATCAAAATTTTCAGATATTTTTTTCTTGTAAGTGGCAAGGACATCGTAGTTAAGGTTCCACGTTTTGTTATCTTTTAAAATATAACCTCCACTTCTTGGTGCACTATAATTGAAGTAAGAATAAGGACTCAGTACTTCTGTTTTGCTGTGGTTTTCTACAAGGGATATTTTCCCTTTTACCGAAAGATCCTGTGTAGCTTTATACTCTAAACCTGTTTGTGCATTGATGATATTCGTTCTGTTCTGATTCTTATAATATTCAGCTCCGAACCATGGATTATTGTACCATGCATAGTTCCAGTTGGCTTGTGCTCTTCCTTCTCTTCCAGGAATCCACATATGATTTTTAAGGGCTTTTCCATCTACATCGCCTCCCATCCAGATTAGGATTGTGTACATATGCCCGCTTGGGTTATAATCGTAGTTGGGAATATTGGGCGTAAAAGCCTGGTTGAAATTAAATTTTGTATCAAAGATTAATTTATCTCCAAGATGATTTTCAGAAGAGAAGTTGATTCCATATTTCTGAAGATAGGAATTTGGAACCCTGTCATCATAATTCATGAAGTTTCCGGAGAATCTGTATATATCTTTATTATCTCTGTAGCTGATCGCAAAATTATTGTTGTTAATAACAGCGGGCTTTAAGAAAGTACTTAAGTTATCATGATATTTCCAGTCGATCGGAACTCTTTCGTACCTTGCTTTATCATCATACTGAGTTCCTGTCACAGCTCCATACCACGGAACTACCTGTCCGGTTACCTTATCTCTGATAGGGCTGTTCCATTGGGCAATCTGCAAACCGGGAACAAATTTGGGTCCCCAGATCATATCTCCGTCATTCACTCCGCCATCGGCTCCGTCCCAGAATTCATATTTTCCATGTGAACCGTTTCCGTATTCAGTCTGGGTTTTCGGAAGATTGGTAAACCCTCCGGTGATCATGGTATTCTGAGAAAATTCTACAGAAAATCCTTTTTTCTTAGCATTTTTTGTTGTGATTAAAACAGCTCCATAGCGCCCTCTCGAACCATATAAAGCGGAAGCGGTAGCCCCTTTCAATACGTTGATATTTTCAATATTGTTAGGATCTAAATTCTGGAAAACCTCTCTTTCCACAATCACACCATCAATGACAAAAACCAGATTGGAGTTTCCTCTCAGTGTAAACTGTGGAGCCTGCTGCATTCCCGTTGGATTGGAAACATTCAGACCTGCTACCTGTCCGGAGAATAAATTCCCAATACTTGGAGTGGTGATGGTTTCAAACTGTTTTGTTCCCACTTCCTGAGTAGAATATCCAATTTTTTCTTTCTTCTTGGCAATACCTAATGCGGTGATAACAACGCCTTCAATCTGCTTTTCGTTTGGTTTTTTTAAAACAACGGAATACTGTTTTTTTGAAGAGACCTCAACGGTATAAACAGAAAAATCAGGAGCAAAAAACTCAAGAATGTCTTTGGGGTTTGCAGAAATGGTGAAATTACCATTTTGGTCTGTAGTAGCAGTCTTTCCTGTGTTTTTGTCGGTGATGTTCACACCGGAAACACTAGAACCGTTTTCAGATTTTACATTTCCTGTAATGTTGATTTCCTGAGCAGAAAAATAAAGGGGAAGTAAAAAAACGGTAAAAGTGGCTAGAGTCTTCTTCATTTTTTTGAAGGCAAATTTAGCGGAGCACTGTTACCAGTATTTTAATGAAGTATTAAAATAAAAATACGATTTTAATATTTTTTAACAAGAAGAATTAATAGAAAGGTAAAATGGAAAATATCCTTTGTATAGGGACTTTTGCTTTATTATATAGATATTAATATAAGGTAGGAAGCTGGGAGAGGGAGGTTGGAGGTGGCATCGTACTATCAATAAATCCTTATCTATAAAAATACTAGGATAGTAAAACTGGGGTGTCAATAACTTCGGTCTTCCAGCTTCCCTCTTCTTTTCTTTTTAAAACCTACTCAGAATTCCCCAGTGGATTTTGATATCATTAAACTTAAATGGATTTCCAAATTCGTTACCATTAGACAGCTGGAAACTCATCAGGCCGATAGGAATGAAGAAATTGAAACCGAGCCCGACACTATAAAGCTTAGGCTTCACCTGCAAAGATTTATTATTGAGCTGTCCGTATTGTCCGAAGAAATCGAAAAATGCCTGATTACCGATCAGATAACGGTATTCTAAGCTTCCATAATAATAAAAGTCAGCGAGAAGCGAGTTTTCATTGAATCCCCGCATGGAGTTCCAACCTCCGAAACGGTATAACTCATTGGTAGAGAATGCTATTTTAGAATCCATCATAGCCCCTTCTCCTTTAATATTCAAAAAGTGGTTTCCTGAAATATGGTAATTGTGTTCTGCGAAGAAATAGAACTGATTTTGATTAGCTTTGATATTATCTTTGGAATAAGTGGTTGTTAAAAAGTCATATCCGGCATTGATCCTTGTTTTATAAAGGAAAAGATCAATATCTGTAGGTTCTACCATTTCAAACCATACCCCGATTCCTTTCTTGTTATAGTCCTTTCCCTGGGTGTAGAGCTCATCTATAATTGTTGACGTTTCCAAAGTTCCTCTGATACCTATTTTGTTTCGGTTGTTGATATGGTAATAAAAAGCAGGCAGGAATTTTACATTGGCAAACGTAGAATCCTGTCGGTAGATATTAACTTTGGTATCCATCCCGACGTTCGATTTGAACAGGTACGGAATATCCACACGAAGATCAAAAGTCTGTCCCTTATCGGGGTTTCTCTGCCAGTATAAATTGACGGTTTCAAAACCATTGAACATATTCCTGAAATTGACATTCATCGTTCCGTTTAATGTAAACTTGGAGGTTTTATCATTTCCGAAACCGATTACCCCGTCAAAAGTATTCGTCTTTTTCTTTTCCAGAAATAGGTAGATACTCGTGGAGTCTTTTGTGAATAAAGATTGTGGCTGCCGTTCGAGGGTCAGAAAAGGATGACTTTGAAAGGTTTTATTGATGGCTAAAAGGTTTTTATCATCATAGTTTTTGCCTTTAAATTCCTTTTCAAGGTTTTTGATGAATCTCCTTGGAACTTTTTCGTATCCTTTGACTACGAAGCCGTCGATCGTTCTTTTATCATTCTTGTTGATGTCCAGTTCTACAATAGGATAACCGTTTTTCTGTCCTTTATATTTTGATTTGATTCTGCTGAAAGAATAACCTTCATCAATATAAGTCTTGTTGATACTTTTCTTGGTGGAATCTAAATTTTTAGTGAAAAAATCTTTCTGAATCTTCAGTTTCTGAACCAGAGAATCCGTAAGGTTAACATAGGTTTCATTGAAATTTTTCCCTTTATCATAGAAAATTTCAGTGCTGTCCCCTTTTATTTTTACATCTTTCAGTTTGGTAAAGAAATAATTATTCTGGGCCAATGAGTCCAAAAACTTTACGGCAGAAGTGGAATCTTTTACCTTTTTCCTGATTTTGGTTTCCGAATCAATCAGCCAATACTGCTTCTTCTGCGCTTGGGTAAAAACGCAGAACAGTACAAAAAATATTTTTAAAAGTAATTTCAATTTATTCTTCTGAATATGAAGAGGAATCTCTATAAAAATACAAAAGATTCTTCACTGCATTTCATTCCGTTCAGAATGACAATGCGCCTTATCAATCAACTAATTTTTATCCAGTTTATTATACTTCTTCATCAAATTTTCATAAGTTCCCTGTGGAAGAATCCATTTCAAAGGAACTCCAATTTTCTGCCCGAATTTACCAAAATAATAATGAGCTTTCCATTTATTTTTTGCTAAAAGTTTTTCAATGTATTCTGCTACTTCCAATGGCTCAGTTCCGTCATTCACATGAGAATTCATCAGCGCATATACTTTGTTAAAAACATTTTTATAAGGCTGGGAAACCTGTGCTATCATTCTGTTGTCTGCAATATTGGTTTTGATATCTCCCAAATGCAGAGAGCATACGTCAATATTCCATGGGTATACTTCATACCTCATCGCTTCCGTTACTTTATCCAATGCCGATTTTGATGCGGAGTAAAATCCGCGGAAAGGCAGCCCCATTTCACTTCCGATACTGGAAACATTAATGATTTTTCCGAATTTATGTTCACGCATATTCGGAAGCACAGCACTCATCATTTGTACAGGTCCGGCAAGATTCAGGCTGAAAAGTTTCAGAATATCTTCTTTGGTAGAATCTTCTACAGCGCCTACCATTCCCATTCCGGCATTATTGATCAACACATCAATTTTAGTTTCCGTTTTTAAAACCTCAGCTACAGCATTCTGAACAGCGGTGTTATCGGTTACATCAGTGGGTATAGATTTGAAGTACTGGCTTTCTGTATGCTTTCTGCTTAATCCGTATACTTTATGTCCTTTTTTACCAAAATATTCGGCCAATGCAAACCCAATTCCTGATGAGGTTCCTGTAATAATAATGGTCATTGAATTCGTATGATTTTTAATGTTTTTATTTTTCTTCTGATGCAAATCCAAATGTTTTTAAAGGTCTGTATTCAAAAGTAAAATCTATTTTCAGCAAATGTAAAAAAAGAAAAATGAACTCAGTTATTTATTATTCCTGAAATAATTTTTAATGATTTATAATCTTTTGTCCCCAGTTGATGATAAACTTAAAACAAAGTTAATCTCAATTCTGCATGCAGTATCAGGGGAATGATTACTTTTAATTGTTTATGTTCCTGAAAAACAGATGTTTAATTATATTGTGTGGTAAGCGGTGTCTTAAAAAAGCTAAAATTTCTTAATAAAAACATAAGAAAACCTTAATGAGGCATGGGAGCAGACTGATCTAATTTTGCACCTAATCAAAAAGGATATCATGAATGTATTTAAAATCCCTGTCTCCGTAACGTATTTAACGGGAAGGGTATTACTTATTGGTGCAATATCAGCTTCACCGATGTTCCTCGCTCAGAAAAAAGACAGCTTAAAAGAAAAATCCATCGACGAGATTGTTGTTGTAGGATACGGAACACAGAAAAAAAGTAAAGTTTCCGGGGCTGTTTCGGAGGCTTCACTGGATAAGCTTACTTCCAGATCTTTGTCTGGTGTAGGAGAAGTGCTTCAGGGTAAAGCTCCCGGAGTAACTGTAGTGAACGAAGGTGGAGATCCCAACGGAGCACCTAAGGTAAATATTCGTGGTCTGGGAGGAATTAACGGAGAAACTCCCCTTTATGTAGTAGATGGGGTGGTTTTCAATGGAACGCCTTCTATTAATCCCAACGATATTCAGGATATCTCTGTGCTTAAAGACGCTTCTGCTGCTATTTATGGAGCAAGATCTTCCGGAGGAGTTATTCTTATTACCACTAAAAAAGGGAAAAAAGGAAATCTTACTGTAGATTTTGATGTTAAGTATGGTTTAAATGAGGCTTGGAGGCTGAAAGAATCTCTGAATGCAGCCGAATTTCAGGATGTGATGTATAAGGCCTATGAAAATGCCGGAAAACTGGGAAGCTTACCTATAGCTTTTAATCCTACTCAATATCCGGATGGTAGAATCACCAGAACAGACTGGATGAAAGAAATCTTCAGAACCGGAACTATTCAGGAATATAATATTAACCTAAGCGGAGGAAGTGAGAAATCCAGATATTTTGTGGGAATGAACCATAGAAGTTTGGAAGGAATCTTACTGAATACTCAGGCAAAACGGTACAATTTCAGAGTCAATTCTGAACATAAAGTAAAAGATTGGCTGACGATCGGAGAAAATATGTATTATAATTACTCTGATGGAAACACAGCCGATACCAAGAGTGGATATACAGGAGCTTTGGTAGCAGCCATGTATTATCCGCCCAATGTTCCGGTATATACTCCTAACGGTGCATTTTCAGGACTGCCGATTGATGTGGCAGGAGGTTATGGAGATATGATCAACCCGGTTGCTTATCTTAAAAGAATCAGTATCAGAAATCCTACCCACGAAATTTTAATCAATCCTTATGCTGAAATTACGCTGGCAAAAGATTTAAAATTCCGTTCCAACTTCTCGCAGACTTTTAAACTCGGGGATGTGAAGAACTTTACCTACAGAGTTTTGGAAGTAGGGAAAATTTTTGATACCAATAATTTGGAATATCAATCTAATAATTCTTCTACAGCACTTGCTGAGCAGTTGCTGACTTATAAAATTTCAGCAGGACAGCATAATTTTGATTTCCTTGGAGGGTTTACTTTCCAGAAAACAATTGACGATGGGTTTGTAGCAAAATCGTATGACTTCAGAAGTGAAGCTGAGGTTTTCCAACATCTTCAGAATGCTGCTGATACCAATAAAGATGTTTCCAGTTACAGATTCAAACAATCTTTGGTTTCTTATCTGGCAAGAGTAAACTATGATTATGCCGGGAAATATATCGTTAGCTTATTGGGAAGACGTGATGGTTCTTCACTCGTAGCAAAACAGAACAGATTTGCCAATTACTATGCAGTTTCCGGTGCTTGGGTAGTTTCGAAAGAAAATTTCATGCAGGATATTTCATGGTTGTCAAGCTTAAAATTAAGAGGAAGTTATGGTATTCTGGGTAACCTTGGAGGAATTTCACCACAAGCTGTAAATCCACTAATGACCAGAGACAATAATGTTATTTTCGGTCAGGATCCTTCACAGAATATTGCGTATTATGCAACCACACGTCCGAATCCGGATCTGAAATGGGGAAAATCTGAGCAGACCAACTTCGGGGTGGATGCTTCATTTCTTCACAATAGCCTTTCCTTACAGTTCGATTACTTTGTAAAGAATTCCAAAGACCAGATTTTCAATGTAAGCTTACCAAGTACGGCAACGTATAATAATCAGTATGTAAATGCCGGATTATTTCAAGATAAAGGATTTGAATTAGGAATCAATTACAACAAAGTCGTTTCAGGTGATTTTACTTTCTCAGTAGGAGCTACAATGAGTCAACTAAAAAATACGGTGAAGCAGCTTGCCAATGTAGATGAGATCTTTATCAATGATAATGGAGTAAGAGGAGTATTGAAACCAACACGAGTGAAGGTGGGTGATCCTTTATACTCTTTCTATGGCTATAAGACTGGCGGAATTTTCCAGACTCAGGAAGAAATCAATAATTATAAGGATGCCAACGGAAATCTTATCCAGCCGAATGCTAAGCCGGGAGATATCAAATTCCTGAAAAAAGAAGGAAATACAGGAGTGCTTAATAATAATGACTTCGTTAATCTTGGAAGTCCGTACCCTAAGTTCTCTTATGGATTCTCTTACAACATGACCTGGAAAAATTTTGATCTGAATTTATTCTTCCAGGGAGTATACGGAAACAAAATATTCAACGGGATGAAGTTTATTTCTTTGAACCCGGGCGGAACAGGGCAGAACTATAATATGGACAGAGATATCCTGAATGCATGGACTCCTCAAAATACCAATACTGATATTCCAAGACTGGTACATGGCGATCCAAGTGGTAATTATTCCAAAGTGTCAGATTTCTATGTGGAAGACGGATCTTATTTAAGACTGAAGAACCTTACCATCGGTTATTCATTACCGAAAGAATTGTACAGAAAGTTGGATGTAAACAAAGTGAGAATCTATATGACTTCCAACAATCTGTTTACGATTACGAAATATACAGGATTTGATCCTGAAGTAGGAATGAATTCTTACGGAGTAGACACCGGAAGATATCCTCAGGCACGCTCATTCATCTTTGGGGTGGAGATCGGATTATAATTTTAACCAACAAAAAGTAAAAAAATGAAATTTTTCAATAAAATATTTTTAATATCAGGGATATCCGCGATGCTTCTTTCATGTACAGGAGAACTGGATGTTCAGCCGGAAGGAACACCTACTGAAGCCAGTTTCTGGAAAACAGAAAATGATCTTATTACCGGAGCAAATGCCATGTATAAGCCTTTATTCGATGGAGAGTTTTATGGAAGAGGTCTGTTCTGGTTTATCAATGCCAGTGATGATATGGTAACCGGAAGAGCTAAAAGTGAAGCGGATAATGCTAAAAACTTCAGCAGCAATTACATCGCGGCAGGAGATCTTGAAACCCAGTGGAACAAAAGATATAACGTAATCGGGGTTGCCAACCGTGTTATCCGTAATGTTGATAATATTCAGACTTCATCGGCGATTAAAAATAAATATCTTGGAGAAGCTTTGTTCATGAGCAGCAGAATGTATTTTGAACTGGCTTACTCTTACGGAAATGAAAAGGCCGGAGTTCCGATTATTGACCGGGCAAAAGATCCGGATCCCAATCCAATCCCAAGAGCAGCCAACGTAATGGAAAATTACACTTACATCGTGAACGACCTGAAAAGAGCTGCAGAATTATTACCTACACAGGCAGAGCTTCCCGCAAAAGATTACGGAAGACCTCATAAAGCAGCAGCTTGGGCATTGTTAGCAAAAGTATATCTGTTTATGAAAGACTGGAAGAATGCAGAATTCTGGGCTAATGAAGTAATGACCAAAGGAAACAGAGCTTTGTTGGGTAACTTCGCTGATGTTTTCAAAGCGGACAATAATTACAGTTCAGAATACATCTGGTCAATCCCGGGAACGCCTAAGTTTACGGCTTGGGGAAGTATTCTTCCCGGCGTAATGCTTGAAAATAAAGGATGGGGAGAATATAACGGATGGGGGTATTTCCAACCGACTAAGGAATTGTTTGATGAATATGAAACAGGAGACCTTAGAAGAAGTGCTACCATTCTGAAAACCGGAGATCAATTTACATTTAATGGAAAGGTAAGAACATATGCTTCTACCAATTCTCTTACCGGATATCAGTTCAATAAATATATGGATGCCTTTAAATATCAGCTAAACAGCGGCCACGTAAGTGCCAACGGAGATTATCCATGTACAGATCTTGCCGTTCCTATTATGCGTTATGCTGAGGTTATTTTGATCAAAGCAGAAGCTTTACTGATGCAGGGGAAATCTGCAGATCAGGAAATCAATATGATCAGAGTACGTGCAGGATTAACCGCGAAAAATGGATGTACAATGGCCGATCTGAAACACGAAAGACGCTGTGAACTGGCAGGTGAATGGGCAGACAGACACAGAGACCTTGTACGTTGGGGTGATGCACAGGCTGCTTATGCTAAACCTCTGCACGGGATCAATGGACAGGTAGTCTGGGCAGCAAGAAACTTTAATCCAGCTGTACATAATGTTTGGGCAGTTCCTCAGGCTGAAATCGTAAACAGTCATGGAATCATTAAACAAAATGAAGGCTGGTAAAATTTTAATCTTTTATATATAAGTCACTATATCATTGCAGAACCTTCTGTGGTGATATAGTTTTTTCAAAGGTATGGAGATAGGTCGTTTCATTTGACCTATAAAATAATAACGATATACGAATGAAACTATCAAAAATATTAGCGGTATTGGCTCTGGCTGTTTTTTCCAAAAATCAGGCTCAGAATTATTTACATTACAATGTAGGAAATGCGCATTCGCATAATGACTATATGCAGGAGATCCCTTTCTGGCAGGCTTATTATGCCAACTTCGGTTCTATTGAGGCAGATGTTTTTCTGGTAAAAGGAAATCTTTGGGTAGCGCATACCGAAAAAGAACTTTCGTCAGACAGAACACTGGAAAATCTTTATCTCGATAATATTTCAAAACAGATTAAGCTGAACAAGGGAAATATTTATCCTGATGCAGGTAAGAAACTTCAGTTGCTGATTGATATTAAGCAGGATTATAAAACATCACTGGAAGCTTTGGTCAATACTTTAAAGAAATATCCCGAGATCACAGGAAATCCAGGAATTAAAATTGTCATTACCGGGGGAAGACCTCAACCGTCAGATTTTAAGAATTATCCGAACTATCTTTACTTCGATGGAGACCTTGATAAAAACTATTCTCCAGAAGAATTAAAAAGAGTAGGAATGTTCAGTGCAGACCTTCCGGGATTGGTAAAATGGAATGGAAAAGGTATTCCAAGGGATGAAGAAACTCAAAAGATTAAAAGTGCAGTGGACAAAGCTCATGCTCAGCAGAAGCCGGTTCGTTTTTATGGAGCACCTGATTTTCCTAATGCATGGGTAAATCTGATGGATTTGGGAGTGGATTATATCAATACCGATCATATTCCGGATCTTAAAAAATTCATGAACACGATTCCGAAAAACTTTTATAAGAATACAAAAGAATACGCCACTTATACTCCAACTTACCAGTCAGATGGTGTGGAGAAAAAAGTAAAGAACGTTATTCTTCTTATTCCGGACGGAACTTCTTTACCCCAATATTATGCTGCTTTTACCGCAAACAAAGGAAAGCTGAATGTTTTCAACATGAAATCCACAGGGCTTTCCAAAACCAATTCATCCAATGCTTACATTACAGATTCTGCACCGGGCTCTACAGCATTTGCGACTGGTGTGAAAACCAAAAATACATTTGTGGGAGTTGACAATATGGGAAAAGCATTAGCACAAATTCCTGATATTATTGCTGAAAAAGGAATGACTTCCGGGCTTATTTCCACAGGAGATGTTACAGATGCTACTCCTGCAGATTTTTATGCCCATTCGGATAACAGAAACAGCTCAGAACCTATTCTGAAAGATTTTGCTGCTTCGAAAACTAAAATACTGATCGGCGGTCCTACAAGCGGATTGTCTCAGGATAATCTGCAGAAATTCAAAGAAGCAAAAATAGATCTTTACCAGAATTTGAAATCAGTAACTAAAATAAACAACCGTACTCTGATTATTGATCCTCTGGCTTCACAAAGAATAACCAATGGAAGAGGAAACTGGCTGGCTGATGCATTTGATCTTACTTTAAATGATCTAAAAAACAATAAAAAAGGATTCTTCATGATGATTGAAGCTTCCCAGACAGATGGCGGAGGCCATAGCAATAATATAGAACAGCTTGTTACAGAATTACTGGATTTCGATCATGTTGTAGGAAAGGCAATGAAATTTGCTGACGAGAATAAAGAAACCCTGGTAATTGTAGTGGGAGACCATGAAACAGGAGGTTTGACGCTTTTGGATGGAAGTTTAAAGGATGGCTGGATTTTCGGAAATTTCAGTACGAATGATCATACCTCTATTCCGTCAAGTGTTTTTGCTTACGGACCAAATTCAAAAGAATTCACAGGATTGTTTGAAAATACGGAGATCTTCAACAAAATACTGGCCGCTTACGGAATTCAGAAATAGCTTTTTAATTTATACTTTTACTTTTACAAAGAGGGACTGTTTCGTTTTTGAAACAGTCTTTTTTTGTGTATTAATTTAAAGCTCCCACAGATTAAGCAGATGTTTGTGGATAATCCGGGTGAAATAAAAATAAAATAAAATTCAAAAAGGCTGCCTCAACAAGAGAGACAGCCTTTGAGTATATCTAACAAATAATAATTTAGAAGTTGGTCTTAACGATTAATTCAGAAAGTTCAGCATTCACAAAGTCAATCGGCATTACCCCAAATGAACCCTGAGTATTGGTTTGGAAAAATGTTTTAAGTTTTGGATTAATAGCATTGGATACCGTAGGAATGCTAGGAATTCCGAAGATTCCAGGCTTATAACCGCTGGTGAAATTCACGAAAAGTTTCCCATTCGTATCATTTTTAGCTTCATTAAGAAGGCTGGAAATTCCATTCCACTTATCATCATTGTTGGTTACCTTATAATAATCCTGTACTTTCAATTGCACACCGGAATTGTTGATGTCAAAAGTAGTATTGTCTGCCCATGGTGAAGCATTGATTCCCTTAGTTGTTCCTGAAGAGAATCTTCTTAACAACTTGATCTTTCCTCTTACAGATCCCAGCGTAGGAATATTTGCTCCAAGATCCCATTTTGAAGGATTTTTCTGTACATAAGAATCAAATGTCTGTTCAAAGCTTCTGGTGGTATTGGAAGCATCGTATTCTTCTTTTACAGACATAATGATTGTTTCAGATGGATGGCTGCTAAGGAAGGTATAACATGCATTCAATACATCATCAAAATTCAGATTTTGGTAAATCGCTCCGTGATGAATGGCGAAAGAATTGTCAATATGTCTGCAACGGATATCCAGGAAACGAACTCCTGCATTCAGTTGTTCCGCAATGCTGAGGTTTTGAGTTTTAGCTGTACCTGATACAACAGGGGCATCTACACGTGCTCCGGAATCATGAGTTCCGGGAATTGAGATTTTTGATAGGGAAATATTATCCTGAAGACCAGACATCCAGCTATTCATTTCAATGGGTGCTAAAGAAGCTCTGTTGTTAGTCTTTGCAAAAGAAGCTAAATTGTTTTCACTAGAATCCCTTTCGATAAGACTGTCATTGGAACAGGAAAAAAAGATAGATGCAGTAACAACCCCAAGAGTGATGGCTGTCATACGTTTCATGCTTTGTTTGAACATAGTTTTTTTATTTTTTAAGGTAGCTTAAAAATAAGAATATATCAAAGCATAAGGAGTTAATTTAACTTTAAGAGATGATTAAGTTGATTTAAAGTTGGGAAGTTGGGGATGGATGATGGAACAAGAGAAATCATTAATAATTAAATAGTAGTGTATTTACATTAAAACCGGCTATCATAGATTAACAGCTCAGCAGTAACCTCCAGCACCCAGTTTCAACCTTTCATCTTAAAAAACAAAATCCTCCTTCAAACCGGGAAGCCTAAATTTGTGTTCCCCGATTTTGAAATCATCCATTTTGATAAGGTTCTGAAGTTTGTGAGTAAACTCCTTGTGGAAATCCTGAGGTATTTTGGCATCATCATCACAGGATGAATATTCCCTGTCAATAATTACTTTTCCGGTAGAAAAATTGATTTCATTTGTAAAACTGAAATCACAGGTATCTTCAAAATGATCAAGTGATCCTATCAGATAGAAATCTCCGTTTTGAAACCTGAAAGTATGTTTGTATTGCTGAGTATGCCTGGAATTGGTAAAAAATGATTGTCCAATGTGAAGGCTGTTATTTTTTATGCTGACTTCAAGTGTATTGTCAGAAGGGTAAAATCCGGTACCGCTTGAAAAAAGAATAGTCGAATTCTCTTTCCAGATTTTTAGTCTGCCGTCTTCGTTTTTCAGAATGTAGAAAACTCTTTTGTAGTCTGTAGTGTCTTCCAGATTACGGTCGTCTGATGCTTTTATATTGATGTCAAATACCAATACCACCTCATCTTTTCCATCTTTGTCAAGATCGCCTTTGGCTTCTGCAATTCGGGTGTATCCTTTTGGAACCGAAAAATTTTTCAGATTCTGAGCTGATAAATTGATTACAGACAAAACAATCAAAAAGGAAAAGAAGGTTTTCATCATTATTATATAGAATTAAAATGTGGTAATCTGAAATAAAAAATCATTTTCAAATTACCACACTTTTATATTGTCAAATTAATGAATTATTATACTTTCAAGATCTTCCCAAAACAATGGATAAGACTTTTCTACTACATCCTCATCCTCTATATTAAGTTCTTTAATCAGACAGAACGGAGCAAAGCTCATTGCCATTCTGTGATCCTGATACGTTTTGATCGAAATATCATCTTGTGGCTCTCCGAAACTGGTCGATTGAATAGTCAAATCCGTGATTTCTGTTTCAGTACCCAGTTTTTTAAGCTCATTATATAAGGCAAGAAGTCTGTCGGTTTCCTTTACTCTTAATGTTCCCAATCCGGAAATGTCAAAAGGAATTTTTAAGGCTGCGGCTGTTACACATAGAGTTTGTGCAATATCCGGGCAGTCGTTCATATCCAGAACAATTTTGTCCGGGAAAGAAAAATCAGGCTGAGGTTCCAGAGTGAGTTGATGCTCATCCTCAGAGAATGTAGTTTTGATTCCGAAGAACTTCTCGTAGATATCAGCAATTGCGGAATCTCCTTGCGTTGATTCTTTGTAAAAACTTTTCAGGTGAATGGTTTTTCTTCCCAATGCACAGATAGAGTAGAAGTATGAAGCAGAGCTCCAGTCGCTTTCCACTTCATAATGTACCACCTTGGAATGATCAGGAGTAAAAGGTTCTACTTTGATGGTATTTCCTTCAAAGCTGCTTTGAATACCAAATCTGGTCAGGATATCCAGTGTCATTTCAATATAAGATCTTGAAGTAACATCGCCTACAAGATTAATGACCAAACCGTTTTCTAGCTTTCCCGCAATAAGAAGTAAAGATGTGATAAACTGGCTTGAAATATTGGCCGGAACATTCACAAAAGTTTGAGTGATCTTTCTTCCTGTAATTTTTAAAGGAGGAAATCCTTCGTTTTCCATATATTCAATTTCTACTCCAAGATCTCTCAAAGCAGTTACCAGATTTTTGATAGGTCTTTCCTTCATTCTTCCGGAACCGGTAAGAATCGTTGTCTTTCCTTCCTGAATAGAATAATAAGAAGTCAAAAAACGCATTGCCGTTCCCGCATGATGGATATCTACCACTTCCGTATCCTCAGATAGTGCCTTTTTCAGCAACTGGGTATCCTGAGAATTGGATAGATTTCCGATTTTTATATTGCTAAACAGACTTTCCAGAATCAATAAACGATTCGAAATACTTTTCGAACCGCTGATCTGTACTGTTTTATCATTTAATAATTTTGATTTTTCTAGCTTCATTATGATCTACATTATCTTTAAAAATGATGAGTTAAAAATTCGTTTGTAACTCATCATTCATTATTATTTCAATTTTTCGTTATTCTGATGCCGGTCTTTATCGCGGTCAGTTTTGATTTTCATTTTTCTGTCGAAGGCGTCCTGCAGATTCACTCCGGTCTGATTGGCCAGACATAGTGTTACAAAAAGCACATCTGCCAGTTCTTCACCAAGATCTTTGTTCTTGTCGCTTTCCTTTTCGCTTTGTTCACCATACCTTCTGGCAATGATTCTGGCTACTTCGCCTACTTCCTCTGTCAGCATCGCCATATTGGTAAGTTCATTAAAGTATCTTACCCCAATGGTTTTGATCCATTCATCTACCTGCTGTTGTAACTGGGTAATCTCCATTATTGATAAGCTCCTAAAGTTGGATTGGTCGTTCTGGATACATTCACAATATCAAAAGGTACCGTTGCTGCTACAGCTGTATTTCCTTTTCCAATAGCCGGAGAAGTGGATTTTACTCTTAAATTCATTTTAGCCATAAAATAATTGACAAACTGAGGATCAGTATTTTTAGTGGTTTGCACTACACGCGGATTGTTATCAAAAGTGAAGCCTGCTCCCGTTGCACTGGTATATTTGATTAATGAATTTTGAAGTAAGAATTCAAACTGCTGTCCCGGGGTTTGCTCAAAATGAACAGCATCATCCCTGTCAGAATATACAATACTGTTTTTGATATCAAGTAATTGCAAGGCTCCCTGTTGTGTTTGTCCTGCATCATTTTTCCATTCATTGGCCGCAAAAATTCCGGTTCTGTCGAAAGAACTCATGGTCTTAGAGTAATTCGCAATAGTAGCATGAGTATAGCTGTGTTTTCCTCCAAGGAATACACCGATACATGATAAACCACAATTGTTCATCACAAGATTATTGGCATTCACCGTAGAACCTACTGCATAAATTCCATATTCAAAGAAAGTATGGATGAAAGAATTAGTAATAGTAGCATTGGTTTGTCTCATATCAAGACCCCTTGTTCCTCCGAAAAGTCTGGCATGATTCATATTAAGAGTAGAATTGGCTTCCATTCTGATAGAATTCCAGTTTTTAGGAACCGTATCATAGCTAGGATCATTTCTGTCACCACGAAGAATAACCTGATCAGTCTGAGTTCCGTTGATATTTAAAACCGCTCCGGAAGAAACTTTCATTCCGCTGTTTTTGTGGAAGTAAACTTTAGTTCCTGCATTGATATCAAGAGTTACATTCGGATTGATGGTAAGATTTCCGTAGATGATCTTTGCTTTATTGTTATTCCATGTGGTGGAACTGGTAATTACATTTGGATTGCCAGGCGTCTGGATAAAAAACTCAGCATCCTGTACCACAGAAAATAATGTTACATGCTGCTGTCCTGCAGGGCTGGTGAAAAGAACTTTGTCCTCAGCAATTGCTTCGGGTCCGGTAGCTTGTGGGGCAATTTCAACAAAAATATAAAGACTGTCTTTTTTTCTTAAAGGAACATTCTGAAAGTCATAACCCGGCTTCCCATCCACATTGATTCTATATAATGATGCAGCTCCCTTTTCAAGATTCACTCTTGGGATCAGGATATCTTTATCTTCATTATTATATACCTTTACAACATAGGTTTCTGAGCGTACCTGATGATATACCGTATCACAGAACACCGTGTCTCTTGAAAAACGTAATGATTGTGTAGGACTGTCAAACGTAATATCATCCTTATTACATGATACTGCTACAAGTAACATCCAGAAGGAAAAAGCCAGTAATAATTTGAATTTCATTGAAATTAAAGTTTAAGTAAGTTCCAAATTTAACGAAAATACTTTAAATTTCTTATCTATAAAAAAAATTGAATCGAGTATTTGGAAATTTAAAAAAATGTTGTATTTTTGCAACCTAAAATTTAGCAGAGAAATATCCATTACTATTTCGAAAGCAAACTTAATTTTTTTAAAAATAGTATTATGAAAAACGGAATCCACCCAGAAAATTATAGACTTGTTGTTTTCAAAGATATGAGTAACGACGAGGTGTTTCTTTGCAAGTCTACTGCAGAAACAAAAGACACTATCGAGTTCGAAGGACAAGAGTATCCACTAATCAAAATGGAAATCTCTTCAACTTCTCACCCTTTCTACACTGGTAAAGTAAAATTAGTTGACACTGCAGGTAGAGTTGATAAGTTCATGAACAAATACAAAAAATTCGCTAAGTAATTTTTGTATACTTAAAAATATAGAAGTCTTCCAATTTTTTGGAAGACTTTTTTTATTGTAAATTTGCTAACCTTAGAATTTTAAACTTAAACCAAAAACTGAACGATGCAATTAGTATTTTCAGATGCTCAATATTGGGAAGACTTTCTTCCGCTTACTTTTACCCGTCCGGTTGCTGCGATGCGATGCGGAATTCTGACTTTTGCTGAAAGATGGCAGAAAATTCTTGAAAACACTGAGGTTTCATATTTCACAGAAATGTATCTTCAGGATAAATTTAAAAGCCCGGAGGAAAAAGAAAGTCTTTTTCTAGTGCCAAATTTTCTTCCTACAGAAACTGTAATTCAACAGATTAAAGATCTTAAGCAAGGAGAAGCTCTGGTTTATGAAGACGAATTGATCGCGGCTAAAATCAATATGAAAGGTTTTTCTCTTAATCAGATTGAAAAAATGACTGATATTAAGGAAGATCTTATTTTCTTCAAAAGACCAAAAGATCTGTTTTCTTATAACCATCACGCCATTGATTTCGATTTTGAATTGCTTACCAAAGGAAGAACTTCACAGGAACTATCTTCCACAAACGGTTTTTTAGGAGATAAAAAAGATTTATTTATTGAAGAAGGTGCTGAAATTGAATTTTCTACTCTGAATACTAAAACCGGTAAAATTTATATCGGTAAAAATGCTGAAGTAATGGAAGGCTGCCATCTGCGCGGACCTATCACATTAGGAGAAGCTTCTAAATTTAATCTTGGTGCTAAAATTTATGGAGCTACCACTATCGGACCTTACTGTAAAGTAGGCGGAGAAGTGAATAACATTATCATTTTCGGATACACGAGTAAAGGACATGATGGTTTCATTGGAAACTCAGTGATTGGTGAATGGTGTAATTTTGGAGCTGATACCAATTCTTCAAATATGAAGAACAATTATGGAAATGTAAAACTGTGGAATTACAGAACAAAAGCATTTGAAGATACAGGCTTACAGTTTGCCGGCCTTATCATGGGAGATCATTCCAAAGCAGCCATCAATACCCAGTTTAATACAGGAACGGTAGTTGGAGTTGCTTCCAATATTTTCAAACCTGGCTTTCCTCCTAACCTTATAGAGAGCTTTTCATGGGGCGGACTGAAAGATGATGAAAGATTCAAGCTTGATAAAGTATATGAAGTAGCAGAAAGAGCCATGGCGAGAAGGAAAGTTGCTTTAACAGAAGAAGATAAAGCGATTCTGAAACATATTTTTGATGCGTATTAATTCGATTATAATAAAAAACTTCAATTTTTTTGAAGTTTTTTTATTTTTGATGTAATAGATCTGTAACGGCAATTGTCTTACCTATAAGAAACAAAACTCATGACCCAAGAAACTTTCAAGAATACGGTGTTTATTCTCAAAGACGAGATGTATCGTTTTGCGAAGCGGTTTGTCATGAGCAGTGATGAAGCGGAAGATGTAGTACAGGATCTCATGATGAAGTTTTGGCAGAAGAGGGATGAACTGGGGCAATTCGGGAATTTTAAATCCTATGCGCTGAAGTCTGTCCGGAACGAATGCCTGAACCGCCTGAAGCATCACGATGTAAAGATTGGCTTTGCGGATATGCAGCTTCATCGCTCGGAGCTTTACAGTATGGAAGTTGATAACCTTAAGGAACATATTGTAGGATTTATCAATCAGCTCCCCGAAAAACAAAAGATGGTCATCCACTTGAAAGATGTAGAAGAATACGAAGTTTCCGAAATTTCCGAAATGCTGGAAATGGAGGAAAATGCAGTAAGGGTAAACCTGATGCGTGCGAGACAAAAAGTAAAAGAACAAATCTCACAACTGATGAGCTATGAAAAAAGATCAATTACAAGATAAATACAACGAAGTCTTCCAGAATATCAAGGAAGAAAAAATGGACTGGAGTTTTGAAGATTTTCTTCAAACTGCAGAAGGTGCGGAACCTACGCAGGATATGGCACCTGTTATTCCATTGGAAGAAAAGAAAAAGCCCTCTTTTCCTAAATGGTTCTGGATGGCTGCCAGTGTAATATTGATTTTCGGGATCGGTTTATTTCTCAACTCTAATAATTCCGGTACAGCAGATGTACAAGACAGAGAAAAACTGGTAAAAGACGAAATCTTAAAACAGAAGTCTGGATTCATTGAAGAAAACAGTGATCATCAGGAACAGGTTGCGGTGAATCATACCGATTCTATTTCCGGAGTGAAAAAAGATTCTGTTTTTCAGGATAATCAGGTAGCGGAAAAAGATGTAATGGATGAAATCCTGCCAAAAAGAGGAAGACTTAAAAAGGAAACAAGACCAAGATATGTCAGCAATACCTCAAACAACAAAAATATAAATGATTCTGCATCGGCTTACAATGATTCTTATGTGATTGTAAACGGTAAAAGAATCAGTAGTGAAAAAGAAGCCCTGGATGTTACCAGATATTCCTTTATGAAATTAGGAAGTGAGTTTAAAAAAACAGTAGCATCTTCTCAAAAAAATGAAAATCTTGACAGCGAATACTAAAAATCAGAACAATCCCATGAAAAAAATATTTTTTATAATAGCCATAATGCTAAGCAGCTTTGCAACTTCTTCTGCTCAAACTGAGAAATTAGACAAGCTTTTTCAGGATTTTGAAAAAAATGGAAGAGTAACCTCTATCAACATCAAAAAACCAATGTTCAAGCTATTGAATACCATTGATGTTGATGATGCCTATATCGGAAAAATAAAACCGATTCTGAATGAGGTAGAAGGTCTTAAAATTCTGATTATCCCCAAAATAACGTTTCCGGATCGTCTAAAAGATGAAAATCTTGCCAATATAAAAATGAATGAAGATAAGACGGCCAGAGTAAACAATGCTTTGAAATCCCTTAACTTCAATGAGCTGATGTCTATGAGCAGTGACGGAACCTCCATGAAATTCCTGGCTGAAGATGAAAAAGACAACTACCTGGAAAATCTTGTTTTCAATGTGGATTCCAAAGAAGAAAATATTATTTTTATTCTTAACGGAAAAATGAAATTATCAGATGTGAATAAGATCATTAATTCTGGGGAAACAACCACTTCTTCTGTGACGACTTCTGTGAGAAATGATCTTACCTCTGGTAATACCTCTTCCTATCTGAATGGAGATAACAGAAACGTAGGAGAATTCTCAAAGATAGATGCCAGTGTAGGAGTAAATGTTACTTTCAAACAAGAAAATACAAGAAGTGTAAAAGTAATTGCAGATGCGGATAAACTTCAATATGTCATCACTAAGGTGGAAAACGGAGTTTTAAAGATATATGTAGATAATAAAGGGGTTCGAAATCTGAGATTTAAAAATCTGAACGTAAATGTTTCTGCTCCTAATATCAATGCTATAAAAACATCATCAGGAAGTATCTTTACAGCAGTGAATCCTGTTACAGAAAGCAGTTTGGCAATTGAAGCAGAATCTGGCTCTATTATTAAAGGAACATTCAATGTGAAGCAGACAGCAGCAGTTACTGTGAGTTCAGGTTCGGTACTGGATGTTGATATTAAAACACCCAACCTGGCATTGGATACTTCCAGTGGTGCAAGCGTTAGCTTATCCGGAGAGGCAGCTTCTGCTGTAATTGATATCAGCAGCGGAGCATCTTGTAAAGCAGATGATCTTAAAATCGCTACAGCGGTCGTAGAATCTACTTCAGGAGCAAGTCTTTCCTTACTGGTTACAGATAAGCTGAAAGTAAGCGTTTCATCAGGTGCTGCTGTAAAACTGAGAGGAAATCCTGAACTGGATGCCAAAGTAGACAAAGTATCTGGAGGAAGCTTCAGACAAATCAAATAAAAAAACTAACCTATGAAGACTCTTAAACACATTTTTCTGACCATTCTGACGATCGGTACGCTTCAATCGTGTATCGTTTCAGGAAAACCGAACATAGATTTTTTCCAGAATTCAAAATATGATTTCAAGGGAGCTCAGTTTGCAAGTATTAATGTACCGATGGTTCTGGCAAAATCTTATATTAAGAAGGCATTGAGAGAAGAAGGAGAAAGTGAAGAGACCATTGATCTTGTAAAAAAGGCTTCTAAAATAAAAGTGCTTACCGTAACAAACGGAAGCAGTGAAATGCTAAACGACTATGCCCAGTTTTTAAATAATAACCATTATGAAGAATGGGCTACCATAAAACATGAAGGGGATAATATCAACATTCGGGTAAAGCAGGATGGAGAAATTATAAAAAATATGCTGATAACAGTAGGATCCAAGAAAAATGATATCGTGTTTGTAGATGTGAAGGGAAACTTTACAGCTAATGATATCTCAAAAATGATTAATGCTGTTTCAGATAAATAACCCCGAACCTTCGCAACATAATAACCTTTAATGTTCATTATTTAACATATAACTAAAGTAGTTTCATACTTATTCAATTATTTTGTACCGTAACCGTTCTGACAAAAGGACGGTTTTTTGATTTAAGTTATTGATTATTAAATTTTATTTAAACTATTAAAAAGGATTTTCATATCTCACTAAAATAACCTAATTTTGCAAAGAAAGTAAAGATGTCTATTCATAACAAAATTGTAGAGACAGCCATCACTTTCGATGACGTTCTTCTAGTCCCTTCTTATTCAGAAGTTTTACCTAACCAGGTTTCATTAAAATCAAGACTTACCGACAAAATCACGCTGAATGTTCCGATAGTTTCCGCTGCGATGGACACTGTTACTGAAGCTGATCTGGCTATTGCTCTGGCAAGAGTTGGAGGGTTAGGCTTTATCCACAAAAACATGACGATCGCTGAGCAGGCTGCTCAGGTAAACCGTGTAAAACGTTCCGAAAACGGAATGATCTCAGATCCGGTTACATTATCTAAAGATCATACTTTAGGTGAAGCTAGAGATCTTATGTCACGATATAAGATTTCAGGTCTTCCCGTGGTAGATCCTAATAATGTTCTGATCGGAATTATTACCAACAGAGATGTAAAATATCAGGAAAATCTTGATATGAAAGTTGAAGAGATCATGACCAAAGAAAATCTGATCACTTCCGACAAAAATACCAACCTTGAAAAGGCAAAAGAAATCCTTCTTAAAAACAGAGTTGAAAAACTTCCTATCGTAGATAAAGATAATAAACTTGTAGGTTTAATTACCATCAAGGATATCGATAATCAATTGGAATACCCGAATGCTAATAAAGATGAGGGTGGCCGTCTTATTGTAGGAGCAGGAGTAGGAGTAGGAGAAGATACATTGACGAGAATTGAGGCTTTGGTAAAAGCTGGAGTTGATATCGTTGCCATAGACTCTGCACACGGGCATTCTAAAGGAGTTTTAGATAAAATTTCTGAAATCAGAAAAGCATACCCGAACCTTGATATTGTAGGAGGAAATATTGTAACTGCAGATGCGGCAAAAGACCTTATTGCAGCAGGAGCAAATGTATTAAAAGTAGGAGTAGGACCTGGATCTATCTGTACAACCAGAGTAGTTGCCGGAGTAGGAGTTCCTCAGCTTTCCGCAATCTATAATGTTTACGAATATGCTAAATCTCAAAATGTAGCTGTAATTGGTGATGGAGGTATCAAACTTTCAGGAGATATCGTTAAAGCTATTGCCAGTGGAGCTGGTGCAGTAATGCTTGGTTCACTTTTAGCTGGTACAGACGAAGCTCCGGGAGAAGAAATTATCTTCCAGGGAAGAAAATTCAAATCTTACCAGGGAATGGGAAGCCTTTCAGCTATGAAGAGAGGAGGTAAAGAAAGATATTTCCAGAGTGAAGCTAAAAAATTCGTTCCGGAAGGAATTGAAGGAAGAGTTCCACACAAAGGAAAACTGGAAGATGTGATTTTCCAATTGACCGGAGGTCTGAGAGCTGGTATGGGATACTGTGGAGCGAAAGATATTGAAACGCTTCAGAGAGATTCCAAACTGGTAATGATTACTGGAAGCGGATTGAAAGAATCTCACCCGCACGATGTAATTATCACACAGGAAGCTCCGAATTATTCTTTATAAAAATTAAGAAATATTCAATATAAAATGTCCCCAATCGAATGGGGACATTTTTTTGTATTCTATTCTGAAAGCTTTAATGATTGATTCCTTTTGAGAAAAGATTTATTTTTTAACGAATTTAAACTGATGAGTCTGAAAATTTCTGGTATTTATTTTCAATACATATCCACCGGGAACGAGTTGAGAAACATCAATCTTTGAATCAAACGCTTCAGATTTTACAACACGTCCGTCTATATTATAAATTTGAATAGACAATCCATCGTCAATGCCGGAAATACGGATAAAGTCAGTCACAGGATTAGGAAAAATCTGAATTTTATTTTTAGAAAACTCTGAAGTTCCTAATGTTGAACTTTGCACGTCACCCGTCATGGTAGAATTTACTGCAGTAAGGTTACCACCGCATTGTCCGCTTGTAACTGTTGTATTCTCTGTCCATGTTCCGATAGTGTTACCCGGAGGGATTGGAATTGAGTTATTTCCAGTTGAATTATAATAGATTAAAGCCGGATTGGCAAAAGTTCCATTTCCATCATCTGCAATAAATTCCCATCTCGTAAGAGTGTTGTTCCACTGAATTTTAAATTCGCAGGTTCCTAATCCGCCACAATCCTGCCCGCCGTCAATAGGAGTAGTCATATAGATATTCTTATTAAAGGCATCTACCCCTGTTTTGTTAAATACATAAGTATTAGGAGGGCTGCTAAACAGATTAGGACATCCGGTAAAAGTTATTGTCTGCGCAAAAGCTGAGCTTCCCAGGGCAAGACATACTAAGTAAAGAATTTTCATAACTGTTAGTTTTGTGATGGAAAGATTCCTACTAATGAAATAATACATTTCAGGGTTATAAACGGAGGTCTGTTTTCATGGGGCTGGCTTCCGCCGGTGTTGTTTACCATTGTGCTCTTCATCGTGGTATTGGCTGTTGCATCAGAATACTCTTTGTCAAGAATTTTGGTATCTGCCGGAAGACTGTTGGTGGGAGAATTTTGATTTCCCTCGGCTGTTACGGCATTTACTGTATGGCTATGTGCCGGCATTTGTGTTATCAATAACGTCACGCTCTCAGTTCCTCCGGTTTGTCCCATGGTATAGGTAGTAGGGCCTCCAGGAGCCTGTCCGTTATGAACAAGTACTCTTCCCCTCATATCCGGCAGAGCAAAAGTGGTTGTTCCATTTCCTCCATAAGTAGTTCCAAGAAGAGAAAAAAGGGCTGTGTTTTGTGCAATAGACAGGAGTTGTCCGTCACATGATGCCCAGTTTTTAGGAACAAAATTATAAGGAACAAAAGCAATTTGTCCCAAATAGGGATCCGATGCCTGAGCTTGTAAAGAAGGGGCGAATGCACCGCTGATCAGCAGTGTACATGCAATAAATAAGTTTTTCATGATAATAAAGATTTTGGTAGTATAAATTTAGAAAATATTTTATATAAAATACTTTATTAAAAGAAAAACCTTTTGCTATAATGCAAAAGGTTAGATTTTATTTATTGAAAATTATATTATTATAGATTTTTTCTTTAATGTTTTAGGGTGCTTGCTCCATCTAATTTTTCAAATTATCCTTAAAATCCTCGATCCTGAAATCAGTCAAAGCATTTCCTTTTTCAATTTTCTCTTTAGAGTAAAGCCTGAAATCATTTTCTGTTTTTTCTAAGAGATAGTCATAAGGTCCTATGTGAGAAATCAGTTTTACCAGTACCGGAGAAATTTCAAGACAAATAAATAATCCCATGATAAAAGATGCTGCAAGTCCTATGATCGCAGAATTCTTGCCCAATTCATCCAATGCCTGAAGCCTTGCCGCAAACCCATTGAACTTATCTTCAAAAGTTTCCGTAGACTTCCTTTCTGTTTCCAGATTGGTGTATACCTTAGAAATTTCTTTATCCAGATACTCCAGTCTTGGAGCTGCTTGTTTCTGATAATTTTCCAGATCCACTCTGCGCTGCTCCTTCAATTCCTGTTTACGTTTTGCATTGGGGCCGTATCCTTCTTTTCCACTGGTTAATCCAGATTGTTTTCCCAGAATTTCCTTTTCAAGCTCTACTGAAGCAGAGTCATATGCTTTCTGGTACTGAGCAATTTTTCCTGAGATTTGCTGTTTTTCTGTTTCAAAAGGGCCGCTCTGTTGAAGAATTCTTCCGTTCATTTCACCCTGAAGCTGCTTTTTGTTTCTTTGGATAATGGTATTCAGCTGCTTGTTTACCTCTTTCTCGAAAATTTTAAGCTCTAATGGTTTCGAAATGATAATTCCCAGAAACGTAGCAAGTATAAGACGGGGGATAGCCATCAGAATCTGATTCCACCAGGTCCCTGTTTTTTTGATCGAAGAAACAATATAACGGTCAAGATTAAAAATCATCAACCCCCATAGAATTCCAAATCCTATTGAAGCCCAGATATTATCGAATACCGTATACATGGCATAGCCGGCAGATAAAGTAGCAAATACCGCAGTAAAAAGTACAATTCCTCCAATTCCGGCAAATTTATTCCATTCACTCGGAGTCTTTCTTAAAATATGGATGTTCCCTCCGGAACATACCATCAGAAACTTTTGGAACCAGTTTATTGTATGAGTTCCTTGATTTATAGTTTGTTGGTTTGTTTTCATAACTGAAAATTTATACAAAGGTAATACTAAAAATCATACCAATGTAAAAGATAGTATTATGTTTTACCAAGTAACTATGTGTTTTGTTGTTTTTATTGTGAATCAGTCTTTTAAGAATAAGCGGAGAAGGTAGAATTACTTCAATCTGTCGGGGTTCTGCTTCAGGAAGCTTTCCCAACCGGAATATGATTTAGTATCCGTGATAGTTCCGGAATTAAAATGATGACATACTGCAACAGCAAGACCATCGGAGGCATCCAGATACTTTGTAGGAAATTCTTTTAGATTAAGTAGATTTTGAAGCATTCCTGCAACCTGTTCTTTACTGGCATTTCCGTTTCCGGTGATGGCCATTTTGATTTTTTTGGGAGAATATTCAGTAATAGGAATATTTCTGTAAAGGCTGGCAGCCATAGCAACTCCCTGTGCGCGTCCAAGTTTCAGCATACTTTGTACATTCTTCCCAAAAAAAGGAGCTTCCAGAGCTACTTCATCAGGATGAAACTCGTCGATAAGAGATAATGTTCTTTCAAAAATATATTTGAGTTTCGTTTCGTGGTTGGGGTATTTCTTTAAAATCAGTTCATGGATAGAAACCATCTCCATTTTTCCTTTTTTTACGGAGATAATACCAAAACCCATTATCGCTGTTCCCGGGTCAATACCTAAAATTATTTTCTCTGAAATCATTGCCTCAAAGATAGGGCTTTCTAAGTTTTGAGCATGAAAAAGTATTTGAACAGAATTTTATTTATATTTAATATATTTGAAACTTTAAAACCTTTAAACAAAAATGATTATGAAAAAAGTATTTAATATACTCATTGTCCCTGTTTTTGTGCTTTGTAGCTTTCAGAAAGAGAATGAGCAGCCTCAAAACAAGAAATTGCATTCAGAAGCAATAACAGCTAAAAGTGACAGGATTATTTATTTGTTTTTCAAGGCGGATAAAGATCAGTCAGGAAACGCGAAAGTTACTCTCCAGAGCAGTAAAATTGCAGATGGCAGATTGAAACATACTTCTTCTTTTGAAAGAAATGAAGTTCGTAAGGGAGACCTTATCATTAGTTTGACAGGGGCAGGTGGAAAAGAAGTTGCTCAGCAGCTTGTGAGAGATCCTTTTAATCCTGAACTGGAAGTTTACGAAAAAGAAGGCATTACCAGACATAAAGCTTCCCTTCAAAATACTGAGTTCAGTGCAAGATTTTCCTTTTCTGAAAATGTTCAGATGGTGAAAGTTGAAAAAGCAACTGAGGATGGAGTACAACTATTATTCACACAAAAACTATAAATATGAAAAAAGTTTTATTTTCCCTTCTGATAGGAAGCAGCTGCTTTGCCCAGACATTTGATACAGTTCCGCTTTTGCAGAACGGAGACAACAGTAAACGCGTTATCATTGCTATTTTAGGAGACGGTTTTACGGCTGCAGAGCAAACAGCTTTTACTACATCAGCTCAAAATACGGTCAATTATCTTTTTACAAAAAGTCCTTATACTGAATATAAAAATTACTTTAATGCTTATGCCGTAAAAGTGATTTCCACAGAATCCGGAGTGAAGCATCCCGGGACAGCAACAGATGTTGTGGAGCCCGTAATCCCTGTATCTAATCCTAATAACTATCTGGGGTCTACTTTCGACGTAGGTGTTCACAGATGTTTATACAGTAATACATCTAATACAGTAGGGCAGGTGCTGGCAGCCAATGTTCCTGATTATGATATCACTTATGTGTTGGGCAACTCTACAGAATATGGAGGTTGTGGCGGAACATATGCGTTTGCTTCATTAAATGGTTCATCCAATGAAATTGTAGTACATGAACTCGGGCATTCATTTGGAAAATTAGCTGATGAATATTGGTTTGCAGGATCACTTGAATCACCAAATAAAACACAGAACTCTAATCCTGCTACCATAAAATGGAAAAACTGGGTAGGATTGAATGGAGTAGGAGTATATCCTCATGCCGAAAGTCCTACATGGTTCAGACCGCATCAGAGTTGTGAGATGAGGTATCTTAATCAGCAGTTTTGTTCTGTATGTAAAGAGGCGATCATTGAAAGAATCCACTCTTTGGTATCTCCCGTAGATTCCTATACACCGGCAAACAATACTACAGTAGATGCTACCTCCAGTGTTACTTTCACGGCTACTGAAATTCTTCCTAATCCCAATACATTAGTTAATACCTGGACTTTAAATGGAACGGTTCTGGGGTCTACAGGAAGTTCTATTACAATTACTCCCGGACAGCTTAATGGAGGAAATAATACCTTGACTTTATCTGTAGTAGATAACAATCCACTTTTGAAAGTGGATAATCACAGTACACTTCATGTTACCAATGTAACCTGGACGTTGAGCAAAGCTACTCTTAACCTTTCAGAAGTGAAAGCAGAAGAGAGACGCTTCAGTATCTACCCGAATCCTACAGACGGAGAATTCTTTATTAAAGTAAAACAAGGATTTTCAAAAGACGTAAAAGTAGAAGTGTATGATGCTTCAGGAAAAATGATTCCATCCAGATTTGAATTAAATGATTCCGGAATAAAGGTTGATATTAAAAACTATCCGGCAGGCACTTACCTGTTGAATGTAAAAGACAATAAAAACCTGATTCTTTCTCAGAAAGTCATTAAAGAATAAATATAACGAAACCGGCTACTACAGCCGGTTTTTATTTTGTTAGTTTCTTTTCAGCTATAGGAATCCAATTTTCTTCGTGACGCAAAAGTAAAATCTCATCAACTAAGAATTTAGTTTTGTATTCCTTTGCTTTGTATTTATCCCAGGCTTTGAGGTAATTCTCCCAGGTCAGATTTCTATATCCTACAGTCATGTGAGGATGAAAAGAATATTTACCAAAATTAAACTGCTGCTTTACTCTTTGATAAAGCTCTGTTAAATATAAGTTTTCTGTTGGCTGCACATAAAGCACTGGATTTTTAGGATTAGGAAAGCTTCCAAATCCATTCAGTTCGATCTCAAAAGGAGTCATTTCTGTATTGATTTTCTGAAAAGCAGTATGAATGTCACTTTCCAGTTCCAATTCTCTGGAAAATGGAGGGAAAAGAGTAATGTGGGCTTCATTCTTTAGAGCTTTGGAATTAGCATAATAAATGGCTAAATCTTTTTTAAAGACTTTTACTTCTTCAATAATCTCCTGAGGAGGGTAGATGGCTATGAAGTACATTTTTTTCATAAGGCAAATAAAAGATTTTTATATTAAATTCTTATGCATAAGAAAATTATGCATAAGTTTGTAATGTATATAAAGTATTCTATGAAAAAAAGCAGCCTCTATAAAGGTACCCTGCAGAATATTATTTTGAAGCTCCTTTCAAAAGAAGTTAAAATGTATGGATATCAGATTACCCAAAAAACCAAGGAACTTACTCAGGGTGAGCTTGAAATGACGGAAGGTGCACTTTATCCATTACTCCACAAACTAGAAAGCGATGGAATGTTCATTTCCGAAATTCAAAAGATCAATGGAAGAGACCGGAAATATTATTTGCTGACCGAAAAAGGGAAAAAACAGCAGGCAGAACAAGAAAATGAGATGAAAAGTTATTTACTCAACCTACAGACAATATTCAATATATGATCACAGAGGAACAGGAAAATAAAATTACAGATTATCTGGTAGCTCAGGAGCTTTCACTGGATATTCTGGTGGAAATCAGAGATCATATGATCAGTCAGATTTCTGATATTCAGTTTAATGAAAATATCAATTTTGAGGAAGCTTTTTTAAAGGTAAAAGAATCCTGGAATGGAGAGTTTATAATGGTTAATTACCTGTTTTTTTATCCCACTAAGATTCCTTTGATTGCTAAGGGAATTATACAGGAGAAGTACAGTGTTCTTTTCAAAAAATCTTTGATAGTAGGTGTTTTGGCTTTCGCTGTTAACCTATTGCTGATTTTTATATCAGGAAATCAAAAGCAATATGATCTGTTTTTTAAACTGTTGAATGGCTCATTTGTATTGGCAACGATATTGATCTGGATTTTAAATTATAAAATCTGGAAGTATATCAAAGCTGACTTTAAATATAAGGGCAAATCTCTTTACACCATGTATCAGCAGAATCTTGGATTAATGGTTGTTTGTGCCAGCTCCATGACGCAGGTGGTAATAAGGAGCGGACACTATGCTTACGAGTTTTTCAGGGAACAGAATTATACAGATGTTCCGGGAGTTCTGGTGACTTTGATTCTTCCTTTTGTATTACAGGTAGCTCTTGTTTTTGTTGTATTCAATTTTATCGAACATAAAAAGAACTTAGTGAAAATGCAGGAGTTCCTGAAGTCGGCTTAAGTAAAACTCCACTACAATTAATTTTTTGATCTAAGCTGTGCAACCGTATTTTCAAGGTTATCCGTGATCTTTTTTACTTCAATATGAGGTCTGAAGATCACTCCTTTTCCTTTTTCCTCATCAGCAATATTTGAAAGAATGATGACAGATGTTTTTGTTTCCGGATAATAGATATTTAAAGAAGGAGAGCCTTTTATATAACCACTGTGAAAATAAGAATTAGGCTGCCCGATATTAAGCATGATTCCGTAGGCATAACCCATCTTTCCAAAGGTCGCATGGTGTCTTTCTGAGCTTTTTGCCATAAACAGCTTCAGGGTTTCAGGTTTTAAAATTTTCCCACCGTACAAAGCACTGTTCCACGAATGAAGATCATGAATGGTAGATAATATTCCGCCAGCTGGAGTTCCTATTTCTTTTCCGCCTAATCTTTGCGGCATATTGGGAACCTCTGAGAACTTGGCAGGTGTGCCGACATAGGCACTTGCAAAATTGTTTCCTTTAAAAACATTTCCTGTTGAAGAATGAGCCATTCCCGCTTTTTTAAACAGTTCCAGCGCATTCTGGTCATAGGACTTTCCGGATACTTTTTCTACAATTTTTCCAAGCGTATTAAATCCGTCGTTGGAGTAGAAAAAATCTGAACCACTTTTAAACATCAGCTTTCCACCCATCAGATTCAATCCTGAAGTATGATTGAGTAACTGATGAATTGTAATATTTTCATATTCTTTGGTCTGGAATTCCTTCAGGTATTTTGAAGCTTTGTCGGCTACATTAAGTTTCCCCTGTTCCATCTGTAGAAGGATCATAACAGCTGTGAACTGCTTGCTTACAGATCCTATCGCAAAAATAGTATTGCTGTCAATTTTGGTTTTTCTTTTAAAATCCGAATATCCGTTTTCTCTTCTGTAAAGAGGTATGGAATCTTTAAAAACAGCAATGCTTCCATTAAAATGATATTTTTTGAAAGTGGAATCAATCTGTTGTTCTAAAAGTGTTTTCTGAAAAGCAGCAATAGTAGAATCAACAATAGCTTTCTTGTCAACAGGAGCAATTTTAGGAGCTTCAGTGGTGCAGGAAAACAAAAAACAGAAAAGGGACAGGATAATAAAATTTTTGATCACAGGTGTTGTATTTTTTTAATGATGATTGATACTCTTAAAGATACTAGAATATCCAAAAGAGTAGTAAGGGAAGCAAATTGCGTGCTAGGATGAGGTATCGGAGCAATTTAATAAGGATTTAATCAATCTTTGAAGAGTATTTAATATTTTTGATATAGACTATTGATCACAATTATGAATGAACATTTGAAAAACGATTCAGCAAGCATAAACCATCTGCTGAATATCGTTAAAGAACAGGGGACAGAATATCTGAATTCTATTGAAGAAAGACCTACATCCGTAGTCAGTCAGCAGGTTTCAGAAAAGCAGGAACTTCCCGAATCCGGATATGGAACAGAAGAGGCTCTACAGATTTTCAACAGGAAATTCGAACCCATCATGGTAGGATCCGGAGGACCGAGATATTGGGGATTTGTGACAGGAGGTTCTACTCCGGCGTCGGTAGCCGGTGACTGGCTGGCGACAATTTATGATCAGAATGTACAGTCTGTAAAAGGACAGGGAGATATTTCCGCAAGTATAGAAATAGAAACCATACAGCTTTTGCTGAAGCTTCTTCATCTTCCGGAAAAATTTCTGGGAGGGTTTGTATCGGGAGCTACCATGTCTAATTTTACCTGTTTGGCTGTTGCCCGTCAATGGCTGGGAAAAGAGCAGGGAAGAGATATGGCGAAAGAAGGTGTTTCCGGAATGATAAAGATATTAACCGCTACCCCTCATTCGTCATCCATCAAATCATTGTCATTATTGGGACTGGGAAGCAGTAATATTGTTAAAATTAAAACCGAGGAAGGAAACCGCGAAGCCATCAATATCAAAGATCTGGAAGAACATATTCTGAAACTTGACGGAGAACCGTTTATTCTGATTTCAAGTGGGGGAACAGTAAATACTGTAGATTTTGATGATTTTAAAGCAATCAGAAAATTAAAAGAGAAATACGATTTCTGGTGGCATATTGATGCAGCTTTTGGAGGATTTGCGGCTTGCTCGGAAACGCACCAACACCTTGTTGAAGACTGGGAATATGCAGACAGTATCACTGTAGATTGTCACAAATGGCTGAACGTGCCTTATGAAAGTGCCGTGTTTCTTATTAAAGAACAATATAAAATTTTACAGGTAGAAACTTTTCAGAATTCAAATGCTCCTTATCTGGGAGATCCGCTGGAGAATTTCAGCTATCTAAACTTTCTTCCTGAGAATTCAAGAAGACTGAAGGCTCTTCCGGCATGGTTCTCTCTCATGGCCTATGGGAAAAGCGGGTATCAGGAGATTGTGGATAAAAATATCTCATGGGCAAAACAACTTGGAGAGCTGATTGAAAACAGTAATGATTTCAAACTGCTCGCTCCGGTAAGATTGAATACAGTCTGTTTTACGCTAAAGGACGATGCACGGCAGGATGAGGTAGGATTATTCCTTGAAAAATTGAATGATACCGGAAAAGTCTTTATGACTCCTACTTTTTATAATCAGCATAAAGGAATAAGAGCCGCTTTTGTTAACTGGATGACTGACGAAAAAGATATTCAGCTGGTATTTGATCTCATGAATAAAGTTATTGCTGAATAAAATAATATATGGAAAAAGCCTGTGGATGAATATTCACAGGCTTATTTTAATAACAGATCACTGAACCAGAAAACATATTCTCCGTCCTCTTCTTCAGGAGATGTTTTGGGTTTAGGATACGTTTTCTTTACCGTTTCTCCCATTTCAAACTGAACCGGATTTTTGAAAATAGGTCCGTCAAAAGTAAAGGTATGAAACTCTCCGTTTTCTCCGCAAGGATCTACATTTTCAGGAAGATCATCAATGAATTTCTGATCAATAATTCGTCCGGCAAAGCTTTTGTCAAGGTAAGATCCGTTGACGCAGGTTACAATTGTTTTAAAGCCAAGCTCTAAAAATTCATGGATGAGGTTGGAAGTGTTTTGCTTCCAAAGAGGAAATACAGCTTTCATCCCGATGGCGTTTAATTGATCTTCCCTGTATTTTCGAAGATCTTCCAGGAAGATATCCCCAAAAACAGAATGAGCAATCCCCTGAGCTTTAATTTCTGCCATTGTTTTACTCATAATTTGCTGATATTCTTCCATGGACGGCTCTTTGGGAAGCTCCATCTTAATTAAGGGAATTCCAAGGCTTTCCGCTTGTTTTTCTAAAAGAGAAACAGGGACACCATGCATAGAGATCCTTTGAAACTCATGATTAATGCTGGTAAGCAGGGTCGTAATCTCATATTGATCTTCCTGCAGTATTTTATAAAGAGCAAGAGCAGAATCCTTTCCGCTGCTCCAGTTGAATAAAGCTTTTGGTTTCATTTAAAAATAAAAATCTCTCAAAAATAAGGAGATTTTATGGTTAATGCTATATGAAATGCTATTGCCGATAGGATACAATCACTCCGTTTTCCACATCATATTCTTCAAAGAGTTCTTTGGCATAGGCTTCCGTAAGAAAATAAGACTGGATATTGTTTTTCTTTTTGTTTTCTTCATATTCTTCCTTAGAGATCAACATACCATCAAGAAAATACAGGAAGTCTTTATTCTTAGGATTGGGGTGTAATTCTTTTGCTTTATTCAGATCCAGATTTATAGAGGAATCATCTTTAATTTGCCTGTCTTCAACAAAAAGAAAATATTTGTTTTTGTTCCATTCATCATCCTGATTTTTCGAATTTTCAACTACAAAGATGTTTTTAAATTTGATATTATCGGAAGGAATGTTCAGGTAATTCTCATAACCAGAACTGAACTTTTGGGTGGGAGTAAGAATGGTAATAAAATAATTTTGACTTAAGATTTTTTCATTTCCCAAAAGCTTAATTTTCAGATTTCTGGTAACATTACCTTTAGGATAATATCCTTTTGATCCATAAGGAGGTTCATCTACTGGCTTGACGGCGTAAACAATAAGTCCGTCCAAATTATCATATCTTCGGAGAGTATCCATTTTTGTTTTTTGTGCCTCGATATTAGACATGAATAGTACGGAAAGGAAAATTCCTCCGGCCAATTTATTCAAAGGAATATCAGACAAACTATAACTGATGATTGGCTTTTTATCAGGAGAAGATATTCTGCCAGCCTGAATTCTTCCACAAATGGATTCATTGGATTGCAATAATATTTTGATTTCTTCATCCGTTTTCTGCGTAAGATCATGGACTTTCTTTGAGCAAAAATCACAAAAACTTCCGCCGGGAATATCCTGCATGTTTTCTCTGCCAACGTGGCATGGCTCATTGATTCGAAATTCCTTTTCCATGATATTAGTTTTGTTTAGATTAAAAATACAAAAAAACTCCTGAACATATCAGGAGCTTTTTTTATTACAAAGGAAATTTTCTTATTTTGAAGCTGGCTTTCCGTAATTGTTGATAGGGCTTGTAACATCAACTTTATCTTTCTCTGCCTGCTCTCTTTTTTGTAATTCTTCCACATTTCTAACCATGTCGCTTTTATGAGAGTTGTCTACAGTAGAGGTTTTACACGAGCCTAATGCCACAAAAAGACTCAATACCGAAATAATTTTAATACATGTTTTCATTTGAATTTTTTTTTGGTGGCAAATATATAGGATCGGGTCAGTTTATTTTTAATTTTTAACAAACATTATAAACAAAGCTGCCAAAATTTAGAATTTTTTCACATTAAAAATAGAAAAACCTCAAGGAATTTCTTTGAGGTTTTGTTTATAAAAAATGTCTGTCCAATGATGGGCTTACATATTTCTTCTGTATTTACCACCTACTTCAAATAAAGCATTGGTAATCTGTCCCAGAGAGCAGTATTTCACAGCATTCATCATTACTTCAAATAAGTTTTGCTGATTGATGGCTGCGTGCTGAAGTTCTTTCAGTGCTTCTTCAGATCTGTTGTCGTTCGCTTGCTGGAAGTTGTGTAGGGACACAATCTGTGCCTGTTTCTCCTCTTCTGTAGAACGGATAACTTCTCCCGGTAAAACGGTTGGTGAGCCGTCTTTTCCTAAGAATGTATTTACTCCGATGATCGGATATTCACCTGTGTGTTTCAGCCATTCGTAATGCATAGATTCTTCCTGGATTTTTGAACGCTGGTACATCGTTTCCATCGCTCCAAGAACACCGCCTCTTTCTGTGATTCTGTCGAATTCTGCATATACAGCTTCTTCTACAAGATCCGTTAATTCTTCAATGATGAATGATCCCTGAAGAGGATTCTCATTTTTAGCCAATCCTAATTCTTTATTAATGATCAGCTGAATAGCCATTGCTCTTCTTACAGATTGCTCGGTAGGCGTTGTAATCGCTTCATCGTAAGCATTGGTGTGAAGTGAATTACAGTTATCGTAGATTGCATAAAGTGCCTGAAGAGTGGTTCTGATGTCGTTGAAATCAATTTCCTGAGCATGCAGAGAACGTCCTGAAGTCTGGATGTGGTATTTCAACATCTGGCTTCTTTCGTCTGCTCCATATTTTAATTTCATCGCTTTTGCCCAGATTCTTCTTGCTACACGTCCGATTACTGAATATTCAGGGTCGATACCATTAGAGAAGAAGAAAGATAAGTTCGGTGCAAAATCATTGATGTCCATTCCGCGGCTTAAGTAATATTCCACATAGGTGAAACCGTTTGCCAGTGTGAATGCCAATTGGGAAACGGGATTGGCTCCTGCTTCAGCAATATGGTATCCTGAAATAGAAACAGAGTAGAAGTTTCTCACTTTTTCTGTAATGAAATATTCCTGAACATCACCCATTAATCTCAAGGCAAATTCTGTAGAGAAGATACATGTATTCTGAGCCTGGTCTTCTTTTAAGATGTCAGCCTGAACGGTACCACGAACCGTGGCAATCGTTTTTGCTTTGATTTCTGCATATACATCAGCAGGGATTATTTCATCACCTGTTAATCCCAAAAGCTGTAATCCTAAACCATTGTTGGATGGAGGAAGTTCACCGTTGTATTTTGGTCTTTCTAAACCTTTATTGTCAAATTTCTCTTTAAGTTTAGCTTCTACTTTAGATTCTAAACCGTTTTCTTTGATATATTTTTCAACATTTTGATCGATGGCAGCATTCATGAAGAAAGCTAACAGCATCGGTGCAGGGCCGTTGATTGTCATTGAAACCGAAGTCAATGCATTTACCAGATCAAATCCGGAGTATAATTTCTTAGCATCATCCAATGTTGCAATAGAAACTCCCGCATTTCCGATTTTACCATAAATATCTGGAGGTAAAGCCGGATCCTGACCATACAAAGTTACAGAGTCAAAAGCTGTAGACAGACGTTTTGCAGGCATTTCTGCAGAAACATAATGGAATCTTCTGTTGGTTCTTTCAGGGCCTCCTTCCCCTGCAAACATCCTTGTAGGATCTTCCCCTGTTCTCTTGAACGGATAAATACCTGCAGTATAAGGGAAACTTCCCGGAAGATTTTCCTGCCCTTTCCATTGGATCAGATCACCCCAGTCATTGTATTTTGGTAATGCAATTTTTGGAATTCTCAAGTGGGATAAAGATTCTGTAGAGGTTTCAACCTTGATTTCTTTTCCTCTTACGAAATAAGAATAAAATTCTGCGTGGAAAGCTTTTTTCGTATCATCCCAGGTTTTCAGGAAATCGATATTATCCTGTTGAAGCTCTTTTTCTGCTTTTTGATATTCAGTATCCAAAACTTCATTGGAAATGATATTTTTTACGCCTTCAATATGATACATTTTTCTGGCTAATTCTGCCTGCTTTTCAATATTGATGTCGTATTGTTTGTTGTTTTCGACAATTTCAGAAAGGTAACGAACTCTTTTCGGAGGGATAATGGTTACTTCTTCCGTAACTTCCTGCTCAATAAATGTTTTAAGATTTAATTCAGAGAATTTATCGTTAACTTTTGAAACTAATCTGTTGTATAATTCTGTTGTCCCATGGTCATTAAACTGAGATGCTTTTGTTGCATACACCGGCATATCGTCTAATGGACTTTCCCATAGCAAATGGTTTCTCTGGAACTGTTTTCTTACCGCCTGAAGCGCATCCAATGCGCCACGTTTGTCAGATTTGTTCAATGCTACCAGATCCGCATAGTCTAGCATGTCAATCTTTTCCAACTGTGTAGAAGCTCCATATTCAGGAGTCATTACATACATAGAAACATCTGCAAAATCAGAAACTTCTGAACCAGACTGCCCAATTCCTGAAGTTTCAAGAATGATTACATCCGGATGAGCCAGTTTCAGTACATTCAGTGCAGAGTGAATAAACGGAGAAACAGAAACGTTGTTTTCTCTGGTAGCCATAGAACGCATATAAACTCTTGGATCATTGATCGCGTTCATACGGATTCTGTCTCCCAATAAAGCACCTCCGGTTTTCTTTTTCGAAGGGTCAATGGAAATAATGGCAATTTTTTTATCAGTATTTGAACGTAGGAAACGTCTTACTAATTCATCTGTTAAAGAAGATTTACCTGCTCCTCCGGTACCTGTAATACCAATAATCGGAATGGTTAAATCTTTAGATTTTTCATCGATAGCCTTTACAAGCTCAGGTTTTTCTTCTGAGAAGTTTTCAACGGCAGAGATGATTTGTGCAATGCTTGATGGGTTTTCAAAACTGATATCATCAAGATCTTTGGCTGTAACGTCTTTTCCTGTAGCGAAATCTGATCGGTGTACCAGATCATCAATCATTCCCTGAAGTCCAAGTTCACGGCCGTCATCCGGAGAATAAATTCTGTCGATTCCGTAAGACATTAAATCTTTGATCTCTTCGGGAAGGATTACACCACCACCACCGCCAAAAATTTTGATTTGCGGTGAATTTTTTTCTCTCAAAAGGTCGTAGATATATTTGAAATATTCATTGTGACCTCCCTGATATGAAGTTAATGCAATAGCATTGGCATCTTCCTGGATGGCTGTGTTTACAACTTCCTCTGCTGATTTATCGTGTCCTAAGTGGATCACTTCGCATCCTGTTCCCTGAATAACACGACGCATAATATTGATCGCAGCATCATGCCCATCAAATAATGAGGCAGCAGTTACGATTCTTACCTTGTTGGTTGGAGTATATTTTTGGGTTTCCATAAAAATTCTAGACAGTTTCTAAGTTCTCAAATATAGTAATAAAATGAAAACCCTGACTTGTGTGTTAATTCTTTGATTTTTAAATATTTATAATAATTATTTTTTTAACCTTGCAGACTTTGTTAGAGGCTAGGTCTGTATTTTACAGATTATTACGCTGTTCTGTAAAAATATAAATGTCGGCACATATTTATATGCCGACATTTTTCTATTAATTTAACCAGAAGTTTGGTTTTTAATTTCAGGAAAAAGGTTCTGTTGTACTATTTTTCTGAAAAAAGTGTTTTTCTTTTGCTGTCCAATCCCCAGTTCAGCCCTAAAAATGAAATAAGATTGTCCTTATCACCGTAATTCTTTCCGAAAGCTGCATTAATGTACACACTGTCAGATACTTTATAATTAATGATTCCATTGGAACGGTAAGTGTTATCCAAATCACTGCTTCTGTAAATGAATTCATAGCCAATAGAGAATTTATTGTAAACGAGCTCTATTTTTCCACCAAAATCATAATTGTTGGTTTTGCTGAATCCGTTGGCAACATCATAAACCGTTTTGTCCTGCATATATCTTGCAACGGCATAGAAATTCAATCTTTTTTCTGTTTTTGAAGGGTCTGCAGAGGTTTCTTTGATCATTACCTTTGATTTTTCCTTCTTTTGATCTTCAACTGGCTTTGGGTTCTTCCTTTCCAGATTGATTCCTGAACTCATTGTCATCCAAACTCCGAATTTCCCGAATTGATTATTTTTAAACTGGTTATCTAAAAAGAAAGTACTGTAGGCCGAAGCGACATCTAGTTGGAAAGCAGGTTTTTCGTCAAGATACTTTTTATAATTTTCGGTTTCAGTTTTGTAATAATCTGGGACAAACTTTTCTAATGCTTTTGCCTTCATCTCATTTTTTTCATCTGGGCTGGCATTGGATGCTTCTATATCATTATATTCCTTTGATTTTCTAAACTCTTCCTGGATATCGGTTAATTCCTTTGAAATATTTTTATTTGATGCCGTAATAGCCTCTATATTTTTTTTATTTCTTACTTTAAATACTGTGGTTCGCAAAGAAAAGGATACCGATGGATTTTCTGTGTCAAGATTTTCAATTTTATAATTTCTCAGAAAAGCAAAGGAGAATGAAACGTTTTTGGCTTCACTGAAAATGTTATTCTTATACTCCTCTTTATTATCCGCATTTTTAATAGTTTTAATACCGGCATATTTCAAAGCATCCATGTCCGTCAAAGGAAATAGATGGGTGGGGGTAAGTTCTACTGCATAGGCATTAGGAAGACCTTCATTTTCGCTGAATGAATTGACAATACTGGTCATGAAAGCCTTTTTCGATTTTGGGGTTTCCAAATCAGAACTCGCCAAGCCAAGAAGCATTACACTTGGAGCATTGGAAAGCTCCAGTTTGTTTAACTCTGCACTAATTTCTTTGCCTTGAGAAAATAGTAATGCCGATACAACCGTCATAGTTGTCATTAATATCTTTTTCATAGCTCAATTTTTATGTACTTATAGACTCCGTAGATGAACCTGCCGGCTAAATCTTCAGTTGTTTTGCCTTTAAAGGGGTTGAAATTAAAATTCTTACTAGGGATTTGAGGGAATTCGAATTTTATTTTACATGTATTAATTAAAATCTGCAAATGGTTCACTTGCATATTAATATTGAAAGATGTCGCAAAAAGCAAATTATCAGACTTTAAATCTGCTTTTGGAATGGTAAAAGAAAATCCATCATCTTTTAAATTGTTGTCATCTATCCGCGTTCCATTGATAATAAAATGGGGATCACCAAATTGTGTATTGGCACTAATTATTACATTCACTTCAACATTGTCTTCGTTAAAGTCCGTAATTTCTACTGTTTTTTGGGGAATCTTTTTCATGTCTATTGTTTTTTTTGTTTGTGAATTTTTTCTCAAAACCTGATCTCTCGTTTTCAATACCTTTAAAATAAGTATGATGATTTTCCAGTTTTGATTGTACTTCAAATTTATGATTTGTAATAATAGAGCTCAATTACCTTTTCGGGTGATATTGTATTGTTTTAATCATACGATCAAATTTCTCTGAAATGAAAAAAAACAACCTTTAATTCAATAATTAAATGTTTACAAGGATTCTGCACCCCAATTTAATTCTCTATTTTTGCAGCATATTTTTACAGACATGCAAAAAGCTTTGATGTATTTCGCCTTGGGAACTGTAGTAAGCTTCCTGATCAATTATTTCTTTTTAAGTTCACAAAATCTAGGACTGGATATTTATTATGCCTTTGCCTTCGGTTCTGCCTGGGGAATTGCTTATTATTTGGATACTCCCGATTTTTCATTGCCTAAAAAATTAATTTTTTCATTTGTTGCGATGGGAATTCTGGTGCTTATAGGTGCTTTGATTTTTAAACTTGAGCTGGCGATTCCGTCTATCCTGAAATTTTCAACAGTTTTTGTTGCCTATTATTTGTTTGCAAGCTTCAGAGGGAATAAATCCCTTAGAAATTAATGAAGCATAATAAAGCTCAGATACATCAGTACCAGAAACATCAGAAGCAGTCCGATATAGTTAACAATAAATAATACGGAGCCTTTCAGAATACTGATCCTTTTTTTGGTTTCATACACCCTGTGGTGCGCTACAAAGAAATAGATGGTCATGTAAAGGCCAAGTCCCAAACAGGCCAGAATATACAATAAGGTAAGTAAACTATTGGCCGGCAGAAAGCTTGCAATTTTTTCTCCCACTATAAATACCAGTATTGCTAATAGGAGGAATGAGAAATAGTGAAGGGTAAATATACCATGATCGAAGTACCACCATTTTTTCTTGTTATGGAACAGCCATAGAAAGAATGCAAATATCGGGAGATATACGAAGAGTGCTTTCGGGATTGTGTGAATAAAGTTTTCTTTATACTTTTCCCAAATCTGATTCTTGCTGTATCCGTCTTCTTTCAATTCAAATACTTTTCCTGCAATGGGTCTCATTAAGGTATAAATCCCTGTGTCATCCTTGGCAAGAATAGAGTCATATTGTTTCATAGAGTAAGCATGCATGATGGATGCTTCTTTAGGATCAAACGTACTGTCAAAAAGCTCAGTTTTTTCTTTACCATCTTCTATCTTTAAGGTATCCAGTGCTTTTTGAGTAGCGTTTGCCGTTTCGTTTGACATAACACCTCCTTTTTGTAAGTCTTTTACAATGTCTTTGGAAATATCTTTCTGATTTTTTGCCTTAGTTTCTTTTTTTATGTGGCTGGGTTTTTCAGCTTCTTCTTTGGCGTGAGGAAGGATGTTGGGAAGGAAAAATGTAAGGAAACTTATAAATATATACAGTTTTACAGGAGCCACATATAATTGTCTTTTGCCCGCAAGGTATTCTTTGGTAAGTATTCCGGGGCGGGTAAAGAGATAATGTATAGTTCTCCAGAACTGTCCGTCATAATGGGTAAAATCCTCAATGAAATGCGTAAAGAGAAAATAGAATGGCTGTCTGCTTTCAATATTTTCTTGTCCGCAGTGTGGGCAAAACCTTTCTTCAACGTAATGTCCGCAGTTCAGGCAGGTTTTTTCTTCTCTTAGTTTTCCGTGGCTCATGGATTTTAGAATATGATTGACGCAAATATAATTATTTCATTGAAATTATAATTATATCGATGTGTTTTACGGAAATCTTTAAAGTAAATTTAATAAAAGAAAGAGTTGAGGGAAAAAACTCTTTGCTGTTTCATTGGTGTTTTTAGAATCTTCGAAGTGTTTTTTTTCATCGGCACATTAGTTCGCAAGATTTGTGCCAAATTGTAATTAGTGTTAAAATCTATTGATAGAGGGGTGTAGGATGAAGATTATATAGATAAAATAAAATATGTTTTTGGGTTACAAAAATAATTTGTACCTTTGCACACCCTTTTAGGGGTAAATTATGTTTAATCTTTAACTAAAACGTGTGAATACATTAAGTTACAAAACTGTTTCAGCGAACAAAGCTACTGCTAATAAAGAATGGGTTGTGGTAGACGCTGAAGGACAGCCGTTAGGAAGACTAGCTTCTACGGTTGCAAAGATTTTGAGAGGTAAGCACAAAACGAACTTTACACCTCACGTAGATTGTGGTGATAACGTGATCGTTTTGAATGCTGGGAAAATTACGCTTTCCGGAAATAAGTGGGCTGATAAGACTTACATCTGGCATACAGGTTATCCTGGTGGACAGAAGTCTATGACTGCGGCTGAACTTCAAAAGAAAGATTCTTTAAAGGTATTAGAGAAGTCTGTAAAAGGTATGTTGCCTAAAAACAGACTAGGAGCTGCTATCCTTAAGAACCTTTATTTATATGAAGGAACTGAGCACAAACATGAAGCTCAACAGCCTAAAACAATTAATGTTAACGAATTTAAATAATTAATTATGTCTATAGTTCACAAAATCGGAAGAAGAAAAACTTCTGTAGCAAGAGTTTATGTAAGACCAGGTTCTGGTGTTATTACAGTAAACGGTAAAGATGCTGCAACTTATTTCTCTACAGACGTGATGGTTTACAAATTAAACCAACCGTTTATCCTTTCTGAGACTGTTGGTCAGTATGACGTTACCGTAAATGTTTTCGGTGGTGGAAATACAGGTCAGGCAGAAGCTATCAGATTAGGTATTTCAAGAGCTTTATGCGAGATCAACGCTGAGTTCAGATTAGCATTAAAGCCTGCTGGTTTACTTACAAGAGACGCAAGAATGGTGGAAAGAAAGAAGCCAGGTCAGAAAAAAGCAAGAAAGAGATTCCAATTCTCAAAACGTTAAGAATTGCGGTAAGCTTAAAGCAATATGCAATAAGCTTTTTGAAAAACTTATTAAAATTTTTAATTCGCTTCAAAGCCTACGGCTTACTGCCTGAAGCTTAAAGCAAAAATTGCCCGTTACGTTTAGCATCCAAACGCTTCTCCCATCTAAAGAAGTTGTTGATTGTTTAAAAGACGGAAAGTAAACTAACAAAAACAGAAAACATGGCAAAAGCAAATGTAAAAGACCTTTTAGAGGCTGGCGTACACTTCGGTCACATGACTAGAAAGTGGAATCCAAATATGGCTCCATACATTTTTATGGAGAAAAACGGTATTCACATTGTAGACTTACATAAAACAGCAGTTAAATTGGATGAAGCGTGCAGCGCTTTAGAAAAATTAACTTCTGCAGGTAAAAAAGTTCTTTTCGTAGCTACTAAGAAGCAAGCGAAAGAAGTTGTTGCAAAACACGCTTCAGAACTTAATATGCCTTATATTACAGAAAGATGGCCAGGAGGTATGTTAACGAACTTCGTTACTATCAGAAAGGCTGTAAAGAAGATGAATGCTATCGACAAAATGAAAAAAGACGGTACGTTCGAAACTTTATCTAAAAAAGAAAGATTACAAGTTGACAGACAAAGAGCTAACTTAGAAAAGAACTTAGGTTCTATCTCTGACATGGTTCGTCTTCCTTCTGCAATCTTCGTTGTAGATATCTTGAGAGAACACATCGCTGTAACTGAAGCTAAGAAATTAGGTATTCCAGTTTTCGGTATTGTTGATACAAACTCTGACCCTAGAAAAGTTGACTTCGTTATCCCAGGAAACGATGATGCTTCTAAATCTATCGATATGATCTTGAGCATTGTTTCAGAATCTATCAAAGAAGGTCAGTCTCAAAGAAAAGCTGATAAGGAAAAATCTAAAGAAGAAGGAGAAGTAGTATCTGCTGATAAAGATGCTGACTTCGATGCAGAATAATTAAAGATTTTCTTTACTATAGGAAAAACGCTGGATTTAGGTCCAGCGTTTTTTCATTATATATATACTAAGGCTTCTTAGGGCATACTGTAAATTCCGGGAAATCAGGATCTGTAGTTGGAACAACTACACCGATTCTGCATACTCCGCTGCAGCACATTTCTCCAATTTCGAAATTACAGCCGTCTATGCAGCTTCTGTATCCTCCTTTGATTGTTCTTAGCTCACTTCTTGAGACTTTTTTTAAATTTTTCATGGTTTTAGTTTTAGTTTTTTTCCTACTCTATGTGCTTTTCGGAATCCGCAATTATATTTCTAAATATATGGAAATATTTGTTATATGTATGATTTTCAGAATAATATTTTGATTTTACATTGTTTAAGCTTTTATTAGGAGATTTTTGTACAGTTGTTTATGATTATAATATAGTAGATTTATTCCTTAAAAATAAAAACCCACAGAGTTCTGCGGGTTATATTTTAATTTGAAAGTTTTATAGAATAAGAGGTTGTGATAAACTTGGTAGATTGATACATTGAGTTACAAACGGCTCCGGATAATCTGTAATTCTGATTTTTTGGAACCATCGTATATCCTATCTTTCCGGCACCAATTGGAATTTTTTTGAAGAAACTGCCTCCGCTTACCGTAAGTACCATATTGCATGGAGATTTATTTTCTACCGAAACAGAGGTCTTAGGATTCTTAGGATCATCGCTGTTAAGAAGATCATTGAGAACATCAGCTGTTTCCGGTTTATAGGTCTTTATAAGCTCATTATATTCACTTTCTGTATTTGCTCTGTTACCGGCATTGCTTGTAGGGTAAGGGTAGGAGGTTCTTCCGGGATAGCTGCCATAATTTACATTACAGCTGGCAAGAATCAATGAAATTCCGGTAAAAACTATTAGTTTTTTCATCCTATTTTACTTTTTGATTTTTGTTTTTTCGAAGGTTTTTCCGGAACCGGTTCTTTTTGGGCAGATTTCAGTTCAGTCCCGGCTTGTTTCGGATTGTCTATCGTTACAAATATACTTTTTTTAATGTTTTTCTGTGAGGAATATTTCATATCACAAATATTGCTGCTGAGTGCATATGAATCCTTTTTGAGGACAATAAAGTTTTCAGCATGCGCAGGAACAGCAAGGTTGTAAAAGTCCTTTCCTTCAATCCGTAATACGATATTGCAGTCCGAATTATTTTTGAATAATAGGATAGCTTCATTGCGATTGATATCCTCATTAAACATCGCATTCAGAAGCTTTACTGTTTTCTCCTTATGTTCAGCTGATGTTTCTGCAATGAGTTTTTTAAATTCTTCCGCATCGTCAGAATTAGGATTTCTCATAGCGCTTTTCGGGATATCCGCAATCACCGGCCTTGCTTCCATAGGTTTGGCTGTACGGGCACCTTTAGTCCATTCAGAGTTTTTTAGAGCAATAAGCTTTGGTTTGAGCACACTTTTTTTGGGATCGTCAGGGTGTGCGTTCTTCAGGTATTCTTCAATTTCTTTGATATTTGTGCTTTTTAGAATGTCTTTACTGCTTTTTTGGGCGTTTGTAAAGGTTGGAATAAGAAATGTGAAGAATAGAATCGTTAAAAATTTTTTTTTCATCAAGTTTTTCTATTTCATCAGCTGATCCGGAATTTAATGTAAGTAATTGTTTTTCCTTTCGCCGAGAATAGCTCTTCGTAATACGTTTTAATATCTCTCAAATGTTCCGTATTAGGATCGTATTCAGGAGCACCATAGATATCGTGGTGGGCAGAAATGATTTCATAGCCTGCTCCCTGCAAATACCCAAGTGTATATCCATGCAGAAATTCTGAATCGGTTTTCAGGTGGATAATACCTCCTGGCTTCAGGAATTTTTTATAACGGTCTAAAAAGTCCGGATGTGTTAATCTGTGTTTTGTTCTTTTATATTTTATTTGTGGATCCGGGAAAGTAATCCATATTTCATCTACCTCATTTTCAGCAAAGAAATAATCTACAAGTTCAATCTGTGTTCTCAGAAAAGCTACATTAGTCATATTACTATCTACAGCTTCTTTAGCACCAAACCAAAATCTTGCGCCTTTAATATCAACTCCGATAAAGTTTTTTTCAGGAAATGTTTTGGCAAGTCCTACAGAATATTCTCCTTTTCCACAACCTAATTCCAATACAATTGGATTGTCATTTTTAAAGAAGTTTTCTCTCCATTTTCCCTTAAGTTCGAAACCGTTTAAAGTATCTTCTCTTGTTGGTTGGATTACATTTGGTAATATTTTGTTTTCTGCGAATCTTGCTAATTTATTCTTGCCCATTGAGTTATAAAATGAGTGCAAAAATAGTGAAAATTTATGGAGTATCTTTGTCTTTTTGGGGTAAAAGACATAGAGATAATTCGTTTTTGATCGAAATTATTGGCCTCCTAAAGCGACCATAATTGCCCTTTCAATTGTTTTTTGTGAAGCATATTGAGCTCCGCAAACAAGGCTGGTGAAAAGATACTGTCCTTTTTCTATAACAATTGAACCTTCACCATGAGCAGGAACGGCCAGCCTATATTTCGTAGTGCCTACGCCTTCCATTCTTACAATGATATTACAGTCTGACTTATTTTGAATCAATATAATAGCTTCTTTAGCATTAGGGTCATTATCAAATAAAGAGTTAAGGATTTTTACCGTTTTGTTTTTATGCTCTACAGGGGAGACAGCCATAAGCATGTTGAATTCCTCAGCTTCAGCATTAGGAATTGCTGTATTAGCAGTAGTATTTACAACATAAGTATTCTGGGCGTTACTTGGTGTATAAACATCGGTAGGTTGTTTGGCAGCCAATTCGGCCTTATATTTTGCAATCTGCTTTTGTTTGATGATGGCATTCATTTCATCGAAGGTGATCTTCGTAGAAGGTCTTCTCCTCAGCATAGCCAGCATTTCCTGCATATCTTTTACTTTCTGGTCAGCAGGATGTGCATTTTTGATGTATTCTTTCATCATTTCCATTACCCTTGGCTTCAGAACAGATCTTTTGGGGTCATCAGGATGGGCGTCTCTTAAAAAGGCATTGATTTCGTATATATTCTTACTTTTTAAAATATTACTGTAGTCCTTCCCCTTTTTTTGAGAAGATATCGTAACAAAAAACATACAACAAAGAAGTAAAAGTACTTTTTTCATTAATTAATATTAAATTAAAAATTCGGCGCATCTCTTTTAATTTGCTTTCTGGGTTAGTTTTTATCTGAATAACGAAATATGAGTGTTTTTATTTTTAAACACTTGTTTGGGAGATAAAATTAAACATATTTTTGAATATCAAAGAAGAATATGCTGTTAAAATTGAATAATTTATAGTAAACACATAAAATGATAGTGCAGTTTATATAGTCACAAAAAAAATCCATGTAGAAGCACATGGATTTATATATAGGAATTATTTTTCTAGTTACTGCTTACAACCTCCTGAAGGTGAGAACTTTTAAGTCTTTTCTGATAGATAGGCATATATTTTTCAATAGGAACCTTTATCGCTTCAAAATTTCCGGCCAAAACATAAGCTTGAATATTTTCAGAACTGTAAACAAATTGAAGGAAATTATCAATCAGATTCTCAGGAATTTTAAACTTCGTAAAATAATCTTTCCCCAAATAATTCTTGATCTGGGCAACGGAGGTGTTCATCCTTTCATAAGCCTGATAACGCTGTTTTTTCTTTCTCTCACCAGAAAGAATATCATAGATGCTTTCAAGGCTGAAAGTAAGCCCGCCATCCCGTAAACCGGCAACAGGAAGTTCCGGAGGAGTTCCGTCACCTTTTGGCTCCGGAAGACCAATTACTTTCTTAAGAGCATAGGCTTTATCTTCTTTTCTTAAAGAATTTACATCATACCGAAGGTTTCCGGTAGGCTTGAACCTGCTGAGTACAATTTCCTGAATTTCATAATAAGCAATTTTCAGCTCAACCAGATTTTTTTGAACCATGGATTGAGGAGTTAGCTTGATATCTTTTCTTTCGGTAACAATAGAGGTAAACCGGATTACATCTCCAGGATTGGCCGGGATATTATAATTACCATTGTAGTCCGTAAGAACGGTCTTTTGAGTATTCAGGTTCGTAACATATACCTGATTGAGATATAAAATAGAGTTGTCTCTCAGAAATACCTCTCCGGAATATATTTGTGCATTAATTTTTGCCAGAAAAACCAATAGCAGCAGAGTAAACAGTTTCTTCATATAATGCGCAAAATTACGTAGAAATAAAGCAATTTTGCCTAATTAGATGATGAATAGTGGTTAAAGTTATATTAAACTTTAAGATTTAATTGTTAAGGAGTGTTAGAAATTTATCAACAACCTAAAAAAGAGTGAATATAAGTAAAGAAGCCGGAAGAAAGAGATACTGAACTTTAAGTATCCTTTCTTCCGGCTTTATTTGTTTATCTATGTTTTACAAGCAGCCAGCTGGAATATTTTACAGTGAGTGTAGAGCCGTATTCTGTCCAGGTGATAAAATACCAGTACGTTGCTGTGGGAACATATCTTCCACCGATTCTTCCGTCCCATGTGAATCTGTTTTCCGGGGTTCCTCTGAAGACTTCAGCACCATATCTGTCAAAGATTCTGAATACAAGATTATCATTGGCCATTAATGCGGAATAATCTATTCCTTCATTATAACCATCTCCATTTGGAGTAATAGTATTTATCAGATTGATAATGGCAAACGGTTTTTTAACTTCTTCACACATTTTAGAGTCTCTTACAAATACATTATGTGCTCCTCTTGGTACATTTGTGAAGACGTTTGAACTCTGCCACAGCACTCCGTCTAAAGAATATTCATAAGGAGGTGTGCCGCCACTTACGCCAACTTTTACCGTTGTTCCATCTATTTCAATAGAAGTAATTATAGGAAGTGGCAATTCTGTAACGTTTACATATTGTTTGTAAACGCAGCCGTTGAAGGTAAGTTCTACCCAATAACTTCCCGGCGCAACATTAGTGATGGAAGGGGTAGTAGCTCCAGTGCTCCATAAATATCTTTCAAAGCCCGGCCCTGCATCCAATGTGGTGGTAGTTTTCGGACAAATAGCTTTGTCTACTAATACATCAGATTTTTTTGGAACTTTAATATTGATTTTAAGGGTACCTACTTCCGGACATACGCCATTTTTTTGAAAACGGATATAATAAGTCTGGGAAGTGGTAATATTAATAGGGGATGAAACTATATTGACATTGTTCTGCGCATCTGCTAAAGTTGCATGGAAGGTATATGTCACATTCGGATCCAGTGTAAACTGAGGAATAAACTGGGTTAAGTTGACGCTTTTTGTTCCATCCAGATCATCATCACAAACGCTTTCTGTAACGGTTTTGGTAATCAAAGTTACTTTAGCCCCGATACTGAACTGTAAAGGTTTGATGACACTGGCACAGCCATCCGGAGAATCTACTCTGATGTAAATAGTGGTTGTAGCGGTATAGCTCCAGTTGTTCGGAAGAGTATTGGTGTTTCCCGCGTTCGCATCTGAAAGGCTTGCATAATACCTTACGTTGGTAAAATAATTTGGGTTATTCAAGACAATAGGAGTGATATTGGAAAGGACTACAGTGACTGTCCCGTCCAGATTATCATCACAGAAAACCCCATTGTAGTTATCCAGAACGATTGCTTTATTGAAAAGAGATAATGTTATTTGTGCAATACTTTTACAGCCGATATTGTTTTTTACAACGGCGTATACAATGGTAGCATTCGGTGCGGTATAAGCTGTTGTATTGGTTATCAGGGCTGCTGCATTTTCATTCTGAGCATCCAAAAGGGTTGGATAATAAGTAATGGTGACAGGTGAATTACTTGTAATGTTGGCTGTAGTAAGGTTGAATGTCCCTTGCCCATTGGTATCACAGGCGAATAATGTGGCGTTCATTACCGTAAGCGCCTGAATATTGATGGTAACCGTTACTGTTTCACAATCCGGAAAGTCCGGATCATTTCCACAAAACGTATAAGTGAATGTATCCGTTCCTGATGTACCGGGAGTATTTACAGTATAAGTAATCACTCCGGTTGCAGCGTTTATCGTTGCTGTACCCAATGTAGGTGCTGTTGTAATCGCTACAGTATTAGGAGCGGTTGTTTGTGTAGAACTGCTTAGTGCAGGAGTTATGATCTGCGAAGTACAGACATTGTAGGTTTTTGTACTAAGTTTTGTACAGTTCAGTACTTTAATTTGTTCGGTGACTAAAGGAGCACAGCTTCCCATTGTTACAGAACACGTATAATATCCGGGTAGGGTAGGTGTGATTGTGGAGGTTGTAGCTCCAGGAACAATTGTTCCGTTTCTGTACCATTGATAGGTATCATAGATAAGAGGGTCTACTGTAAGAACAATCCCCGGAATACATCCGGTACCTGATTTTAAAATAACAGGCTGTGTAGGAAAACCGGCGAAAAATCCTCCGTATCCTACAGCATCACTTCCTGCCGTAATTCCTGCCATAATAGCTTTATCTGAAACCACCGTAATGGTTCCCGTCACATTGGGAATTCCATAAGTAACCCAATTAGTGGTTCCCGTCATGTTATAAGGTCCTGTTATAGCGAGAGGAGTTGCACTGTTCACTGTAACGTTGGCTCCTCTTTCTGTAATAAGATTCAATTTTGTTGGAATGTTCAGAACTCCTCCGACATTCCCATTGGAATGAACAAAGTTTTCGTTAATCAATCCCAATTCATTAATCTGCTTTGGAAGGTAGCAGTTCAATGCAGGAATAAAGTTGAATCCTCCGGTAGCCGTTTCATTCCCTGAGTTGGAATCTCCGGCCAATATCTGATAGACATAAGCATTTTTTGATGTTTTGACATATAAATTATAATGTCCGTTTCCCTGAAGGATGTATTTTGAATCAGGAATCACATAATATTTTCCTGCATTAATGGTTGCGATTGGAGGAATTTCATTGTTGACAAAGATCTGGGTATTATCCTCAGTAGCAATGACAACAGCTCCTTCCATATTAGAACCGATAGGTCCGTTGCCTTTTACCAGAGCAAATTCATTCCCAAGTCTGTTGACCGGCACTGCCTGATCCATTAAAATATCTGAACTTGAAGGAAAGTTCCCGGCATATTGTCCGTTGAAATTTCCGTTGGTAACATTGACGGGTTTATTGGCGATAATTTTTGAACCAATGAATCCGTCAAAATTTCCTGTAATATCTCCAATTCCGTCAAGAATGTAAGATTGTCCTTTGTTTAAAGTGAAAGTCATTGTCGGGTTGGTAGCTCCCGTCATTCCGTTAGAAAACTGAACGGTAGGGCTGTATCCGGAAATGGTAACAGTGGTATTGTCTTCAGTGGCAAGAACACTGGTCATGAAGTTCAGGATATTATTGCTCACAGTAATGGGAGCAGAGGCAGCGTAAAATGTATTTCCTGTGGAAGGAATTCCTTTGGAAGTAATAATTTCCGCATGGTTGAATACCGAAAATCTTAGGTTGGCATAAAAAGGAAATTCTGCTTTAAGATATAGTCCTTTGGTAGTAGGGGTAAACAGATCTGTCTGTTGCGTGGTAATAATATAATTTCTTAAAACGTCGAATTTCTGTGGATTATTTTTGCTGATGTTCACCGTTCCGATCAGAACATTATTGTTATAAATATTTACCGGAAAAGGAGTTGTTCTGCTGGTAGATAAATACAATTTCTGGTAGGGATTGGGAGCGCCTGTCCTGTCTACCATCGGAGCAAACCAGTGCTCTCTGTCCAATTGGGCAAAAGCAGAGGTGAAAATATAAAATATAAATAGAAAAGATAGAATTTTCTTCATTCAGTATTAGTATTTATCACAAATTTAATAATAAAAAGTATTAAATACTTGAAAACATAATAAAAAAGCCTCGATTTCAAAATCGGGGCTTTTAAAAACTTTATGTCTGTATAATTACTCTCTGTTCTTCACCATAATCCAACCTGTGAATTTTATCGGTGTTTGCTTGCCATTAGGCTCATTCCAGCTTACTTCATACCAATAATTTCCTGTAGGAACTCTCTTACTTCCATCAGCAGTTCCGTTCCATTTGTATCCGTTGGTTTTGTCAGCCTGGAAAATCTTGCTTCCATAACGATCAAAAATATTGAATACAAGATTGTTTTTAACGGCCAGTGAGGAATAATCTATGGCATCATTTATTCCGTCATTATTAGGTGTGATCACATTAATCAGATTAGGAATAGTGATATTCACCTGGATTGGTTCACAATTATAATCATCTTTTACATAGATGATGGCATTTCCTCTGCTGATATTGGTGAATACATTAGAATCCTGCCAGTTGATATTATCCATTGAGTATTTGTAGGGTGGAGTGCCTCCTACAACATGTACTGTTACGGTATTAGTTAAGATATCAATATGGGAAATAACCGGCTGCTCTGATGCATAAACTTTCACTGCCTGCATTGTAACACAATCTCCTGTTTTTAGTTTTACCCAATATACGCCAACTCCTACATTTTTGATGGTTTGAGTGGTTGCTCCCGTGCTCCATTCATAGCTTTTGAATCCTGGTCCTGCATCCAATGTAGTTTTTCCTTCCATACAGATGATTTTATCTGTCAATACATCTGATTTTACCGGAGCTAAAACTACAAGAGTTACCACGGCTACTCTGTAACATCCGTTCGCATTGATCACTTTTATGTATACAACACCATTCGGGGCAATGTAATTATTAGGAGTCAAAATTTCATTCGTTCCTGCATGGGCGTCTGCAAGAGAAGGGTAGTATTTCTTGGTGATTCCGGTAGCTAATGTTACGCTGACATTGGTAAGATTAAATAATCCGGTAGCTGGATTGGCTTCCAGGAAACATGTTCTTATTAAAGCGTCATTTACTACGGGACTTTCAGAAACAGTGAGGTTTAAAGTGACTTCTTCACAGTCTGTAAAATCAGGATTGTTTCCGCAGAATTTATAAACGATTTTATCCGGACCAATATAGGCATAAGCTGGTGCATAGCTTATAACACCTGTAACCGGATCAATAACTGCATTTCCTTTAGTCGGAGCTGTAATGATTGTTACAGTTCCTGGCACTACGGTCTGTGTAGAGCTTGAGAATGTAGGTACAATCTGTTTTACTCCATCACATACAGTGTCATTTATAATGGTTTTTTTAAGACAGGTATACACTTTATACACAGGGGTGATCACTGGCGGACATGAGCCTACCGTAATTTTTACGGTATAATTTCCTGATTGTGTAGGAGTATAAGAATGACTTGTTGCTCCGGGTATAGGATTGTTTTCTTTGTACCATTGGTAAGTGTCAAAGCTGTCGTCTACTTCAAGAACAATTCCCGGAATACATTCACCATTTTGTTTTGCAATAACGGGAATGGAAGAGAATCCTGCAAAATAGCCACCATATCCTACCACACCACTTCCTCCGGAAATACCTGCTGTAACAGCTTTTGTAGAGTTAATGGTGACATTTCCTGTAATATCCGGTATAGAATAAGATACCCAATTGGGAGTTCCTGTTACCGGATAAGGCCCTTGAGCAGCAGTCAATGGTCCTCCGTTTACCGTAACTACTGCGCCTGCTTCTGTCAGGATGTTCAATTTCACAATATGTCCTGAAAGGGCTGTGGAATAAGGAAGGTCTTTAATTTTTCCAATCTCATCAATTTTTCTTGGAAGATAACAGTTCAATGGAGGTATATAATTAAACCCAAGTGTTGCATTACTGGCTCCAACGCCTGCCATAAGTTGATACACGTATACATTTTTTGTAGTTCTGATGTACATGTTATAGTGATTATTTCCCTGATTGATATAGTTGGTATTATTGATTTTGTTTACTCTGTAGCTTTCACCCTCAGCTAATGTTGCAGCGGGTGTTGTTGCATTGTTGATATATATTTGAGTTCCGCCTTCTGTTGCAACAATTAGGGCATCTTCCATATTCCTGCTGATATCTCCATTTCCTTTTACTACTACAAATTCATTTCCTAGCCTGTCTACAGGTACAGATTGATCCATGATAATATCAGAACCCTGATAGGATCCGCCCGCTGCCATGGCAAACTGGCCGTTAAAATTTCCGTTGGTTACTGAAATAGGTTTATCAGCTTCTATTTTAGCACCAATGAATGCTTCTTTATTTACGGTTTTATCACCTATTCCTTCGATGATATAAGATTGCCCTTTGTTTAAGGTAAAAGTAAGGGTGGGATTAGTAACTCCCGTCCATCCATTGGTAAATACAATGTTGGGAGAATAGTTTGAAACCGTAACGGTAGTATTATCTTCTGTTGCCAGAATTCCGGTGGTGAAATTATATTCACTATTCAGTTCCTCAATGGGAGCAGTAACAGCATAGAATTTTGTGCCTATTCCGGCTTTTCCTTTTGACGTTAATATTTCTCCATGCTGGCTTACCGAGAATCTGTAAGTTACAAAATAGGGTTTTGAACCTTTTGTGTAAAGACCTTTATTTCCTACAGTGAATAGCTCTCCATTGATGGTGGCAACCATTCTGTTCAATGGAATATCAAATGTCTGTGGTGATCCTTTGCTTATAGTGACTGTTCCCAATACTGTATTATTACTATAGATATCTACAGTAAATGGAGTGGCAGAATCTGTAGAAAAATACAGTGCCTGCATGGGGGTGACTACTTTTGGAGATCTGGCTGCCATGGGAGCAAACCAATGTTCTGTATCTCTTTGGGCAAAAAGCAGGTGAATGGGCACCAGTAAGAACAGGAAAATTAATAGAATCTTCTTCATGTATTATAGTTAATTAGGTTTTTTACAAAAATAGAAGAATAATTCATTGATTATGAAAATATTTCACTATATCATTATTTAATTAACAAAATAAGCCACGATAATACAATCGTGGCTTATAAAATATAGTTTTAAACTAATTATTACTCTCTGTTTTTAACAAGAATCCAACCTGTATATTTTATTGGAGTCTTTTCTTTATTGGATTCATTCCAGGTGATATGGTACCAATAAGTTCCTGTTCCCAGTTTCTTATCAAAGTGTTTTCCGTCCCATCTGTAGTTGTTGAATTTATTTCCGGTAAATACCATATTTCCATATCTGTCATATACTACGAAGCTTAGGTTTTCTTTGTAAGCAAGTTCACTGTAATCTATATAATCATTTACATTATCTCCGTTAGGCGTAATAGCATTTAATAGATTCGGAATTGTAATTTCTACAGAAGTAGGGGTACAATTATAGAAATCTTTAACATAGAAAGTATGCTGTCCTCTGCTTAAACCTGTGAAGACATTTGAATCCTGCCAGTTAGCTGTTCCGTCAACCGCATATTTGAAAGGTGCTTTACCACCGCTTACAATTACTGTCGCTGTATTGTTGTTGATCTCAATCGTTTGGATTACCGGATCCTCAACTTTTTTCACTTTTACGGTCTGAGTAAGGAAACATCCGTTTTTACCTAGTATTACAGTGTATTCTCCAACGCCTACATCTCTGATACCTGAAGTAGTAGCCCCTGTGCTCCATTGGTATGAATCATATCCGGAACCTGCATCCAGATTTGTTTTTGCATCCATACAGATATACTGATCTACAAGGATCGGAGATTTTTTGATTGGAAGTACAATTAATTCAATTTTTGCATTGGCTGTACATCCTTCAGCAGTTGTTACTTTCACATATACAAACCCTCCTGTTGAAGGGAAGTTTTCTGGTGTTGTAATTTCATTGATGCCTGCAGTAAGATCATTCAGAGTACGGTAGTATTTTTTTGTAACGGCATTATAGTCTGTTACTTTTGCTTTCGTAAGGTCAAAATAAGCATAAGGTGCTACATCATACCAACATGCTTTGATAGAAGTATCAGTTACAATGAACGGTACTACAGTAAGATTTAATGTCACCTGCTCACAATCTGTAAACTCCACTGAGTTTCCACAGAATTTATAAACAATTTTATCAGCTCCTAAATATCCGGGATTTGGAGTATAAGTAATTGTTCCGTTTGGATTTACTACTGCTGTTCCTTTTGTAGGAGGCGTTAAAATTACTACTGTACTTGGAACCACAGTCTGAGTGGAAGAAGTAAATGTAGGCGTAATAATTTTAGTAGAACAAGCATTAAGAGCCTGTGTTGTTTCCTTTAAACACATTTGTACTTTATAGATAGGTGTTGTAACAGGAGGGCATGTTCCCATTGTTACTTTTACCGTATAATTTCCAGATTGTGTAGGAGTATAAGTAAAAGAGGTTGCCCCTGCAATAGCTACTCCATCACGATACCACTGGTAGGTTTCGTATCCGTCATCTAATTCAAGAATAATTCCCGGTACACATTCACCTGTTTTTTTAGCAATTACAGGGATAGAAGAGAATCCTGCAAAATAACCTCCGTATCCTGCAGAACTAAATCCTCCGTTGATACCAGCCGTTACAGCTTTTGTAGAAGTAATATTAATATTTCCAGTTACCCCGGTAATTCCATAGGTAACCCAGTTAGAATTTCCTGCCACCGGATATGGTCCGTCTGTTGCAGCTATAGGCATGCCATTTAGCAATACAGTAGATCCTGTTTCTGTTAAGATATTTAGTTTTACAATGATATCCTGAACTGCACTCGCTCCTCCGGTACCAATAGGCATCTCATTGATTTTTCCGATTTCGTCAATTTTTCTTGGAAGGAAACAGTTCAATGGCGGAATATAGTTGAATCCATTGGTTGCATCACTTCCCAAAATTCCAATAAATTGGTATAAGTATACATTTTTAGTTGTAGAAATGAACATATTTGAATGTCCTGAAGTCCCTTGAGCCACATAGCTGGTTTCATTAATTCTGTACCATTCTCCGGCAGCAAGTGTTGCAACAGAAGTACCGCCGCCATTTAAAAATACCTGAGTGTTATCTTCAGTAGCAACAATAAGACCTCCCTCCATATTCAAGTTAGGAGCAGTAGATCTTGTTTTTACCATTGCAAAAGTATTTCCAAGTCTGTCAACCGGTACAGATTGATCCAGAACCGGATCACTTCCTGATGGTGCAGTAGAGAAGTTGGCATTACAGCTTCCGTTGGTAAGTGTTATAGGTTTATCAGCAACTATTTTTGCGCCAATAAAACCAGTCTTGTTTCCAGACTGACTTCCTGATCCCGCAAGAATGAAAGATTGGCCTTTCTGTAATGTAAAAGATTGAGTATTACCTGTAGGTGTTCCGTTAATAAAAACTACTCCGGCAGCTGCATTCCAAGATACTGTTACATTCGTGTTGTCTTCAGTAGCCAGTACACCTGCTGTAAAGTTTTGAATACTGCTGGTATTGGTATTGGGAGCAGTAGCAACGAAAAATGTTTTTCCAATCCCAGCTTTTCCCTTACTGGTAATTACTTCCCCGTGAACACTTTGGGCAAGTCTTAAACTACAGTAAAAAGGTTTGGCTGCTTTTAAATACAGTCCTTTATTACCAACATTGAACGCTTCAGTAGTGGTACCTGTAGAAATAAGGCTATTGGTAACCTTGTAAGTTTGCGGGCTACCTTTACTGATGGTAACCGTAGTAACTACAGCATTATTGTTATAAATGGTTACATCAATGGGAGTTAATGAATCAGTGGAAAGGTATAACATATTGGTATACCCTCCAACACTGTCGTAATAAGGAGCAATCCAATGCTCGGTATCCCTTTGTGCAAAGAGTGGATTAATTGTCAAAAAAATTAATACCAAACTGAGTAGAAATCTTTTCATGTGTATGGAATTAGGATTTCTACAAAATTAAAATAAAAAATGAAATACTTTTAATAAAATTTAAATAAATGTTAAAAAATTATTCCCGATTTTTAATTAAAAGCCATCCTGAATACGAAACTGGTAATTGAGTATCGGGCTCAGTCCATCTGATAATATACCAATATGTTCCCGTAGGAAGATTTCTTCCATTGGCTTTTCCGTCCCAGGTATAATTCTTATCGGATGACTTATAAACAGAGGCTCCGTAGCGATCTGCCACCTCAATAGTGACATTTTTCTTGATTCTTAATTCTGAATAATTCAGGACATCATTGATCCCGTCTCCATTTGGAGTAATCGTATTGATTAAATTGAGTACCAAAAACTCTTTGGTTACATGGCTGCATCTGTCAGAACCTAATACGTATACTGTATGAAGGCCTCTTGATAATCCTGTGAAGACATTAGAGGTCTGATAATCGAAACCATTTAATGAATACTTATAAGGAGCGGTTCCTCCGGTTACAAAGACTGTAGCTGTAGATCCTGTTACCTCTATTTTAGTAATAGCAGGTGCCTGTGATGTTGTAACATTTACATACTGACGGTATATACATCCGTTGAATCCAAGATCTACATAATAAGTTCCGGGTCCTACAGAGATACTTGAAGAATTAGCACCGGTATTCCATAAGTATGAAGTGAATCCGGGGCCTGCATCCAGCATTATTTTTTCATCAGAACAGATTACCTGATCATGCAGTTTGTCTGATTTTTTAGGCGTTTTCAGATTAAGAGTTAAAACAGCTGTATTCGGGCATGCCGTACTGCTTTGGAGTCTTACATAGAAAACAGTGGTAAACGAAGTAAGTGTCTGTGATGCAGAAACTGGGTTCAATCCCGCTTGTGCATTTGCCAGTGAAGTGTAGAATGATAGGGTAACTCCTGGATCTGTAGTGAATAAAGCTTTATAATCATTAAGATTTACAGCTTCGGAACCGCTAAGATCATTGTCACAGATATCTGTCTGACCATTATTGGTGATCAAAGGAATTTTATTTCCAATGGTGAAGTTGATTTGACCTAAAGCCGGAGGACATTCTCCAAGAACACCGGATACTCTTACATACACAGTTGTATTGGCTGTGAAAGTCCAGTTGGCTGGAAGAGTATTGTTGTTTCCTGCATTGGCATCAGCCTGGCTAAGGTAATATTTTACGGTGAAGCTGGCAGGGTTGTTTACAATTTGTGGAGTAACATTCGTAAAGTTAACACTTACAACTCCGTCAAAATTATCATCACAAATATTGGCATTAAAGTTACTTGTGTTAATATTCGGGGTTGGGTATGTATTTAATGTAATGGTTGCTAGTTTAGAACATCCATATATCGAAGTTACATTGGCATATATTGTTCCTGCCTGCCCCGAATACGTTGCGGGATTAGTAATCTGCCCTGTCAAATTGGCATTGGTAAAGTAAGTGACTGTTGCGCCAGGTTCCGAAGTTACATTAGCTGTAGTAAGGTTGAATGTTCCGTTTCCGTTAGATGCTGCACAAGAAGTAAGAGAGGCGTTATTCACCTGAAAAACATGGGTGTTGATTACAATTTTAAAATATTCAAAAGCAGCCGGATTTCCGTTCCCCTGAATATAATAAGTGAATGTATCGGTAGTATTGGCTGTAATACCAGCATTAGGAGTATATATGAGTTGTCCTGTTGTCGGATTTATGCTTACGTTTCCGTTCGTGGGTGGCACAATAATATTTGTATAAGAAGGATCAATAATTTGGGTTGAATTACTAAATACCGGATTGATGATTTTGGTATTACAAGATCCAATATCATAAGTCGTTGTAGTGATAGGCGGACATGCAGTATAATCAAATTCTGCAGTAAGTCTGGATTCGCAGTTTGTTCTGGTGATATAGCAGGTATATATTCCTGTACCATATAAATCAGGATTAATGGATGGGGTAGTAGCTCCGGTAATAGGATTTCCATTCAGATACCATTGGTAAGCATCATAACCTGTTTCTACAGAAAGCTGAACTCCATTGTAGCAGTCTCCCGTTTTTGTAATCACCGGAACAGAAGAGAATCCTGCGAAATACCCTCCATATCCTACGGCTCCATTTCCTGCAGCGATACCTGCAGTAACAGGTTTTGTAGAACCTACGGTAATATTTCCTGTCACACTCGGAATAGAATAAGTTACCCAGTTTGGATTTCCAGTCACTGGTGCCGGACCTGTACCTGCTGCAATAGGGCTTCCATTGATGGTAACTGCAGCACCAGCCTGAGTAATAATATTAAGTCTTGTATTAAAGGTGTCATTGCCTATTTTATTAATAAATCCGATTTCGTTAATTTCTTTAGGTAAAAAACAGCTTAAAGGTGGGATGAAATTCATTCCTCCCGTAGCATAAACTGTACCTGTAGAAGTTCCTGCCAAAAGCTGATATACATATACATTATTATTGGCGGAAATACTCATATTGTAATTTCCGTTCACCTGGTTGATATAGTTTGTTCCCTGAACAACATAATATTGTCCTGCATTCAGCGTGACACTGTTCAAAAGATTTCCGTTTACAGTAAGCTTTGTATTATTTACTGTTGCAATCACTACGGCTACTTCCATTCCAGAATTAGCTGGGCCATTTCCTTTCATCATCACAAAATCTTTTCCCAATCTTTCTACAGGAACAGCCTGATCCATCAGAACGTCTACATTGGTATTGTTTTGAGTGGTATAAATACTGTTGAAATTTCCATTGGTTACAGAGATTGGTTTATTGGCAACAATTTTTGCTCCTACCAGTCCCGTTAAATTATTAGGATTAAGATTGCTCTGTGCTTCAATGATATATGATTTTCCTTTATTGATTGTAAAAGTTCTCGAAGGAGCTGAAATACCATCAGAGAAAACAACAGCAGGATTATATCCGGATAAAGTTACAGTGGTATTGTCTTCCGTTGCAGTTACCCCAATAGTAGAATTAACATAAGGTTTGGCAGTCGTGTTGGGAGCCATTCCTACGAAGAACGTTTTTCCGAGTCCGGCTAATCCTTTTGATGTAATAAATTCAGCCTGATCCTGAACAGTAAATCTATAACTGGCAAAGAATTTTTTGCTTCCTTTTACATACAGTCCCATTGAAGTGGAAGTGAACAGTCCGGATGGAGCAGAAGAAATCATCATATTGTTCGGGATGGTTACCTGAACCGGGTTTCCTTTGCTTACCTGAACAGTGGAAATAACATTGTTATTGTTAAATACCTGTACAGAGAAAGGATTTGTTTCATTGGTTGAAAGATAAAGATAACCTTTCGGAGTTCCGAGGAGACTGCTTGCAGACATAGGAGCAATCCAATGCTCAGAATCCAATTGTGCATTCACAAATAAACAAAGAAAAGTGCAAAAAGCTAGTAGAAGTTTTTTCATGCGTTATTATAAGGGGCCGCAAATTTAAACATTAATAATCAATTTTTTATGCAAAAAAAGTTTTAAAATAACGTTTATTCTGTATTTGTCGAATATTTAAAATTCCCGTCATATTGTGTTAATAATCGCATGCTTTTCCGGGATAAAAAAAATCCCGGTGAAATTATTTCACCGGGATTCTATATTTTTTTTGAAAGATCAGCTTATAGGCTTACTCTTACAAATCCTGTTACTTTTAGATCTGCGTTTACAGATTTTACATAGTCAGCAACTGAGATACTTCCGTCTTTAATGAAATCCTGGTGTACCAAAGTGTTGTCTTTGTAGAATCTCTGCATTTTACCTTTAAGAATGTTATCGATAATGTTTGCAGGCTTACCTTCTTCAGTAAGTTTGTGTCTTTCGATCTCTAATTCTTTATCAATAGTTTCCTGAGAAACTCTGGTTTCGTCCAAAGCGATTGGGTTCATAGCAGCAACCTGCATAGAAACAGCTTTAGCAGCTTCGTCAGCTCCGTCTACTTTAGCAGAAAGAGAAGAGATTGCAGCAATTTTGTTTCCAGCGTGGATGTAAGCTCCTAAGAAATCTCCCTGGATTCTTTCGAAAGATCCGATTTCGATTTTCTCACCGATAACTCCTGTTTGCTCAACTAATTTTTCAGCAACAGTCATTCCGTGGAAGTCAGTAGCTAAAAGCTCTTCTTTAGTAGCAGCAAAAATTGCCATTTCAGCTAATTCGTAAGCTAGTTCGATGAATGCTTCATTTTTAGCAACGAAGTCAGTTTCGCAGTTTAGAGAGATTACTACACCTAAAGTGTTGTCCTCGTTTACTCTTGCGATTACTGCACCTTCAGCAGATTCTCTGTCAGCTCTGTTAGCAGCAACTTTCTGTCCTTTTTTTCTAAGGATGTCTACCGCTTTTTCGAAGTCTCCTTCAGCTTCAACTAGAGCTTTCTTGCAGTCCATCATACCTGCACCTGTTTGGTTTCTTAATTTTGCTACGTCTGCAGCAGCTGGTGTATAAGACATAATATGTATTATTTTTTTATTTAAGATTAGTATTAATTTTTAGCTTAATTTTAGAGCAGTGCAAAGATAATGATTTTAATGATAAACTAAAAAATGACTTTTCACGTTATTAATATATTTAATACTATTTTAAAGATTTGATTAATGAAAAAAATCTTCTTTCTCCTATTTATATGCATTTTCTCCCTTGGATTTTCCCAAAAAAAGAAAAAAACAAAATCTAAAGCTGTTGTTGAAAAAGAAACTGTAATCATCTATACAGAGCAGGAAGCTGAAATTTCAAAAGAAGCGAGAGTGATTGCCGGTTTCCTGAAGCAGAATCCCGGACATGCGAAAACAGACTATTTTAAAAGAAAATTGATTGATATTATCATGGCAGGTAATTCTCCCGAAGCAAAGCCAACCATTAAGCCAATCAGTAAAGAAAAAATTGAAAATATTGTAAAAAATAATGAACTTAATAGCGGCAAAACAATTGCAACGAATGCAGTAAAGACAGTTAATGGTAAACCTGTCTCTGATAATGCAGCAGCAGCTATTGAAGCTTTAAAAGAAGAAAGAAGAACAACAACGTATGCATCGGTAGGTTCTGCAGGCTCAGCAAAAAGTGCAGGAAGTTCTAAATCTGGACCGAGTGAGGAAAATAAAAGAACAGCAGCTATGCTTACCCATCTTTTTAATAATGATTTGAATAAGAATGAAGCGTACGTGAATATTAAAAACAGATCTGCCTGTAATCTTATCGTAAAGATAAGTGGTAAAAAATATTATAATCTAACGGTTCCTGCAAAAGGAGAAAATTTTATTCTTGTTGATAAAGGAGAATATGTAATGACAACCTCAGTATGTGATGCAAAATATTCTGCTTTAAAGAAAATTACTCAGGATATTGAAATTGCACTTAATGTTGCAGAATAGATAAATAGAAGAAAGCTAAATAAAAAAGGTTAAGAAGAAATTCTTAACCTTTTTTATTTTTTATCCTTTAAACTGACCCATTGCAATGAATTTGTCCTGTCTTTGGGTTTCAAGCTCCTGTCCCGTAAATTTGGAGAAAGCTTTGATATTTTGTAAAATTGAATTTTTCAGGTTCAAATAAGTTGTCTCCTGATCATAGTGAGCACCTCCAAGTGGTTCCTCAATAATTCCGTCTATGAACTTTTCTCTTAAAGCATCTGCCGGGGTAAGATTCAATGCATTGGCTGCATCTTCTTTGTGATCCCAGTTTCTCCATAAGATAGAAGAACAGCTTTCCGGAGCAATTACTGTATACCATGTGTTTTCCAACATATATACTTTGTTTCCTACACCGATTCCTAATGCTCCACCACTGGCTCCTTCTCCGATGATGTAAGTGAAGATTGGAGTTTTTAGCTGAACCATTTCAAAAATATTTCTTGCAATAGCTTCACCTTGTCCTCTTTCTTCAGCTTCCAATCCTGGATAAGCTCCCGGTGTATCTACTAAAGTTACTACAGGAATGTTGAATTTTTCAGCAAGCTTCATTAATCTTAAAGCTTTTCTGTATCCCTCAGGATTTGGCATTCCAAATCTTCTGTGCTGTCTTTCTTTGGTCGTTCTTCCTTTTTGAGTCCCTATGATCATAACTTTTTGACCATCCAGGGTAATCAATCCTCCAATCATTGCCGGATCATCAGCGAAATTTCTGTCTCCATGAAGTTCTAAGAAACTGCCTTTGTCTGCCATTCCGTGGATATAATCCAATGTATAAGGACGATCCGGGTGGCGGGACAGTTGTACTCTTTGCCAAGGTGTAAGATTTGAATAGATTTCTTTTTTCTTTTCTAAGATCTTATCCTCAATCTGGCTGCATGCTAATTTTACATCAACACCACTTTCTTCTCCTACTAAAGAACACGTCTGGTATTGATCCATCAATTCTTTGATAGGAAGTTCGAAACTTAAATATTCCATTTCTTGAAGTAAATTAAATCTTTCAAATGTATGAAAAATTATGGTTATTTTAGTTAAAATTATTTATAGCATTCTTTATTCTGGCGATACTTTCTTCTTTACCAAGCGTTTCCAGAATGTCCGGTACGTCTGGTCCTTTCAGTTCTCCTACTAAAGACAAACGTAAAGGCATCATTACTTTACCCATGCCTAATCCCTTGCTTTCCGCGAAATCATGCATCTTTTGCTTTAATGTTTCAGCAATGAAGTCTGTAGATTCAAAAGCATTCGCCAATTCTCCTAAAATTGCGGATGTTTCATCATTCCATGCCTTTTTCGATGCTTTTTCGTCATAAGAAATAGGAGCTTCGAAGAAAAATTTTCCGTTTTCATAGATGTCTTTCGGAAAAGTAGCTCTTTCTTTCATCAGCTGAATTACTTTCAACAGCTTTTCATCAGAAGCACCGGAAAGATCAAGATCTGTATTTTTTAGGATCTGAAGAAGCTCTTCATCCGATTTCATCTGGATATACTGATGGTTGAACCACTCAGATTTTTCTTTACTGAATCTTGCCCCCGCTTTGTGTACTTTATGAAGATCAAATTCTTTAATCATTTCTTCTAAAGGAAGGATTTCTTTATCATCAGCAGGAGACCAACCCAGTAATGCTACCATATTGATGAAAGCATCAGGAAGATAACCGTTTTCTCTATATCCTTTAGACACTATTCCTGTAGCAGGATCTTTGAAATCTAGCGGGAATACAGGGAATCCAAATTTATCTCCGTCTCTTTTGCTTAATTTTCCTTTTCCTTCAGGTTTTAAAATTAAAGAAAGGTGTGCAAACTGTGGCGCTTCCCACTGCATGGCTTCGTATAATAAAGTATGAAGTCCTAAAGATGGCAGCCACTCTTCTCCACGGATTACGTGAGAAATTTCCATTTCATGATCATCAATGATGTTGGCAAAATGATAAGTTGGCATTCCGTCATTCTTTACCAGAACTTTATCATCTAAAGTATTGGTATTCACTGAGAATTTTCCACGAATGATATCTTCAAGATTTAATACTCTGTCAACAGGCATTTTAAAGCGTACTACATAAGGAGTCTTTTCATCCAATAATCTTTGAACTTCCTCTTCTGAAAGGGTAAGGCTGTTTCTAAGGCCGTTTCTTGTTTTGTTGTCGTATGAGAAAACATCACCTTTGGCTTCGTACTGTGCACGAATTGCATCTAATTCTACTGCAGTATCAAAAGCGATATAAGCATAATCTGTTTTTAAGATCTGTTCTGTATATCTATCGTAAATGTCTCTTCTTTCAGATTGTCTGTAAGGAGCAAATTTGCCTCCTTTTTTAGGACTTTCATCTGGGATGATTCCGCACCATTCCAAAGCTTCTTCGATATATTCTTCAGCTCCTTCCACATATCTCGCAGTATCTGTATCTTCAATTCTTAATACAAATTCTCCTCCCTGGTTTTTAGCAAAAAGATAATCATATAATGCGGTTCTTACGCCTCCCAAATGTAAAGGTCCTGTAGGACTTGGAGCAAAACGTACTCTTACTTTCTCCATTTCAATTTTAATTTTTGCAAATTTACTTAAAATTATGCGTTTACGGGATGATTTCTGACCAGGTATTCGCTTTTTGATTCTAACTTTTGTATTTATTTATTTAAATTTTCTTCAATTGCTGTTTTATTCTATCTCATATTCTATTTTCTGATCATGTTTTTAATGTGATCGTTGTAATTCGTGAAAATTATGTTGTGAAAATTGAGTCCATAAATAAAAATTATTGAATTGATTTTAATATTCTTTTTTTAATCTGTTCAAATTTATTTCAGAGACTATTTTTATTTATTAAATCACTTATTTATGATTGCTTGTTCCTTTATTAATGGTTGTTTAATTTACTATTAAATTCACTGATAAATGATATATGTCATTTGTAATATTGTATTTCACTCATTGATGAAGTTTATATTTGCTGTGAATTTTAAAACAATACTATGAAAAAACAAATTTTATTTTGCTTCAGTACAGCACTGATGCTTTTCATGGGGTCTTGTTCTACCGAGGAACTGAACAATGAAACTACGACCCCTGACAACCCTGCAAAAGCTAATCGTTTATCTGCAGCAAGATTTGCAGGAGATGGGGTTTATGATGTCTTAGGGCACGGTTTTGATGCGGCAGGAGAATATGCCAATGCTAATTCTGCCGGTTTTAAAGTAATTGATATCGATAGATTCAAAACAGAGCAAGCGGCGAGATTGATTTCAGAAAATGCAAATACGCAGCAATATGTTGAAGAATACGGTGAGAATGCACAGACGTATTCCAAAATGGTATCCACAAAGGTAGATGCTACTGCCGGAATTCCTTTATTCAAAAAAACATTATCAGTAGGATTCAATTCTGCGGTTACTACCAATCATAAATTTGACGCAAAATACATCTATGGCAGCTACAATCTTTTAATTAAACAGAAAAGGCTGAGATTTAATGCTACGACAGATATGCTGGCTGATTATGTCACTCCTGAATTCACACAGGATCTGCAAACTAAATCACCGCAGCAGATTGTACAGGATTATGGTACCCACGTAATGGTTGATATCTATACAGGAGCTAAAATGGATATCATGTTCCAGTCTGAAACTTCTAACGAGAGTCGTGAACGTGCTGCAAGAATCGGAGTAAAGATCGGGATGCTTAAAGCTTTTGATGTTGATGTACAGAATGATGTGAATACTTCAGAATCTTCAATGAATTATTCTAAAAAATTATCATATAGAACGAGAGGAGGAGATCCTTCAAAAGGTTTGGTAGGAGAGTTGAACCTGGATCAGGCTACTCCGAAAGTGAATATAGCAAACTGGCAAAACAGTTCTACAGTGAACAATTCTGTTTTGGTAGAATTTGGAAATAACGGATTGATTCTTATTTACAACCTGGTAAAAGATCCTGCTAAAAAAGCTCAGCTTAAAGCTTATGTAGATCAATATCTGATTGATAATCAGATTTCTTTGGAGTATAATACAACGATGTTATATGGTTACCAAAATCAAGCCGACAGTAACCATTATTTTACTTTTAATACCAACCTTCAACCATCTTCTTACTGGACTAATGAAGGGCCTACTTTTAAAGTTTTCCAGTACAAAGCACCGAATACAGTTCCTATTTACTGTTTTAAAAGCAATTCAGGGGCTCATCATTATTATACACAGTCAAGTACATTACAACCGTCTTCTTATTGGGACGTGTATATGGGAGTAGCATTTTACGCGTATAAAGATCCGGCAGGTGACAGAGTTCCGGTTTACAATTATAAAGCAAGAAATCAGTCAGATCATTATCTGACAGTGAATCCTAACCTTGGACCAACAAGTTATTGGGTAAAAGAAGGAATTGCTTTCTATATTCCTGCTAACTAAATTTCAGAAATATAATTCGATTTGTGGTCATTATAAAGTGGAGTCAGTAATTCTGGCTTCACTTTTTATTTGAAATCATGCAAAGGTTATAAAATGGAGTGAAAAATCTATTAAAATCTGTTTATGGTTATTTTAATTGCTTTAATATGGCTGTTTAAATAGTTTGTTAATAGGGTTTTAATTGATCATTAAATTCACCAAATAATGATATATATCATTATACAATTGCTTTTGTCACTCATTGTTGAATATTATATTTGCACAAACTTTTAAATAATCTATGAAAAAACAAATTTTATTTTGCTTCAGCTCTCTGCTGATGCTTTTGATGAGTTCTTGTTCTACAGAAGAACTAAACAGTGAGGTAGCGCCTGAAAGCCCAGCGGCAAAGGCTAATAATCGATTGTCAGCTGCCAAATTTGCTGGAGATGGGATTTATGATGTCTTAGGACATGGCTATAATGTTGCCGGTGAATATGCCAATGCAACTGCAGCCGGTTTTAAAGTGATTGATATTGACCGTTTTAAAGCGGAGCAGACAAACAGATTAATCAGCGAAAACACATTCTCACAGGAATATACTGAAGAATATGGTGAAAATGCTGAATCTTACTCCAAAATGGTTTCTACCAAAGTAAATGCTACTGCCGGTATTCCTCTGTTTAAGAAAACACTTTCAGTAGGATTTAATTCTGCCGTAACTACCAACAATAAGTTTGAAGGAAAATATATCTACGGAAGCTATAATCTTACCATTAAGCAAAAAAGAGTAAGATTCAATGCAACTACAGATATGCTTGGAGATTATCTTACTCCGGAATTTGTTCAGGATTTGCAGACAAAAACTCCGCAGCAAATTGTACAGGACTATGGAACTCACGTAACGCTTGACATCTATACAGGAGCAAAGCTTGATGTTTTATTCCAGGCGGAAACAAGAAGCCAAAGCCGTGACCGTGCAGCAAGAATTGGAGTGAAAGTAGGGATGAAAGACATCTTTGATGTAGATGTAACCAATGATGTGAATATTTCAGAATCATCGATGAACTACTCTAAAAAATTAGCTTTTAAAACAAGAGGAGGGGATCCTTCAAAAGGTTTAATAGGAGAATTGAATCTTGATCAGACGAACCCTAAAGTGAACTTTTCAAACTGGCAGAATAGCTCAAATACAAGCAATTCAGTTTTGGTAGATTTTGGAAACAACGGATTGGTTATTATCTATGATCTAGTGAAAGATGCAGCTAAAAAAGCGCAGCTTAAAGCATATGTAGATCAATATCTGATCGATAACAAAGTGTATATGGAGTTCAATACAATCCCTGTTTACAGATATTATAACGGAGTAGATCATTATTACACAAAAACTCCGGGAAGCTACAGCGGATATTCTTATGAAGGAACAGAATTCAATGCATTCTTATATAAAGCACCGAACACAGTTCCAATCTACAGATATTATAATGGTAAAGATCATTATTATACAAAAACTCCGGGATATTATCAGGGATATGTAGACGAAGGAATAGAGTTTAATGCTTTTGCAACTCAGCAGCCTAATACAGTTCCTATCTACAGATATTGGAATGGTAAAGATCACTATTATTCAAGATCCAGCGTAAGACCATCAGGTTATGTGGCTGAAGGAATTGAATTCTATGCCTATTAATTAAAAAATATTGATATTTTACAGCAAGGAAGCCGTCTCAATTTTGAGGCGGTTTTTTTCATAAAGAAGTATATCTTTCAGATTTTGTTTTTGAACAGGTGATTTTAGAAAAGGAAATTAAAAAAAGGATAATCGTTAAATTATCCTTTTGTATTTATTGTATGATATTATTCCAAATATTTACAGTGTCGTTGATTTCATTTTTTAAACTATAGTTTTCTAAAATAAAATGAGAAGAAAGTTTTCCTTTACTGAGTATTTCCTGAGGTTTCTCTTCGTAAATTTTTATCGTCTCTTCTATTTTTTGAACAAACTCTATAATATTTCCATCTTCTATTGGCATAGAAAACTCCGGCTTTAGATATTCTTTTCCACCTTGCCCCGAATATCCTATTACATAGCAGCCACACGCCATGGCTTCTGCAGGGGGAAGTCCAAAACCTTCTTTATGATTAAAGCTTAGAAAAACAGCACTTTCCTTCATTATTTCTGCCACTTCCTGCTCTGTTTTATTATCTATGGCAGCAAGATTCCAGTCTTTTAGTGTGCCTCTTTGTTTAAGTATAGAAATGACCTGGGTTACATCATCACCAAGTTTCCTTGGCATAAAAGAGATTTGCTTTTTTTTATTTTCACCATAATTGAATACCTGATTGTCAATTCCTAAACGCATTTTGAAAACCTTCGAACCGGTGAAAGTATATTTTAAATATTTTTCAGCATCATCAGAAGCAACAATTGTAGCTAGCGTTTTTGGGTGATTGTAAGGATTTACCTCATAGTTTTCATAGATTGAAAAGTAACCAAATGTATAATAACAGTTTTGATTAAAAATCACTTTAGGATTTTCCGGCGCCAGTTTATAAATATTGGGACCATAAATTTCAGGAAAAACCAGAACAGCATCTTTCTCAATCTCCATACTTTGAGTTTTTAAAAAACTTAAGACTAATTTTTTAGAGAAATTGATTTTTTTTCCTTTATAGAGATATTTTAATTCCTTGAATAGATATGGACTGTACTTTATAGGAACATTACTATTAAACCAATTTTCCTTTTTCCCCTTTTTTTTAAGCAGCAAATAAGCTTCGAACCCATTTTTATTTAATGTTTCGACCTGTCGATAGATTTGTTTTACACCTCCGCTCGCAAATTTATTAGTGGGGCATACAAAATAAATTTTAGTTTTCATGAAATGAGAGTATTGTTTTTATCCAGTTCTTAATATAGTACTTTTCTTTGATCCAGTTTTCAGGCTGTTCATATTCCTCCGTTAAAAAACTCTTGGGAATGGTGAAATTTGAAATATCTTTAATCACAAAAATATTGTTTGGATTGTAAAAATCATAGTTAATGATTTCCTGATTAGTTGTGATCAGTTTTTTGTTTAATCCAATAGCTTCATAAGGTCTGAATGATAACCCTTTTTGATGAGGATGTGCAATATCAAGAATAATCTTACTGTCCAGGTAATATTTATATGAACTGGAAAAAGGAATGATTTCGTGAACTACCTCAATCGTCTTAGGAAGCTTTTCTTTAATAGGAATTGATTTGTAAGTGAATAATTTTCCTTTTGCTGAGATATTATTGTTGTTAAAATATTCAAACAAAATTTGTGTTTCTGTGATTCTCTTGTCATAGGTTGCCAAATAAGAAATGTCAAAATTGGCAGTCGTTTTTTGCTCTTTGATAAAGTAAAAATTGGTTACATAATTTAAATTATAATTTTTACAGTCATCCGTATCAAAGCTGCAGCAGATATCAAATTTTTTAATATACTCTTTTTGAGAAGGTATTTTCTGAATGCTGTCCCAAAAGAGAACAATAGATTTTTTGGATTTATTAAGAGCAGAATTCATATCCTCCTCACTCAAAACATCAGGTCTGTTTACGAGCACAATATCATAATCATGAAGATTAATGATACGTTGGATGTGTTCGCCTCTTTTTATATTTTTGAGATTTTTTTTAAGGAAGGTTTTTAAAAAAAAATTATATATTTTTTCTAAAATATTTTTGTATTGGTAGTTTAAAGTTGAATTTATATGTACTACATCATAACCACTATATTTTTTTAAACCATCAAAAACTACTTCATTAAACCCATAATAACCAGGAGCTATAAATAAAAGTTTTTTTTTCATAAATTATTATCTATTTCAAAAACCTTGTTCACCCAACTGTCCAGAGTGTATCTGGAATAGATTTCCTCCGGAATTTTTTCATAGGGTTTTTCAAAGAAAGATTTGTCAAGATTACTAATATTTTTGTTTAAAATCAAAATATTATTAGGGTTGTAAAAATCATAGGTTTTAATGGCTTCATTATCAGTAATGATTTTCTTTTCCAGAGACATGGCTTCAAATACTCTGAAACTAAGCCCATACTGCCCTTCGCGCATTAAATCCAATAAAACTCTTGAATTCTTATAATATTTAGGAAGATCATCATGAGGAATCTTTTTGATACTGAAAACCAGAAACAGATTTTTAGGTACCGTTATGAACATATTCGTCAGCTGATGTTTCCATGATTTCTTTCCGATGATCATAATCTGAAATTTCAGTCCCTGTTCAATCAGTTTTTTGGCAAGTAATTTTATCAGAGTAACTCTTCTGTTATCATATGATGTGATATAGAAAAGATCCATTTCCGGATGCTGGGTCTCTTTTGTGCAGTGAGGCAGATAAATATAATTCGTTAATTTTTCAAATCCGTGCTTTTTGACATCTATATAATCAAAAGAAAATACCTTGTCAAAAAGATACAGCTTATCTTCTACAGGCACTCTTTCAAGATTATCATAAAGATAAGTAACTAGGCGGTCTGTATTTTTTCGGATTTTTTTTAGCGTGGAAAGATCAAATGTATCCGGATTCATCACCAGAATCTGATCCTGATGACCTAGTGTTTCCAGTGAATCCAGAACGTATTTCTGTCTTTTTTCAGTCTTAAGATTTTTATTTAAAAAAGTTTTGCTTAAGGCATTTACAGCTCTTTCATTGAAATTGGAATGAGTAACAGTACTGATCTTTATATGATGGGCATCAATACCTCTTTTGCATAATGTTTCAACAATATACTTATCATAATCCCAAAAATCATAACTAATGATACAAATCTTCATTCAACTAATTTTGCTCTTTTTTTAATGATTCATAGGTTTCATAAACGCTTAAAGATTGCAGGTAAGATAATTGATACCCTTCTTTTCCGTCTAAAACACCTAATCTCATTATGTAGGCTTTAAAGAATTTAAAAGCTGTTTTAAGATATTGAACTAAAACACTGTACTTTTTCCCTTTTGCAGCCAGTTCTTTCCCCTTTAAAACTCCGTAATGAATCATTTTTTTTCTATAAGATTCATAATCTGAAACGGAGTAATGTAGTAATTTATTTTTTAAACTCCCAATGGTTCCGTTAACTTCCAGAGTTTCGTGTACTTTTTTTTCTGCCATGTATCTGGCCTTCGATTTTCTGAACAACCTGAAGTTTTTATCTCCTTGTGTTCCTGAAAAGTGAAGCGGTTTCTGAGCAAAAAAGAACTTCCTGTAAAAATAGTAGGCATCCTTTTGCCCGGGTTTATTAAGCTCATCAATGATTTCCTGCTTCAGGGCGGGGGTAATTCTTTCGTCACCGTCCAGGAATAAAACCCAGTCATTTTTCGCAGCATCCAGAGCCAAATTTCTTTGCTTTGTAAAATCTTCAAATTTATTCTGAATCACCTTTACATTAGGGAATTCTTTTGCAATTTCTACAGTTTTATCCGTACTAAAAGAGTCTACTACTATTATTTCATCACAGAAATCAAAAGACTCCAGTACTTCCTGTATATTTTTTTCTTCGTTATATGTTATGATTAAACCACTTATATTCATCACAACGGGTTATTAGATAAGGAAGTACGTAAAATGCCTCCTTAAAATTGTTTTTTAAAATAGTTTTAATCTGCCAAAGATAAGTTTTAATTTGAACTTTATTATCGAATCTTTGCCTTTTATATCAACTCTGCACAGTTCGTATGGATGCTGGGTTGGGTAGTAATTAACTCTATTTCCGATTCTTACTGCAAAATCAATTCCTATTTTTTTTAAAACAGAAAAAAAAGCAGATTTTTCCTCTTCTTTATTGGGATATTTACCATATGGATATGCTAAAACCTTTGAATAGGTTATGTGATGGGCATCGAGAATCTGCATATTCTTTTCTAGATCTTTTTCTATAAGATCAAAAGATATGGTTTTCAGGTTTTCATGAGCGTGGGTATGAAGAGCAATCTCAAAATAATTTTTATCCAGACTTCTGATTTCATCAAAGGTCATCATCTGATAATTTTTATATCCTTTTTCTATGAATCCTGTGGGAATAAAAATAGTTGCCTTCAGATTGTATTTTTTCAGTAGAGATGGCAGGTATTCCAGATTGTTTCTATAACCATCATCAAAGGTGATGATAATATTTCTTTTAGTTGAAACGGTAAGTTCTGAAAAAAAATGAGGGGTATATTTTTTTCGGCTTAGATATGAAAACTGTTGTTCAAGGTTTTTTAAACTGACCGTAAGATCTTCACAGCTTTCCTTTTCAATCTGATGATACATGAGAATAACCAGTCTGTTGTGCGGAAAAGCAAAAAGATACAGACGGAAATATAGGGCAGTAAATACCGCCAGTATAAGAAGAATTATATACAGAATCATACTATTTTACTGTATTTTTTCCAATTTCAATTTCTAATAGTCTTATTTTTTCACGCAATTTTATATATTTCAAGAAAGTATAATAAGACATGGTTTTGGCAATATAAAATCCGGGAAATCCATCCAGAAAGCCCAGTTTGAAAATAAATACTTTGATAAATTCAAAAATAGGACTTACAATGATTTTAAATCTGTTGATTTTTTGCCCTCTCTCAAGCATTTTTTCAGCCATCATATCAGAATACTTATTGATTTTCGAGACATGATGGTGAATACTTTTATAAGTATAGTGGTTCAGCTTTCCTTCCAAAAGACCGGATTTCTGATCGGTGATCAGAAATTCATGAACTTTATCATTGGAATACCGGGCACATTCTTTTCTGAAAAACCTTTCACGGCACACATCTCCCCATCCTCCGTGTCTGATCAGGTGGGTCCCAAGATGATTGTTGAATTTTGCTTTATATACATTGAATTCCGTATTTCCCGAAGAAATAATCTTCTTTATGGATTTTTTCATTTCCTCATCGGGAACTTCATCGGCATCCAGAAACAGAACCCATTCATGGGAGCATAAATTAAGGGCATGGTTTTTTTGTTCACCATACCCATTAAATTTTTTCTCAAAGAATTTTATCTGAGGATATTGAGCGCAAATCTCTTTAGTCTTATCTGTAGAAAAGCTATCAACAATAATAATCTCATCAGCAGTATCTGCTAATGAACTTAAAAGTCTTACGATATTCTCTTCTTCATTATAAGTAATGACTGCAAGGGAAAGTGGCATTTATATTTAAAATTCTAATATTGTTTTCTCAATAATTCTGACGCAATCTAACAATTGCTCTTCAGTAATTATCAAAGGTGGTGCCAACCTGATAATATTACCATGAGTAGGCTTTGCCAGCAATCCGTTTTCTTTTAGCTGTAGGCAAAGATTCCATGCAGTAGAACTGTCTGGAGTATCGTTGATCAGAATAGCATTTAAAAGTCCTTTTCCTCTTACTTTGGTAATAAGGTCTGTCTTTTCGATTAACTTGTCAATTTCAGCTCTAAAAAGCTGTCCTAGTTCTTCAGCTCTTTCAGATAATTTTTCATCTGCTACTACGTCCAATGCTGCTATGGCTACTGCACACGCAATCGGGTTTCCTCCGAATGTAGAACCATGCTGCCCCGGTTTGATAACATTCATGATGCTGTCATTTGCTAAAACAGCTGATACCGGGTACATCCCTCCGGAAAGCGCTTTACCTAAAATTAAGATATCAGGCTGCACATCTTCATGATGACATGCAATCAGTTTTCCTGTTCTTGCAATACCAGTTTGAACTTCATCAGCTATAAAAAGAACGTTGTATTTTTTACACAACTCAGAAGCATTTTTAAGGAAATTTTCATCCGGAACATATACTCCTGCTTCTCCCTGAATGGGTTCTACAAGGAATGCTGCAATATTGGCAGCTTCTCTGCTAAGAACTTCTTCTAAAGCAGCAATATCGTTATAAGGAATTTTGATAAATCCTGGGGTAAAAGGTCCGTAGTTTTGGTTGGCATCCGGATCATTAGAGAAAGAAACAATGGTTGTTGTTCTTCCGTGGAAATTGTTTTCGCAAACGATAATTTTTGCTGCGTTTTCCGAAATTCCTTTTACTTCATAACTCCACTTTCTGGCTAATTTTACGGCAGTTTCCACAGCTTCAGCTCCGGAGTTCATCGGTAAAACTTTATCAAATCCGAAAAGAGTAGTTATTTTCTGTTCGTATTCTCCTAATTTAGAATTGTAGAAGGCTCTTGAAGTTAAGGCCAGCTTTTGAGCCTGCTCTACCAATGCTGCAACAATCTTAGGGTGAGAGTGTCCCTGGTTCACAGCAGAATATGCTGAAAGAAAATCATAGTATCTTTTGCCCTCTACATCCCAAACAAAAACTCCTTCTCCACGATCCAGAACTACTGGAAGAGGGTGATAATTGTGTGCTCCGTGTTTGTCTTCAAGGTCAATAAAATACTGTGAGTTTTTTGTTTGTTCTGCTGTTGACATATTTTTGATTTTCAACAAAATTACGCAATATTAATGATATGGATGAACAAATGTACAGTATGGTTTGGTGATATAATTGAAGTAGATTTTAAGGTGGAACAATGTCGTATTAGAAAATATTTTCTTTGTTGGCAGATAGTTTTAGGTATTATATCTTTCTTATGGAGGAATTTTAATTTTTCGCTTCTCTATTAATTTTTATTAATGAAAGGTGAAATAATCCTCCGGTTGTTTTTATAATATTTAATTTGAAAGGTTCTGAATCAATGGTTTAAAATAAAAACTGCCTCAAAAAGAGGCAGTTTTATTGTATATTTTTAAATAATCTTAGTGATTATCATATTTTCTATCCATTACAAAATCTTCCATGAATTTTGTAGTATAGTTTCCTGCAAGATAATCTTCATTATCCATCAATTGTCTGTGGAAAGGAATGGTAGTTTTTACTCCTTCAATATAGAATTCCTCAAGAGCACGTCTCATTTTTGCAATAGCTTCCTCACGGGTTTGAGCCGTAGTGATAAGCTTAGCAATCATAGAGTCATAGTTAGAAGGGATGCTGTATCCTGAGTATACGTGAGTATCTACTCTGATTCCGTGTCCGCCAGGGATGTTTAATCCTGTGATTTTTCCCGGAGATGGTCTGAAGTCTGCGTAAGGATCTTCTGCGTTGATTCTACATTCAATTGAATGTAATTTTGGGTAATAGTTGATTCCTGAGATAGGAGTTCCCGCAGCAAGAAGAATTTGTTCTCTGATCAGGTCATAATCAATTACCTGCTCAGTAATAGGGTGCTCTACCTGGATTCTTGTATTCATTTCCATGAAATAGAAATTTCTGTGTTTGTCTACAAGGAATTCGATAGTTCCCACACCTTCGTATCCAATAAATTCAGCAGCTTTTACAGCAGCGTCACCCATTTTCTCACGAAGTTCATCTGTCATGAACGGAGAAGGCGTTTCTTCAGTTAATTTCTGATTTCTTCTCTGTACAGAACAGTCTCTTTCTGAAAGGTGGCAAGCTTTACCGAATTGGTCACCAGCAACCTGGATTTCAATGTGTCTAGGCTCTTCAATCAATTTTTCCATATACATACCTCCGTTTCCAAAGGCAGCTACAGCTTCCTGAATTGCGGATTCCCAGTGGTCTTTAAGGTCTTCAGCTTTCCAAACAGCTCTCATCCCTTTTCCACCACCACCGGCAGTAGCCTTGATCATTACGGGATAACCTGTTTCTTCAGCTACTTTTACAGCGTGCTCGTAAGATTCGATCAATCCGTCAGAACCTGGTACACATGGTACACCTGCTGCTTTCATGGTAGCTTTGGCGTTCGCTTTATCTCCCATTTTCTCAATCTGTTCAGGAGAAGCACCAATAAATTTGATACCGTTCTTCTGGCAAATTCTTGAAAAGTTAGCGTTTTCAGATAAGAATCCGTAACCTGGGTGAATTGCATCAGCATTGGTAATTTCTGCAGCAGCAATAATGTTAGGGATTTTAAGATAGGAGTCTTTACTCATTGCAGGGCCAATACATACCGCTTCATCAGCAAATCTTACGTGAAGACTGTCTTTATCAGCAGTAGAGTATACTGCAACGGTTTTGATCCCCATTTCTTTACAAGTACGTAAAATACGCATTGCAATTTCGCCACGATTGGCTATTAATATTTTTTTGAACATCTTCTTCAATTTGAAAATTAGATAATTTGAAAATTAGATAATGTTATTTTAATGTAGAATTTAATCTAACATCTAATGTCTAACATCTAACTTCGAAATTAAGATGGATCTACTAAGAATAAAGGTTGGTCATACTCTACAGGAGTAGCATCATCAACTAAAATTTTAACAATTTTTCCGCTGATTTCAGATTCAATCTGGTTGAATAGTTTCATTGCTTCAATAACGCAAACTACTTTACCAACAGAAACTTCGTCACCTACATTTACAAATACATCTTTATCAGGAGATGGCTTTCTATAGAAAGTACCGATCATTGGAGACTTGATTGTTACATATTTGCTGTCATCAGATGCAGCTTCAGCTTTCTCTGCAGCAGGAGCAGCAGGAGTAGCAACAGGTGCCGGAGCCGCTACTGCTTGTGGTGCAGTGTGGTATACTGCAGGTTGTGCGTAAACAGCATCGCTTCCAGCTAATGGAGTTTTAATAGTGATTTCGAAATCTTTAGTTTTGTATTTCACTTCTGAAACTTCAGCTTTAGATACAAACTTAATAAGATTTTGTATGTCTTTAATGTCCATAAATTTGATATTTGATTTTGGTTCAAAGATACCAAAAAAACGTAAAAAACAACAAAAAACCGCCAAATTTTATCAAAATTGGGCGGTTTTTGTATTAAAATGAGGCTTTTTCAATGAAAAGCGACTCTTAGTTTTCTTCAGTAGTAGCTACTTCTTTTTCCAATACTACTTTACCTCTGTAGTAAAGTTTCCCTTCATGCCAGTGAGCTCTGTGGTATAGGTGAAGCTCTCCTGTTGTTGCATCTTTAGCTAATTGAGGAACTACAGCTTTATAATGAGTTCTTCTCTTATCTCTTCTTGTGGACGATTGTCTTCTCTTTGGATGTGCCATTTTCTAATAACTTTTTTAATTGATGAGCGATGAGATTCATCATCTCATCATATTTAAATTATTCTATTTAATTATTGTCTTTTAACTTTCTTAAAGCATCCCACCGGGGATCACTTTCATGTTCTTCCTCTTCATTTTCCTCAATATCTTTAGGACTGAACTGATCAAGAATCTGAAGATCTTCATCATTTACATTCGGTGAAATCTTTTTCATCGGGATAGAAAGCATTACGTTTTCGTAGATCAAATGGGCTACGTTGAAAGCGTGCTCTGTGCTGGGAATGGTAATGACATCTTCATTGCTGTCATCATATTCTTCCCCGAAATTCACCAAAATTTTGATTTCATTCTCAATAGGATAGTCGAAATCTTCGTTTGTGATATCACAAACCAACTCTACCAATCCATTAATTTTTATCTCAAATTCTAAAAAAGTAGTATGCTTATCAAGTGATACATGTACTTCTATTCTAGGATTTGTAAATTCCTGTTCAGTGTCAAATAATTGAAAGAACGTTTTATCTATCTCAAACCTGAACTCGTGTTTCCCGTTTTTCAGTCCGGAAAAGCTTACATCATAGTTTCTTAACTTGTCCATAAAATGAGTGTGCAAAAATATGCATTTTTTTTATAATAACAAATAAAATCTGAAACAAATTAATTTAAAATTTGTTTTAAAGATTTATGCTTCAGTTTCCTCCGGTAGATCCTCATCTATTCCGTTGTCTACAACCATTTTTCTTGGCTGAAGGCGGTCGTTCATCAGTTCACTGTATTCACTTCTGTTCTTGAAAACCTTGATCGCTGTGAAGATAGCTTCTGTAAAACTCTGCTCATCGGCCACATTTTTTCCCGCAATATCATATGCTACTCCGTGATCCGGAGAGGTTCTGATAAAAGGAAGTCCTGCTGTGTAATTTACTCCTTCTTCATAAGCCAGTGTTTTGAAAGGAGCTAATCCCTGATCATGATACATTGCTAAAACTGCATCGAAATTTTTGTATTTGCTGGGTTGGAAGAAGCTGTCTGCCGGGAAAGGGCCAAATGCCAGTATCCCATTATCAGAAAGTTCTTTGATAGCCGGGGAGATAATTTCAATTTCTTCGTTTCCGATCACGCCGCCATCTCCTGCATGAGGATTTAATCCCAACACCGCAATTTTAGGTTTTTGAATACAAAAATCTTCTATCAATGTTTGGTTTAATACTCTGATCTGTTTCTTGATTTTTTCCTTGGAAATATTTTCAGCGATCTGTGCAATAGGAATATGATGCGTAGAAACGGCTACTTTAAGATCTTCAGTAACAAGGAACATCAGCCCCTTTTTGTTGAATTTCTCTTCAAAATACCCTGTGTGTCCGGCATGCTTAAAGCCCATTTTTACCATTTCATCTTTGTTGATGGGAGCAGTTACCAGAACGTCAATATCTCCTTTCATCAAAGCTTCAGTAGCTGCTTCCAGAGAATCTATCGCCATTTTCGTGGATTCTTCCGTAGGAACTCCCAATTCTACATTAACGTTTTCCTTGGTTAGGTTAACCATATTAAGCTTCCCGGCTTGAGCCTGCGAAGCTTCATTAACATAGTTGAAATTAAGATTCAGCTTAAAAATATTTTTCTGATAAGTGAATAATTTTCCCGAACCAAAAATCACAGGCGTGAAAAAATCCGTAATGGTTTTGTCTTTCAGAGACTTCATGATGATCTCCGGGCCGATGCCGTTGAAATCACCGATTGAAATTCCTACTCGTACTTTATGGTTTTTTGGGCTCATTTTGATTATCTTTGAAGATTATAATTTACAAATTTAGCAAAAAATAATATGTTCACAGGAATTATTGAAGCAGTTGGTGTTATTGAGAAGATTGAAGAAAAAGGAAGCAATATAGATTTTACCCTGACATGCCCTTTTACAAACGAACTGAAAATTGATCAGAGCCTTGCGCATAATGGCTGTTGTCTTACAGTTGTTGAAATAAAAGGTGATCAATATGTGGTAACCGCTATCAACGAAACACTGGAAAAAACAAATCTTGGAAAATGGGAATTGGGTACCGTTGTAAATCTTGAGCGTTGCATGAAGATGGATGGAAGACTGGATGGACACATCGTTCAGGGACACGTTGATAAAACCGGTGAAGTAGTGGGGATTGAAAATAAAGACGGAAGTTATTTTATTACGATGAAGTATGAAAATGACGGAACTTTTGTAACCGTACCTCAGGGATCAATCACGGTAAACGGAATCAGTCTTACAGTTGCTAAAAGTGAGGATGCACAGTTCTCAGTAGCTATTATTCCTTATACATGGGAATTTACCAATATGCAGCATTTGAAAATTGGTGATAAAGTAAACCTGGAATTTGATATCATTGGTAAGTATATTGCTAGGTTAATTAAAAAGTAGAATGTCAATTAATAAATATAAAGGATATAGCTTAAGGAACCGTGTGTTTTTTGGTTTCCTCCTGGTATGTTTTTTAAGTGTTGTAGCTACTTCACTTGTTCCGTACTTTGTGCTGAGGAATAACTCTATGCAGCAAAGTACTATTGACATGCAGGAGAAAACCAATGCTGTCATGCGGTATCTGGACTATGCAGTAAGCCAGACTCTTGTAGAAACACAGGATCTTCCGAAAGTTTTAGGAAACAAAATTTTTGAAATTGCGGATATCAATCAGCATGATATTGTTATTTATGATTTGAAAGGGGGATATCTGCTTTCCAGCAAGGATGAAGCTTTGGTAGATCAGAAAACGATTCCCATAGAAATTGTAAATAGAATTCTGGCAACTGATGCAAGAGTAGATATGGTGAGATATGATGCAACCAAAGACGCTAAGCTGACCTCTTCCTATCTTTTGCTGAAAAATAATGAACTGGAACCGATAGGTATTGTTTATATTCCTTTATATCATAATGAATCTGCCTATCTGGAGGTTCTTCACCAGTATGTAAAATATATTCTTTTAGTCGATATATTTCTTATTTTGTTTAGTGTGTGGATAAGCTGGGTGACCTCTAACAGTCTTGCAAAAACCATTACAAAATTCTCTGATATGATTACCCGTATTACATTGTTTGAAAATGAAATGCGCCCTATCAGATATTATAAAAATGATGAGCTTAATGCTTTGGCGAGAGCTTATAACAGGATGATTCTGCAGATCCAGGATCAGAAAGAAAGACTTAGGTTTAAAGCCTCTGAAGAAGCATGGCGAGAAATGGCCAAGCAGGTTGCGCATGAGGTAAAAAATCCGCTGACACCGATGAAGCTTACGATTCAGAATTTTGAAAGAAAATTTGATCCCGAAGATCCGAATATCAAAGAACGAGTAAAACAGATGAGCAAAACTATTGTTGATCAAATTGATCTGATTGCGACAGTGGCCTCAGCTTTCTCAGAATTTGCAAAGCTTCCTGAAAAAAATAATGAAGTGATCAATCTGAATACAGAGGTTGAGGATATTCTCCGTGTATTCAATGATGACAGTATCTTTATGCATGCCAATAAGAATAATATTATGATTAATATGGACAGGATTTATCTTTCCAGGATTATAACAAACCTTGTGACCAATGCAAAACAGGCAGAAAGTGATGAAAGAAAACTGATCATCAATGTAGACGTGGAACAGCATCAGAGAAGAGTGATTATCTCTGTTCAGGACAACGGAGTCGGGATTCCTGAAAATATGTATGAAAGAATCTTTGAACCGAATTTCACTTCTAAAAGCAGTGGAATGGGGCTTGGTTTGTCTATGGTGAGAAAGATGATCGAGGATTATAAAGGTGAGATCTCTGTGAAATCAGAAGTAGGGAAGGGATCCACATTCATAATTACACTGCCTACCAATTTATAGTGAAACCCTTTACATTTAAGCAATTTCAAATTCAGCAGTCTAAAGACGTCTTTCGTGTAGGAACAGACGGTGTTCTGCTTGGTGCTTTGGCTGATGTTGAACATGCTGCCAAGGTTTTAGAGGTGGGAACGGGCACCGGGCTGATTTCTTTAATGCTTGCACAAAGAAATGCAGAGGCTCATTTTTTAGGATTGGATATTAATGAAGAGGCTGCTGCAATTACTCAACTTAATTTTGAAAATTCACCTTTCTATACAAGGCTGAAAAATAAATTTCAGGATTTTAAAACTTTCGAAACCGAAGAGCGTTTTGACTTGATTGTTTCCAATCCTCCTTATTTTGAGGAATCAGGATCCGGAAAAGATAAAATTGCCCGCCAGACTGTGGAATTAAACTTTATGCAGTTAATATCCAAGGCTTCTAAACTTTTGTCTGAATGTGGAATTTTTTCAGTCATTATTCCTATAGAGGCGGGGGAAGTTTTTATTTCAATTGCAAAAGAAAACGAATTGTTTCTGAGCCGTAGAGTCAATATCAAAGGAATTGAAAATTCGAAGACTAAAAGACTGGTTCTTGAATTTTCATCAGAACAAAAGAAAACCTACGAATCAGACTTTATAATAGAGAAAAGTCCGAGACAATACTCGGACCAATATCTTGAACTCACCAAAGAGTTTCATGTTTTTAAATAGGGAAGTTAGAAATTTCTGACTCCTGAATCATTCAAATCCTTATTCAAATAATTCTGAAGTATCCAATACAGAAACTTTTCCGTCTTCACATCTGATGGCTTCACCAGGGAAATTTTGGATCATGTGGTAATCGTGTGTAGCCATTACTACGGCAGCGCCATTTTCAAGGGCAACCTGCTTTAATAAAGTCATGATTTCGTTGGACGTTTCAGGGTCAAGGTTTCCTGTCGGTTCATCCGCTAGAATAAGATCCGGGTGGTTAAGAAGGGCTCTTGCAATGGCAATACGCTGCTGCTCACCTCCGGAAAGTTCGTGAGGCATTTTGTGCTTTTTGCTTTTCATGTTCACGCTTCCTAGAACCTCGTTGATACGGTCTTCTATTTTTACTTTATCATTCCAGCCTGTTGCTTCAAGAACAAATTTTAAGTTTTTCTCAACCGTCCTGTCAGAAAGTAATTGGAAATCCTGGAATACGATTCCTAGTTTTCTTCTTAAGTTAGGAATATCAGATGGTTTTAGTTTTGCCAGATCAAATCCTACAACAGCTCCATGTCCTGATGCTAATGGAATGTGTCCGTAAAGCGTTTTCAGAAGGGAACTTTTTCCGGAACCTGTTTTTCCGATAAGATAGCAGAATCTACCTTTCTTTATATTAAGATTTACATCAGAAAGTACAGTAAAGTTTTTTTGCGCAATCTTTGCGTTTTGTAAACTTATGATATTGTCTCCGGCGATATTTGTATGTGGCATAATTTAATTTTAAAGACTGTTTCTAACAAAAATATTTGAACTTTTAAAAATAGAAAAAAGATGTTGATATAGCCTAAATTTTAGTAAATTTTAACAACAAAAAATGCCTGAAAAGAGACTTCTCAAGCATGATTTGTATATGATAATAAAAAGATTATCTCTTAGCGCGTGCAGCACTTACAGTTAAACTCTTTCTGCCTTTAGCTCTTCTCGCAGCCAAAACTCTTCTTCCATTTGGCGTAGACATTCTTTCTCTGAAACCGTGTTTGTTTCTCTTTTTTCTTTCTGATGGCTGGAATGTTCTTTTACTCATTACTATATGTTTAAATCGTAATTAATCTATTAATTTTCAGGTTGCAAAGATATATAAAATTTTATAAGTTGCAAACTTTAATTATCTTTTTTTAAAATTAAATTGAATGTTTTTCGGCCGGGTATTTTATAAACCCTCATGGGAAAACCATTTTCCGGTGCAAAAATAATATTTAAATGATTTATATAAAAGCTCTATCTTTGAAAACTTTAATTTTAACGAAAAATAAACACCGGATGTTTACACCAGCAGAACTTTTAGATATTAATACATTACTTACGCAAGATAGCAAAATAGTTATCCTTACCCACTATAATCCGGATGGAGATGCTATTGGTTCAAGCCTGGGATTGAAACATTATCTGAAAGCAAAAGGAATTTTGGCAGAGGTAATCGTACCTAATGATTTTCCGAAATTTCTGAAATGGATGCCGGAGGCTAAAAAAGTGATTATTGCTGAATATAAAAGAAAGCTGGCTTCTGATATGATTGCAGGAGCAGATGTTATTTTCTGCCTGGATTTTAATTCTCCGTCGAGAATCGGTTTATTAGGAGAATGGTTGGTAAAAGCTCCGGGAAAGAAAATTCTTATTGACCATCACCAGCAGCCGGAACAATTTGATTTTGTTTATTCTGATACGGTAATTCCCGCAACTTCACAGATGATTTATCATTTCATTGAAGCAATGAATGATGAAAAACTGGTCAACCAGGATATGGCAGAATGTCTTTATACAGGAATTATGACTGATACGGGTGGTTTCCGTTTTCGTTCCACCAGTGCCACTACGCACAGAATTATTGCAAATCTTATCGAACATGGTGCAGATCCTGCGATGATCACATCCAATACATGGGATACCAACACCGTTTCCCGCCTGCATTTGCTTGCTTTGGTTCTGGGAAGAATAGAAGTGGTAAACGATGGGACAGTGGCTGTTTTGAGCCTTACAAGAAATGAATTAAAAGAATTTGGTTTCCAGAAAGGAGATACAGAAGGTTTTGTAAATTATGGTTTAAGCATTGCCGGAGTGAAAATGTCTGCATTCTTTATGGAAGATTTGTATGAAGACTTCGTTAAAATTTCTTTCAGAAGTAAAGATGATGTAGATGTGAATCAATTCTCAAGAAAGTATTTCAACGGTGGAGGGCACATTAATGCAGCCGGAGGAAAATCTTTAGATTCTTTAGCCGGAACGATAGTCAACTTTAAAGAGAAAGTAAAAGAGGAAGGCTTTTAAAAGATTAATGACTGAGTTTCAAAATCATCAGTTTTTACGAAATCCTTTTTCTTCAAGTTCCTGACAGGTATAGTCATAGACTTGCTGAAACATTTCATCCATATATCGTTTGTTGAAAAGACTGTATTTCGTCATTTTGGGCGGATCTAAAAATATATTACAGTATTTCGCTTTAGAATACACCGACTTTGCGATGGCTAAGTGAAGGATTCTGTCAAATTCTTTCATCAGACTCATTTTCTTTAACTCATCATAACTGATCGAGTTCACATGAGATGCAATAAGGAAGTTGCATTTATCCATAATGGGTTCAATCGGAAGATTGTCCAGAACACCCCCGTCTACATAGATTTTTTCACCTATTCTTACCGGAGGAAGGATGAAAGGAACACTGGAAGAAGCCAGTAACGGACCGAAAAGTTCTCCCTCGGAAAAAAAGTCTACAATGCCATGAGTCATTTCTGTGGCAGCAACGCACATAGGAATTTCCAGAATACTGAAATTGTCTTCCGGGAAATAATCTTTGAACAGTTTTAAAATAAAATTGGAACTGAAAATCCCGTTTTTTGATAATTTTAAAGAAGATCTTGAGAAAAAAGAGGTTTGCCTTACAATTTCCATCATCTCATCCGGCGTTTTTCCAAAAGAATAGAATGCACCAATAATAGAACCAGCGCTTGTTCCGGAGATAATGTGCGGTTTCAGGTTGTATTCTTCCAAAGCTTTCAATACGGCAATATGGGCAATCCCACGCATTCCTCCGCCTGAAAGTGTAAGCCCGATAACCGGTAGTGCCGGTGATTTCTTTTTTTTGAATGAGAATAAAGCCATTGCAAAAATTATCCTCTACTAATATACAGGATTTTTTATTAAACACAGCTTTAATCTGTTATGAAAGCGAGGTTATAAAACCAGCTTTTTAGGAAGATTGTGAAGAAGTTCCGTATTGAGGATTTCTGCACAGATACCAGGTTTTTCCCAGTGACCGTTGTGGCCGCAATCCAGGATATAAGATTTGATATTCGTTCTGTCCGGAAGATGCTTTATCATCATATCGGTTTTTACAGCATTATCGTGTTTTCCGGCCAATACTAAAATTTTAGCTTCCAGACTTTCCAGAATATGTTTTTTATCGGTTCTTTCTACCATACCTTTTACGCAGGCTAGTGCGCCCATATTGTTGGTGGAAAGTGCAGTCTCAAGAGCGATTTCTATTTTGCCTTCAAGGATGTCTCTTTCATTCGGATTGAATAAATTGGGAACTCCGGCTCTTGCATAATGGGCAAATGCATCTTTTATGATTCTATAGCTTTTGATTCTCTGTTGTTTTTTCTCTTCGTCATCCGGAAAATAAGTAGAGAAAAATAAAGTCAGACTTTTTAAAGAGTTGGGGTATTTTTCAGCAAAGGCGAGCGAAGTATATCCTCCCATCGAATGTCCCAGAAGGTGAACTTTTTCTAATTTTTGTTGATCTAAAACTTTTTTTACCTCTTCAGCCATCAGTTCCATGGTGTGAACTTCTGCAAGAATTTCAGACTGTCCGTGGCCGGGAAGGTCAATTTTGAGCAGTGAAAAATCTTTGGAAAGATGAGATTCCATATCGCTCCAGATGGATAGATTTTCCATAAATCCGTGAAGAAGTACCAACGTTTCTTTTCCGTTTCCTTTTCTCTCAAAGTTCAGCATGATTCCAAAATTATAAAAGATTAAAAATAATGCAGCCGTCTATATGCTGCAGGCTCATTTCTTCTTTCAAATGTAAACAAAAAAGAGCATTTTTAAAATGCTCTTCGTGTTTTATTGAGTTAATTCCTTGTAAATCTTTGTTTCCCAAGGTTTGATATCTGTTACTCCATATCTTTCCTTTTTAGAGATAGCAAGGTTGTCCAGCATGTCTACAAAATTCTTGTAATTGGCGTCATCCGTAGGTTTTACAATTACAGTGAATTTTTTCTGATCAGGAGCTTTTTGATAAGCTTCCGCAATGATTTTTGAGATCTTTATTCCACTGAAATCTGTTTCATTAAAGTTTCCTGTATTCAAATCTTTTGCATTGCTCTGATGATAAAATACACGGTTGTCTTTTCCTAAAATAAAGGTAATCTGGTTTTGATCTCCGATTACATTATCAGTTGGGAGCGGGTTTGGATTATGATCTTTTGCCGGCAGCCCCAGATCCATTACATTAGGTTTTGTAAAATTAGTGGTGAACATAAAGAATGTGATGAGTAAAAATCCCAGATCTACCATTGGAGTCATGTCTACTCTGATCATTTTTTTCTTTTGTCTGCCGCCTTGTTTCTCTTGTGCGATTACTTCTGCCATGATTAAAAATTTTTAAATGTTAAACGGTGTTTGTTGATTAATTCTTACAAAACACATGCCTTGTTTGCGAAGTAGTCAATAGATTCATGAATCTATTGATGGTTTTTGTAATAAGTTTTAATTTTCCCGTTTCTTTTAATCTGTTTTAAAAAAATATATAATTATGACATTGTTGGTTTGTGGATTGTTGAATTTTCAGGATCACCTTTGTCAGGATCAGCACAAAAAAACTCACACGATAAAGTGTGAGTTTTTAAACGATATATAAATGATTTATTTGTTCTTTTTATAGAAATTAACGCCACATTCCAGGAATTTTTTGAAATCCTCTTTTGGCATATATCCTGAAACGGGAGTGTTGATTACTTTCCCGTCTGGAGTAATTAAAACATAGTGAGGCTGAGAGTTATTGTTGAAGTTAACCTGTTGGAATAAGCTCCATCTGTCACCAATTGTTTTTACTTTTTTGATCTGTCCGTCACCAAGATCGATTTTTGTTTTTTGATCCTCAGGAAGCTCTTCTTTGTCATCTACGTATAGAGAAGCTAATACTACGTCATTCTGTAAGATAGGTAAAATGTCTGGTTCGCTCCATACAAATTCTTCCATTTTTCTACAGTTTTCACATCCGTACCCGGTAAAGTCAATCAGGATGGGTTTATCTTCTTTTTTAGCCAGTTCTATTGCTTTGAAGAAGTCGTGTTCCGGATGCATACCAAGAATGCCGTCTTTTTCATCATGGAAATAACTTACGTTCAGTGGAGGTAATATTCCGCTTAATAACTGAAGTTTCGGACGGTCGGATGGGATTAATCCCTGAATTAAGTAAATCACGAAACCGATTCCCAATGCCCCTAATATTTTTCTTGTGATAGATATTTTAGGTTTTTTATCATCATGCGGGAATCTGATAAATCCTAATAAATATAATGCTAATCCTAATGCAACAATGATCCAGATCGCGATGAAAAGTTCTCTTTTTAAGAAAAATGTTTTAGATACAAGATCTGCTTTAGATAAGAATTTCAGTGCTAAAGCCAATTCTACGAAACCTAAAACTACTTTTACCGTATTCATCCATCCTCCGGATTTCGGAAGACTTTGTAATGCCTGCGGGAATAAAGCCAGTAATCCGAAAATAATAGCCCATGCCAGTCCGAATCCTGCCAATGCAAATGTCAGCAGCATAGGAACGTTTGTAGAACCCGTTACTGCACTTCCTAATAAACTTCCCAAAATAGGTCCTGTACAAGAGAAAGAAACAATCACCAATGTCAATGCCATGAAGAAGATTCCGATAATACCTCCCGCTTCTTCAGCTTTAGAAGATTTGTTGGCGATAGAACTTGGTAACGTGATATCATAATACCCGAAGAAACTTCCGGCAAAGAAGATGAATATGATAAAGAAGGCTATATTCAGGCACACACTGGTAGAAATCTCATTGAAGATATTTCCTGCAATTCCGTCGATAATATGGAAAGGAATACTCAATAAAACAAAGATAAGAAGGATGAAAAATCCATAGATAAGAGCATCTCTTTTCCCTTTTGCTTTGTTTTTACTTCCTTTCGTAAAGAATGAAACCGTCAGCGGGATCATTGGGAAAACGCAAGGAGTAAGTAATGCGATTAATCCTCCGATAAATCCTAGGAATAGGTAAGTCCAATAGTTTTCATCTACCTTGGTAGATGCTGTACCGCAATCCGTCAATGGCTTTTTGAAATCAATCGTTTCAATTTTCAGCTGTTTAGGATCCAGTTTTGAAGTTTCTGTTATCGTAGCTTCAGTTTTTGCAGGATTTTCAGTAACAGTCTCAATTGTTTTCGCCGAATCTTTTACAGGGTCTGCTGTTTCCTCAGTTACAGCCTCTTCCGTTGCACCTTTTGGTGTAACTTTCTGGTTGAATTCTAATGTATTGGGAGCCAGACAAACTCTGTCGTCACAGGTCTGATACGTAATCTCAGAAGTGACATCCGCAGGTTTTGTCGGATCTTTTAATTTAAATTTTTGTTTAAATCCAGCTGAATTGGAGTAGAAAACAATAGTTCCTCCAAATGCTTCAGAAAATTCTTCATGTTTTTTACCCACTTCGGTAAACTTCCCGATCAGTTCGATATTCTTTCCTGTCACTTTATACTCAGTAGGAATTCCGGTGTCTTCCGGTAAATCTTTTGAGTAAATATGCCATCCGCTCTCCATTGTAGCATTCAATACCGCTTCGTACTGATTGTTCCCAAGATCGTTGATGGTAAATTTAAATTTTACAGGATTTTTGATCTGCGCATTAATTCCTGTCGCTAAAAATAGTAGAATTAATAAAAACCAATTTCTAAATTTCATTGTTCCTTTCATTAAAAATTTTGAGACTCCACTTTGTCTTCTCATTCTTTGTATATCTTCTATCCTGCCTGAAAGGGATGATCCCAAGTACAGAATCATTACTGTCAGTCAGTATCCAGATTTTTTGCCTCGCTAAAATAGATAATTTTTCGTCCCTAAAAAACTTAGAAACTTTCTTTTTCCCCGAAAAATCGGTCGGATAAAACTCGTCTCCCTCTTTTTGTTTTCTCAAACACAGCGGAAAATGGAGTTTTTCAGCATCAAAATGCCATTCAAATCCTTTATTGATTTCATCAATGCTTTCAATGTAATCTACGATATTAATGTGAATTTGGTTTTCGGAAAAATCAAAATGATCGATCAGCAGTATTTCTTCTTTAGTTTCCTTTTCTTCACCTTTCTTCATGAAAATCAACTCATCACGGTTGATAATCAACTGATATTCTTTTGAGAAAAAAGAACGGTTGTTTTCGGCTTTGAAAATTTTGGGAATTTCTTCTTCCTGATTGAAACCGTATTTTTTTAAGATTTCAAATTTCACGAAATCACTTTCCTGATCAAGCTTTTTCTTTGATAAAACTTTATGGTCTTTGTTAAATATCGTAAGATAATTTTCTATTTCCTGAATCTTTTTCTGAACAAAATCTTTGGTTTGATTCAGAAGCAAAGAACTTTTTCTGAAGTTTTCCAGAAAGTGGTCATTGGTCTCCATAAGCATTGGAACAATCTCATTTCTAATCTTATTCCTCAGATAATCATTCTTTTTATTAGAGAGGTCTTCCCGGAATTCAATAGTATTCTGCTCGGCAAACTCATATATTTCTTTTTTTGAAAAGTCTAAGAGAGGACGAAGTATATGATTATCATTCGATGGGATTCCGCTCAGCCCATTGATGCCGGCAGCTTTGGAAAGATTGATAATGAAAGTTTCCAGCTGATCATTCAAATGATGAGCTGTAACCAGAAATTCCAGACTTTCTTTTTCCTGAATTTCTTTGAAAAAAGCATACCGGAGTTCTCTCGCCCATAGTTGAATAGAGTTTTCAGGTTTCTGATCTTTCTCCGAAACTTGATACAGATGAAATTTTATATGATTTTTCTCACAAAAATCCTGCACCGTTTTCTGATCCAGATCCGAATCATTTCCACGAAGTTTATAATTGATATGTGCTACCTGAAACCGGAACTTTGAATTCTGAATTTCATGCCCGAAATCCCTGAACAAAGAGGCTAAGACCATAGAGTCGGCACCTCCGCTTACCGCCAGAAGATACGTGCGGTTTTCCGGTTCGTGAACGAGATTTTTTAATTGATTGGTAAAGGTTAATTTTTTCAACATATATGTTGATAATTTCTTTTATGCAAAGATAACCGATATAATTCAATTGAATTTCCCTAACTTTGAGTTGTCTAAAAATGATTATTTATGAAGATTTTAAAAGTTTTAGCAGTTTCTGCAATGGCGCTGGGAATGACATCTTGTGTCAGCAAAAAGCAGTATGATGCTTTGAGCACCAACTATAAGCAGTGTATTGAAAACATTGGAGAAAGACAGAGAGAAATTCAGGATTTGAAATCTCAAAACTCTGCATTGACAGGTGAAAACAACTTGCTGAAAAGCCAGCATGATGCTTTAAAATCATCACTTGATGCATGTCTTTCCAATACAGGAAAAAGTTCTGCTAATATTGATAAACTGGTAGGAGAAATCAATGCTTCCAATTCTTATATCAAGCAATTGATCTCCAATAATGCTAAGAATGACAGCTTGAACCTTGCATTGTCTAACAAACTGAAGAGATCTTTGGATAATGTATCTGATGAAGATGTACAGGTGAAAGTATTGAAAGGAGTAGTGATGATCTCTCTTTCTGATAAAATGTTATACAAAACAGGAGATTATAATATTCTTCCTGCAGCTCAGGAGGTGTTAGGTAAAGTAGCAAAAGTGATCAATGATTACGATAAATATTCAGTATTAATTGAAGGTAATACAGATAATGCTCCGTTGAATTCTCCAAATTTACCAAGAGATAACTGGGATCTTTCTGCATTAAGAGGTACCTCTGTTGCTAAAGTTCTTCAGACTCAGTTTGGAGTAGATCCGGCAAGAATGACAGCTGGCGGACGTTCTGAATACAACCCGAAAGCAACAAACATGAGCGTTTCAGGAAGAGGAGAAAACAGAAGAACGGAAATCATCATTATGCCTAAACTGGACGAGTTTATGAAACTGATGGATATCGCTCCTAAGAAATAATCACTAAAAACATATATCATAATAAATCCCGAAGCAATTCGGGATTTGTTTTTTTATGAGCCGACCTGTTTCGGTATATATTGTGTGGATAGTTTTTTCTTTGATGAGATAACAGCTTTTTTAACAGGTTGTTCAAAATAGAAATTAGTGATATTCCATACAATCATAATGGCTGAAAAGTAATATAAATTCAGAACGAGTGCAATTCCTATATGCATGGAAACCGTTAAGAAAAGCCATGTCTTCTGTGTTGGTTTGTACCAGATGAAAAACGGATAGCACATTTCGATGATAATTGTACTCCATCCGATGAAGCTTAAGAGATAAGAATGTTCTATCAGCCAGCTGAAATCGATGTTCAAATCTCTGTTAGAGTAAGGAAGGTGAATTGCTTTCCATATGGATTCCCCGTTCCACCAGTTAAAACCTAGTGCTTTATCCAGTCCGGAAAAGAAATACGCAATGGAAATGTGAATCTGAAATAATCTTTTAACCGGAATACTATTAGTTTGCCCGGGTTTTCTGCTGAAAATAAAATTTCTCAGTGAAAAATGCTGGTCTGCTGGAAAAAGAATCAGATAAAATAAAGACATACTCGTAAAGAAATCTGCACCATAAGCAAAGAAAGAACTTCCCTTAAGCAGTGCTATCTGCAGGATAAGCAAAAAAACAGCAGAAATTCTGGAATAAAATCCGGTGATAATACTAATACACAGCGTGATGAATGATACTTTGGTTATCAAAATCGTGGTACCTTCTTCAATACCGAAGTTTTGCAAAAAGCTGACTATTTTTGAGAACGTTATCAGCCAGTCAGGAGTGAAAACACTCATAATATCCTGTGGAATAATACTGCTGCTCGAAAATAGTTTGTCAAAGTCCGGCAATACTGCTGTGAACTGTAATAGGATAACGATTCCTATAGCAACCCGGAAGAAGCTTAAAAATTCCGTTTGATGATCCTGTTTGAAAAAAAAGTTTTCAATTTTGGTGTAAAGTACATTCAGTTTTTTCATCGCTTTAGTGTTTGAATTCATCAATTAAGATAAGATTTTCATTCGTTTTTCCCTGTTTGAAATTGTTAATCGTAGGGTAATCGTACAGATAAAGTTTGGTGGTAACACTCGCTGCTTTTGGATTCTCTTTCATGACATGGGCTGCGATCTGTCTGATAATAATATCCAGATATTGATAATATTTTTTATCGTATTTATTTTTGTCAGAAAGTTTATCAAGAAACATATTAAAGACAGTGGTATATCTTACTCTACTTTCTTTGTTTTTAAAGTATGGCAGATTTTTCTGTTCCAGGATATTTCCATTTTTATCTTTTAATTCAAAGCTCATAACAAAGTCGCTGGCAACATTCGGTGCGTAGAAACCGTATCCTGTATCAAAACCAGTGTAAGAAGTAAATATATTGATGGGTTTTGACTCTGCGATATTTTCTGAAATCCTATAAAGCAGTGGTTTTTTATAGTCTTTGTTTTCATAATAAAAACCGTAGTAGCCGTCAAATGTCCCTTTCAGACCAATGGTGAATACCACCAGCAGGATTATGAAAATTCCGGATAACTGAAGCTTTCTTTTCATGGCAGAATATTTAAGAAAAGGCTGTCTTCGGACTAAAAACAGCCTTTTTAGGTTATTTGTAATTCACCAATACATTGTTTAGTTTTACATTGATTTTTGGATCGATAGCTGTATTGACTTTATACGATTTTATGATCACGTTGGTAAGGTTCTTTCTTCCCATAGTTGGCGGGCAGATGGTGTATTCTTCAGCTCCTCTTATCGTTAATTTGCTTAAAGAGGCAATGTCCTTCTGGCTCAATAATGCTGCATTAGTAGCAACCTGATTGTTTTGAATAGCATAATAATCTGTTCCCAATTCTTTAGCTCCGTATTTTTTCAGTATTTCATCAACTTTTAGTCTCAGATCTCCGTATTTTTTCCAATCAATATTAGCTTTCATAAGACATCCGCGGATTATATACTGTCTGTTAATTTTGTAAATAATAAAATTCGTACCCAAACTGTTCTGATGAAGTTTCTGTAAGCTTAATAAATTCTTTATGTCTTCATCAGAAATTTTTTTCACATCTTTAAGAATGTAATTATTGTCTACAATGTAATTGCCTTTCTCTTTAAAAAAAGACATTTCCTGAGGTTTTAGCTGGGAAAAAATCATAACAAGTCCCACTATTGCTCCAATTAATAATAAAGTCTTTGTTTTCATGTGGTTGTTTTTAAAATATCCCTACTCTATTTTAGGATTTTCGGGTTTCTCCTTTATTTGAATGTTTCATGGTTGAAAAACTTATATCAAAGGTAGGAGCACATGAATGGATATACATAAGTGTTTTTCCTGTTTTTTGTGAGGATTTTGACTTTTGGAAATGAGGTTGAAGTAAAGATTTTCCGGATAGAATGCCTGTTCATAGTAATTTTAAGCGATGGTGAATTGCTTAAATCATGAATTTAGATAAAGGCTTGTAGAATGAATGTTTTAAAATGACAATTCCGGAACAGAATGTAGTGATTGGGTTTAAAGCAAAAATAAATCCCGAAGGTGGCCGGGATTTATTTTTTAATCAAATTAATTCTTCCTTTTTCAGGAGCGAAATAATTCGTTGCAAAAATGAAGTGGATATTTCTTTCTTAGTTTTTGCTGCAGAAGCATCAGCTCTACCTCTCGGTATAACTGTTTTGCGATTCTCATGGTTAGTTTGTGTCTCTCCTGCAATCATCTTGTTTCTCTTAGTGTTTTTACCCCTTATTCTTATTGCAAACTTATCATTAATACCATTACAATACCACCCGTATTTTCACGGTATTTCATATGGGGTTTTCACTGGTGTAAATAAGATTTTGAATTTCATAAATAAATTATATGATTGCAATATGTTGATTAATAAAAGAATATGTATATTTAAATCTCCATTATAGGAAATAATAAAAGAGGTGTCCGAAAATCTAAAGAGTAGGAAATTAATACTAAACTAAAATTATTATGAAAAATTTAAAAAAACTTTCAAGAGAAGCAATGAAAACTGTACAAGGTGCTATAAATGGGTGTAATCCACAGATATTTTGTACTAGCCCACAAACAAAGTGTTGCCCAGGATGGGTTTGTGCTGGTATAAGACAATATTGTATAGCCGTATAATAATTTTTTTAGAGCCAATACACACATATGGAAGAGAGATTAATTTCTCTCTTTTTTGTATCTTCTTTTGAATTTAAAAAGTAGCTTTAAAATCCTTAAATTTGCTTAAATTAAAATGGTATGAGTTTTTTTGAAGAAAAGAATCCTGAAATGGACAGATATTTGGAAGCACACGCTTCTTCGGAATCCGAAATTCTGAAAAAACTGAGAAGAGAGACTTACCAGAAGACGACGCAGCCTCACATGATTTCAGGTTATCAACAGGGAAGGTTATTAACTATTATTTCCCAGATGATGCAGCCGAAAAGTATTCTTGAAATAGGAACATTCACCGGATATGCAACCTTATGTCTTGCGTCAGGATTGGCAAAAGACGGTAAAATTACGACTCTTGATGTGAATGAAGATCTTGCCTATCTCCCCAAAAAATATTTTGAGTCAAGTGAATATGCTGACCAGATTGATTTTAAACTTCAAGATGCTAAAGAATATTTAAAAGAAACAGATGAGTTTTTCGATCTTATTTTTGTAGACGCCGATAAAGAAAATTATGCCGAATATTTCAGGCTGATTAAACCGCATACAAAATCGGGTACAGTAATCCTGTTTGATAATGTTTTATGGTACGGAAAGGTGTTGGAAGAAAATCCAAAGCTGAAATCTACACAGTCTATCCAGGAACTAAATGATTTAGCAGCAAAAGACGAAGATTTTGAAAATCTTATTTTACCTTTGCGCGATGGAGTCAACTTTCTTCGCAGAAAGTAATTAAAATATCCAAAGATTATAAGATTTAAAGGGTGTACAATTCGTATTTTTTCTTTAAATTATTCAATCTTTAAATTGAGAGTTAATGAATAAAGGAATTTGTATTGTTACAGTAGCGCCGGTTCGTGCAGAAAATTCTGACAGAGCTGAAATTGTTACGGAAATATTGTTTGGAGAAAGTGCCGATATTTTGGAAGTAGATAAAAACTGGACCAAAATAAAAATGCACTATGATGGTTATGAAGGATGGATGGATACCAAACAGTTGAGGCCGGTAACAGAAGAAGAGCTGGTCAAAAGAAAAGTTACTGTTGTTACTGAAGACTTCTCTTCCGTATTAATGAACGATGGAAAGACTTTACTTTCTATGGGTTCCGAAGTGGAGTTTCCGGTGGTAGCTTCCAGACGAAGTCATGATGTACGAGAAAGTATCGCACTGACAGCAAAAGAATTCCTTAACGTACCTTATCTGTGGGGTGGTAAAAGCTTTTTTGCGGTAGACTGCTCCGGATTTACCCAATTGGTCTATAAAATCCACAATATTAAAATACCAAGAGATGCTTCACAGCAGGCTGAGGTAGGAGAAGCTCTTACTTTTGTAGAAGAGACACGGCCGGGAGATCTTGCTTTCTTCGAAAATGCGGAAGGAAAAATTATCCACGTAGGAATTATGCTGGACAATCAAAAGATCATCCATGCTTCCGGAAAAGTAAGAATAGATACGCTGGATTCCACTGGAATTTTCAATAAAGAAATGAATAAACACACTCATAAACTGAGAGTGCTGAAAAGTGTAATTTAATTCTCATTAAATCTCCTCTGAAATGGAAAATATTCTCTTTACAATTTTTGATATTTTTAATTTTGGATGGGTGGTTTTTCTGTGGTGGTTTACCTTAAAAAACTATAACACCCTGCCAGAGAGAATTCCTGTGCATTTTGATATGGAAGGAAAAGCTGATGGATTTGGTGGAAGAATGTATGCCTTTCTGATGCCTGTATTGGCTTTGGGGTTATATGCTCTATTCGTTTATGGTATGAGACATCCTGAAGATACTAATTTCCCCGTAGAAATTACAGAACAGAATATGAATGCTCAGTTTTTAGTTATGAAAATCGGATTGAGAATTCTTTTTGTGGTACTGGCAGTCATTTTTACCAATATCCAGGACTATATGTTTAGATATGCTGTAGATGATAAGGCTAAACCAAGGATTTCATTCGCTACTATCTTTTTATCAGTTGTGTTATTTACTCCTGCATTACTTTTTATTGCCTATCTATTTAAATGATACATTCTAAAGAAAATTCAGAACATTATATGTGGGGAAACCAGTGTGAAAGCTGGATCCTTAAAAATACACATAACCTATCCATAAAGCAGGAAAAGATGCCTTCGGGAACTTCAGAAAAATTACACTATCATAATGTGGCAGAACAGTTTTTTTATATGCTGAAAGGAGTTGCAGTATTCTACATGAATGAAAAGAAATTTTTTGTTAACCAGGGAGAATCTATTTCTATAGAGCCCGGATCAAAACATTTTATCTCTAATGAATCTACTGAAGAAATCGAGTTTTTAGTCATATCCAATCCTTCTACGGATGATGACAGAATTGAAATTAAAGAATAATTAAAATGGCTTTTCTCTACAATATATTTATCAGTCTTCTTACTTTCGGAATGAAAGTTTTTGCATTGATTCATGATAAAACTAAAAAAGGCGTTGAAGGAAGAGCGCAGTCTTTAGATAAAGTAAAAACTGCTTTTTCAAAAACAGACAAAATAATCTGGATGCACGCAGCCAGCCTTGGTGAATATGAGCAGGGCTTACCTGTTCTGGAAAAGCTTAAAGAGAAATTTCCTCAACATAAAATACTTGTAACATTCTTTTCCCCGTCAGGATATGAAAATGTGGTTAAAAAGAAACATATTGCAGATGTTATCTGTTACTTACCCTTCGATAAAAAAAGCACTGTAAAAGAATTTATAGCTCAATTCAATACTGAACTATTTTTTACGGTTAAATACGATTATTGGTATAATCTTCTTATCGAATTAAAAAATCAAGGAACAAAAATCTATGTGATTTCTGCGCTTTTTTATGAAAGACAATCTTTCTTTACCTCCTATGGGAAATGGTTTGTAAAACAGCTTCAGAAAAATGTAGATTGGTTCTTTCATCAGACTCAGTTTTCATTGGCTTTGGCGAAAAGCGTTGGGTTAACAAAGTCTTCCGTAACAGGAGATACAAGATTTGACAGAGTAAAACAGCTTCGCGAACGAGATAATCACGTAGACTTCATTGCAGAATTCATCGGAGAAAATAAAGCACTTGTTTTCGGAAGTTCCTGGCAGGCTGAAGAGAAAATAGCAGAAGTAGTTTCCCGCAAAAACAATACGGTGAAACTCATCATAGCACCTCATGATCTGAAAAGAGTAGGGCATTTGAAAAACATATTTCCGGACGCGTTATTATACAGCGAAATACAAAATACTCAACCTTCAATTTTCAATTCTCAAATTCTGATCATAGACAGTATCGGATTACTGTCAAAACTATATTCTTATGCAGATATAGCTGTTATAGGTGGTGGGTTTCATGATGCCGGGCTTCACAATATTCTGGAAGCTGCAACTTTTGGTGTTCCTGTAATCTTTGGAAATCACTACAAAAAGAATCCGGAAGCAGACGATCTGATTGCTGCCAATGGTGGAAAATCTTTCCCCGACGAATATACAGCCTCAGAATTCGTTTTATTTCTCCTGAATGAAGAGAATAGAGAAGAACTTGCTGAAATGTCTCAAAATGCCGGAAAATTTGTAGATGAGAAACCGGATTCTACCAATATGATTCTTCAGAAAATTTTATCTTAAGAATCCCTGGCTTTTAACCTCTTTCATGATCTGGTCAATGTTTTCAGGAATCCTGTCACATTCCAGCCAGCTAATATCAAGACCATTGTTGGTGCATAGTTTTTGAAGATAATGATTCTCTGAGATTTTCTTTTGAGTATCACGAAGATATTCATCGATCTCCATCCAGTAATCTTCATCCAGCTTTTTAATCAGAACCAAAGATTTGAAGACTTTATTGATGATGTAAATATAAAGTTTGTAAACATTGTCAAACCTTTGTCTGCTGAGATCGCTATTGTTTTCCAAAACCTTGTTCACGAGAAGAAGATTCAGTGAAACTTCTCCAAATTTATCAGTGGTGATTTTGACGTGCTCTGTGATTTCAGCACTTATTTTTCGGACAACGGTCAGAAAGTATTTGGCATTTCCCACATATTTTGAGGCCAGAAGAACCTGTTCCTCCACATGTTCTTCCATGGAATTTCTTTTGTCATCTGTGGTTTCCGGATCAATCAGTTCAAAGTAAAGTTTTTTAGATAATAATTTATCCTTTCTCAGAAGTCTGAAAATAAGTTTGTCTTTATCGGAACCGGAAAAAGCACTCAGAGCAGCTTTGAACTCTTTAGAATATTCCATTAATTAAAAATTTTCGAGTATTTCAGGAATCCGTTTAGCGCCCAGTTAGCCGTATAATACAACGATTTTACTGTGGAGAATCCCATGAAATCTTTATAGACAAGGTATTGATCTTTGATGATATTTTTTTTATTTCTTGAAACACTGTTTTCACGCATTCTGTATTTGGCCATCGTCTTTTTTACGGGAATCCCTTCAGGAATTACTTTTAAAAGATTCAGCCACATCACATGATCTTCACGTTTACTTTTTACAGGAAACAGAAATTTTCCTACTCTTTTGGTATCATACATTGTAGAAACCGGTGCAAGACGGCATGTCTTCAGCAGATTGGAGAATGTAACCACCTTATCCGCCAGAAAATCTTTCAGGATAGGCTGAAGCTGTTCATTACATCTTGAATAGTTACAATATACCAGTTCCACATTATGTTCCTGCATATAATCCGTCATCGTTTCCAGATATTCAGGATACCAATAGTCATCAGAATCAAGAAAGGCAATATATCTTCCCTGAGCTCTTTCCAGGCTGTTGTTCCTTGCATTTCCGGCACCGCCGTTTTTTTCCAGTACCTGCAGTTTTATTCTTGGATCATTATATTTTCTAATGATTTCAACAGTATTGTCTTTGGAAAGGTCATCAGTGATCAGCCATTCCCAGTTTTCATAGGTTTGGTTCAGGACAGACTGTATGGTTTCCTCGATAAATTCCGCTGAATTGTAGCAAGGTGTTATAATAGAGACAAGATCTTTCATTTATGTTTTGTAAACTGCAAAATTATAAAAATCTTTTTTCATAAAGATGCCAGGAGCTTACGCCTACCGCAATAACCACCAGCATACATACCAAAGCCATTACAAATGGATTGTAATCTTCGAATAATCCTAAAGTCTGGAAAGTTCTGATAATAGGAAAATGGAAAATGTAGATTCCATAGGTGAAATCACCATATTTTCCGAAATTATTTAAGAATTTGAATGAATAGGCAATATACATGACGATAACACCAATCATCATTGGAGAAAAAAGCTGAATGTTTAAAAATAAATCTATCCACACAGTGGCAATAGCAATGATGAAAATGATATTTTTATGTTGGATGAATTTATCAAAATTAAAGTAAATCAGCATTCCTGGGATAAAATAGGATAGTGTTCCGGGAAGCTGTTTGGCGACTGAAATTTTATTTAAAGATTCAAAATAATTGAGATAAATAAGCGATAAAAAATATAAGATAACTAAACTTATATTCCTGTATTTATTATTCTTTCCGAAAAGCAAAAACAACAAAGGAACTGCAAAATAGTAGCACATTTCTATTTTGAGCGTCCATAAAGCGCCATTCACAGCTTGATTCCCAAAAACTCCCGGAAGCCAGGGTGCTTTAAAATTTAAAAATAATGAATTCCAAAAAAGGTATTTGTAAACCTGTGTATTACTGAAATATTCTGTGAAAGAATATGTACTTACCAAGCTTAATAAAATTGCACATAAAAAAATAACCAATAAGTAAGCGGGAACAATTCTTTTGATTCTCTTTTTTAAATAACTTTTCAGGCTTGAAGATCTGTCATAGCTCCTTGCAATAAGAAATCCGCTCACTGCAAAGAAACCGAAAACAGCAATTTCTATAGGGCTGTGCTCAAAAATTTTGAGATCAGGAGATGCGCTGAGGGTGCCAAGATGTCCAAGAAAGACAATAAAGGCGAGGAGAACACGTATAAAATCAAAATTGTTTTTCGTTATATCCTGCATTTGTATTTTGTTTCCTGCAAAAATAACCTTTTTAATAAAATGAATGATGCTCATGTATTCATTATTTGTTAAATAAAGGGAAAATGAGGTCTGAGTATTTAAAAATATATATAAATAAAGGTTGATGAAATAATTTTTCATAAAAAATAGTAATATAAATCAAAAAAATTATAATTTTAGCGCTTGAAAAAATTGATCTATGAAGAAATTAGCATTACTATTTGCAGGTTTGTCATTGTTTGCTGCTACAGGATGTAGTGATAGCAATGATACTGTTTTGGAAGCTCCTCTAGTTGGGACCTGGCAACCATTGAAAGAAGTGGTTACTACTGTTAAGACTGGTGAAGATCCGGTTTCTAACACGATTACTTATACGGACTGCCAGAAACAGACCAGATGGTGGTTCAGTGTTGATTCCAAAGGAGGAAAAACAAACTGGGGAGATACCGCTACACCAGGTCAGTGTGCTATTCTTTCAGATATAAAATTCAACTATACCTATAATAAGGAAGGGAAAGACGTTCAGATGAAAATTCAGGGAGTAGTAGAGCCTCAGAATGCAAAGATTATTACGTTGGATAATACAACACTCAATCTTGCTGTAAGAGAAGAGACTCAGGATCCTAAGATATTTCAGACCAGAACTTATACTTTCAAAAGAGTTCCACAATAATAATATACTTCAGGACATAAAAATAGATCTCATCCCCGGATGGGATTTTTTTGTTGAGCAGAGAATGGCAATTCATTATAAATTAAATTTCTATTTACTTTAAAATCATTATTTTTGTGAATCTTGTCAAAAAGATAAATAATTCAGTCTAACATATAACATATATATAAAGTGTTTTACGATCATCAGCAGATAGAAAAAAAGTGGCAGAAATACTGGGAGGAAAATCAAACCTATAAAACCTCTAATAACACAGACAAACCTAAGTTTTATGTACTCGATATGTTTCCGTACCCATCAGGAGCAGGACTTCACGTAGGTCACCCGCTGGGATATATTGCATCGGATATCTATGCGAGATATAAAAGACATCAAGGGTTTAATGTACTCCACCCGGTAGGATATGACAGCTTTGGATTGCCTGCTGAACAATATGCTATTCAGACTGGACAGCATCCTGCTATTACTACAGAAGAGAATATCAACAGATACGAAGAGCAGCTGAAAAAAATCGGATTTTCATTCGACTGGAGCAGAGAAGTAAGAACTTCAGACGCTTCTTATTATAAATGGACGCAATGGATTTTCATCCAGTTGTACCACTCCTGGTATAATAAAAATACCGACAAGGCTGAATCTATTGATTCATTAATTCAGTATTTTGAAGAAAAAGGAACAGAAGGATTAAGTGCCAATCAGAATGACGAATTAAACTTTACTGCAGAAGAGTGGAAGAACGCTTCCGATATTGATAAAGAAGATATTCTTTTAAACTATCGTCTTTCTTACAGAGCAGAAACAACTGTAAACTGGTGTCCTGCATTAGGAACCGTATTGGCAAACGATGAGGTGAAGGATGGAAAATCCGAAAGAGGAGGATTTCCTGTATTCCAAAAGAAAATGATGCAGTGGAGTATGAGAATTTCTGCCTACTCTGAAAGATTATTGCAGGGATTAAATACATTAGACTGGCCACAGCCTTTGAAAGACTCTCAGGAATACTGGATCGGAAAATCTCAGGGAGCACAGGTTCAGTTCAAAGTAGAAGGTCATGACGAAACCGTTGAGGTATTCACCACAAGACCTGATACCATCTTTGGAGCTACCTTTATGGTGTTGGCTCCAGAAAATCCATTAGTGGAAACCATTACTACAGATGCTCAAAAAGTAGAAGTAGATACTTATATTGAAGAGACTTCCAAAAAAACAGAAAGAGACAGAATGTCTGACGTGAAAAACGTGAGCGGTGCTTTCACCGGAAGTTATGCAGTCAACCCGTTCAGCAACGAAAAAATGGAGATCTATATTTCAGACTATGTATTGATGGGATATGGAACAGGAGCTGTGATGGCAGTTCCGGCACATGATGAACGTGACCACAGATTTGCAAAGAAATTTAATCTTGAAATCAAGAAAGTGGTAGAAACAGAAGAAGACGTTCAGGAAAAATCTTTTGATTCTAAAGATTCGGTTTGTGTAAATTCTGATTTCTTAAACGGATTACATTATAATGAAGCGAAAGTAAAAATGATTTCCGAAATCGAAACGAAAGGAATTGGTCATGGAACAACAAACTACAGACAGCGTGACGCTATTTTCTCAAGACAACGTTATTGGGGAGAACCGGTTCCTATATATTATAAGGATGGAATGCCTTACACGTTGCCTACTTCTGCTTTACCATTGGAACTTCCTGAAGTTGAAAAATATTTACCTACAGAAGACGGAGATCCGCCACTAGGAAACGCAAAAGACTTTGCATGGGATGAAGCCAACCAAAAAGTAGTGGCTACAGATCTTATTGATGATAAAACAATTTTCCCGTTAGAATTATCTACAATGCCAGGTTGGGCAGGAAGCTCATGGTATTTCCTTAGATATATGGATCCTAACGATGAAGAAGCTTTTGTTAAAAAAGAACTGGCAGATTACTGGGGACAGGTAGATTTATATATAGGAGGAAGCGAGCACGCAACAGGCCACTTATTGTATTCCCGTTTCTGGAACATGTTCTTAAAAGACAGAGGATATATCAGTCATGATGAGCCATTCCAAAAACTGATCAACCAGGGGATGATCTTAGGGATGAGTGCATTTGTATACAGAATTGATGGTACTAATCAATATGTATCTAAAAATTTAGCTAAAGATTACCAGACTCAGCAGATCCACGTAGACGTATCCTTATTAAAAGGAACCTCTGACGAATTGGATACTGAAGCCTTCAAAGCATGGAGGCCGGATTATGCAGAGGCAGAATTTATTTTGGAAGACGGAAAATACATCACAGACCGTGAAGTAGAAAAAATGTCTAAGTCAAAATATAACGTAGTAAATCCTGATGACATCTGTGAAGAGTATGGAGCAGACGGATTAAGATTATATGAAATGTTCCTGGGGCCGCTAGAACAATCCAAACCTTGGAATACTCAAGGACTAAGCGGAGTATATGGTTTCCTTAAAAAATTCTGGAACCTGTATTTCAATGGGGAAGTATTTGAAGTTTCTGACGAAGAACCTACAAAAGCAGAATATAAAGTTTTACATACCTTAATAAAGAAGGTAGTATATGATATTGAAAACTTCTCATTCAATACATCCGTATCATCATTTATGATTGCTGTGAATGAGCTGCAGAAAATAAAATGCAACAAGCGCAATATTTTAGAACCGCTTGCCGTTATCATTTCTCCGTATGCGCCTCATATCTGTGAAGAACTGTGGAGTTTACTGGGACACGGTACATCTATTGAGTTTGAAAAATTCCCGGCATTGAATGAGGATTATCTGGTTGAAGACGAAATTGAGTATCCGGTAAGTGTAAACGGTAAAATGAAGTTCAAAATTTCACTTTCTGCTCAATTATCTGCTAAGGAAGTAGAAGATTTGGTGATTTCGAACGAGAAAATGCAACAGATTTTGGAGGGTAAAACCCCTAAAAAAATCATTGTAGTCCATCACCGTATTGTGAATATCGTAATTTAAAAAAAAATTAACATTGGGAAATTAAAAAAAATGGGTGTCTTATTTTTTTGATTTTTTAACTGAAATGTTAAATTTGGAAAAAATAAATAAAATAATTTAAAATAATTATTATTTCGAAATCGTATTAAAATTTCTTTATCAAAAAAAAGCAAAATGTTTAATTAAGACTCTTGCATTTTAATTAATTTTGCCTTTAATTTACACCCTGTAAAATTTTAAAACAATATAATTTAGTTAAATATGGAAATGAATGTTTCAAAAAATGATGAGCAAGTAGTTGCTAGAAAGGCAGGAGGTTTAAATCCAGCTGTTATTATTCCTATTCTATTTGTTATAGGGGTATGTATTTATTTATTCGTTCTTGGGAGCCCAGGAAACTTTAAAGATGCAGAAAAACTAGGAAGTGGTTCTGTAGCTTTTTCAAGTGTTGAAGGAAAAGACATTCACCCAGAATCGTTCTTAGGTATTATCTACAAAGGAGGGGTTATCGTACCAATCTTGATTACTTTCATGATTACTGTAATCGTTTTCTCTTTTGAAAGATATTTCGTTCTTGGTAAAGCTGCTGGAAAAGGAAACTTAGACAACTTCGTTGTACAAGTAAGAAGCTTACTTAACCAAAACAAAATTGACGAAGCTATCGAAGAGTGTGACAGACAACAAGGTTCTGTAGGTAACGTAGTGAAAGAAGGTCTTACTACTTACAAAGCACTTTCTCACGATAACACATTAAATAAGGAGCAGAAAATGGTAGCACTTAACAAAGCTATCGAAGAAGCTACAACTCTTGAGATGCCAATGCTTGAGAAAAACATGATGATCCTTTCTACTCTAGGTACAGTTGCAACCCTAATCGCACTACTTGGAACTGTAATCGGGATGATCAAGGCGTTCTTTGCATTAGGTTCAGGAGGTGGTACTCCAGATGCTGCTGCTCTATCTACAGGTATCTCTGAAGCATTGATCAACACAGCTTTAGGTATTGGTACTTCAGCAATCGCTATTATCCTTTATAACTTCTTTACATCTAAAATTGATGGATTAACTTACAAGATCGACGAGATCTCTATGAGTATCCAACAATCTTTTGCTGAATTCAACTAAGAATTAGCAAGATATTTGCATTAGCAATTAAAAGAAGTTTAATTAAAAATATTTTATAATAATGGCGAGAGTCAAACCTAAAAGACATGGAGTCGTAACGGACATGACCGCAATGTGTGACGTTGCGTTCCTACTTCTTACGTTCTTTATCTTGACCACTCAGTTTAAAAAACCTGACGTGGAGCAGATTAAACCGCCATCTTCAATTTCGGAAAAATTACTTCCTGATGCTAGTTTAATGACTATCAACGCTACTCCGGACGGAAAATTCTATTTCCAGCCGGTAGAAAATGCATCAGAAAGAATAGCTCTTTTGGATAAAATGGGACAAAAGTATGGGATTACTTTTGACAACAACCAAAAAGCTGCTTTCCAGAAAGTTCAGGCAATTGGAGTTCCAATGAACCAGCTTAAAGGTTATTTGGATATGCCTGCAGATGAGCAGAAAAATTATAAGAGTCCTACAGGAATTCCTATGGACAGTACAAATAAGCAATTAATTGACTGGGTAAAAGAAAGTTTGAGCGTTAACCCTGACTACAAGTTAGCTATTAAAGGTGACGTTACAACGCAATACCCTAAAGTGAAAAGCCTATTTGAAGGTTTAAGAGATATTGATTTTCTTAAATTTTGGTTGATTACATCACAAGAAGGTAAACCTAACGAATAATATCGATAGAAATGGCAGAAGTACAAGTACAGGAAAAAGGCGGCAAGGGCGGCAAGGTCCGTTCCAAGAAGCAAAACACCAGAGTCGATATGACTCCGATGGTGGACTTGGGTTTTCTATTGATTACCTTCTTTATGTTCACAACTACGTTCAGTAAACCGAACGTTATGGATTTGGGTCTTCCGGCTAAACCGAAAGATGAAACAAAAAAACCACCTCCAACAGAAATTAAACTTTCAAACTCAATTTCTATCTTATTAGGAAAAAACAATAGAGTTTTTTGGCACCAGCAGGATGCTACATCCTTGAATGACCAAACTCTTATGGAAACTACCCTTGATAGAGAAGGAATTAGAAAAGTAATTCAGCAGGCAAAATCTAGAGCTGCAGATCAAACGAAATTTACCGTGATCATTAAGCCAACTGACGATGCTATATATAAGAACTTTGTTGATATTCTTGATGAAATGGCAATTACCAAAAGTGAGCAGTACGGAGTTACTGATATCAAACCTTGGGAAAAAGCCATTTATGAGAAGAAAGTAGGAGGTGCTGCTGCACCGGCTGCTACAAAGTAATTTAACCATAAAATTGTATATCTAATCTATGGCAGATGAAAATGTATACGGTCAGAATCTTACTTTAGACGAAATCGTATTTGAAAATAGAAACAAGGAATATGGTGCCTATGATCTTAGACATCAGTATCCGAGACTTTTAACTAAGTCTTTTATCATCGGAACAGCATTATTCCTTTTGGCAGCTTTGTCTCCGTTCATCTATCTTACGATTAAAAATCTTACAGCTCCGCCTAAGCAAGAAGTAAAGGCAGATCTAGTAGATATTATCGAGGAAGAACCGATTATCGAGCAGCCTAAAGAAGAAGAACCACCACCACCACCGCCTCCAAAAGAGGAAGAGAAAATTGAGGTGATTCAGAACGTGGTTCCAGAGCCTGTAAAAGCTCCGAAAATTGAAACACCACCGCCGCCGATTTCTAAGCAGTTGGAAACTACAACTGGTTTACAGAATCAGGAGGGGGTAAAGGCTCCGGCTTATACGCCACCGCCACCACCACCATCTACAGGTACTAAAGCTAGTACTGTGGAAGTAAAAGCGAATAACCCGAACGAGATCTATAAAGATGTTGACCAGTCTGCAGAATATCCTGGAGGTATGGGAGCATTAAGAAAGTTCTTGGGAGATAACTTCGATACTTCTCTAATGGAAGGAGGTGAAGGAACGCTTAAAGCTAAGCTTAAGTTCGTTGTAGAAAAAGACGGAACAGTTTCTGCAGTTACTATTGAAGAGAAATCTCCAAATGGCGACTTCAACAATGAAGCTATACGTGTAGTTAAGAAACTTAAAAAATGGACTCCTGCGAAGAGAAACGGGGAGAGCGTTAGATCTTACTATAGTGTTCCATTTACTATGAACTTTGAATAAGACTTATTTATTCGAAATATAAATAAAAAGAGAAGCTTATGCTTCTCTTTTTATTTTTTTTGGTATTTTTGTTACATGATGTTCAATTGGTTATCCCTGGTTACGGGATTGTTTTATATCGTTTTAGGAATTGTAGTGATTGTCTACAAATTCTTCTTTACCACCTTAGAACCTGCCATTGCCTATGCATTAGGTGTGGTATTGGTTATTTATGGTATTTTCAGAATTTACAGGGCGATCTCAAGAATTAAAAAATCGAGAAATGAAGAATAGTTTTAAGCTTGTAATAATTTTTGCTTTGAGCATGATGCTTGCAAGCTGCAAAAAGGAGAGAAACGCTCCTTCATATCACAAAGGTGATCTTACAATTTTTACTGACGAATCCTTTCAAAGCGTCACAGAAGCATTAGCTGAAGGCTATATGATCAATTACCCCGACACCCATATCAAAGTAGAAACTAAAAAAGAAGACTTAGGACTTCTTGATCTTTTGAAGGGGAGTGCTAAGGTGGTAGTAATGTCCAGAAATCTTACTCCTGAAGAAATAAAAACATACGAAGAAAGAACAGATTTAAAGTTTCTTCCTGCTAAATTTGCTGCAGATGCAGTCGTATTCGTAGTCCCTAAAGACTCGCCGAAAGAAAGTATCTCTATGGAGGAAATCAACACCGGGCTGATGTCTGATAAAAAAGAATTTATCTTTGATGGAACGAACTCAAGTAATCTGAATTTTGTTGCTGAAAAATTTAAAAAACAGCCAAAAGACCTCCAATTTTCCATTATTCCGGGAAATCAGAAGATTATTGAGGAATTAGGAAAATATCCTAATAAAATAGGGGTTGTAGGGCTCAATACTTTTAGCCGTCCTTATGATAAAGCTTCAGAGAAATTGAGAGAAATGGTTAAAGTTCTTCCTGTTGTAAATAAAGGGAAACTTTACAATGCAGATTTTGAAGGACTTCGTACCATGGAATATCCATTTACAAGGGTGCTTTATTTTCTTATTAATGAAGGTAATTTTAATATTGCCAATGGATTTATAAGATTTTCATGTACCCATTTAGGTCAGAAAGTAGTACAGAAAGAAGGGCTGCAACCTTATAACATTTATAAGAGAGAGGTGCAGATGCGTTAAAAAATATTAAATTCACAATTTATCCTTATTAAAAATTTTGATTTGGTCTGAAAATTGTGTAGAATAAAACTCAATTATTAGAAAATATAAAATGAAAGATATAATGAATATGAATGTAAAGAAGATTGCTTTTGGAGCAGCCGTGGTATTTTTTACCGGTTTTGCCTCTGCACAAACACTGCAGGATGGTATCAACAGTATAGACAGTGATAAATTTGCTCAGGCAAAAACAAATTTCACTGAAATGATCGCTAAAGAGCCTACAGCTGACAACTACTTCTATTTGGGAAATACTTTCTTAAGACAAGGAGAGCCTGATTATGCTAAAGCAACTGAAAGTTTCAACAAAGGATTAGCTGCTGATGCAAAAAGCTATCTTAACAAAATCGGTTTAGCTGCTGTTAAATTAGGTAAAGGCGATAAAAATGCTGTATCCGAAATTCAGAAAGTAGTAACTGATTCAAGAGAAAAAGATGCTGAAGTTCTGTTCAGAGCTGCAGAAGCTTTAACTTTATTTGAAAAGAACAGTTCACCTGATCTTGCGATCCAGTTTTTGACCAAAGCTATTGAAAAAGCTGAGAAAAAAGGTGTTCCTGCACATTACTATTATACATTAGGAGATGCTTACAGATTAAAAAGAATGCCGGGAGAGGCTATGTCTGCTTATGATAAAGCACTACCTACTGCTAAGAATAAAGCTTCCGTTTATACAAGAATGGCAACTTTATGGATGGCAGCACAACAATGGCAGCAAGCTAAACAAAACATTGATAAAGCTATCGGTGTAGATGCTACTTATGCTCCGGCATATAAAGCATTGGCTGGTTATGATATCAGATATCAGCAGAATGCAAAAGCAACTCAAGACCTTATCAACTATACAAAATATGCTGATGAGGATCCTTATACTCAATTAGAAATTGCAAAATTATACTTCACAAACGAAGATTATGCAAACTCTAAAACTGTTTTAGATAAAATCTTTGACAAAATAGATGACCCTATCAAGTTCAAATTAAGAGCTTACCAGTCATATGCAGATAAAAATTATGCAGATGCAAAGCAAAATATGGATACGTTTGTTTCTCAAGCTGAGAAAACAAGAGTACAGCCAGCTGACCAGGGATTACAAGGACTTATCGCAGCTGGTTTAGCAAAAGATGAAAAGGATGCTGCTAAAAAAACAGCTTTAATGACAGAAGCTCAGCAAAAAGTAGGTATTGCAAAAGCGGCTAAAGATGAAACCATGAAGTGGGATCTTGAATTAGCTAACATCGCTGGAGGTGGTGGTGTGTCTCAGTCAGAAGTTGACAAAGGGCCTACTAACCCTGCTATTGAAGCATTGAAACAGAAGGTTGCTGCTAATAATCAGGATTCTGATTCACTATTTAAGTTAGCTACAGCTTACCAGGATGTTAAAAACTGGAACGGAGCAATTGCAACATGGCAAAAAATGTCAGCTCTACTTCCTGATTGGGCTCCGGCTTATTACAGCCAAGGATATTCTTACCAACAGGCAGGAAATAATGATGCAGCAAAAATGGCTTATGAGAAATTCATCAGTACAGTAAAACCTGCTGATCAGGAAGCAAACAAACAGACTCTTGCTTATGCTTACTTCGCAGTAGCTTATATGAACAAAGACTCTGATGTTGCTAAAGCAAAAGATTATGTTGCTAAATCTTTACAGTTGGATCCTACTTACCAGGACGCTGTAAAATTAAATGCAGAGATCAATAAATAATTTAAAATTTGAATTATAGATATTAAAACTTCCCATTCGTAATGTTTGGGAAGTTTTTATTTTAAACTTATCTTTGATTATATGAAAATTGATATACTTGCTTTTGGAGCACATCCTGATGATGTAGAATTAGGGTGTGGGGGAACTATTGCCAAAATGGTTTCAGAAGGGAAAAAATGTGCAGTTGTAGATCTTACCAGAGGAGAACTGGGAACAAGAGGAACTGACGAAACAAGAAAGGCTGAAGCTGCAGATGCCGCTAAAATTTTAGGACTGTCTGCAAGAGAGAATCTGGGAATGAAAGATGGCTTTCTTACCAATTCTGAAGAATATCAAATGAGGATCGTAAAAATGATTCGCAAATACCGTCCTGAAATCGTCTTGGCTAATGCAATTGATGATAGACATCCGGATCATGCAAAAGGAGCGAAATTAGTGTCGGATGCGTGCTTCTTGTCAGGATTGAGAAAAATCGAGACTGTACTGGAGGGAGAGACTCAGGAAGTGTGGAGACCAAAGCATGTTTTTCATTATATTCAGTGGAAAGATATCAAGCCGGAATTTGTCATTGATATCTCGGAACATCTTAATATAAAATTGGAAGCTTGTATGGCTTATAAAACCCAGTTTTATGATCCAACTTCTAAGGAACCCGAGACTCCGATTACCACAAAAGACTTTTATGAGAGTTTGACGTACCGTGCACAGGATTTAGGGCGATTATCGGGAGTTGCTTACGCTGAGGGTTTTACCTCTGAAAAGTTAATTTCTTTGAAAAATTTTGATGGAATTGTTTGGTAGTTGAGGAAAATGTCCTATATTTGCACTCACAAAACGGTGATTGTAGCTCAGTTGGTTAGAGCGTCGGATTGTGGTTCCGAAGGTCGGGGGTTCGAGACCCCTCATTCACCCTAAATCAGCACATTTTCTTATGAAAATGTGCTTTTTTATTTGATATCAAAATAGACAAATAAGAATGTTATCCCACTTTTTAGTGTGTTAATTTTTTTATAATGTCTTTTAAAAGTATATTTGCACGCTAATAATCAACATAATCGGGGATGAAAAATATATACTTTTTACTTTTTTTACTTAATTCTATACTCATTTCTTCAACGGTAAGGTATGTGAATGCTAATTCTAATGCGGGCATTGCTCCTTATACTTCATGGTCTACAGCAAGCAATGATTTACAGACAGTAATAAACAGCAGCCAGATTGGAGATGAAATCTGGGTGGCCAGTGGAACTTATTTTCCTACCAGAGATCCTTTGGGAAATACTTCTCCTTCAGATAGTCGGGATAAAACATTTTATCTGAAAGATGGCATCTCTGTATATGGTGGTTTCAGTGGAACAGAAACATCACTAACTGACCGAAACATAAGCAGTAATATAACACTCCTGAGTGGTGATTTAGGTGTTTTAGGAACAGTCAATGATAATTGCTATCATGTTGTGCTGTTTTCCGGAAACAGTACCAGTGCAATTGGTGTAAAATTAGATGGATTTTCTATTGCCAGTGGTTTTGCAATGGGTACTGTTAATAATAATGTAAACGGAAATGTTGCTTCGAGACTGGCAGGCCCGGCCATCTATTTTATTAATGGAAATAATATTATTTCCAATAATAAAATTTATATGAACACTGGTTATTCAGGCGGAGGGATCTATACTTCAACCGGCAATAATATTATTTCTAACAATGAAATCTATAATAATAAAGCGCATTATGATGGAGGAGGCGTGAGTGTCTTTAAGGGAACAAATACCATTACCAATAACTATATTCATGATAACACTGCTACTGGCGATGGAGGAGGTATATATGCCGTTTTGGGAGTAGACAATATTATCAGTAAAAATGTGATCGGCAAAAATAAAGGGGGTATCAATCAGATTGATACTTATTACTACGGTGGTGGTGGAATTTATACTGAAAAAGGTTCAAATCTTATTACAAACAATGTACTTTACGAAAATATTTCAAACTACATGGGAGGAGGGATTTTTCTGTACTATGGAAATAATAAAGTCATCAACAATACCATTTACAAAAATACAGGAACAAGAGGTGGAGGATTTTTTACTTATTTGGGAAATAATTTTGTGAAAAATAATATATTCTGGGGTAATATTAATGGGACGGATAGCCAGCCTGGAGCAGATTATAAAAATCATAACGATTGGCCGGCAGAAAATTATTTCTATAATAACCTATTTCAGCTGCCACAAGGCTTTTATACTTCGGCAAACCAAAATTCTTTATACGGCTATCCTAATAATACATTCCAGATTAATCCAAATTTTAAAGATGAGACAAATATTTTTGGAGCAGATGGTATTTTAAAAACTTCAGATGATGGGTTGTCATTACAGCCCAATAGTGTTGCTATCAATTATGGTCAGCTGACAGATGCCCCAACAGATGATATTACGGGACTGGTTCGTATGGGGAATCCAGATGTTGGAGCTTATGAATTGATGGGAAATCTTAGCATAGCAGAACTGAAAATTAATGATTTTAGAATTTACCCTAATCCGGCTAAAGATATTTTAAATATAAAAACCAATGATAAAATTTTAAAGGTTGAAATCTTTAATACATCAGGACAACTCATAAAAATAACAAAAGAGTCAAAAATAGATATTTCAACATTTCCATCAGGAATCTATATTTTAAATGTAATGACGGAATATAAAGTAATTACGGAGAAATTTATTAAGAAATAATTTACGTATAAATCTTACCATATTTTAGCCTTTCAAATTTTGAAAGGCTTTATTTTTTTTCAAAAATTTTTCCTCCTAGTACTTGTCATTTTTTTTTCAACAGACAGAATGTTATTTAAAAGTTCGTTAAAAAAATTCTATGATTGGTGATTAAAACTTTTATATTTGTTCAACCAGAATCGTGAGAAAGAATCTCATTGAAATTACCTTAATTAAAGCTATTAACATGAAAAAACTCTTTACAATTCTTATTGCACTTTTTGCAATAAAATCTTATTCTCAATCAAGTTCCCAATCTTATTATAAGCGTCTTTTTGATACCAGAGGTCTTGACCAGTGGGATGGCAATTCAACAAGCCAGGATCAACTTGAGTTTGCCTGGGGGGTGCCTGCTCATATGGAAGCATTGGTTTTAATGTATGAAAAAACACTTGAAAAAAAATATGCAGAAACCTTAATTAAATGCATCGGAAATACTATTGACAGAAGAGATGACCTGAGAAATCCGACACTGGGATATCCAATAATTTATGATTATCGCCATATTTCTGGTGCTGCCTGGTCTACTAATCATTACAATGCAACAACAGATACAGGATTGCCTTATTCTCATCTGGTACATAGTGCTAATATTACCTATCCTATGGCTAAGTTTGCTGCAATAGTTAAAAATAACAGTGCTATTCAAAATTTAACATATGATTCACCAACAGGTCGTTATGCGGGGCAAAACTATATCACAATTGCTAATGATCTTATCCAAAAAATAAAAGAAACACTTAATTACCATGCAGATCAATGGTATACAGAACCAGGATCTACTACTATAGGTTATTATAAAGAGCGAAGTGATAATAATCCGCCAATAGGATTTCCCGGGGTAATTTTACCTTATAATATGCAAAGTTCTGTTGGGAGGGTGTTGGTGCAGATGTACAGAGCAACGAGTGAAAACAATTATCTTATCCAGATTAATCAAATCGCTAATTTTATTAAATCAAATACCCAACTTAATTCTACTTTGGGATCAAATGTCTGGACCTATTGGAAACATGATGATCTGCGTGAAGATATTTCCCATGCTGATTTAACAGCTGCTTTTCCTTATGAATGCAACAAGTATGGTATTTCAATCAATGGAAGCCTTATTTATACCACTGCAGATATCAATGCTTATACTAAAACGTTGACAAAAGATATTTATATCTCTCCTTTACATATAAAAAATGGGGTTAATTATAATGGTGAGAATTGGAATATCAAGTATAATATTAATACCTCTGATCCTGCTGTAACTCCTCGATACGGTACTTATACTGCATATTTGTGGCTATATTTATCGCAATATGATGATAAAACGTTATATCAGATAGTTTCAGATTTACAGGCTGCCAAGAATTATTATAGTAACATAACGGTATTTGATTCTTCTATAACATGGGCACTTTTATCAAATTTTGAAAACTTAGTTGTACCTGTCAATACAGATCATGAGTATGGAGAAGATTCTGATTGGAGAGGAATTGCAAGCGGTAATTTTGATGGAGATAACGACGATGAATTTGTTGTTATTAGAAATTTTGATGGGTTGATGCAGGCTTTGGAACCACATGACAGAGGTTTTCGCCAGGTGGCTACCAGTAAAGTATATGGTGGTTCCAATAACTGGAAAGGATTGGCTGCAGGTGATTTTTTTGGAGATAATAAAAGTGAGATCATAGCTTTAAATGATCATGCAGATGCCAACGAAAATGGTATTTATGTATTGAAAATTGAAAATGGCAGCATCGTGGAACATGCAAGATATACCGGATGGGGAGCTCAATCAGAGTGGGTAGGTGTTGCTGCAGGAAACTTTATCAGCGGTGGAAAAGATGATGTTATCACAGTAAGAAATTTTAATAAAGAAGCTAGAGTGAGCAAATTTGTTGGAACAGATATGCAATCAGTGTATGTAAATACACTTAATCTACCTGCAAGTTCTAAAATCAAAGCAGTGGCATCAGGCGATCTTGATAAAGATGGTAAGGATGAATTGGTACTGCTTGTGGATGCGGATGATAATAATGCCATCTATAATGGTATCCATGTTTATCGTGTAAGTGATAGTGGAGTTCTTACAAAAATTACTGAATTTACAAACTGGGGTTCAGCCTCAGACTGGAAGGGTCTTGCTGTTGGTGATATTGATGCTGATGGTGCTGCTGAAATTATCGCTCACAGAAACTTTGACGGAGATTATAAATTATTTAAACTGAACGGAAATGTGTTATCAGGGATTACTGCTGAAAAGTTTCCGGTTTTGCAAACCCGAAATAATGTAATGTGTTTCGGAAATTTTGATCCAAGCACTAAGAATGAAGAATTGGCTACGCTTAGAAAAGATGGAGGTATTGTAATGTTTTCTTCGGCCAATGTTACCAATAATGTAATTAACATGAATAACAGAAATGCTGATCCTTGTAAAAATGAGCTGCCGGAAGTATTATTCAGTTTCCTGAAATCACCTTCTTTACATAAAGAGGAATCTAAAGAAATAGTATCTGTAAAATAAGAAATTATAATATTCAATAGAAACGGGCTTTAGCCCGTTTTTTTATGTTTTGATTGTAAGGCATAAAAAAAGCATCTTTTTCAGATGCTTGTGTTTTTAGATATTCTTTTTTAAACTTCGTCGTCAGAATCAATTGTGAAAGATTTGCTTTTGAAGTCTTTGTCATGTTTTTCTGAAATTACATCCTCACCCTTTTCATTAATGATGAAATCTGTGGACTCATTAAACATCTCCTGGAAACTCTTAAAATCTTCCTTGTAAAGGTAAATTTTATGCTTCTCGAATGTAGCTTCCCCATTCTCTCCGAAATTCTTCTTACTCTCAGTGATTGTAAGATAATAATCTCCTGCTTTCGTCTCGCGCACATCAAAGAAATAAGTTCTTCTCCCTGCTTTTAACACCTTAGTGAAAATTTCATTTTCATGGCGTTCCTTGTATTCACTCATTGTTAGATATTTTTTAATCTTGTTAAGAACAAATATAAAAGAATTCTTTTAATCACAAAATTTTTTTTATGATTTATTTAACAATTGAGAACGAAATGGCTAAGCAGTTACAGAATTGGTAATTTCCGTAAGGTTGAGAATTTGATCCGCTTTTTGAGCGCTAGACTCTCTGTGTGTGATAATTATGGACGTTGCGTTACTTATTTTTTTATCAATATTTTCCAGAATATTCTGCTCTGTTTCGGTATCTAAAGCAGATAGAGAATCGTCAAAAATGATGATATTAGGGTCTTTAATTAAGGCTCTTGCAATACATATTCTTTGTTTTTGGCCTCCCGAAAGCATTACTCCGCGTTCACCAACAAGTGTTTTATATTGCTCTTTAAACTCAACAATATTTTTATGAACATCTGCTATATTTGCATATTCTACTACTTTCTCATGAGATGGATGATCAATGGCAAAACCAATGTTATTTTCTATAGAATCAGAGAATAAATAACTCTCCTGAGGAATATACCCGATAAAGTTTCTGTAGTTGTTCAGATTATGTTCTTTAAGGTTTTTACCGTCTATTAAAATTTCCCCTTCGGTAGGATCTATTAATCGGCACAACAGTAAGGCAATTGTGGATTTTCCACTTCCGGTTTTCCCCATAATAGCTAACGATTCTCCGGCTTTTACTTTAAAGCTTAAATTATCCAGCGCTTTGATTCCCGTATTAGGATACACATAAGAAACATTCCTGAACTCGATGTCACCTTTGATAGGGTAATTTTCAAAATGAGTATTAATGATCTCTGATTTTTTATCCATGAATTCATTGATCCTTTGCATTGATGCTTCAGCTCTCTGGTTCACAGAAGTTACCCATCCTACCATAGAGAAAGGGAAAATCAAAGTGTTGATGTACATGAAGAAATCTGCAATTTTACCAATACTCAATTCTCCGGCAATATATTTGGTACCTCCGATCCAGATGATCGCTACATTCAATAATCCGATAACAAAAAGAATAATCGTAAAGAAATAAGCCTCTGTTTTGGCCAGATCCAAAGCCTTGTTCTGATAATCCGTTACCTTAATTCCGTAGTTTTTTTCAATATATTTCTCCCTGGCGAAGAATTTTACCACACGAATTCCCGAAAAGCTGTCCTGAACGAAAGTTGAAATCGCAGACTGGCTTTTCTGCATAATCTTCGATTTTTTATTGATAATTGAACTTACCTTATAAATAGCAAAAGATAAAATGGGAAGCGGAAGTAAAGTCCATAACGTCATCGAAGCATCCGTTTTCACCATATAAATAGCCGTGATCACTACAAGAACAATCAAGTTGGCCACATACATAACTCCCGGACCAAGATACATTCTTACTGCCACAACATCTTCACTTAATCTGTTCATTAAATCTCCGATGGTTGTCTGCTTATAGTCCGTTAAAGATAAATCCTGATAATGTCTGTAGATTTTATTTTTAAGCTCGTATTCTATCCTTCTGGAAGCAACAATAATCGTTTGTCTCATCATAAAGGTGAAAATTCCGGTGAGAAGTGAACATCCTACAATAATTCCAACATAAATCAGAACCTGATTATTAAAACCAAGGTTTCCACTTTTTGTAAGTTCATCCACAGATTTTCCTACAAACTGGACCTTATATATATTGAAGAAATTACTGGCAATGATAAATAGTACCCCCCAAAACAACAGCATTTTGTGTTTCCAAAAATAGGGGTTTAAGGTTTTTAGCGCTTTCATATAGTTTCACAAAATTACAAAAATGTCATCACACTACGAATTTCATCAATTTTAAATTTTGTATCTTTGCACCCATAAAAAAGCTCTTTGAATGTTAGGAAGACGACAAATCCGTGAAAAAGTAGTACAGACAGTGTATTCTTACTACCAAAATCCTGTAAAATTTGATGTTTTAGAGAAAAACATGTTTGCCGGGATAGAGAAAATCTATTATCTATACATCTATCAGCTCAACTTTTTGGTGGGTCTGAAAGATTTGGCAGAGAACCAGATCGAAATTGGTAAGAATAAGTTTCTTAAAACTGATGCTGACATTAATCCTAACCAAAAATTCATCAACAACCAGGTATTGCTTAAACTTGAAGAAAATCCTGAAAGATTATTCTTTACAGGCCAGCACAAGCAATTGAAATGGGATATGCATGATGATTTATTGGTGAAGACTTTCCAGAGAATAACGGCTGGAAAACGTTATCAGGATTTCATGAAAGAAGAAGGATACTCTTTTGAAGAAGATCAGAAATTTATTGGTAAGCTATTCTTAAGATATATTGCTGAAAATGAAGATTTTCATGACTACTTAGGAGATAAGGAACTTTCATGGTATGATGATATCCATATCGCCAATTCAATGGTACAAAAAACAATCGGTTTCCTGAGAGAAGATGAAGAAAGCAGAACTTTGATCAAAATGATTAAAGATGAAGAAGACAAAACATTCGCTGCAAAATTGTTGAGAGATACCCTGAATAACTGGGAAAACAATGAAAAAAAACTGGAAGAAAGATTAGAAAACTGGGATCTGGAAAGAGTTTCTCTAATGGACAAAGTAATTTTGTCTACATCAATTGCAGAGCTTGATAACTTTGCTTTCACCCCTTCAAGAGTAATCATTAATGAATATATTGAAATTGCAAAAGTATTTGCTACAGACCGTTCCAATATCTTCATCAATGGTATTTTAGATAAATATTGTAAAGATCAAAATAGAATATAAAATGAAAAAGACGTTATCAATTATCGCCTTGTCTATTATAGGCTTTGGGTTAGTTTCATGTAAAAAAGAAAACAAAGAAACTCAAAGTACTGAAACTGCAACTACAGATTCAGCATCTGTTGCAGCTCCGGTAACCACTGATTCTGCAGCAGCACCTGTAACTGGTGAAGCAGCTGCTCCGGTTTCTAACGAACCATCTACTTCTGTTGCTTTATCTGAAAACAGCTTCGATTTTGGAAAAATCAAAAAAGGAGATAAAGTACAGCATGTATACGAAATTACCAACACGGGTAAAAATCCATTGATCATTTCTGAAGTGAAGCCAGGGTGCGGATGTACAGCTCCTGATTTTACAAAAGAGCCAATTATGCCTGGTAAAAAAGGAAAAGTTACATTGCATTTTGATTCTTCAAGCTTTGACGGAAACGTGCAGAAGTATGCAGACGTTTTTGCAAACGTAGAAAAAGCTCCAATCAGATTAACGTTCACGGCGAACATTCAACCATAATATTTAAAATATGTTGACACTATTTTTACAGGCAGCAGGTGGATCTTCACCTATGATGCTGATCATGATGGGAGTAATGTTTGTTGGGTTTTATTTCCTGATGATCAGACCTCAGATGAGAAAACAAAAGCAGGAGAAAACCTTTCAGGAAAACCTTAAAGTAGGAACTAGAGTAGTTCTTACATCTGGTCTTCACGGAAGAATTGCTCAGGTTCAGGATGACGGTTTTGTGATCGAAACATTATCCGGAAAACTGAAATTCGAAAAAGCAGCGGTTTCCAGAGAAATGACAGAATCCCGTTTTGGAGATAAAGCAAAATCTACTGATGACAAAAAAGAAACAGCAACTGAAGAAAAGAAATAATTCAGTCTGAAGATATTGAGATGCGGCGGGTGAACAAAGTTCACCCGCCGCAATTTTTTATATAGAATAAGTTGAGAAGTCTTTGTTTCCACTTGTCAAAACAATTAGTGAAAAGAGTGTTTAATAAAAAAATTATCTTTGCTATATGAATCAAAACACAAATAAAACAGTTCTTATTCTGGGTGCCAATTCGGATGTGGCAAAACAATGTATTAAGCAATATGTAGAAAAGGGGTTTGCAGTAATTGCAGCCTCCAGAAATACGGCCTCTCTGGAAGATTTCATTCATTCAAATCATCTTGACCGTTCAAAAATTACTGTTTTATATTTTGATGCAGCAGATTTTGATTCTCATCATAAATTTTATTCTGATCTTTCCATAAAACCTCATATCGTGGTATATGCTGCAGGGTTCTTAGTAGATAATCAAAAAGCTTTGACTGATTTCAGAGGAGCAAAGCAAATGATGGAAGTCAATTATATGGGAGGAGTTTCTATCTTAAGCATTATTGCTATGGATACAAACAATAAAAACCTTGAAAGAATTATAGGTCTCTCTTCCTTGTCCGGAGTGAGAGGACGAAAAAGTAATTTTGTCTATGGAAGTACTAAGGCTGCGTTTACACAGTTTCTTGCCGGGTTGAGACAAGAGTTGGCTTCCCGTAATATTATTGTAAATGCTTTAGTCATCGGTTATATCAGAACAAAGATCAATGAAGGGCTTGAGTTGAACGAATCGTTGATTATGGAGCCTGATTATGTGGCAAAATTCATTGTAAATGCCGGAAATTCTTTTACCATTGTTCCGAATTTTAAGTGGAAAATCATTTATTGTATTTTAAAAATGCTTCCGGAAAGTCTGGCCGCAAAACTTCCTTAATGGGATAGTAAATAATTAATCAATAAAAAGTTTACACAATATTAATTTCCGAATAATGGACTTCGGTATCGTTTTTGTAATTCTATGACCGAAAAATTATTTCTTCCTGTAAGATTCAATTTCTGAATGATTATTGAGTAAAGCTGAAACAATCTGTTCTGCTTTCAATCTATTTTAATCTATAATATTATTTACTTTCACTCAAACAGTGTAAGGTGAATTTCTTTTTTGAAGCGGATTATACTTTTGTTCAATTTCATTTTAAATCTGGCAGGAGATATCAATACATCATTGATATTAAGAGTAAAAAAATACAATACAAAAATGGACGATTTAGAACTGAACAAGATTCAACAGCACTGGGACACATTAATTTCTTCAGCAATTTCATGGGCACCAAGAATTTTTACTGCAATTATTTCTGCATTATTAATTTACCTGATTGGGTCCTGGATGATAGGAATGATCAAAAAACTGGTGGAAAAGGCATTCAAAAAACGTAATATGGATGCTTCCCTTCAGCATTTTCTTTTAAATATTGTCAGCTGGGGACTTAATATTCTATTGTTTATTGTTGTGGTAACTCAGCTGGGAGTTCAGACTTCAGCATTTGTTGCAATGATTGGTGCCGCCAGTTTAGCATTAGGTTTAGCTTTGCAGGGATCACTGACCAATTTTGCAGGTGGAATATTGATTTTATTATTAAAACCTTTTAAAATAGGCGATTTTATTTCCACCAATTCAGGAGTTTCCGGGACTGTAGATGCAATAGATATCTTTCAGACAAAACTGATCACGCCGCAAAATCAATTGATCGTTATTCCAAACGGAGTGGTTTCAAACAATAGTATTACCAATTTTACCCAATTAGGAACAAGAAGAACATCATTGGATATTGGAGTTGCTTATGATGCAGATCTTAGGAGGACAAAAGAGATTTTGATGAACGTTATCAGGAATAATCAATATGCTCTTGCAACACCTGCTCCACAGGTAGTGGTGACGGAATTGGGTGAAAGTGCCGTGAATGTATCGGTAAGAGTAAGTGCTTCTACTGAAAACTTCTGGGCCATGAATGAAGAACTAATCATCGGTTGTAAAGAAGCTCTCGATAAAGCGGGAATAGGAATTCCTTTTCCACAACGGGATATTCATGTTTATAATCAATAATTATATTTAATTTTTTAATAAACTCCTGCATTGCAATAATGTGGGAGTTTTTTTAATCCAATCATCCTTAATTTTCTTTTTTAGAATACTGCTGAAGAAAATCTAATAAAATGGTATAATCTTGCCCCTTAAATTCAGACTCTGTAAAAACGAAATTGATTTTATCATTGAGCATACTCAAAATAAGATATTGATCAACAATTTTATACGTGACTTTACTCCAGACACAATTTATAGTGGTAAATGGATTTTTAATGGTAATGCTATTCTGATAAAGTGTTATAAAGCTGACTTCATCTTCTCTTCTAAGATTTTCAATGAGCTCTTCTATCAGGCTAAATGTTTTGATTTTAGCGTTGAAATACTGATAAATAAGTAAAATAATGTAGCCGATAAATAGAAAACTGCCATATTTAAAAATGATAGAAACTGGTCCCAGTGCAATAGCCTTTAAAGGTAAAAAGCCCAATACAAGACATACTACGGTATAAATAATAGCCTTTTTAAGTTCAGTAAGATGCTTCTTCCATGTGTATCGAAAGAAAAATTTTTGATTTTCCCATTCTATATTTTCTTTAAAATAGAGCTGTAGCTTGACTGATTCGTCCATGATAATAGTTTTGCGTGCAAAAATATTGAAATTATTCAGTGTTTAAAGCCGTTTTAACCATATACTTTTTATTAAAAAAACTTCCGGTTCCTTTTTTAATGCTTTTTGCCAAATGACAATTGTTTTTATCAGTTAGTTTTATACCTTTATCTTACTGCAATCCGTGGTTACAACATAAATATGGAAGAGCTTTTTACTTATATCAAAAAATTTGGAACACTGAATCCTCAGGATGAGCTTCTGATTGCTGAAGGCATTCAGGAAATCACTGTAAAGAAAGGAGAACCTTTTGTAGAAGCAGGAAAGGTGAGCCAAAGAATTGCTTTTGTAAAAAAAGGTGTTTTCCGATCTTTGTATTATAACAAGCTGGGTGATGATTTTACCCGGTATTTCATCTATGAAGGGAGATTTATCGGAGATTTTCAGGGGTTTAGAGATCAGCTTCCTGCACATGAAGATATTGAAGCTATTACCGATGCTGTTTTGTTGGTGATAGATCTTAAACATTTTAAAATTCTGGAAGAGAAAATTGCTGTATGGCCGGTTTTATTTGCCAGAATCCATGCTTTTGTTGTGGAGAATAAACTGAAGGTAGCCAGTATCATGCTGAATCAGGATGCGAAAGCACGCTATATTCATTTTTTAAATCATTATCCGGGTCTTGCCAATAGAGTTCCACAATCTATGCTGGCTTCTTATCTTGGCGTTACACCCTCTTCTTTAAGTAGGATCAGAAGAAATATAGTTTAGAATTATCAGTGATAAATGATAATTGATAGATGATATTATTTTGAGTGGGAGAGTAATAGAGTTTGTAAGTTTACTAACTTCTAAAATCTGGCTTCTAGTTTCTCAATAAATCTCTTTTTGTCAAATGGCAATGGTCTTTCTATCTGACTGTCATAGCTTTGCTTCATAAAATTTAAAGTACGAATATGGATATTGTATTAGGATTACAATGGGGTGATGAAGGAAAAGGAAAGTTCATTGATCTGATCAGTGAAAATTATGACATTACAGCACGTTTTAATGGCGGATCTAACGCTGGGCACAGCATAGAAAGAAATGGGCGCAGAATTACGCTTAAAATGATTCCTTCGGGGATCTTTATGAAAGGAGTGCAGAATGTGATTGGTACGGGAACGGTTCTGGATCCTGTAAGTTTTAAAAAAGAAATTCTGAATCTCCAGACCTTTGATGAAACGGTTCAACCGGAAAACAATATTATTATTTCGCTGAAAGCTCATTTTGTATTACCTACTCATAAACTTTTGGATGTTTTTATGGAAGAGAGTTCTGATTATACCACAATCGGAACCACCAAAAATGGGATTGCACAGGCCTATTCCAATAAAATTTTAAGACAGAATGTAAGAGTAGGAGATATGTTTGCTCCGGACTTTAAAAACAGGGTACAGCATATTTTGGAAAGAGATTATAAAATGTTGACCGCAGGAGGAATGACGCTTCCTTCTCTGGAGGAAATAAGCGATGAATTTTTTGCAGCGGTAGATTTCCTGAAGAGATTCAGATGTACTGAAACCGAAATATATCTGAACAATGCTTTGGCAGAAGGGAAAACAATATTAGCCGAAGGTTCTCAGGCTGCGATGCTGGATATTGACCATGGAACCTATCCTTATGTAACTTCTTCTTCAACCACTGCTTCAGGAGCAAGCAGCGGATTAGGTGTTTCACCGAAAAAGATCGGTGAAATCTTTGGGATTGCTAAAGCTTACTGTACAAGAGTAGGAAACGGAGTTTTCCCTACGGAACTGTTTGATGAATTAGGGGAGGAAATCAGAACAAAAGGAAATGAGTTTGGTTCTAATACAGGACGTCCGAGAAGAACAGGCTGGCTGGATTTACCTGCTTTAAAATATGCAGTAATGATCAACGGTGTAACTCAGCTGGTTTTAACTAAAGCTGATGTGTTAAGTGGCTTGAAATCCGTAGCAGTTTGTACCCATTATGAGCTGGAAAATGGAGAGATCGTAAATGTTTCAGGTTTGCTTCCGGAAAACGGAAAGCCAATATTGAAATGGATGAACGGATGGGATGCCGATTTTTCTAGCATGAAAAGCCCTTCAGAACTGCCAAAAGAAGTCATGGAATTTCTGACATTCTTAGAAGCAGAATTGAGAATTCCGGTGGTCTATCTTTCGACCGGGCCAGGAAGAGAGCAGATGATAAAAATGAAATGATTTTTACAAATAAAGAAAGCGGGATTGAGTTCCGCTTTTATTTTTTTCAGTTTTGAATAAACTCAAGATCAAGATAGTAATTTCCGGGAATATATTTATCAAAGTAGACCGTTGTTGAAAGGTACTGATTCTTAAAAATTTCTTTTAAAGTTAGCTTATCAACATTGGTAAATGCTGTAAGCAAGCGGGTAGAGTTCTCTTCCGTATATTCTACGGTGATTTTGGTTTTTACAAATTCAATACCTGTTTTGTTGTAAAAAATATTAACATAATCATTTTGGTCTTTTCCTACACCAAAAACAAAATTTTCTATCATAGCATTTCTCAAATCTACATGGCCACATATTTTGTACCTTTTTATATCCTGAATGATAAGGTCTTTATTGAAATTTTCTAGTGGAAATCCTTTTTCACTTTCAATAATCGAATGAATATAATAATAAACAGGAGCAAGAATAAGAATTCCGATTACAAAATAACCCCCTTTAAAATCTAAACTATCATTATATTTTGAATAGCCGATTCCGTGAAATAAGAAAAAAAGACCAACCAAACAGATGATGGCGATGGCGATGTTCCACGGTGTCCATTTTTTGTTTTTCAGGAGTGGGTTACTTGTCTTTTCCTCTGATTTATTCATCTGTAATTTTCTATTGAGATATAAAAAACGGGGCAAATACCCCGCTTTAAATTTATGCTTTTAAATTTAATTGTAATTACAGTTCGTCAAGCTGTGCATCTGGAATAGAAACAGGTGCGTCGATCATTACATTTCGTCCCGAATTATTCCGAAATTTATTTCTAACCTCTTTATTGGTATGAAAAAAGTTTAGTTAACTTTTGTAAGTATAAAACGCTGCTTTGTAGAAGGCTGAACTGTCTGGTCCGTAGTGCCGATTACAATAGGAGTAAGATTGGTTGTAGTACCATTTTTTACCTCTAATCTCAATGCCGGTGCATTCTTGGGAGCGAATCCAAAACCATTATTTCCTAAATTGAATAATAACCATTTCTGAGCATCTGTATTGGAATTGGTTCTTAATTCAACAGCGGTTCCATTTGTTGTTCCGTTACTTTTTACGGTTAATACTTTTGTAGGATCCAATATGGATTTGATGATATAATATCCATGATCAGACTTACTGAAAGTAAATTTCTGGTTATTCCCTGTAGACGCTGAATACAGAATGATGCTGGTACCATCTGTAGTGGAACTTCCGGAAATATCTAAATTTTTATCATTCGCTAAAGCTGTTGTCATGGTATAAGTTCCATTGATTGCAGAAGTGGCATTAACTGGTCCATACAAATAATTGATTCCGGCATAATCACCAGCAGACAATCCTGTTCGTTGCTTGGTAAATGTTGATCCGTCCAGCTTAGTCATTACCGGTTGGCTTGCGTTTATAGCAAAGTCTGTAGACTGGTACATCATGACTGATCCGAAATCAAACGCACCATGTCCTGCATAATCATTGTAAAGATTGAAGTTGTGACGACTTCCTTCTACGGCTTTGTTAACATCTACAATAATGTACTGATCTCTGTCCGGGCGGCACTGCTCATGCATGATTCCCATTGAGTGCATTATTTCGTGAGCAATAATTGCGGGATACGTGGTATTATAAATTTTAATACCGTTAACTCTGTTTTTCTGCCATCCAAGTGGAGAACTGTTGGTGGTTGTATAAGTAAAGGTGATATATTCTGTCTGATTGGTACGTTCAACAAACTGCATACTGGTTTGAGAAGAAATCATATCAAACGCCTTGTTGATATTGGTGAGGAACGTATTGTAATTCTGTGTGCTCAGACTTCCCTGGCTGGGTAATGTATAATAGACGGTTGCATTCGGCCATGTCTTTATAAAAGAGCTTACAATGGTGCTTTTCTCTGCTGTAGATGTTTCAGGATTGGCCTGCTTTTGTAATGTATTAAACTGTTCTGGGCTAATCGTAATATCTTCTGCATAAAAATATTCTCCATTGATTTCATTGACATAGGTGTATTTTCCGTCAATTAATAACTTGTGAATTTTTGTGTTGGCTAAGTTCTCTGTTGTTGGCTCCATTGAATCTGTCTGTGCATTTTCAATATCCGACCTGCATGAATTCAGTGCCAAAACAAGGCATCCTGATAATAGTAATAGTTTGCTTTTCATATTATTTAATTTTGGTTTGGTGATCAGGTTGTAAAATATGAACAGCTATAGTATTACCCTACGCAAAAGATTACAAAATAAGTTAAGTCCTAATTTTGATTAAATCATCATTATAACCCAGCTGTATGTTGTAAATATATTGATAATATATTATACTTGAATACAACATAATATATTGATTGTTTTATTGTGTTTTTATTCTATTTGTGTATTAATTTCGTTTATTGTCTTGTAACGTTTTATTTTTTACTATTAAATTTAAAATTAAGTTATTTCACGAATATTTGATATAGAATGTAAAATTGCATATTATACTAATATTACGTCTGTTTTGTTGATAAATTAATAAATTTTGCTGAATTTTATAATAATATGAACCTTGAATAATGTTATTTCATGAATATTGTTTGGAGAATAATGTTGTCAGTGTAAAGCTTTGACACATTAAAGGTTACTGAAATTTGAATATAAAAAAAGCGGGGCAAATACCCCGCTTTACATTTATGCTTTTAAATTTAATTGTAATTCTAATTCGTCGAGCTGTGCATCAGCAATCGAAGCAGGTGCATCAATCATTACATCTCGTCCTGAATTGTTCTTAGGGAAAGCGATATAATCTCTGATCACTTCGTTACCGTCAAGAATAGCTACCAAACGGTCAAATCCGAATGCCAAACCACCGTGTGGCGGAGCTCCGTATTTGAATGCATTCATCAGGAATCCAAACTGAGCTTCTGCTTCTTCTCTGGTAAATCCTAATAAATCGAACATTTTAGACTGAAGATCTCTGTCAAAAATTCTGATAGATCCACCTCCGATTTCGTTTCCGTTCAAAACCATATCATAAGCGTTGGCTCTTGCTTTTCCTGGATCGGTTTCCAGCAGGTGGATATCTTCCGGCTTTGGAGATGTGAAAGGGTGGTGCATTGCATGGTAACGTCCACTTTCTTCATCAAATTCCAATAGAGGGAAATCAACTACCCAAAGTGGCGCAAATTCGTTTCCTTTTCTTAGTCCCAAACGGTTTCCAAGTTCCATTCTCAACGCTGAAAGCTGAGCTCTTACTTTATTTTCGTTTCCGGAAAGAATCAACATTAAGTCTCCTTCTTTTGCTCCGAATTTTTCAATAATTTTTGCTAAATCTTCTTCGTTATAGAATTTGTTTACCGATGAGGTTTTCACTCCGTCATTCTGGAATTTTGCCCAAACCATTCCTGAAGCCCCGATCTGAGGACGTTTTACCCAATCAACAAGCTCGTCGATTTGTTTTCTCGTATATTCTGCACATCCTTCTACATTGATTCCGACAACCAATTCTGCATCATCAAATATCTTAAAGTCTTTTCCTTTTACCAGTTCATTCAATTCTACGAACTCCATTCCGAAACGGATATCCGGTTTGTCATTTCCGTATTTTTGCATCGCATCTGCGAAAGTCATTCTTGGGAAAGCTCCGAATTCCTGACCAGTAATATCTTTTATCAGCGTTTTAGTCATTCCTTCGAATACGTTCATGACATCTTCCTGCTCTACAAAAGCCATCTCACAGTCGATCTGTGTAAATTCCGGCTGTCTGTCGGCTCTTAAATCCTCGTCACGGAAACATTTTACAATCTGGAAATATTTATCCATTCCACCTACCATCAAAAGCTGTTTGAAAGTCTGTGGAGACTGTGGTAATGCATAAAACTGTCCCGGATTCATTCTGCTTGGTACTACGAAGTCTCTTGCGCCTTCCGGAGTAGACTTGATCAAAACAGGAGTTTCTACTTCAATGAAACCTTCCTCAGATAAGTAATTTCTTACTTTCTGTGCCATCTTGTGACGGAAAATCAGTTTATCTTTTACCGGATTTCTTCTGATGTCCAGGTAACGGTATTTCATTCTTAATTCTTCACCGCCGTCTGTTTCATCCTCAATAGTGAAAGGAGGAAGCTGAGAGTCGTTCAGAATAGTCAGTTTTTCTACCAGAATTTCAATTTCCCCTGTTGGGATATTAGGGTTCTTGCTTACTCTTTCAATAACTTTTCCGGTAGCCTGAATCACAAATTCACGGCCCAGTTTTTTTGCTTCTTCCATCAATTGTGCAGAAGAGCGGTCCTGGTCAAAAACCAGCTGGGTAATTCCGTAACGATCTCGAAGATCTACCCAAATCATAAATCCTTTATCACGGATAGTCTGTACCCATCCTGATAGTGTAACTTCTTCATTCAGATTTTTCAGAGATAGCTCTCCGTTGGTGTGTGATCGAAACATAATTATTTGTTTAAAGTTCAATGTTTAAGGTTCAATTCCGAACCTTGAATTTTTCGTTGGCAAAGATAAGATTTTTGCAGGTTTTATAAATAAAAAAAACTTCCTTTCGGAAGTTTCATATATTGTTTTTAGGTTTTTTTAATTTCTATTGCCTCCTTTTGCAATCAGAATTTTCTTTACTTCTTCGCTGCCCTTAGTTTCATCAGCTACTTCAAGAGGGGTTCTGTTCTGACATTTTTTGTTTACACTCGCCTTGTTGTCCAGAAGAAAATTAATAATGTTCTTTCTGTCGGACATTACACTAAAACCAAGAGGTGAATAAAGGATATCTCCCACGAGGAAGCATTTGTTGTAATCTCCCGGTGTAAACTGTTTTTTAAATGTTGCTACATCATCAGAATAAATGGCTTTCATCTTTTCCTGACTCATCTTCTGAGCAGATAGCATGCTGCCAGACAGTAACATTCCCAATAGAAAAGTAGTAGAGATTATTTTTTTCATAAGGATAATTTTTAAGAATATACAAATCTAAATTAAATTTTATTACCAATTGCTAAGTTTTTCTAATAATTGGATTTGTAATTTTGGGATTATCTAAATTATTAATTACGAAATGACAAAATATATTGAATTTTTGAAAAAAGCATTCAGTGGTGAGGAAACTGATTTTACGAAAGTGAATATCAGAAGTGCTGTGCTGCTCTTAGCTATTCCTATGATGCTGGAAATGGCTATGGAATCCGTATTTGCCCTTGTTGATCTCTATTTTGTCGGTCATCTGAAAGAAAGTGGTTTTGCTATTCAGACGGTGGGACTTACAGAATCTGTACTGTCGGTGATGTATTCTATTGCGATTGGGATGAGTATGGCGGCAACAGCTTTGGTAGCAAGACGAATTGGTGAGAAAAATCCGGAACAGGCTTCCAGAAGTGCTGCACAGGTATTGCTCGTTTCCTTTGTTATAACTTTTATTTTAAGCTTACTGGGAGTAATATTTGCTGAAGAAATTCTTATTCTGATGGGCTCAAAGCCGGAAGCAGCAGCCTATGGAAAGGATTTTATCAGAATTATGATGGGGAGCAGTACGATTATCATGCTTTTATTTTTAATTAATGGTATTTTCAGGGGAGCCGGAAATGCGATGATTGCTATGAAAAGTTTATGGATAGCGAATATTGCCAATATCATTCTCTGTCCGATTCTGATAAAAGGGTTAGGCCCTGTTCCTGCTTTGGGATTAACAGGAGCTGCTTTGGCAACAACAATAGGGCGCAGCATAGGAGTTATTTATCAGTTGTATCATCTTTTAGTTACCGATACACAAATTCGTATAAGGATTCCTTATTTTAAACCTAATTATGGATTAATCAAATCCATAATAAAAATTGCAACTCCCGGAATTTTTCAGTTTGTCATCGCTTCATGCAGCTGGATTTTTCTTGCAGAATTGGTAGCGACAACCGGGGGAGAAAACGCATCGGCAGGTTATCAGACAGCCTTAAGACTGATGATGTTTTTTATGCTTCCGGCATGGGGACTGAGTAATGCTGCATCTACGCTGGTAGGACAAAACATGGGAGCCAATGAAATGCTGAGAGCAGAACAGTCGGTGATGAAAACCGTGAAATATAACGTCATCTTTATGTTGACTGTAAGCTTGATCTTTCTTTTTATGGGGAATTTTTTAGTAGGCTTTTTCACTCAGGAAGCCGCCATTAAAGATTTTGCTAAAAATGCCCTTCAGATTATGAGTGTAGGTTTTATTTTCTATGGAATCGGGATGGTGATGATCAATGCATTCAATGGAGCGGGGGATACCTGGACGCCTACATGGGTTAATCTTTTTGGATTCTGGCTGTTTCAGATTCCTCTGGCTTATTTTTTATCCAAATACCTTGACATGGGTCCAAAAGGAGTTTTTATTTCAATACCTGCTGCAGAAACCCTGATCACCATTGTTGCCTTTATTTTGTTTAAAAAAGGAAAATGGAAGACGATAAAAGTTTAGGAGAGATGGAGGATGGAAGCTGGAAGAAGGGAATACCAGCAGTCTGAAGTATTTAAGCTAGTCTTTATTTAACAAGCATTAAAGTAAAGATAATTGATATGATAATAGAGAATTGAAAATGGTAACCTAATAGTAACTTCCAACATCCCTCCTCCAGCTTCCCTTGTTAATTTATAAAACTTTAACAGCTTCATTAATTGGATTTTACATCTGTTTTTTTTAAATTCGTAATACCAACAAATACATGTTACTATGGGAAAAGGAGACAAAAAATCAAGAAGAGGGAAAATTAATTCCGGAAGTTACGGGAAAAGAAGGCCTAAGAAGGCATCAAAATCTTTTGCAGCTTCTGAAGAAAAATCTAAAAAGTAATCCAAATAAAAAAGACCGAAGATCATATCTCCGGTCTTTTTTTATGAAAATTAAATTAATTATTTACCTCCAAGAATGTTTCCAAGGATGCTGCCTAATCCGCCGCCGCCTTGTTGTTGGTTTCCACCACCGCCCAATACACTTCCCAGTATATCGTTCAGAGGATTTCCTGATGATTGAGATTGGCCTCCTCCTAAAACACTTCCAAGAATGTCATTCAAAGGATTAGACTGTTGTGCTTGTGCCTGATTAGAAGCATTCCCAAGGATTCCTCCTAAAAGATCTCCTAAGCCGCCAGCTCCTACATTACTCTGCTGTTTCTGCTGCCCGATATAACCCATTACTACAGGTGCAAGCATTGCAAGGATAGGTCCTATTTTGTCTATTGAAATCCCGGTATTCTGTGATAACTGATTTTCAACATTGCTTTTCTGATCACCAAAAATATGACCAAGAATAGATCCGCCTTCAGCTTGTCTTGATTCGATTTGAGAAGCGTCATCTAAAATACTTCCGTTGTGGTCTTTATCTAAAGCACTATTTAAAGCTTCTGCTTCTTTAGCATCCTGGGATTTATTTCTAAGATAAGAAATAATAAGGGGAGTAGCTACAGCTAATAAAGCGATAACCTGATTTTTGCTGATCCCGAATTTGTTTTCAGCCTGCTCAGCAACCTGGTTGCTGGTGTTCCCTGTAAGTAGGTCAATTAAACTCATTGTTTGTGTTTATTAAGTATTAAGTGAACCAAAGTTATCAAAAAATATGCCTCACAAAATGACCGCCTCTCATAATTATTGTTAAAGTTTCTGAAGGAGTTTCAGAAGGACTTAGTTTTTAATGATAGGAACGTTGGAACATGCTTCTCCAAACATCAGAGATTTTACAATAGGTTTTAGCTGTTCAACCAGTTCTATGTAAGCATTTTCCGGAATGTCTTTATCAGAGCAGCCTTTTACCAGAACTCTTTTTCCTCTCATTTCTTCAAAATCGTGAGTTTGAATAGCATTATGCATTAAAATAACATCAAGATCCTCACGACTTCCGAAGACTATTTTTTTAGCCACATCTGTAAGTTTTGCTGTCAATACAAAATAAGCCCAAAGTGGGATAATCGTATCAACAGAGTTATAGATGTATATGTATGAATCTTTATATTGTTCAGTGTCTATAGCCTCTACCTTTTCGCGGAAATCTTTTTCTTTCAGGATCATTTCCTGGAAAAGAAAATCTTTCAGGTCAATTCCCTTTCTTTCCCCTTTTGGAAGTAAAGTGGCAAGGTCAAAATTGATAAGGCCGCTTTCTGCAACTTTATTCCGTATTTCAAATTCTTCTGACATTTTTTATCATTATCTTTGAACAAATTTACGAATTAAGATCATATCTATTTTAATTTGTTCTCTATCCTTACTATAGAAATGAAGTATTACATTATTGCAGGAGAAGCTTCAGGCGATCTGCACGGAAGCAACTTGATGAAAGCCTTAAAACAAAAAGATCCGAATGCAGAGTTCAGATTTTGGGGCGGTGATCTGATGAAAGCTCAGGGCGGAACACTAGTAAAACATTACCGTGATCTGGCTTTTATGGGTTTTCTGGAAGTGGTGATGAATCTAAGAACTATTCTGAATAATATCAAATTCTGCAAAGAGGATATTCAGAAGAACAGACCTGATGTTTTAATTTTGGTAGATTATCCGGGGTTCAACCTGAGGATTGCAAGATTTGCCAAAGAACTTGGGATCAAAGTCGTTTATTATATTTCTCCACAGCTTTGGGCATGGAAAGAAGGCAGGGTAGAGACTATCAAAAAATATGTGGATGAAATGATGGTCATTCTTCCTTTTGAAGAAGATTTTTACAGAAAACACGGAGTTCATTCCCATTTTGTAGGCCATCCTTTGCTGGATGCTATTTCGGATCTTCAGGAAATCAGTATTGAAAATTTCAAATCGGAGCATGGACTGAACGAAAAAGAAATCATTGCACTGCTGCCGGGTTCCAGAGAACAGGAAGTAGAAAAGATGCTTGAAATAATGCTCTCCGTAAGACCGCATTTTAAAAACTACCAGTTTGTGATTGCCGGAGCACCAAGTCTTCCTAAAGAGTTTTATCAAAAATATGTAGATGATAACGTTCATTTTGTATCCAATAAAACTTATGATTTGCTGAGATGTTCCAAAGCCGCTCTGGTTACCTCAGGAACAGCTACCCTGGAAACCGCTTTACTGAATATTCCTGAAGTGGTTTGCTATCGCGGAAGCAAAATTTCTTATGCTATTGCTAAAAGATTAGTGAAAAATATCAATTATATTTCTCTGGTTAACCTGATTATGGATAGAGAAGTGGTAAAAGAACTTATTCAGAATGATCTGAATACTAAAAACCTTGTAGAAGAGCTCAATAAGATTTTAGCAGGAGAAAAGAGAGAACAGGTTCTGAATGATTACAATCTTCTGAGAGAAAAATTAGGTGGCAAAGGCGCCAGTGATCATGCTGCTGAGGTGATCTTGAAAGTGTAGTTTCTTACAAAGCATCCGAGATTTAATCTACTATTTAACTATGAATTACTATACCCGTTTCTTATTATTACTGACATTCACATTGTTTTTCTCAAATAGTTCTGCCCAGCAAGGCAATTCAAGAGAGAAAGTTCAGATATTCTATTATGGCTGGTATGGAAATCCGGCAACCGACGGAAGTTATCAACATTGGAACCATGAAATCCTTCCTCACTGGAGTAATCCGAAATGGAACAATCTGGGACATCACCAAGGAGGAGATGATATTGGAGCTAATTTTTATCCGTCACTTGGAAATTATAGTTCCAATGATGCAGAGATCATTGAAAAACATATGAAAATGATCAAAGACTCTGGAGTAGGAGTAGTGGTTGTGAGCTGGTTGGGAAAAGATTCATTTACAGATAAAAGTCTTATCAAATATTTGGATATTGCAGATCGTTTTGATTTAAAAATTGCATTTCACATTGAGCCGTTTTATAAAAATACTACAGAATTAAAGGAACAGCTTTCTTATCTTATAAAAACATATTCTCATCACCATGCTTTCTACAAAAAAGAAGGAAAGCCTCTGTTTTATGTATATGACAGCTATAAAATTCCTAAAGAAGAATGGGCTAAAATACTATCCAAAAATGGAGAAAAAACAGTTAGAAATACAAATCTAGATGCGCTTTATATCGGGCTTTGGGTTGAAAAAGATGATGCGAAATTCTTTGATTCAGCAGGTTTTGACGGTTTCTATACTTATTTTGCCAGCGAAGGTTTTGTATATGGAAGTACAACTGCTAACTGGGATTTCATGGCCAGCTATGCTAAAGATCATCATCTGATTTTTATTCCTTGTGTAGGGCCGGGGTATTCCGATACAAGAATACGCCCATGGAACGAAGCAAATTTCAAAAGCAGAGATAATGGAAAATATTATGAAAAGATGTTTGATGCTGCCATTAAAGTAAATCCGGATTTCATCGGAATCACATCATTCAATGAATGGCATGAAGGAACCCAGATAGAGCCTGCGATCCCTAAAAGATCAGGTGATTTCAAATATGAAGATTATGGGAAAGATCCTTTATTTTATATCAAAGAAACGAAGCGTTTGACGGATAAATTTCTGAAATAAATAAACCACTGAAAAGCGGTTTATTTATTATTGCCTTGTTAAATGTATAATCTTATTGTCTGGAAGAGTAGTTTTAAAATTATTACAGTCCTGAGTTACGATGTCATTATCTGGATGAAAATTAACTCCCATTTGATTTGGAGTTTCTGGCTTTATCCACATATAAAGATATCCATAGTCAATACATCCCGATTTATCACCAAAGAAGTTCATTAAATAAACTTTTAAATCTTTCTGAAAATTAAAACCAGTAAACTTGGTTTCAGTATCAGGTTTATTAAAATTATCATATTCTACGACACCATTTGTATTGGTTATTTTTACCCTTCCAATAAGCATGTCCCATTTTTGATTTTGGCCCACATTTTCTTTTTTGATAAAATTAAATTCATAATTTTTACCATCCCTGTTTCCTTTCCATGTTCCAACATATTTATTCAGGGAATTATTAATATCCTTTACATAAGAGGCATTTGGACATGTTTGGGATGATAAGGTGCATTGTGCCATTGTTTCAAGAGAGACAGTTTGACCTATACAGCCTGTAAAAACGGTAAGACAAATAATACTTAAAATATTTTTCATAATTTTATATGAATTTTAGCAATATAAGTAACTCCACAAGATGTTTAATTGTCCATTGTTTTATTGTTTTGTGAGAACAATTTCTTTTGGAAGAGCTTGTGGAATACTTGTATTGTAATATTGGCAACTTGAGCTAATTATTTCATTACGGTAAAAATATTGCCAATTTAATTTTGTTTTACTTGCGTCAGTAAAGTTTATTCTAATACTTCCGGTAGCTCCACACAGGTCTTTATCAATATAGAATAATGAATATCTATCATCTTCTTTTCTAAACCTTGTTCCTTGAATTTTAGCTTGTTCATCAGGTAAAGTTGTATTATCAAACAAGACATTACCATTATTACTATCAATAACTTTAAATTTCCCAATTAAATAGTCTCTATTACGTTTCAATATATTGTCATACTTATTATTGATTTTTTTGAATGTAATCAGAATAGTTTTATTTTCCCATATTCCCTTCCATATTCCTTCATAGTTTGGAAGTTCATTATTAGTATCTTTTAAATATGAGTTTTCGGGAATATCTGTAAATGTTCTTAATGGATATACTTGGGCTGAGCAAGATATTGTGATACTTAATAGTATAAATAAAAAAAAATTTTTCATAATTAATAAATTTTATGGGCATGATTGTGTTACAACAGCACTTTTGTCACTATTAAGTGTAAGTTGTGCAGCTGCACCAGTTGTTTTTTCTGTTTTATATATTTCTAAACCATTGATATTTACTATTTCCAGTAAAAATTTGGCAAATATTTTTTCTACATTAGGTTGAGTTAATTTTTTTGTTTCTTCCAATTCTGAATATTCTCTTATATACCATTCATTCCAGTTGTCTATTTTATCTTGAGTTAATCCAATGCTTCCGTTCCCCGTGTACTTCAGTATATAATTTCCTTCAGAAGTAATGACCATAGCATACGCTTGAGAAACATCTCCTTTTTGTATAGCATTAGGAACACAACTAGTTAAAAAAGTGGAAATATCATAAGGTGAAAATATTTTTACAATCCCTTCCAAGTCTAAATGATTATGAATATAGCCAAAATATTTATTTCCAATAGGGAGTTTTACGTTTCCATTAGGAGTGTTTTGTAATTGTTCATAAGAGGTTTGAGGCCCATATGCAGCTGCATATCCTGTTTCCTTTTGCATTTTGAACATTTCAGGTTTGTCAATATTTGCAACTTTTTGTTGAAAATTTGTATTCTGGGCTTGTTCCTTTAAGGTAGTGCAGTTTTTAATAAAATCAGTGTATTGATTGTCTACAGGGTAAGAATAGCCACCGCCACCACTTCCTCCTCCGCCGCCGCCACTGTCGCCGCCGCTTCCGCCACCACATTGTGAATCGGGAGACATATCCATACATTCTAAATAAGGCCCGGCTGGTGAGCAATGCATTTCTACAAAATGATCAACCTGTAGGATTGCTCCTGATACAGTATCTGTCCAGGTTACTGTTTTATAAATAGTTACACAGCTGTTCTTACTTTGTGCATTTCCTGAGTTTTCTTTAAACGTTCCGGAAAGATTTTCCCTATTTTTAAAAACCAATAGGTCAAAAAACTTTTTAGACTTTTCATTTGGATCCATTTTGAAAAAGACTCTGTCTCCTTCTCTTTTTACTACGAGAGTAAAATTAATTTTTCCATCTTTTAAAACGGGAACTTCAAGGAAGCTTTCGTCCCCCGCTGTTGTTGCATAATTCCAGGCAACTTCACCATGTTTGATTTTGACATAATTGGGATCTGAATAGGTCTCAAATATTTTCTTTACATTTTTAATGTATTTTTCGTCTTCTTTCCAAAGACTTTTTGAGGTGTATTCTTTTGATAGAATAGAGGCCTCAGAAGCAGATGAGGTTTCTTCATGAATACAGGAGGAAAGAGAAGAGGTTATGATTGCCAGTAGCAGCAACCAATGGGTTGTTTTTTTCATCATACGATTTCTGTTTTTTGGATTTTAAATATACAAATTTTATCACATCGGTGTGATTTCGTACAAAAATATATTTTTCCATCTTCCTACATCATAAGAATTTTTATATTTTTGATAAAAATTCTTTTAAAATGAGTATAGGTACAAGAGTAAAACAATACAGGGAAGCCAGAAACTGGTCTCAGGAAGATCTGGCAGTACGTTTAGATACTACACAGACTACTATTTCCAATATAGAGTCTGATAAAAATATTCCCAACTCTTTACTGCTGAACAAAATAGCAAAAGAACTAGAGGTTGATATTAATGACTTACTTAATGATCATACAACTATTATTCATGATAATGAATTTAGTGATCAATCAATTGCAAATGTCAATCAATATAACCCTGTTTTCAATATGCAGTCACCAGAATTATTAGAGAGTATTCTGAAAAATCAGGAACAGCTTGCTAAGCTTATGGAAATACAAAGTAAGCTGATAGAAAGCCTTCTTAAGAAATAAAATAGCTTAAATAGAAATACAAGAAAGTCTGGAACTATTGTTTCAGACTTTTACTTTTTAATATAAATAGATTTTTAGTAGTAAAAAATCAGGTTCTCTATTAATTCCTTTGATGGTTTTTTAATTTGTTATTTGGTTGTTGAAGAGAAGGTTAGTTAAGTAATAATTATCTATTTTCCCTTGATAATTAATTGAAATTGAAAAAGCAGCCTCTTCTTATTCTGGTCGTATTTTTTATTCTTGGAATTCTTTTTCAGGATAAAATGGTGTTGGCTGGTGTTGCATTTTATTCAGTAATTGCAACGTGCTTGGTCATACTTACTGTAATTTGTTTTCATTCTTATTTTCTGCACAAAACGAAAGTTGTTTTGCTTGCACTTTTGTTCTTTGGCACAGGAATTATTCTTCATCGTTATAACACTTCTGCAGAGGATGTTTATTCATCTTCATCTAAAAAAGAAACCGTCACTTTCAAAATTTCTCAGAAATTAAATTCTACCGAAAAGTATAAAAAATACGAAGGAATTGTGCAGGTGGGAAATGCAAATTTAAATTCAATTCTGTATGTTCCAAAAGATGTCAAAGAGCTGGATTTTATTCATTATTATAAAGGGGAAGCTTATATTACAAAACCTAAAGCTCCTGAGCATGATTTTCAATTCAACTATGTTCAATATCTGAAAAGAAAGCATATTGATGAGCAGATCTACTTTTCAAAAGAAATTGTATCTGCAGAACGAAACGACTTAACGTTGGCGGATCAACTCCGGCAATATAGATTTACGGCTCTTAACAGAATTGATAAAACCCCTATTTCTGAAAAAACCAAAGAGTTTCTGAAAGGTATTATTCTGGCAGACCGTACGGAGATTGATGCAGGAACAGTTCAGGATTTCAATAAGTCCGGACTGGTTCATTTTCTGGCCATTTCGGGAACACACATTGTGGTTATTTTTGGGATGTTTTATTTTCTATTGATTCGGTTTATTCCTTTACAATTCAGAAAATATGCAGTTATTCTAAGTTTGGTTTTTATTTGGTTGTTTGCTGCTTTTATTGGTTTTGGGAATTCTGTTTTGAGATCCTGTATCATGCTGAATGTGTATTTTGTTTTCGTATTGCTTCAGCGGAAACCTGATCTGCTTCATTCGTTAGCTTTATCCGCTTTTTTTATCTTAATTGGAGACACACAGCAGCTTTTTGATGTAGGATTTCAGCTTAGCTTTTTAGCGGTTTTAGGAATCTATTGGCTGAATCAGCCTCTGTTGAAGCATTTTCCGAAACAGGATCATTATCTTAAAAAGCTTCTGTTTAATACCATTACAATATCTTTATCCGCACAGCTGGCAACACTTCCTTTGGTGCTGTATTATTTTCATCAGTTTTCATTCATATCCATCATTGCGAATTTTGTTATTGTTCCTTTTTCCGAAATAATTATTGTTTTCTCATTTATAATGACAGCTTTTGTCGCCTGCGGAATTGATTTTGGCTTGTTGAATAATATATATGACTTTGTGATACAGATTCTGTTGAAGATGATTCATTGGTTTGCTGATGTAGACCTGTTATTCTTTGAAAATATTCCTATGAATGGGATTGAAGTGCTGTCGGTTTCAGTGGCAGTCTATTTATTAAGATCGGTCATCGTAACATTTAATTTCAAAAATTCGATGAGGTTCGCGATGGCTGTAATTATATTTTTGATCTTAAGAACTGGAATCAATGTCTTTGAAAATCAGAAAGAAGAGGTATTAGTTCATACTTTGGATAAAAGCAAAATTTTTTCTGTCAAAAGAGGGGATAAAGCCTGTTTTTGGATCTCTGATATGGAAGATAAAGCTAAAATTCTACGGTATATTATAAATCCCTATTGTTCCTCAAGAAGAGTGGATTATTTTGAAATAAAATCCCTCCCATCATCTTCTCAAAAAGTAGTTTTCCGAGATCAGGTTTATGATCTTAAATAATGCTTTATAATTTATGTGTTTTCCTGTATCTATAATGTATGGAATTCTTATTTAGAAAGATTACAAACTGCCTAATTGTGAGATTTCTCACTTTTCGATATTGTTAAACTTTCTTAATTTTGTAGAAATTCAAATTTAAACTTATATGGCAGGTTTAACGAGTTCTACGATAGGTAGAAAATATGCTATGGCATTATCAGCTCTATTTTTGCTGATTTTTCTTATACTGCATTTGACGACCAATTTGTTATCAGTTCTGAACAAGGATGCATTCAACACCGCATCAGACTTCATGGGCTATAATCCTTTTGTGCAGTTCTTAATGCAGCCTATTCTTGGTTTTGCAGTAATTTTCCATTTCATTATGGGATTTGTGCTTGAAATCAAGAATAATAAAGCGCGTCCGGTAAAGTATGCAGCTAACAACGCATCAGTGAATTCTTCATGGATGTCCAGAAATATGATTATTTCCGGAGCTGTTATCTTAGCGTTTCTGGCGCTTCACTTATATGATTTCTGGTTGCATGAAATTAATTACAAGTATGTAGAAGGATTGACTCCTGATGCAGAACGTTTCTGGCCGGAACTTCATGAGAAGTTTGCTGATCTTTGGAGAGTGGCTTTATATGTGATCTCTTTTGTTTTACTAGGATTACACTTAGCACACGGATTCCAGTCTTCGTTCCAGTCTATCGGAGCAAGACATCCAAAATATACGCCGGTGATCAAAGCTTTCGGAACATGGTATTCAATCCTTATTCCTGCAGGATTCATCATCGTAGCAGTTTTCCATTTTATAACTCAATAATATCAATATACTAGTATGAGTAAATTAGATTCAAGAATTCCAGCGGGTCCTCTTAAAGACAAGTGGAAAAATCATAAAGACCATATGAACCTTGTTGCACCAAACAACAGAGATAAGATTGATATTATTGTTGTAGGTACAGGTTTGGCAGGAGGTTCTGCAGCAGCTACATTAGCTGAGCAGGGATATAACGTAAAAGCATTCTGCTACCAGGATTCTCCAAGAAGAGCGCACTCTATTGCAGCTCAGGGAGGGATCAACGCAGCTAAGAATTACCAGGGAGACGGTGACTCTACTTACAGATTATTCTATGATACCATCAAAGGTGGTGACTACAGAGCAAGAGAAGCCAACGTTTACAGATTAGCTGAAGTTTCTGCAAATATTATTGACCAGTGTGTTTCCCAGGGGGTTCCTTTCGGGAGAGATTACGGCGGTCAGCTGGATAACCGTTCATTTGGTGGGGTTCAGGTAAAAAGAACTTTCTACGCAAAAGGGCAAACAGGACAGCAGTTATTATTAGGAGCATATTCTTCAATGAGCCGCCAGATCGGTAAAGGAAGAATCAAGATGTACAACCGTCATGAAATGCTTGACCTTGTAATTGTAGATGGTAAAGCAAGAGGGATCATCGCAAGAAACCTTGTTACAGGTGAGATCGAAAGACATTCTGCTCACGCAGTAGTAATTGCTTCAGGTGGATACGGAAACGTATATTTTCTTTCTACTAACGCAATGGGATCCAACGTTTCTGCAGCATGGAAAATTCACAAGAAAGGAGCTTACTTCGCAAACCCTTGCTATGTACAGATTCACCCGACCTGTATTCCTGTTCACGGAACACAGCAGTCTAAACTGACTTTGATGTCTGAATCATTAAGAAACTCAGGAAGAATCTGGGTTCCTAAAAAACATGAAGATTCAGTAGCCATCAGAGAAGGTAAATTAAGACCTGAAAATATTAAAGAAGAAGATAGAGACTATTATTTAGAAAGAAGATACCCTGCGTTTGGTAACCTTGTACCTAGAGACGTTGCTTCAAGAGCAGCTAAGGAAAGATGCGACGCTGGATTCGGAATCGAAAATAATGATACTCAGGAAGGAGTTTACCTTGATTTCTCTACAGAGATCATGAAAAAAGGTAAAGAATCCGCTATCGAAAAACATATTCATAATCCAACAGATCAGCAGATCTACGATTTAGGTAAGAGCTGGGTAGAGGAGAAATACGGTAACTTATTCGTAATGTACGAAAAAATTACAGCAGATGATCCTTACAAAACTCCAATGAAGATCTATCCTGCAGTTCACTATACAATGGGAGGTGTATGGGTTGATTATAACCTTCAGTCTACAATCCCTGGATGTTTCGTAATTGGTGAAGCCAACTTCTCTGATCACGGTGCAAACAGATTGGGTGCTTCTGCATTGATGCAGGGTCTTGCTGACGGTTATTTCGTACTTCCTTACACGATTGCAGATTACCTTTCTGCAGATATCAGAACAGGAGCAATTCCTACTAATTCAGGTGCGTTTGACGAAGCTGAAAAAGGAATTAAAGAAAAAATTGACTTCTTCTTAAATAATAAAGGAACTCATTCTGTAGACCACTTCCACAAGCAATTAGGAAACATTATGTGGAACAAAGTAGGAATGGGAAGAACTCCTGAAGGATTGAGAGAAGCAATCAAAGAAATTGAAGAAGTAAGAAGCGATTTCTGGAAAAATGTAAAAGTACCGGGAGAAGGAGAAGGGATGAACACTGAACTTGAAAAAGCATTCAGAGTGGCAGACTTCCTTGAACTTGGACAATTAATGGCTATCGATGCACTACACAGAAACGAATCTTGTGGTGGACATTTCCGTGAAGACCACTCAACTCCGGATGGAGAAGCGGAAAGAGATGACGTAAACTACAAATACGTCGGAGCTTGGGAATATCAGGGTGACAATATCAACGCGGAAGTGTTGCATAAAGAAGAACTGATATACGACAACATCGAGGTTAAAACTAGAAGTTATAAATAATCTCCAACCTAAAATATAACATTATGAGTGCAAAAAAAGGCTTACATCTTACGCTGAAAATTTGGAGACAAAAAAATAGTAAAACTAAAGGTCAGTTTGAGACCTATAAAATATCAGATGTATCTACAGATTCTTCATTTTTGGAGATGTTAGATATCCTGAACGAAAATTTAATTAACGAAGGTAAAGAACCTATCGCTTTCGACCACGACTGTCGTGAAGGAATCTGCGGTATGTGTTCACTTTACATCAATGGTAGAGCTCACGGGCCGGATACAGGTATCACAACCTGCCAGCTTCACATGAGAATGTTCAAAGATGGAGAGACTATCGTTATTGAACCTTGGAGAAGTGCTGCTTTCCCTGTTATCAAAGACTTGATGGTAGACAGAAGCGCTTTCGACAGAGTAATGGCAGCAGGAGGTTTTATTTCTGTGAATACTTCAGGTAATACATTGGATGCTAACGCAATTCCGGTTCCGAAAGAAGATGCAGATAAAGCAATGGATGCTGCAGCTTGTATCGGATGTGGAGCTTGTGTAGCTACGTGTAAAAACGGATCTGCAATGCTATTCGTAGGAGCTAAAGTTTCTCAATATGCATTACTTCCACAAGGTAGAGTAGAAGCTAAGAGAAGAGTTCTGAACATGGTGAAAGCTATGGATGAAGAAGGATTCGGAAACTGTTCAAACACCGGTGCGTGTGAAGTGGAATGTCCAAAAGGAATTTCTCTTGAAAACATTGCAAGAATGAACAGAGAGTACATGGCTGCTCTAGTAGATCAAGGATAGAATTGATTCAAATACATAAAAAATCGCCTTCATTTTTGGAGGCGATTTTTTTATGAAATGCTAAGCCCTGTTAAAGTTTGTTAACTTATTGATAGGTTTTAGTCATTCTTTATTTAATAAGTATATATTTGAAGGGTAGTTGAAACGTTTTTTAAAAACTTTCAAATACAACATGCCATTCAAAAAGAGACAATTAAAATAATTAAAATGTCTCTCCTGAATGCTCATAATAAAATTTTTAAAAAAAATAATTAGTGTGAATTAACAAGCCCTAAAAAGCTTATTTTTGTGTAATATTAAAAATTGAAATGAAAAAATATCTTTTATTGTTTATCATCACAGTTTTTGTGATGTCTTGTTCAAAAAAAGTAGAAGTAAAAGGAAAAATTACTGGAAGCTCATCATTAGAAAGAATAGAATTTGTAGAAGCTTCAGGAGTAGGAACCCTGCCTTTGATTAATATTGGTTTAGATAAAGACGGAAATTTCTCAGGAAGCTTTGAAGCTCCTAAAGACGGAATGTACGTAATCAACTATGCGGGCAGACAAAACCTGATCTATCTTGAAGGAGGACAAAAAGTAAATATTTCAGGAAACGGAGCTACTTTCCCAAATGAATATGTAATTACAGGTGATGCTAAAAAGAATAATGATTTCCTTACAGCAAGTATGAAGTTCCTGGCAGAGTATGGCAGCAAAGTTAACTTAGCTGGATTAATGGGTGGAGACGAAGCTGCATTTTTAAAAGGAATGCACAAAGTAGAAGCTGATATTAATAAAAATGTAGACGACTTAGCAAAGAAAAATAACCCAAGCAAAGGACTTCTTGAGTGGAAGAAAAACGACATTAAAGTGACTATTCTTAATTTGCTTGCCAACTATGAGATGTCTCACGGACCAATGTCTGGTAATCCTTCTTACAAAGCTTCTAAAGCTTTCAAGGATTATGAAACTCAGCTGGAAACTGATAAAGAAGCGATGGTGAAATCAATCCCTCTTTACAGACAATATCTTCTTGTAAAAATGACTCCGGATTTCCAGAAGTATGCAGAAGCAAACAGCAAAGGAAAAACAGGAATTACAACTTCTGAGATGTTCGCTCAATACTTAAAAACAAAGAAAGATTTATCTCAGACTGCAAAAGACTATCTTTTGGCATTTGTAATGGCTCAGGCTGATATTCACCCTACGACTACACCTGCAAACATTGATAAAATCAAAAAAATCATTGATTCGGATATTAAAGATGCTACAATTAAAAGTGACCTTTTAAAAATGCAGGTAGCAATTACAGGACTTAAAATCGGAGATGCGGCTCCTGACGCAGCTTTAGCAAAACAGGACGGAAAAGCTTATAACCTTTCCGAAAACAAAGGAAAACCTTATATGCTGTTCTTCTACGCTTCATGGAATCCTTACATCAGTGAAGCTACAGTGCCTGTATTAAAAGAAGTGGTAAACTTCTATAAATCAAAAATGAATTTTGTATTCGTAAATGTAGACGACACAAAAGATCAGTTCATTAAAACAAGTAACTCTCTTTTAAAAGGAATTCAGGGAGTAAACGTTTACGGAGAAGGAGGTCTGAACTCTGATATTGCTAAGAAATATGGCGTATACGGATTCAAGTTACCTTGCTTTGTAATCATTGATAAAGATGGTAAAATTGCCAGCAGATCATTCGTAAACCTTGGTGAGCAGGAGTTGGTAACAATTCTGGATAAGCAGACAGGGCTTGCAGCTCCAAAAGTAGCTCCAAATGTACAGATGCAGCCACAGCTTCAGATTGATCCTTCTGCAGCTCAGCAGCAAGCTCCACAGCCGGCAAATCCACAGCCGGCTCCAACAAAATAATAAACTTTAACACAGTATAGAAACCTTATCTTCGGATAAGGTTTTTTTTATTGTATTTTTGCAAACTGAAACGTAAAGTTTCAATTAGGAAAATAGAAAATTTTAGAATGAGTAGGAAGAAAAAAAGAGATCTAATTCTTGAAAATATAAAGCTGTTGACTGCCGGAGCAAAAGGTGTGGCAATAGGAAAGACCGAAGAAGGAAAAGCAGTGATGGTTACAGGTGCAATTCCGGGTGATATTGTAAATGTAAGAGTGAAGAAAGCAAAGTCTAAATACTTTGAAGGCGAAGCGATAGAGGTTCTTGAAAAATCACCTTATAGAGTTGAACCAAAATGTGTTCATTTCGGAACTTGTGGTGGCTGCAAATGGCAGAATATGAGCTACGAAAAACAGCTTGATTTCAAACAGGAAGAAGTCTATAACAATATCAAAAGAATCGGAGGAATTGATAACTTCGAGACCGTATCAATCTTAGGAGCTGAAGAACAATATTTTTATAGAAATAAAATGGAGTTTTCTTTCTCAAATGCGAGATGGCTTACTCAATATGAAATCAGTTCTGAAGAAAATTTCGGAAGTAAAGATGCTTTAGGGTTTCATATTCCGGGAATGTGGAGCAAAATTCTTGACCTTAAAGAATGTTTTCTTCAGGAAGATCCTTCCAACGCAATCAGACTAGCTGTAAAAGAATATGGTGTCAATACTGGTCTGGACTTCTTTGATGTAAGAAATCAGGAAGGTTTTTTAAGAACCTTAATGATGAGACAAAACTCCAAAGGAGAGTGGATGGTTCTTTTCCAGCTTTACAGAGAAGAAAAAGAAAACAGAGAAAAACTTTTTGAATTTCTATTAGAAAAATTCCCGCAGATTAAAACATTGGTATATGCTATTAATCCTAAGCAGAATGATTCTATTTATGATTTAAATATCAATATCTATTTCGGAGAAGGTTATCTTATGGAAGAAATGGACGGGCTGAAGTTTAAGATTGGACCGAAATCATTCTTCCAGACCAACTACAAGCAGGCACTGGAATTATACAGAAAAACCCTTGAATTTGCAGATTTGAAAGGAGACGAAGTTGTGTATGACCTTTATACAGGAACAGGGACAATTGCACAATATGTAGCAAGAAATGCAAAGCAGGTTATCGGGATAGAATCTGTACAGGAAGCAATAGATGCCGCTATCGAGCATGCTGCATTGAACGGACTTACAAACACAACGTTCTACTGTGGAGATATGAAAGATATTTTCAATGATGAATTCATGGCAAACCATCCAAAAGCAGATGTTTTGATTACGGATCCACCAAGAGATGGAATGCACCAGAAGGTGGTAGAGCAGATCTTAAAGCTTTCACCTGAAAAAGTAGTTTATGTAAGCTGTAACTCTGCAACGCAGGCAAGAGATCTTGCTTTAATGAAAGATCATTATACTTTAGTAAAGATCTTGCCGGTAGATATGTTCCCGCAGACACACCATGTTGAGAACATTGCATTGCTGATTAAAAAATAAATTTATTTAAATTTGAATTTCAAATCTTAATATGAAGTACTTTAAATTTCTCATAGCAATCTGCTTTTTAGGAATGCTTTTTTCCTGTGGAGGAGATGATGATATTTGCGAAAGTGGAGAAGGAACTCCCAGAATGAAGGTAGCTTTCAAATCACTGTCAACTGGAAAAGAAATGACAGTGGATACACTATATGTAGCAGTAGATTATGGTGCCGGGAAAGTGGATCTGGGTAAACTTGCACAAGTTGATTCCAGACTAATTCCTTTACGTGTGGATAACTCGCCTTATACAGATATTTATTTCAAAGTTAGACTTAAAGGAGTAGAATCTAAAGTAAGAGTTAATTATACTACGAAATCAACGTACGTTTCTCCCGGATGCGGAATCAAAAAGTATTACGAGAATTTAACTTCAGAATTAGTAACTCCGAATCCTGTTCAGAAAGTGGAAATCGGGCAAAATCAGATAGAGAATGAAGACAAGACTAATCTTTACCTTTCTTTTTAGTTTATTTGGAATAATAAGCTGGGCACAAGATAAAAAAAAGGAAGCAGAGAAGAAGGTTCATGAAAAATATGAGCCCAATTTCATGGTCGGCCTTGATGTATTGAATACCGGAGCTGGTTTCTTTTCAGACAGAAAACTGTATCAGGGATTTATTTCTTCAAAAATCAGAGGAAATGTTCATGCTATTGCAGAAGCTGGTTTTGAAAAAAATGTATACCAGAAGAATGGTTATGATGCTAAAGCAAGTGGTCCGTTCGTTAAGTTAGGAGCATTCTATATGCTGGCAAAAGATGCGGAAAATGAATTCAACGGATTTTATGCCGGTGGAAAAGTTGCCGGATCATTCTATAATCAGGAATATATGGCTGTTCCCGTCCGTGGATTTGGTGGAAGTAATTCTTCTGAAGCCTTCCCCTCATCATCACAGTCTTCTTTTTGGCTGGAAGGAACCATAGGAGGTAGAGTACAGTTGTTCAGCTCTAACTTTTATATTGATGTAAATCTTCAGCCGAGATATATGGTATATACTTCTAAGCAGGATGATATCTCTCCAATGATCGTTCCGGGATTTGGAAGAAGTTCTTCAAAATTCAATATGGGATTTGCATGGAATATTGCATATAAGTTTTAGGAATAGATATTATTTACTTTTACGATATACAAAACACAAACTTTATAGTATTATGAAGTTTGTGTTTTTTTTAATAAATAAGTTTATTGTATAGTTAATGTTGAAAAATATTAACTTATTTTATTTGTGTAAGTTGTAAAATGGCTATATTTGGCGGAAATTATAATTGTTATTTAATTTATGAAAAGAGTATTTACTGCCTTGGTGTGTACTTTAATAGGTGGAGCAGCGTTCGGACAATGGACTCCTACTTCATTTAATAAAGTAGACAGCAAAAAAAGAGGAACTTTTACAGTAGAGAAATCTGGTGTAAGAGAGAACGGGTATTATAAATTAGACTTAGCTTCACTAAGATCTCAATTGAAGAATGCTCAAGAGATGGGGCCAAATGCAGCTCCAGTAATTATTTCTCTTCCAACTGTTGATGGGAGAATAGAAAGATTCAAAGTATTTAGCTTTCCTGTTCTAGCAAAAGAAATTGCTGATAAGTATGAGCTAGGTTCTTACGTGGGAACAAGTGTTGAAGATCCCGGTAAATATTTAAGATTCAGTGTTTCTCCTAATGAGCTTCAGTCTATGATTATAGATGGAGACAAATATGAGTTCATTGAACCTTTAACTACTGATAAGAGTGTATACGCAGTGCATCCTAAAACGATGAAGAATCCAAATGGATTTATATGCTCAACAGAAGAAAGTCCTGCTTCTAAAAAGCAAATAGATGCTTTATTGAAAAAAGGTAAATCTATTGCCAACCAACCAACCAGCTTTGCTAAAAATTCTGATAAGAAATACAGAACAATGAGATTGGCAATGTCTGTTACGGGAGAATATACTCAGTTTTTTGGAGGAGTTGCTGGTGCATGGGCTCAGGTAAACAACACTATGTCAAGAGTAAATGGAGTATTTGAAAAAGACTTTGCATTACACTTAAATGTATTAAACTACCCAGCTCTTATTTTTGATAACCCTGCTACTGATCCATATGCTTCTGTTACCAGTGCAACAGCGCCTCCAGGTACATGGAATACTGAATTGCAAAACCAATTGACAACAGTTGTTGGTGAGACAAATTATGATATTGGTCACTTATTTGGTGCTTCAGGAGGAGGTGGAAATGCAGGTTGTATTGGTTGCTTTTGTGTGAGCCCTACTACTGATGAACCGGAAGGAAAAGGATCTGGTATTACATCTCCTGCTACAGGAAGTGTAAATCCATCTGCAACGTATCCCCCATCCGGAGATAATTTTGATATCGACTATGTAGCTCACGAAATGGGACACCAGTTGGGAGCGAATCATACATTCTCTCATAGCCTTGAAGGATCCGGAGTAAACATGGAGCCTGGTTCAGGATCTACAATTATGGGGTATGCAGGTATTACAGGAGCTACTTATGATGTGCAGCCGCATTCGGACCCATATTTCCATATTGCAAGTATTGATCAGGTTCAGGATAAACTGAATGAAAGAACGTGTGATGTAGAAACTCCAATTACTAATAACCCACCAGTAATTACAGCTTTACCAACATACAATATTCCTAAAGGTACAGCATTTGTGCTTACAGCTTCAGCTACAGATGCTGAAAACGACCCGCTTACTTATGTATGGGAAGAAATAGATAATGCTTCTGTTGTTATTAATAAGAATAATATAGGTAATACAACTACTGGTGCAACATTCAGATCCAAGTCTACAGGAACAAATCCAACAAGATATTTCCCAAGCTTTACATCTGTAATGAATGGTGTATTAAATAATGCAAACAATACTTGGGAGTCAGTTTCTGCATTCGCAAGAACTACAAATTTTGCAGTTACAGTAAGAGATAACAACCCGAACGTTGCGCAGCAGCAGACTAACTTTGCAACTCAAACAATTGTTGTAGGAGATACAGGACCATTCAAATTAGCAAATCAATATGCTGATGTGAATACACCTACACCTATTCAATGGCTTGTGGCTAACACAAACGCTGCTCCATATAACGTAGCAAATGTTAAGATTGATTATACTACAGATAATGGGACAACTTGGACTGTATTAGCTGCTTCAACTCCAAATGACGGAACTGAAAACTTTACATTCCCTTCTTCTTTAAACGGACAGATCATTAAAGTAAGAGTTGCTGCGATAGGAAACGTTTTCTATGCAGTAGGACCTGTTACTATAGGACCACTTTCTGCTTGTAGCTCTGCTGCACCTACAAACGTGGCAGTAAGCAATATCGGTAATACTTCGGCGAACGTTTCATGGATGGCTTATACCGGAGCTACATATAAAGTACGTTACAGAAAAGTAGGTACAACTACATGGAGCGAAGTTGATTCTGCAGTTCCTTCTATTAACTTAACTGGTTTAGCAGAGGGTACAAACTTTGAAGTACAGGTTGCTTTAGTTTGTGGTACAACAGTAGGAACTTATTCTACATCTGTTAATTTTACAACACTTGCTATTACCTATTGTGCAGCATCAACTTTACTGAATACAGATGAATATATCTCAAATGTAACGGTTGCTAACCTTAACAATACTACAGGAGCATCAACGTATTCCAATTATACAACCAATTCTGCACTTCAGATTAACCTGACTAAAGGATCAACATATCCTATTTCTGTTTCAGTAGGAAATGCATATGTTAATGATGTGGCAGCTATATATATAGACTATAATAAAAATGGAGTTTTCGAAAGTAACGAAGCTGTATTAAATGTTCCTACTACAAGTACTGCAGTAAGTTCATTTTCAGGATCATTTACAGTTCCTAATAGTGCTGTAGAAAATCAGACACTAAGAATGAGAGTTCTTGTATTCTATGCAGGAGCAGACAATGAAGGATTCCCAATCCCGGCTTCATTTGCTTGTGGAACTAATTTCTACTATGGAGAGGTTGAAGATTATAACGTAGTTGTTACAAGCAACCTTGCTACTTCTGAAACTTCTGTTAAAAATGATGGAATTCAGATTTATCCAAATCCGGCAGTTGATATTTTAAATATTACTAAAGTTTCAAATAAAGCAACATATAAAATCTATAGTGCTGCTGGACAATTAGTAGATAGAGGAAGTATCAATGATGGAAAAGTAAATATTTCAGCATTAGTTAAAGGTGCTTATGTAATTACAATAGAAGATAAAGGAATTGAGCAATTCAAATCTAAATTCATCAAAAAATAAAGACAACCTTTAAATATTAGTAAATCCCCGGGAATCCCCGGGGATTTCTTTATTTAAAGCATAAGTGATTAAAATATATTTTTTTTTCAAAAAAAACCTGAATGTACCTATAAATTAATAATAAAAAATGATTAGATTTGTCTGATTAATATTATAATGAAAAACATTATGAAGAAACTCTTTACCTCTTTAATTCTGTTTCTCTGTTTGATTTGCACAGGCTTTGTATCCAAAGTCTCGGCTCAGGCAGGCCAGATCGGGACAGGAACGGGTACCTCAGTGTATCTCCCAATACGTTCCTATTATGGGTATAGCTATTCCCAGCAGATTTATACTGCTTCGGAAGTTTCGACTGCCATTGGTACGTCGACCTATATCACGGCAATAAAGTTTTATTCTACCACCGTTGCAACCTCTCAGGATGTGTATAAGGATTGGGTAGTATACATGGGAAACACCACCCAGAATAACTTTGCCTCCCTTACAAACTGGGTTCCTTTAAGTGCCCTCACTCAGGTATATGCCGGAGTTTTACCCACTTTAACAAATGGAAACTGGGTAACTCTTCAGTTGGCAACACCATTTTTATGGAATGGAACAGACAATCTTGTGGTTGCTGTAAATGAAAAAACTCCAGGCTATGCATCTTCACCAGGTACGGCTTGGGGATCTTATAATGCAGGGGCAAACAGAGGGATGATTTATTATGAAGATTCTGCAAATCCAGATCCGGCTGCACCACCTGCAGCAAAGGACAGACTTGCAGATATTCCTAGAGTGCAGTTTGAAAGTCATGCGCTGCCGGCCTGTTCAGCAGCACCTCCTACTAACATTACGGTTTCAAACCTTACAACAACTTCAGCTAATGTAGGCTGGTATTTATCTGCTGGTGCTACTTATGTTGTAAGATACAGACTTTTATCCGGAGGACCGTGGACTACAATTAATGTCACAACTCCTTTGGTAGGGAACCAGATTATTACCGGATTAACGGAACAGACGGCATACGAAGTTCAGGTAGCTACTGTTTGTGGAGGTTCTACAGGAACCTTCTCTCCAAGTGTAAACTTTACGACCCCGGCATTAAGTTATTGTGCTTCTGCTGCTACAAGTACTTATATAGATGGATATATTGGCCAGGTTGCAGTGAATGCACAGGGAGCGCCTTCCATGATGAGTAACTCCGGTCAAAGTGGTTATACAGACTATAGTACAGATCCTACAAGATTGGTTACTTTGGTAAGAGGAGGTACAGGTACTGTTTCTGTATCGAAAGTATGGCCAGATTATCAGTATAGCTTCTTAACAGGAGTTTGGATTGACTATAACCGTAATGGTGTTTTTGAGGCTTCCGAAAGAGTATTAACTTCACCAAGTAATACAACAACTCCGGTTACGGCAACATTTACTGTACCTACCACTGCAAGTGGAAATGTATATACTGGAAACCTGACTACCAAAATGCGTGTTGTAATGAATGAGTATAGCCCTATTAATGCTTGTGGTACTTATTCTTATGGTGAAACTGAAGATTATGCTGTTAAGCTTATTGACTTATCAGCATGTACTACAGCTCCACCTTCAAATATTACTGTAAATAACGTAACTCCTTCTTCGGCTAACGTTACTTGGACATCAACTACAGGTGCTACTTATATTGTAAGATACAGAGTTTCACCTTCTGGTACTTGGCAGCAGATTACTGTAAATACTCCTTTAATAAGTAATCAATTACTTACAGGATTATTAGAACAGACTGCATATGAAGTTCAGATAGCTACTGTCTGCGGTGGTACTACAGGAGCATTTTCACCAAGTGTGAACTTTACCACTCCGCCTCTTACTTATTGTACGGCAGGTCCTTCAAGCAATACGGCTACGAGTGGATATATTAATAATGTAACTGTTACTCCTACGAATACTCCTATTATGTTGAGTAATTCCGGATCAGACAATTATAAAGATTATACACCAGACCCTACAAGAGTAGTTATCTTTGAAAGAGGTTCTGCAAATAATAAAATTTCTGTAAACAAATACTGGCCAGGTACTCCTGTATCTTATGGAGTTTCAGCATGGGTAGATTTTAACAGAAACGGAACATTTGAAACAAGTGAGAAAATTCTTAATAGTACTTATAGTACAACTACTCCTGTAACAGCTACCTTCCCTGTACCTACAGTGGCAAGTGGAAATGTATATACAGGAACTCTTCCTACCCGTATGCGTGTAGTAATGAGATACTATGATAATGCTAACGCTTGTGGAACATTTACTCAGGGAGAAGTTGAAGATTATGCAGTTAAATTTGTAGATTCTCAACCTTGTACAACAGCTCCTCCAACAAATATTGTAGTAAATAACGTTGCAGCAACTACCGCTACCGTATCATGGGTTGCTACTGTTGGAGCTACTTACAATGTAAGATGGAGAGTGGCACCAAGTGGAGCCTGGCAGACTGCTACCGTTCCTGCAGGTCAGAACTTCTACGGAATTACAGGTCTTACAGAACAGACGAATTATGAAGTTCAGGTTTCAACAACGTGTGGAGGTTCTACAGGAGCTTACTCAGCTTCAGTAGCATTTACGACTCCGCCTTTGTCTTACTGTACAATGACAGGAACCGGAACTAACGATCATATTTCGAATGTAACGGTTACCTCTTCGAACCTTGGAGTTCCACCAATGAATAATACTTCAGTACAGACCAACTATATCAGTTATACTACACCTGAGACCCTTATTACTTTAGATGTAAATTCTCAAAATAATAAAATCTCTGTAGCGAAAGGCTGGACTGGAGCAACAGGAAATGATGCTGTAACGGCATGGATCGACTTTGACAGAAATGGGCAGTTTACGGATGCTGAGAGAATCTTAATTTCTCCTGCCAACACAACTACACCGGTTACTGCTACTTTTGCAGTTCCTTCAACAGCTTATACGGGACCATTAACAACAACAATGAGAGTTGTGGTAAAACGTACAAGTGCTCCTGTTATGTGCCAGAATGCAGTAGATGGAGAAGTAGAAGATTACAGGGTAAAAATAAGACCTTGCAGCAATGCAACACCAAATGCACCTACCTTTACCACTACCCATACATCAGCTACTGTTACCATTACTGGATCAGGAGTAAGTTATGTGGTAAGATACAGAGTTCAGGGAACAACTGCCTGGACGCAAGTATATGCTTCAACACAATTGGGTAATCTTCCATTAGTGATCAATGGATTGACACCAGCTACCACTTATGAAGTAGAAGTGGCAGCTATTTGTGGAGATATTGTAGGAACAGCAACACCAATTAAGACTTTCACGACAAGATGTGATCCTACGCCTCCTAATGTAACAGTAAGTAATATTACTCCAACCACAGCGTTGATTACATGGGCTCCGCTTGCAGCAAGCTCTACGTATACGATGAGATGGAGAAAAGTAGGAACTACAACATGGAATATTGTAAGCTTACCGGCAGCTCCTGCTAACACTTATGTATTAGGAAGTGCCACTCCACTGGAACCATATACTACGTATGAAGTACAGATTGCTAACCAGTGTAACGGAGAAACTACATTGAATCCATATTCTAACCCTAAAGTATTTACGACAGAAAGAATATGCCAGATTCCTCCTCCGGGATTAACAATTACACAATTGCTTCCTACATCAGCAGCGATCCAGTGGGATCCGTTCCCGGGAGCAACATATGTTCTTAGATATAGAAAAGTAGGTATTCCAAGCTGGACAGAAGTACCATCAATAGTTAATAACCTGGTATTAACAGGTCTTACAGAATTAACGAAATATGAAATGCAGGTAGTGAATATCTGTAGTGGTACTCCAGGGAATTACACTCCTCCATACTACTTTACAACCCCTACAGTAATCTACTGTAAGATGAAGTCAGGAAGTTCTACAGGAGAACATATTTCTAAAGTAACCGTGAAGCCTACGGGTAAGAAAACGATGGAGAATGAATCAGGAGCATCTACGTATACCGATTACACAGGAGTTCCTAAAACATTCATCGAAATGATTCAGGGATCTACAGATAATGAGATCATCATTGAGAAGAAATGGACGGGAACAACTTATAACGAAGGCATTGCAGTTTGGATTGACTTCAACAGAAACGGAGAGTTTGATATCAACGAAAGAGTATTCACTTCTTCACCAAATTCAAACAGTCCAGTATCAGGTAAGTTCAATGTGCCGGCAGATGCATTCGTAAGTATGACAGACTACAAGTATGTTGTCATGAGAGTAGCGATGTCAAGAGATGGTATTCCGGTAAACTGTACAGACTTCAAAAATGGAGAAGTAGAGGATTACACGGTAAGAATCTCTAAACCAATTGCAGCTAATCCAATTGATCAGACGAGTATCATGATTTATCCGAACCCTGTAAGTTCAGTATTGTTTGTGAAGAATATCAGCAAGAGAGCTAAATATACGATCTACAATGCAACAGGACAGGTAATCGCCAATGGTATCTTACTGAACAACCAGATCAATGTAAGCAAATTAATTAACGGTGTTTATGTGATCGATATCGAAGACAATGGTAACACTGTTCAGAAGAAATTTATCAAAGAATAAATACATTTAAATTTCAGATAAAATAAGCCTCCAGCAATGGAGGCTTATTTTTTTATAAAAATTACTGATTTTCTTTGTGAATTTCGATTAAATCACTGTTTTAAAGTATGAAAGAATAATTAGAGTTATTCTTTTATTGGTATATGTTAATGATTTACTTAATCTAATTGGTTATTGATAAAAATATAATTAATTTTGTAAAGATTAACATATATATCTAACCAAAACATTATGAAGAAACTCTTTACCTCTTTAATTCTGTTTCTAGGTTTGATCTTTGGGCTCTCATTGCATGCCCAGGTCGTAACCATTGGGACAGGAACCAGTACGCAGCGATATCCTTTGACGCCCTACTATGGGTATCAGAGATCTGCATCGCTATATACTGCTGCAGAAATAAACACTCCGGGTGGAGGAAGTATCTTATCCGTAGGATGGGAGGCTACTGCAACCATGAATATTACCTTCCCGGTAAAAGTTTATTTAAAATCCGTACCATCCACTACGACAGCCATTACAGCTCAAAACTGGAATACGGTAACTACTGGAGCTACATTAGTATATAGCGCAAACGTAACCAGCCTTGCGGTTGGATGGAACACACTCCAATTACAGCTTCCATACACTTACAATGGAACAGATAATCTTATGGTTTTAGTTGAAACCAATTATGGAGGTTCCGGAGGAGGCTCAGGAACTGCCGGAGCGGGCTTTAAATATAGCACTGCCACGGCAAGTCACATGTATTTCGAAGCGGATACTACTGCACCTGCAGGGAATGGTACGGTAACTGCGAACAGACCAAATGTTCAATTAACTTTTGGTACACCGCCTACATGTTTACCTATGCCTCCGGGTGGAACTTTATCTACGGGAACAATAACGGCTACCAGCGCAGTACTAAACTGGACCGCTTATTCATCTGCACCTGCAGGAGGATATGATATTTATTACAGTACCACAAACACTGCTCCTACAGCGGCGACACTTCCAACACAAAACGTTCCTTCCGGAACCACTGCAACACTTTCACCATTAGTACCTAATACAACGTATTATGCATGGGTAAGAGCAAAATGTAGTGCTACAGATCAAAGTGCATGGTCAGGACCAATAACATTCAGTACACCTCCTACATGTCCACCTATGCCTGCAACCGGGTCATTATCCATGGGTACGATAACAACTACAACTGCAGTACTAAACTGGACTGCTTTTGGATATGTGCCGGCAGCAGGGTATGATATTTATTACAGTACAAGTAATACGGCTCCAACAGGGGCAACTGTACCATCACAAAACGTTCCTTCCGGAACCACTGCAACACTTTCTCCACTTACTCCTAACACAACGTATTATGCATGGGTAAGAGCAAGATGTAGTGCAACAGATCAAAGTACATGGAAAGGATCAATAACATTTACTACCCCTGCTACATGTCCGCCTATGCCTGCAACCGGATCATTATCTATTGGTACGGTGACCCCTACAAGTGCAGTATTGAACTGGACTGGTTTTGGATATGTGCCAGCAGGAGGGTATGATATTTATTACAGTACAAGTAATACGGCTCCAACAGGGGCAACTGTACCATCACAAAACGTTCCTTCCGGAACCACTGCAACACTTTCTCCACTTACTCCTAACACAACGTATTATGCATGGGTAAGAGCAAGATGTAGTGCAACGGATCAAAGTACATGGAAAGGACCTCTTTCTTTCTATACAGGATATTGTGTACCTACAGGTGGTACTTCAAGTACATTGTATTATCTGAATAATATTACAACAACAGGAGGTATTGCAAACTTGAATTATACTGCAAACAGCTATACAGCGTATGTAAATAATTCTGCGACTGTTGTTTCTGCAATTCCTAGTACATCTGTAACAGTGAATCTTGCAGCAGCAGGAAATAATACGTATTACTATTATGTCTGGGTTGACTGGAATAATGATATGAATTTCAATGGTCCTGGTGAAACTATTCTTGCCACTACCAGCTATGTAGCAACAGCAACGGCTACTATTCCAATTACAGCGGGACAGGCTCCCGGTAACTACAGAGTAAGAATGGCAACATCGGAATTAAGTACTATTACTTCTTGTGGGCCTGCTCCTTATGGTAACTATGTGGACTTTACATTAAGTGTTATTGCCCTACAGCCATGTTCTGCAGCTCCACCTAGTAATATTGCCGTTTCAAACCTTACTGCAAGTTCAGCTGTTGTAAGTTGGATTCCTGCAATAGGAGCAACTTATACATTGAGATATAAAAAGGTTACAGACGTAGCTTGGACGACAATCAACATTACAACTCCGCTTACAAGCAGCCAGTTATTAAGTAACTTAGTAGATCAGACTCAATACGAAGTTCAGATGGCTACTATTTGTGGTGGTACTACAGGAGCATTTTCACCAAGTGTGAACTTTACTACTCCGCCTCTTACTTATTGTACGGCTAATCCAACAGGGAATACAGGAACAAGCGGATATATTAATAATGTAACTGTTACTCCTACCAATGCGCCTATTATGTTTAATAATTCAGGTTCGGATGGTTACAAAGATTATACAACAGACCCTACAAAAGTAATTATCCTGGAAAGAGGTTCAGGAAATACAAATAAAATTTCTGTGAACAAATACTGGCCAGGTTCCAGCAGTTCTTACGGAATTTCAGCATGGATCGATTTTAACAGAAACGGAACATTTGAAACAAGCGAGCGGGTACTGAATACTACAGCGAGTACAACCACTCCTGTAACAGCTACTTTCCCTGTACCTACTATCGCAAGTGGAAATGTATATACAGGAACTCAGCCAACCCGTATGCGTGTTGTAATGAGTACAAGTAGTACAAACACCCCTTGTGGAACATTTACTCAGGGAGAAGTAGAGGATTATCCGGTAAGATTTGTAGATTCTCAAACCTGTACAACAGCTCCTCCAACTGGTATTACAGTCAATAATATTTCTGCAACGAATGCAACTGTATCATGGATTTCTACTGTTGGAGCTACTTATACTGTAAGATGGAGAGTGGCACCAAGTGGAGCTTGGCAGACTGCTACCATTCCTGCAGGTCAGAACTTCTACGGAATCGCTGGTCTTACGGAACAGACGAATTATGAAGTTCAGGTTTCAACAACATGTGGAGGTTCTACAGGAGCTTACTCAGCTTCAGTAGCATTTACGACTCCGCCATTGGCTTATTGTCAGATGACAGGTTCCGGAACTAACGACCATATTTCGAATGTAACGGTTACCTCTTCGAACCTTGGAGTTCCACCAATGAATAATACTTCAGTACAGACCAACTATATCAGTTATACTACACCTGAGACCCTTATTACTTTAGATGTAAATTCTCAAAATAATAAAATCTCTGTAGCGAAAGGCTGGACTGGAGCAACAGGAAATGATGCTGTAACGGCATGGATCGACTTTGACAGAAATGGGCAGTTTACGGATGCTGAGAGAATCTTAATTTCTCCTGCCAACACAACTACACCGGTTACTGCTACTTTTGCAGTTCCTTCAACAGCTTATACGGGACCATTAACAACAACAATGAGAGTTGTGGTAAAACGTACAAGTGCTCCTGTTATGTGCCAGAATGCAGTAGATGGAGAAGTAGAAGATTACAGGGTAAAAATAAGACCTTGCAGCAATGCAACACCAAATGCACCTACCTTTACCACTACCCATACATCAGCTACTGTTACCATTACTGGATCAGGAGTAAGTTATGTGGTAAGATACAGAGTTCAGGGAACAACTGCCTGGACGCAAGTATATGCTTCAACACAATTGGGTAATCTTCCATTAGTGATCAATGGATTGACACCAGCTACCACTTATGAAGTAGAAGTGGCAGCTATTTGTGGAGATATTGTAGGAACAGCAACACCAATTAAGACTTTCACGACAAGATGTGATCCTACGCCTCCTAATGTAACAGTAAGTAATATTACTCCAACCACAGCGTTGATTACATGGGCTCCGCTTGCAGCAAGCTCTACGTATACGATGAGATGGAGAAAAGTAGGAACTACAACATGGAATATTGTAAGCTTACCGGCAGCTCCTGCTAACACTTATGTATTAGGAAGTGCCACTCCACTGGAACCATATACTACGTATGAAGTACAGATTGCTAACCAGTGTAACGGAGAAACTACATTGAATCCATATTCTAACCCTAAAGTATTTACGACAGAAAGAATATGCCAGATTCCTCCTCCGGGATTAACAATTACACAATTGCTTCCTACATCAGCAGCGATCCAGTGGGATCCGTTCCCGGGAGCAACATATGTTCTTAGATATAGAAAAGTAGGTATTCCAAGCTGGACAGAAGTACCATCAATAGTTAATAACCTGGTATTAACAGGTCTTACAGAATTAACGAAATATGAAATGCAGGTAGTGAATATCTGTAGTGGTACTCCAGGGAATTACACTCCTCCATACTACTTTACAACCCCTACAGTAATCTACTGTAAGATGAAGTCAGGAAGTTCTACAGGAGAACATATTTCTAAAGTAACCGTGAAGCCTACGGGTAAGAAAACGATGGAGAATGAATCAGGAGCATCTACGTATACCGATTACACAGGAGTTCCTAAAACATTCATCGAAATGATTCAGGGATCTACAGATAATGAGATCATCATTGAGAAGAAATGGACGGGAACAACTTATAACGAAGGCATTGCAGTTTGGATTGACTTCAACAGAAACGGAGAGTTTGATATCAACGAAAGAGTATTCACTTCTTCACCAAATTCAAACAGTCCAGTATCAGGTAAGTTCAATGTGCCGGCAGATGCATTCGTAAGTATGACAGACTACAAGTATGTTGTCATGAGAGTAGCGATGTCAAGAGATGGTATTCCGGTAAACTGTACAGACTTCAAAAATGGAGAAGTAGAGGATTACACGGTAAGAATCTCTAAACCAATTGCAGCTAATCCAATTGATCAGACGAGTATCATGATTTATCCGAACCCTGTAAGTTCAGTATTGTTTGTGAAGAATATCAGCAAGAGAGCTAAATATACGATCTACAATGCAACAGGACAGGTAATCGCCAATGGTATCTTACTGAACAACCAGATCAATGTAAGCAAATTAATTAACGGTGTTTATGTGATCGATATCGAAGACAATGGTAACACTGTTCAGAAGAAATTTATCAAAGAATAAATACATTTAAATTTCAGATAAAATAAGCCTCCAGCAATGGAGGTTTATTTTTTGTAAAATCATATCAATGGAATAATATCCTCAGAAATATTTTTTGCATAAAAAAACTCGTTAGAAAAGTTCCTAACGAGTTCTTATTTTATTCAATACTGAAAATCACTTTTTCAGTCTGTTCTTTCAATTCTTCCAGATTGGTGTTGTTATAGACGATACAATCTGCCATTTTAATTTTATCCCTTTCAGGCATTTGTTTTTCCATGACAGCTTCTACCTCGCGATAGGTTTTATTATCCCTGTCCATTACTCTTTTAATTCTGATATTATCCTCAGCAGTTACCAAAAGAGATTTATAACACTGCCTGTTAAGTTTTAGTTCAAACAAAAGAGCTGTTTCTTTAAAAACTAAATACTTACTTTGTTTCTTGACCCAGTTTTCAAAATCAATCTTTACCGCAGGATGTATGATTTCGTTTAAATGCTGAAGCAGATCTCTATTACTGAAAACCTTATCGGCAACAAATTTTCTGTCATACAATCCGTTTTCATCATAAGAATCTTCACCAAGAAGTTCTTTGATTTTTATTTTCAGCTCCTCGCTTTCATTAACGATCGCTTTAGCTCTGTCATCGGAATAGTAAACCGGAAAACCGAATTCCTCTATAAAATGGGCTACTGTAGTTTTTCCTGAGCCTATTCCGCCTGTTAAACCTATGATCTTGGGTGCTGGTTCCGGTTCAGCCTGTTGTGTTTCTGAATGTAATTCTTCCATGATTTATAATTAATATCCAAAAACATCATTAAAGCTAAACGTCTCATCAAGTCTTACCCCTTTGTCAGTCATTTTAAGACTTGCCAGTTCATGATGAGCATCATGTTCAAAGAACAGTAAATATTCATTATCTACACACTGCTTCAGGAACTTTCCTTTCTCTTCCATTGTTAAAAGAGGTCTGGTATCATATCCCATCACATATACCGGGTTGATATGCCCTGCCGTAGGAATAAGGTCTGCAGCAAAAACAACTGTTTTTTCCTGGTATTGGATCACGGGAAGCATCTGCTTTTCAGTATGGCCGTCTACAAAGATGACATCCATCTTCAGATCCGGAGCGAAACCGTAGTTTCCGGTAGTAGGAAGTGGCAAAAAGTTAAGTTGTCCGCTTTCCTGCATCGGCATAATATTTTCCTTCAGGAAGCTTGCTTTTTCTCTTGCATTAGGCTCTGTTGCCCACTGCCAGTGATTTTCATTCGTCCAGAAGTTGGCATTTTTGAAGGCAGGTCTGTATCCGGTTCTGTCGTCATTCCATTCAATAGCACCACCACAGTGATCGAAATGAAGGTGAGTAAGGAATACATCCGTAATATCCTCCTTTATAAAGCCATATTTTTTAAGATTCTTATCAAGAGTATCATCTCCCCAAAGAGAATAGTGTCCGAAAAATTTATCATCCTGTTTGTTACCAAGACCGCAGTCTACCAGGATCAGTTTTTTTCCGTCTTCAATAAGCAGAGAACGGGTTCCCAGCTCGATTAGGTTTTTTTCGTCTGCCGGGTTTGTTTTTTCCCACAGACTCTTCGGGACGACTCCGAACATAGCACCGCCGTCCAGTTTAAATTTTCCACATTGTATAGGATATAACTTCATATGTATATTTTGATTATTTCTTTATTGCTTTCATTTTCTCCGCAATTTTTCTTGCGTTATCATCAGATTGTTCAAGCTGAGTAATGATGTTGTTAAAATCATTCTCTTTTCTGTTCTGAGAAAGTTTTTGTTTGATGAATATTTCGGTTGGAATTATTTTAATCCCAAAAGCACCCTTCATTTCCTTTTCTACAAATTCCCTTCCCATATCTTTCACCATCATTGGACATTGCTGGAAGTTTTCATATTTGGATGTTAATTTATCCAAATGGGCATACAGCTCATCGTGGTTCATTAATTCAACCTTTCCATGAATCTGTACGGCTTCATAATTCCAGGTGGAGACATTAATATGATCATACCAGCTGCTTGAAATATAAGTATGGGCACCTAAAAAATCACAAAGAACTTCATCACCGTTTTTTAAGGTTTTAGCCTGCGGATTTGCTCTTGAAATATGCGTTTCAATATAAATATTTTCAGGATCATCTTCATTGAGCATCATCATGGAATGAGTGGCTCTTATCTTATCAACAGAAGAAATAAGTAATGCGAAAGAATTTTCTTTGATGATCTCTCTCATCACATTCAAATCTTCACTTCTGTATAATTTAGGTATAAACATAAACTAATAAATTCTTATTAACCTTAAACCAAAAACTTTGAATTAAAAAAGTTCTCCCGGATTTTTAGGTCTTGTAATATTCAAATGTTTGTAAGCCTTGTCAGTCACTTCTCTTCCTCTTGGAGTTCTGATAATAAACCCTTCCTGGATCAAAAATGGTTCATAAACTTCCTCAAGTGTTTCAGGATTTTCAGCAATAGACGTAGCCAGAGCAGAAATACCAACCGGCTTTCCTTTAAAGTTCTCAATCATGACACGCATGATCTTATTATCCATCTCATCCAGACCAAACTCATCCACATTCAGAGAGTTCAGGGCATATTTGGTGATATTGATTTCAATTTCACCATTTCCTTTAATCTCTGCAAAATCACGTACTCTTCTCAATAATGCATTCGCAATCCTTGGTGTTCCACGGCTTCTTCTTGCAATTTCTAAGGCAGCATCTTCATAAATGACTACACCCAAAACTCTTGCACTTCTCTGAATAATCATTGATAAAAGTTCAATAGAGTAATATTCCAGTCTGCTTTGAATCCCGAATCGGGCAAGCATTGGTTTCGTAAGCATACCGCTTCTTGTAGTGGCACCTACGAGAGTAAAAGGATTCAGACTGATCTGTACACTTCTGGCATTAGGGCCTGTTTCGAGCATGATATCAATCTTGTAATCTTCCATTGCAGAATATAAATATTCCTCTACAATAGGAGAAAGACGGTGAATCTCATCAATGAAAAGGACATCATTTTCTTCAAGATTGGTCAATAAGCCTGCTAAACTTCCAGGTTTGTCTAATACTGGACCGGAAGTAATCTTACAGTTTACACCAAGTTCATTGGCGATAATATTGGCCAGAGTGGTTTTACCCAGACCCGGCGGACCGTGCAATAAAACATGATCTAATGCTCCGCCGCGTCTTTTCGCAGCAGTAACAAATACTTCAAGGTTCTCCAGCGTTTTTCTCTGTCCCGCAAAATCTTTAAAGCTCTGGGGACGGATCTGTTCTTCCTGCATCAGCTCCTCGTTTGAGTAGTTTTCCTTATCCGGATGTAAAAAATCTGGCATTAATTCATTTCATTTACTTCAAAGATAGCAAATTTAGACTAAGGTTGAAGGGCAGATTGAGAAAACGTTAAGATTGACACAGAGGTTTAAGCCAAGGCTGAAAATGAGAACGGCTAAGATTTAAATAATTGGGATATTTTAAGTATTTTTGAGAGGAGAAATTATTAATAAAAATTAATAAAATTTTGACTGTTTAGCAGACAAGTACTGATTTGATGAATTAATCAACTGACTCTAAACATCGCACTAACTTTAAAATAATGAAATTAATAGGACCATTTAAGCAGGTGGTAACGCTTGCTAACTTACCATTAAGAGGAAAACTTTCCGACGAGCAGCTGGAAATTATTGTAGACGGAGGAATTGTAGTAGATCAGAATACCATTCAGAAAGTTGGAAATTTTGAAACATTAAAAACAGAAAATCCCAGCATAGAAATTGAACAGATTGAAGGAGAACAGGTTGTTCTTCCTGCCTTTGTAGATTCACACACTCATATTTGTTTCGGAGGAAACCGCGCTAATGATTTTGCCATGCGTAATGCAGGGAAAACCTATCTGGAAATTGCAGAAAGCGGCGGCGGAATCTGGAGTTCTGTACAACACACAAGAAATGCTTCAGAAGAAGAATTACTGAAAACTTTGATAGAAAGAATCAACTTTTTGGTTGATTTGGGAATTACTACTATTGAAGTGAAGAGCGGTTACGGTCTGGATGTGGAAAATGAGCTGAAAATGCTTAGAATTATTAAAAAAGCCCAGGAGGCAACTAACGCAACTTTAGTTCCTACCTGTCTTTCTGCCCATTTAAAACCAAGAGATTTTGAAGGAAGCAATCCGGAATATCTTGAATATATCATCACAGAAATTTTGCCGAAAGTAAAAGGAGAAGGATTGGCAAGCAGAGTAGATATCTTTATCGAGAAGTCGGCTTTTCAGCCTGAAGAAAGTAAAGAATTCTTGCTTAAAGCAAAAACATTAGGTTTTGAAATTACCGTACATGCAGATCAGTTTACCCCCGGAAGCTCAAGAATTGCAGTAGAAGTGGGAGCGAAGTCTGCAGACCATCTGGAAGCAACAATAGATGAAGATATTCAATTTCTGGCAGAATCCAATACCGTGGCAACAGCTCTTCCGGGAGCAAGCTTAGGACTGGGAGAGAAATTTACTCCCGCAAGAAAATTATTAGATGCAGGAGCTATTGTAGCGATTGCAAGTGACTGGAATCCCGGTTCAGCTCCGATGGGAAATTTAATTACCCAGGCATCTATTTTGGCTGCTTTCCAGAAGCTTACTACTGCTGAAGTGTTGGCAGGAATGACTTTCCGTGCTGCATATGCTTTGAATCTTGAAGACAGAGGACAATTGGAAGCAGGGAAAAAAGCAGATTTTGTCACATTCAAAACCAATAATTTCCAAAATGTACTTTATAATCAGGGAAGCTTAAAAGCTGAACATGTGTACATTGATGGGAATCTGATTTAAAATTATACATTAACCATATTTGCTCTTTAATCAGCAGGTTCCAAATTGCTGCTGATTGAAGGACAGACAATAGGCACATGACTGAATAATGAGTAACATTTGGCAAGGCAGATTGGACGGAGAAGAACTTCTCTATCACAGATTATTTCAAAGAGTAAAAGAAGAGCGTAATTACGACAACATCTCTATAGGAGATTTTGCATTGCATGGTTTTGCTGTAGATGAAGGAGTAAGAAGAAACAAAGGCCGTCAGGGAGCCAAAGATGCTCCGGATGTGATCAGGAAAAATATGTCTAATTTTCCGGTGATTCTTCCTGACTTTTCAATGCTGGATTTTGGGAATGTTACCTGTGAAGACGGCAATCTGGAAAATACGCAGAATAATCTTGCCAAAAATGTCTCAAAAGTACTTTTAAAAGGAGGAAAATCTCTTGTGCTTGGTGGTGGCCACGAAGTTACGTATGCTCATTATTTAGGCGTAAAAACAGCCTTTCCGGAACAGAAAATAGGCATTATTAATATCGATGCTCATTTTGATAACAGACAGCCTGAAAAAGGAGTAGGACCAAGCTCAGGAACCGGATTCTGGCAGATTGCTCAGGAAGGCCCAATCAATTCTCTGCATATTGGAATTCAGAGAAATTCCAATACGTTGAAGCTTTTTGATACAGCCCATCAGTATGGAATGAAATACATCCTGGCAGACGAATTATTTTTTGAAAATCTTACATCCATCTATCAGCGTATTGATGAATTGCTGGACAGTGTAGATTATGCCTATCTTACTATTTGTATGGACGTCTTTAATGCATCAATTGCTCCCGGAGTGTCGGCAGCAGCATATAATGGTATCTTTGCAGATACAGCTTTTATGCATTTTTACAGACATATCTTAAAAAATAAAAAATTGCTGGCATTGGATGTTGCAGAAGTTAATCCTTCTTTCGATATCCAGGACAGAACAGCAAGACTGGCAGCATGTCTTGTGAATGAATGGCTAATGATTTAAGATAAAGTTATATTCTTCCGATAGAGAAAATCATTATTTTATTGACCCTTAAGGAATGGAATTTGCTGATTTCACCGTGCTTTTAAAATAAAAGCGCTCATAAATTCATTAGCTGAATTTAAAACAGAAATTTATATTATGGAACAATTAATTGAAAGCAAGCTTATTAAAGCAGATAAAGCGTTTTCAGTGTGGAGAAAAGTGCCGTTTGAGGAAAGGCAGAAGTTAATTGCAAAAGCAGCAGAAATTTTAAAGAATAATTCGGAGAAATTTGGTAGAATAATTACAACAGAAATGAATAAACCCATTTCAGAATCGATTGCTGAAGTGGAAAAGTGCGCTTTAATGATGAATTATTATGCCGCGGCTGAAAATATTTTAAAACCCGAAAAAGTAGAGTCAGAATTTGCTTATTCTGAAGTTCACTATGCTCCGAAAGGAGTAATCTTAGGCGTAATGCCGTGGAACTTTCCTTTTTGGCAGGTACTGAGATTTGCAACTCCTGCAATTTTAGCTGGAAATACAATCGTTTTAAAACATGCTTCAATTTGTTTCGGAAGTGGAAACGCCATTGAAGAAGTTCTTCTGGAGGCAGGTTTTCCGGAAGGGATTTTTCAGAATCTTGAAGTAGGACATCAAGCTGTAAAGGAAATCCTTGAACATGATGCTGTAAAAGGAGTAAGCCTTACAGGTAGCGGAAAAGCTGGAGGAGAAGTAGCTTCAATCGCTGGTTTAAATATCAAAAAATCTTTGCTTGAATTAGGTGGAAGTGATGCTTTTATCATTTTCGAAGATGCCAATTTTGAGGAAGCAGCAAAAGCTGGAGCAAAATCCAGACTTCAAAATTGCGGACAAACCTGTACTGCGGCAAAAAGATTTATTATTGATGAAAAAATCGAAGATAAGTTTTTACCTATATTCATTGAAGAATATAAAAAATATGAGATTGGAGATCCTTTAGATAAAGAAACAAAACTGGCAGGAATGGCAAGACCGGATCTTGCTGATGAACTGGAAGCTCAGTTCAACAGAGCATTGGAAAGTGGTGCGGAAATTATCATTCCTTTGGAAAGAGTTTCTGAAAATGAATTTAAACCAGGTTTAATCAGAGTTCAGGAAGGAAACCCAATTTTAAAAGAAGAACTTTTCGGACCTCTGGGTATGGTTATGATTGCAAAAACTGATGCAGAAGCTTTACAGATGGCGAATGATATTCCTTTTGGACTTTCCAATTCTGTATGGACTAAAAATACGGATCGTCAGTTATTCTTTATTGAAAACCTTGAATCTGGAACCGTTAATATCAACAGAATGACAAGTTCTGATCCACGTTTTCCATTTGGAGGATCAAAAGCTTCAGGATATGGAACAGAGCTGTCTCTATTAGCTTTAAAAGAATTTGTAACCGCTAAGACGATTGTAGGTAATTAAGATCTGCGAATAGATTATAAATAAAAAACTCCCGAAAATTGATTTCCGGGAGTTTTTTTATCTGTTTGGGCAAAAAGTAATTTTGCTTATTGCTTATTGCTTATTGCTTATTGCTTATTGCTTATTGCTTATACTGTAGTCAATCTCAATGTATTTGTCTTTCCTCCTTCATATGATGGAGTAGCATTGATGTTGATTACAAAGTCTCCGGATTCAATATAACCGTAGTTATGCGTTAACATATTTACCTGGATGATTGTTTCGTCAGTAGACTTTTTCATATCGTAATAATAGGCGTGAACACCCCAAAGAAGATTCAGCATAGCGATTACTCTTCTGTTGCCACTGTATACAATGATATGAGAATTTGGTCTGTGTGCCGCAAGCTGGAAAGCTGTATAACCGGAATGAGTAAGTGTTACGATAGCAGAAACATTTGTTGTTTTTGCAATTCTTACTGCTGCAAGACAAACCCTGTTTGTAATGAATCTCTCATCAATACAGTTATAATCTTTCTCGATTGGCTCATTTTTGTGCTGGTAAAAATGAGTAGTTTCGATATTCTTTACAATTTTAGCCATGTTTTCCACAACCTGTACCGGATATCTACCTACGGAAGTTTCCCCGGAAAGCATTACCGCATCAGCTCCGTCCAATACAGAGTTGGCAACGTCATTTACCTCTGCTCTTGTTGGCGTTAAGCTATTGATCATAGTTTCCATCATCTGGGTAGCGATGATCACCGGCTTAGAATAGAATCTTGCTTTTTCTACAAGGTTTTTCTGGATAGCAGGAACTTCTTCCATTGGAACTTCCACTCCAAGGTCTCCACGAGCTACCATTAATCCATCACATTCAAGAAGGATTTCCTCGATATTTTTAACACCTTCAGGCTTTTCAATCTTCGCAATGATCGGCGTTTTGAATTTACCGTTTGGATGGTTTGCAATTAATTCTTTTAGGTCAATGATGTCCTGGGCATGACGTACGAAAGAAAGAGCAATCCAGTCAACTTCCATGTCAAGCATGAAATTAGCATCCTGAACATCCTTTTCTGTCAAAGCGGGAAGAGAAACATTCGTATTAGGTAGATTCACTCCTTTTTTAGAACTTAAAGGACCTCCTTGAATGGTTTTTGCTTTTACAGTATCTTTTTCATTGGTTTCGATAACTTCCAACATTAGTTTCCCATCATCAATAAGGATTCTTTCCCCTACTTTTACATCTTGTGGAAACTGTTGGTACGTCATGTACACCTTAGTGGAATCTCCCTCCATCTTTTCATTGGTGAAGGTAAGAATATCACCTGGATTCAGGTAAGACCCTTCCTTTACAACTCCCACTCTCAGCTTAGGGCCCTGAAGATCTCCCAGAATTCCTACTGAATAACCATACTCGCTGTTGAGCTCTCTAATTATTTCAATATTTGTTCGAACTAAGTCGTAATCTGCATGGGAAAAATTTATTCTGAAAATATCAACACCCGCTTTCATTAAATCTAACATTACCTCCTTCGACGATGAAGCAGGCCCTAGTGTTGCGATAATTTTTGTCTTCTTTAAATACTTATTCATAATACTGGATAATTTGATAAAGTTCCTCTTCAGAACTCAGTGTATAATCTTGAATTGGAAACACAAGATTTTCAGGGAGCAAAATTACGGAAAAATCAGGAAACTGTTCCGAACTATGCAGAATATATTCCACATCTACCTGATTATTTAATAAAAATTTAATGTTTTCTTCTTCTGTAAAGAGTTCTGTCTGAATTTTTTTTTGCTTACTTTCAGAAGATTTATTTGAAATGAAGGTAAAACCGGTCTTTGAAAACTTGTGGTAGGCCTCATATCTTGGGAAAAAATAATCATAATACCCTCCATGAAAGACAAGATCTTTCTTTCTTGAAAAACAGAGGTTGTTTGTTTGATTTATTTTGTAGAAAAACTCATGAGCAGGTATATCTTTGGCTAATCTTACCAATCCTATGGCAATATCTTCAAATTCTATATCATCAAGATCATAAAGTTTTTGAATTTCCAAGTATATTTTCTTTTTTATTTAAAATATAAAATGCCCTCTGTGCTGCCTTTTCCTCTGCTTTCTTTTTGGAAGTCTCCGCTGCATTAGCAATTTTTTCGTCTCCCAGCCATACATGGCACCTAAATACGACAGATTTATTAGCTTGTATTTCCTCGCAGGTTTCGTATTTTATATTCACCTTCTTCTTCTGGCTCCATTCGAGCAGGAGACCTTTATAGCTTACAATTTTGTTTTCAAGCTTATTGATTTCGGAAGGGGTCAGCAATTTTTCCAAAATAATCCTTTTGCAGGTATCATAATGGAAGTCTAAATAAACGGCACCGATTAAGGCTTCAAATAAATTTCCAGAGATATTCTCGCCCAAAGCCGAAGAACTGTTTTGCTTTTGCAAAAGGGTGGTAAGCTTGAGGTCTTCTCCTAATTTATTGAGGTTTTTCCTATTAACAATCTTAGATTTCATCTGTGTCAGATATCCCTCATTAGCCTGAGGATAGGTCTGGAACAAATGACAAGAAATAATTGTACCCAAAACAGAATCTCCCAAAAATTCAAGTCTTTCGTAGTTGCTGTCTTGATTTTTAGAAGAATTTTTCAAAGAAAAAGCCTCGCGGTAAAGAGCGATATTTTGTACCTCTGTACCCAATACTTTTTTAAGCTCGGTACTGAGAAAATACTCTCTCTCCGTTAGTTGTCTTTTTCTTTTTTTGAGAAGGAATTTAGAAAAGTATTTCTGTAACTCCATTCATTGAATTTAGATTTTCTTAAATAGAACGCAAGCGTTATGCCCGCCAAATCCAAAAGTATTGCTCATGGCTACTTTTACATCTTTCTTCACAGCTGTGTTAAACGTAAAGTTTAGTCTGCTGTCAATATTTTCATCATCAGTAAAATGGTTGATGGTAGGAGGAACAGTACCATGAATAATAGTTCCTAATGCAGCAATAGCTTCAATGACACCTGCAGCTCCTAAAAGGTGACCAGTCATTGATTTTGTAGAATTAATCTGAATGTCATAAGCATGCTCGCCTAATAATTTTGAGATTGCATTGGATTCTGCGATGTCTCCTAATGGAGTAGAAGTACCATGCATATTGATATGATCTACTTCATCAGCAGTTAAGCCTGCGTCTTCCAGACAACTCTTCATTACCAGATAAGCACCAAGGCCTTCAGGATGTGGGGCGGTCATGTGATGTGCATCAGCACTTAAACCTCCTCCTAATAATTCTGCATAAATTGTAGCACCACGTTTTACAGCGTGCTCATATTCTTCAAGAATAATAGTTCCCGCTCCTTCACCTAACACAAATCCATCTCTGTCTTTGTCAAAAGGTCTTGAAGCTGTTTGGGGATCATCATTTCTTGTAGAAAGTGCCATCATTGCATTAAATCCACCGACACCACTTGCTGTAACGGCTGCTTCAGAGCCTCCGCACACAATAACGTCTGCTTTTCCCAACTGGATCAGCATTTTGGAATCAATTATAGCGTTTGCTGAAGATGCACATGCAGATACAGTAGTGTAATTAGGTCCGTGGAAACCATACTCAATAGAGATATGTCCTGGAGTGATATCCGCAATCATTTTCGGAATAAAGAACGGGTTGAATCTCGGAATTTCCGTATTGGCCCATCCTAACACTTCAGTTTCAAAAGTCTCTAATCCTCCGATTCCGGAACCCCAGATTACTCCAACTCTGTTTTTATCTACATTATCTTCAATAATTCCAGAATGTGCTACTGCTTCTCTGGCAGCAACAAGCCCCAATTGAGTGTTTCGGTCCATTTTTTTAGCTTCTTTCTTATCGAAATGCTGTAACGGATCGAAATTTTTCACTTCGCAAGCGAACTTTGTTTTAAAGTTTGTGGCATCAAAAAGAGTAATCGGAGCGGCACCGCTCTCACCTTTTACAAGATTTTCCCAGTATTCTTTTGCATTATTTCCTATTGGTGTTATTGCTCCAAATCCGGTTACAACTACTCTTTTTAATTCCATAAACTTTGTTTAATTTCTTTTTTGTTGAAGAATATTATTTATTTACTACTTCTTCGATGTAAGCGATAGCGTGTCCTACAGTAGTAATTTTTTCAGCTTGGTCATCAGGGATCTGAATATTAAATTCTTTTTCAAATTCCATGATTAACTCAACTGTATCTAGTGAATCAGCTCCTAAATCGTTAGTGAAGCTAGCTTCAGGAGTTACTTCTGTTTCTTCAACGTCAAGCTTATCAGCGATGATAGCTTTTACTCTTGATGCAATGTCTGACATAGTAAATTATTTTTTTAATTGTTAGATGGTGCAAATATATAAAATTCTTTACGATAAAACATTTTTTTAGTCTTTTTTGTGGACTAGAAGCTTTCATTTTAGATTGTTTGGTTTTAGTCTTTTAGTTTTCAGATGGTTATGTTAAGATGTCTGTTGGTGCGAAATTGAAAAGTCAATGATTAAAATAATACCATCTGTTTTTTAAGCTCCTATTTTCTTTATTTATCATCATTTTATTAATTTGAAATGATTTCAGTATTCCAAAACCTGAATTGTTTCTCATAAAATCTATACACTATTGTAAGATGATATTCTGTTCTTGTGCAGTAGTGGTTAATCTGTCTTTTAATTTGAAAAATTCATTTTTAATGAGAATATCAGCTTCTAAAATGATCTTATATTCTAGATTTTTAAAGTTCAATTTTAATAATTAAAAGAAAGGCTTATCATTTTGACTGAGTTGGTTAATGTTATGTGTTGTTGAATAATTGTTTTGATTTTCAATAAGTTGTGAAACTGGCGTAGATTTGAAGTAGTGCTTTTTTTGCATGTTGTCTGTATTTGAAATTTACTTTGCCAAAAATTATTCAAACAAAAAAGTTTAGTAAACAACTTTTAATTTCAAACACTATGACGAAAAAATTATTACTAGCAGCAACTATTGCTGTCTCCTCTATTGCGTATGGACAGGTCGGAATCAATACTACAACTCCTAAAGCAACGCTGGACGTAACATCCGCTCCTGCAGATCTTACAAAAACTGATGGTTTTATTGCTCCAAGATTAACAGGAGCTGAACTTAAAGCAAAAGATGCCAATTATGATGTTCCACAAACCGGAACTATTATTTATGTTACTCAGGCATTACTCCCCGTTGATACAACAACCAAAACAGCCAATGTAACTGCTGTTGGTTACTATTATTTTGATGGTAGTTTATGGAAAACCTTAACAAGCGGAGGGCAAGAACCCTGGAATGTTTCAGGAACCAGTACCCAGGCTTCTGCCAATACCCAAAATATTTATCAGATGGGTAAAATAGGAATAGGAATTGATCCCGGAGCTTCACCAACTGCTAATCTTCAGGTTATGGAATTTATAAACTCAGGAGATCCGGGAAATTCAATGGGTGTTGACAATAATTTGATTAGTAATAGGTTAGGGTCTAAGATTGGATTCAATAATCAAATTTATGACAGTTCTACATCTGGATCATTTTCAACCTATGGATTGAATAACTCTATTACTGCATCATCGGCATCTTCAGGGTCTTCTTCTTATTATGGGGTGAATAACTCAATTAGCCTTAGCGATAGAAATATATCTCAAATGTATGCTTTTAATACCTCGCCAAATATTATTGCAAACACTAATGATATTACAGCATCGTATATCAGATCTTATAATACTATTTTATCTGCCAATACAGCTGCTGGAAAATCACTTACTGTAAGCGGTGATATAAAAGGAGCACAAATGCGGGTAACTCTTGCAGGAGCGGGTAATATAACCTCTTTTGAAGCTATGGGTATTGATGCTGCTTTGTATACTCAGGGTACGGGGGTTAGAAATATTACTTATGGAGCAGGATTGAGAAGCCAGATTAATTTGACAGGAACCGCGGCCAATAATAAATTTACCAATCTTTATGGGCTTCACATTAATAGAGCTGCAAGGAATGCTACTCCTGCTAATGCATATGGTATTTATATTGACGACTTTACTTTTACCGGAGGAACAGCAGCGACTAGTTATAACTTATATTCTAAAGGGGTGGATACCAAAAACTATTTCGAAGGAAGAGTGGGTATTGGGGTTAATGCTCCTGCTGCGCCACTTCATGTAGTAAAGCAGGCAGCAGATCTTACGCCTGCATTGATTGAGGGATGTAGTGATCTTCCAGATAATGCAGCCGCCATAGCAGCGGGGTTACCTATTGGGGCGTTGTACAGAACAGGTGATTTTATAAAAGTGGTACACTAATTCTGGATTTTTTTTTCATTTTTTACATATGTGTATTTGAATAGTGGCTGCTATGGCAGCCACTATTTTAAATTCTAAACAAAACTATGATCAGAATAAATAATAAAAAAAAGGTGGATCGTTGGATGTATTTTTATTTTTTCAGTATTGTATTAGGATTCTTTATATTGATAATATTCAATTTACTTTTTGTAAGTTTCTTATATTTATATTGTATTCAGGTTATTGTCTGTGTAATAATCATTTTTTTTCTGTTTCTGCTGCTTAATCTGAGATATATTGAAATAGAAAATTCTGAAGCAGTATTCAGTATAAAAGAATTTCATCCAATACGTATAGGATCCCTGTTGATGTTTTACAGGCAGGTAGAAATTCCTTTAACTGAAATTCATTCTGCCAAAGTGGATTTTGCTGCAAAAAAACTTTTGATTTTTATTAAAAGTAAAACTGCCGGAAAAGTAGTAATCCAAATTTTTGTATTACAGTATATGAAAGAGGAGCATTTACGTAAAATCAATAAATCTCTGGAAGATTCATTGCGGTGATTCATCATAAAATATTTCCTTTTATTCATTTGCTGTTTTAGGTTGCAAATTAAATTATAGAGGTTTATTTAAAGTGAAGTCTTTTTTTTAACTTTACTTATATCATAAATATGCATTAATACTATGCTAAAGAAAATACTTTTTCTGCTTTTCACAGTTTCTGTTTCTGTACATCTTTTAGGACAAAAATATACTCCAAAAGAAATAGATAGTCTTAGTAAAATAGCGGCTTTTAGTATGACCAATAAAAAGGAAGCTTTACAACTGCTTCTTAAATATGTTGATATTGCTGGTGAAGGTGGGTATGAGAAAGAAGAAATGTATGCAATGTATCGTGCTTTAACTGTTTATTATGATCTGGCAGAATACGAAAAACTGATAGAATATTCTCTAAAACTGGAAGATTATGCTCATAAACTTGGTTATCCGTTTTTTGAAATGCTGGCTATTCGTATGAGGGCAATATCTTATATGAAGTTGGGAGTTTATAATAAATCGGAAAGTTTGTTTAAGCAAGCCCTTGAAAAAGCATCAAAACTAAAAGGAGATGAGATGTTTGCTGGAAAAGGATCATTGTTTAGTGATCTGGTTATTCTCAAAAGTGAAATGAGGCTACCTTATGATAAAAGTACATTAGTTTATCTTAAAGAAAGTTTGAAGTGGTATAACAAAATGCAGGATAAAGATAAAAAAGAAATATCCTTAATTTCAATGTATTCTAATATAGGGATGTATTTTTCCGAAGTTCATCAACTTGATTCTGCACGTTACTATAGCCGCAAAGCATTGAGGCTTTCCATCTCAAGAAAAGATACGGTAAATGTGGGTTTTATTTTTAGTAATATGGGTTCTTATTATTATAAGAGTGATAAACAGGATAGTGCTCTTTTCTATTTAAAGAAAGCTTTACCTATTACAAAATTGAGTGCAAGACCTTATCAATTGAAGGATGTTTATGATAACCTGGCTCTTGTTTATGAAAAACGAAAAGATTATAAAAATTCTTTGTTTTACAGAGATAAATATAAAAAACTTGATGACAGCTTGCGTAATGTTGAAAAAATGGCTGTAAATAAAGAATCAATACGGGATAATGAAAAAAGCAAAAAGCAATCCGGTAGATTTTATCTTATTTTAGGCTTTACTTTAAGCGTCTTATTGATCATGGTCTATTATGCCGTAAGATACTTTAAAAGATACCGAAAAGAAAGAAAGGAGAAGAAACAAAAGGAAGTGGTGATTTCTGATTTGGAAGATAAAATGAATGATGCTTTTGAAGAAGTAGTTCAATTAGCAAAATCAGATGATCCTGCTTTTCTTCCAAGATTTAAAGAGATTTATCCGGAGTTTTATAAAAAACTATCAGAAACGTATCCTTTTCTCACTTCAGGACAGCTTAAATTTTGTGCATTGCTCCGGCTCAATTTTTCTACAAAAGAAATTGCTCATTATAATCACCTGACTATTCGGGGAATTGAAACCAAAAAAAACAGATTAAGAAAACAACTGGATATTCCTTCGAATGAAGACCTCAATAACTGGATGATGAAATTTTGAAAATTTCGTTTTAATATCTATATGGTATAATAAAATAAAAAAAGGACCTTGAAAAAGGACCTTTTTTATTAAAAGTGGAGTTGGAGGGATTCGAACCCTCGTCCAAACAAGCAATACATAAGCTTTCTACATGCTTATTCTACCATTAATTTTCGACTGAAAGCAGAGGATAGACACCCAACTTCCGGCTTATCTTCTGAAGTTTTCGAGCTTTAGCCAAAGCTTCTAAAGCCTTATTTCCGCATTCCTATATCCCAGGATCAAACGCCGCAGAACAGAGCATTTGTGGAATATCTTGCTTCCCTACTGAAATCTTCGGGAAAACGCTTGATCTACTATACTTCGATATTAAGCTGCAAGAGCGAACTCTTCGTTGCCAGTTAAAATTTTGTAGCAAGGGATTATAGAGATCGCGCTACGGTTCTCTGCATGCTTACTTACCCATTGGTCTTGCTGTCGAAACCAGTCAACCCCATGAATAAAGTGAATGCAAAGGTAATGCTTTTTGTTTACATTTCATTAATATGGATGATTTTAATGATAATGGTATGTAGAGTAACAGGTTGAAGATGTCAGGACCTGAATATTTTAATGATTGTGGATAAAAATATTATTATACGTTAACTACCTTTAATACTGGGTTTATTGAAATATTTGAGGTAGAGTAGCGGTTCTTTATGGCAATATATTTTGTGTTGTAAAAAAAAATGTCTAGTTTTGCAATCCAAAATGAGATGTAAAATATGTTAATAATTCCAGTTAAAGATGGTGAATCCATCGACAGAGCTTTAAAGAAATACAAGAGAAAATTTGATAAAACAGGTACTGTTCGTCAATTAAGATCTAGACAGGCTTTTATCAAGCCTTCTGTAACTTTGAGACAATCTAGGCTGAAAGCTGCTTATAAGCAAAGAGCACTTAGCAAAGAAGAGCAGGCTTAAGATTTTTTCTTAACCATATATTAATTCACTTCTTAAATTCTTATATTTGAGGAGTGAATTTTTATTTTTATACCTATGATGCTGGAAAAGTTTTTAGAATACTTACAATTCGAAAAAAGATATTCTCCCCACACTGTTACAAGCTACAAAAAAGACCTTGAAGACTTTTCCCATTTCTTTCTCCGAACAGAATCTTCCAATGATTTAGCCAAAGCAGACAAGAAAATTATACGAAATTTTATTGTTGAACTAAGCGAAAACAGTATTTCCAAAAGAAGTATCAATAGAAAATTATCCTCGCTCCGTAGTTTTTATCTTTTTCTTTTAAAAATAGGTGAAATTAAAGTGTCTCCCACCGAAGGGATCTCTTCCCTGAAGTTTTACGCTGAAAAACAGATACCTATCTCTAAGGAGGAAATGGCGGATCTTAATGACAGGATCTTCGAACAGGTGCATGATGTGCTTGAAAAATGCATTATGGAAGTGCTTTATCAAACAGGGATGCGTAAAGCTGAGCTTTGTGGCCTGATATTTGAGAATGTTGACTTATACGGAAATGAATTAAAAGTAATAGGAAAAGGGAATAAAGAAAGGGTAATCCCTATTTCCAATGAATTGTCTGAACTTCTTGAAAGTTACCTGGAAATAAGAAATCCACAGACAGAATTTAAATCCTGTTTTTTTGTAAATAAGAAAGGGAAAAAACTCAACGAAAAATTTGTTTATGTGGTAGTTAATAAGTACCTTAGTCTTATAACAACGAAAGAAAAAAAAAGTCCTCACATCCTTCGCCATAGCTTTGCTACACACGTGTTGGATAATGGGGCGGAGATCTCCAAAGTGAAAAAAATATTAGGGCATTCCAGTCTTGCCAGTACTCAAGTCTATACGAATGCTAATATTGAACAATTGAAAAAAGTGTTTAATCAGGCTCACCCTCGAGCATCAAAAAAAGAAGAATTATGAAGATTTCAGTTCAATCAATTGGTTTAACACCACACGAACCACTAGAGTCACACATTGACAAAAAAGTAAGCAAATTAGAAACCTTTTACGACAAAATTCAGGAGTGTAAGGTATTTTTAAAAGTGGAAAATAACGCTGATAGAGCTAATAAAACAGCTGAGATTATTTTGGCGGTTCCGGGAGACGATATCGTAGTAAAGAAGACATCCTCGAGTTTTGAAGAAAGTTTGGATCTTTGTGTTGATACAGCTAAAAAGCTACTAATCAAGAAAAAAGAAATGGCTTAGGAAAAAAAGTTAAAAAAAGTTTATAAAATATTTGAGAATTCAAAAAATCCGTTCTATATTTGCACTCGCAAAAAAGGAACAGCGATCTTTTGAATTCTTTTTTATATTTGCCTCCATAGCTCAGTTGGCCAGAGCACGTGATTTGTAATCTCGGGGTCGTGGGTTCGAATCCCTCTGGAGGCTCATTTTAATATAAAATATCTGGGGAGATTCCAGAGTGGCTAAATGGGACTGACTGTAACTCAGTTGCTTCGGCTTCGTAGGTTCGAATCCTGCTCTCCCCACATTTTATATTATAAAAAACTTGCAAAATTAAATAAGTTTTTTTAGTTTTGCACAGCGTTTACCAATAGTTTTGGAAACAAAATTGCGGAAGTAGCTCAGTTGGTAGAGCGTCAGCCTTCCAAGCTGAATGTCGCGGGTTCGACCCCCGTCTTCCGCTCAAAAAAATCACCTAATAAAAGTGATTTTTTTTAACACTGAAATCTGTAGAGTAGAGTTTCTCAATCAATTTCAGTCTTTTATTAAAATGCCTCCATAGCTCAGTTGGCCAGAGCACGTGATTTGTAATCTCGGGGTCGTGGGTTCGAATCCCTCTGGAGGCTCATTTTAATATAAAATATCTGGGGAGATTCCAGAGTGGCTAAATGGGACTGACTGTAACTCAGTTGCTTCGGCTTCGTAGGTTCGAATCCTGCTCTCCCCACATTTTATATTATAAAAAACTTGCAAAATTAAATAAGTTTTTTTAGTTTTGCACAGCGTTTACCAATAGTTTTGGAAACAAAATTGCGGAAGTAGCTCAGTTGGTAGAGCGTCAGCCTTCCAAGCTGAATGTCGCGGGTTCGACCCCCGTCTTCCGCTCAACGAGAAATCACGCTACTTAGTGTGATTTTTTTAGTTAGTGCCGACTTAGCTCAGCGGTAGAGTGCTTCCTTGGTAAGGAAGAGGTCACGGGTTCAAGTCCCGTAGTTGGCTCTCAATTTTCCCGAATCTTTTCGGGAATTTTTTTTGCCCTCATTTTATTTTTTGAAAGAAAAAGATAATTTTTGTCACCGGATAATTTTATAGTTAAACATCCGCTTAGATAAAATCAGAAAATAAATTCTATCTTACTTCTTTACTCAATCTGTTTTTTGTGTATAGCAAAAAGCTGCAGAGGTGTCCTGGAAACTTTAACTTCATCTTTAGAATCACAATCGTAAAATTTTCGTTAAATTCGTGTAAAATAAAATTTTGATGAATATTCTTTTATTAGAAGATGATCTCATTCTATCTGCAGAACTTTGCAGATTTTTAGAATCCAATAATTTTAATTGTGATAAGATTTATGACGGGGAAACTTTTCTCCGCCAGATAAAAAATAATACTTACGATCTGTATCTGCTGGATATCAATGTTCCAAAAATAAATGGCCTTGATGTCTGTCAGACGATTCGTTCTTTTGACAAAAATACACCCATCATTATCATTTCTGCCTATGGAGATATCTCTGATAAAAAAGATGCCTTCACCAGACTGGCAGATGATTATCTGGTAAAGCCTTTTCAGTTTGAAGAACTTCTTTTAAGAATGAACTCCTTGTTGAGAAGAAAAGCCCCTTCTGATAATTCGGATCAGGATATTCTCAGAATTGATGATCTTATTATTAACAAAACAGAACAAAAGGTCTATCGTGGAGGAAATGAAATTACCCTTACATTAAAAGAATTTCAACTGTTGGTATACCTTGCAGAAGCCCAGGGGAGAACAGTCTCCAAACAGCAGATTACAGAACATGTGTGGGAGCACAATTTTAATACAAATACCAATACTGTAGAAGTTTATATCAATTTCCTGAGGAAAAAGATTGATAAAGATTTTAAAATAAAACTGATCCATACCCGTTCTGGATTTGGATACTACCTAAGCCCATTATAAATGTCTTTAAAAAGAAAGATAGCTTTAACGATCAGTATCGCCTTTTCATTGCTTTTTGGAATGGTGATGGCGGTCATTTATTTATCTTTTAATGATTTCCGAAGAGATGAGTTTAAAGAACGATTCAGGCAGAGGCTGGAATTCACCTCTCATTTTATCTCAAAATCCAAAGACTTTGAAGAAGAAGCACCGGTTTTCTTCAATGAAAATTCAGATAACATTCTTTTGAATGAAAAGATTTTAATTTTCAACGAAAAAAAAGAATTGATCTACAGTACAATCAAGGACCGGAATGTTACCTGGGACAGTGCAATGCTTAAAGAACTTGATAAAAAGAAGATCATCTATACGGAAAAGACGATTCCGGAGATCTATGCTGCACTCAGAACAATCAACGGTGAAAACTATTATATCCTTACAAGTGCTTTTGATACCAATGGAAAATCAAAACTGGGATATCTTAAATATCTTTTGGTTACAGCGTATGTGATGAGTACAATGCTTATTGGCTTTTTTAGTTATTATTTTGTTGAAAAGTTCCTTCGGCCGCTGGAAGACCTGAACAAAGAAATATCTGAAGTTACGGCGCATAAACTAACCACACAGATTCCTGTAGAGCAGTCCAATGATGAAGTAAGTGTTCTTGCGAAATCTTTTAATACGATGATCGGGAGGCTGGATGATGTATTTCAGTCACAAAAGGATTTTACGGCCAGTGCTTCCCATGAGATCAGAACACCTATTACGAGGATGGCGTTTCAGCTGGAGAACTTAATTAAGTTTGAAGAACATTCTCCAGAAACCTTGTCATCTTTACAACAGATTCAAAGAGATGTATATCAATTGTCAGATCTGACAAATTCACTTTTATTGCTTACAAAATTTGATAAAGAAAATATCCAGAGTATTTATGAAGAAGTGAGGGTTGATGAAGCCATCTTTGAAGCTTTTGAAGCCGTAGAGAAAAGTTATCCACAGCTGAAGCTGGATTTCATGATCAATGAAGACAGTTCAGAGAATGCTTTTCTTACGATAAAAGGAATTCAGTCACTGCTAGTGATTGTCTTTATTAATTTGTTTAAAAATGCAGCAGTATATTCAGACAATACAGAAGTGAAGGTCCTGATTACCGAAACCAATGAGAATCTTTCCGTTGAAGTGATTTCTCACGGCAATACTATTTCTGAAGAAGAGCAGACAAAACTGTTTGAAGCTTTCACAAGAGGAAATAATGCTCAGAATATATCAGGGTCAGGTTTGGGTCTTAGAATCGTTAAAAGAATTCTGGAATATCACGATGCCGATATCATCTATTCTTCTCCTGAAGACTATATGAATAAGTTTACCCTTTTTTTTAAAAAATAGATACAAAAGCCCCTAGCCTTTTGTTAAACTCCAGATTAAATTTTTATCGAAAAATTCAATAGTTGGAGAAAAATATACTTTTTTTTGTTCAATAAATTTTCGTTGAAACGGCCTGTTTAAGGCTATTTTAATATTTTTTTAATCGTCATTTAAGTTTCTTTTAATCGCATCAAAGCAATTTTGTAATTTAAAAAGAAAAATAATGAACAGAATTGCAGTGCTGTGCCTCGCCGTTTCCTCATTCGCGGCAGCACAACAGCAGATGTCTCTTTTGGATTGCGAAGAAGCTTTTCAAAAGAACAACCTCCAGCTGCTCGCCGAACAATACAATATCAATATGGCTGATGCAGATATTCTGCAGGCTAAAATATGGGAATTACCCCAACTGAGCGGACAATTCAATGCTTATAATCCCAAAGACAAAAAGTTTTTTGATGTTGGACATTCTAAAGGAGCAGGAATTACCCAGTTGATCTATATGGGTGGCAAAAAGAAAAACGAAATTGCTTTTGCCAAATCCAATAAAGAATTGGCCCAGCTTCAGTTTTCCCAACTGCTGGTGGATTTAAGATCTCAGCTCCGATCTGCCTATTACAATCTTTACTACGAAAAACTGAAACTGGAAAATACAAACAGACAGTTAGGCTATATGAATGATCTTTTAAATGCCTATCGTGTACAGTCTGCAAAAGGAAACGTTTCCCTTAAAGATGCTGTCAGATTACAGAGTATTGTGATCCAGCTGAATCATGATAAACTTGAGATCAATAAAAATATTCTGGATTTTGAACAAAGCCTAAAAGTTTTAACGGGAATTTCAGAAGAAATAGAACCTACGATATCTGAAGCTGAAGCCAAAGAAGCTCTGGCAGCGCAGCCTTTCGGGGATGAAAATGAACTGAAAAGCAAAGCGCTGGAAAATAATGCCGATTATCGTTACAACCTGAAACTTATTGATAATAGTAAACTCTATGCACAGTGGCAGAAATCATTGAATGTGCCGGATGTTACCGTAGGTGCCGCATGGGATCAGGCAGGAGGAACCTTTAATAATGAAGCGAATCTGACATTGGGAATTCCTTTGCCTTTATGGAAATCAAATCAGGGTAATGTAGTAAAAGCAAACTATGCCATTCAGCAGAACCAGAAAAATGCAGATTTTCAGAAACTGACCCTTGAAACAAAAGTTCAATCTGCCTATAAAACCTGGAAAGTACAATATGATCAGCTTCAGGATGTGAAAACTACAGATCTTCAGAATATGGAGCTTGTTTACAACGGAATGCTCACCAATTTCAGAAAAGGAAATGTCAATCTGATTGAATTCACAGATTTTATGGACAGCTATAGGGAGACAGCCCTTCAGATCTATGATATGAAAAATGAAATCATGCAGTCGGCAGAACAGCTTAATCAACTAATACAAACGAAAATCTTCTATTAAAATGATGAAAACATATATTATCCCCGCATTGATGGTCCTTTCATTAATGGCCTGTTCTAAAAAAGAGGAAGAGAAAAATATTCACGCCAAAAAAGGATTTGAGCTAAGCAATACTATGCTGAATTCTATTTCCCTGGCAAAAGTTGAAAAAAAGAATATAGAAGATGAATACAGTTTTTATGGGAAGATCTCCGCAGATAAAAACAGTTATATAGATGTTTACCCGCTGGTAGGAGGAAATGTGATGAGTGTAAATGTAGAATTGGGTGACTATGTGAAAAAAGGGCAGGTACTGGCAACCATCAGGAGTACTGAGCTTGCAGAAATTCAAAAGGATGTAAGCGATGCAAAAACAGATCTGGTAGTGGCAAAAAATAACCTTCGTGTTTCGAAAGAGCTCTATGAAGGAAAACTAAATACAGAAAGAGATGTTCTGGAAGCCAAAAGCCAGCTGCAAAAAGCCGAAGACCAGTTGCAGAGAGCGGCGGCTGTAAGTACCGTTTATAATGTGAAAACCGGAAATATATACAGTGTAGTAGCACCTATCAACGGCTATATTGTTCAGAAAAGTATCAATAAAGATATGCAGCTGAGAAGTGACAGAAGCGATAATATTTTTGATGTTGCCAATACTACCAATGTTTGGGCGATTATGAACGTTAACGAATCTGATATTGATAAGATCAGTCTTGGAATGAAAGCGCAGGTATCCACTCTTTCATATCCGGACAAAATTTTTGATGGGAAAATTGATAAAATATTTAAAATTATTGATCCGCAGACCAATGCTATGCAGGCCAGAGTTGTATTGGATAATGCCAACGGGCTCCTGATTCCGGACAGTAAAGCTACTATAAAAGTTTCCAGCCTGGAAAGCAATACAATGCTGACTGTTCCATCCAAAGCCGTGATCTTTGACGATAATAAAAGTTTTGTGGTGGTATTTAAATCCAGAACAGATGTGAAAATCAGAGAAATTAAGGTATTAAAACAGGTAGGTGATGTCACTTATATTGCAGAAGGCCTGAAAGAAGGGGAAGAAGTGATTACCAACAACCAGCTGCTGGTTTACCGTTCACTGAACAGCTAGTCTTATTAAACCATTAAGAATATGTATTTTTTTCTTTAACGGCTTTTTTAGGTCATCAATTTATCTATCATGAATAAATTCATAAAAAATATAATCGCTTTTTCATTAAAAAATAAAGCATTTACCTTTATCTGGGTAGCGATTTTAGCCATCTCCGGTTTTATAAGTTTCAAAAATATGCCTATTGAAGCTTTTCCGGATGTAACCAATACCCAGATTGTAATCATCACTCAATGGAATGGACGTAGTGCGGAAGAAGTAGAACGTTTTGTCACTACACCCATCGAATTGGCGATGAGCCCGGTTCAGAAGAAAACAAGTGTAAGAAGTACCACCATGTTTGGGCTTTCCATTGTTAAAATTCTGTTTGACGACGGGGTGGACGATACTTTTGCCAGAAATCAGGTCAATAACCAGTTAAGAACCATTAGCCTTCCTGATGAGGTAGATCCCGAAGTACAGCCACCCTACGGGCCAACCGGTGAGATTTTCAGATACACGCTGGAAAGTAAGACAAAAGATTCCCGAACACTGCTTACTTTACAAAACTGGGTGATAGACCGAGCTTTAAGAGGAGTACCCGGAGTAGCGGATATCAATGTCTTTGGAGGACAGGATAAAGTTTTCGAATTAAGTATCGACCCAAGAGCATTGGATAAATACAATCTGACACCTCTTCAGGTATATGACGCAGTCACCAAGAGCAACCTGAATGTAGGAGGAGATGTTATTGAAAAAAATGGGCAGGCCTATGTGGTAAGGGGAATAGGTCTCGTAAAATCAGTGGCGGATATCGGAAATATTACCATTCAGAATGATAGCGGAAACCCTGTTTTGGTGAAAAATGTAGCTGAAGTTCATGAAAGCTCTATGCCTAGAGTAGGGCAGGCAGCCCTGAATCATCATGACGATACGGTAGAAGGAATCGTTGTGATGAGAAAAGGAGAGAATCCAAGGGAAGTTTTAATAGGAGTAAAAGCTAAAATTAAAGAGCTTAACGAAAAAGTGCTTCCAAAAGATGTCAAAATGGTCACTTTCTATGACCGCGACAATCTGATGGATTTTACAACCCATACCGTAATGCATAACCTTATTGAAGGTATTGTGCTGGTTACAGTAATTGTTTTAATCTTCATGGCCGACTGGAGAACAACTCTGATTGTTTCCATCATCATTCCTCTGTCCCTGCTATTTGCATTTTTATGTTTAAAACTGGCCGGGATGAGTGCCAACCTGCTTTCATTAGGAGCGGTAGACTTCGGGATTATCATTGACGGAGCCGTCGTCATGGTGGAAGGGCTCTTCGTAATGCTGGACCATAAAGCGAAGCGGTACGGAATGGAGAAATTTAATAAACTCGCAAAAGGAGGCTGGATCAAGCAGACCGGAACCGGATTAGGAAAAGCAATCTTCTTTTCAAAATTAATCATCATCACCTCTCTGATTCCTATCTTCTCATTCCAGAAAGTAGAAGGGAAAATGTTTTCTCCTCTGGCATTTACACTTGGATTTGCATTAATGGGAGCTTTGATATTCACATTAACATTGGTTCCTGTTCTTTCGCATATCCTTTTAAATAAAAATGTAAGAGAAAAAAATAATCCGTTTGTTAATTTTTGGGACAGAATCGTTTTGAAAGGCTTTAATTTAACATTCAAGCACAAAAAAATGAGTATGATCGTGGCAATTTCCTTTTTGGCTGTCACTTTATTTTCCGGAAAATTCCTTGGAACAGAATTCCTTCCTCAGCTGAATGAAGGTTCATTGTGGATTACTGCCGAAATGCCGATGAGTTCTTCATTAAAAGAATCTCTGAAAACAGCAGATCTTTTAAAGAAAGACATAATGAGTTTCTCTGAAGTGACAGATGTTCTCGCGCAGACAGGAAGAAGTAATGACGGAACCGACCCCAATGGATTTGGATTCGTACAGTTTGCAGTCAATCTTAAGCCAAGGGAAGAGTGGAAACGTAAGATCACTTATGATGAACTGATCAATGAAATAGATAAAAAACTCAGAAGTTATCAGGGAATTACTTTCAACTATTCCCAGCCGATTTCCGATAACGTAGCAGAAGCCGTAGCAGGTTTTAAAGCTGAGAACGGAATCAAAATTTATGGGGACAATCTGGAAACCCTTGACAAATTAGCTCATGAAGTTTTATTGAAGATTAAAGACGTACAAGGCGTAAAAGACCCGGGGATTATTAAAAATATCGGCCAGCCGGAAGTAAGTGTTGTGCTGGACAGAGATAAAATGGCGGCTTACGGAGTAATGCCTGCGGATGCACAAGCTGTACTGGAAATGGCATTTGGTGGGAAAACCGCTTCAGAAATGTTTGATGGTGAAAGAAAATTTCCGATCCGTCTGCGTTATTCTCAGGAATACAGAACCAATGAAAATGACATTGCTGCTTTGATGGTTCCTACACAAGGTGGAGCAAAGATTCCTTTAAAAGAAATAAGTACTATTGTTAAAGATAACGGTGCTGCATTTATCTATAGAGACAATATCAAACGATATATCGGAGTTAAATTTTCCATTCGTGACCGGGATTTGGGAAGTACGATTGCTGATGCCCAGAAAAAAGTGGAAACGATTGAACTTCCGGACGGATATTCTGTAGGATGGACAGGACAGTTTGAAAACCAACAGCGTGCCTCGCACAGGTTGGCACAGGTAGTACCGGTGAGTATCCTGATGATTTTCTTCCTGTTGTTTATTCTGTTTGGGAATATGAAAGATTCTCTTCTGGTATTAGCGAATGTACCATTTGCATTAATAGGTGGAATTATCGCCCTGCATGTTACCGGAATCAATTTTGGAATCTCTGCAGGAGTAGGAATGATTGCTCTTCTGGGAATTTGTATCCAGAATGGAGTAATTCTTATCACGGAGTTCCATCAGAATGTTAAAGATGGAATGGATATAGACACCGCCATATTCAGTGGAGTGAAATCCCGAACAAGACCTGTAATTATGACAGCATTGATGGCCTCCATCGGATTGATGCCGGCAGCCTTATCTACAGGGATCGGATCAGAATCTCAGAAACCTCTGGCAATTGTCATTATCGGAGGACTGATTACTGCTACAGTGCTTACTCTGCTTATTTTCCCGATTATTTTCTGGATCTTCAACAGAACGAAAAAGCTCAGTCACATTTAAATTATCTTTCATTTATATTAGTCAGAAGCGCGGAAAACAAAGTTTTCCGCGCTTCTCCATTATTGAAATAAAATAGGATGAGTTTAAAACACTAATCGCACGGCAAAAAGCTTTTACTGCATTTGTATTTACGGGGAAAAAATAAAATTGGATTTAGAGATGGAGATCACTACCCAGATTTTTTGTCGGTATATTGTATTCATAATTAATGAGATAGTTTATATTTTTAATAAAACGTTTCCAAGGATTTTTTCTATTCGGAAAAATTTGTAAATTTGCAGTCTCAATACGTTAAATATAAGGTTTGTCCTTCACTGGATGAGAATATTGAAAGTTTTTTTAATAAAAAGTTTTTGGTATTTAAAAATTCATTATATTTGCACACCGAAAATTTGAAAAACAATAAATAAATAATTTTAAATCATGGCAAAGGAAACGTTTAATCGTAACAAACCACACTTGAACATTGGTACTATTGGTCACGTTGACCATGGTAAAACTACTCTTACAGCTGCTATTTCTGCTGTATTAGCTAGCAAAGGTCTTGCTGAGAAAAAAGACTTCTCTGCAATTGACTCTGCTCCAGAAGAAAAAGAAAGAGGTATTACTATCAATACTGCTCACATCGAATACGAGACTGAAAAAAGACACTATGCTCACGTTGACTGTCCAGGTCACGCCGACTATGTTAAGAACATGGTAACAGGTGCTGCTCAGATGGATGGAGCTATCGTAGTATGTGCTGCAACTGATGGTCCTATGCCTCAAACTAGAGAACATATCCTACTTTGCCGTCAGGTAAACGTACCTAGAATCGTTGTTTTCATGAACAAAGTTGACATGGTAGACGATCCAGAATTATTAGAGCTTGTTGAAATGGAATTAAGAGACCTATTGTCTACTTATGATTTCGACGGAGACAACTCTCCAGTAATTCAAGGTTCTGCATTAGGAGCTCTTACAGCAGCTACTGCATCTCCTGCTAACACAGAAGATAAGTGGTTCAAGAGCGTTGAAGAATTGATGGATGCTGTTGATACTTGGATCGAGCAACCACCAAGAGATACTGAAAAGCCATTCTTGATGCCAATCGAAGACGTATTCTCTATTACAGGTAGAGGTACTGTAGCAACTGGTAGAATCGAGGCTGGTGTTATCAACACTGGAGATCCAGTTGATATCGTAGGTATGGGTGACGAAAAATTAACTTCTACTATTACAGGAGTTGAGATGTTCAGAAAAATCCTAGATAGAGGTGAAGCTGGAGATAACGTAGGTCTATTGTTGAGAGGTATTGAAAAAACTGACATCAAGAGAGGTATGGTTATCGCTAAGAAAGACTCAGTTAAGCCACACAAAAAATTCAAAGCTTCTGTTTATATCCTTTCTAAGGAAGAAGGTGGACGTCACACTCCATTCCACAACAAGTACCGTCCTCAGTTCTATGTTAGAACTACTGACGTTACAGGTGAGATCTTCTTACCAGAAGGTGTAGAAATGGTAATGCCTGGTGATAACTTAGAGATCACTGTAGAATTGTTACAACCAATCGCTCTTAACGTAGGTCTTAGATTTGCGATCAGAGAAGGAGGTAGAACAGTTGGTTCAGGTCAGGTTACTGAAATCATAGACTAATCATCTTAAAAATATAAAAAGCTTCCGTAAGGAATTTCTTTACGGAGCTTTTTTTAACTACGGGCATCGTCCAATGGTAGGATACCGGTCTCCAAAACCGTTGATCAGGGTTCGAATCCTTGTGCCCGTGCAAATATAAATTATGAGTTCATTTGTCGATTTTTTAAAAGGTTCTTATAACGAATTCAGACATAAGGTTGAATGGCCGAAATGGGCTGACCTTCAGTCTTCTACAATTGTAGTGACTATTGCGACAGTGATTCTGGCATTATTTACCTTTGGAGTTGATGAATTGTTTTCAAAAGCAATCAGCAACATAATAGGAATGCTAATCAACTTGTTCAATTAATAATTAAGTATTTTCCATAATGAGCGAATTGAAATGGTATGTGCTGAAAGCTATCAGCGGACAGGAAAATAAAGTGAAAAACTATATTGAGACAGAAATCAAACGTCTAGGGTTTGAGCAGTACGTTACTCAAGTGGTTATTCCTATGGAAAAGGTGATCCAGATTAGAAACGGTAAAAAAGTTCCTAAAGAGAAACCTTACTATCCTGGCTACTTGATGATCGAAGCTGACCTGATGGGAGAAATTCCTCACGCTATCAAGAATATTCCTGGTGTTATTTCTTTCTTAAGTTTAACAAAAGGAGGTGATCCTGTTCCAATGAGAAAATCTGAGGTTAACAGAATGCTTGGAAGAATGGATGAACTTTCAGAATTTGCAAGCGATGTTGAAATTCCTTATGTAGTTGGTGAAAACGTTAAAGTGATCGATGGACCTTTCAACGGATTCAATGGTACAGTTGAGAAGATTCTTGAAGATAAAAAGAAAATTGAAGTTTCTGTATTGATCTTCGGTAGAAAAACTCCAATGGAACTAAGCTACATGCAAGTAGAAAAAGTATAATAATTACTATAAAATATAAAAAAGACTGCTATTAAGCGGTCTTTTTGCTTTTTATACCATACCATAAAGCATTGCTGAATAACCTTGTAGATATATTTTTATAAATTTTCTGTCTTTTGTTTAATTTATAAATTTCTGTTGATTACTACTGTAAAGTACTTTACTCCAGTTCAATTATCACACTCTAGGGAATAGATTTGTTTTTCTATATCAATGTTTTTATCTGGTGTTTAATTCACCTGTAGATGGCATACTTATTGCACACCCTGTTAACTAATCCAAATAATTTTATATTTTTTTATTTAATGCACTGTCTACTGGTGTATGGTAGTTTTATGCTTTTAATTAAAAATATAAGAACTGAATTAGTATCTGAAACACAAGCTTTAAATAACACAACCCTAATGACAAAAATTATTTCGATGATCATTTTGGTGGGTACATCTATACTCACAAGTGCTCAGGTTGGTATCAATACTGTTGCACCTGAAAAAGAACTTACCGTGAACGGTACAATGAAGACATCAGGAATTGTTTTCAAACAACCTATGGAAAAACTGAAAGCGGATGAGAATTACACTTTCATTATCAAATCTCCGGCACCGGAAAACAAAATTACAGCGTACAATGATTCTTTTGTACCCAACTCACCGGCGCCTATTAATCTTATTCAGTTCAAAATTACCTGTGACCCTTCAGATAAGGATTGGGTAAATGAATTTGACACAAAAATCAATTCAAACAAGTTTTTGGTAGTAATCTCTTCTTTTGGATTTACACAGCCTACAAGAACTTTCTCTGCAGATTGGCTTACACCAATGCCTCAGATTTTTGCTTATTCTTCAGCAGGAACATGGAAACTTAAGGCAGATTACCAGGGATTCGCACCTGATAACTCTTTTCCTACAGGAGTCTGGACACTGAATTTATTGGTATTTGACAGATCATATGCCAAAGATTTTAGTCCTACACAAAATTTGAACGCTTCAACTACAGGTGCTGCTGCAGCCCCACTAATTCAATAAAATACGCTATGAAAAAAATTATTGTAATACTCTTTACTGGTTTTGCTGCTTTAAATTTAAATGCACAAGTAGGAATTAATACTAAAACACCTAAAGGAACTCTGGATGTTGAGGGAGAAACATTAGTAGAGTCTTATTTAATAGATACAGAAAATACGAAAGCAAATGGAAACTATCTTTTGCTTACCCGTTCTAAAGATACTTCACCGGTAGGTAAGGTTAAGCTGTTGGATATATCGCTCCGTAATGTAGCCCCTGTAAATATGTATAATGTGGTATTGACCAATGTGAGACAAGATGAAGTTGTGAATCTCAATACGGGATTAGATGTTAATAAATATGTAGTGGCAATTACAGGTGCTGTTTTTACAGGAGCAGTGTCAGCGGCAAATACAACCACCACTCCGAAGTCATATGGCTCTTATGCAACTGAAGTTACGCAGGTAACCAGTGCCGGCAAAAATTATCATGCTATTAATTTAGCTTTTAAAGGGGCCGGAACGGTTTCTTCCCAAAATGGAACATGGACGCTAACTTTGAATGTCTTTGAAAAATCATTAGTAAAGGATTGGGGAACATTTAATGGCTCTGTTTCAGCATCAGCTTCACCTGGTTACTCAGGAGTATCAACCAACACGCCTCTAGGGCTTCAATAAAAAAATATGAAAAAGAAAATTTATATCACAATAATCATGTGCCTTGGGTTATTTTTGAATGCCCAGAAAGGAAAAGTGGGGATCAATACAGCAAACCCTGCAGAAACACTTGACGTTAACGGAAAAACCTATACGAATTCTCTATATCTTAGAAATCCGGGAGAACCTACCATGACGGGAGGTAGCTTTTTAGCAACTTCACAAAATGGCTTGCAGCTTTATGATCCGTCTTTGGAAAGCAGTGGATTATTTAATTACATTAAACTTACTCTTACCGGGGTATCTGGTGCTGGAATCGCAGATTATGATACAAAGATAGATGCCAATAATTTTCTGGTTATTCTTCATAATTATTCATTTAAACTGAATGATGGAACTACAAATGTAATGCTTGACTACGGAGATAATGGAGTGAATGATAATAAACAAGGTTCCCCTGAAGTAGTAGCGTTCAAAAGTAATGGGACATGGCATATCAAGGCACGGTTTACAGACAGCAGAATTATTGCTGTCACTTCAGCCAATCCGGGAAGAACTTACAACAATTTTACGGTTGATCTTTATCTGATGGCTTATAGAAGATTGATTGAAAAACAAAATATCAGCGATATCAATGCAAACCTTGGTGGGACTGATGGTTCTACCCAGACGATAAATAAACCATCAGGTTTTTAACTAATCTTTCATTTCAAAATATAAAAAATGGCTGTTTAATGTAAATAGCCATTTTTTTTGTTTTCCTGATGGCGTTTAAAAAAATAGATTGGACTGTCTTATGATTTATTTTCTTAAACTTTTTAAAAATCAGCAATTTCCGTTTGCTATTTCAAAAATATTTTATACTTTTGCAGTCCAAAAAGTAGGTTTATTGTTATGTGAGTGCATAACCTACTGAATAATAAATGCTTCCAAACTCATTAATTATTCAAATTTAAAAAACAAACAATGGCTAAGAAAGTCTTTAAAATGGTAAAGCTTCAGGTGAAAGGTGGCGCAGCTAACCCTTCTCCACCAGTAGGTCCAGCATTGGGTTCTGCAGGTGTGAACATCATGGAGTTTTGTAAGCAATTTAACGGAAGAACCCAAGATAAGCCAGGGCAAGTTTTACCTGTAGTAATTACAGTATACGAAGACAAATCTTTTGAATTCGTTATTAAAACTCCACCTGCAGCGATCCAGTTAATGGATGCAGCTAAGATCAAGGGAGGTTCTGGTGAACCAAACAGAAACAAAGTAGGTGCTGTAACTTGGGAACAAGTAAAGAAAATCGCTGAAGATAAAATGGCGGATCTTAACTGTTTTACAATGGACTCTGCTCTTTCTATGGTTGCAGGTACTGCTAGATCTATGGGATTAAGAGTAACAGGAACTAAACCAACTAACGCTTAAAACTTAAAGAAATGGCAAAATTAACTAAAAAGCAAAAGGAAGCTTTAAGCAAAGTAGAAAAAGGAAGAATCTATAACCTTGAAGAAGGTTCAGCTCTTGTAAAAGAAGTGAACACTACAAAGTTTGATGCTTCTGTAGATATCGCTGTAAGATTAGGTGTAGACCCAAGAAAAGCAAACCAAATGGTAAGAGGTGTTGTATCTCTTCCTCACGGTACTGGTAAAGATGTTAAGGTATTAGCTCTTGTAACTCCAGATAAAGAAGCAGAAGCTAAAGCTGCTGGTGCTGATTATGTAGGTCTTGACGAATATTTGCAAAAAATCAAAGAAGGTTGGACAGATGTTGACGTTATCGTTACTATGCCAGCTGTAATGGGTAAATTAGGTCCATTAGGTAGAGTATTAGGTCCAAGAGGTTTAATGCCTAACCCTAAATCAGGAACTGTAACAATGGAAATTGGTAAAGCAGTAACTGAAGTAAAAGCAGGTAAAATTGATTTCAAAGTAGATAAGTATGGTATTATCCATGCTGGTATTGGTAAAGTATCTTTCGATGCTGCTAAGATCAAAGAAAATGCTCAGGAGCTTATCCAGACATTGATCAAAATGAAACCAACTGCTGCTAAAGGAACTTATGTGAAGAGCATCTATTTGTCTTCTACAATGAGCCCTGGTATTGCAATTGATACTAAATCTGTTAACTAATATTTAATCCTAAGACAATGACAAAAGACCAAAAAGTTGTAGCAATACAAGAGATCAAAGACTTGCTTCAGGATGCAAAAGTAGTATACGTAGCAGATCTAGAAGGTTTGAACGCTGCTAAATCTTCAGATTTCAGAAGACAAGCTTTCAAGCAAAATATCAAAGTGAAAGTAGTAAAAAATACACTTTTACAAAAAGCAATGGAGCAAATTGATGGAGTAGATTTCTCTGAAATGTTTGACACTTTCAAAGGAAATTCTGCTTTAATGATTGCTGAGACAGCTAATGCTCCTGCAAAATTAATCAAAGACTTCAGAAAGAAAGACGAAAAGCCGGCTTTAAAATCAGCTTTCGTTCAAGAAACTTTCTATGTTGGTGACAACAACCTTGATACTTTAGTAAGCATCAAGTCTAGAGAAGAAATGATCGGTGAAATCATCGGATTACTTCAGTCTCCAATTCAAAGAGTTGTTTCTGCTCTTCAAAACAAATCTGAAACTGTAGAAGCTCAAGCTGAAGAAGCTGCTCCTGTAGTGGAAGAAACTCCTGCTGCTGAAGCTCCGGAAGCTCCTGCTGCAGAAAGCACTGACGAAACGCCAGCTGCTGAATAATTACTCTCAAAAAATTAAATAAATAATCAACAAAAACATTACAACAATGTCAGATTTAAAAAATTTAGCTGAAACGCTAGTAAACCTAACTGTAAAAGACGTAAACGAATTAGCTGCTATCCTTAAGGATGAGTACGGAATTGAGCCAGCTGCTGCTGCTGTAGTTGTTGCTGCAGGTGGTGCAGGTGAAGCTGCTGAAGAAAAGACTGAATTCGATGTAATTCTTAAGTCTGCAGGTGCTTCTAAATTAGCTATCGTTAAATTAGTAAAAGATTTAACTGGTGCTGGTCTTAAAGAAGCTAAAGATATCGTAGACGGTGCTCCTGCTCCAATCAAGCAAGGTGTATCTAAAGACGAAGCTGAAGCTCTTAAGAAGCAATTAGAAGAAGCTGGTGCTGAAGTAGAATTGAAATAATTTCAATTTTATTATAAATATAGAAGCCTGAACAATTTGTTCAGGCTTTTTTGTATGTAAGTCTTTGCAAATCTGTAGTTTATTCAATAATAGTATTCCAATATTATTAATTTATGTTTTGATATATTTTATTATTATTGATTATTTGATAGAAATTAACATAATATTTTATCTATGTTTTATTATTTCTTTATTTTGTGTAAATTTTTATTAACAAAGTGTTGTTTTGGTTGAAAAAATATTATATTTGTATCGAAAAAAAACACAACATAATTGGATAGAAATTACTTTCTTTCCTACGGCCATAAAATTGCGCTTCTATTGCTTTTGGCTGCTGTAGGAAAACTAAACGCTAAGTTTATATCTGTAACAATGAATAAAACTGAATTATCACATTGTACAGATAGTGACAATCATCTGCAAGGGTGCTTAGCTGATGTTTCTGTTCATCTTTGGCCTGAAGCAGGAAATAATCTGGTATTTGTAAATGCAAAGGCCGGTGATCAAAACGGAATCCATTTATTCTATTGTAAGGGTTCCGGATACAATCTTGACTTTTTTAACAAAACCAATACTCAGTTATTCTTACATAGAGATATAAAATTGGTGGCTGTATGGAATAAATGGAGCTACACAACTTTAAACTATAGAGAGCATATTTTTCTGGCATTTGGAAAGGCTAAAAAGTTCTATACCAATTCTATTAAACTGATTGACGGTTTTAAGTTTATCATTAAAATCCCTGATAAACTGGTCCATTCCTCTATCTGATATTTCTTACAATTTTACGGTGCAGTGTGTTATTTCATTTATTATTTAAATGAGAATACCCGAGAATTGTCCTTTCAAAAAAAACACATATACATAAAAAACAGCAAACATCATTACAAATGAAAAACAAATTATTAACCATCACTCTTTTATCAATTGGTTTATCCGCATCCGCTCAGGTAGGGATTAATATAGCACAGCCTCAGGCTACTTTTGATATCGTAGGATCACCTTCCAATACAAGTAAATTTGACGGTGTGATAGCTCCAAGAATTACGGGAATACAATTGAAAGCTAAAAATTATACTACGGCTCAAACCGGAGCAATCGTATACGTTACATCAGTTGAAGCTGCGCCTACAGGGCAAACTGTGGATGTAGTCTCTCCCGGTTACTATTATTTTGACGGTACTAAATGGGGGAGTTTAAGCGGAAGCTGGCGTACAGTAGGAAATGCGGGTACAACTGCAACATCCGCTGCTTTAGGAACTGATATTGGTACCGGGAATTACTTAGGAACAAATGATGGTCAGAATTTAGTACTGGCTACTCAAAAAAATGTAAAAGGAGTATTAGATATCAATGGAACACTGCAGGGTGGAAATTCTAATTCTGCTGCAGGTCCTTATGCTTCACTTACGTGGGGATCAAACAATACCCTTACAAATAGTACTTCTTCCAATGTTGCATTGGGAAAAGATAATACTGTCTCTGCACAGGGGAATTTTCCGGCTGTAGCTATCGGATTAAACAATACAGCCAATAATGGGGCTAAAGTAATAGGGAATAATAATAGTGCTACAGGTGCCAATAACCTGGTTTTTGGAAACCTCAATACAGTAACAGGTCTTACAGGCCTTACAGTTGGAAATAATCATACAAATAGCGGAGGAATAGCTATAGGAAGTGGAAATACAACATCCTTAAACAATGTAGCTGTTGGTTCTGCAAATACAGCTACTGGTACAGAAGCTTTTGCAATAGGATTTTCCGGTCAGGCAGCTGCAGGGCAAATGGTGTATGCCAACAAAGAACATGTTTTCTTCAATAAGGGTAATGGAACAGATACCATATTAGGAATTAATATGGCTCCCACTGCAGCTACATCTACTGGTGCCGCGATTCAGATGAAAGGAGTTGCTTCTGGTGCTAATGCATCATGCACAACAGCTGAAGAAGGCGCAATCCGATATAATACATCTACTAGAGTGCATGAAGGCTGTAATGGAACGAACTGGAAGGCACTTTACTAATTAAATAAAAATAAACACAAACCTTAAAAAATAAAAAATGACCAGAAAATTATTCGAAAAATTAGCTGCAATGCTTATGACATTCTTGATGTCTGCGGTATTATTTGCGCAGCAGGGCTATGAACCGATCCGTGGGATGGGTGTAGAAGCAAAACCTGTCAACAATTCAGGGATTTGTCTTGCATGTTATAACGGAAGCATGAATCCTGTAGTGGATGCCAGCCTTGATAATAGCGTAAGTATGGGGAATTTCGCTTCTCTTTTAAGTGGAAACGGAATATCTGTAAAAAATAAAAATACAACCTATCCTGCGGGATATATTACCGGATTCAATGTAGATCTTGGTACGAGCTTTATCACAGTAGACCTATTAAGCTCTTTGAGAATTAGTACCTATAAGAATGGGGTTCTTCAGGAGACTACTACCAGCAGTACACTTTTGTCAGTACCTGCATTTGGGGGAAGCAAAAACAGGATATTCCTGCATTTCAAAACTTCAAAAGAATTTGATGAAGTAAGATTGTATCAGACCAATGTTCTTTCCGTATTCAGTGCAATGAATGTATATTATGCATTCGCATTTGATCCTGCAAAAGTACCTACAGATAACAACGGTATTTGTGATGATATCATTGCTGGAAGTGGTGTTGACGGGAATGTATCCGGGAGCAGCAGTTTCTTAGCTCCGCTTTCTTACGTTCAGAATAAAGAAAGAATCGGAGATGGAAATAAAAACTCTTATGGATCGATAGTGCTGCCAGTTGGATTATTGGGGTCTTATTCGGTAGGAGTTCTTGATAAAAACCAGACGTACCCAGCGGGTAACAGAACAGGTTTTGTTATAGAGCCGGATGATCAGGGGAAATTGTTAAGTGCAGAATTCTTAAAAAATATTACCATAGAAACTTATCTTTTCGGTCAGCTTCAGGATTCAAAACAACTGTCTGACGGAGGAGGTTTAATCAATATTAAAGTATTAGGATACGGTTCGGGAAGACAAAAGGTTACATTGACAACCACTAAACCTTTCAACGAAGTAAGATTAAAAATTACCCAAACAGTAGGATTTAATTTAGGAGCACTGAAAGTATACTATGCTTTTGAAGAGCCTGTTTCTTGTGATTGTGATGATAAAATCCAGACAAGCGGATCTGCCGTACCAGGTAATTTGGTTACAGGAGCTACATGGACTTCGGGTCCTGGATTCCTTGGCCTTATTTTAGCAAAAATGACCAATCCGGAAGCTATTGTGGATAACAATCCATCCAACTATGCAACGGCAACGGTTCCGGCAGCATCTATTCTTAGTCTTTTCTCAGCATTTGCAACGGTAGGTACTAACGCTGTACTTCCTGCCAATACAATGGCTGGATTCACTGTAGAAAAAGCAGGAAATCTTCTTGGGGTAAGTGTTCTGGAAAATATTACCGTAACATTATACAACGGAAATATTTTGACGGATACCTTTACAAGTTCTGGAAGTCTTATCAGTGGAAACTTCTTCACTACGAATTCAAATAAATTCTATGTTGGAGGAAAGGCTACAAAACCGTTTAACCGTATTAAGATTACATTCAATAGCGGAACAGCCATTCGTTTTCCTCAAAACTACTATATCTATAATGCTTTTGCAAGCAGAGATGATGATAACGATGGTGTTCCAAACTGCTTCGACCAATGCCAGGGAGGAGATGACAGTATAGATAATAACGGAAACGGAATTCCTGACTGTGCAGAAGGATGTACAGCAGTAAATGACAAGTCTCCTTCACTGGATACTGATGGTGACGGAATTGTAGATGCTTGTGATTTGGATTCTGATAATGATGGTATTCCTGATTCAGTAGAAGATTTTGATAAAAACGGTAAGTTTCAGGATGACGATAATGAAGGAGATATCCTGATAACACCAGTATTGGGAGATTCTGTTCCTAATTATCTTGACCTTGATTCTGATAATGACGGTATCTTAGATTTATTTGAATCTGGAATTCCAACCTCAGTAATCAATCAGATTGATGCAGATCATAATGGAATTATCGATGCAAATGTTCCGGTCGGTAAAAACGGAATTGCAGATATTCTGGAAACTTCACCAGATTCGGGAGTTTTGAAATATCCAATCAAAAATACAGACGGTGATGATAAACCAGACTTCCTGGATATTACTTCCAATGGAATGGACTTTGACCTTTATAAGATAGGAAAAGGAAATCTTGATACTTTAGGAGGCGGGTTCATCTCTACAATTAATGATAAAGATAAAGATGGTATTCAGGCTGTGGTAGATACAGATCTTGTGAAAAGAGGATCTCCGGATTCACCACTTTCACCTTATGCTTCATTGCTGAAAAGTGTATCCGGTGCTGCAAAAATTGCTGCAACAGATATTGCAGATGCGGTCAATGATGTAAAAGTATATCCAAACCCTGTAAAAGCTGGAGAAGATCTTAAAATTACATCAGCAGAAGAAGGAGTATATACTTTGTTCTCAGCACAGGGGCAGGTTATTAAGACTGATAAGTTTAATGCCCATACAGGTATTAATACATCTTCACTTCCAACTGGGGGGTATATGATTAAAATAGAAACCAAATCGAAAATAAAATCTTATAAGATTATTGTGAAATAATCATAAGATTAGCTTGTGTTGTGGAGGGACTGCTCATTTTTGGGCAGTCTCTCTTATTTTTAAGAGCCTCAAAATGAGATGATTTATTTGTAATTGTGGATAACTTTTTATATCTTTGCCCCTCTTTTGGCGCGAAAAATTGTTTGTAAATTTATAAAATACTGAAAATCAACTCTTTCATTGTGTAAAACATGAAGGGGATTTCGTGTATATAGATGTTGCGGTAATATAGCCTCAAAAGTAATAAAAATATTTTGCATTACGCTGTGAAAAGATATACCAGCGTTGCAGTTAGAGAGAACTCAGTACAAAGTTTAAAAGAACTTAAGGTCCTTTGTGAGCGCCAAAAACACTTTTACCTTTACTTTTATCTTGTTATTTGTTCTTTTCTGATATTTTTTAATGAATCAAAATATTTTTTAACCCTTTCTTAAAAGTTTTATGAGTAAAACAAAATCAACAACTCAAGGAAATCCGAGAATTAATTTCTCATCAGCGAAAGGAAAAATTATCACTCCAGACTTTTTGGATATCCAAATTGAGTCTTTCAGAGAATTTTTCCAGCTTGATACACTTCCTGAAGCCAGAAAGACAGAAGCTCTTTACAAGACTTTCCAAGAGAATTTCCCAATTACGGATTCAAGAAACCAATTCGTATTAGAATTCTTAGACTATCTGGTAGATTCTCCACGTTATTCAATTGATGAGTGTGTGGAAAGAGGACTTACTTATTCAGTTCCTCTAAAAGCTAGACTTAAATTGTATTGTACTGACCCGGAACACGAAGATTTCCAAACTGTGGTTCAGGACGTATACTTAGGTCCGGTTCCTTATATGACGCCAAGTGGTTCTTTCATCATCAATGGTGCTGAGAGAGTTATCGTTACGCAGCTTCACCGTTCACCTGGTGTATTCTTCGGACAGACTTACCACGCGAACGGGACCAAATTATATTATTCAAGAATTATCCCTTTCAAAGGATCTTGGATGGAATTTACAACAGATATCAACAGCGTAATGTACGCGTATATCGACCGTAAGAAAAAATTACCATTAACAACTTTATTAAGAGCTATCGGGTACGAATCTGACAAGGACATCCTTCAGATCTTCGACCTTGCTGAAGAAGTGAAAGTTTCTAAAGCTGCCCTTAAAAAAGTAGAAGGGAGAACATTGGCTGCGAGAGTATTGAACACTTGGTTCGAAGATTTCGTAGACGAAGATACAGGTGAAGTAGTTTCTATCGAAAGAAACGAGATCATCTTGGATAGAGAAACAATCCTTGAAAAAGAACATTTAGATCTTATCCTGGATGCTGGTGTGAAATCAATCCTGATTCACAAAGAAAACAGCAATGAATTCTCTATCATCCAGAATACATTACAAAAAGACCCTACTAACTCTGAAAAAGAAGCAGTAGAGTATATTTATCGTCAGCTAAGAAATGCAGATCCGCCAGATGAGGAAACTGCAAGAGGAATCATTGAAAAATTATTCTTCTCTGAGCAGAGATACTCTTTAGGTGAAGTAGGACGTTACAGACTAAACAAAAAGTTAAGCCTAAACATCCCAACTACAACTGAAGTTCTTACAAAAGAAGATATCATTGCGATTGTAAGACACTTAATTGAGCTGGTAAACTCAAAAACTGATGTAGATGATATTGACCACTTATCAAACAGAAGAATTAAAACTGTTGGTGAGCAATTAGCAGGACAGTTCGGTGTAGGTCTTTCAAGAATTGCAAGAACAATCAAGGAAAGAATGAACGTTAGAGATAACGAAATCTTTACTCCGCTTGACCTTGTAAATGCTAAGACATTAACATCGGTAATCAACTCATTCTTTGGTACCAACCAGCTTTCTCAGTTCATGGACCAAACCAACCCTCTATCAGAGATCACTCACAAGAGAAGATTATCTGCACTAGGGCCTGGTGGTTTATCAAGAGAAAGAGCAGGTTTCGAGGTTCGTGACGTTCACCATACTCACTACGGAAGAATTTGTCCGATTGAAACTCCGGAAGGACCAAACATCGGTTTGATTTCATCTCTAGGTATTTATGCTAAAATCAACAGACTAGGTTTCATCGAAACTCCGTATAGAAAAGTAGAAGGTGGTAAGATTGAGCTTAATGCAGATCCTATTTACCTTAATGCAGAGGACGAAGAAGACAAAGTAATTGCTCAGGCAAACGTTGAATTGAGTGATAACGGTGACTTCTTAACAGACAGAATTATTGCAAGATTAGATGGTGACTACCCGGTAGTTGAGCCATCTCAGGTTAACCTTATTGATGTTGCACCTAACCAGATCTCTGGTATTTCTGCTTCATTAATTCCGTTCCTGGAGCATGATGATGCGAACCGTGCATTGATGGGATCTAACATGATGCGTCAGGCCGTTCCTCTATTGAAGCCACAGGCTCCAATCGTTGGTACAGGGCTTGAGCAACAAGTTGCAAGAGATTCAAGAATCTTAATCAATGCTGAAGGTACTGGTACTGTAGAGTATGTAGATGCTGACAAGATTACCATCAAATATGAAAGAAGTGAAGACGAAGATTTAGTACAATTCGAGTCTGCTACTAAAACATACAAACTTACTAAGTTTAGAAAAACTAACCAGAGTACAACAATCACACTAAGACCAAACGTAAGAGTAGGTGATGTAGTGGAGAAAGGACAAGTACTTTGCGACGGTTATGCTACTGAAAAAGGAGAATTGGCTCTTGGTAGAAACTTAGTGGTAGCGTTCATGCCTTGGAAAGGATACAACTTCGAGGATGCAATCGTAATCAACGAAAAAGTTGTACGTGAAGACTGGTTTACTTCAATCCACGTGGATGAGTATTCTCTTGAAGTTCGTGATACCAAATTAGGTATGGAAGAGCTTACAGCAGATATTCCAAACGTATCTGAAGAAGCTACTAAAGATCTTGACGAGAATGGTATGATCAGAATCGGTGCTGAAGTGAAGCCTGGAGATATCATGATTGGTAAAATTACTCCAAAAGGTGAATCTGACCCGACTCCTGAAGAAAAACTTCTTAGAGCAATCTTCGGTGATAAAGCTGGTGATGTGAAGGATGCTTCATTGAAAGCGGACTCTTCATTAAGAGGAGTTGTTATCAACAAGAAATTGTTCTCTAGAAACATTAAAGACAAAAAGAAAAGAACTGAAGAAAAACTTAGACTAGAAGAAATTGAAAACACTTATAAGGCTAAGTTTGATGAGTTAAGAAATACTTTAATTGAAAAATTAAATACACTGGTAAGCGGTAAAACTTCTCAAGGGGTACAAAATGACCTTGACGAAGAGATCATCGGTAAAGGTGTGAAATTCACTCACAAATTATTGACTTCAGTTGAAGATTATGTAAACGTTAGTGGTGCAGACTGGACAGTAGACGCTGACAAGAATGAATTGATCAAACAATTGATTCACAATTACAAAATCAAATATAACGATATCCAAGGGGTTAAAAACCGTGAGAAATTTGCAATTTCAATCGGAGATGAACTTCCTGCAGGTATCATGAAGCTGGCTAAAGTTTACATCGCTAAGAAACGTAAACTGAATGTAGGAGATAAAATGGCAGGACGTCACGGTAACAAAGGTATCGTTTCAAGAATCGTTCGTGAAGAAGATATGCCGTTCTTAGAAGATGGAACACCAGTAGATATCGTATTGAATCCACTAGGGGTACCTTCTCGTATGAACATCGGTCAGATTTATGAAACAGTTCTTGGATGGGCTGGTCAGAAACTGGGAATGAAGTTCGCTACACCGATCTTTGACGGAGCTACTCTTGATCAGATTACTGAATATACTGAGAAAGCAGGTCTTCCTAAATTCGGTCACACTCACCTTTATGATGGTGGTACCGGAGAAAGATTTACTCAGGCTGCAACAGTAGGTATCATTTACATGTTGAAACTAGGACACATGGTAGATGATAAGATGCACGCACGTTCTATCGGTCCTTACTCATTGATTACTCAACAGCCGTTAGGAGGTAAAGCTCAGTTCGGAGGTCAGAGATTCGGAGAGATGGAGGTTTGGGCACTTGAAGCATTCGGTGCATCTAACATCCTTAGAGAGATCCTTACTGTGAAGTCGGATGACGTGATTGGTAGAGCAAAAACTTATGAAGCAATTGCAAAAGGTGAATCTATGCCTGAACCAGGTATTCCAGAATCATTCAACGTATTACTTCACGAGTTACAAGGTCTTGGATTAGACGTAAGATTGGAGGAGTAAATTAAAGATTTAATTACTAAAAATTAAAGAATTAATCAACTCCGAGATGATAAGAGCGAAAGTGTAAAGCTTTCAATCTTTAATCTTTATAATCAAAAATAAAATTATGTCAAATAAAAATAAATCAAGTAGATTTAATAAAATAACCATCGGTTTAGCTTCACCGGAGTCTATTTTACAAGACTCAAGAGGGGAGGTTTTAAAACCGGAAACTATTAACTACAGAACTCACAAGCCTGAAAGAGACGGGCTGTTCTGTGAGAAAATCTTTGGTCCTGTAAAGGATTACGAATGTGCTTGTGGTAAATACAAGAGAATTCGTTACAAAGGGATCGTTTGTGACCGTTGTGGAGTAGAAGTTACTGAGAAAAAAGTAAGAAGAGAGAGAATCGGGCACATCAACCTTGTAGTTCCAATTGCACATATCTGGTATTTCCGTTCATTACCAAACAAAATCGGATACCTTTTAGGAATTCCTTCTAAGAAATTAGACATGATCATCTACTACGAAAGATATGTAGTGATCCAGCAGGGTATTGCTAAAAAATTAGACGGTTCTGATTTTGAAAATATGGAATTCCTTACAGAAGAAGAGTACCTTGACATCATGGAAACTCTTCCTGTAGAAAACCAGTATCTTGATGATTCTGATCCAAACAAATTCATCGCCAGAATGGGTGCTGAAGCGGTAGAAGATCTATTAAAAAGAATTGATCTTGATGCATTGTCTTTCGACTTGAGACACAAAGCTCACAACGAAGGTTCAAAACAAAGAAGAACTGAAGCTCTTAAAAGATTGAACGTTGTAGAAGCATTGAGAGGTGCTAATACAAGAATGATCAACAGACCAGAGTGGATGATCATGCGTGTACTTCCTGTTATCCCACCAGAACTAAGACCATTGGTTCCATTGGATGGAGGACGTTTCGCAACTTCTGACTTGAATGACCTTTATAGAAGAGTTATTATCAGAAATAACCGTTTGAAGAGATTATTGGAGATTAAAGCTCCTGAAGTAATCTTGAGAAACGAGAAGCGTATGCTTCAGGAATCAGTAGATTCATTATTCGATAACACAAGAAAATCTTCTGCAGTAAAATCTGAATCAAACAGACCATTGAAATCACTTTCTGATTCATTGAAAGGTAAGCAAGGTCGTTTCCGTCAGAACCTACTAGGAAAAAGGGTAGACTACTCTGCGCGTTCGGTAATTGTTGTAGGTCCAAACTTACAGCTTCACGAATGTGGTATTCCTAAAGATATGGCAGCTGAACTTTACAAACCATTCATCATTAGAAAACTAATTGAAAGAGGTATTGTAAAAACAGTGAAATCTGCAAAGAGAATTATCGACAGAAAAGAACCGGTAGTTTATGATATCCTTGAAAACGTGATGAAAGGTCACCCTGTTCTACTGAACAGAGCACCTACGCTTCACAGATTGGGTATTCAGGCTTTCCAACCTAAGATGATCGAAGGTAAAGCGATCCAGCTACACCCGTTAGTAACTACGGCCTTCAACGCCGATTTCGATGGTGACCAGATGGCGGTACACTTGCCGCTAGGACCAGAAGCGATCCTTGAAGCTCAGTTATTGATGTTAGGTTCTCAAAACATCTTGAACCCTGCAAACGGTTCTCCAATTACAGTACCATCTCAGGACATGGTTCTTGGTCTTTATTTCATGACTAAAGAATTAAGCTCTACTGAGACAATGAAAGTAAAAGGAGAAGGTCTTGCATTCTATTCTCCTGAAGAAGCAGAAATTGCTTACGCTGAAGGAAGAGTATCTTTAAATGCTAAAGTAAGATGTAGACTACCTATCAAAGAAGATGGTGAAATTGTTACAAGATTGATCGAAACTTCTGTTGGTAGAATTCTATTCAACCAAATCGTACCTAAGCAGTCAGGATATATCAATGAGCTTCTTACGAAGAAATCATTAAGAAATGTTATCGGTAAGATCCTTGCTGATACAGATTTCCCTACCACTGTGAAGTTCCTGGATGCAATGAAAGACTTAGGGTATTCAAACGCATTTAAAGGAGGTCTTTCATTCTCATTAGGGGATATTGTAGTTCCTGTTGAGAAAAAGCAAATGATTGCTTCATCTATTGAAACAGTAGACGAAATTAGAGCCAACTATAACATGGGTCTAATTACAGATACGGAACGTTATAACCAGGTAATCGACGTTTGGACAAATACCAACGCCGGATTAACTGAAATGATCATGAGCAGAATGAAAACTGACCAAGGTGGTTTCAACTCTGTATACATGATGCTTGACTCTGGAGCGAGGGGTTCTAAAGAACAGATCCGTCAGTTATCAGGGATGAGAGGTTTGATGGCAAAACCGCAGAAAGCTGGTTCTACCGGAGCGGAGATCATCGAAAACCCGATCCTTGCCAACTTTAAGGAAGGTCTTTCGATTCTAGAGTACTTTATCTCTACCCACGGTGCTCGTAAGGGTCTTGCGGATACCGCTCTTAAGACAGCCGATGCTGGTTACTTAACGAGAAGATTGGTAGACGTTGCACAGGACGTTATCGTTACAGAAGCAGACTGTGGAACGCTGAGAGGTACAGAAGTTACTGCACTTAAGAAAAATGACGAGATTGTTGAAAGAATCTCTGAAAGAATCTTAGGTAGAGTATCTCTTCATAATATTTACGATCCTGAAACTGACGAGCTTATTGCAAGTGCAGATCAGGTGATCATTGAAGCATTGGCGAAAAGAATCGAAGAAGCAGGATTAGAATCTGTGGAGGTTCGTTCACCATTAACTTGTGAGGCTAAGAAAGGTATCTGTGCAAAATGTTACGGTAGAAACTTAGCAACAGGTAAAGTGATCCACATGGGTGAAGCGGTAGGTGTAATTGCAGCACAGTCAATTGGGGAACCAGGTACTCAGCTTACGTTGAGAACTTTCCACCAAGGGGGTACTGCAGGAAACGTATCAGAAAACCCATCTATCGTTGCAAGAAGAGATGGTATCGTTGAAATGGATGAAGTAAGAACTATTACTTCTGAAGATGAAAACGGTAATACAGCTGAGGTTGTAGTTTCCCGTTCAACAGAATTCAGATTAGTTGCTGATAATGAGTCAAGAACTCCATTAATGGTAGCTAACGTACCTTACGGATCTATATTATCTGTGAAACCAGGTGATAAAGTGAAGAAAGGAGATACAATCTGTAGATGGGATCCGTATAACGCGGTTATCATTGCTGAAACTTCAGGTAAGGTAGAATACGAGGATATCATCCAGGGTATTTCATTCCAGCTTGAAATTGACGAACAAACAGGATTCGAAGAGAAAGTAATCTCTGAATCTAGAAATAAGAAAGCCGTACCTACCTTGAAGGTGGTAGACTCTAAAGGAGTTGAGCAAAAAGCTTACAACTTACCGGTAGGAGCCCACTTAATGGTTAACGATGGTGAAAAAATTAAGGCTGGTAAAGTCTTAATCAAGATCCCAAGAAAATCTGCAAAAGCAGGGGATATCACCGGAGGTCTTCCGAGAGTTACCGAATTATTCGAAGCTAGAAACCCTTCAAACCCAGCGGTTGTTACTGAAATCGACGGGGTAGTTTCTTACGGAAAAATCAAGAGAGGTAACCGTGAACTTATTGTTGAGGCTAAAACTGGAGAAAGAAAAATTTACTTAGTAAAACTTTCTAACCAGATTCTTGTTCAGGAGAATGACTTCGTAAGAGCAGGTTCTCCACTTTCTGACGGTTCTATTACACCGGAAGATATCTTAAGAATTAAAGGTCCAACAGCAGTTCAGGAATACTTAGTAAACGAAATTCAGGAAGTTTACCGTCTACAGGGGGTAAAAATCGACGACAAGCACTTCGAAATTATCGTAAGACAGATGATGACGAAAGTATCTATCGTAGATGGAGGTGATACTCAATTCCTTGAAGGAGCTCTTGAACACAAGTTTGACTTCTTAGAAGAAAATAACAGAGTATTCGGTCTTAAAGTAGTAGTAGAAGCTGGTGATTCTAAAGAATTTATGCCAGGTCAGATGATTACTGCAAGAGAATTAAGAGACGAAAACTCTAAGTTGAAGCGTGAAGACTTAAGCTTAGTAGAAGTAAGAGAAGCTCTTCCTGCTACTGCAACTCCTGTACTACAAGGTATTACAAGAGCAGCACTTCAGACGAAGTCATTCATGTCTGCAGCATCGTTCCAGGAAACTACTAAAGTTCTTAACGAAGCAGCAGTTGCTGGTAAGATAGACGATCTTAACGGTCTTAAAGAAAATGTAATTGTAGGTCACAGAATTCCTGCAGGTACAGGTCTTAAAGAGTATCAGAACGTTATTGTAGGTTCTAAGAAGGAATTCGAAGACCTTAACTAAAATTAATGATTTGAAATTTGGGGTTTGGAATTATTTTTATATTTTCACAATCTCAAATTTCGAATTTTAAAAACATAATTTATAACAATGGACAACAATCAAAATCCACAAGACGGAAACATCAACATCGAATTAAACGAAATGGTAGCTGCTGGTATCTATGCTAATTTAGCACTAGTAAACCACTCTCCATCTGAATTTGTAGTAGACTTTATTCAGTTGATGCCAGGTGTTCAGCAAGCTAAAGTAAGATCAAGAGTAATTCTTGCTCCACTTCACGCTAAAAGAGTATTAAATGCTCTTCAGCAGAACATCGCTAACTACGAGCAGCAGTTCGGAGAAATCAAAGAAGTTGAGCCTTTCGTATTAGGAGGAAACAACGTTCAAGCATAAGATTTTTCTTACAATATAAATCCCGTTTCGTTTTATTACGAGACGGGATTTTTTTATAGATTTTTGAACCAGAGATAAAGATCAGTGTCTGAAGGAATATTAAGCTTTTTCCGTATGCCATTTTTCCGGTTTTGAACCGTTTTTGGTGATGTGAAAGTATATTCCGCAATGTCTTTTGTAGAAAAATTAAGAAATAGTAAAGCGCAAAATTTTAATTCACTGCTTATTAGCTGCGGATTAATTTTCAGGATTGCAGAACAAACTTGTGGATACACCTCCTGAAATCTTATTAAAAACTCTGGACTGTTATCTTTGGCGAGCTGTACAACCTCGTCAAAAGATTCATTTATTTTAAGCTTTAATTCGTTGGCTTCTATTTCTTTCTGCTGAATAATGTCTCTTTCTTTCTGAAGTGTTAAAAATGAGGAATCTTTTTTCCTTTTATGAGAGTAAACAGAAAATATGATGACAAGCAGAGTGATCAATAATATAATGGTGATAATCCAGTATAATCTGACCTCTTTTTTTCTAAAAACTTCATTTTTCTCTTTTATAACATTGTCTAATGTTGCTGCCCTCGCAGATCCTTGTATAGCATTGATTTTCTTTTCTATAGTAAGTAATAAATCTTTGTATTCTGTCTGTTTTTTCTCATTTCCTAATATTTTATTTAATTTAATTAATGAGGTATAGGATTCGGATAGTTTATAAATATCCTCTTTTTCTTCGAATACTGTTTTAGCTTTTTCCAGATGATATTCAGCTGTTTTATAGTCATGAGAATGATAATATAAAACTCCAATTTTCTGCTCCAATACGGCACCTAATGTTATATCTTTTGCTTTATTATTATATAGAGCTGCTTTATTAAAATAATATTTGCTTGAGTCTATCCGATTATTCGTACTCCATACTTCTCCGAGATTAGTACAAATAGTAGCTCCGATAGTATTCTTTTTTTGTGTTTGCGTATTCTTGTAATCATTTTTGAAATAGTAATAGGCCTTACAATAGTAATAATAAGCAGAGTCTTTTGGCGTTTTTACAGTTTCGTATAAATTTCCGATATTATTATAATTTTTTGCCTTTATATAATTAATTTCTTCAGATAGCTCTCCAAGTCTGATTGCTTCCCGATATTTTTCTAATGCATCATTGTATAAACTTTGCTGATGGTAACAATTCCCAATATTGGTAATGATTTCAGATTTTAAGTCCATGTCTAATTGGGCATATTTTTCATTTAAAGCATTATTGAAAAAAAATAAAGCCTTGCCACAATCCCCAAGCTTCATATAGCATTTGCCACTAAATAAGTATGACCTCGCGATGCCTTTAGAATAGTTTTTCTTTTTAGATTCTTTTAATATGATGTTTTGCTTAGCAAGAACTCTTTTTAATTCACCACTTCGAAGATCGCTTTGAGAGGCTTCTAGCAAAGAGTCTATTGTGTGGTTCTGAGATATTAAATTTTTGAAAGTAAATGTGATCAGAACTATAAAAACACATTTAAGTGCAAATGTGTTTCTTATTGAATAAAATTGATGCATATAATGAAATTTTATTGACCCGTTATTAGCAATTACCCACCGTTAAGATAGAGTAATATTAACTAATTTTTGTTATATGTATAATAATATATGTTTATTGTAATATTAAATGCAAATTACATACAGCAAAATGGTGCTTCACAAATGATATGAGATATACGCATAGAAACGAGCTTAAAAACAAAATAGCAGGTTTTATTTGGATCAATGCAGATTTGCTACAAACATTTTTTCACACCAAAGTGGCTATAAATAGATGGCAAATAATTTAGTCTTATAATAAATAACCACTTCATATAGAAGTGGTTATTTGTTTAACCGTTTAATAAAAAAAACTTAGGGCTTCCAAAATGACCAAACTTTGCCATTGAAAATTGCAAGCTGCTTTTTGACGGTATCATATGCCATAGTTCCTGGTTCAGGATTTACAATATTCAGATGTGGACTTGCCACTTTAGGAAGAATCATTGCTTTATTATTCTCCTCCAACACTAATATTCCGGGAACAGCTGGGGTTGCTGGAGTTCCTATACTCACTTTAGCATTAGGATTATCTGTGTAAGAGTCCTGAAGGGTTGTGACCACTACTCCGGTTGTATCTCCAATTACCGGAACTGTTTCGTTTTTTGAAAGCGAAAACCAGTTTCCAGCGCCTGCACCATTTTTATACTTAACAATTTTATCAACCGTATCAAAAATAATCGTTCCCGGAACCGCAGCGGCTTTGTCCATATCCGCAGTAATCCAAGGTAAAATAATTCCTCTACCCAATAAGGCTCCGCCATAATCACCAAACTCTAAGGAGATAGAGGGGTTTGTAGTTGTATTTGCGGGTGGGATGGTACTAATAGATGCCTTTCCTATTGCTACTTGTGCTGTAGCCAAATTAACAACCAACAGGCAAAATATTTTTATAATGTTTTTCATTTTTAAAATTTTTAAAATTCTACATTAATAATTAGTCAGGACAAGTTTGAGTTGAATAGCAACTCCACACTGTTCCGTTATAGATTTTCAGGCAGTTCGCTACTGTATCATAGACCATCATTCCTTCAACATAATTTGCAGCAGGAATACTAGCTAAAGGCGGAGTTGTAGGAGTGGCAGGATTACTATCTGCATCCACAAATGCCATACGATTAACCACAAAACCTTTTGATTTGGATTCCAGCGCCGCCCATGCGCTGCGCCTTACTCCCGGCCATTCTGAAGAACCTGAACCCGCTCTGTTCAGCGCAGTGATACCATATTTTACTGGATTAGGATTTCCTCCACCTGGAGATACAGGGGTTTTGTAACAAAAGCAAAGATTAACTAATGCATTGGTAGAATTACCAACAGATTGCCCGGCCCCTGCAATTGTAGGAACACCATTACTTCCTACATTATTTCCAAGATTCTGATTAGGATTTTGGGTAGCAAGTGATCCTGTAGCTGTCACCAGATTGGCACTGGTAAAACCGCCACCACCTTCAACAGCATCAGGACAACTGTCACCGTCAGAATCCAGATCCAGATAATCAGGAATACCATCACCATCTGTATCTTTATAAGAAGTACACACAGATTGCTCAGCTACAAATGCCCAGATGTTCATAAAAAGTTTATCATTATTAGATGTAACTCCGCTTCCTGCTGTAACACCACCAAGTGCAGTTAGGATATCAACATCTGCAATCATTAAGTCATTATAAATTCCATCTACATACATTACAGGCCCATTGCTTCCATTGACTGCAAGCGCATTGGTTCCAAACGAGGAATTTACGGCGGAGAAATAACCTTGATAGCCTCCCGCCTGATTGAATGATGCAACCGTTCCAAAAGGCCCTTTGAAAATAGAAGTCTGGCTTCCGTATGATGTAGGTACATTTGGATTTGAAACTTGTGACACTACAGAGGTATCCCAGAATTGTGTCTGAATCTGGGTTGATACTACATAGTTATTTTGGGAATCATCTGACCAGTCTTTAATGGCTTTAAATTCGCCAGCTGACAAATATGAAGTGGTAAGATTATCAATACCGCCAAGGAAGATCGCATTCAGATTGAGTGAGTTAATAATTGCTTTGGTAATAGGAGCAGTTCCCATATCGACCAATACTATATTGGCTTTTACTGTGCCACTTGGACCAAAATTAGCAGGATTAGTTAATTTTAATGCTCCGGAACCACTCATTTGACTTCCGTTAAAGGTATATCCGTTATTTCCTGATCTGGAATCAGGAATATATCCAATTCTTATGGTTTGTCCTGTCAGTGGACAAGTTTTTTCGTTGACATCCAGGATACCATCGTTATCGTTATCAAGATCATAAACATTTGTTATCCCATCACCATCACTATCAGTACATGCATTTACATTACTGTTTTGTGAAACACCAATGTTTTGCCCGGCTCCTGCAATTGTAGGAACACCATTACTTCCTACATTATTTCCGAGATTCTGATTAGGATTTTGGGTGGCAAGTGATCCAGTAGCTGTCACCAGATTGGCATTGGTAAAACCGCCGCCACCTTCAACGGCGTCAGGACAACTGTCTCCGTCAGAATCCAGATCCAGATAATCAGGAATGCCATCACCATCTGTATCTTTATAAGAAGTACATGCAGATTGCTCAGCTACAAATGCCCAGATATTCATAAAAAGTACATCATTATTGGATGTCACACTGCTTCCTGCTGTAATACCACCAACTGTAGTCAGGATATCAACATCTGCAATCATTAAGTCGTTATAAATCCCATCGACATACATTACAGGTCCATTGTTTCCATTGACTGCAAGTGCATTTGCTCCAAACAAGGCATTTATAGCGGAGAAATATCCTTGATATCCTCCCCCTTGAGTGAATGATGCAACCGTTCCAAAAGGGCCTTTGAAAATAGAAGTCTGGCTTCCGTATGATGTAGGTACATTCGGATTTGAAATTTGTGATACCACACTGGTACCCCAAGGTTGTGTCTGAGCCTGGGTTGATACTACATAGTTATTTTGAGAATCATCCGACCAGTCTTTAATAGCATTGAATTCAGCTGCTGATAAATATGAATTGGGGGTAGCAGCAGCATCATTAATACCGCCAAGGAAGATGGCATTCAGATTGAGTGAGTTAATAATCGCTTTGGTAATAGGAGCAGTTCCCATGTTAACCAATACTATATTGGCATTCACAGCACCATTCGGACCAAAATTAGCAGGATTAGTTAATTTTAATGCTCCGGAACCACTCATTAATGATCCATCAAAAGTGTAACCAGTGTCACCATCTAAATCTCTGCTATTAGGAATATATCCAATTCTTATGGTTTGTCCTGTCAGTGGGCAAGTTTTTTCGTTGAGATCCAGGATACCATCGTTATCGTTATCAAGATCATAAACATTTGTGATCCCATCACCATCACTATCAGTACATGCGTTTACATTACTGTTTTGTGAAACACCAATGTTTTGCCCGGCTCCTGCAATTGTAGGAACACCATTACTTCCTACATTATTTCCGAGATTCTGATTAGGATTTTGGGTGGCAAGTGATCCAGTAGCTGTCACCAGATTGGCATTGGTAAAACCGCCGCCACCTTCAACGGCGTCAGGACAACTGTCTCCGTCAGAATCCAGATCCAGATAATCAGGAATGCCATCACCATCTGTATCTTTATAAGAAGTACATGCAGATTGCTCAGCTACAAATGCCCAGATATTCATAAAAAGTACATCATTATTGGATGTCACACTGCTTCCTGCTGTAATACCACCAACTGTAGTCAGGATATCAACATCTGCAATCATTAAGTCGTTATAAATCCCATCGACATACATTACAGGTCCATTGTTTCCATTGACTGCAAGTGCATTTGCTCCAAACAAGGCATTTATAGCGGAGAAATATCCTTGATATCCTCCCCCTTGAGTGAATGATGCAACCGTTCCAAAAGGGCCTTTGAAAATAGAAGTCTGGCTTCCGTATGATGTAGGTACATTCGGATTTGAAATTTGTGATACCACACTGGTACCCCAAGGTTGTGTCTGAGCCTGGGTTGATACTACATAGTTATTTTGAGAATCATCCGACCAGTCTTTAATAGCATTGAATTCAGCTGCTGATAAATATGAATTGGGGGTAGCAGCAGCATCATTAATACCGCCAAGGAAGATGGCATTCAGATTGAGTGAGTTAATAATCGCTTTGGTAATAGGAGCAGTTCCCATGTTAACCAATACTATATTGGCATTCACAGCACCATTCGGACCAAAATTAGCAGGATTAGTTAATTTTAATGCTCCGGAACCACTCATTAATGATCCATCAAAAGTGTAACCAGTGTCACCATCTAAATCTCTGCTATTAGGAATATATCCAATTCTTATGGTTTGTCCTGTCAGTGGGCAAACTTTTTCGTTGACATCCAGGATACCATCGTTATCGTTATCAAGATCATAAACATTTGTGATCCCATCACCATCACTATCAGTACATGCATTTACATTACTGTTTTGTGAAACACCGATACTTTGCCCGGCTCCTGCAATTGTAGGAACACCATTACTTCCTACTGCATTACCAAGATTTTTGTTTGGGGATTGGGTAGCAAGTGCTCCTGTAGCTGTTACCAGATTAGCATTGGTGAAACCACCCCCTCCTTCAACAGCATCAGGACAACCGTCACCGTCAGAATCCAGATCCAGATAATTTGGAATTCCATCACCATCAATATCACAAATCAATGCAGAAATTGAAACATCATCTACAGACCAGTCATCTCCGCCAGAATTCATTCTGAAAGCCAAAGTTGCACTACTTGGTCCACTATAAGGGATATTAACTGTAAAAGTTGAAGTCGTAAAGCCAGTTATACTTGAAGTACCAAATGTAACAAAATTACTGGTTACTCCCGGAGCAAGACTTATGGTTACGTTACTGGTGTTTCTTAGCACACTGTTTGATATAGTTGCATACACAACACCTCCCAGCATTATATCTAAGCTTGAAGTATTTCCTGCACTATTACCAGCATCCTGTGCTCCGATTTTTACAGTAAGAGAAACTGTATTATTGGGAACTTTATCAAGATTGGTAAGAGACTGTGAAAGCGAACTAGTGGTAAAATCACTTGTATTTGTTGCAGTTCCACTACTAAATGCCCAGCCGGTTCCTGCTGTCCAGCCAGTTAAGTTGGTAGTAAAAGTACCGTTGGTTACAATATCTGTGGCTGGACATTCAACCGTATCCAATATTCCATCATTATCATCATCAAGATCAAGATCATCTGTAACACCATCTAAATCTGTATCCGTAGCATATGCCACAGAAGACTTTGCGGGTTTAGGAGTTTTGGATTTAGTCCCTGCTGTTAGACTATTTACTATACTTTTTGCAAACTTACTATTTGCCAGTATAGTTTTAGAAAAAGCGATAGACGTACATAGCAGAAGCACCAGTACCCAATGCGTTTTCATATTTTTAAAAAAACATTTTAGTTTCATATTTTGAAATGTATTAGGTTTCCTTACAAAAGATTGTAAGAGTTTTTATAAAATTTAAAAATTCATTATTTTATAAAACCAATACAGGTGGAGGCCTTATAGAAAAGACATCAGAAAAACAAAAATCTAAAGATTTATTGTTATAAAATGTGTATTTCGGAGTGTGCAGATTATCTAAATCCCGATTTAAGAAATACTTTTTAGGATCTGTATATATTTTAGAAAAGTCATGCGGAGTGTTACTTGGTGCAATGCAATTTTGTGAGGTAGAATGTGAAGATAAAAACTGAAATGGTGAAGGAAAACTATGATAATCTTCTTTTTCGAAAGACTTTCTTTGTGTTTCGTAGTGATCTATCTTATTTTTGATCTTTCTAAGCAATTCCTTTTTTTTCTTTTCCTCAGATGATTTCACTTGTCGTGAAAAACTTGGAATTTTAGAATTAGGAGTCGAAACAATCAAAACTCTTTGAGAATCATCATTTTGTTCAAAAGAAACATCTCCCTTCTCTATAATAACTTTTCCTTGATCAATCTGATTATTAAAACTTTGATCGGCTGAATAAACCTTAGCTCCTTGAGTAACAAAGACAACTTCCACCTTATCATCTGTAGCTTTTTTGTCCTGGGCATACAAAGAATTAAAGAAAATCTGAATACCTAAAAATATAGCACGACAGAAAAAAGAACTTCTATGTATTTCTTTTTTTATTAATAATAATGTCATGATTTCCAGTATTTTATTTAGGTTAAAGCAGGCTTATACAACAAACATTTTTTTCCACTTTGTTACGGTATTTCTACTCAGATTGAAATGTGCAGCCAATTGGATGTTACTGAGCTTATGTTTTTTCTGGTAATCCAGTATATGAAAGATGTCAGATCTATTATAAGAGCGTTGGCTTTGGTTGAACTTCTTACTTTGTTGGTTTCCTGCCCCGAAAATCTTTTTGTTAAGTTCTATAACATCCAGAGCAGATAAGCTTTTTTTTTCAAGCAAGTTTTCACATTCATCTTTTTTATGAGGATATTTTTTGGAGAGAATATCCATATAGATTTGCTTATAATTGGGTCTTAACTTTTGTATTTGTCTATCCATTTATAAAGTGTGGTTTTAGGGATACTATATTCTTGAATAACTTGAGCTTTTGTTTTTTCTCCAGTTTCTATTAACTCCAAAATAAAATCTATTACTTCTTTAGTATAAATGTTTTTTCTAAACGCTGGAAGCTCAGATTTTGTAGTCGTAAGTGCTTTATGAGTAGCTAATTGGGGAGCATATAAGATCAAATGTTGGGTATATAACCTGAAAAAATCGTATTCTAGAAGTTTGCTCCATTTTAATATTATTTCAACATCCAGGCTTTTAGACTGGTACATTTCTAATATTTCTTTTTCGTTACATTTCAGAAAATTGCAGATTCTTATTGTTTTCAGCCCGCTTTCCGCAACCCGTTGGGCAATGAGAATCCCGATGTGAATATCCTTAAAGTTCATCTTGTGTAAGTATTATTGAATTTATCAGTCCTTATTTGTGAAATTTACTTTCTTGACTTTTCAGACAAGTGTGGTGTTCGAATTGATTTTATATTGGTTGATGCAACCTTAAAGGCTCCATCTTCTCTAAGGTTTCCAGAAGCTCCATTTGAAACCATTATACACTGCTAATCGTTTATTAGTGCCTTTTACGTAAACTATTATTTAAGGGAAGGATTGGTAATATTTTGCACATCTGAAACTATAGGCAATACCGTCGCTTTTGGAGTAGATTATAAAACCAATATTTCTTCTTTTAAGGAGGTATTGGCGTCAATTATGGAACCTCCTTTTTCTGTGATAAAGGTTGACTAATGCAATATTAACATTTGGTTATTAGCCAATTAAATTCTGACAATTTCCATTTAATACTTTGCAAGGCATCACTTGCTGCGCTAAGGATATCAACATCAAATCGACCCACCATATTAGGTGTAGCTTCTAGATTCGTAAATGGATCGTTAAAAGTTGTAGAATTGGCACATACTGGTGTGACAAAATCGAATTTGAAAGTGTTTGTCAAATTACCACTACGATTTAAAGGTATAATGGATGTTTGCCCAAATACTGAAGTGCTGATAAAACAAACTATTAATGGGAACAGTCTGTATAAATCATAAATAGGAAAAGAGTGTATTTGTAAACTCTTCATCAATGTTAGGGAACTTTGTTTTTTCATGTTGTGTCTTGTAGAATCAGTTATGTCTGTAATTATTAATCCCTACTTGGTATTGCTATGCATTACGTAAATGTAGAAATGTGCGCAGTTACAATTGATTTTGTGTATTTTTTTTCTTATGTATCGAATGCAATTTTACAATAATGGATATTTAAAAAACAAAAAACAGCATACCCATTAGCTACCTATTGTTTTTAATGTATTGATATGTAGGTGTTTATTTGTAATTATATTTAAAAAAAATATTGCTAACTAAGAGCGGCAGTTTGGAGAAATCAAAGAAGTTGAGCCTTTCATATTAAGAGGAAACAACGTTCAAGCGTAAGATTTCTTTTACAATAAAATAAAGAATGCCCCGGTAAAAACCGGGGCATTTTTCATGAACTTTAATTTTTTAATTTGTTTATTTTGGTTTTTTTAAAAAATTCATTGATTTTTTTTAGAATGTACCAAATTAATTCCTCTATAATAAATTATGGTATTTGTTTTAATTATTATTTTAGATTGTCAATAATTGGCTTTACTTGGTTTTAATTTGTTATTTTTGTTATTGTATTTACGAAAAACACAATTGAAATGAAAAACACTATATTGAAGTTATATTGTTCTATGTGGATATATATTCATAAAAGAAAAATACACTTAAGGAGGGTCAGAAGCACTTCCAGGAACTTTATGCAAAATATGAGAAAAACGCATAAATGCAAAAAAACAGAAGGAATTCTTCCTGTTTTACAATGAAGAGGATTACAAAAGAACCATGGATTTATAATCAATATTTCAAAATTTTTTTTGTAGAATCATCTGAAGAACCCGTCCCATAAATACCCTTCATTCTTTGAATAAAAAACTACTTTTTATTTTGCTGAGTATTCCGGTAATCATATTATTGAATAATGTGATGTATTCTGTATTTTCTCATGTTAAAAAAGAACTTTATGAAAAGACGAAATACAGTATCACACGGAGTAATTTCAGAAAATCTGAAACCATATGCTTTACAGAAAAAGATCTTAAAGAAGCAGAATGGAAAGAAGAAAAAGAGTTTACACTTCACGGATTTTCATATGATGTCATCAAAATCAATATAGTCAAAGGGAAGAAATATTTTTTCTGTTATATTGATAAAAAAGATGTTATCATCAATTCTCTATTGGACTTTTCAAAAAAACTGGCTGTCAAAAAAACATATTTACGGCTGCAGATAGGCCTTCCCGGTCACAACAAAAATCTGTTTAAAATACCAGGCTCATTTGCCATTGTTGATAGAAAAGAATTCTGTTTTTTTTCAAATTATTTTTCAGAAACAATTTCAAAATATTCCTATCAGCAGGAAAATACTCATTATTTAACCATTATTTTTCCACCACCGGAAATGTGCTCTATAATAAAGAGAATATAATATTAATGGTAACACAAATTTTGAATAATGAAACAATATATATGCATGGCAGTTGTACTAGGCTGTACTCTTGCACATGCTCAGCAAGCACAGGAAGGATCAATTGATGAAGTCAATATCCTTGGAAGAAAAAAGATTAAACAAGAACGTGCAGAATTCAAAAGACACGCACAATCTGTAGAAACCCTCTCTGAAGAAGACCTTAACAGAAATAATCCTGCTGCGATAGATCAGACGTTATCTACAATGCCGGGACTTCAGGTAGATAAAAGAACAAATTTTGGAGGTCAGAGACTTGTATTGAGAGGATATGGAAACGATCAGAAATTTAATAACTGGGGAGTAAAGGCATATTGGAACAACATGCCTTTAACGAATGCCGAAGGAATCACTGTTTTGGATGATGTAGATTTTGCTTATGTAACAAATGTTGAAGTGATCAAAGGCCCGGCAGCAACTATGTACGGCGGTGGAGCAGGTGGAGCTGTCCGCTTCTATACCCGTCCGGATTTTACAAAAGGAGCATCAGTTTCAGAAAATGCGATGTTTGGTGACTTCAAAACCTTTCAGTCAAGAACACAGTTGAATGTCGCTGACGATAATTATTCAGTAAGTGCGGTATACGGACATCTTGAAACAGATGGATACAGGCCCAATGGAGGAGGATTGAAAAACTTTTTCAATGTAAATGGTACTGTAAAATTAAGCAAAAAAGACCAATTAAGTTTCTTTGCAAGCCAGGCTTATTCCTACGAACATACTTCAGGACAAATTTCCTACGATGATTATTACGCAGGCATTGATAATGGAAATCCTGCTTACATCCGGAAAAATTCAGGAACGAAGATAAAATCAACAAGAGTAGGATTAAGTAATACCGTAAGTCTTACTTCAAATTTAAGAAACTATACAACCCTGTTTTACTATAACGCAAATACAGAAAGTGTTTCGGCAGGAGCCTACGGTATTACAAGCGCTCCGAATGTAGGATTGCGTTCCACTTTTACATTAAAGAACGAGTTTAAAGACTTTGAAAACCGTTTAGATTTTGGAGCTGAGATACAGAATTCTGTATCTACTACTTCAAGTTACCGTTTTACCGGGTCTGAAACGGAACCTTTGCAGACAACAGGAATGCCCGGAGCATCTTATTTCAAATACAATAACAATCAATCCACCTATTTTGTCATCGATTATCTTACGTATAAGCCCTGGGGACTTACCTTACTGGCTGGTGTGAGTGGAAACAGAACCAATTATGACAGAAAAGATCTATATGCACTTCCAGGTTTGATCGCTGGTCGTAAGGATCAGTCATTCAACAAAAAATATGACATGGCCTATACCCCTCACTTTGCATTACAGAAAGAATGGAAACACCAGATCTTTAATCTAAGTTATAGTGAAGGATATAATTCTCCTACTGCAGCTTCTTCATTTATTACAGCTACCAATACAGCAAATGATGATTTAAAACCTGAACGTGCAAGAATGCTTGATTTCAGTGTGCATGGGCTTTTGCTCAATACAAAATTAGATTACCGGATTTCTGTATTCAGAATAGAATATTCTGATAAACTTACACAGCTCGTCATTCCTAGCAGCACTACTCCTGGACAAACTTATTGGACGAATACCGGAAGCCAGAAAAATACAGGATTAGAAGTTAGCGTAGGCTATCAGTACAGAACGGATCATTCATTTATTGAGAGAATTGTACCATTTGTGAATCTTTCTTATTATGATGCGAAGTATAAAGATTTTACAACAATTGTTGGAGGAAGAAAGGATAGTTATGATCATAAAACAGTAGTAGGAGTTCCAAGGAATAAATATGCTGTAGGATTGGATATCTTTACCAAACCGGGGTTCTATCTTGTAAATACCTATAATTATCTGGGAAATGTGTACTCAGACTTTAACAATACAAATCTGGTAAAAGGATTTGGGCTGCTCAATTCCAAACTAGGATTTAAAAAATCTTTTAATAAGATTGATTTAGATGTGTATGTAATGGGGAACAACCTTACCAATCAGATCAATTATACCTTCCTGTTCTTAGGAAACAGCATCAATGATTCTGATGTGGGCAATGGCTATCCTAAAGGAGTAAGTACAGATCTTAATCCGGGACCTGGAAAAGCCTATTTCTTCTATGGATTCAATGTTAAATACAGATTTTAAAGCAGTTTTATCACGCATAAACTTGTTTTAGAAATAAAACGCCCTGGTAAAAAGCCTGGGCATTTTTTATGATCTAAATTTTGTAAAATATTAATAAAACCCAACTTGTGAATTGTTAATTTTATTTAATAAAATAAAATTATATAATAACGATATATCAATTTTATATCTTTGTTTAAGAAAAAGCAGAAAATATAAGATATGATTGATAACTCGTTCGCTGTAAGTAAATTTGGCTTTTTAGGTGCTGATTTTTTATCTGAGCTGGAAAAGCATGCTGTTGCCATTGATATAAAAGCAAAAACTGAAATCATAAGAGAAGGGCAGAAAAATAAGTTTGTACCCTTCTTAATAAAAGGTTCTATCAAGGTTTTTACCCTTAATGATGGAAGAGAACTCATCTACTATTATATTAAGCCTAAAGATAGCTGTCTGATGACCTTTTCGTCTATTCTGACAGATTATATCAGCAGGGTATACGCCATTGCAGAAGAAGATTCGGAAGCGATTCTCATTCCCGTATCTATTATGCATGAATGGCTCATCAGATTTCCGGAAATCAATAAGCTCTTTTACCACGAATATGACCGTAGGTTCTCAGAAGTGATGAACATGGTGAATGATGCCGTTTTTCACAGGCTGGATAAGCGTGTTCTGAATTATATCAAACAGCAGATTTCATCCACAGGAAACAATCCTATTAAGATTACCCACCGTGAAATTGCAAGCAGTTTGGGAACTTCAAGAGAAGTTGTAAGCAGAGTTTTGAAAAAAATTGAAAGTGAAGGCGAAATTGTTCAGACTAAAGAAGGTATAAAAGTTCCTGTAAATGAAAATGTTAGGATGATCTAATTTTATTTGTTTGAAAAGTTTATCTCCGTCATTGATAAAAACAATTTGACTGGTGACTTTTATCACCTATTTTTGAATTGAGAACTCGATAAGTTTGTTATATCATAATTTAATTCAAATTGTATATGACAAAAACTCTCTTATTTTTGTCAATATTTTCTTCAGGTCTTGTCTTTGCACAGGAAGACCTGCTGAAAGATATTGACACCGTTAAAACCAATACGGAAACCTCACAACCCGCCTTCAAAGCCCTTCAGATTGTTACCGGACAATCTACAAAACTGGCTGCCAAAAAAGAATGGTACATTATCGTTGCCCATAGATTTGGAGATATAAGCGCAGGATTTAAAGACTTTTTCGGTCTGGATCATGCTTCCACCAAATTAGGGGTTATCTACGGTATTTCAGATGCCGTTTCGGTAAGTCTTTCCAGAGAAACGAATATGAAAACGTTTGAAGGAGCAGTGAAATACAGACTGGTAAGGCAAAATGAAAATTTCCCGGTAGATATTGTGGGGTACAATGTAATGGGTGCCAATACTGAATTGAGTAAAGATACTTATCCACACCTTAAATTCAGCGACAGGCTTTCTTATCTTACACAGGCATTGATCTCAAGAAGGTTCAATGATAAGCTTTCATTGCAGCTTACACCTTCCTTTGTTCATAAAAACCTTTACGAACCTACCATTGAAAACAAAAATCAGTTTCTGGCAGGTTTGGGGGGACGCTATAAAATTTCTAAAAGAGTTTCTGTGAATGCAGAATACTTTGTGAATTTCGACGATCATAGTTTTTATAAAAACCCACTATCATTGGGGGTAGATATAGAAACCGGGGGACATGTTTTCCAGCTTTTATTAACGAACTCCCAGATAAATTCAGATATCGGATATCTTACCAATGCAACAGGAGCATGGGGAAAGGGACATATTTTCTTTGGGTTTAATCTTTATAGAGTTTTTTAATATGAAAAAACGAACATCCTTATTGATATTGTCATCAGCAATTATACTGATGGCTTGTGACAGCAGAAGTTATGAAGAGATTTCTGATAATACACCAATTACTGCACCTGTAAAATATACTGCAGATGTAAAACCAATTGTAGATAACAGCTGTATAAGCTGCCATTCAGCAGGAAGTTTTAAACCGCTGGTTACCTATGATCAGGTGAAAAATAATATAGACGGAATTCTGGACCGTATTCAAAGACCTAATGGAGATCCCGGGAAAATGCCGCAGGGAGGATCATTGTCTGCATCCCAGATCAATATTTTCATCAAATGGAAAGCTGACGGATTAAATGAAAATTAAAATAATTGATATGAAAAAATTAGCATTATTAAGCGTATTACTCCTTTCTGCGGGGTACGCTTCAGCACAAAAATATAGCTCTAAAACTGGAAAATTAACTTTTGAAGCTTCTGTTCCTCTGTTTGATGATATTTTTGCTCAGGATGACAATAATGTTGTCATTCTCAATGCAGACAATGGTGAGATGGCATCGGTTTCAAACGTTAAAAACTTTCATTTTAAAACAAAATTAATGGAAGAACATTTCAATGAAAGTTATGCTGAATCTGCAAAATACCCGAAAACAACTTTCAAAGGGAAGATTGTGAACTTTGATAAAGCAAAACTTACTGCAAGCCCTCAGAAGTATACTGTTCAGGGAACACTAAACTTTCATGGAGTAGATAAAGCTATTACCTCTGCTGCTACTTTATATGCAAAAGATGGTAAGATCTATATGCAGGGCGGATTTGTAGCCAGACCTGTAGATTATAAAGTGACTATTCCTAAAATGGTTACCAAGAAAGTTGCGGAAAATGTCAATATCGAGTACAACTACGTAATGGTAAAACAATGAGAAACATAATCTTGGTATTAGGGATATTCCTGAGTTCATTGTTATCTGCCCAGGATAAGACAAAATCAATATTTGATATTGCCAGAAACGGAACAGTGGCTGAAGTACAGGAATTAATGAAACAAAATCCGGATATCATTAACCAAACTAATGAGAACGGATTTTCACCCCTTATTTTAGCTTGCTACAGAGGAAATAAGGCTGTTGCAGATTTTCTGATTGACAATGTAAAAGACGTCAACTACAAAAGCCGCGAAGGAACAGCATTAGCAGGTCTTGCCATTAAATACAACAAAGACCTGGTAGAGCATCTCCTAAAGAGAAAAGCAGATCCGAATATTGCAGATGAAACAGGATATACCCCTTTATTCTGGGCTGTGAAATCAGGAAATAAAGACCTTGTGGAACAGCTGCTTCAATACAAAGCTGATAAAACAAAAAAAGATTCAATGGGGATGACTCCTTTTGAATATGCATTACAAACCAATAACAAAGAAATTATTAACCTTTTAAAAAATTGATATGAAAAAAACTCTACTAGCACTTAGTTTAGCTCTTGCAAATTTTGCATGGGCACAGTTTTCGTCAGGAACGGTAAATCTACCGGCAACTTCCATGACGGTGAAATTAGATACGACTCCTACCGGAGTAACGATGACTGTGACAGGTGACAGCAACTCTATGATGGGAATTGGTTTTGGAACTACAGGAATGGCTCCGGGTTCAGACGGGTTTATCTACAACTCATCGGCAAACAGGGATTATACATTCATTGGAATGACAACACCTAATGCTGATGCTGCCCAGGACTGGACAGAAACTTCCAATACAGTATCCGGATCTACAAGAACTGTAGTAGCTACAAGATCACTTTCAGGGGGAGCAGGGGATTTTGCTATCGCCAATGCTGCAGGAACAATCAATATTTTCTATTCCCGTAAAAGTGGAGGAACTTCTTTAGGATACCATGATGCAGGAAGAGGATATGCCTCATTAACGATGACAGCTGCTACTTTATCTACCAACGAAATTGCAGCCAACAGCAAGAAGGTAAGCCTTTACCCAAATCCTGCTAAATCAACAGTTAATTTCAAAAACGTTGATAAGATAAAATCCGTTGATATTTACGAAGCAACAGGAAGAAAAGTACTATCCGTAAAACCGGAAGGAGAAAGCATCAGTGTTGAAAATCTGAAATCAGGAAGTTATTATCTTGAAATTCAGCTTAAAGATGGAAGTACATCTTATGAAAAACTGATTAAAGAATAATTTTTTTTAATACCCTAAATATTTAGTAATGAATACCTCTGATTTTTCAGAGGTATCATTTTTTCTTAAAGTCCCTATTTCAGGGAGATTGCTTTAAAATTCATATATTTGTCTATATCCCATTACTTAACAAAAGGCAGTTTCCTGACCTTATAATTTTTACAACCAATGGAATTTAAAACATTAGCCAATATCACAATAGACGAACTTTTATCAGTATTCAATCATTCATTTTCTGATTACGTAATTCCTTTTCATCTTACCAAAGAAGTGCTTGTTGCAAAAATAGCCGCCGAAAAACTGGATATGAATATTTCTGCCGGAGCATTTGAAAACGGAAAACTAGCGGGCTTTATTCTTCAGGCTGAAAAAGTTGAAAATGGTGAAAAGACTATTTATAATGGAGGCACAGGGGTAGTTCCGGAAAGCAGAGGAAAAGGATTGGTGAGAAAAATGTATGATTTTATCATTCCTGTATTGAAAGAAAGAAATGCTAATACATTACTTCTTGAGGTGATTGAGGGAAATCAGCCGGCAATCAGAGCCTATGAAAATTTAGGATTTACAATTGTTCGCAGGCTACTTTGCTTTAACGGAAATATTAAACATGGAAAAGTAAATACTGAAATATCCATAAAAGATCTGAAAATCTTTCAATGGGAGTTACTCTCTTCTTTCTGGGATATTGAACCTTCATGGCAGGGATCTGTTTTCGTATTGGAACCTATGCCGGAAAACTATATCACCTTAGGAGCTTATGACGGAGAAAAATTGGTGGGATATATTGTTTATGGTCCTGTTTCAAGAAAAATATATCAGATTGCGGTAGATAAAAATCATAGAAAACAGGGAATAGGAAAGATGCTTTTCAATGCTATTTTAGAAAAAAACGGTGGACAGGCTGTCGCATTGAACAATGTGGATGATTCTTCAGAAGAGATCAGTAAATTTCTTAGTGAAAAAATAGGACTGAACAATTGGCTGTCACAATTTGAAATGAAAAGACCTATTTAGCAGGTATTAATTTTGATTCAAAAAAAATAAGAGGTTTTAATATACTTTTAATCTCTTAAACTTTTCGGGGAGAAGTATAGGATGTAACTTTGCCGAAAATTTTAAAATAATGAAGCGAGGAATCCATTTTTTACTGCTGCTCATTTCCTTTACGGCTTTTGCGCAACAGGCAAATATTGATACTGCCCAGGTGGTTATACCGGGAAGGCAAAACAGTACGGAAGCACAGTCAAAACCCTATGTGATTATGATATCAACGGATGGTTTCCGTTATGATTATGCCCAGAAATATCATGCAGAAAACCTTTTGAAGCTGGCTAATGGCGGTGTAAAGGCTGAAGCAATGATTCCAAGTTATCCAAGTATTACTTTTCCCAATCACTGGAGTTTAATCACCGGACTTTATCCTTCACATCACGGTTTGATTGATAATTTTTTCTATGATTACAAGAGAAAGGAAACTTACGCAATGAGCAATAAAAAAAATGCTGAGGACGGTAGCTGGTATGGAGGAACTCCGCTATGGGGGCTTGCTGAAAAGCAGGGGATGGTATCAGCCTCTTTAATGTGGGTAGGATCTGCAAGCGATGCAGGAGGAATGAGACCTACTTATTATTATCCTTATCACGAAAAATTTACCCCATCTGAAAAAGTAGAAAAAGTAGTCAGCTGGCTGAAATTACCGGAAGATAAAAGACCCCATTTTATCACCTTATATTTTCCTGAAGTAGATGGAAGCGGTCATCATTATGGACCTGAAGCCAAAGAAACAGAAAATGCTGTTCATCTGATAGACCAGGCTGTTGGTGATCTTGTTCAGAAAGTAAATGGATTAGGCTTAAAAAATGTCAATTTTGTTTTTGTTTCCGATCACGGAATGATCAAAGTAGATGGAGGCACACCTCTGGAAATTCCGGCTATTCTTTTTGATAAAAACAGATTTGATTTTTACAATTCCCAGACATTGTTAAGAGTCTACGTTAAAAATCCTGATGAGGTAAAGGCAGTTTACAAGCAACTGAAAGCGAATAAAACAGATGATTACGAAGTATATCTTGATAAAAAACTTCCTAGATATCTGCACTTTGCAACAAAAGATGATCAATACAACAGAATAGGGCAGATTCTTCTCATTCCGAAAGCTCCGAAAATTTTTCTGGAAAAAGGGAAGAAATCATCGGTTGGAAAACATGGTTACAATCCTAGAGTTGTTCCGGAAATGAAAGCTACTTTCTTTGCCTGGGGCCCGGAATTTAAAAATAATCTTGTGATCAGTGAATTTGCTAACATCAATGTTTATCCTTTGGTTGCTGAAGTCTTAGGATTAAAAATAGATCAGCCTATTGATGGAAAGCTAAAAGTTTTAAAAGAAACCCTGAAAGACAAAAAATAATCTGAAGATTAAAATATAATAGTTAACAAAGTTTCGGCGCACCAAAGGTGCGCCGAAACTTGTTTTATTACTGATTTAGCATTTTAATTCCAGTCTTGAACTTTTATTTCAAGACAAAAGAAATTAAAATCTAGAAGAAAACTCCTTTGCAAAATCTTCTAACTTAACATTTCCTGCAATAGGAGAGCCATGATCAATAAAATCTTTCTGTACAACGCCTGTTCTTATTCCTCTACCCATTTCAACATAAAGCTTAGCCATATCTTCCGGTAATCCTGCCTGAAGCATTCCGTTTAAAGAATCTTCATCGGAGAATTCTACCCATGGAAGTTCAGGTTTATTAACAGAGGTTCCCAGAACTTTAGCAAAATCAGATGCTTTTCTTACATCGCTTACAATATATCTGATGTTATTGGTATTTCCGTCTTTTATCAGTTCTTCGGCGGCTGCTTTGGCAATATCATTAGGATGTACTACGGGTATTTCAATACCTGCAGGATAATTTCCCCCAATGATTCCTGCATTTTGAATTAAAGGAATATCATTGAAGAAATTATTGTAAAAATATCCAGCTCTTAAAAAAGTAAAAGAGGTGTTTTCTACTTCATTGTATATTTTTTCAATATTGTGAAGACCTGCAATCGGGCCATTTTCTACCGGAGATTCTGCGCCTACACTGCTTAGCATTACAGCTCTTTTTACATTCGCCTTTTTTAAAGCTTCAGCATAATTTTTTCCAGCATTGGTTGTATTTTCCACAATCTTATCCGGACTGATTGCTGGAGGAGTCATGACAAAGACAGCATCTGCTCCTTTGAATGTTTGTGTTAAAAAATCAACGTCTGTAATAGATCCTATGGCTGGTGTTGCTCCCAGAGATTCAATATCCTGTTTTCTGGCACTGCTGCTGCTTACTACTGTAATATGGTGCCCCTCGGCAATTAGCTGTTGAGCTAACGGTTTAGCTACATTTCCCAGTGATCCTGTGATTATAATTTTCATAGGTAAAATATTTTTTTATTTCTGGGAACAAAGTTATATTTGTACTTACTTTTATACAAGTACTTACCCTAAAGTATGTAGATATGACAGCCATCAAAGAAAGCTCAACCATTCAGGAGAATAAAAAGACATTACAGGATTGTCCTGTAATGTATGTTATGGAAAGAATTGGAGGATTCTGGAAACCGATTATCCTGTATAATCTTTACACAGGAGAAAAAAGATACAGTGAATTGAAAAAAGCAATTCCTGCAGTAACAGAAAAAATGCTCATTCAGCATTTGAAACAACTTGAATCAGATGGACTCATTATTAGGACAGCAAAACCTGTAGTGCCTCCTCACGTGACGTATAAGCTGAGTGAAGCGGGTAATGAGCTGGCTCCCGTGATTGATGCCATGGCGGCATGGGCTTTTCAGGATATGGAAAGAAATGATCACCAATGTGTCATGGGAAACAAATATATGGCGAATCAGGATCAGAATGATTTTAGTCAAAACCTGAAAAAATAAAAACAGGCTCTTCAATCCGAAGAGCCTGTTTCTGTTAATATCCTATAGAAGAATTATAAAGACTGCATGTCAATAACAAAACGGTATCTTACATCGCTTTTCAGCATTCTTTCATACGCTTCATTGATTTCCTGCATTTTGATCATTTCAATTTCCGAAACAATATTGTGCTCTCCACAGAAATCCAGTAATTCCTGAGTTTCAGCAATACCACCAATTACAGAACCGGCTACAGACTTTCTTCCCAAAATCATAGGAACTGTATTCAGAATAGGTTCTAAACCTCCAAGATATCCTACCAAAACATGAGTTCCACTGATATTTAAAGTAGTTACATACGGATTGATGTCATGTACATAAGGAACCGTGTCAATAATCACATCGAATTTCCCTTTTACAGAATCTATTTGTGCCTCATCTGTAGAAATCACAACATGATCAGCACCCAATTGTTTTGCATCTTCAGTTTTTCCCGGAGTTCTTGAGAATAAAGTAACTTCAGCTCCCAGTCCTTTTGCTAATTTAATAGCCATGTGACCAAGACCTCCCAATCCTACAACAGCTACTTTAGAACCAGGACCTACATTCCAGTGTTTCAAAGGTGACCAGGTTGTAATACCCGCACAAAGTAGTGGTGCTACGGCTGCTAGGTCAAGGTTTTCAGGTACTTTTAAAACATGGTGAGAATCCACAACTACTTTTTGAGAATATCCTCCAAAAGTATGACCTCCCAAATGTTTGTCTTTTCCATTGTATGTTCCGGTGAATCCGTTCAGACAATATTGTTCAAGATCATGCTTGCAGCTGTCACAATGTCCGCAAGAGTCTACAATACATCCCACTCCTGCAAGATCTCCAACTTTAAATTTGGAAACTTCGCTTCCTACCTTTGTAATTCTTCCTACGATTTCATGTCCCGGAACTGCAGGATAAAAAGATCCGCCCCAGTCGTTTCTTGCTGTATGAAGATCAGAGTGGCATACCCCGCAGTATAGAATTTCAATCTCTACATCTTTTGAGGTTACTTCTCTTCTTACAATATTCATTTCTTTCAGATCTGCTGTGGTAGACTCTGCACCATAAGCTTTTACTGTGATTGTACTCATTTTTTATATTTAGTTTATTTAGGTTTATAAATTATGATATTCTTCATCTGTTACAGGCTCCAGCCATTCTACAATCCCGTTTTGGGTATTAGGATTGATAGCAATATGGGTAAACTCACTATCCGGAGCTGCTCCATGCCAGTGAATGATATCAGGAGGAATATTAACAATATCTCCAGGGTTTAAAATTTGAGCAGGTTTTCCTTTTTCCTGATAATAACCTGTTCCTGAAGTTACGATTAAAATCTGTCCGCCTCCATGAGAATGCCAGTTATTTCTGCACCCAGGTTCGAAAATTACATTTCCGATCTGGCAATTCAGGTTATCTTCATTGGATTTCAGAATATGAACCCACGCTGTTCCTCCAGAGAAATAATCCGGAGAAGCTTTTTCCCCTTTTGGAAAAATATTGGTAGTAAAAGTTTCCATAACGGTACAAAAGTCGATACTTTCCGGTAAATCATACTTATACAGATTACCGAATTACTTACCAATTTTACAGACATCATTTCAGTTACAAATGAAAGTGGTAATTTTGAATAGCAATAAAAATATACTTCATGGAAAATCAGGAGGTTGAAATCTATAATACGGTCTCGGAATACAATAAAATGGCGAATCATGAAACCCTGCATCCGTTGGTAAGCATCATTGATTTTTCCAAATCCGATCCTATTTGCCAGTATAGAAGAAAATTTGGTTTTTATACCGTTTTTTTGAAAGATGTGATGTGTGGAGACATGCAGTATGGAAAACACAGCTATGATTATCAGGAAGGGACTTTGGTTTTTATTGCACCCGGACAGACCTATGGAATTTATAATAAAGACCGATTTGTTCAGCCTGCAGGTTTTGCCCTGATTTTTCATCCGGATTTAATCAAAGGGACCAACTTAGGGAAGAATATCAAAGATTATTCTTTTTTCTCTTATGATGTACATGAAGCGCTTCATCTCTCAGAAAAAGAAAGAGAAGTAGTATTGGACTGCTTTAAAAATATTAAGCTTGAACTTGAACAGGCTATTGATAAACACAGCAAATCTTTAATTGTTAATAATATTGAACTATTCCTGAATTACAGTATGCGTTTTTATGACCGCCAGTTTATTACGAGAGACCATATCAATCAGGGAGTCATCGGGAAATTTGAAAATCTGGTAGATGATTATTTGAAATCTGAAAATCCGAAGAATATAGGTTTTCCAATGGTCAATTACTTCGCAGAAAAACTGAATCTTTCCGCCAATTATTTCGGAGATCTTATCAAAAAAGAACTGGGTATTTCTGCACAGGAATTCATCCACAATAAACTTATTGATATAGCCAAAGAACAGATTTTGGATCAGGCAAAAACAATCAGTGAAATTTCCTATGATTTAGGCTTTAAGTATCCACAGCATTTTACAAGACTGTTCAAAACCAAAGTAGGAATTTCTCCGAGTGAATATAAAACGCTGAACTAGTTTTTTCAACACTAATAACACTAATCTTTTCACGAATAACACAATGATGATTTGTGAATATTTGTGTTTAAATAATTAAATTTAAAGAGAAAAGTTTCACAGTTTTAAAGATGACACCAAATCAGCAAGACACCACTATTTTTGAAACCCGTTTCGGAAGAATTTTAGCATTAAAAGAAGAAGGGATTATCAGGGCTAGAAGTATTCGCTATGCCCGTTCTGAAAGATTTAAAAGATCTGTTTCTGTAGAACCCTTATTATCTTCCCTTATTACTTCTCCGGAAAAAACGCCGGTATGCCCGCAGGCTTTAAGTCCGCTCGTGGAAAAAATGATAGGAGCGACACCTGTTGAAAGCTTCGAGGCTGATGAAGCGACACAATATCTTTCCATAACCCGTCCGGAAATTATAGCTGAAAATGAAAAACTCCCTGTTGTAGTCTGGATTCACGGAGGTTCTCATGAAATAGGCTGTGGAGATCTTGCCACCGCTGATCCTGCCGAATGGGTAAAAGAGCAACATATTATTGTAGTTACTGTTTCATATCGTTTAGGACTCTTTGGTTTTTTAGGTGGAGATGAAAACAGACCCGCCAATCTGGGATTGTTGGATATGATTGAAGCATTGAAGTGGATAAAAACCAATATTGCAGATTTTGGAGGTGACGAAAACAATATTACCCTTTTGGGGCAGTCTTCAGGAGGTGATGCCATTGCCCATTTAATGATATCAGAAGGTATAGACGGATTATTTCAACGTTTGATTATTCAGAGTGCTCCTTTGGGATTACGCCATAAAAGACAGAAAATGTCTGCAGAATTTCTAAGAAAAACAGAAGTGCTGAAAGATGAGGCCGATGTTTTGAAAATGATGGATGAGTATGGGAAATTGGTACCCTCTGTTATTAAATATGGTTTGAAAGCAGCGATGCCCTTTGGTATTCAATACGGTCATTTCCCTTTATGCAAAGAGGACAATTCTGTAGAAATGTGGAAAAAAAATGCTAAAAAATACGATGTGTTGATTGGTTTCAATAATGACGAAACTGCCTTTTATCTTAAAACCTCCGAGGCTTTAAATAAATATTTCGGGAAAGGATTTGGTTTAAAAATTATGGATAAAACCGTTGAAAAAACTACAGCACTTATCTATGGAAACCCGGCAAAACAATTTGCTCAGAATTTGGCCGATGCCGGTGGAAATGTTTATCTCTTCAGAATTCATTCAAAATTGAAAGATAATCATATTGGTGCACCTCATTGTATTGATCTCCCTTTGATTTTTGGTAATGAGTCAGCCTGGAAATCGTCCGAACTGCTTAGAAATATTCCCTGGAGCCGTATTTATGAGAATGGTAAAAAGCTGAGAGCGCTCTGGGCTGAATTTGCCCGCACCGGAAAGATATCTGATACCTCAGAAAGACCGGAAATCTTGGAACTGCGAAAGATGTAGCTCCATCCATATCAGCTTATCAAATTTCTAATCTTAACAAATATCCCAACGGAAGACGTAAACATTCCCCTCCCTCGGAGGGGTGGCAAAAATTCAAAGAATTTTTGACGGGGTGGTCAATATATTCATATTTTATCAATGAATTTTATATATTAAATCAGTTTTAGATGTGATATATGTATTCATAATTATAATTTTTAATGTATATTTAATAACTAAACCATAAAAAATAGCAATTATGAAAACAAACAAAGATTTTAAAGTAAGAAAATTGAACCGCCAGGAATTAAAGAGTTTAAAAGCCGGAGATATTAACAGAGGTAAGGTATGCTGTACTTCCAATGAAGACGGTCAATGCTGTGAATGGGCTAAAGATATTTGGTACTGCCAGTATATCTATTGCTAAAATATACCTTCTGATAAAGACAAGGCATAGCTGATCATCTGACCAGGTATGCCTTTTTATTTTTGCTGAAATTTAATCTTATTCAGGAACCCAGACACTCACATTTCCTGCCGGAGCAGGAAAATCTCCCCATCCGTTTTCATCAATGGTTACTTTCTCTTTGAATCGTTTCAACATATCTTTAAATTTTTTTCCGGCATAAAGAGTTCCTACTTCCATAGGTTTATTATAAGAATCTTTATTGCTCAGAACAACCGCACATCCGGTATGTTCATCATCGCCCATCCGTACCCATCCGATGCAGTTGGCATCTTCAAAATAATCATGCTGGTCACCATAGGCATGGTCTTTCCTTGCTTTTAATAACTCTTCAATACCATCTACTTTAGGCATAAATATTTCCTGATCATTGCCTTCTCTGTCTTTATCCACATAATGAGCCCCATAAAGATCCGGGTAAAATACACATGGATAACCATCTTTTCTCAATAAAATAAGAGCATAGGCAATAGGTTTGAACCATGGTTCTACCGGAGCTTCAAGATCCTGCAAAGGCTGCGTATCATGATTGGCTACCAAACTTACAGAATGTATAGGATCTGCCTGGGTAAGAGTTTCGTCAAAAATTCTTCGAAGATCGTAAGAACCTCCTTCTCTGGAGGCTGTATGAAAATTATTCTGCAATGAGCTGTCAAAAAGACTCATGCATCCTTCCGTCACTTCAATATATTTTTGAAGAAGATGAAGATATCCAGGAGCCCAGTATTCCCCAACAGCGAAAATATCTTTTCCGGAATTGGAACGGAGCAGCATAAGCCATTCTTTATAAAAATCAAAAGAAATATGTTTTAAAGCATCCAGTCTCACCCCATCAAAATCGGTCTGGTCAAAATACCATTTAGCCCAATTGTTGAGCTCTTCCCGTACAAAAGGATTCCGGTGCTCAATGTCATTATACATGAGGTAATCGTAATTGCCTTTCTCATCATCAATCATTTCTTCCCAGTCGTTTCCGTATTCTGACTGTATTTTAAAGATATGGGAATCCATACCTTCGGCGTAATCCACACCGCTGAAACAGGTGAAGTTCCATTCAAAATCAGAATATTGTTTTCCTCTTCCGGGAAAGGTGAATTTCGTGTAAGATTCTATTTCGATGACATCAGAAATTACTTTTTCCCTGTTCTCTTCATCTACTTTTACGACTTTAAATTTTTCCAGTTCGTCACCGCCGGCTTTATGCCCCAGAACAATGTCTACAATGACTTGTATATTGTGTTTCTTTAGGGCTTTAATGGCTTTTGTATAATCGTTTTTAGTGCCGTATTTGGTAGGAAGGGTGCCTTTTTGATCAAACTCTCCCAGATCATAAAGATCGTAGGCATCATATCCGATAGAATAACCTCCATTTGTCCCTTTATAGGCAGGAGGAAACCATACAGAAGTAATTCCAAGTTTTGCTAAGTATCCGGCCTGTTTTTCGGCTTCTTTCCACAATTTTCCGTCGCCTTCAGAATACCAATGGAAAAACTGAATCATGGTTGGGTTCATAAATTTGCTGATTTGGTTCATACAAGGTAGCGAAAAAATATGACCTATTCATTTTCGAATTCTTCAAACGGGATTTTTAGTTGAACTGAAACCTGCTTTTTTTCTTCCGTATTCAGTTGGGAGAGAGATAATCCGAGCAGACGTACCGCTTTATCAAAAGGACGAAGTTCCCAAAGTTTTTTTCCGGTATTGTAATACTGCTCGGGAGATGAAAAATAATCTTCCCGGGTTATACTTCTTGTGAAAAGAGAGAAATCTTTATATTTTATCTTTAGAGTTAAAGTTCTTCCGAGAATATTATTTTTCTGTAATCTTTGATGGATTTCCTCTGCAAGACTTTCCAGCTTTTCATTGATCTGCTGTTCATCCAGAAGATCCTCAAAAAATGTTCTTTCCACAGCCACACTTTTCTGAATACGATGAGGTTTTACTTCTGAAGTATGAATCCCGCGTACCACATTGTAATAATGCTGGCCGGACTTTCCAAAAAGCCTTACCAGGTCTTCAAGTGATCTCTTTTTTAAATCTTTTCCTTTATAAATTCCTAAACTAAACATTTTGTTAGCCGTAACTTTTCCAACACCATAAAATTTTTCCACAGGTAATTCTTCCAGAAAATGCTCCATTTTATCAGGATGAATGGTTTTCTGGCCATTCGGTTTATTAATATCAGAAGCTACTTTAGCCAAAAACTTATTGACTGAAATACCAGCAGAAGCTGTAAGGCCGGTCTGTTCAAAAATTTTCTGACGGATTTCTTTGGCGATGAGGTTGGCAGATTCCATTCCTTTTTTATTTTCGGTAACATCCAGATAAGCTTCATCAAGTGATAGGGGCTCTACCAGATCAGTATATTCATAGAAAATTTCCCGGATCTTTTTGGAAATTTCTTTATATCTGGCAAATCGGGGTGGAACAAAAATAAGCTGAGGACACTTTTCTTTGGCTGTCTTACTGGGCATTGCAGAACGCACACCATATTTTCTGGCTTCATAGCTTGCGGCTGCCACTACACCACGATGCTGCCCTCCTACAGCTATTGGCTTGCCTTTCAATGTAGGATTATCATGCTGCTCCACGGAAGCATAGAATGCATCCATATCCACATGAATAATTTTACGAAGAGGCAAAGAAAAATCCATATGCAAAGATATGGATTCCTTTATTTACGGTAAATTTTTTATAGAAAGGAAGTTTGAAGCTGGAGGCTGGAAGTTAATGTTATCGATAGAGGAATTTATGTCTTATTTATTGAAAGTTAATTAAAAAAAATAACGGATTATTCAACGTACTAAGATGACTTCCATCTTCGATTTTCCTGCTTCCATCTTTTTCTATTTCAGTCTCATGGTGAGAAGATGGGGTTCAAAACCTGCTTTTTCATAAGCTTTTATAGCAGATTCATTTTGAGCATATACGTCAAGTCTTATCTCGCTGATTCCTCTCGATTTTGACCAGGCAATAAGTTCATCGGTAATCACTTTATTGATTCCTTTTCCTCTGTGTTCTGGTTTTACATACATAAAGCCCAGATAAGAATATTTCTCAAATTGGTTGTAATATTTTTCTGACTTCTTGATCAGCGCATATCCTGATGCGATGATTTCATTATTCTCTTCGGCAACAATGACGGTGGCTTCCGGAGATTGTATCAGAGACTTTAAATCATAATAATGAATCTCTCCTTCAATCAATGTATTGTTGAAAGGTCTTTCTGCAGTAACAACTCCCTGTTCAAATTCTAAAAGAATTTCTAAATCCTGTTCTGTGGCTTCTCTTGTGATCATGGTGTTCAATATATAAAATTTTAAAACTCATTGAAATCTGATGATTTTCAATGAGTTTTCTATGTTTTTTGGATTAAAATAAATAAATATTATTTTAAAAGTTTGTCTATGGTTTGCTGAAGTTCAGGGTCTTCAGGGGATATTGCATAATATTTTGCAATCGAAGATTTCTGGTCAATCACCATATACCTTGGGATCCAGTTAAGGTCTACATAATTATTAAAATCATTTTTCCATCCGGAAGCAAACCAATAATTTTCTTTGTTTTTCATGTCAAATCTTTCAAGACTTTTTTCAAATCCTTCTTTTGAACGGTCTAATGACAGAAATACAAAATCAATATTCTTATTATTTTCTTCTAATTCTTTAGCTTTTGGAAGAGCATTTAAACAATCTCTACACCATCCTGCCCAAAAATCAATGACTAAAACTTTTCCTTTATGCTGTGCCAGAATCTGTTTGATGGTAATGGTTTTTCCATCTTCATCTTCCAGTTTCTGTTGTAAAGCTTCTTTTGAAAATCCTGTTTTAAGGACTGCAGGCACTTTTTGTGAATAGCTTATTCCAAAAATACCTATCATAAAAATTAATATCAACTTTCTCATCTTGTACAATTTCATTTGTACAAATCTAAACAATGAATTGCAATCTGAGATTGATTTCTTTGGAATTAGTAAAAATTTATAATATTGATGTATTCTATGGGGAAACCACCCCGTCAAAAATTCTGTTGAATTTTCGCCACCCCTCCGAAGGAGGGGAATGTTACGTCTTCAGTTGTAGTATTGGACTATTTTTACTGATAATTTTTAATCAAACCTTTGACAACAGCAATTACGTTGGGCATTGCTTTATTGGCAGCATTCAAAACTTCTTCGTGAGAAACAGCAAAAGCTACATCCGGCCCGCCAAGATCTGTGATGACAGAAATACAGAATACATTCATTCCCATATGTCTGGCAACAATGACTTCAGGAACGGTACTCATTCCTACCATATCACCGCCAATGGCTTTAATCATACCGTATTCGGCCGGAGTTTCAAAAGTTGGTCCTTGTAATGCTACATAAACTCCCTGATGGATTTTAATCTGATGATCTGCAGCAGCTTGTTCTGCTGTAACAATCATTTTTTTGTTATAAGGTTCACTCATATCCACAAAACGTGGTCCAAGCTCGTCAATATTTTTTCCACGTAAAGGATGCTCAGGCATCATATTGATGTGATCTTTCAGAATGACAATATCTGCAACGCTGTAAGCAGGGTTTACGCCGCCGCAGGCATTAGAGAGAATAAGATTTTGAATTCCCAGTAGATGAAAAACTCTTATCGGGAAAGTTACGGTTTCCATTGAATGTCCTTCGTAATAATGGAAACGTCCGCTCATCATCAGTACTTTTTTTCCTTCCAGAAGTCCGTAAATCAGTTTTCCTGTGTGGCCGGCTACTGTAGTTTGCGGAAAATGAGGAATGTCTTTGTACTCTAAAACATGGATCGGTTCTACTTCATTTTGTAATTTTCCAAGTCCGGATCCTAAAACAACTGCAAAATCAGGAGTTTCCTGAATAATATTTTTAATAAAATCTGCAGTCTCTTTAATTTTTTCTAACATAATCTAAGATGATTTGGTTGAATTCTTCTTTCTTATCAATAAGTACATTGATAGGCCAGTAGTAAACAATATCTCTAAGATAGTCAAAAGTTTTCAGACGTACGTAATCTTTCTCTGTGGTTAATATCAGTTTATATTCTCCTAGTTTTTTGTATTCGGCAACGATTTTTTTAATATCATCATCCGTAAAATTATGATGATCTCTGAACTTTAAATGTTTCACCCTTTTTGAGAATTTTGCCAGATGTTCCAGAAGCGGTTTAGGATTTGCAATTCCGGTAATCAGTAAAATATCATAATAATTCAGATTGTTATCCGGAAGCATTTTATCTTTTCCGTACACATTTTCGTCATAGCCGATGGATGAAAAGAATACTTTCTGCCCATAAGAAGGTCTTATTCTTGAAATATAATACCTTTTTGTTTCCTCAGTAAGTTCATCAGGACATTTGCTGACCATAATAATGTTTGCTCGCGAATAACCGGATCTTGATTCCCTGAGATCTCCTGCGGGAAGCAGATAATCTTTGAAAAACGGATCATTAAAATCGGTCATCAGAATATTGAATCCGGCCTTGATTGCCCTGTGCTGCATAGCATCGTCCAATACCAGAACTTCAAGATCCATATCCTCGATTACTTTTTTAGCTCCGGGAACACGTTCTTCCGAAACCGCAATGACAAAACGGTTTTTAAAACGCTCAAAAAGCTGCATGGCTTCATCGCCTACCATTTTGTAGTTACTTTCATAATTGGTTACTTCGTAGCCTTTGGTCAGCCTTCCGTAGCCTCGTGAAAGAACGCCGGTTCTGTAATGTTTGGATAAGAATTGGGCAAGATACATCACCATGGGTGACTTCCCGCTTCCGCCCACAGAAAGGTTTCCGACATTGATTATCGGTGTCTTGAATTTTGTCGACTTAAAAACTCCCAGATCATACATTGTGTTCCGGATACCCGTTACCAAATGATAACCAAGGGAAAAAGGATAAAGGTACCATCTTTTCATACGATTGCAAAAATAGGAATTTTCGTAAGCATTTTGTGTAATATTCTCAAAGACTTTTCAACAAATATTTCGTTAAATTAAAGTATTTTTGTGGAGTTATTACAATACATTGAGATACTTTATTGAATTTTCTTACAACGGAAAGAATTATTTCGGCTATCAGATACAGCCGGATGCCATTTCTGTACAGGAAGAACTGGAAAAAGCACTTTCCACAATTTTAAGGGAAGAGATTAAAACTACAGGTGCAGGAAGAACAGATACAGGCGTTCACGCTAAAAAAATATTTGCCCATTTTGATACGGAAAAAGAGTTGGATGATCAGCTTACACGCAGGCTGAACAGTTTTCTGCCGCCTGATATTTCCATTAAAAGGATTTTTCCGGTAAAAGATGATTTTCACGCCCGTTTTGATGCTACTTACAGAACCTACGAATATTATATCTCACTGGAAAAAAATCCGTTCACACAAGAATCTGCATGGCAGCACTGGAAAAGATCTCTGGATATCAATGCGATGAATGAAGCCTGTAAGATTCTTTTTGAATATGAAGATTTTACCAGTTTTGCCAAATTAAAAACCGACAACAAGACCAATATCTGCAAAATGTACAAAGCAGAGTGGGAGCAAAATGGATCGGAACTGAAATTCACTGTTTCTGCCAACCGTTTTCTAAGAAATATGGTTCGTGCTATTGTTGGCACTATGGTAGAAATCGGGACAGGAAAACTGAAACCGGAAGATCTTCGTAAGGTGATTGAAGATAAAAACCGCAACGCTGCAGGAACTTCAGCACCGGGACATGGGCTGTATCTGGTGGATGTAGGGTATGAATTTTAATACTAAAAAATAAGATGCTGTTACTTCTTTAGCAGCAGTAAGAAAATCATTTGGTTACAAACATATTTAAAACAAACCTCCTGAGTCCTTGGGAGGTTTGTTTTAAGGATGCAGGAGACTTCCGGAGTATTCCGGAAGTCACAAACAACTCTGTTTTAAACCAACGGAGTCCTCTGGAAGTTTGTTTCACTATTGTTTTAAGCCTCCGGAGATGCCGGGAGGTTTAAAACGGGGTTGTTTTACATATAGACCTGTTTAATTTTCCTGTTTAATAAGGGTTCATGATGGCTTAAAGGCCAAAAGATCAGTTTTCCAACAGGTTGAGGCTATTCATTCTATAAATGGCAGGTATCTGAAATTTTCTATGACGATTTGCAAAAGTTGTAAAGGCAGTCCGGTTATAAAGTATTATTTTTGCATAGAATTTTATTTTAATTCTTTCTTTCGATTCGTACAATGAAAAAACAAGATACCTGGGGAATTATAAAAAGGCTGTTCTTTATCGGAATGAAATTTCGTTCTTGGTTCATCCTTACCCTTATTATTTCCATATTCCTTTCTATCGTTTCTACTTACAGGCCTTATCTTACCATGCAGGTGGTGGATAATGATATTACGAAGCTGCATGACAAAGCTTTAATGATGAAACACATCTACATTCTTGTAGGATTGGTGTTTGCTGAAACTGTCTTAAACTTTTTCTTGGTTTATTTCTCAAATTTCATTTCGCAGAATGTGATCAGGGATATCAGAGAGCGTCTGTATGCCAAGCTGATTTACTTCAAAACTTCATTTTTTGATAAAACACCTATCGGGCAGCTGGTAACACGTGCAGTAGGGGATGTAGAGACTATTGCAACGGTATACACAGATGGTTTCCTGATGGTATTCGGGGATATTCTGAGAATTCTGTTTGTACTGATTATGATGTTCAGTACCAATGTTCACCTGAGTTATATTACACTGGCTATTTTACCTTTAATGGTATTAATCACAAGATTCTTCCAGAAAAGGCTGAAAAAAGCTTTTGGGGATGAGAGAAACTGGACAGCCAATCAAAACTCATTTGTTCAGGAGAGACTGGCGGGGATGCCAATTATTCAGGTATTCAACAGACAGGAATCTGAGTTTAAGAAATTTGATGATATCAATATTACCCTGAAAGGAGCATTGCTGAGAACCGTATTTATTTTCTCACTGTTCTTTCCTGTAGTGGAACTTATTTCTTCATTATTCATCGGGTTTATTCTTTTCTATGGAGGATATATCACGATCAGTGCCGGAGTGGTGATTGCATTTATCCAGTATATTTCAATGCTGATCCGTCCTTTGAGACAGATTGCAGACCGTTTCAATAATATCCAGCGAGGAATTGTAGGAGCAGAAAGAGTATTGGGGCTAATGGATGAAGAAAACTCAATGCCGAATAACGGAACGGTGAAGAAAGATCACTTTGCCGGAAAAATTGAATTCCAGAAAGTACATTTTGCTTATGATGAAAAGCAGGAAGTTCTGAAAGGAATTGATTTTAAAGTAAATCCAGGCGAAACAGTAGCAATTGTAGGGGCTACAGGTGCCGGAAAATCGACCATTATCAGCTTGATCACAAGATTGTATGATATCAACTCCGGAAATATTCTGATTGATGATGTGGATTTAAAAGATTATGAATTGTATAATCTGAGAAGCCATATCGGAGTGGTATTGCAGGATGTTTTCCTTTTCCATGGAAGTATTTTTGAGAATCTTGCCTTCGGAGATGACAGTATAACACTTGATAAGATAAAAGCGGGAGCCAGAGAAATTGAAGTAGATCAGTTTATTCAACAGCTTCCTGGTGGATATGATTATGTGGTGAGCGAAAGAGGTTCTTCCATTTCTTTAGGTCAGAGGCAATTGCTGTCTTTCCTGAGAGCCTATTTATCAGACCCGAAAATTTTAATTCTGGATGAAGCTACGTCTTCCATTGACCATGAAAGTGAAAAACTGATTCAGAGAGCAACGGAAAAAATTACTAAAAACAGAACATCTATTATTATTGCCCACAGACTTTCAACCATTGAAAAAGCAGATAAAATTATTGTGATGGAACATGGTAAAATAGTAGAAGAAGGAAAGCACCTTGATCTTTTGGATAAGAACGGATACTATGCCACTTTATACAAAGCCCAGCTTCGCCATGAAGTGGAATTGGAAGAAGAAAAAGAATCATAATCCATTAAGGAATTATAATAAAAAAAAAAGAGAGTCAGTAATGACTCTCTTTTTTTTATTTACATAATTATTTTAACCACAAAAGGCACAAAAGTTTTAAACACTTGTTTTTTTAGATACAAGCTTTATATATAATAATTACGCCTAAGTGTTGTGAAAATCTTTGATTTTCAACTTGTGTGAGCTTTTTTGCAGCATCATGTTGAATTTACTTAAGTGGTAAAGTATTTTAAAATAAAAGCTTTTGTGACTTTTGTGGTTTTGTAATATTTTGGTTGTTTTTATGAATGGATTTTAGAATTTTAATTTTTTAGTAATCACTTTTCCGTCTTCCAGTAAAACTGTTGCGGTGATGATGATGTTTTTCTGATCAACCGGGTATTTGAATTCCGAAGATTTTACATCTGTTTTTCTCATCAGTAATCTTCCTGAAGCATCATAAATATGCACCGAAGAAATTTTCACATTACTTCTCACTGATACGGAATTTTCATCTTTAAAAATAACAGGTGAATTTTTCAATCCTGCATTTTCTACTGCTAATAATCCCTGCGTCTCAATGATTACAGAATAATCTTCTACCTGTCCATATTTCGGAGTATAGCATGCCGTTACCGCTGTTCCGTTGAATTCTCCAATCACTCTCATTCTTAAAGGAGTATTGGTTACAGCACTTGCAGGAGGAGTTACCTGAGCAGTAGCGAACGAACCGTTGGTTACGCCGCTTTGATTAAGAACAAGTTCTGTAGTTTCATTAAACTGACCGTCATTGTTATAATCAATATATGCTTTAATAACATGAGAATTGCTGGTTCCCGGAGCTACAGTAAGGGTTGTAGCTGAGTTTTGAGGAATCGTAGTTTTGGATATTCCTGAACAGTAAGTCCCTGTAAAGTTTTCATAAAAATTATTGGCTGCCTGTTTATAATTGCTTGAATAATTACTGATGCTTCCAAATTTTACAGAAGTAATTCCTATATTAAAGGTGCCTGGATTTGTGATGGTTGCCGGAGTACATGCATTCGTTAATGTTGCACTGTTATTAATAGTAGTTGTAGATGCAACCGGTGAATTGATCAGCGACTGTCTGTACTGTAAAAGCTGGGCAGTAGCTCTGTCCGTTTGCCCTTGTGTAAATAGATTTCTAAAACAGTACGTATATGCCATTACATTTCTCTCCCCACCGTTGTATAGCTGGTTGGTACAAGGATTGATTTGTCCCGTTTGGCATGCCTGAGGAACTGTAGGGTGATAAAGACTCTTCATCGGCTCCGTATCACAAACAAGATCTCCGTCCAGCGTACAATCGTTATTAACAGGGCAATCTCCCGTAGTTTCATTGTATCCCTCGTGGGTATGTCTAAGTCCTAAAGCGTGCCCGAATTCATGCGCTAAAGTTTGTGCATTCACAGCAGAAGCGCTTGTTGCCATAAAAGCGTAATCATTACTTCCTCCCGGATAATATGCAAAACCGTTCAATCCTCCGGAATTGGATGTTAGTTTTTTTACCACATAAATGTTGTAATATTTTGAAGTGTCCCATATTCCCATAGCTGTAATCTCTGAAGCAGTTACGGCATTGGTTGTGTTATCATTATTAACGCCCCCGCTTACATATTTTGGAAGAGATGAAGCATTGATTCTGTTGATCCCATTGGTTGCATTACAGCTAGGATCTTTAGTAGCGAAAACAAATTTTACAGGAAGCATAGCACTTGTTCCTGACATTCCACTGGTAGTGCTTCCTGCAAAAACACCGTTGGTATAATTTACCCATGCAATAATGTCGGCATCAGATTTATTATTGGTAGTTCCCACAGCGCTTCCGTCCCCTACAACGTGTACAACAATGGGAATTTCATACACCTGATTGTTGAGTTTAGAAGCCAACTTTCCGCTTTTGATCATTTTTGATAACTTCAGATTGAAAGCATCGTCCTGAGCTTTCTCTTCCGGATACCTTTCATAATGTTTTTTCATTAATTCATCGGTTCCGCATTCCTGGAATTCCAAACTTTGTGAATAAAAATTGGAGCAGAATGCCCCTGAAATAAGAAGAAATAATAATTTTTTCATAGTATTTTTCATTTAAGAGTTGTGAATTCAAAAATAAATAAAAAATACATATCAATAATTACTGTTTTTTAAAATTACAGAAAACGAAATTCTGAACCGTCTCAAAGGGTGTGGTATGATCTTCTGTAATACACTGAATTTTTTTAAAACTTCTTTCAAATTTTTCTGATAATGACCCTTCGTCATATTGCTGAATATCCAATCCGCTGCATTTCGTAGGACCGTTTTTGGAAAAAGTTCCGAGGATCAGACAGTTCTTCACACTTTTTTCTGCGATGTCAATATATTTTGAAATCTGTTCCGGTGTTGTAAGAAAATGAAAAGCCGCTCTGTCATGCCAGATATCATAAGTTTCTGTGGGTTCGAAAGCAGTAATATCTGTTGCTATCCATTTTACTTTATGGGCCGATTCTCCCAGTCTTTCCTGTGCTTTCTCCAAAGCTTTGGTGGAAATATCAAGTACTGTAATGTTTTTATAACCTTCCTCAAGGAGAAAATCGACAAGATTGCTGTCTCCACCACCAATATCAATGATGCTGGCATCTTTTCCCAATCCGGAAGACCTGATAAAATCAAGCGATGTCTGAGGTTTTTTCTGAGTCCAGCTTACCTGATCCGGATTCTTGGTTTCATAGGCGTTTTCCCAGTGGCTTTTGTTGTCTGAAGATATCATGATTCTTTTAATTGATTATTGATCTCTTCAAATTTATTAATTAATTCATCAAGTTTCCCTTGTTGTTTCTTTATGGTTCTTGGTCTCAGATAAAACCAGTTGAAAGCAATCCATGCCAATGTTACAGCATAGGCAAGAATACCTGATCCAAGAGTCATTCTTGAAGTGTATTCATACATATAAAAGCAAATTCCCAGAAACAGCATGATGAAATACAAGTTGAGTATCGTTGTCTGCATAAACTTCTGCTTGCTTTTTACTACATATAAGCTTTGGAGATATTCATTGTTAGACTGTGTTTGGTCTATTTTGTAAAATACCATAAACATTTTGTTATAGGCAAACAGGAAGATAACCATGGCTAGAATAACCATTACAATCCCGATTTTTGTTGTAATCATTTCAGGCTGATACCAATACCAGATGAAAAGGATGAATAGTGAAGTTGCTATTAATCCAATATTAGTAAGGATCAGCCTGCGCAGATTCTGGTTTCTGAATTTTTTCAGTTTTCCGAGAAGCTCTTCCATATTGGGTTTGTTGGAAGTCTGCTGCTTCCATATGTTTTTGAAATCTATATTAGTAGCCATTTTTTTTAAACTTTTGCGTTAATTTTTCCTTTATCCTGTGAATCTTTACCCTGATATTGGATTCTGAAAGTCCTACGATGTGAGCTATTTCAGCCTGTTTCACCTCTTCCAGTTCCAAGGAAATGATAATTCTGTCTGTTTCAGGCAGTTCCGAAATAAACTGATATAGCATTTGTATCTGAGGTTCCATAGATTCCTGCTTTTTCTCTTCCAGATTGATGGGCAGATCTGTTTTAGCAAATTTCTTTTCCTTTTCAATCTGTCGGAGGCAGTTATTAGAAGCAATTCTGAAAATCCAGGTTCCTATGTTGGATTCATTCCTGAATTTCGGAAGCTGCTGCCAGACGATAATAAATGTTTCCTGAGCAAGATCCTGAGCGAGTTCAGTATCATTCACATATCCCATGCACAGACGGAATATCCTTTGCCAGTAGAGTTCGTATATCTCTTCAAAAACCATTATTTCGCAGATAAAAAGTGAGTAAGCTGATTAAAATACCATTCTTTGTCATCATACATGATGAAATGTAAACCCTTTGAAGCGTACTGCATATTGGTGTTTTTCAGATTTTTATATTGTTCTTCGATCATGGGCTTTAAATTGACAAAATAAGACTCCAGAAGAATAAGAGAAGGACACTGTATATTTTTTATTTTTTCTCTGAGATCGGTATTGGAAAAATCACAATACATTTTAGCGAATGTTTTTCGGTCAGATTTCATGCTCCAATTGATCACGGTTTCCTGCATAGAAGTATCTGCCAGAAGACGTGGCATAGTCTGAGTCTGCATTTTACGGAACTGTTCATCATTCATTGCTGTTAACTGAGTAATGGTGGAGGAGCAGTCATTATTTTCTTTGGATGTAAAATTAGGATCAGCCATTGCTGCAAGACAAGGAAGAGTATCTACAATAACAATTTTACCTACCAGTTCGGGATAGTCAGCCGCGATAGCCAGAGCAAGACCTCCTCCCATGCTGTGTCCGATAATCACAGGTTTGTCAATTTTATTATTCTTGATGTAAGCTGCTATTGCTTTTTCCCAATCCTTAAAGCTGGCATCTGCCTGTGGTTTCGTTCCGGCAAACCCGGCCATTGTTAAAGTATAACAAGTGAAATTTTTTTCAAACTTTGCAGTTGTTTCGTTCCATACATCTCCTGAAGAGGCAAATCCCGGAATAAATAGTAGAGACTGATTTCCTTTTCCGGTTTTCTTTACTTCAAAAGGATATGCTGTTTCCTGTCCGAATATATTGCATACCGCTAAAAAAAATAATATGATGATAAGAAGGAATGTGAATTTTTTCATGATTTCTAAAGTTTTAAGGTTTATTTGTCTTTTAGAGACGAACCCTTTAAAAATGTTACAGTAAAAAATATTTTTTTTCAAAAAAAATATTTTTCCTTCTCCGAAACCCTTATCATCAGGGTGAAATCATATGAAATTTATTTTTATAAAAATTGATAGATGTTATTTGTAGTGGATACAATGATATAAAAAAACACAGGACTATTAATCTAAAATTCTTCCATAAAATCTGCTGATATCAAAATAAAACCCCGGAATTTTATATTTATCTTTTTCAAATTCCTGATAGTCACATTTTCCATTGTGGCTTTGTGATTGGGTTTCCATTTGAAATCTGTTTAAAAGTACATATTCATCGGTAACGGAAATAACATGAAAACCTGTTTCGCATTTCAGTCCATCTCCGGAAGTAAGAACGGTATTTAATAATCCATGGAAATTTCCGGCAATTTTTTCAGCAGTGGCGTCGTCTTTATTTAAATGATACAGGTAGGCGAGATAATTCATGGCACGCAGATCCAGAGGGTTTTCGTCTAAGACATCCAGAAATAGCTGAATCCCCTTAGACAAATCTTTTTGTGAAATACCTTCTCCACGATAATATTTAGAAACTTCCTCAGCCTTTTTCCCGATTTTATAAGGCTGATAGGTTTTCTGAAAAGTATAACCGAAGTAAAGATGGCGGTATTGGCTGCTTGTAAGAAGGGTGTCGTTTTGTTTTAATCTTTTTAATAGTTCCGGATAATAGTATTCTGAATTTTTATCCTCAATATTTTTTTGAATCGCAGCATAATCCGGTGCTTTAAATTCCATTTTCTGAGCATGAAGGAAAGTAAGCAGAATTAAAAAGAATAAAGAGAAAAATGCTTTAATAGTCATGGTTTGTATAAGGTTGTTACAATTTTCTGATGGGTTAAAAATACGGAATATGTATCAATCGGATAATATCGACTGACTATTTATAAAAAAAATAATAAAATATTGTCAAAGTGTTATTTTGTGTTGATAAATTTACTAACTTTATTCGGAATTTAAGAGTTACCCCTGACATTTGAAGGGGTAAATGGAATTTTTAACTAAAAAACTAGAAATATTAATGAGTAGTAGTATCCAAGATGAATTTAAAGTCTTTAAAGACGAATTAAGAAAGTTGAATATCGAAGTACAGAAAGTTGTAAAAGTAGGAAACGGTAGTATGGATTTCCACGAGGTTTTCTACAAATCGCCGAGGTATGAAGAGGTAAAGAGTATATACGTCCAGCGCCATAATCTGGATAGTATGATTGAAAAATTTAAACAGGCCTATCATTAAAAAATAGAACGCGCCGCAGATACTCTGCGGCGCGCGATTTTTATAAAGTTATCAGAAATTAATCTTTATCCAGCGTAGAGGTCTTCCTGGTATCTTTCATTCCGATATAAACAACCAAAGAAAAGAGAATACATCCGGTAATATACCAGTAAAAATATTCTTCAGAACCAATCTTTTTAAACCAAAGTGCAATATATTCTGCCGTTCCTCCAAATACTGCAACTGTGATGGCATATGGCAAACCTACACCAAGCGCCCTGATTTCTGAAGGGAAAAGTTCTGCTTTTACCACTGCATTGATGGAAGTGTAGCCGCTTACAATAATTAGAGCTGCCATAATCATGAAAAATGCACCCCAGATTGAAGTAGTCGTACTCAATGCTGTAAGGAGCGGAACAGTACACGAAGTTCCCAGAATACCAAAACCTAAAAGAAGCGGCCTTCTTCCGATTTTGTCAGATAATCCTCCAAATACAGGCTGAAGACAGGCGAAAATAAACAATGAAATAAATGACACCAATGTAGATTCTTCTTTCGTAAGATGTACGGTATTAACAAGGAATTTCTGCATATAAGTTGTGTAAGTATAAAATGCCAGTGTTCCTCCTAAAGTAAGTCCTACAACGGTAAGCAGCGCTCTTGGATGCTTCAGAAGTTCTTTTACGGTTCCTTTTTTCTTTTCATTCACTTCTTTTTTATTTTCAAAAGCTTCCGTTTCATGAAGGTTGGCGCGAAGGTATAATGCAATGATGGAAAGCATCGCTCCAATTACAAAAGGAATTCGCCAGCCCCATTCTTCAAGCTGAGTTTCAGTCAATAATAATTTCTGTAAAATAAGCTGAATTCCCAATGCTATAAGTTGTCCGCCAATCAGAGTAACATACTGAAAGCTTGAATAAAATCCTCTTCTGTCCTGTGTGGCCATTTCGCTGAGGTAAGTTGCAGAAACTCCATATTCACCGCCAACACTCAATCCCTGAAGTAATCTTGCCAACAAAAGTAATAATGGTGCTAGAATTCCTATAGATTGGTATGTGGGAGTAAGGGCAATCAGTAAAGATCCAAAAGACATCAGAAGAACAGAAAGAGTCATCGCTTTTTTTCTTCCCACTTTATCTGCAATACTTCCGAACATCCATCCGCCGATAGGACGCATTAGAAAACCTACGGCAAATATTCCCGCGGTATTCATCAGTTGGGCATTCAGGTCAGAATCTGGGAAAAATGAATGGGAAAAATAAATAGCAAAGGCAGCATATGCATACCAATCGTACCATTCAACAAGATTTCCGATAGATCCGCCTATGATGGCTTTGATTCTTTGCGCTGTGGTGATTGAGGTTGAGTTCATAAAATGTTTATTTTCCGGAAAAGTTTCTTTAATAATGGCATCCAAGATACAAATTTCAGTAAAAAATAAACCGCTCTGAAAAAGAACGGTTGATCTATTACAAGATTGTATTTTTTAAAATCTATATCCTATTGAAAGTCCGCTTCTGAAGCCAGCCCATGGACCATCCACTTTTATTCTGGCACCATTGGCATTGGTTTCTACCGTATACTTTACAAAAGGAATATCCAGATTTTCAATTTCTTTTTTAAGCTGAGCCTGCATATCAGGAGTCAGTACATAATCTGAGGTCATGGTAAAATCACCTTTTCCGGTTCCATAGTGTGCTCCGGCGATCCAGAAATCCAATACAAGATTCTGGCTTCTGGTCAGAAAAAACTGAACTCCGACCATTAATCCTCCACTGTTTCCATTAGTATCTCCCTGACCTCTAAGAGGGATTTGATACGTAATTGAATTAGGACCATTGTAATCATAATAAAAATCAAAAGTATTGGAAGTAACACTTGAATATCTGTAATACGGTGCAAAATAAAATCCTTTTCCATAGCCCTTTCCGATGTAAAACCTTGGTTCTATTGTAAAGTTAGTCGCTTTTACCCTAAGATTTTGGAATCTTTTCTCATCTTTATCTTTCAGAAAGGCATTGATGAAAGGTACTTTTCCTTCCGGCATGGTTCCGAAACCGATGTTCAGGGAAAACCATTGGTTGATGGCCCGCTCATAAGACAGATTAATGTTTCTGAATGCGTAGGCCGTGACATTGGTTTTGATGATATTCATCTTTTCGGCCGAACTGTTGTCAATTTCCTGAGCTCCCAATACAGAAAACAGGAAGCAGGGAATCAATATGAATACTTTTTTCATGACTCTATATTTTGTGGTGTAAAAAGATACCAGCAAAAAACGGGCTGAATTTAACATAATAATTATAATTTAAAGAAAAATTATTGATAATCTTCTAATAAGTTGTGATTATAAATGTAATAAACATCGGAGAGTGATTGTCCTAATGGTATAATTCTTCCTCAGACATGAAAAAAATTATATATACCATCTTTTTCCTTTGCGGCACTTTAGTATTTTCACAGGAGAAGAAAGATGATACAGCCGATGTAGCACCTACCAAGGAGATTCAGGAAGTTATTTTGAAATCACAGCGCAAAAAACAGTTTGCGGATAAAGCTGTGTATACTTTTGATAAAGAAGCACTGGAAAAAGCACGATATGCAAAAGATTTATTGAGCACTCTTCCTGAATTACAGCTGGATCCTGTTGCCAATACGATTACCAGTACAAAAGGTGGGACTACCTTGTTTCTTATCAATGGTATTGAAGCTACAGACATGCAGATTAGGAGTGTTGCTCCCAGTGAGGTTGTGAAAGTGGAGTATTATGATATTCCGCCAGCGAGGTGGGCAACGAGAGCAGATACGGTGGTTAATATTCTGACAAGGTCTACAGAAACAGGATATGTTTTCGGGGCTGATGTTTCTGCTGCTTTAAATACCGGATTTGTGAATGGCTCTGCCTACGCCAATTATACTAAAGGAAAAAATAATTTCGGACTGGAATACTCTCTGAATCTTAGAGATTACAATGACAGAAGGGTCAACAGTATCTATGATTATCAGTTGAATGGAAAACATTACCGTTCTGATGAAAACAGAACAGATCATTTCGGATATACTTTCCAGAATGTGGCCTTGCGTTATACCAGGCTTGTTCCGGATGATTATGCTTTTCAGGCTAAGCTGAATATGGATATTTTCAGCAGGTTTTCAAAAGGAGTGGGGCAGAGTGTCTTTACTGAGGATAACCTGATGGAAGAGCATAATATGTTTAAAAATAATGGCTCAGACTACGTTATTCCTAAGCTGGATCTTTATTATTCTAAAAAAATCGGTGAAAAAGATGAGGTGAGTATTAATGTGGTAGGCTCTCATTATACAACCAATACAACGGAAACAGCTAAAGAATGGATCATAGGTTCAGGATTGTCAGTATACAATAATGATATGCTTCTGAAAGCCAGGCAAACAAGTCTGGTTGGAGAGCTTGCCCACGTTCATGATTTTAGAGCCGGAAAACTTTCTTCGGGATACCGTATTTCGAGATCTTCTATTTCTAATGACCTGAATAATCTTGCCGGATATTCTCAATATAATGTCACTTATCTGGAGCAGTATTTTTATACAGAATTTGCCGGAAAATTTGATAAATTCAGCTATCGTATCGGAGCGGGGCTTACCAATATTCACAACAAAAGTGCAGAGAATACTTTTGATGAATGGACTTTCACTCCAAAGGTTATTTTAGCGTATCAGGTTAAAGGAAATCAGAATCTTCGTTTTACCGCAAGTTACAGTCCGATAAGTCCGTGGAGTAATGCTTTGAGTAGTAATGTGGTGCAGCTGGCACCTAATATTGTTCAGCGAGGAAATCCTTTTCTGGAATCTCAGCAGGTCTTTTCTAACAATCTGACTTATTCTTTTAATAATAAATATTTCGATTTTAATGCAGGTTTGTTTTACCGATATACAGATAGGGTGATTAATCAGTATTATGTTCAGGATGATGTATTGGGAGGGTATGCTCTGACGTATGAAAACGGGAAAAACGGACAGAGGTATGGGGTACAGTTAACGGGATCTTATAAGCCTTTTGGAAATAGCCTGCTTGTTATAAAAGCAGTCATCACACCAACTTCTGAAACTGTGAAAACAAGCAAAGGTGCTCTGATTAAAAATGATTATTTAGGAAATTACTTTTCACTTTCTTCGGAATATAAATCGTTCTCAGTACAGTATCAGTTCAATATTCCTGTTTACAGTTTAAGTGGAGCATTTCTTAATACGAATGAAAATCAGAATAATATTTTTATGAGCTACAAACACAAAAACTGGACGTTCTCCACCGGAATGTACTGGATCGGAATGCCTTCGGAATATAAAATGAAAAGTCTGCCGGAAAGTTTGGTTGATTATAAAGTTCATACACAGATTATGAACAACAAATCAATGTTCGTATTAGGATTAAGCTATGATTTCTCCAAAGGGAAGAAGACCGAAATTCAGCGAAAGCTTAATAACGAAACAGCTCCTGCTGCTACTTTTTAAAAATAATTTTGAATGTTAATAAGAAATCCCCGCTCATTTTTAGGAGCGGGGATTTTTTTATTATTTCTTGATGAATTTTGTATTCTTTTTATCTGCGTTATTTTTTCCATTGATCTCAATGAAATAAGAAGCTGGCGGAAGGTCTGAAATCTGAATGTTTCCGGATTGTATCTCTGAAGTTTTAACCAGTTTTCCATCCAGACTGTAGATATTAGCTTTGGAATAATTATCTGTATTTCCTTTGAATCCAATAAAGTCTTTAGCTGGGTTAGGGTAAACCACTAAATTTTCTTTCTTAGTTGCATTGCTGACTGCTAGGAATGTTTCACTTAAAGCCTGTGCACTTGAAGTAGATTGATTAATACCCAATAAAGGAACGCTGATATTTCCATTGGTTGTGCTTAGTAATGCATATCTGTGAGAAGCATTGTAATAAGCATAAGCCGTATTGGTAACTGTTCCGATTGGGTTAGAATAAATGACATCAAAAGATGAATATAAATTAAAGTTCTGAGTATACTTTACTCTAAGAACGTTGCTATATGTCTGGTTGCCTATAATCAAAGTTCCGTATGCATCAGCCTGAGTAGCCAGTGTCCCACTGAACAGTCCATTAGCAACAGATGATGTGAAAGTTCCTTTGGCAGTATCGTTTTGAGCAGGTCCGTAAGCTGTTGGATAATTGTTATAAGTACCGTTATCTACATTAAAGTTTAAAGTAGCCTGTGGATTTACAATTCCTGTAATTTCCAGCTTTGTGGCAGATGCTTTATAGTAAATAGTGTTTGTTCCGTCTACCATTTTAATGGTGGATCCGGGAAATGTTGTGATTTCAGTTGAAGTTGGAACGGAATAAGTTGTTTGTGACGAAGCCCCCATCGTTAGACTTCCGTTTGAAAAAGTAACATTAGCTCCTGTTGCAGAGTTATCTACAGTTCCGTTTAACTGATTGTAATTAACAATATCTCCGGAAACAGGATCGTTGGCTGCTTTTGTGAGTGTAATCTGTGCAGAAAGCATAACAGATGTTCCTAAAAGTAAAAAGAGGATAGATTTTTTCATAATAAACTTTTTGCTAAAGTTAATTAAAAACACAATCCGAATTTTAATTTAATTCGTTTTTAGCCAGATATTTAAGGAAATCGCCGGCTGATAAAATCAGCCGGCGATTCTGTGCGTTAAAAAACTAAATTTTAGTTGCTCATAATCATTTTACGATAAGCGTAAATATCTTCGATAGTCACGACACTCATCCCTTTTTTGATCGCAAAGTCCACAATTTCAGGAAGTCTTGCCATGGAACCATCCTCATTCGTCAGTTCGCAAAGTACGGCATCATCTCCCAGATTGGCCATTTTTACAAGATCTACACTGCCTTCAGTATGTCCACGTCTTTCAAAGACACCCTCTTTTCTGGCAATCAGGGGAAATACGTGTCCTGGACTTGCAATATGCTCTGCCTGGGCATTTGATGCCACAGCTGTTCTGATCGTTGTTACACGATCTTTTGCAGAAACCCCTGATTCTACCCCTTCTCTGGCTTCAATAGAAATCGTGAAAGCAGTTTGATTTTTTGAATTGTTGTTTTCCACCATCGGACGAAGGTTGAGGTGGCGGCTTTTTTCCTCAGAAATGCATAAGCAGACGATACCACTGCATTCGCGGATCAGAAGTGCCATATCCTGTTCTGTAATAGTGGAAGCGGGAAAGATGATATCGCCTTCGTTTTCGCGGTTTTCATCATCTACCAGTAGAATACCTTTTCCCTGTTGTAATGTGTGAAGTGCTTTTTCTACACGTTCTTTGGAGCTAGCTCCGAATTGTTCTAATAATTTTTCCATGTTATTTTACTTTTAAAAGTTAAAATAGTCTTCGGTACATGGAAATGAAATACAACGCAACAAGAATCCATAAGGAATCTTATTGGTCATCTCATTTTCTTCTCCCATCCAGACTTTAACTGTCGGTTCCGGAATTTCACCAGATCAGTCCTTTCAGAAGAAAGGAGTCGCGGACTGTAACCGCCGGTAGGGAATTGCACCCTGCCCCGAAGAAAACTTATACTAAGTTTTGCTGTATGTTGTAATTTAAATTTTTATTTCATTGACTAGTATTTAACGCACAGACCGCTAATTTCGGGAAGTTTTTTGAATTGGAGAAGAAATTTATGACGAATCAGCTTATATTACTTTTCTCTACAGGCACACTCATGATTTTCATTTAAATAAGCAATGGTTGCTCTACACATTTTTTCTAAGGTGTCAATATTAATATCAGAAAGCTTTTTGATGTAAATGCAGGATTTTCCCATTTTAAATTTTCCGAAATCGTCCAATAAATGCTTGCTTTCTTCGGTAGGCGAATAAACATACAGTGAAAACTCTGCTTTACGTGGTGAAAAGCCGATGAGCGGCATATCACCCTCATGTCCGCTTGCATATTTATAATGATAACTGCCAAATCCGATAATGGTTGGTCCCCACATTTTAGGCTCGAATCCTGACCATTCGCTCATCAATTGTATTAATTGAAAGCTGTCCGCTTTCTTTTCATCTTTCTCTACAAATGAATGAATAAAATCAGTTACGTTTACCTCTGTTTCGTGGGTTTTATTTGCTTTAGCCATGATTGTTCGTATTCTTTTAATAAGTTACTGCTTTTTCTAATATGGCTTCAAATTAACCTTTTTAGAATATCAACTAAAAAAATGCGGATAATTTATCCACAGAAGTTATCCACATAATTTTCTATTGTGGAAAATTCACAAAAATCAAAACTTATTTTAATGTATTGAATTATAGTTGATTATGTGTATGTTTTTAATAGCTGAAAAACTTATCCATAGTTTATCCACAACGGTAAAATAGGATATGGAAAGTTATCCACAAATAGTTTAAGATGTGGATAACTGTATGTTTTTAATTTAAATAATTTAAAACCAGAAGATTAATTTAACATCGGTCGGTGTTATGGAATTCTATCTCAGACTTATCCACAAAATTGATGGTTTTATTGCTGATCTTTATAAATATTCCAGAAATTAAAATCCGTCATAGGGGCATCGGTGATTCCAATATTTCTTCCCATTGTTACGATTTGTCCTCTGTGGTAGGTTCCGTGAAGAATTGCATGCTGAATGTATTCGTACTTGGAAAAATCACACTGAAACCATTGGGATTCTATTTTTACATTTTTTGAAAGATCTTCTTCAGATAAGCTTTCCACATAATCTGCCAACATTTGTGAATTGTTTCTTATCGCATTGAAAACATCTTCTTTGTTGGTGGTTTCCGTAGTTTTTGTAAAATCAAAATCATTCTTTTCAGAAATGTGACTCCACCAGTATTCCTGGCTCTGCCAGATGTGGTGTAACGTTTTTAAAATAGTCGGAAAACTTGAAATCGTTTCCTGATTCAGCTGTTCGTCAGACTTTGTGGATAACCAGTCGATGTACTTATTAACTACCCAGTTGTTGTACTGTACGGTTTTGTTAACTAATTCTTTTAGGCTCATGATATTAATATTTATTGGGTTTGAAAAATGGTGTTATAATCCAAAATGCCGGTCTTTATTCGTATTCTCAGGATTGATGAGTGCTTTGTTGCTGTAAGTTGCTGCTTCGAAATCACTAATGTTTACAGAAAGAAAAGAAATGTCGGGTAGTAATTCTGAAAGTCTCATGCTAATCTGTTTGGAAAGATGGGCTTTTTGCTCAGTACTTCGCCCTTGCATAATATACCCGAACACATGCAGGAAATTTTTCTTACCTGTACCTAATCTGTAATATTGATAAGGCTGAAGCCTGACTTTAATATCATTGGGAGCAAACAGACCTGTTGTATTAGCTACGTTATAAACGGCTTCCATTAATTCATCAGGCGGTCTCTGCTGAAGAATATCCTGTGAACAATCTATAATAAAATGAGGCATAAATTATATTTTGTGTTTTGATTTTGTGTAAGTTAAAAATAATAAAAAATATCAATGGATGTTAAAAATAAAAACCGTTCTGTTTTCAGAACGGTTTGAAAACGTGTTTTTTTTACTTTGTAAATGCCGATTTTATGGATTTGATTTTTTGATACTGTATTGTGGTTTTACAATATTTGTCATATCGAGAACAATATCATAAAGACCATCTTCATTGATTGGGAAATCATAGGCAGCAAGGGCAATACTTTTACCATCGTTATTCAGCCCAAGGCTATATCCCCAATCATTATTAAGCCTGAATTTTAAATTGCCCTTATTCAGTTTATAACTTTTCAGGAAATAAATATTAGGGTTTTTAGGATCTGTCTGCAGCGGAATATCTTTCCCGTCCCAGCCGTTCGGAGTTGCATTTCCAATAATTCCCCAGGTAAGATTATTGGTATTTCTTTTTGCCGTTTTTACAGTTCCATCCCAGAAATGAATGACGAGGGTATTTATTTTTCCGTTTTGATCCGGTTGAAATGTACAGGTGAATTTTTCATCCAGCTGAAAATATGTTTTGCTTAATGGTAATAAAGCGTTTCTGGGATAGCCGCCTTCTTTGAAGATCAGTTTTCCATCAGCACTGTTTATATAAAAATTTGAGTTTTCAGTGGAATAAACACCTTCCAGTTTTTTTAAATCCGCTGCACTCACTTTTGCAATGGCTGGAATGTTATAAGGTTTATTGTACAGAATTTTTTCTGCCAGAGGAATAATAAAATCTGTATGTGATAATTCTGAATTTGACATTACTATAAGACAGATATCATCTTCCAATACCCTATAATATCTGCTTCTATAGCCAGGCCCGCCGCCGTCATGACCTACTCGTTTTTTGTCAAAACCAGTCGTGATCTGAAAACCTAATCCATAATGATCCTTAAGATAAGGTGTAAAAGCTTTTTCTATGATTTCTTTTTTCAGAATGGTGTAATTTTTAAGCGCTTCATTGAATTTAAAAAGATCTTCCACGGTAGAATACATGGCTCCTGCACCAAAAGGGTGATCTGTTTTAAAACGTAATGCTTCGTTAGACCCTTTATCAGATAAAAATTCATATCCCCATGCTTTGTTTTCATCAGTCACATTATTGAAATTGAAACCACTGTGATTCATCTTTAAAGGCTTCAGGATATTGTTTTCAATTACTTTATCATAACTCAGGCCTGTTACTTTCTTAATGATATAGCCGAGAATATAATATCCGGAATTGGAGTAATCCCAATCTTTACCAGGAGAAAAATTCAAAGGTTTTGCAGAAATATATTTTATAAATGTTCCCTCATCTACAGTATACTCAGAGTTTGTTTCATTGGGAATTCCTGATGTATGGGAAAGCAGATGGGCAATGGTTATGCTGTCGCCTTTCGGAAAATCAGGATAATATTTGGAGAGTTTGTCATTCAAAGATAATTTTCCCTGTTCTTCCAGTTGAAAAATAACGGTTGCAGTGAACATTTTTGTCATAGAGAATGCCCGGTAAATACTGTTATTGGTATTTTTCTCTTTTTTAGGAGCATTTCTGTAGCCGTAGCTTTTTTCAAAAATAATTTTTCCTTTTTCGGCAATCAGAACGGAACCACTTAGCAAGCCCGCTTTTTCATACGTTGAGAATAAGTGTTCCAGTTGTTTCGATTTCTGTGAAAAAAGAGGATGTACCGAAAGCAATACAGCAATACAGGTTAAAATAAATTTCATGTAATTTTTTTTAAATAAGACACTTTTAAGTGTTGTAATATTACATGGGATTTAAAAAATATTTATTTGAATTAAAATCTTTCGTTAATTATAAATTTAAGGATAAGGTATATCCTGTATTTTAATACCCCATTTTTTTTATTTCATCTACTATTTCACTGGCTTTGGTTTCGGTGATCCAGTCTACAATTCTTGTTTCGTTGCCGTTTTGTATAAGAACAACAGAATAGGTTGAGCCGCTCAGAGAAAAGTGGTAGCGGGTCCCAAATTTATACTTCTCTACCTGAAAATCTTTTACCATAATCTGCCCTATTTCTTTTTTTAGATAGATTCTGGGTTTTGTAAACAACTTGTTTTTATATCGGACTGTTATTTGTTCAGGTTCAATAGTGAGAATTGTTTTTCCAAAAGTATTCCATAGCCAGAAATATAAGAGAAGTATAAAAAAAGCTGCAAAAGGAGTGGCAGAGGAAAAAAAGTTTAAAACAGCATAAAACCCTTGCTCCTGAAGACTTGTAAGAGGAATAATAATCAGAATAATAAAAGAAAGCATCAATAAACCTAAACCCAATACAATGGTAACTGCCCAATTAGGCTTGTTCTTTATTTTAATAGTGATTGGCATTTGTAGAAGTATTTATTATACAGTTTTCCTTTCAAATAATAAGGTCTTCTTAAGCCCGAAATTGTTCATCCTAACCGTTGGTGAATCCAGTTCCCAGGTGGGAAGATTCTCTGAAAGCTGATCTTTTAATTTTACAATTCCAGGAGTTACTTTGTAATCAAATTCATAGCTTTTTTCAAGGGTGATGATTTCCAGTCCGGATTGTCTTTTATTAAAAGGAGAAGGAATAATAAATGAATACACTGAAACTATTTCATTCCATTTTATAAATTCGGTTACATTATTTTGTTTGAAGTAAAATCCATCGTTTGTGTATTGGAAGATTCCGTCAAACTTATGAAGATTGTCCATTTCTTTTTCAAATGACTCATAATCTTTTTCGTCAGGAGAATACAATTTTGCCACTGAAAATATAAGAACTACAAAACACAGGAAAATAATGGCAAATGAAATTTTTTCATCATCAAAAACGGGATAATAAAAAAGAGTAAGGACCAGAATCAGGCTGGCGGCTGCAATTATCTTTTTCATTGAAAATATTACTTATTTTTTTCTTCTTAGCTGAAATACATTTCCTTCAGGATCGGTCCCGTCACAAAGCCAGAAAGGGTAGTCCTGAAAAGTTTTGATGTCTCTCATCCGAACGTTTTTTGAAACCAGATCATTTTTTGCGTCTTTTATATCCATGTCAATATCAAAAACAATTTTGGTATTGTTGTCAAAAATGTGATCTGCTTCTATTTCTTCAAGATACTGATCTCCGATTTTGTGTAAACCAATATAGATACCTCCTGCATCAAGTAAAGCCCATACAGGATCTTCTTCAATTACTTTCAGATTAAAGTTTTCCACATAGAAAATTTTGAGTAACTGCACATCTTTTACATACAAAATAATCGTGCTGAGCCGAACATTCATATCTTCTAAATTTTTAGTTTAAACTTCATAAATAAGCTGTACGACACCGGATTTGAAGACATTGGTCTTGACCAATTTTAGATGTAATCTTTCTTTTAAATCTTCAAAAAGAGGTTTTCCTTTCCCCAGAGCAATCGGATGTACGGATATTCTGTAGGTGTCAATAAGATTGTGCTGAATAAAAGTTTTAATAAGACTTGCACCTCCATACAGCCAGATGTCCTTTCCTCCCTGATTTTTTATTTCTGAAACTTTATCCACAATGTCAGAACTGATAAAAACAGCATTTTCATCTTCTCTGTTTTGACTGGAAAAGACAAATTTATTTTTTGAATGAACTGCTTCCCAAAGTTTTTGTTCTTCCGGATCTGCATTGTCTTCCGGCTGATAATTTCCCCATGCATCATAGCTCACTCTTCCGTAAAAAATAGTGTCTATTCCTGAGAGAAATCCATCAAAATCCATATCATTATCCATAATGCACCAATCGGTTTCTCCGTTGGGTCCTTCAATAAATCCGTCTAAAGTAGCGGCCAAATCTAATATTACTTTTTTCATGTTTATATAATTATGCTGATGTTTATCTATCGCCTTGTTTTATAAAGTGTAAAGTTTGAATAACCTCTAGAAGTTCTGTCTGGCTTTGTTTCGATAGATTTGTCCCATATAGGTTGAAGCTTATTTTTCCTATTGATCCAGTCTTGAGGCTGTCTATATAAATTCCGGTCATTCCTTTTCCAGCTTTTTTAGGCTCTACTATTTTTGCCTTGTATCCATCAATTTTTTTATAGATTATTTTACTTTTAATAAAATCTTCTCTAGTGGCATTTTTATCAATAACAATAAATTCTGTTGTATCCGCATTTGGATTCACTGTTAGAAGTTCGTTGAAATCTTTTCTGCTAATAATCGTTACATCTTCTTCTAATGAATAGGAATAAGGTCCGTAATCGTAAAAAATGGAATCATTATTTTTTGTGACAATGATACCGGCATTGCTATCATAAGAATCCGAGTTTATTTTTTTCCAATCCTTGGGAGCCTGAATTGTAAAGCTGCCAAAGTTCAGTAATTTTGTTTTTTGTGAATTTTCATAACAGCTCAAGAGTATAAAAGAAGTGATAATGAATAAGAATATGTTTTTCATAGTTGGTTATCATTGTTTTTAAAACTTCAGCTTAATTTTTTGTACTTCTGTTGTGTTAGGTTGATCTATTTTGTTTGGCAAAACCCAATTTACATACAATTCTTTATTTTCAACAGATATACTGTCAATACAATAATGTGGAAAAATACTGGAGCATTTTTTCCAGTTTTCTCCCAGGAACTCTTTTTCTTTTCCAACAATATTTTCAGCGACTAATTGATAAGGGAGAGAATCGGTTTCATAAATAACAATACCATTTACCTTGTCATAAGCCATCGTATTTTCGTAAACCTTTATTTCATTACTGTTAAATGGTAAAATTAAATCGGTCCAGGTATCACTTCCATTAGAATGTCTAAGGCACATGTATTGATCATTGCTCCATTGTAAAGATGTTTTATCATCCAGATAATGGTTACTGATGGATTCTGAAGAACGGAAATTCTTTTTTCCATTTGTCCAGCTCAAAAAAGAAGTTGAATCTGTTGCTTTAACGATTCCAAATGTATGTTTCGGGTTGATGGTCTCATTCTTATTTGATGAATGACAAGCTGATATCAATAAATAAAAAGATACTAGAAGGAACAGTTTCATCAGGTTTTTAGTTTTGTATACTGTGTTAAATTAAATTTTAGTACAAAGGTTCTCCATTCATATCCGTGGTAAGAATTTCGCTCATATAATCAAAAAAAGGCCTCATGGCAAGCAAGGTTAGAATCGCTTCTTTTTGAAAACTGTCAGATAAAACTTCCTTATCAGTGAACTTTCTCATCACCAGGAATTGCTTTTTTCTGATTAAATCTATAGATGGATGATTTTTATCAAAACCCCTTGGTGCTGTTTTTACAGAATCTCCTTGAAGCTCTCCAAAATATTTTACAAAAGTTTCGTCCGAGATAATTTTTTCGATTTCTGTACTGCTGATTTCAAACTCTTTACGGATGCGGAGTAGATCTTTGGCCTCAGGACCCCAAAATCCACCGCCTACAAAACTGTTGCCCGGTTCCAGCTGAATATAATATCCACCTCTCAGCATTGGTTTCGAGCGGGAATATCCTACTCCGAAATTGGTTTTATATGGTGTTTGGTCTTTGGAAAAACGAACATCCTTGTAAATCCTGAAAATATGAATTCCTTTCAGTTGATCGTGCTCCTGAAGCTCATTATAAATATGTGTAAAAAGAATTTTGTTTTCTTTCACAATCTGATCAAATTCAGATTTATGTTTTGCAAACCATTCGCGATTGTTATTTTCTTTTAAGTGGGTGAGAAATTCAAATGCTTTTTTCATATGTCTTATTAAATGAGATTATGCTTTTGTCCATTGCAGCTCAATGTATTTCGTACATTGGTTTTTCATATCATCATATCCATCCAGTAAAATTGCCGAACCTCCTTCTTTTATTACTTCTTGTACTATTTTATACGTTTCTTGGGCTTCATCAAGGCCTAGTCCAACTAAATCAAAAATAATATTATTTGTATTTGAAAGAGTAGTATACAATGATAGTAACCGTCTTGGACTACCTGTAAGGGTATTGACTTTTATTTTTTTATTGATCCATTCCGTCTCATAAATTTTTTCGGTATAAAGACTAGCGGGATTTGCATTCTTCTTTAAATATTTTCCAACGGTCATAGGGTAAAAAATGTCTCTAAATTTCGATTCTTTGAAATGTTCAACAAAAGTCATTTTTTTATGGATGATAACATTTTCATGGTATGCCTTACCACAAAATAGATCCTTAAGAAACATTTCCGTTTCATAGAAGTGTGCTCCGTTGGAAAGATTTATAGTAATAATTTCTCCTGCATTTATTGTAAATGGAGGGACGTAAAACAGGTCTGTTTTTATTCCTTTGTTTTCTATGAGCATTTGGATGTTTTTTGTCCAGCCAAGCTTGTCAAATAATAGTTCTTCATATTCTTTGTTCCCTTTGATAACTTTAATAAGATCTTCAGCGTTGTCAGGGATATTATTTCCATATTTTATTTTGTTTCCATAGCGTAACTTATAGTGATAAAGCTCTATTAAATTTGAGGTTTGATCGGCTCTTTTTAAAATTGTATGATCCAGCTTATCTATATTGCTATTTTCATGGATTCGTAACCAATATACTAATTTTGAAATTCCTATCCGCTCAATAATGTTTACTTGATTGAATCTATCCGAAAGACTATCAACTACTTCCTTTGTTCCAAAGACTCTCAGGCAAGGTCTTAAGAATATTCTGTTGAAACTAGGATCTTTATAATGTATTGCTGTTATTAATAGAGTTTCAAATAATTCTCTGTTGAAGCTGTCGTATAAATAAAGCAAGTCAGCTACGAAATATTTGTCTGAAATTTCAATATCACTTTGGAGAAGATTTACTAATTCAACAGTTTGCTGTTCTGATAAATTTTGATTATTTGCTCTGAATTCAGTCAAGACTTCATTTTCCTTCTCATAATCAGGGGCAAAATAGTCTCCAATGATTTTATATTTTTCGAGAGCTTCTTTAATTTCCATATTGAATGTTTGGCAGTGTAAAGTGCTTAGTTTATTTGCTCAAAAACAAGAGTTATATATAATTTTGAATCAGAGACTCTATTTGACTCTGTTTAATGCTATAGCACTTTGATACCCATCTATGGCCTCAAAAACTTCATTCTGATTTTTTGGATCTTTCCAGCCTTTCTTAGCCAGTTCTGCTCTGATCTCTTCCTCCGATTTATTTTTTACCGCATAATAAAATGCAAAATCAACAACTTCTGCAGGAACTCTTTCAATAAGATATTTTGTAAGTGATGCAACTATTCTGAGGTAGGCAAAAATACCTGTTAGCCCAAGTTGTACAACCCAAATGATGATCCAGCCAAACCATCCGAAGTTAATTTTATTGATTGTAAACCCCTGCAAAAATGTTATTTGTATAAAATTCCAAAACCAGATTCTCTCAAGATTATTGGTATTCAGAATTATTTCATACTGAAAATATTCGTTTGACATATAAGTTAATATAATCATAACACCTAAAAGATACTGCAATTTGCTAAAGTCCGTATAATTTGAGAATTTAATTAAGTACTTCATCACAAAAACAAGAACGATTGCCACAAGAAATTCAAAAAGACCAATAAAGTACAATCCTTTTACTGAAAGAAATGCTACCAGAAATCCGGTAATTAAAGAAATGCAAACACCTCCTATAATTGGGAGTGTTATATTGGGTGTTCTTGTTTTTATTGGTTGTGGTAATGTTTCAGGGATTATATAGTCATCCCAGTTTTTTTTCTTTTCTACTTCCTTTTCAATTTCTTTTAATGCTTGTTTATCGAACGTTTTTAATGTTTCCTGATAGGCAAAAATAAATAGTTTAACTCTTTTAGAATTTTTTCCGTTATCCCATATTTCATTACCAAGAGATTCACTTTTTACAGAAATGGAACCGTTATTATAATGAGCGGTAATGATTTCTGTCCACTGATTGCTCATCCAACTTGTCTCTTTATATTTTGCTTCTATATTGTGATCATCTTTATAAACGACATCCCAGTTCAGTTTTTCGAATGTTTTTTCTGCGATGGCAATGAAAAGTGTTTCGTTGACAAGTGTTCTGAATTCCTCTTTATATTTAGGTGTAAAGCCAATGCTGTGTTTTCGGGATATTGTTTCTTCGTAGTTTCTAAAAATATCTTCCATTTGTAATTTTGAGGCCAAGGTTATTGGGGTAATTTTTTTTCGGAAATAAATTTAAATAAAAGATTCGAAGGTCATTCACTTATGATATCTGATTTTTTTTGCATAAGTCTATTTTTTAGAATCTCCTACTATCAATGTTTTTTTATTGTCCTGATTGGTTTTTTAAGCAAGATTATCCCTTTATCCAAAGGAAGAGAAGGGATCTCGCTATCCGAAGTCTCCCGGCTTCGGATTATGTATTTTATTTGCACAAAGTCTTCCGACTTTGCAAAGCAGTTGGATTACCTGAAAATTTTAATCTGCTGCAAAATGCCTTTCTCATCTTTAAAACTAAAAATATAATTTCCAGGTTGTACTCTGGACAGATCTATCGTTTTATTATAATAGGCAAAACCTTTGCTGATCTGCTTCCCATCTGTGGAGTAAACCGTGTATTCAAACTGATTGCTGTTATTTTTATTGCTGATGATAAAACCGTCTCTATGTGCATTGGTATAAACTTTTGTTTCCAACGCACGGTTTTCACTGGTTGTATTGGCGAGTATACTATCACTGATATCTGCTACCTGTATGCTTTTAATCGCTGATTTGGTTATAGACGTTGTACTTCCACCGATGATGTATAATTTATTGTTATAAACTTCCGCTGCAGCGTGTCTTCTGGGAATCATATTGGAAGATAACTGATGGAACTTATTGGTTGTAGTATCAAAATAGGCCAGAAAAGTCTGATTATTATAACCCCCTGCAATGAAAATCTTATCACCCGATACCGCTAATGAATGTCCGGATATCCCGGCAGGCATTGTATATTGATCGGTCCAGCTATTAGTGTTGATATCGTAAACATTGATCAGTCGGGATGAAGTACCATTAAAACCACCAATGACATATAGCTTATCATTCACAATTTTGCCCTTGGCTTCTCTGGCTGTAGGCATATTAGGTAACGGATACCATGTATCTGAAGCAATATCATAATACTGGAATCTGTTAGAAAATACAGTGGTTGCAGCCCCGTTGAGTCCACTGCCGCCGAACACATATATTTTTCCATTATGGATGGCAGAACCTGCATTTCCGGTATAGGAACGATTAACAGCTCCTTTTGTTACTTTATGGGTTTCAAGGTCTACAATTTCAAGATGGCTGTTACCCCAACCGTTAAAAATATAGATTTTATTATCGTAAGTCTCCGAATTAGCAAATTTTTTGGGACTCAGCGTAGCATTGAGAATACTCCACTTATTATCGGTAATATTATATTTCTCGATATAATTGGCGTTGCCACCACTTTCCAGATATCCATTGCTCACATAGATGTTATCATCCACAATGACACTGGTTATGGCACCTCTGCCCACAGACATATTAGCGAGACTTTTAAATTGAAGGGTTTGTGCATGGGTGAACAGTGAACACAAAAATGAAAGGAATAATAATTTTGTTTTCAATGGTATTAGTGTTTATTTTTTTTGATTTTCTTTAATTGAATAGGGTGGTTTAAAGATAAGAAAAAGTTGAAAAGAATTTTCTAAAAAACCTATTACTTCACTCGTGTTCTGTATTCCACTACCAGATGTAGCTACCCCCTTAGGTAAGGGGGTAGAGGGGGTTGCATAAGGGGGTAGAGACCGTTCCTAAAGGGGGTATACCCACTTACCCAAGGGGCTGGAGGTACTTATAGAAGGGGCTGGAGGAAGTATGGAAGGGGGTAGAGACCGTTCCTAAAGGGGGTATACCCACTTACCCAAGGGGCTGGAGGTACTTATAGAAGGGGCTGGAGGAAGTATGGAAGGGGGTAGAGCTGCTTTATTGTCAGAAATCTGATGACTTTGGATGATTTATGATCATAAGAAATCCGAAGACAATAGGCTTCGGATTTTATTTTTTTGCATAAAGGCGGGCTGCTTTTCAAAGCAGGCTTATATTTTTATTTCAAATAGACTTTTTCGAGAAGTTCCACTGATTCTGCTTCAGTTAATGGGATCTTTTTATCGGTATTATTGGTTAGATTAAATGAAATCAGATTGTTGTTTCTAACAGCATAGAGTAAATAGGAAGTCTGGTCCTTGTTATTATTCTGAGGCATGTTTTTTACAATAATTTTCCAGATGATATAATTTTTTTCTTCGTTTCGCTTTATTTCGGAAACTTCAGCTTTCACTCCATTGGAAGAGGCCCAGTAATCATATTCCCATTTGTAAAATGCATTCAGCAATTCTTTTTCTGTTAAGCCTTCTTTATAAAATTCAAATTTTTCAGGCTTTCTTACAGAAATTAATAAACTTATTTTTTCGTCTTTATTGCTTAAGTGAAATTGACCGGATTGTTTAAGTTGATTTTTATATTCCCATTTTCCGGGAATCTCAAATAATTCTCCATTGATTTGAAATGGAGTCTTCTTTTGTGCAAAAGAAGAGGTTGAAACCAGAAAAAGAATAAAGATGGAAAAAAGTTTAATGTTTAATTTCATTTTGAGTATAATTTTCTTGAACGGTGGGTTATTAGTTTTGTTTTTTATTTCTGAATCAACTGTTCCAGTCTGGCCATCATTTCATCTTTTTCTTTCAGCATTCTTTCGTACAGCGCAATTTTTTCTTCGTGTAGTTGCAAAACTTTATCTATAGGATGAAACGAAGGATTATTATTTATACCATTAAGTATAGAGCCATTATCAAATGTATTAGCAATAATATTAACTGCTTGTTCCTCATCCATATTCTCAATAGCTTCCATAGGAACTTTCAGAATCTGGGAAATCTTTTCTAAAATATCCTCTTCAATAGTTTCTTTTTGCTCCAAAAGCGAAACCTTCTTCTGGTTCCAGTCTTCACCAAGATCAAAAGCCAAAGCCTCCTGCTTGATGCCCAACATCTCCCGAAAACGCTTGATATTTCTCCCCTGATGTATTTTTTTGTTTTGCATATTTGTGTACGTTATAGAAACAAATATAAGTAAAAGTTGGGGGATAGGAAATGGGGGAGTGGGGGTATTTTAGATGGGGTGGGGATATAAAGAATCCGAAGTGAGAGACTTCGGATTTTGTTTTATTTAAATATTCTAACAGTATGATCTAAAGTTTATGCCACACGATACAATCGTGCGGTAGCGGGATAGACGGCTATCCGAGGTCTCCTGACTTTGGATTTTGTTTTTTTGAATGTGCAAAGTCGGGAGATTTTGCGGAGCGGGAGTGATTATTATTAAATATGTGTTGACTTCCATAGTTTAATTTCTTCTCTAATTTGGTCTAATTCGTCTTTGCTGTATTCGGCAATACAACCTTGACTTTCATAAAAGTCTATGCTTTCAGGCTTTATTAATATAGCTTCATACTCTCTATTTTCATAAGCTTTCAAGAGTTTTGTATGTGAAGTCATTTGAATAGCTCTGTTTGTTAGCTCATCAATATTTTCATTAGGGTTGTTTTTAATTAGTTCTGCTATTTTACTATTGACAGAATCAGTAAATTCTTGTGCATTATCATTTTCTTTAGCTTTAGATTCTTCAGTTGTTCGAATAATATATACTGCGGAAAGAGTATCTTTAAAGTTTCCTAAAGTTAGTTTTATGGAATTGTCCTTTTCCGTCATCGTTGCCCTAATTGTTTCAACAGAAAATAAATCTGAACTTGATGGGACAGAATCTGTAGAGGAATTCTTCCCTAAAAAGATGGGGTCGTTTTTATGATAAATATTTAGTAGAAATAAAGAAGCCATTGCTCGCAATAAATATCGAATATTTCCTTTATAAATTGTTTTATCATTTCTATTATGCTTTATTGCATTGTAAGCTGAATAGTAATCATCATATCCGTCTTTTGTATATTGAAAAGGAAAAAAATACTTATTCTTTTCATCTTTAAAATACATACTTAGACAAGACATAATTACTGCTTTTTGGTCTAAGTCCCAAGTATTGTGAAGATACTTCAATCTACATCCTGTTGTAATTGGTCTTTTGGAATCAACAGTTGGTGTTTTTTGAACATCTTTATCTTTTCCTCTTGTTAGTTCTTGAATTAGTGCTTCAATCTCTGTGCAACAACGAACTAATAAATCTCCAATTTTTACAGAATACGTTGGTGTTTTAATGTATTTTCCATCTACATCTTTAAGATAATCAAATTGAATATCATCAAAATTTATATTATAAGATAATTCTATAACTTCCTTTTCTAAATTTTTATAAACAGGCCAATATAAATTAATCATTAATTATTTTTTATATTTTAAAATTGTGGTAATGGGTAAGGTATTTTGTTTTCATTCGCAGATAATCCAAATTTATGCATTGTGCTAATGTTATTTTATTGAGGGCTCAAAGCTGAGAAACTTCGCAGAGCCGGAGGCTCTTACTTTGTTATAAATTAGGAATAAAAAGCAATTTTATTTTTGTATATATTTCTTTTCTAATATATCATTTAACATACTATCATATTTATTCAATGATTTTACTTCATTGACTATTAACAATCCGCTTCTCTTTTCAGTGTTATACACACTATCTAGTTCAAATAGCCTAATATAATTACGACCTTTTCTTGAATATCGTTTTGATTTAATAAGAACCATGCCTTCTTTTGAAACGAAACTTATATGCGAATTGATATTATCAAAATAAGGATGAATAATATTAAAGGTACATTTTGAGTAATTTGTATTAATTTTATTTATTGTGTCATATTCTTTCTTTAAGTCAAAATTACAATGATGGCATGCCAGAGCTAAATTTTGTGGTTCAAACATAAATTGAGGATGTGATTTATATCCTTTTGGTGCTATATGTTCCCTTTCTAAGGGGCCACAATGTTTTTCATGAAGTCCGCAATAAATGCAGTATGGACCTTGAATTTTTTCTAATTTAGCCTTAATTTTAGAAACAATTTCATCACGATCTTTCCTCATAATTTTACTTGTATTTTTTATAATTCCTTCCCATTCTCCTCCTGTTAATGGACAAAGCCCATTAATAGTCAACAATTCTTTTTTTAAATATTTGAATTCTTTACCTTCGAGGCTCTGAAAAAAGAAAGGCTTACTTTTCTTTATTCTGGACATACTTTTTAGCTTCTTTAATAATTTTATGTAAAGGATCCCCCGTTGTAAACTCAAACTTATTTATTTTGTCAATATACTTATTTATTTTACCATAGTCTTTTGATCTATTTGATATTAAGGAAAGTAAAGTTTTCAAATCATATTCAAAGAAATGATTTCTAACGGTTGCAACTCCAAAAACTTCATAAAGTATTGCCTCTGGAGACCAACCAAATGGAGTATATTCTTTTAAATCTACAGAAAACTTACCTTCAATATTATTTAGTACAACTACTGAGCTAAAATTTTCTTTCAAATCAGAAAGAATAAAATGTGAATGAGTAGCAATTAGAACGTGGCACCCAGTATAACCATTAAGGAACTTTTTTAATAATTCAATATATTTTAATTGCCATGAAGGATGTAAACTAATTTCAGGCTCATCTATGAATATTATTGAATTTGATTTTAATTCAGGAATTGCTCTGACAAAAGTCATTAATAAACCTATTTCTCCTGTGCTGGAATCTTGAATGTCAAATTGAAAGTCCCCTTTTTTTAAAAGAACAGATTCATATGTCAATAAATTTAATCTTCGTAATAAAGAAATAAATCTAAATTCAGTAAGAAATTTTTCATTCGAATTGTCAGAGTTATTCAAATTTATTTGAAAGAAAAAATCAGGTAATCTGTTATTGCTTTTGTCAGTAAAGATTTTATTATTGGATTTTATGAATTTTACAAAATTTTCTAAAAAATCTAAATCATTAGAATATTTTTCGAGAATTTTTGATTGTTGTCTATAAAAACCTTTGTTTGTTAAATCTTTAAGATATAATTGTAGTGACTCTGATGTTTTTGAATACTTTAAAAATTCAAAATATCTATGATGAGTTGATCCAAATGTCTTTCGTAGAGAAATGGAGATAAAAGGTTCTATCTTTAAAAAATTAAATAATTCTTTGGTTTTACTCAAAAACTGTTTATCATCTAAGTTTTCATTAAAGACATCCATTAAATCATTAATGATAGCTCTTTTGTGAGTGTTGATGCCTTGATTTCTAGCACCTACATAGGAGTAGTTATTATCGGATTTGACATTATGAGGAAACTTATCAAATAAGCTATTAGATATAGAGAGGAGGTGAAGGTCATCTATATTATCAGGAGCATTTTGATTGAGATTTGAAATATAATTTAGCTTATTGTTGTAAAGGTATTCTATTTTGAATATATTTTCTTTTACTTTAATTCTTGGATTAAGCTGTTGTCTCAAAATGTTTAAAATATTAACAAGTAATCTACTTTTTCCCGTAGCATTATTTCCAATTATAACTGTGAAAAAATTTTTTTCAATTTTGTCAACCACTTTTTTACTAATTGGAAAAGATACTTCTCCAATATTAATATTTAGTATTCTGAAGCCTTTAGACATATTGTTTTCCTAATTGATTAGTTTTGATTCCAGATTTACAAATAAAAATATGCAAAATATTTCTATTTGTAAATCTCTACGTTTTAAATATTAAAATAATTTACTAGTATTCCACCACCCTTTGGCATAGCTGGTTCAGCGCTCTTCACTTTAGCTATTTTTAGTGATAACTTTTAAATAATTCCTGTAGCAATTAAAGCACATAATGGTAGAGGGATACTACCATCAATATTAAAGATAACACTGCCCATTGAAGAACTCCCTTGTCTTATATTTTTTCCATCAAAGTTAAATAGAACTGTTCCCATAGAAGAGCTTCCTTGTCGAATATTCTTTCCATCAATATTATATAATGTTGTTCCCATAGATGAGCTCCCTTGACGGATATTTTTCCCATCCCAGTTATACAGGACAGTTCCCATAGATGAACTTCCACTTCTTATATTTTTTCCATCAAAATTTATAACAACAGTCCCCATTGAAGAGCTTCCTTGTCTTAAATTTTTACTATCCCAGTTAAATAAGACAGTTCCCATAGAAGAACTTCCATTTCTGATTTTTCCACTCATAATAATTGTTTTGTTAGATTTTTAAGTTAAAAGTGATTTACTAAATTAAAAAAATGTGAAAGAAATGCCTTACGGGAAACCATAAACAAAAAACCGCCCTACAAGTAGAGCGGTTAGTATATTAATTTGTCTTAGCTTACGCTACTACATCATTCCTGGCATTCCACCACCCATTGGCATAGCTGGTTCAGCGCTCTTCACTTCAGTGATAACACATTCAGTTGTAAGAAGCATTCCAGATACAGAAGCTGCGTTTTCAAGGGCAACTCTTGTTACTTTAGTTGGGTCAATGATTCCTGCTTCAAGCATGTGAACATACTCATCAGTTTTCGCATTATATCCGAAGTCTCCTGTTCCTTCTGCTACTTTAGCAACAATTACAGAACCTTCACCACCTGCGTTAGCAACGATTTGTCTTAATGGTTCTTCTATCGCTCTTTTCACGATTTTGATCCCTGTGTTTTCGTCAGAGTTAGCACCAGAAAGGCTGTCCAGAGATTTAATTGCTCTTACTAAAGCAACACCACCACCTGCAACGATACCTTCTTCTACAGCAGCTCTTGTAGCGTGTAGTGCATCATCTACTCTGTCTTTTTTCTCTTTCATTTCTACTTCAGAAGCAGCACCTACGTAAAGTACAGCAACACCACCAGCTAATTTAGCTAGTCTTTCCTGAAGTTTTTCTCTGTCGTAGTCAGAAGTTGTAGTTTCCATCTGAGCTTTGATCTGAGCTACTCTTCCTTTGATTTTCGCTTCATCACCACCACCGTTTACAACAGTTGTGTTGTCTTTGTCGATCGTTACTTTCTCAGCAGTTCCAAGCATATCTAAAGAGATGTTTTCCATAGTGAAACCTTGCTCTTCAGAAATCACCTGTCCACCTGTAAGGATAGCGATATCTTCTAACATTGCTTTTCTTCTGTCCCCGAATCCTGGAGCTTTTACAGCAGCAATTTTAAGAGAACCTCTTAGTTTGTTTACTACCAAAGTAGCTAAAGCTTCACCTTCAACTTCTTCAGAGATAATTAATAGAGACTTACCACCTTGTGCAATTGGCTCAAGAACTGGAAGCAATTCTTTCATTGAAGAGATTTTCTTCTCCACTAAAAGGATATATGGATTTTCTAGTTCAGCTAACATTTTCTCAGGGTTAGTCACGAAGTAAGGTGACTGGTATCCTCTGTCGAACTGCATACCTTCCACAACATCTACTGTTGTATCGATACCTTTAGCTTCTTCTACAGTGATTACTCCTTCTTTTCCAACTTTTCCGAAAGCCTCAGCGATCAAAGCACCGATCGTCTCGTCATTGTTAGCAGAAACTGAAGCAACTTGCTTTACCATTTCTGTAGAATCTCCAACAGTCTGAGACTGTGCTTTAAGGTTTTCAACAACTGCAGTTACTGCTTTGTCGATCCCTCTTTTAAGATCCATTGGGTTAGCACCAGCAGCTACGTTCTTAAGACCTTCTCTTACGATAGCCTGTGCCAATACAGTAGCGGTAGTAGTACCGTCTCCTGCGATATCATTAGTTTTGGACGCAACTTCTTTTACCATTTGCGCTCCCATATTTTCTACTCTGTCTTCAAGTTCGATTTCTTTTGCAACAGACACACCATCCTTAGTTACGTGTGGAGCACCGAAAGATTTTTCGATTACTACGTTTCTCCCTTTAGGACCTAAAGTTACTTTTACTGCATTAGCCAATGCATCTACCCCTCTCTTTAGAGCGTCTCTTGATTCAATATCGAATTTTATTTCTTTTGCCATAATTTTAAGCTTTGGGCTATAGGCTTTAAGCAATAAGCTTTTTTTACCTTTAGCAATTAATTATTATTTAATAATTTTTTTCTGAGTTGTATAAGTTTTTGTCTGATTAGATTCAGGGTCGCATTAAGTTTTGCTATTTTATCTTCAGAAGTAAATCCCAAATCACAAGAAAGTAAAAGAAGGTATTCCGTTTCGTTTGTGGAACCTATACTTATTTCTAAAAATCTTGCGAATTCTTTGTCTGTGGATCTTCCACAACCTTCTGCGATATTGGTAGGAATAGAAACTGCTGCTCTTCTTATTTGAGAAGTAAGACCAAAAAGCTCAGATTTAGGAAAATTTTCAGAAATAATATAAATTTCTTTTACCAGTTCATGAGAAATTTTCCAGGTATCATATTTTTTGTAGTCTCTCATTGCCTACTGCTTATAGCTTAATGCTTACTGCTTTTACCCAATAATTCCTAATAAATCAGCTTCTCTTACGATTAAGTAATCTTTACCTTCCAACTTCAATTCAGCACCTGAATATTTTCCATAAAGAACTTTATCACCTACCTGAACTGTTGTAGGCTCATCCTTTTTACCAGGACCTACTGCCACTACAGTACCTTCTTGCGGCTTTTCCTTTGCAGTGTCCGGGATAATGATTCCTGAAGCTGTTTTAGTTTCTGCTGCGATTGGCTCTACCAGAACTCTGTCTGCCAATGGTTTAAAGTTTACTGACATAATATATTTATTTTTTAATTATTTCTGTGTTGTAATTCCCTAAATGTATGCCATGAGATACTGATGGCTGAAATGGCAGACTTTTGTTTCCGAATGTGAAAATTTGGCAGAAAAATTATTTCTTACGGGCTGGAAATCCGAAAAGATAACTCGTAGCTACAGGAACTACAAACAAAAGAACGGTAATGGCGGAAACTAAAATTTCCATAGTATGACTGGCTAAAAATTGAGCGAATGCCGTAGCAGGGTAGAAGTGCTCATATAACGATAAACTTAGTTTAATCCCTAAAATAGCAATGACAGCAAAAGCGGCAGTTTCCAGAAAAGGAAATATCTGCATCAGACGAACAAACCACTGTGCGATAAATCTCATGGCTAAAATTCCTATAAATACGCCAAGTGTAATCAGAAGCAGGTTGTCTGAAAAAGCCACTGCAGCAAAAACATTATCTATAGAAAAAGCAAGATCCATGACTTCTACAATAGCAACCGTTGCCCAAAATTGACCCAGCAATCCGATAGAATTTTTATACAGCCAGCTGGATTCTTTGTCAGGATTTTCCTCCGGATTTTCTTCATCATTTGTGTTTTTCATCTTTTTGATAAACCAATCAAAAGAAATATAGAGAAGGTATAATCCTCCCAGTGGTTTTAGCCACCAAACTGAAATCAGTACAGAAGCAAAAATAAGAGCCAGCCCGCGAAACAGGTATGCTCCGAGGATTCCGTATTTTAAAGCTCTTTTTCTTTGATGTTCCGGAAGATCCATAACGATGGTCGCCAGTACTGCAGCATTATCTACAGAAAGAAGGCTTTCGATAAGGATAAGATTGCCGATGATGGCGATCGATTTTGCAGGGTTTTCTAATATGTCATTGAAGAGGTGTGTAAAATCAGGAAATATCATTTTTTAAAGGAATAGAATTTTGGTTAAGTTTTGAAATAATGGCAGCAGAAACTGTAATGCCTATGAAATTGGTAACAGATCTGGCTTCATTCATAAAGCGGTCTATGCTGTATAACAGGGCTAGATCTGTGGTGGGAATTTTTCCAAATCTGCTTAAAGTAAACATCAAGGCAAGGAAGCCCGAACCTGGTACTCCTGAAGCAGTTTTTGAAGCAATTGAAATGGTGATAAAAAGCCAGAAATAATCTTTTATTGTAAGTGGAATATTATAAAACTGGATAAGGAAAATACATGAAATTGAAAGGTAAATACATGCGCCTGCCAGATTAAAATTGTACCCTAGAGGAATAATAAGACGAAGTATTTTCCGGTCATATCCTTGTGATTCCATTTTATCAAAGATCATTGGAAATGCGGTCTTTGAAGAGGAGGTTGCTACCACAAGAATGATTTCTTCTTTGATGCTGATTAAAAAATCCCAAAGGTTAATTTTAAAGTAAGCCGTTATAACACCTAATATCCCGAAAATGAAAAATACACAGGTGAGATATACTGTGGCAACAATTTTACTTAATGGCAGCAAGGTATTGATTCCATATACAGAAATTCCATAAGCGATATTAGAGAAAATGACGATGGGAAGAAAGATGTAAACATACTTGATCAGTTTGAAAAACAGATTTCTTCCCATGTCTATAGCCTTAAGAATGTTATTCTTTTTCTTTGAAAGACCAATCAGAATACCTGCAGTTATTGATATTAAAAGAAAAAGTACATAGTTGCTAATATGTAAAGGATTTGTTGTTCTTGTTAAAAATCTTTCCGGAAGCGCTTTGTGGGAAGAAATCATAATTCCCGTATTGGCTCCCGGTTTTAAAAGAAGTCCGGATCCTATGCCCAATAAAATACTTATGGAAGTGATGATTAAAAAATACAGAACCATCTGGCTTACAATTTTAAAAGCATTTTTGGTGCTGAAAATGTAGCTTACCCCATACGTTACAGCAATAAAAATAACAGGAATAATCAAAACTTCAAGAAGCGTGAAAAAGTAACTGCTTACTGTTTCCAGATGTTTACTGACTTCCGGAAAATAATAACCGGTTAATGCTCCACAGATAATCGCCGTGAACACATACAGAGTAAGGTTTCTTAAATAGGAGTCTGTAAACGTTTTTTGCTTAGAAGGTTTCATCATTCACTTTTTATAAGGTAAGATTACAAAATTCAAAGATATAATCTTATATAATACCAAGAGCCAATGCACTCAGCAACATTACAATTGATGATCCGATAGCCCATTTTAAAGTGAATTTCAGATGGTCAGAGAATTCAACCCCTGCCAGTGAAACCAACAGATAAGTAGATGGTACCAACGGACTTAATAAATGAGAAGCCTGACCCACAAGACTGGCGCGTCCCAAAATATCAGGAGGAATATTCAGCTGGCTGCCTGTTGCTGTGATGACAGGCAATATTCCAAAATAATAAGCATCATTGGTCAGGAAAAAGGTAAGCGGTACGCTGAATACTGCGGTGATGACATTCAGATAGCCACCCCAGGTTTTAGGAACAATACTGATGATACTGTTTCCCATAGCATTCATAATTCCTGTACCATTCAGGATTCCTGTGAAAATTCCTGCACCGAAGATCATTCCTGCTACTGATAAAGCATTTCCAGCGTGTTTTGAAATAATTTTCTGCTGGTCTTTCAGTTTCGGATAATTAATCAGAGAAGCTATACAGAAGGCAATCATAAAGGCAATGCCCAAAGGAATAATATCAAGAATCATAACGCAAAGAAGGATAATGGTCAGGATTAAATTGACAATAATAAGTTTTGGACGTCTTAATGCAGGATCATCTTCACCGGCAATATCCTGTCCGCTGTATTTGGTATATTTTCCATGTTTGCTTATTCTTTTTTTCTCTCGAACTCCCAGAATATAAGCAACAAAAAATACCCATACCAGCCCGATCAGCATGACCGGAATCATAGGGACAAATATTTCAGTATGCCCCAGTTTAAGAGAACTCATTACTCTAGCGGTGGGACCTCCCCATGGTAGAATATTCATAATACCACCTGCGAGCATGATAATACAGGTTAAAACCAGAGGATTCATGCCCTGTTTTTTATAAAGTGGGAGTAATGCTGCCACTACAATAATGTAAGTGGAAGAGCCATCGCCGTCTAAAGAAACTAAAGTGGTGAGAAGGGCGGTTCCGATGGTTGTTTTTACAGGATTATCTCCTACAGCCTTTAATATAACATTGACAAGAGGCTCGAAAAGCCCGGTGTCAATCATCAGACTGAAATACAGGATGGCAAAAATCAGCATAACTCCCGTGAGTGCTATTTCTTTGACACCATTTTTCATCATATCTCCGAGATCAGGCCCGAATCCTGCTACTACAGCTATAAGAACCGGAACCAGGACTAAGGCGGTAAGTGGAGTCATCTTTTTGTTCATGATGAGAATCATGAAGATGAAAATCATTAAAAAGCCAAGAAAGGTCAGCATAGTTTTGTATAAATATTAATGAGGTTATTGTTGTTTCTTTTTTCTCCAGTCAAAGTTGTTTCTGAAGCCTATAAATCCGTAGTTACTTGTTTTTTTGGTTTCCAGCTGATTGATAAAGGCCAGCTCCAAAGCAGAATTTTTTCCTAGTTTTATTCCAAGACCTGCCGTAATACGATTGCTGTCGAAAGGTTCTAATTTGTCAACATTCATTCTTATTTCATTTTTGAGAATACCGTAGAGCTTTTCTTTTTCTCCTTTTTTATTGAAAGGAATTCTAACAGAGATCAGATACCGGATTCTCACTTCAAATTCATCTGGATTGCTGATAAAACGTTCTTCCACCCTAAGCCGGTTGGAAATTGATGTTCTTCCAATGTAATAATCAGCAGTCACCTGCTGGAAAGGTCTTTTTTCATATCTTATCTTTTTGGAATCGTCAGCATTATAAGATTCAAGGATCAAAAACATAGCCCCTGCAGCAGGTTTTATATTTTCCACCACTTCATAATCTACATAAGCATTCACGAGAAAAAGCCTTGTGTCATAGGCAAGATCAAAAGAACGGTATTGAGTAAGTGCGGTTAAAGTACTTTTATCCGTAAGCTTTGCCGACATGAGGTACTGAAACCACATATTATAGTTGTCTTTACTCTGACTGTGTAAAAGGCCGTTTATTAGGCAAAATGATAAAATTAGCGTTAATTGTATATTAAGTTTCATGTAATATTTGATTAATATTGCGGTTTCTCAAATATATTTATTCAGAAGAGCGGGTCTGGTTTTTTTCAATCAATGACAGTTTTTCTCAACGAACTGCATTTTGAGACAAAAAGATATTATATTTGATGCGTTTCAAAATAAGGTATGGACTATGTTTTTAATCATTAATTTTATAATTATATTATTGATTATCAGGATTTTATTTAGTGGTAAAATTCTGGAAAGCCTTATGAAGTACCGTTGGAAGTTTTTGTTGAGGTTTCAGCATATATTTTTCCTTTTTATCTTCATTTTGATGACTTATTTCACCGAAAACTACTTCCTGGATTCCACTCAGCTGGTGATAAGCATTATTTTGAATACCATTTTCAATGTTGGAATTTATTATCTGGTATACTATTATTTGGTTCCCCGATTCTATTTATCCAATAAGTATCCGGAGTTTATTCTCTATGCTTTAATCTGCTTTTTAGTGTCCAGCCTTTTCAGAATTCTGTGGGAGCCTGCCGTTTTTCAGATAGATTTCAACGAAAAGGGCTACCATGTAGGTTTTCTGTATAATGTGTACATTTCGCAGGGAATAATAATTCTTGTGGGTTCTTTTTTGGGAATTACCAAAGACAAATTTTTAATTGAACAGGATGTGATCAGCCTTGGAGAAGAGAAAGATCAGCTTTATCTTGATCTGCTGAAGTCTAAACTGAATCCTCATTTTCTGTTGAATACTCTTAATAACATCTATGCGAACAGTTTTACGCATTCGGAGAAGACATCAGATTCTATTTTGCAATTGAGCAAACTTCTGAAATATATTATTTATGATAGTGGAAAGGAAAAAGTAACGGTTGCCCAGGAGTTTTCTTCCCTGAAAGCGCTTGCTGCTTTGTACCAGCTTAAATACAATAATCAGCTTGATATTGTGATGGATATTGAAGATCAGGAAGAATTTGACATTGCTGAGATTCCGTCTGCTATCCTTCTTACTTTATTTGAAAATGCTTTAAAACATTCAGCAATAGGGGAAGATGCTCACGGTTTTATAAAACTGTTCTGTAAAATTGAGCGGTCTGAACTGTATTTTGAAATTATAAATTCTGTCGGGAAAGTTAGAATTCATCCGGTTGAATCCAATTATCATGGGTTGGGTAATGAAGCAATTATTCATATATTGGAAAAATTTTATATGGATCAGTATGAATTTTATTCCGGACCGAAAGAAAAAGATCAATATAAAATTGCTTTAACAATTACTATCAATGGCTAATCTGACTATCGTTAATGTAGATGATGAATATCCTGCATTGCAGCTTGTAAAACAATATTGCGATCAGCTTGAAGAGGTTGAATTGCTGGCTTCATTTCAGAAACCGGAAGAAGCACTGGCTTTTCTGAAAGCAAATAAAGTAGATCTGGTTGTTTTCGATATCAATATGCCCGGGATCAACGGAGTTGAACTTTTGCAGCAGCTTCCCGATCCGCCACTTTGTATTTTTATTACCTTGGAAACAAAATATGCTGTGAAAGCATTTGAGCTGGATGTTGTTCATTATCTTATAAAGCCTGTAGATTTTGATACTTTTAAAAAAGCAGTCAATAAAGCAAGAGATTTTGTTCAGTTTAAAAACTCAGCCAGCAGCCAGCAGCAGGAAGATTATATTATGTTCAAATCCAATTATGTGATGAATAAAGTTTTCCTTAAAGATATTCTATGGATACAGGGATTCGGAGAGTATATTGTCCTGATGACACCTCTGAAAAAGTATATGATTCTGGATAGAATGTCTAATTTCGAAGAGAAATTTCAACATTTCGGGTTTATCAGAATTCACAAGTCTTATATTGTGTTATCAGAGCATATCAATTCTTATAACTCAGGTCATGTTTTTTTGAAAAACGGAGATGAACTTCCGTTGGGAAGAACTTATAAAAAGAATTTAAAAGAACATTTAGGATAAAAAATAAAGCCGGAAATTTCCGGCTTTATCTTAAATTGTTATCTGATGACAGACTATGGACAATATTGTCCCGGTCCAATCCACAGGATGCATTGTCCTTTGTAATTGTACTCACAGCAAATACGTCCTGCTGCTCCGCCATTGATTGATTTCTGAGCATCTCTGCTTAATAATTTAGCGTTTTTCATAGTTAGAAATATTTTGATTTGTACGTTCCTGAGCATTTAAAGTCAATCAGGATTTTGACATTTGGTGTTTATGGTGATTCAAATATAAAACTTTTTAAGTCAGGTTGTTATGTTTTTTTGTAGACGAAAATAAGATGTTGGTGTTTGATTTCCAGTGATTTATTGAGTTGTTTCTAAATACATTTTTCTTCCTGTCATTTCTATATCCTGCTTTACAATTTTTCTTGTTACAGAATCAATATAATAGGTTACTGTAGTTGATTTATTGCTGATGTCATCATTGGTTTTAACAGCCCAGACAGGTTTTCCTTTATATTCTGTCTTTTGAGTATCCAGAATGTAGGCTTTCATTATACCTTTTTTCTCAGATTTGGGGTTATAATCGAAAATAGAAATCTCAACAGTATAATGTTCTTTCAAAGGAAGATATCTGATCAGTTGGGCATAGCTGCTGCTGTCGAAATAATGATCTGCAGGAATTTCGATCATATCTTTTTTCTGAGATTTCTTATCCAGATAATATCCGGTGACCTTATCTTTTTCAGACTTGAGAACCATGTCTCTCATTGAATTGTAAGAAGAGTGGTAGACTGGGTTGAAATTGGAAGTTTTTACAAGAGTAGAATCCGTCCATTGAGCATCCGGAGCCTGTTTCATTTTTACTATCGTTCTGATAAGAAGATCTGCTTTGTTCAGTTTTTTGATCTCAGTAATAATGCTTCCTATTTCTATTTTTGTGCCTGCATTTTCAGCAAACCATACCGCTTCAGAAGTTTCATCCTGAATGAGTTTTGAATTGATCCCGGAATTTTCAGGAGTAAGTAGCTTCTGGGAAAAAAAATTAGCACTACTTAGTATTAAAAGGAAAAGAATAGTTTTCATGATCTTTTTAATAATAAGTAGTGCTGTATTTGTTAAAAGTTACAACATTTTGATTTTTAACTCTTTCCGGCGGCCTGCATCGGATTCACCTTTCCGGTGGAGCCTCCTCTTACAGAACCCGCTTCCTGTTTTTGTTTAAAGAGCTGGAATTTTGAAGTTTCAGCACCAGATCCGGCACTGGTCCATAAATTATTGGTTGTATCAATATCAGCAGTTTCTCTCATCGGATCAAGCTGAATAGATTTTACTTTCTTATCAAAATAATAGGTTTTGGAAACCTTTTGCTCGTTCAGTCTCCAGATTTGTGCTGCAGACTTGTCATATAATTTTGATCCATCTTCAAAAGTGAATTCAAGGATGATAGGCATTACGAGCCCGCCTTTGTTCACAAAGTCTATCTGGTATCCAGTAATATTCTTGAACTTTTCTTTATCCTTGGCATCTAAAGGAAGACCTGCCTCTGTTTTGATGGTGTATTCCTTATTATTTACTTTTTCCTGACCTCTGTCATATCGGTAATAGAAATCCTGAGCGTCCTTATCACTGTCAACATAGAATTTAATATTCTTGTCTTCTCTGTTTCTGATTTTTGAAAGGTCTTCAAAACTGTTTACCAAAGGTTTCTCTACCTGATATTTTACTTCCGCCGCTGCTTTTGGATCTGTTTCAAGGTTTGGAACAGCTACCGTTACTTTATCAATAGCGATATCTACAGGATCTGTACCGTAGAACCACCCTCTCCAGAACCAGTCAAGATCTTCACCACTGGCATCTTCCATTGTACGGAATAAATCTGCGGGTTCAGGATGTTTGAATGCCCATCTTTTAGCATAGGTTTTAAAAGCTTTGTCAAAAAGCTCTCTTCCCATGATCGTTTCACGAAGAATATTCAGTCCTGTAGCAGGTTTTGAATACGCATTCGGACCATACTGAACAATATTTTCAGAGTTACTCATAATAGGCTCCAGCTGATCTTTCGGCAGTTTCATATAATCTACGATCGTCCATGCCGGTCCTCTTTTGGAAGGGAATTTATTATCCCATTTTTCTTCTGTAAGATATTCTGTAAATGTATTCAGGCCTTCGTCCATCCATGCCCATTGTCTTTCATCAGAATTGATGATCATAGGGAAGAAGTTGTGGCCCACTTCATGGATGATTACCCCAAGCATTCCATTTTTTGTTCCTTCAGAATAGGTCCCGTCTTTCTCCGTTCTTCCGAAATTGAAACAGATCATAGGATATTCCATTCCGTTGGCTGCTTCTACAGACTGTGCTACAGGATATGGATAAGGAATGGTAAATTCTGAATAGGTTTTGATGGTATGAGCAACAGCCTTTGTGGAAAACTTTCTGTAAAGACCATAAGATTCTTTTGGATAGAAGCTCATTGCCATTACCTTGTTATTATTTTCAGGAATCGTTACACGCATTCCGTCCCAGACAAACTTTCTGGAAGAAGTCCATGCAAAATCACGAACATCTTTCGCTTCAAAAACCCATGTTTTTCTTTGTTTTGAATGATTTTTTTCGGCTTTTTTAGCTTCATCCAACGTTACAATTTCAATAGGCTCAGCTGCGTTTTCAGCCTTTTTATATCTTGATAGTTGATCAGAGGTAAGCACCTGATCATAGTTTTTACATTCTCCGGTTCCTCCTACAATATGATCGGCAGGAACATTCATAGAAACTTTAAAATCTCCGAAGACCAAAGCAAACTCACCTCTTCCGGTAAACTGATGGTTTTGCCATCCCTGGAAATCACTGTATACACACATTCTCGGATACCATTGTGCCATCGTATACAGATCATTGCCGTCTTCAGGGAAGTTTTCATAGCCACCTCGGCCTCCCATTTTGATTCTGTTGGAAATATTGTAGTTCCAGTCTACTTTGAAAACGAATTTTTCCCCTTTTTTCAAAACTTTAGGAAGATCAATACGCATCATCGTCTTGTTGACGGTATACTTCAAAGGATTTCCTGAAGCATCAGTTACTTTTTCAAGACTTACTCCATAGCCATTGTCTTTCACGGGAAGCTCAGAAACTTTAAGCTGCTGATCTGTGGTGGAAGGACGAAGAACAGATGAAGCGTCGTATCCGGCGTTTCTGATGCTTGAATGTTCATTTTCATCAAGCTGCAGCCAGATATAATCCAGTTCATCCGGAGAATTGTTGTAGTAGGTAACGGTTTCCGAACCTTTCAGATTTCTTTTATCCTCATCCAGATAGGCGGAAATGTTATAATCGGCTCTGTTTTGCCAGTATCCGTGTCCCGGAGCTCCTGAAGCCGTTCTGTAGATGTTGGGTGTTGGTAGAATTGTTCCCAGCTGCTCAAACCTGTTACCATGATTGCTGCCTGGGTTATTCTGAATATTTTGTGCGGTGAAACCTGTATATGCAAATACAGAAATTGAAAGTATAACAACTTTTAGTTTCATAACCGAAAAGGATTTATTAATGATCAAATATAGGAATAAGCTGTTGAAATAATATCAATATTTAACTTTTAAAAAGGAATTCTTTCCAATGTCATTTTTAAGGAAAGAGCAAATACTCCGGAAGAGACAAAAAGAATCCAGTCTTTCTTATTCACTTTAAAAATGTTAAGCAGTATAAACAGAATCATTAAAATAGCAGAAACAATTACAATCTGCCCAAGTTCGAGACCTATATTGAAGCCTAATAGCGGTAATGCAATGCTTTGACTTTTTGCAATCATTACTCTTGCTGTATTGGCGAATCCCATTCCATGAACAAGTCCGAAAATGAGAGCAAGATAATAGTTAGCCCGCATCAGAGTCTGCTTATGGTTTTTCATGATAATATTATCCAAAGAAGTCAGAACAATAGTCAAAGGAATTAAAAATTCAACCCAGTCAGATGGAACTCTGAAAACATCTAGAATACTTAAAGCCAGTGTAATGGAATGTCCTATTGTAAATGCGGTAACCAGAATCAGTATTTTCTTCCAGTCATTATAAGAATACACGGCAATCAAAGCAAGAACAAACAGCTGATGATCTAAGGCATCCAAAGAGATAATATGTTCCCACCCGAGTTGTAAATAAAAAAGAAAATCCTGCATTTTGGTTAAAAAATTTTATATTTTGAATATTTTGTTAAAATTTAATTAATTTAATGTTTGTTTTCATATTTTTACTTTAATAATTATCAATATGGTGAATTATTTGTATATAAAATAAAAATTGTATAATTGTGTATCTAAAAAAATGAAAATGGATATTAAAAAATTATTCTTTACAAAAGTACACATTTCGCCCGGAGCAACGAAGCTTCTGCGAAATGCTACTGTAGCATTTTTGGGGTTGTATTCCTATGCTTTTTTTGGGCAAGTACAAAAATTAGACTCCAGATTTGATATTTTATTGAAAAATAAGGAGAGCATTGCCAATGGAAGAGCTGTAAAAGAATTGGAACGCCCGGATATGAAACTTGATCAACATTTGGTGGTGACTTCAAAAGGAGCACAAACCATGTATTCATGTATTATTTATACTAAAGAACCGGAAAAACTGAAAGCTGACGGTTTTCTGGTACAAAGCCAGCTGCCAACTTTCTCTACAGCGTTAGTTTCCATTGAAGATATTGAAAGACTGATGACGTTATCCTATGTGACTTCAGTAGCTGCACCTGCATTCGATGAACTTCATAATGATGTAAGTAGAGCTCAATCCGGAGCAAGTCTTTTGCAGGATGGAGTTTTTAATAACACGGCTTATAACGGTACCGGTGTCCTAGTAGGGATTTATGACAGTGGAATAGACTGGAAACATCCTGATTTTCGAAAAGCTGATGACCAGACAAAAAGCAGAATTGTTTCCATCTGGGATCAGACATTAACGGCGCAATTTGGAGAGACAACACCTACAGGGTTTTCAACAGGAGTAGAATACACAAGAGCACAGATTGAAGATGAACTGGATGGAACGCCTACAGGCTACGTTCGTGAAAATGATACCAACGGACATGGAACCCACGTTTCGGGTACGGCTGCAGGAAATGGAGCCGCTTTTACTGATAAAAGACACAAAGGATTCTCATCTGATGCAGATATTGTCTTTGTAAAAGGAGGTAACGGATCTTTTCCTACTACCAATACTATCAATGCTTTAACTTATTTCAAAAATGTAGCCACGGCTCTCAATAAACCTATCGTTGTTAATATGAGTATTGGCGGACAGGGAACCGCCCATGACGGAACTTCCAGTCATGAAGTAGCAGCTAACAGTTTTACTACTTCAGGCACGGGAAGAGTAGTCGTTATTTCTGCAGGGAATGATTATGGAGCTAATCTTCACAGAAAAGTGGATATAGCAGCCAATGCAGCACAGACCTATACTTTTACAGTAGCAAGCAATACTTCTGCAGCATCCGTATTTTCATTTATTATGTATGCTAATGATAACTCTCCTGTTACAGCCAAGCTAACAACTCCTGATGGACAGGTATATACCCAAAATATAAGTACTACCACTACTCATAGTATACTGGGAGGAGATCTTACAGCTACGATGTATAATTATTGGGGAAATGATAATAACAAACGATATGTTCAGCTGGTAGTATCCAGAATTTCAGGAACTACGAATGCTCAAGGGAATTATACATTAGAAATTACCAACAACGGAACACAGCAGATCACAACCCATGGCTGGTTGTATAGCCAGGGAGTGGCAACAACATTACAAAACGGAGATAATGAATATATTGTAGGATCACCAGGAAATGCTTCTAATGCTATTACTGTAGCCTCATATATGGGAAGAGCAAGTTGGTATAGCGGAGCAAGCGGTTATTTTACGCTTACTCCACAGGAATCTATCTCTTCATTCAGTTCACAGGGACCAAGAGTGGATGGTGTTCAAAAACCGGAGATCGCAGGTTCTGGTCAGAATGTAATTTCTTCAAGATCCGCTGATTCGGCTCCTGCAGCAACAGATATTATTGCTGGAACTACTTATTATGTGAAAAACCAGGGAACAAGTATGTCTTCACCAGGAGTTGCGGGAGCAGTAGGGCTATTGCTTCAGGCAAATCCTACATTGACTGCAGCACAGGTGAAATCACGTCTTACAGCTAACGCAAGAATGGACGGTGCAACCGGTGCTGTTCCAAACATGAGATGGGGATATGGTAAATTGGACATCTATAAAGCCGTTACTGACGAATTGGGTTGTGTAAAATCTAATTTTGAAACGGTAGGCTATGATGAACCTTATATTATTGCCAATACAGAAGCTAATTATTATTTTGATAATATAGCCCTTGCCGTAAGATATACCCCAACATTAACAGGGAAATTGGGTGGCTTTTCATTTTTAACAGGAACTTCACTCCCTTCAGATATTCCGGTTGATATTCAAATCAGAAAAGTGAATGCCAGTGGGAACCCGGGAGATATTATTGCCACTAAAACCATCACTTCGTGGCTTAATAATACGCAGAAATTTACATGGAACTATGTGAATCTTTCCGATCTGAACGTACAAATGGTTACCGGAAAAGAATTTTATATCGTAGTGAATGGCTTAGGAGGAAGAATTGCCATGAAAGCTGAGAATGCAGTAGTAAATAACAGATCTAAAACTTCTACAGACGGTACTACATGGACATCCAGAACTTTTGATCTTAAAATGAGAGCTGTAGTCTATGAAAATATTGCTGAAGTAAAGAATTTAGCCACTTCCAATCAAACGAAAGCAAATACCGTAGCTAATGGAAACAATTATTTCACCAATGCCTGCCAGCTTATTGCAAGAGTTGAGAAAGAAACAGCAAGTACAGTAACAGGAAATGTAACTTCAAAAGTATGGGTGGATAATGCACAGCCAAACTATGTGGCAAGAAGATATGAAATCAATTCTGATGCAAACACGACTACAGCAACCGGAAAAGTAACTTTATACTTCAAGCAGGCTGATTTTGATGCTTATAACCTGACAACCGGAGTGAAACTACCTACTTCACCTACTGATGTTGCCAATAAAGCCAATCTTCTTATTGAAAAATATACAGGAACAAGTACTACAGGTACCACAGCTTCTTTTGGAGGAACAGCAACTATTATTACTCCTGATATTGCAGATATAATCTGGAATGATACCTATCAATACTGGGAAGTAAGCTTCCAGGCAGCAGGTTTTGGCGGATATTTTGTTAAAACAGGAACTACATTAGGAACAGCAGATGTTAAACTGAATTCAGAAGTGAATATCACTCCGAATCCTGCGAAAGATTTTGTAAATGTAATATTGGGCAGACATTCTAAAGGAGGCGTAACCATTTATGATGTTTCAGGAAAATTGGTAAAAACTGTAAATGTAGATACTAATTCAAGTAAAATTAATGTTTCGGAATTAGTGAAAGGAATTTATCTGTTCACCATTGTACTGGAAGATAATACAAAAATTACGAAAAAAGTAATTAAAGAATAAGACTTCATTATCAAATTCAAATAATAAAGCAGCAGTTTCTATAACTGTTGCTTTTTTTATATTTGCTGTAAAATAAAATTCATGTCACGTAAGTTTTTTTGGAGTTTTCTTTTATTATTAACGATGGTTTTTCAGAGTTTTACAAGCAGTGAAGCTTTTCACCCCTATCATGTAGGTTCTGTAGAAATTAATTATAATTCAAAATCCAGAACATTTGAAGTGACGGGAAGATTCTTCCTTGATGACATGGAAAACGGTCTGGGAAAAAAATATGGAGGAGCTTTTCATTTTAACGATGAAAAATACAAGGCAAAACTGAATGACGCCTTACAGAAATACTGCTCAGAGTATTTCAAATTAAAAGCCGACAACAAATTTTTGAAAGTCAACTATATAGGCTACGAAGAAGATCAGGAATCTGTAAATGTTTTTCTGGAATCTGAACCCGTTGCCACGCCTAAAAAAGTAGTAACTGCAGTAAGTTTTCTTTATAATCTTTTTGATGATCAGATCAATATAGTCCATATCATTGTGAACGGCCAAAGAAACAGTGAAAAACTTACCTATCCTAACCGCTATCTTTATAAGCAGTTTTAAGAATATTAATTTTCCAGCTGAAGTAATGTATTAATCCCTTTTGCATGGGCGAGCAGATCAGGAAAAAAATCATCATAACATTGCTGAAGAAGGTCCTTATTCTCTAAAAAAGCTTCAAAAACGGGAATGTCTTTATCAAGATATTTGGCTTTATTCAGCACATTCTGAATACTGAATTTAATTCCCCAGTCTTCACGGTAATTATAAAGCCAGTCGTCATGCTCCATTTTGACAAGCATTTTTTTGAAATTTTCCGGCAGCCATTGCTCATTGGCATTGAGAGCTTTATAGACTCTGAGGGAATGCGCTTTCCACTCTGTCAAGGAGTTTAGTGAAAGATCTCTGGCTACAAAGTGATCCATAGAAACATCTACAAATGCACCTGCATACAATCTTACCAAAGGAGCAAATACTTTTTTGGCTTCATGAATGGCGGGATGAGAATCGGTAAACGTATCAATAGCTCTGTGCAGTGTAATTCCGTCCTGAATATCTTTCGGAAAAGTAAAACGATCCCTGTTGCGGATAAAATCTTCGAGAAATTGCCCCACGATCTGTCCGTCGGTAAAAGAAAGAAAAGAATGAGCCAGATAATTCATAACTTAAAGGTATGAATTAAATGCTAATGTTGGGAACAATAGTGAATAGTGAATTCGCTTCGCTTGTGAATTTTTATCCCCTCTCAATTGATTATTGATTTGCGTAGCAAAATTGACCACTCACATTTAGAAAAGTCTCTCATGGAAATCCTCAATTTTACTCACTTCTTCTATCTTTATTCCAAATTTTCTTTTTGGAATTTTATTTAGATTGGAAACAAAGATTTTTTCATACCCCAGTTTTTCAGCCTCGGTAATTCTTTGTTCTACCTGTGCTATAGGACGTATTTCACCGCTTAATCCAATTTCACCGGCAAAGCAGTAATGTTCTGAGATGGCAATATCTTCATTTGATGAAAGAACGGAAGCAATGACAGCCAGATCCAGTGCCGGATCATCAGTTTTTATCCCTCCTGTAATATTCAGGAAAACGTCTTTAGCCCCCAGTTGGAAACCTGCTCTTTTTTCCAGAACAGCCAAAAGCATATTCAGCCTTTTGGAATCAAAACCTGTGCAGCTTCTTTGAGGTGTACCATAAACAGCTGTACTTACCAATGCCTGAATCTCCAGAAGCATAGGCCGGTTTCCTTCCAGCGTTACTGCAACAGAGTTTCCGGAAAGTTCTTCAAATTTCTTGGTGATCAGAATTTCAGAAGGATTTTTGATTTCTTTCAGTCCCTGAGAAACCATTTCATAGATACCAATCTCGGAAGTAGATCCGAAACGGTTTTTATTAGCTCTCAACAGTCTGAAAAGGTGATTTCGGTCTCCATCGAAATTCAGAACCACATCCACCATATGTTCCAGAACTTTTGGTCCTGCAATTTGGCCGTCTTTGGTGATGTGTCCTACAAGAAATACAGGAGTATTGTTTTCTTTGGCATATTTGATAATCTCATTGGAGCATTCCCGAATTTGAGATACTGTTCCCGGAGAACTTTCTATCAGCTGAGACTGCAGCGTTTGAATAGAATCTATGATCATAAAATCCGGTTCCAGTTTCTTTGCTTCATGAAGGATTTTCTCCAGTGAAGTTTCTGTGAAAAGAAAACAGTTAGGATTTTGAATATCCGTCAATCTGTCTGCTCTCATTTTAATCTGAGAAGCACTTTCTTCACCGGAAACATAGAAGATTTTTTTCTTCATTTTCAAAGCAAGCTGAAGCAGTAAAGTAGATTTTCCAATTCCTGGTTCGCCGCCAATCAATGTAACAGAACCTAAAACAATTCCACCTCCTAAAACGCGGTTCAGTTCTTCGGAAGGCGTTTTTATTCTCGGCTCTTCACTCGTTTCCACTTCAACAATATTGATAACATGTTGTTTGGTTTTTGAGAAAGGAGGTGTTTTATGAGAGGGTTTTTCAACCACTTCTTCCACCAATGTATTCCATTCTCCACAGTTTTTACATTGCCCGAGCCATTGTGGATATTGAGTTCCGCAGTTTTGACAGAAATATGCTGTTTTCAGTTTTGCCATACTGCGAAGTTATAAAAAAAGCATTTTTATTTCAGGATCTAAATGGATTTAATATTAAAAACTAATACATCCATGGTAGAGATTTCTTTCATATCTTAGCTTCATTCAATTAAAATAGTAATGTAAAATATAATTACAATGAAAAAAGTATTTTTATCTTTCGTATTTGCGCTTTTAAGTGTTGTCGCGTTTGCACAAGGTACCTGGGAAGCAGACCAGATGCATTCTTCTGTCAACTTTAATATTAAGCATATGGGAATTAGCTTTGTACAGGGAAGATTTGATAAGTTTGACGGAAGAGTAGCTACGAGTGGCGCTAGTCTGGATAAGGCAGATTTAAGCTTCTCCGTAAGTGTTGCTAGCATTAATACCGGAGTGAACGTGAGAGACAGACATCTTGTAAGTGAAGACTTTTTTGATGTGGAGAAATACCCAATCATTGAATTTAAAAGTTCTTCTGTAACAAAAGATAAAAACAACAATTATATTGTTAAAGGGAAACTGACTATGAAAGGAGTGGAAAAAGAAATCACTGCTCCGGTTACATTCGGTGGTATTACAAAGAACAAGGACGGAAAAGAAATCATGGGAATTCAGACGAAATTTACAGTAAACCGTCTGGACTATGGAATCAAGTATGATCCAACAGCTGCTGGCATTGCAAAGGATGTTGAAATAACTGCTTACTTTGAACTGGTGAAGCAATAACATTTCAGACCATAAAGTATAAAAAGGTTTTCCATTCAAATGGAAAATCTTTTTTGTTTGTAAAAGTTGATGAAAAGTTCATGAGATCATTAAAGATATTGATTGGGCATGATTTTATTTCTCTGAAAAATAATAAAACAAGCGCAAGGAGCAGTTGAAATTTGGGTGTTAATTTATATACAGAAATCATGATGGTTATAGCTTTGCTTCATTTGCTTATACTCAATACAGATAAAAATTTTTGTCAGGGTTTATGATTGTTTGAAGGGTGTTTTATCATTTTCAAATTGCAAAAGATTGCTTTGTATCTCTTTTTCCCATAACTTTGCACAAACCTAATCTAATGAGTAAAAAGAATACAAAGTACATCTTTGTGACAGGAGGTGTAACTTCATCTTTGGGAAAAGGAATCGTGTCTGCTTCTCTGGGACTATTGCTAAAATCACGCGGTTTTAATGTAACGATCCAAAAACTAGATCCTTATATCAATATCGACCCGGGAACTTTGAATCCTTATGAGCACGGAGAGTGCTATGTGACTGAAGATGGTGCAGAGACGGATCTGGATTTAGGCCACTATGAGCGTTATCTTGATGCTCCTACATCCCAAAACAACAACGTTACTACAGGAAAAATCTACCAGACTGTAATTGAAAAAGAAAGAAAAGGAGATTTCCTTGGAAAAACAGTTCAGGTAATTCCTCATATCACTAACGAAATTAAGCGTAGAATTAAAATGCTTTCCAAGCAGAACTACGATATCATTATTACTGAGATCGGAGGAACTGTAGGGGATATTGAATCTTTACCGTACATTGAAACTGTTCGCCAGTTGAAATGGGAGTTAGGAGAGAAAAACTCTATGGTAATTCACCTTACTTTACTGCCTTATTTGGCTTCAAGTGGAGAATTAAAAACAAAACCATCTCAGCATTCCGTACGTCAGTTGATGGAAAGCGGAATTATGGCAGATGTTTTAGTGTGCAGAACAGAACATAAAATTCCTAAAGATCAGAGAGCAAAATTAGCTCAGTTCTGTAACGTTCCTTTAGACAATGTTATCGAATGTAAAGATCTTGAAACGATCTATGAAGTTCCAATGTATCTTCAGAAGCAGAATTTCGATGATGTAGTATTGAAGGAACTGGATCTGAAAAGTGATAAAGACGCAGATCTTAAAGACTGGAAGAGTTTCCTTAAGAAATTCCAGAACCCTAAGAAAACAGTTGAAATTGCATTGGTAGGAAAATATATTTCCCTTCAGGATTCTTATATTTCTATTGCTGAAGCTTTCAAACATGCAGGAGCAGACCTTGAAACTGAAGTAAAAGTAAGATGGGTATACAGTGGAGATATTACTGAAGAAAATATCAAAGATACGCTGAAAGGAGTGAATGGTATCCTTGTCGCTCCAGGTTTCGGAGACAGAGGAATTGAAGGAAAAGTTCTTACAGCAAAATATGCAAGAGAAAATAAAATTCCAATGTTGGGAATTTGTTTAGGAATGCAGATTATGACTATTGAATTTGCAAGAAATGTTTTAGGACACACGAAAGCAAACTCAATGGAATTTGATACAGCAACTCCTGATCCTGTAATTTCTTTGATGGAAGAACAGAAAAATGTAGTTGACAAAGGTGGAACTATGCGTCTTGGAGCATGGAAGTGTTCATTGAAAAACGGTTCTAAATTATATGATGTGTACGGAAGCAAAAATATTTCTGAAAGACACCGTCACCGTTATGAATTCAACAGTGATTATCTTCAGGAATTTGAAAAGAATGGTTTCCTTGCTACAGGTACAAACCCTGAGACAGGTTTGGTAGAAGCACTTGAGCTTTCTGACCACCCATTCTATGTAGGGGTTCAGTATCACCCGGAATATAAGAGTACGGTAGCTACGCCGCATCCTTTGTTCAGAGCTTTCATCAAGGCTTGCGAAAAGAAATAAGGTAAAATTTTATCATAAACGTCTACCCATAAACTCAGGCTGATTATTCTCAGCTTGAGTTTATTATATAGTAACAACGTAAAGCATAGAGTTTTGATAAAAAAACAGTATTTTTGTCAGCTCAAATTACGTACATCAGTACGTACATGTTAAGTTTAAAATTTTAATATAAAATAAAATGCAACAAAACAACGGAATCGATAAGAAACAAATGATTAGTTTCGCGGTTTTATGCCTGGTTCTCTTCGGCTTTATGTTCTATTTCCAGAACAAACAAGTGAAAGAAGAGGAGTTAAAAGCTCAGCAGCAGAAAACGGAACAGGTAAAAAATGCCGTAAAACAAACTCAGGCAAACAATATCAATCCAAATGTAACTCCTAATGCAATCCAGACAGCAAGCCTTGGAAATAATGAATTGAAAATTGAATTTTCAAGCTTAGGAGGACAGGTTTCTAAAGTAGAGCTTTCAAAGTATAAAGCTTACAACCACAAAACAGACAATGCAGATCAGCCACTTTATCTGATCACTAAAAATAACTCAAACTACGGTTTTCAGTTTAAAGACAAAACGGGAAAGGTTATCAATACTAAAGATTTAGTTTTCTCGCCTACTGTTAATGGAAATGCCGTAACCCTAACAGCAGATTATAATGGTGCTGTAATTCAGTTTATTTATACACTGCTTCCTAAATATACTCTTGATTTCAAAGTAAGAACTCAGGGGCTTTCTAAAATTACTTCGGACAACAAAGCAGATTTCATCTGGGATTATAACGTAAGAAATTTAGAAAAGGGTAGAGCTCAGGAGCAGTCTCACTCAGAATTTTCTTATGCTTTCAATAATTATAAAGACTATGATTATGATGGAAGAACAACAATGGATGAAGAAAAGGAAACCCTTAACTGGATTGGTGTAAAACAGCAGTTTTTCTCTTCAGTAATTGAAGCTAAAAACGGATTTACCCAAAGTAAAGGAAATCAGGAAAATGTTGAAGAAGGAGAATATTTAAAGAAATTCAATTATGAAGGCTTCGTTCAGATGACCGGAAGTGAACTGAATCAGGATTTCACATGGTATTTCATGCCATTGGATTTGCCATTGCTTAAATCGTATGACAAGAACTTTGATGAGATTCTTCCATTAGGCTGGTCATTCATCGGAGCGATGAACCGTTATTTCTTCATGTGGTTATACAGTATTATTGCTGCGTGGGGATTATCAGCGGGTTGGGTGATTTTTGTAATGACGATCATTGTAAAGCTGATCTTATCACCTATTATGTATAAGCAGCACAAATTAAGTGCAATGATGAAGGTTATTCGTCCGGAAATTGATGAGGTGAATGCTAAGTTCAAGGATGCAGATCCAATGAAGAAGCAGCAGGCTACGATGGAGGTTTACAGAAAGGCCGGAGTGAATCAGATGGCAGGATGTTTACCTGCGTTGGTTCAGATTCCGATCTTCTACGCCTTATTCCGTTTCTTCCCGAACTTTATTGATCTTAGAGGACAAGGGTTCTGGTTTGCAAAGGATTTAACGGCTTATGATGATTTGATTAAGCTTCCGTTTAAAGTTCCTTTCCTTGGGGATCACTTGAGTATTTTTGCATTAGCTTGTACAATTGTTATTCTGATCTATACAGTAATGACTTCAGGAAATATGCAGCAGCCTCAACAGGAAGGAATGCCAAATATGAAAGTATTAATGTATATCTTCCCGATTACATTCCTGTTCTTCCTTAATACTTCAGCTTCAGGTCTTTCATGGTATTATTTTGTATCGAATGCGATTAATATCCTAATCATCCTTGTCATTAAATATGTGATTCTGGATGAGAAAAAGATCCATGCTCAAATTCAGTCTAATAAGGAAAAACCAAAAGCAGAAGGTAAGTTCCAGAAGAGAATGAGAGAAATGATGGAGAAGGCTCAGGATCAACAAAAAGCTCAGGAGCAGCAAAAAAATAAGAAGAAGTAATTCTTAACTATAACATAAAAAAGAGAAGCAATTGTTGAATTGCTTCTCTTTTTTTATTCTGGTATTTATTTAGAATGATTTTAAATTTTAAATCAATGTATAAGAATTTAATAATTGAAAATCAGTTGTTTTTAATCATGTCTTAATCATATTTCAGTCTGAAAGATTGTCTGTGATGAGATGTCGGGCCATACTTTATAAGAGCTTCCTGATGCTTTTTTGTAGCATAGCCAAAATTAGTATCCCAACCATATTGAGGATGTTCTTCATGGAGCTGGATCATTAGTGTATCCCTATAGTTTTTAGCAAGAATTGATGCTGCTGCAATAGATAAAACCTTAGAGTCGCCTTTAATAATACACTGATGTGGAATATAATTATAAGGGTGGAATTTGTTTCCATCTACCAAAATGAGTTCCGGGGTTATTGTTAGTTTATCCAGAGCCCGGTGCATTGCATGAATGCTTGCATTGAGAATATTATGCTCATCAATAAAGGAAGGAGGGAGTTCTGCTATGGCATAGTTTTTCACATTATCTTTGATGTAGCCATCCAGGTCCATACGTGTTTTGAAGGTTAGCTTTTTTGAATCATTAACCAGATTTTGCTTAAAATCATCATCTAAAATTACCGCCGCTGCCACTACCGGCCCGCTTAAACATCCTCTTCCCACTTCATCACATCCAGCTTCGATGTAAAGGTTTGACCAGTTTTTTATTAGCTCCATAATTATGTAAATAATAGTTACAAAATTAAAAAAACAAATATAATTAATCCACTACCTGGCGTGATGATTTTGCTAATGTAAAGTGATATGATAAGGAGATTTTTTTTGTAGTTAATTTTTAAATATCTGAAATTGATTTTTTTTGTTAAAAACGATTGATTTTTTGATGATTATGCTATTATTTTTGATTGTTAGTGTTTTTTATTGTTTTTTTGATAGAAAGATAATTATGTGTGAATTGATAATGTTATAGTGTTGTCGTGTTTTTTTTGAATTTATCTCATGATTATTTGTTTGATTTAATTGTTTGTGTGGTTGTTTTGTGAATTTTATGTAAAAATTATCAATTGTAATTTTTATTGTAATCTTTTGAATAATGTAGTCTGATTGTGTTTTAATATTTGTTAAAATCTCGATTTTTAATAAATATTAGTGTTTTATTTCTGTTTTTTTTTGATAATAATTTAAATTTTTATATTTTTTTAAGAAAATGCTTTGTGTTTTTAAGAAAGTTTTACAAATTTGTAGCCTGTAAAAAATAATTGAATTTGATATGAAGAAATTAACTGCGAGTGTATTTGCGGTTGTACTATCGTCATCATTTATGATGGTATCAGCGCAAAACACGAAGGATACTCTAAAGACCAAAAATATAGAGGAGATAGTTGTTACCGGAGCCTTAGGTATCAAAAGAAAGGCTGATGCAGTAACAAATACACAGCAAGTTGTAACGACAAAAGAATTAAATCAGGCGTCTGCACCAACCGCTGTACAGGCGTTGACAGGTAAGGTTTCAGGTTTACAAATCAATTTGACAAATAATGGGGTGGATCCTAGCTATAGAGTTGTCTTAAGAGGTGCTAAATCTATCACGGGTAATAACCAAGCATTAATTGTAATTGATAACGTTATTTCATCTGCTGATATTTTACAGCAGATACCACCAGAAGCAATCGAAAACATTAACGTAATTAAAGGTTTACAGGGAGCTGCTCTTTACGGTCAGCAAGGGGTAAACGGTGTAATTATTGTAACTACAAAAAGAGGTACAAAATCTGAAAAACTTCAGATGACTTTCAATTCATCTATTGATATTTCTAACGTTTTCATGATGCCGAAAGTTCAGCAGAAATACGGGAAAGGAGTTCAGGATGAAGGATGGAGTGATGTAAGCTACGGTGGTACAAACTATGTGCCATGGGAAAACATGTCTTGGGGTGCTGCTTATGACAACCCGGCTATCGGAGGAACTATGATGCCTTCAGGTCTTCCACAAGCAGATGGATCATTTATTTATGAAAAATATGCTCCGGTAAAGAATTTCATGAATAAATTCTTCTCTACAGGAGTTTTGACTCAAAATGGGATTACTGCAACTGCAGGTGGATCTGATGCTTATGTGTCTTTCTCTGCTAACAGAACTGAAAATAATTTCGTAGTTGAAGGTGATAAATTAAGACAAAATAGTTTTATTTTTAAAGCTGGTAAAAAAATTGGAAAATTAAAAATTGATGGTAACATCAACTACATTAATAGAATAGTATCTAATACAAATTCATCTCTATATGATGATATTCTTCAGACACCTACTAATAATAACATTAAGCTTTATAGAAACAGTGGAATTGAAGGATATTATACAGGATATGCTGTAAACCCGTATTGGACTATAGATCACGAAAGATATGACAGACGTAGTGACTATTTTAGTGCTATCCTTGGTTTAGATTATGAATTGAATAAGAATATCAACATTACTTATACTGGTAACCTTACAACAAGAGGGATGACTTATATGAGACATAATGATGGTGCTATTTTTACTAAAACTTATAATCTTCCGGGAGCATCTATTGATGGAGCTACTTTTGGTGATTTAGGACAAGGTGATATTACTTCTTGGTATTATGAAAGTACATCGAAAGAGAGAAATTATTATGGTGACTTAATGATTAACTTTAACTATGATTTATCAGATAAAATCAACTTAAAGCTTAACATTGGTAATAACATCCAGGATAGAACTTACAACGTAACATCTGTAGGTGGAAACAACCTTGATATCCCAGGATGGTACAATATTAAGAACGTTCTTAATCCGGATCCTTTCTCAAGTGCTAATTTGGATAACTATCAAACGAATAACAGAATTATTGCAGGATTTGCCAATTTGGATTTAAGTTATAATGACTATTTGTTCTTAAACTCTACTTTCAGAATTGAGCAGTCTTCAGTAATGTCTACAATACCTTATAACACAGGTAAGAGAACAAACCCTGTTTACCCGTATTATTCTGTAGGTTTGTCTTTTGTTCCTACAAAGGCATTTGCTAACTTAAAAGGAGATATTCTTAACTACGCAAAAATTACAGGTTCATATACAAGAGTAGGTAACACTTCTGCGATTCCTCCATATGCAACTGATGAAATTGGTGTATTCCCAACAGGATTCCCTTTCAACGGATTAAGTTCATATATCAACAACCAGACTCCTACAGCAGTAGATATTAAGCCTGAATTTGTTAATACTTTAGATTTTGGAGTTTCTTTAGGATTCCTTAAGGATAGAGTTAGATTAGATGCTTCGGTTTATCAATCTACAACTGATGATCTGATTACGGCTAAAACAACATCTAGTGCATCTGGTTTAACAAGTGTTCTTGATAACGTAGGTAAAATGAGATTAAGAGGTCTTGAACTTGATTTAGGAATAACACCAATTAAAACAAGAGATTTTACTTGGGATATGAAAGTGTCATATTCAACTTACAGATCTAAAGTATTAGAATTAGCTGATGGAGCGGATGAAGTATCTTTATTGAGCAGTACTGCTGCAGCAGTAGGTATTTTCGCAGTAAAAGGATCAGACTTCCCAGTAATTAAAGGAAGCGCATTCCAAAGAGACGATCAGGGGAGAATTATTGTTGACTCTAAAGGAAATCCTTTAACAACAAGTAATCTTCAGGTTTTAGGAAGAGCTACTCCGGATTATATTCTTGGATTCTCAACTAATATTAAATATAAAGGATTCACTTTATCTGCAATGGGAGACTTTAGAAAAGGAGGGCAATTTGTATCGTTTACGAAAAATTTACTTGCCTTCACGGGAGGTTTAGAAGAATCTGCTGAGTTTGACAGAACACAAGGATATATTGTTCCTAATTCAGTACAGAACACAGGTACAGCGGCAAATCCGGTATATACTCCTAACAATACTCCAGTAGGAGGTGCAGGAACTTATACTAATGTTACTAACTACTTCTCTAGTAGTGCCTATAGATCTGTTGGGGAAAACTTAGTAGTTGATGCAACCGCATTAAAGATCAGGGAGATTGCATTAAGCTACGATATACCAAAATCTGTTTTAAGTTCTACTTTCTTGAATTCATTAACAGTAGGTGTTTACTCAAGAAACCCATTCTTTAAGTATGCGGATAACAATAGAAACTATGCGGATCCGGAAACTGCAAGTACAACAGGGAATGCTGCCGGTTTTGCTTATACAACGCAGTACCCATCAACTAGAAGCTTTGGTGTAAACCTTAAAGCATCTTTCTAAACTTTAATTAATTATTACTTGAAAATGAAAAAATTTAAATATACAATACTAGGTTTAATCGTTGCCTCTATGACGTTGACTTCATGTGATCATTATTTGGATATTAATGAAAACCCAAATAACATCCATGCAGAAGCTATTACTCCAACTTTATTATTCCCTGGTGCTGTTGCTCAGACTTATAGAACACAGGCCACATGGATGAATAGATTTGGTGGGCTTATGATGAACTCTTACGCTGGTAACTCTTATTCTTTTGGATCTCCATTTGGTAATGAGTATACTTTAAATGTTGATAGTTCTTTTTATCCACAGATATGGGATGGTTTATATAGAAACGTAAGTAATTTTGTAGCGATTGAAAAATTTGATAATTCAACGCATAAATATGATAATTATTTAGCGGCTGCAAAAGTGATGAAAGCATTCTATATGCAGACAATTGTAGATTTATATGGTGATGCTCCTTATAGTGAGGCATTTATGGGGCAAGCAAATGCTACTCCAAAATATGACAATGATGAGGAAATTTATAGATCATTAATTCTTGGTATCAACGATGCAATCAATATTATTGATAATGCAAATACTGCAGCGCTTGAATTAGGATCTACTGATGTTGTTTTCCAGGGAGATATGGATAACTGGAAACGTCTTGCTAATACTGTGAAATTAAGAATGTTGGTTAGAATGTCTAAAGTAACAGGTTCTATGGCTACTTTTAGAGATCAACAGCTTCAAACTTTATCAGGTGCAGATTTTGTAGAAAGTGATGTTTTAGTAAATCCTGGATACAGTGCTGCTAATGATGATCAGCAAAGTCCGTTTTTTGGATATTATGTAAGAAACAGTTCCAACTCTCAGTTGCAGAACAATACATTATTTACAGCATCTGAGCACGTTGCAACTTGTCTTAATGGTAACCCATATAATATGACTGATAATGTTTATCAGAAATTTAATGGTATCATTGATGGAAGAAGAGGAAGAATGTTCTCATTGATTTCTTATAATGGTCTTTCAGTTGTTAAAGGAGTTAGACAAGGTGCTACACCGGGTCAGCCTGGAGCTCCAACGGATCTTACTACCGTTTCAAGATTTGGAAATGGTTGGATATTTGGTGCGGGTAGTCCTACTAGTAATGCTCAATTAACATCTGTGGGATCTGCTAAATCTGGTGTTTTAATGAGTCGTGCGGAAAGCGATTTCCTTCAGGCTGAAGCTGCTGTTAGATATCCAAGTGTTTTCTCATTTAACGGACAGGCTAAATTTGAAAGCGGTATCAAAGCATCTTTTGATTACTTATATGCAACAGCTGGTACTTCGGCAACTTATATAGCTGCAATCCAAAGCAAAGTAGGTTTAGGATGGACTGGAACTAATGATAATAAGATCGAGGCAATCATGACTCAAAAATGGTTAGCTACTGCGGGAATTAACCCTACAGAATCTTTCATCGATTATAACAGAACTGGTTTCCCTATTACGCCTATGGCAACTACCTCTGCGAAGCCTAACAAACCATACAGATTGATGTATCCGTCTTCTGAGTACGTAGCGAACTCTGCAAACGTTCCTCAGATTTCAAATGCTCAATGTTTTACTAAGAATCAAACGACTCCATTCTGGAATCAGAACTAATTCTTATAATACAATTTTAATATATTTTACCGCCTTCGGGCGGTTTTTTTTGTTTTAAAACGTAAATATTTCTTTGGCTATGGAAATATGCTTAGCATAGTATCGGTGGTGGGTTTTATCTTTTGTATTTTTAATTTATTGATATTCAATTTGTTTATATTAATAATTAAATTTAAAATATAGATTATATCAATTTAAGTGATTGTTATTATTTCTTAAAAAAAATTAAGTTTTAAATGATGTGTTTTTGTTAAATGTTTTGTTTTTAACTTATTTTAATAATTTATTGATTGTTTTTATTCTAAAATATTGAATAAGTTGCAATTTTTTCACATTTTGCTTTGTGATATTAAGAAAGTTTTACAAATTTGTAAAGTCACAAAAATTAATTTGATATGAAGAAACTAACAGCAAGTCTTCTTGTTTTAGTAATGTCTTCCTCAATTGCTGTTGCTAATGCTCAGCAAAAGAATGATACTATTAAAACAAAAGAAATTGAGGGGGTGGTGGTAACCGCTCTCGGGATTAAAAGAGAGAAAAAATCTCTTGGTTATGCTTCTGAAGAAGTTAAAGCTGCAGAATTAACCGGTGGAACTACCAATACCGGTAACGTAGCATCTCTTCTTTCAGGTAAGGTGGCCGGACTACAGGTAAATACAAACAACAACTTTGGCGGATCTGCAAACCTTTTGATCAGAGGATATAAATCTCTGTCAGGAGGATCTCCACTTATTGTAATTGACGGTTCACCAGTTAATAATAACACTGTAACCGGATCTACATTCGATTATGGTAACTTTCTTTCAGATATCAATCAGGAAGATATCGAATCTGTAAACGTATTAAAAGGTGCTGCTGCATCTGCTTTGTATGGTGAAAGAGGTAGTGACGGGGTAATCTTGATTGTAACGAAAAGTGGACGAGGAAATAACGACGGAAGCTGGGGTGTTACTTTAAGCTCAGGAATTACAGCCGGATTTATTGATAAATCTACTTTCCCTACCTATCAGAAAAAGTATGGAGCGGGTTACGGAGGACAAGCATGGAATGAAGCTGCTGGACCTGGAGGCTACAACTATGCTAACTTTGTGGATGACGCATCTTACGGACCAGCATTTAATCCTAATCAATTGGTATACCAATGGGATTCATTTGATCCTTCTTCTCCCAACTACGGAAAAGCTACGCCATGGGTTGCTGCGAAAAACGGCCCAATTAAATTCTTTGAAACACCAGTCACTTATATTAACACAATAACCATTGAAAAAGGAAATAAAACTTCAAACCTTTCCTTATCATATTCCAATATGCTATCCAATGGTTTAATGCCTAATTCAGAGCTGAAAAAAAATACAATTTCAGCAAAGTTTAATCATGATTTCACAGATAAACTACATGCTTCTGTTTTCACAACTTTAACTTTACAAGACACAAAAGGTCGTAACGAAACAGGATATTCCGACAACGTTGTTACCGGTTTCAGACAGTGGTGGCAGACCAACGTTGATGTATTGGCATTGAGAGATGCTTATGCAAACAATGGAAACAGTAATTTTTCGTGGAACAGATCTACAGCAGCAGATGGAACTCCCCAATATTGGAATAACCCTTATTTCCAGAGATATCAGAATTATCAGTCAGATGACAGAACCAGAATATTCAGTTATGCTCAGTTGAAATATGATGTTTCCAAGAACTTCGGAATCACAGGGAAATTATCTTATGATGATTTACAGATGGTTGTAGAAGAAAGATTAATGAACGGATCCCTTCCTCAGGCGTTTGGTGCTTCACAGCTTAATGTAAGTTCAGGATATGCGAGAACCAATGTAAAAAATACCGAGATCAATTTTGATTTATTTGCGAATTACAAGTTTGATATTACTTCAGATTTAAGTGTTAGCGGTATTGCAGGGGGGAACGTGAGACGAAATCTTATTGACAATATTTATATGAGCACAGAAGGAGGTTTATCGAAACCAGGTCTGTTTGCAATATCCAATTCAGTAAGAACAATACTTCCTCCTGATGAAAATTATGCAAAATGGGTTACTTCGAGTTTATATGCTACAGCATCTTTCGGATATAAAAACTTCTTATTTGTAGATGGTACTTACCGTGTAGACCAATCTTCCAACTTACCAAAAGGAAATAACAGCTATGGGTATCCTTCTGTTACCGGTGCGGTTATTCTATCAGAATTTGTAAAGCAGCCTTGGTTAAGCTTCTGGAAATTAAGAGCTAACTATGCTGAAGTAGGGTCTTCTACTAATAATTTCAGATTGGTAAATACTTTCAAAGCAAGAGGTGAAGGTTTATTTGATCAGCCTTATTTCCTTGCAAACCCGAACTTAAAACCTCAGAGATCTAAAGAAACTGAATTCGGTATGGAAGCTCAGTTTTTCAAAAACAGGTTAGGTTTTGATATCGCCATCTATAAAACCAGAACATTTGATCAGATTATCAACTTACCGGTTTCTTCTGCAACAGGATATAGAACATTTCTTGTAAATGCAGGACAGATTGACAATAAAGGTATCGAAGTACAGTTAAACGGTACACCATTTAAATCAGATAATTTTACATGGGATGTTAACGTAAACTGGTCTAAAAACGAAAATAAAGTTATTGCATTAAATGGTGATTCTCAGAATTACCTGATGGCAAGTTACCAGGGAGGAGTATCTCTTAACGCACGTGTAGGAGAATCTTTTGGAGCTTTGGTCGGATCAGATTATGTATATAACGAGAATGGAGATAAAGTAATTGACCCGGCAACAGGTCGTTATCTTAGAAATAATAACCAGGTTATTGGAAATATCACACCAGACTGGGTGGGAGGTATCAGAAACAGTTTCCGTTATAAAAACTTTACAGTAAGTTTCCTTATTGATGTGAAAAAAGGAGGAGACGTATTCTCTACCGATATGTATTACGGATTGGCTACTGGTCTTTATGCAGAAACAGCTGATTACAGAGAGAGCGGATTGGTACATCCGGGAGTTAATCCAAACGGGAATGTGAATACTACCCCTACGATCAACCCAGGATCTTTTGGTAACGTTGACGGATATAGAAGAATGCCGAATAAAAGATTTATTTATGATGCATCTTACGTAAAACTGAGAGAAGCAAGTATAGGATATAGTCTTCCTAAGTCAATTCTTGCCAATACATCTATTCGTGAGGCGAAAATTTCAATTGTAGGAAGAAACCTTTGGATTATTCACAAAAACTTACCTTATGCAGATCCGGAAGCAGGTACAGGGAATGGTTTAGGGGCTAAAGGTAATTCTATCGGAGTGTTGCCTACTACACGTGATATTGGAATAGATTTAACTTTAAAATTCTAGAAAATGAAAAAATTATTTTTAATTATAGGTTTAGCTTCATTAGCGTTAACATTTACATCGTGTGAAAGAGACATTACTTCACTCAATGAAGATACTAAACACCCAACAGAAGTTCCTTCAGGAGTCCTTTTTGCCAGTGCTGAACATGCACTTCTTGATCAGGTTTTGTCTGCCAATGTAAACCGTAATATTACAAGGTTTTTTACACAGCAGTGGTCAGAAACTACCTATACTGATGAGACCAATTATGATATGGTGACAAGGCCAATCCCAAGAAACCACTATAACCGTATGATGGCATCAGCATCAGCAACAATTAACTCTCCGGGAGTATTATCTGCATTAAGAGATGCAAGAAGATTCCTTGAAAGCGAAGGACTGGACCCTGTTACTAAAAACAATAATATTGCAATGATTGAATTAGTAAATGTCTACGCATGGGCTAATTTAGTTGACACCTATGGTGATATTCCTTATTTCGGAGCATTGAAAGCTACTGCTGAAAATCCTGGAAGTGCGGAAATTCCTTATGATGACGCAAAAACAGTGTATCTTGATCTTATCAAAAGAATTGATGCAGCCGTTGCTATGATTAATACTTCTGGTAGTGGATATGACAAAGATTTGATCTACAAAGGAGACATGACTAAGTGGAAGAAAATGGGTAATTCCCTGAAATTCAGAATGGCTGTAACATTGGCAGATTCTGATCCGGCTTTGGCTAAAAGTTATGCAGAGGCTGCTTACACTGCAGGGCTGTTTACTGATAAAATGGATAATTTCGGACTGCAGACTTTCCCATCAGGATTATTGTCAAACCCAGTTTATCAGGATGTAATTCAATCTGGTAGAAATGACTTTGTTCCTTCTGATATTCTTGTTGATTTCATGAATACTACATCTGACCCAAGAAGAGCAACATGGTTTACAACGGTTGCTGGTGCTTATGTTGGAGGTGTGTATGGTGATCAGAATGTTTTCAGCAGCTATTCTCACTTTACAAATGTTATTTCAGGTGAAAATGCACAGGGCTTTTTATTAGATTTTTCTGAAATTCAGTTCTTGAGAACTGAAGCAGCTGCAAGAGGTTTTAGTGTTGGAGATACTGCTGCTAACTTATATTCTGCTGCAATTAAAGCTTCAATGACTGAATATAATATCAATGATGCTACTGCAAATGCATTTATTGCAGCTAATCCATATAATGCAGCCAATTGGAAAAAATCTGTAGGAGAGCAGGCTTGGATCGCGATGTTCAACAAAGGATTCCAGGCATGGAACTTTGCAAGAAGACTGGATTTCCCTGTTTTCCAAAATCCTGGAGGTTCTGTAGTAGAATCAGTACCGGTAAGAATGCGTTATTCTGATCAGGAGTACCTTCTTAATGCTAAAAATGTGAATGCTGCAGCTTCAAAAATTGGAGGTGATAAAGTATCTACAAAAATATTTTGGGATAAATTTTAATTTAAATAATAATTCTTCAAGCCTATTCATAGGCTTGAAGAATATAAAAACTTTTATATGAGACTTTTTATAGGAATTCTTCTTTTAATGAGTATTGCATCATGCTCTAGTGATGATGACCGTACAGTTGTAAATGAAAATGTAAGTATTAATGGTACATGGAAACCGTATAAGTACGAATTCAAGGGTAAAGAAATCATGCTGAGTGATTGTGAGAAAAAAGGAATAATATTTATTAACCCGGATTTTTCAGGATCTTATGAAAGATATGATGCTTCTTCTTCCGGAAACTGTAATCTGTTTGATTCTTTCGGAGGAAAATGGGCTTTTGATAAAATGTATCAGACATTAACTCTTACTTATGTGGAGTCAGGGGTTTCCAAAACTTTGAAAAAAGAAATTGATTCTTATTCCAATACGGAACTCCGAATTAATGATAGCAGTAAAAACCTGGATACTACCCCTGGAAATGATGAGGCAGTCCTCGTTTTCAGAAAAGAATAAATTTTCTCATTTATCTATAAAAACCGCCAAATGGCGGTTTTTTTTATTTGTAATCAATTTTTTATAGTAAATAGTGAATTGTATTTGGTTTTTAAATTCATATATTACATAAAATCAGTCAGTTGTGGTTGTTTTGTTGTGGTGAATTTTGATCACTTTAATTAAGATATTGAGGTTATTTTTTTTTATTAAATCGTTTGTTTTTAACGTATTTTATTAATTAATTTAATTGTTTTTATATCAATTAATGGATTATTTGTTATTTTATTCAGCTTTAGTTGTTAAGTTGTTAAGAAAAATACAAATTTGCTCCCTAAAAATTAATTTGATATGAAGAAACTAACAGCGAGTCTGCTTGTTTTGGTCTTGTCTTCGTCTGTTGCGGTTGCAAATGCCCAGCAGAAGAAAAGTGATTCCTCAGCACAGACAAAGGAAATTGAAGGTGTAGTGGTAACTGCATTGGGTGTCAAGAGAGAGAAAAAAGCCCTTGGATATTCCTCTCAGGAAGTGAAAGCTGAAAAATTATTTGGAGGAACTACTAACACAGGAAATGTAGCCTCGCAACTTTCTGGAAAAGTAGCTGGTTTGAATGTGAATACTAATTCCAATTTTGGAGGCTCAACAAATTTAGTGATTAGAGGGGTTAAATCTTTACAGGGAAGTAATCCTTTAATCGTAATTGATGGTTCACCAGTAAATAATACATCTACATCTTCAGGTAACGCTAATGGAGGGTTTGATTTAGGTAATGCTTTAGCCGATATCAATCAGGAAGATATAGAATCTGTAAACGTACTAAAAGGTGCAGCTGCTTCTGCATTGTACGGAGAAAGAGGTTTAAATGGGGTTATTGTAATTACAACTAAAAATGGTAAAGGTAAAGAAGATGGATCTTGGGGAGTTACCTTGTCATCATCTGTACAGGCAGGTTTTGTAGATAAATCAACATTTCCTACCTATCAAACCAGATATGGAGCTGGATATGATCCTTCATTTTATTATGGAACAGGAGCTGGTGGAATCAATAATGTTAATTTTGGTGAGGATGCTTCTTGGGGGCCAGCGTATGATCCTAATAAGTTGGTATATGCTTGGGATTCTTATGATCCTACATCTCCAAATTATGGTAAAGCAACGCCTTGGGTAGCTGCTAAAAATGGACCATTAAGCTTTTTTGAAACTCCAATGTCTTTCATCAATTCAATCGCTTTATCCAAAGGTCATAAAGGATTTAATTTCAATTTGACATATGATAATAATATGTCTAATGGATTATTGCCGAATTCTAATCTAAGAAAGAATACTTTATCTACTAAAATAAATTACGATCTAACACCTAAATTACATGCTACAGTTTATTCTACTTTAACTGTACAAGGGACAGTTGGGCGTACTGAAACCGGATATAATGATAACATTGTTACAGGATTCAGACAATGGTGGCAAACCAACGTAGATTTAGTTGCATTACAAAATTCATATAATAACAATATTAACAATCCTACTGCGGCTAATAATTATGGAAATGTAACTTGGAATAGAGCATCTGCAGCAAAAGGTACTCCTGCATTTTGGAATAACCCATATTTCCAACGATATAATAATTATGAGTCTGATGATAGAACCAGAATATTTACGTATGCACAATTAACTTATGATGTTGATTCCCACATTAATATTACAGGTAAATTTACTTATGATAATACCAATTTACTTTTTGAAAGAAGACTGGCTGTAGGGTCATATCCTCAGGCATTTGGAGTTTCACAGAAAAATGTAGGGTCAGGTTATCACAGATATGATTTGACTAGAAGAGAGATCAATTATGATCTTTTTGCCAACTATAAATATGATTTGCTTCCGTGGTTAAACATTAGTGGTATTGTTGGAGGAACAATCCGTAGAAATAATGCAAGTTCATTGGAGGCATCTACTGAGGGCGGACTTATCAAGGCAGGTTTGTATTCTTTAGATAATTCATTAAGACCAGAATTGAACCCAATTGAGAATGTTTCAACTGTGCAGACAAATAGCTGGTATGCAACAGCTTCATTTGATTTTAATAAAATTTTCTATTTAGACGGAACATTCCGTAGAGATGTAAGTTCAACTCTTCCTAAGCAAAATAATAAATATAACTATGGTTCTATTTCCGGATCATTAATATTATCAGAGTTGCTTAAATCTCAAAACTCTATTGTAAATTTCTGGAAAGTAAGAGGAAACTATGCAGAAGTAGGAGGAACTGCTGATCCATATCAATTAGCTCCACAATATTTCACTGCAGGATCATTTAGTGGACAAATAGGAATATATAAACCACAGACAGTACTGCCAAATCAAAATCTTAAACCTCAAAGATCTAAAGAATTTGAACTAGGAACAGAAGTACACTTTTTAAAAGACCGAATTACATTAGATGCTGCTTACTATAATACCCAAACATCTAATCAGATTATTACACCTAATATTTCTTCAGGATCAGGAGTGTTAGCAGCAGCAATTAATGCTGGACAAATTAATAACAAAGGGGTTGAAGTTCATTTAGGTATTACCCCAATAAAAACACAAGATTTTTCTTGGGATGTAGATGCTAACTGGGCTAAAAATACAAGTAAAGTTGTTTCATTAGAAGATGGTTTGAAAGTATATCCATTAGTTAGTTTGGTTGGAGCAACGATTGTTGCTTCTGTAGGAAACCCTTGGGGAGATATCTACGGAACAGATTATGTTTATCTGAATGGGCAAAAAGTTGTTGATCCTACTACAGGGCTATATTTAAAAGAAGATAATAAAGTTATAGGGAATACACAGCCAAAATGGACTGGGGGATTAAGAAATACCTTCAGATATAAAAATATATCTCTGAGCTTCCTGATTGATGTAAGACATGGAGGAGATATCTTTTCATCAGATTTATACTATGGGTTAGCAAGTGGTTTATATCCTGAAACAGCTGTGGATGGTTATAGAACCAATGCCGTTGTACTTCAAGGGGTGAACCCTAATGGCCAGGTAAATACTACTCAGGCTCAGGCAGACGTAACGGGTTATAATATGAATCCAAATGATAGTTATGATTATGCACCAGATAAACGATTTGTTTATGATGGTTCTTTTATAAAATTAAGAGAAGCAAGTATTACCTACTCACTGCCTAAAAAATTAATCGCGAGTACTTTCATGACTGAAGCTAAAATTTCATTAGTAGGAAGAAACCTATGGATTATTCATAAAAATCTGCCTTATGCAGATCCGGAATCAACACAAATGGGAGGTCTTTATTCTTACGGTTCATCAGTAGGGTCTTTGCCAACTACCAGAGAACTAGGGATAAACGTCACATTCAAATTCTAAATATTAATATAATTTATAATTATTATGAACAAAAAGATAAAACATATACTATTATCGGGTGCCTTGGCTTCGTCTCTGTTTGCAACGAACTCTTGCCAAAGTGATATTACTACACTGAATGAAGATCCTAAACATCCATCTGTAGTGCCATCAAGCAATTTACTTGCTACGGGTCTATACCAGGCTTTTTATTATATGTATACTGGTAGTGTTAATTTCAATAATTACAGATTTTTTACACAGCAGTGGACGGAAACAACTTACACGCAGGAAACGAACTATAATTTAATTACCAGAGCACAGCCCAGAGGTCATTTTAACAGAATGTACGTTTATTCTCTGAATAGTTTGAGTCAGGCAATGAAAAATTTGCCTACTGAATTAAATGCAGATGCTGATATCGCAAATAATAAATGGGCTACTTTAGAAATTTCCTCAATATTTGTATGGGAAAATATTGTTGATACTTATGGTAATGTGCCTTATACTCAAGCTTTACAGGCAGAAACAATAAAGTCCCCTAAATATGATGATGCGAAATCTATTTATTTGGATCTTATTAAAAGATTGGATGTAGCTATATCAAAAATTAATACATCCAAAACAAGTTATGATACAGCCGATCTTATTTATAAAGGGAACATGTCCAAATGGCAGAAACTGGCAAACTCTATTAAGTTACGTTTAGCGATGAATCTGGCAGATGTTGATCCTGCTACCTCTAAATCTGTTGCTGAATCTGCTATAGCTAGTGGAGTAATAGATTCTGATGCGGCATCATTTTCATTAGTATTTGATGGAGGAACATTCTCAAATCCTTTATTTGATGATTTAGTGGCATCAGGGAGAAATGACTTTGTTCCTTCTTCAGTAATTGTTACCCCAATGAATACCAACTCAGATCCTAGAAGAAGTTCTTATTTTACTCCATTAACGAATGGTACATTTAAAGGAGGTGTATATGGTTCTCAAAATTCATTTGCTAGTAATTCTCACATAAATCCAAATTTTACTGCAGCAAATGCTCCTGCTAAGCTTTTCAGTTATACTGAAACACAGTTCTTGAAGGCTGAAGCAGCGGCAAGAGGCTATAATGTTGGAGATACTGCAGTTAATTTATTTGCATCAGCATTGCAATCATCTATGACGGAGAATGGGGTGTCATCTGCAGATGCTCTTGCCTATGTAACCGCTCATCCATTAGATGCCACCAACTGGAAACAATCTATTGGATATGAATCTTGGGTTGCAATGTGGAATAATCCTTTTTCTGCCTGGAACTTTGTGAGAAGATTAGATTATCCGGTTCTTCAGACTCCGCCTAACAGCCAGATTGGAGGTGTTCCATATAGAATGTTGTATTCTGATCAGGAATATGTAGTAAACTTCGATAATGTTTCTGCAGCTGCTACAGCAATAGGTGGAGATAAGGCTACTACCAAATTATTCTGGGACAAATATTAACAAAAAAGTTTTTATACTTATATATTCTAACCGCCTTCGGGCGGTTTTTTTATTTCCGTATATTTGTAGCTCAGATTTTAGGCAGGAACATATTGTAAAAATGTTTCAACTATAAGCATTAAAAAGAGAATTTAGAAAAATGAATATTAAAGATATTATAGAACAAAAACTTTCGGAAGTCATTTTAAATGTATACCAGTTAAAAGACATCAAGCTGGAAGTTCAGGAAAATAAAACGGAATTCGAGGGCGACTTTACCATTGTCACTTTTCCGTTGGTAAAACAATTGAAAAAAAATCCTGAGAGCATTGGAGTTGAATTAGGTGAAGCTTTGACAGAAACGGATCTTTTCGAAAGCTTTAATGTTGTAAAAGGTTTCCTTAATGTAAAGGTGAAAAACCAATTGTTTGTGGATAACTTCAGATCCGTAACGAAGAATTTCTCTACTATAGAAAAGAAAAATGCTACGGTAATGGTAGAATATTCTTCACCGAATACCAATAAACCATTGCACTTAGGACACATCAGAAATAATTTATTAGGATTTTCAGTAGCTCAGATTTTAAAAGAAGCCGGATATGATGTGATTAAAACTCAGATCATCAATGACAGAGGAATTCATATCTGTAAATCTATGCTGGCTTGGGAGAAATTCGGGAATGGAGAAACTCCTGAAACTACCAATACCAAAGGAGACAAATTTGTTGGAAACTACTATGTAGAATTTGACAAAAATTATAAAAAAGAAATTGCAGACCTTGTAAGCCAAGGTATAGGAGAAGAGCAGGCTAAAAAAGATGCTCCTTTGATGAAAGAAGCTCAGAAAATGCTTTTGGATTGGGAAAATGGAGATGAAACAGTAAGAGCGCTTTGGGCAGAAATGAACTCATGGGTTTACAAAGGATTCAATGAAACCTATAAAAGATTAGGTGTTGATTTTGACCAGGTTCAATATGAAAGCAATACTTATATTTTAGGAAAAGATCTTATTCAGGCTGGATTAGACAAAGGCGTTTTGTATCAAAAAGAAGACGGTTCTGTTTGGTGTGACCTTACAGATGAAGGGCTTGATCAGAAGCTTTTACTACGTTCAGACGGTACATCTGTTTATATGACACAGGATCTTGGAACAGCAGTTGAACGTTTTAAGCAAAATAATATTCAGAAACTGATCTATACAGTAGGAAACGAACAGGATTATCACTTCCAGGTTTTATTTAAGATTCTTAAAAAATTAGGATATGAATGGGCAGATCAGTTATTCCACCTTTCTTACGGAATGGTAGAGCTTCCTGAAGGTAAAATGAAATCCCGTGAAGGAACTGTAGTAGACGCAGATGACCTGATGCAGGAAATGTATGAAACGGCAAAATCTAAAGCTCAGGAATTAGGAAAATTAGAAAGCCTTTCAGAAGAAGATAAAGAAGCATCTTATGAAACGGTAGGATTGGGAGCATTGAAATATTTCATGCTTAAAGTGGATCCTAAGAAAAAAATGCTTTTCAACCCTGCAGAAAGTATTGATTTTAATGGAAATACAGGTCCGTTCATTCAATATACGTATGCACGTATTCAGTCATTACTGTCTAAAGCAGGTACTTTGCAGACGGAAACTGCTGATATTGAATTAAATCAATCTGAAAAAGAATTGATTATGCAGCTGACTAACTTCAAAACTACAGTAGCCAAATCAGCGGAAACCTTAAGTCCGGCTTTAGTAGCCAACTATGTGTATGATCTTGTGAAAGCATACAACTCTTTCTACCAGAATAACCCTATTCTGAATTATGAAGATGAAAACGTAAAACAATTCCGTTTGAATATTTCAGATATCACAGCAAAGACGATCAAAAAATCGTTAGAATTACTGGGAATCGGAACCGTAAACAGAATGTAATAATAGAAAGCCTCCTGAAAAATTCAGGAGGCTTTTTTGTATATAGGAGTTGTTTAGACTTAAAAAATGTTGAATATATTAAAACCATTAAGAAGGAGTTAAGAAATAAAGTATAGTTAAGATGAATCATTCTGATTTTTAAGCTTAAAGCGAAGCTTATCTTAATACTCTTAACGCCTTAATACAATCTTAATGTTTTAAAAATAAAAGATTAAACAGGTTCGTAAAATAATCTTGCAACTCGCAACCCGAATCTACGTTTTATCATTATCATTACTTTCACCATGCATCTGTTTCAGACTATCCGCATACAACTTCGCAGGAGTCCATCGTGCATGTTTGGAAAGAACTACTTTATATCCTTTTTTGTAAGTGTAAACCTTGGTAAATTCCGCACCGAAGAATATCAGCATGCAGGAATAATTGATCCACATCATAATCAGAATAACAGTTCCGGCAGCTCCAAAAGCTGAAGTTGGTTTTATCTGGTTAAAATAAAGGCTTAATAAAAACTTCCCCAATGTAAATAAAACAGTTGTTAGAAATGCCCCTTTCCATACTGGTTTCCAGCTGACCAAGACATCAGGGAGAACTTTAAACATTAAAGCAAATAAAAGCATCACAAGACCAAAACCAACAGCAAAATTTACCGTTTCTACCAGCATATAGGTTTCAAAACCAAAATATTGAGTGATAATAGTATTAAAAAGGCTGATTAAGGAAGATAAAACCATGGTGATCATCAGAAGGAATCCCAGAATAAGAATCATTCCTAAAGAATTGGCTCTGTCTAATAAGAACTTGACCAGTGCTTTTTTGGGAGCAGCTTCTACTTCCCAAAGTGTATTTAATGTATGCTGTAGTTGAAAGAAAAGAGTAGTAGAACCGAAAACCAATGACCCGACCCCTACAGCTTTCATAAAAATATTCTTTTTGTCAATCAAGGCACCGGCGAGCATCCCTTCGATACTTTTAGCCACATCCGGTCCCATAATTCCGCTGATCTGTGTGCTGATCTGCCCGCGAATAGCTTCTTCACCAAAGAAATTTCCCAGTACCCAGATAATAATGATCAATAATCCGGGGATAGAAAAGATGGCATAATAAGCAAGACTTGCTGAATCTTTTGATGCAGAAGAATTGTTCCATTCCGTAAACGTATCTTTTAGAACTTCCCAGAAAAACTTAACAGTATTGATCATATTAAAAAGGATATCCGATGGCAATATTTAAAACAAGATTATCTTTTCTCCAGCTTGAGTCTCCGAAATTAATTTTATCGAAGGCCCATCTGTCTCCTTTCTGATAGTAAGGAACTCTCAGTGGCATCGCAAGATCCAGTCTCAGAATCAGGATAGAAAAATCCAGTCTCAGACCCACTCCGGCTCCCACCGCAATTTCATTTAAAAAGTCTTTTGAAAACTTAGCTCCCGGTCTCTTATCATCATCATGAAGCAGCCAGATATTTCCGGCATCTACAAAAACGGCAGCATTTAAAAATTTGTAAAGATTGGCGCGGTACTCCGCATTTAATTCCAGTTTGATGTCTCCGGATTGGTCAAAATAAGTACCCGGCTCCAGAGTTCTTGGGTCAAAACTTCCCGGGCCTAATGTTCTCGCACGGAATGCTCTGATGCTGTTACTACCTCCCGAGAAAAACTGTTTGGAGAAAGGAATAAACTCTGAGTTTCCGTATGGATAAGCAATTCCTCCAATAAACCTAGTTGCCAGTGAAGATTTTTCAGTGAACTTATGATAGAATCTGAAATCATTTTCAATCTTTACATACTGGCTGAAAGGAATGCCAAATATTTTCTTTTCCTTATCTTTTTTTACATCGGCTCCGGTTACCAATCCTGTAATATTTCCTGCAAGATCAAGCGTTCCTTTATAATAAACGGTATTGGTCTTTGGAAGCATAGTATTGGTGTACGTGAAAGAATAGGTAGGACCGAAAATTAACTGTTTTTGTACAATTCTCTGCATGGCAGGGTTGTCAGCAGATATTCTATTGTATTCATCAGTAACATTTGCAGGGGAGACTAATGTAATATCAATGACCTTCAGTTCATGCTCTTTTCTGGCATTTTCTTTCCACAAATATCCGAATGATCCGGTGAAGTTATTTAAAGTATAATATTTTGTTCTGTTCTGGAATTCATATCCCAATGTGATATTCGTTCTCGGAACAAATTCACTGGAAGAATGAAAACGGAAAGGCGCTACAATTCTTGGAATTGAAAGCTGTGCATTCGCTCCTGCACGGAAAATATTATTGGCATCCTGAGCACCTCCCATCTGGAAATCAAAAGCTCCGAAGATGGCTGCTTTGAATTGCTCTGCACCTCTGAAGAAATTTCGGTGGGTCCAGTTTAGGTTGAGTTCACTACCTGCATAATTTGCAGAATTGGTTCTTCCTAAAGCTTCCAGACGAAGTGACTGGATTTGTCTTGGTGTTAATAAATAATAGGCATCAAATTTATGACTTAATGAATCTGAAACCACGAACTCATTTTTCACAAATTTAAAGACACCGAGACTGATCAAACGGTTTAGCGTAAGATTATGATTGGAGCGATTATAAAGATCTCCTTTTTTGAAATATAGAGCCCTGTCAAAAATTTTTGGTTTGAATTTATGTTGAGGATCAATGACGTAAATATCATCAAAAGCATATTTGGAAAGAGAATCTTTATTCATCGGAATGCTGTATTTCCCCTCTTTTACATCCTGAATGTTGTAATTAGGAAATACAATAACATTATTAATACTGAATTGCTGGGTTGCTAAATCAGGCGTATTGTCTTTCAGTTTTACGTTAAGTTCAACCTTATGATTTTTGCTTACCGTACTGTCTGCCTGTACGATGATATTATCAGGGTGGAAGTAATAGAAGCCTCTCTCTTTTAAACCATTATCAATTCTTTCTCTTTCTGCTTTGATGACATCCAGATCAAATGGTTTGCCGTTTTTAAGAAACGTTCTTTTTGTTAAACCCTGAATTTCCTGGTTTACCAATGTAGAATCCTTCTGAAATTTTACCCCGTCAATCAGATATCTTGAACCCGGCCTTACGGTATAAATAACCTGAGCTTTTTTGTTCTTAGAAACTGTATCATAAGAAGCTTTAGCATTGAAATATCCTTTGTTTTCAGAATAATTGACAATGATGTCTTTATTGAACTCACGGTCTACATCACCTAGTAAGACGGGCTTTTCACCCATTTTATATTTAAGCCAGTAATTAAAACCTTTATCCTTTTTCGGCTCTTTTGCGATATTATAAAAATACAGCTTGGGACGCATTCCCAAAAATGTAGAATTGGGTTTTGGAGTGAGATTAGCTTCCAGTGCGGCCTGAAGATCTTTTTTTTCTTTTTTGGAAATCGTATCATTTTCAATCTTTACTTTGGCTCCTGTATACAGCATTTGTCCTTCTTTCAAAAACCTTGTGTTGCTGCACGAGACTACTGTGGATGCCATCCCGGAAACCAACAGATACTTACAATATATATGGAACTTATTACTCATTATTTAAATTCTACCACTTGGTTATTTTGATTCTTTTTTGGCTTCTTGTCTTTAGATTTCTGGAAGATCTCACGGAATTTGTCATAATCCAATGTAATAATGAACCCGACTCCGGTCTCTATAATCTGCCCCTGAAGAGCCACCTGATATTCATCCTTACGATAAGCACGCAGCATGTATCTTCCGTCTTTGGAAAGGCTGTAATCCACAGAAACATTACCTGCAATATTGGTCATATTTTCGTTCTGACGTGCCTGACCTTCCAGTCCGAAGTTACTTCCTACCGTTACTTTCAGACGGTCATTCAGTAATTTTTTACTGATATCTACATTCAGGTCGGTTCTTGTGTTTTTCTCTCCACTGGAATAGTCTTCTGTAGAATCCAGACCAAAATTAAGATCAACTCCTTTAATCAGTCCGGAGGCAAGATTATTCAGCTGTTGAGAAAGAATTTTACTCACACTCTGTCTTGCCATGGTTTCTGCAGACATTCCGGCACCACTTTCAAATGGATTTTCTCCGATGAAACGGTTCAGAAGAAGTAAAGCAAATACCTGTTTGTTCATTTCGGATTCCTGAGTTCTGAGCTGGGCGAGTTTCGCATTCACATCCTCAGTTACTGTTGAAGCAACGGAATTATTCTTTTCATCAGTCGTAATGTCAAAAGAGAGCTGAGGTTTCAATAGTTCTCCTTTCATTTTTAATAAAGTATTGAAAGGAATTTTTTGCTTATACTGATTCATCAGTGAAGCTGCTTTTCCGCTGAGCTGCTGCTCTAAAAGATCAATAGGCGGAGCTTCTGTTTTATATACGGCCGTAATATTCATTTGAGCCATAGTAGGCTCACCCGTCCATGTAATCGTGCTGCCTTTCTGAATATCAAATTTACGTTTAAGCAAGCTCACAGAAAGGTCATAGCTTCCTTTTTCCACTTCATAAACTCCTACTAATGTCATTTTTCCGGAAGGGTCAATTCCACCTGTCAGTTCAGCTTCTCCCTGAAGTTTTACAAAATCACCATTTACTTTATCAATAATAATAGAAAGCTTGGCTTCTTTACTGACTTCAATGTTGACGCTCACATCCATTCCTTTGATACGGCTTTTGGAATCAAGAGAATCTGTTTTGATCGTTTTATTTAAAACTACCTGATCCTGATCTATAAACTCTACAATACCGTCTCTTTCCTGTAAAGATGGAGAAGATTGAGGAAGAACAAAGGTAAAGTCCGTGTTGTCTGCCACATTGAGTTTTCCGTCTACTTTAGGAAGATCAAGGTTTCCTCGGATATGAAGTCCGGCATCAATGGCCAAAACACCATACATCATCGCATCGTTTGATTTTTCTGAATTGACAACTTTAAAATCTTTAGCATTTACATTCAGATTAAAGGCAAAATCTCTGTAGGTCTGGGTAAGAACCTGCCCGTCCACAACAAGAGCATTACCGTCTTTGTCTTTGATCTTGAATTTATCAAACTCAATTCCACGGCTGGTAAAATCTATTTCATCACTCAGGTGTCTGAAGTCACTTCCTGTTTTTGCTATTTCTAAGCCTGCATCATTGAATTTTACTTTTCCTAAAATATTGGGTTTGTCAGCAGTTCCTGTGATTTTTAAATTTCCTGAAAGATAGCCTTCCGTATTGGTAATGGCATTCATGGAGAACCCTTGAATACTCTTCATCTGAAGCTGGTTGATGGCCATATTCAGATCAAAAGTACTGGAAGAAGTATTATAATCACCAAGGATTTTTACGTCATTGTTATTTCCGGAAAGGGCGATGTCGGCATTTAAAACATTCGGTGAAGCATTGTTCACTTTTACAGCAAGATTTCCGACAGGACTTCCATACACAATTAAGTCTGAAATATTCAGATCAGAATTGAACGTCATTTTTTTCGTCACATCCCGAAGCTGTGCTGTTCCGTTGATGGTTCCTCTTGCCAGAACAGTATCTTTTTTGATCAATTCTGTAATCGTTTCAATTTTAAAATCTTTCAACGAAATATTTAAAGGACTGCTTGGGCTGTTGCTTTCAGACTGCACCGCAATTTGACTGTTTCCATTGGATAGAATGAAATTATCCGCCAGAATTCCTTTATTGCTGATCTGGATTTTGTTGTTTTCTGCAACATTCCAATCTGTGTAATTGAGCTTTAATCCGTTCGGATTTAAAGATATTTCTGTAGTGTCATTCAGTGATTTTGCATTTCCTGCAATCAGGAACTGGGTAGCCTCTTTCTCGTCTTTTGTAGTGACATTGTATCGGATGGTATTGTCAGCAACATCTCCGTCAATATTGATTTTATTTAAAGAAAAGCTTGAGCTTTTTAAAGCAGCAACATTCAGGCTGTACTGCAATGCCTGATTTTCATTGGTAACTTTTAAAGCTCCCTTTTCAATGGTATTTTCACCATATAATAATCTTGGAATCTGCCCGTCAATTTCAATTTTCTGAGAATCTGCATCATAATTTCCTATAAGATTGATGGTTTCAAAATCTTTCAGATCCGGAACAAATTTTCTGATCAGATCATCATTTTTAATTTTTGCCGTAAAGGTAAAATGCTGCCCCGGATCAATTTTCTGTTTGTTATCCGGTTTCTGGAACTGATAATACTGATTCACGGTTTTCGTTAAAGCACCAAAAATCTGAGTCAGTTTATATTTACCTTTCAATTCTACATCTGCAATCTGAGAATTGAAAATAATCTGTGTAGAATCCTTTGTGGATGAAGCTTTCAGATTCACTTCCTGTACGGGATAAACCTCTTTCGTATCTGAGAACGCGAAATCTTTAAGGTCTAAATATCCATTTAGATTATTCGGGTCTAAGCTGGTGAAATCTCCATCAATTTTTCCGGCAATAATCATTGGTTTTTCATAGAAACCAAGTTTATTGACGTCCAGTTTGATGACTTCTCCGTTCACTTTTACGGTAGGATTTTTTTCATCGTACACTCCGGAAGCGGTCAGCTGTAAACTGGCATTCGGATCTTTTGAATCTAAAATCACATGATAAGCACCTTTATTGATTTTTCCGGTAAGATTCATATTTTGATAACGATACCCTTTGTAGACCGCAGAAGCAACATGCCCTTTTAAGTCTGCATTGGCATTTTTAAAATCAAAACTTTCTCCTTTCGCGGCAATTTGTGCAGTAATAGGACCAATATCTTTATTCTGAATAATTTTTCCTACCTGTATCCCCTGTAAATTTGCTTTTACATCATACAATTCATGATTCTTTCTTCGCATGTCTACCTGTGCGATAATGGCAGCATTCCCCAAAGTAGAGTAGAGGTTAAGATCTGTATTCACTACTTTAGTTGTTCCTTTTGCATTTCCTTTGATGCTGAAATGAGAAGGAAGAGAAATATTGGATGGAATTGTATTTTTAGGAACAAGATTGAATATCGTTTTAGCACTGGAAGAAAATTCCCCGATTCTCAGATCATAATACAACTGATCCGGATTCATGGCATTTTTGATCTTTCCGGATGCCATTACTCTCAATTGATCCAGGCCAGAAACTTTAAGATCCTGAATTAACAGATCATTGACGCTTCCTTTTACATTCGCATTGACATTAAGAATAGCGTTCGGATACTTGTTGAATGGAACCGTATTTTTTAAAGTCGGAACCAGATTCAGAATATCGGAGAATCCTATTTTTGAATCTTTAATATTGGCTGAAATCTTTACAGTACCAAGGTTTGAAGTGAGCTGATCAATGGAGTTATAATTTAAAATAACCTCATCACGCAATATCGTTTTCGGGGTTTGAAGATAAAGATCCTTCAGGTAGGCTTCTTTTTCTGCGTATACAAAATCCGTATTGAATTTCTGGATATCCAGGCCTCTTCCTTCTTTGATTTCTGCCGTATTCACTGTTCCGGCAAAAGTGTTATTCTCCATTTTGAAACTTCTTACCTCCACATTCATTTTTGAAAATTGAAGGTGGTTGAAATCCATTCCCTGTTTAGTCGGAGCAATAGCTGTATTGTTGTAATTAACTTTTACATCATTTAAAACTAATTTTCCTAAGAGAAGTTTCATAGCCTTATCCTGATCGGAAGCTTTGGAAACCTCAGGTTCTTTTGTTGCTTTCGGATTGGCATTCTGAGCAGGAAGATAAAGGTTGGCATTAATATCTGCTCCGGAAAGAAATACATTTGCTACGTTGAATGCATTATTTTCCAGATCCAGTTTATTAACCTTTGTGCTCAGTTCTTTGAATATAACTTTTGCAAATGTTTTGGTGTTTTCATCACCGTAATCAATATCGAAATGAGTAAGCTTGATTCCTCTCAGTCCAATATTCATCGGCTTCTTTTCATTGAGAGAATCTACTTTTTTCTCAACCTTTTTAGCAACTTCTTCTACAAGTCCCTGCTTTAACTTTAATTTTAATCCGTCAAGGTTGATATCATTGACTGCATAATTATTTTTGCTGAGATCAAAAGTCTTAACTCTGGTATCAAAAGACTTAAAGTAGAGTTGAATATCATTCTTCGACTGCTGGTCATTGAAGGTTACCCCAACATCTTTTAAATTGATTTTATCAAGAGAAATAATGAATGGCTTGGAAGGGCTTTCTTCCTTATCTGTGGAAGCAAAAGCATCCATAATATAATCAAAATTGAATTTGCCATCCGGCTTGCGTACCACATTGGCACGGGCTCCTTCCATATTAACAGAAGTAATATCTGCTGTAGAATTGAGGAGTTTCAGCATATGCAGCCCTACATCCAGTTTTTTGACGGCCAAGAGGGTGTCTACATCCTGCCCTTTGAGGTAAAGATTCTCCATGACAAGGCTGTTGGGAAAACCTATATAAACCCTTTCAAGGCTTACAGGAGTTTTAATTTTCTTTTCCAGATAAACAATAAGCTTGTCTTTGATGAAGTTTTGAACGGCAGGAAGCCTTAAGCTTAGGATCAACAGGGTAAGAAGAACCAATATTGAAATAAAGGTTATTGCAATACGCCTTAAAAGTTTTGTGGTGTTGATTTTCAGTTTCAAATGCGAGGTGGTTTCTAACAAAGATAATAATACTATTTTACTTGGTCTTTGTTGTGGTAGCCTTTGTGAATGCAAAAATCCTGCCTTGGCTGTCTTTTTATGGAATTTCTAGTTTGTAGTTGTCAAGTGAATAGTTGAGTAAGACAGCCAAAGTAAGGATTGTTATTTGTAAAAAACGCCCCCTTTTATCATTTTTTAATGTTGAAAAGGTAGTTAGCAAAAATGAAATTCAAATGTTAGTAGTTGTAAAGGGGGCGTGGCATGGTTTATATGATAGATAATAATTTTAGTTGTTCCCGTTTTCCCATTTCACTTCTTCTCCCTGAGGAGCGGCACCACCTTGTGCTGTTGTGATAGGAGCGGTTTCCTGATTTATGTGATAAATATAGGCTGCAATTTTTTCAGCATCTCTTCCGGTAATGGTTCCTTCCTTGATGAAAGGTCTCATGGTTGGATTGTTTGGAGAGCCGTTTTCAAGCATCCAGAATACATTTTTAAATAAGCTTTTTTCTTTTATATTGATCCAGTGGGTATCGGTAAGGTTGGGGCCTATGCCTCCTTTTCCGGCATCACCATGGCAGGTAACACAATTTGTTTTAAAAAGTTCCTGTCCTTCTGCAATATTATCAGCACTGTATTTTGCAGATTCCAGATTGATCTGAGGGGCTGTTTTTTCATACTCTTCAATAGAAGCTAGCATGGTTTTTGCTTCTTTGGTGTACTCTGCTTCTGGATGGGCATAATCTGTGAAAGAAAAGGCAAACAGATACACCGCACAGAAGATACATCCGAACCAGAACAGGCCGATCCACCATTTCGGAAGCGAGTTGTCCAACTCCGTAATTCCGTCAAAACCATGGTCGATAAGAATATCTTTTTCTTCCGTAGCAGTTTGTTTTTTGAAGGCAGAGTTCCATAATTTCTGGTAATACGGAACTTTTTTTTCTTCCAGATATTGTTTTTTCTCTTCCTCGGATAATTTGCTGAAGCTTTGATTTTCTACCAAATCTCCGATAGAGTTCATGATCAGCAGCAGAATCGTAGCGATTAATATCAGCGCCCAGAAAAAAGGAGAAGAAAAATATCCTGAATCACTGGCAAACATTTCAAAGGCCATGATCGTTAAACCTATCGTTGCTGCGATATATATTGAAATGGGGGTTCTCGTTTTCATTGCAGTTTAATTTTAAATGTTACTCTACACTTGCGGTTTGTACCTGTGTTGTTTTGATATCCGTACCTAATCTCTGCAGATAAGCGATCATTGCTACAATTTCTCTTTGCTCAAGCGGTACATAAGCCGATCCTTTGGCTGTTTTTTCTTTTACCATCTGATCTTTTACATCTGTTGCTTCAGAATATATTCTCTGTACAATGGCTTTTGACTGGTTATCCGCCCATTGGTTGGCAGAATCTATCTGCGCTTTTGTATAAGGAACATCGAAGGCATTTTTCATCAGTTTCATTTTATCCACCATTTGTGTTTTGTCCAGTTTATTGGTGATTAACCATGGGAAGCGTGGCATAATAGAACCGGCAGAAGTAATTCTTGGGTTATACATATGTTTGAAGTGCCATGAATCCGGGTTTCTTCCTCCTTCTCTATGTAAATCAGGTCCTGTTCTTTTGGATCCCCATAAGAATGGTCTGTCGTAGACAAATTCTCCCGCTTTGGAATACTGTCCGTTTTTCCCTTCAAATCTTACCACCTCATCACGGAAAGGTCTGATCATCTGAGAGTGGCAGGAGTTACAGCCTTCACGGATATACAAATCTCTGCCTTCCAGCTCCAGTGGAGTGTACGGTTTTACCGCTGAAATTGTCGGAACACTCTGCTTCAGTGATAGTGTCGGAACAATTTCCACCAGTCCGCCGATTGCTATGGTAATGAAAGCTAATACAGAAAGGAGAGTAGGTGTTCTTTCCAACCAAAGGTGTACGCCTTCGCCTTCTTTTCTTGTAGTTCCGATATTGGCTAATGCCGGGGCTTCCGCAGGAACTTCTTTCTGGAATGAACCAGCCTTGATCGTTTTGATAACATTGATCACCATTAAAATAGCTCCTGATAAATAAAGTACTCCACCTAAAAATCTCATTTTAAAGTAAGGAATAATTGCCGTTACCGTATCCAGCCAGTTTTTCCACAATAAGGTTCCGTCCGGATTGAATTGTTTCCACATTAATCCCTGTGTGAATCCTGAAATATACATAGGGACAGCATAGAAGATAATTCCTAATGTTCCCAGCCAGAAGTGCCAGTTGGCCAGCTTTTTAGACCAAAGGGATGTTCTCCACATGATCGGAACCAGGTAATATACCACCCCGAATGCCATGAAACCATTCCATCCAAGAGCTCCTAAGTGTACGTGGCCAATTACCCAGTCGGTATAGTGACCAATTTTATTTAATGATTTTGTTGCTAATAAAGGTCCTTCGAAAGTAGCCATGCCATAGCATGTAACAGCCACTACAAAGAATTTAAGTATCGGATTTTCTCTTACTTTATCCCAGGCTCCTCTTAGTGTAAGAAGACCGTTCAGCATTCCTCCCCATGACGGTGCAATCAGCATGATAGAGAATCCTGTTCCAACTGCCTGAGCCCATGCCGGTAAAGCTGTATATTGCAGGTGGTGAGGCCCGGCCCAAAGGTATACAAAGATCAGCGACCAGAAGTGAATAATGGATAGTTTGTATGAGAATACCGGTCGCTGAGCTGCTTTTGGCATAAAATAATACATCAGACCTAATACAGGGGTGGTTAATACGAATGCTACTGCATTGTGCCCATACCACCATTGTACTAATGCATCTTTTACACCTGCATATACAGAATAGGATTTCCAGCTTGTGAAAGATAACGGAACTTCCAGATTATTGAAGATGTGAAGCATCGCAACAGCAATCCAAGTGGCTATATAGAACCAGATGGCTACATATAAATGTCTCACTCTTCTTTTGGCAATCGTTCCGAACATATTGATTCCGAAAATGATCCATGAAAATGCAATTAAGATATCAATAGGCCATTCATGTTCGGCATATTCTTTAGAAGTATTGATTCCCATAAGGAATGTGATCACTACACTGATAATCATAATCTGCCATGACCAGAAGTGAATCCATGAAAGCGTGTCACTGTACATTCTGGTTTTAAGAAGTCTTTGCATACTGTAGTAAGCACCACAGAAAAAGGAATTACAGACGAAAGCAAAAATTACAGCACTTGTATGAAGCATTCTGATTCTTCCGAAGCCCATAGCTCCCTGGGTATTGATAAGCCCCTGAATATTGCCCGAGGCCAAGCTTTTAATAGTTGTATCGTCCGTACCGAATAAAAATTCAGGCAGTTCAGGATAAAAAAGCATCAATGCAGCTGTAAGCCCAAGCAGAAATCCTACAAGTCCGAATGCGATAGTCGCATAGAGGAATGCTCTGACAATATTATTGTCATAATTAAATTTTTGCGTCTCCATAAATTCCAATAGTGTTTACCGAAGTGATATTTTCTCTGAAAAAAGGTGTATTTTTAGTCCTTTTCTATGTTGAAAATAAATATCATGTAACGTGTGTAATGTTTTGCCAAAGGTATTTATTAACTTTGTTGAAGGCTAATAGCTAATCTTCTAAAATATACCGAAAACTACTAAAACAAAAACGATGAAAGTATGTGGACAAAATATCAGGAAAATACGTAGGAGCAGAGATCTTACGCAGGAGTACATGGCCTTTGAAATGGGGATTTCCCAAAAAGCTTATTCCGATATTGAGAACTCCAAGGTGAAGATCAACCTGGAAATACTGACTAAAATATCAGATATTTTAGACATCAAACCATCTGATATCTGTAGTATTTCGCATAAATGTGGAACAGATGGATATGAAGATAGATATCAAAACCTTTTGGAATACATGAAAAAAAATAATATTTCGGTTCCGAAAGAGTTTTTGTAGACTTTAGTTTTTTCTTTTACATTCAATTTTAATAATAATAAAAAAGTGATCTCCTTCAGCCATTGAAGGAGATCTTTTTGTGTTCAAAAAGTGTGTGTTTCTAGTCTAAGCCTGATAATAATGTCATTGATGGGGAACAAGCAATGGTTTTTCAAATTTATTATAATCAATATAGTATTAATAAATAATTATGTAGATAAAAATTCACATGATTGTGGATAAATATTTACAATAGATTTAATTTTCTATAATATATTTGTCTTAAATATAATGCTGCCCTACTGAATGAAGCTTCTTTACTTTATTTCATTTTTGTTTGTTCTAAATGTCAATGGGCAAAACTATACTACCCAATGGTATAACACGGATAATGGTTTACCCCAAAACAGTATTAAAGATATCGTAAAAGATAGATATGGGTTTATCTGGCTGTCTATGGAAGGTAGGGTGGTACGGTATGACGGAAGTAATTTTGTACAGTATAGAAATTTTACATTCAAAAACTTGAGCTTTGGTGATTTCTTTGGAAGCATAAAAAAGGACAGTATCACTGTTTTTAATGCTTCTGAAAAAGACCTTCTTTTGATTTCTCAAAGAAAACCAGGTGCAGTCTCATCTGATCAAAGTGTTGAGCCGGTAGAAACAATCAATCAAAAAGTATACAAACAGCTTGTCAAAAATAATGTTACCGTAAGATTTATTTCCTATATCGATTCTTACTTTGTCAAGCTAAGTACAGGCTCTTATTATTTTGAAAATAATGGAATTACTTATGTTGATAATAAAAGTAAAAAAAGCACTACAGTTGATCTGAAGTTTTCGCGTAGTAAATTAAGAAAGTTATTCATACATGGAGATTATGTTTTTGTTGCTGATGTTGATAGTAAAAAAATACTTCAATTATATCAGGGAAAATATTCCTATATCAATGCTCCGTCAATTTATATTGATCCTGAAACCAAAATCTATTGGCAGCAGATCACTGGACAGGTATTTATGATCAACCATGGTAGAATATACAGGAGTGTGTTTTCAGACGGAAAGTTGAAACTTACTTACCTGCTGGAGTATAAGGATATTGATAAAGATATTTCTGGAGCAATGTTTTATGATGAGGTAGTGCGGAAACTATACATCGGAAGTTCCATTAATGGGCTTAAGGTTCTAAGTCTGTCTGATTTCTCTGTTTCCAGAAAAAGCTTACCCTATCAGGATGAGGTTTGTTATGCTGCGATTCCTTATAGCGATCATTCTGTGCTGACCCAGGAAGGGATAAGATACTATCCCAATGTTTCAGAAAGAATATTTCCGTCCCCTCAATCTTATGATAAACGATATATCTTGGAGGATAATGCTGGGAATTTGGTGTACAGGGAAAATAACTCTATTCATATAAGGTATAAGCATACAGGATTTGCAAAATATGATTCCATTTCTTTTAAAAATAAAGAAATAGATGGTCTGTATAAAAGTGGAGGATTGTATATGGCATCACTTGTCAGTGGAAAAGAGTCTTACCTCTATCTTTTTAAGAAAGATCATTTTAAAGAGATTGAAAAAATAATCCCTTGTAAAGATAATATTGATGCTGTTTTAAGATATAATCATAATCTTCTTTATCTGGGAAGCAGCGGTGGGATTTATGTTTACTCTCTTACCGGAAATAAAGTAATAAAATTGATAGGAAAAGGTCTTCCTGTAAAACAAATCATCCGGACAAAAGATGGAAATATCTGGTTTACGACTTACAACAGAGGTTTTTATTTGATAAAAGGTCAAAGTGCAGTCAGGATTCCTTCTGATAAAAATGATTTTCTGGCTAATGCCCATTCTTTGCTTGAGGATAAGAAATCCAACTTATGGATTTCGTCCAATAATGGATTGTTTAAAGTCAATAAAAATGTTCTTTTACAATATATAAAGGCTCCGAAAGGAGACATTACTTATTACCGGTATACCAAAAAACAGGGGTTGCTCAACAATGAATTCAACGGAAGTACCAATCCCTGCGCTCATGTATTGAAGGATGGAAATTTTGTATTTCCGTCCATGGAAGGCTTTGTTTTTTTTAATCCAGAAAATGTAAAAACCTATTATCCCAAGTCTAAAAGTATCTATTTGGAAAGAGCAAGAGTAAAAGGGAAAATGATTCAGCTGAAAGACAGGCTCTTTCTGGAATGTGGGTATAAAAATGCAGAAGTTTATATAGATGTTCCTTACTATTCCGATCTGGAAAATATCTATCTGCAGGCTAAACTTTCAGATAATGATGATAGCCCATGGATTAATATTAAAAGTGATAAAACATTTCGGCTAGCCAATATGGAGCCTGGAAATTACACTCTTTGGGTTCGGTTTTTATCTTCAGAAACTGGAAAATTCACTTATAAAACAATTCCTGTAGAAGTAGAAGCCTATTTTTATCAGACTCTTGTCTTTAAAATTCTGATAGCAGCCATTTTTATTTTCATTGTTCTGGTGATTGTGCAGATGAGAACTAATTTTTTAAGACTGAAAAATAAAGCGCTGAAAAATACAATTGTGCATAAAGATAAAGAGCTGCTTGAAACCAATAATAAACTTAAAAGTGAATCCGATTATCAGAAAAAACTGGTAGAAAGTATCAGTCATGATATTACCACACCTGTGAAATTTATTGCCCTTCTTTCACAGGAACTTAATCAGTCTCCGGATCTGAAAACACAGAAAAAATATTTTGACAGCATTTACAAAACTTCAGAACAACTGTATAAGTTCACATTAAGCCTTAAGGAATATACAGAGCTGTACAAGCAGGAAAATAGGACGGAAGAAGAATATTCCGTTTATGATCTTATTGAAACCAAAAGATTGCTGTTTGAAGAAATTGCAGGGCAAAAAAATACATTTATCTACAACTTCTGTGATCACCAACTGAAAATAGTACTCAATAAAAATATTCTTCTTGTAGTTTTCCATAATATCATAGATAATGCTGTGAAAAATACCTCAGACGGAGAAATTACCATCACATCAGCTTTCACAGGATCACATATAGAAGTCAGTATCAGTGATACAGGAAATGGGATGTCTGATGAACAGAGAATCTACTATTCCGGACTTTTTAAGGAAAAAGAAAATAAACATATGATTTTCAAAAATTACGGGTTAGGTCTTCATATGGTTATTCAGCTGCTTATGAAAATTAACTCCGAAATGACTTTTCATAAAAATACTCCGAAAGGAACCATTATTAAAATCCTTATTAAAATATGACAAAAAAAATACTCATTGCAGATGACCATCATGTGGTAAGAATTGGAACAGCTCTGATTCTGGAGAAAAATTTTAATTATGTTGAGGTCGATTTTGCAGAAACCTATGGTGAAGCAAAGCAGAAAATCGAATCGGAAAAGTATGATTTAGTCATTCTTGATATTGAACTTCCCGGAAGTATTCTCAAATCAATGGTTAAAGAAATAAAAGGAATATCTGAGGATACGCTCATATTAATATTTACTTCCTATAAAGAAAATATTGCCTTACAGTATATCGAAGAAGGGGCGAATGGGTTTTTGAACAAACAAAGCGACCCGGGTCATTTTGTTAAAGCTATTGAAGCACTTTTTAAAGATGGATATTATTATACCCCGGAGATCATGAACGAACTGCTGAAAGGAAATAAAAAGAGAACTGCAGTTGAAAATTTATCTGAGCGGGAAATGCAGATTTTTAATCTTCTTGCAAAAGGAAACGGCAACCTTGAAATCGCAAATGCTCTTGAAATTGAAGAATCCACTGTAGGCACCTACAAAAGAAGAGTTTATCAGAAATTAAAAATTTCCAACCTTGTTGAACTTTTGGAAATTTTTAATGAAATACATTAATATCTCAGCAGGTGTTGTCATAAAACCGCTACAATTTTGTGGAAAAATGCGTACAGAATCTGTTCTTTACTTATCTGTTTTTCGCAGTAGGTTCGTATTGTGGAAATTTCGATTAAATAATTCATGGTATTGGATGGTATTCCGCACCCTTTAGATTCTAAAATACGTATTTGTTTATGAAAAAAAAGATGTTTTTCACGGCTTTATTAGCCGGTTTAAATTGTGTTTCGATAAGCGCTCAGGTAGGAAGTGTGGGTATTAATACCGCAAGTCCAGGCAGTAGTCTTACAGTGAACGGCTCATTTGCTGCAACATATAGGGTGGTGACGGCAAGTGGTACTATAGGAGCCAATGATTATTATATTGCTTATAATGGAACTATTAACGGGACATTAACCCTACCTGCTGCAATAAATGGTACAGGCAATTTTGCCGGACGTACTTATCACTTTAAAAATACAGGCGGAGCAACACTTACTATTTCAGCCAATGGTACTGAATTGATTGATGATCAGAATGGAGCCGGCACCGGTGTACCTTCAATTACAGTCCCTTCCGGATACTATGCGTTTTTGGTAAATAAAGGAGCAGTTACCGGTACAACGTGGGAACTTGTTTTAGTTTCAAGCTCAAACAGTATGCCTTCTGTGAATCAGACCTATCTTTTCTCTTCCGCACAACAGAATGCATTTAAACAAACCTGTACTGCTACTACGGGGCCGACATGGCAAAAAACAGAAATAAAGTATAACCAGGGAATGGACATCAATACAGGAAATGTATTGGATTTATCATCAGGAAGATTCAAAGCTCCTGCGGACGGGTATTATATGATCTATGGTTCTGCTCAATTTGATAATTCAGAGATTTCAGGCCAGCCGGGCTTTGCATGGTGTGTATTGTATCTTGTAAAGAATTTTGCAACTACACCAAACAATCAACTTGTACAGAACCTTCATACCAATCCGGGAATTTTTGCGCCCGGTATTGTTTCTGCAGTGGTTCATTTGAATAAAGATGAAACTGTAAGTATGGCTTCAGCTGCTCAGTTAAATGGAGGAGGACCTCAATATCAGGTGACCTCAACTTCCATTTATGGGTACAAAATTGCAAATTAACAGGTTATTGATATACTATAAAAATCGGTTTTAACCTAATGGGTTAAAGCTGATTTTTATAATTATGTTTTGGAGTTCAACAGCATAGATGAAAAATAGAAAAGATGCTTTGTTTTATCACTAATAGACGATTCTCAATTTACCCCATGGAATATGAATTTCTCTGAAAAGTTTTTATATATTTAGCGACCGAATAATTCATTCAATGAGCAACGAAAATAAAACAGGAGAAAACGAGACTTTAGTTAGAGGATTAACAAACCGACATATACAATTAATTGCCCTTGGAGGTGCCATAGGAACAGGGTTATTTCTGGGAATTGGACCCGCTGCAGTACTGGCAGGGCCATCCGTAATCTTAGGCTATGCTTTGGCTGGAATTATCGCCTTTTTTATTATGCGTCAGCTTGGTGAAATGGTAGTTCAGGAACCCGTATCGGGAAGTTTTAGCTACTTTGCCTACAAATATTGGGGGAATTTTCCAGGATTTGCTTCCGGATGGAACTATTGGATTCTCTATATTCTGGTAAGTATGGCAGAGCTCACGGCAATCGGACATTATATCCATTTCTGGTGGCCGGAAATACCTCTCTGGGTTTCCAGTTTATTTTTCTTTGTCGTCATCAATGCGCTGAATCTTGCATCCGTGAAAGTGTATGGGGAAACTGAATTCTGGTTTTCCATCATCAAAGTAGTGGCTATTATTGCAATGATTATTTTCGGAGTTTACCTTTTAATAAGCGGTACAGGCGGAGAAAAGGCGACCATTACCAATCTTTGGAACGATGGCGGATTCTTCCCGAAAGGATTATTTAATAAAACTGAAAACGGATATTCAGGATTATTTTCAGCAATGGCAATGATCATGTTCTCCTTCGGAGGTCTGGAACTGATCGGGATTACAGCTGCAGAAGCAAAAAATCCGGAAAAAACAATTCCACAGGCTACCAATCAGGTGATCTATAGAATTCTTATTTTCTACGTAGGTGCTTTGGTGATTTTATTTGCATTAAGCCCTTGGAGAGATATTACAGAAGGATCCAGCCCGTTTGTAATGGTATTTCAAAATCTGAACGGACTTGAATTCAGTCTTTTCGGTAAAATTATTCAGTTCAATACATTAATTGCTAATGTTTTAAACCTGATTGTTTTAACAGCTGCTTTGTCTGTTTACAACAGTAGTGTGTACAGTAACAGCAGAATGCTTTTCGGATTGGCTCAGCAGGGTAATGCCCCGAAATTCCTGAAAAAGCTGAACAAAAACTCAGTTCCTACCAACGCAATCATTATTTCTTCGTGTTTCGCAGGAATCTGTATTATCATCAATAAATTAGTGCCGGAAAAAGCTTTCGAATACCTAATGGCTTTGGTGGTATCTACGTTGATCATCAACTGGCTGATGATATGCTATACTCACCTGAAGTTTAAAAAATCGATCAATGCAGAAGGAGTTCATTCAAAATTCCCATCTATATTTTATCCAATATCCAATTATATCTGTATTGCCTTTTTGGTTCTGATTTTAGGATTAATGAGTATTACAGGGATGGAAATTCAGGTGATTCTGATTCCGATATGGATTGGATTTTTATTCGTGATGTATAAATTATACAAACCGAAATAACAATATAAAACAGATCTATATATGTTTTGTAAAGGTGAAAATCATTTGATTTTCACCTTTTTTGTTTTTATTTTCAGTAAATTAGGATAGAAAATATGATCATCTGTATTTATTTTCGCTGTATGCATAGAATGTCAATTTAGGACAAGATTTGTTTTTTTGAGAGACCTAATTTTGCACCTGTAAATCATCACAGTCATGAATTTGCAATGTAAAACTTAAAAGAACAAATAGAATGAAAAATGTATTTCTCCTCATCTTATTGCTTCCTTTTTGTGTAAAGTCACAGATTTCTGTGCAGGCATACGGAGGAAATAAAGAGACTGAACTGCTGGGAATTTATAATAAAGATTTCAGTGGAAAATGGAATTATTTTGCTTCAGGAACCATAAGCTATGATTATAATTCCAAAAAAATAACTCCCGAACTCTATCAAAATATTAATTATGGAATTATCAAGAACCTTGGTGTTTCTGCAGGTGTTCATATTTCGGATAAAGATGTCATGCCGTCTGTAGGATTGGCATATGGAAAAGAAAATGATGTTTTCGCCATCAATGTGTTTCCTGCATTTACTTATTCTATGGATGCAAAAGAATTCGGTCTTGGATTGTATACTTTGCTTGAATTTACCCCGAGAATCAATGATCGGCTTAATCTTTACAGTATGTTGATTGTAGAATCCGACTTCAGTTTCAAAGAACATCAGTCCAGCAGTCAGGTGATCCGTTTAGGAATAGAAAATAAGAAAAAAATGCAGTTCGGGATAGGAAGTAATATTTCCCAGGCTGGAAGCAGTTTTGATACCGATGTCAATTTCGGTGTATTTATAGGAAAGAAATTTTAATGATATGAAAAAATTATTCACACTCACTTTAGCATTGAGTTTTATACTAAGTATGGCACAGACAGATTATCATTTCCCGGAAGAATCTTCAAAACATGAAGGAACATGGCTACAATGGCCACATCACTATCAGCACGGGATGACCTACCGTAAAAGAGTAGAGCAGACATGGGTAGACATGACAAAAGCTCTTCAGTCGGGCGAGAAGGTTCACATTATTGCCTATAATGCTGAGGAAAAAAACAGAATTATCAGCCTTTTGGAGGAAAATAAAATTCCGATGAAGAATGTTGATTTCAAGGTTTATCCTACCGATGATGTATGGATCAGAGACAACGGGCCTATTTTCGTAAAAGACAGCAAAGGAAATGTTCTGATTGAAGATTGGGGATTTAATGGATGGGGAGAGAAATTTGATTTTGAAAACTGTGATGAAATTCCACAAAAGATAGGTGCGGATCTTGGAATAAAAGTCATCAATCTGAATGAGGAAATGGTGAATGAAGGAGGTTCTGTGGAAACAGATGGAAATGGTGTTTTAATGGCTTGTAAAAGCTCAGTAATCAGTCAGAAAAAAGGGGCTACGAGAAACAAAGACATTACGCAGAAAGAAGCTGAAGAAATGTTTGAAACTTATTATGGAGTATCCAAAGTGATTTGGCTGGACGGAGTAACAGGATTAGACGTTACCGATATGCATATTGACGGATTTATGAAGTTTATTAATCATAATACCATGCTTACGATGAAAGAAGACGATCTTCTTGAGCTGGGACTTTCTGAGAAAGATGTCAATACCCTTTATACGGCAACCAATGTAAACGGGAAAGCGTATAAAAAAATCTACATACCCGCTACTAAAAACAAAGTGAAAACAGCCTACGGAAAACAGCTGGAAGAAAAAGGCTCTTATGTTAATTATTATGTGGCTAATACTGTAGTGCTTGTTCCAAACTATGGAGATCCAAATGATGCAATTGCCAATAAGATTATTCAGGATCAGTATCCCGGTAGAAAAGTAATAGGAATAGACGTAAGAAACCTATATGAAAACGGAGGAATGGTGCATTGTGTAACCCAGCAGCAGCCCGCCGGAAATCCAGTAAGATAAATTCAAAAATTAAATGATAATTATTGTGCATCAGGTGGAGTCAATTGAATAAACTGGTTTCATCTGATGTCTTTTTGTGAAAACAATTCATAGAATACAGTGCTTTCCTTGGTTATTTTTCGTACATTAGTAAGAGGTTATATTTCAAATTCAGGTGAAAAATTATAATCTGTTTGAAATGCCTGCGGATAAGCCGAAACCGTTTCAAAAAGTAGGCAGAATTAAAAAAGACACCTATGGCCAATTTATTTCAAACTCTTACCAACACTGTAAAACATTGGTACATTCCATTAATCTTCGGAATTCTTTTCCTGATCTGTGGTTTTTATGTATTCAGTGTGCCACTTGCAACGTATGTTACACTTTCTATTTTCTTTAGTGTTTCATTCCTGTTTTCAGGAATTACCGAAATATTCTTTTCCTTACAAAACAGTAAATCATTACAGGGCTGGGGCTGGTTTCTGGTAAGTGGATTATTAACAACTGCAATAGGAGTGTATCTTATCGCAAATCCTCAGATTTCAATGACGGTGCTTCCGTTTGTCATAGGATTTACTTTGCTGTTCCGCTCTTTTCAATTATTAGGCTTTGCATTTGACCTGAAAAGTATGAGAATAATGAGCTGGGGAAATGTTGCCCTTGCCAGTGTGGGAGGAATTATCTTTTCTTTGTTGCTGATATTTAATCCGGTATTTACAGGAATTTCATTAGTAACCCTTACCGGAGTTTCTTTTATTTTTATGGGAATAGCTTCCATTATGCTCGCTCTGGATTTAAGAAAAATAAAAAAGATTCCAGGCAAAGTAAGCCAGGAATTAAGAGACAGAATCAAATCTATACAGGAAGAGATTGATGATCTTAAAAAATAAAGAAGAGTAAAGTAATATTTATCAATATAAAAGACCTTTTGAAAGGTCTTTTTTTATTTTTAAAATGACAGAACTGAATTCACATTATTCCCGTTCCAGATGTAAATAAGATTAAAAGGATCAGCCAGATAAAATACATCATCAACGAGAAATTTATACTCATGCCTGCCTTTCGGAACTTCAACCTCTGCGTACCAGTATCCTTTTTGCTTCTCAAGAACAATTGGTTCTTTTAGCCATTGGGTAAAACTTCCGATAAGTTTTACATTTTGAGCACCCGGCCAGGCATTGATTTTAAAAATAACCTTTCGGGAATTTCTTTTTACATATAAATTCGCCAGATAATCATCCGGAGAATTCTGAAGCACAGAGCGAGAGTATTTCTGCGATTGTATAGAATCTCCTTTATATTGATAAGCGATAGCGAGCCAGTCATTAATCAGTATGCTTTTACGCGTTCTCTTTTTCAGGGTTTCAATAAATGTGATGGCATCATCGGTTTTATATGTTCGGAGAAGATCTGCCGCAAAATAAATAGCATCATTATTTTTAAAATTATAAATATCCTGCGAATTTTTAAATAAAGAATTGTAAAGATGAATAGTTTCGGAGATCCCTCTACGCTGATAAACGGAACTTAAAACGGGTCTGATATTTTTTGGAAAATATTCCGTAATGTCTGAAGAATGTTTTCCTTTTTTCAGCTCTTTAGCTAATTTGAATCGGATAGATGTGGTAAAATCTCCCTTTAAATAAACCACCATTTCCTGCTTTTTCAGATTAATGGTCATTGAGTAGTTGGTTATAATATCTCCAGGTTCTCTCTGTGCAGTTTCTGCCAGAATATGGGTAATATTCTTTTCAGTAAAAGAAGGAGACTGAGCCAGAAGATCTGTGGATGTTTCTCTTCTCCAGCAGGCTTCCCGGTGTCCGTTAGCAATGCAGTAATTAGTCAGTGAAAAATTTTGGGTAGTTTTAGTCACAATATAATTCCCGTGAATTGTAGCGTAATCTCCGGAAGAATCAGCAATGAATAATTGAGCTCCTGAAAGCTTTACTAAGTTATAGGGAGCAATCAGTTGAAGCGCCTCTTTTACACTTTTACATTTTTTCAGAATATCATTTACTACCTCCTGTTCCCTGTTTATTTTTGATGAATTAGCAACTACAGGAATATCATCAATTGCAGTATAATCTAAAAAAAGGCCGTGTTCATTCATCCCTCCCTGAGGATATTGCCACATGATATCATTATATCCGTTATGTTTTTCAGACCATAGCATGTATCCCCATGATTTTTCTTCCCTGGGAATATACCAGAATCTGTATTTCATATCAGGGCTTTCATCCTCATTATTGCCTATCCATACATTTTTACCATCATTGGCTAGAAAAATAGTACAGGCATTTATTGGAATGAAAGTGCTTACTATCAAAAATAAGATATATATTATTTGGGGTTTCATTACTTTAAAGATAATTTTTTTTCATAAATGCCTGACAACCTTGTTGTTATTTTTTTATAATAATATTAAAGAAGCTGATTACTCATTTTAAAATTTTAAAAATGGCAGGAAAAAAGAAAACCACCCTTCAAAAAAGATGGTTTATATTTTAAATAAAATTATAGATGCTCTTATTTCTTCATTAATTTTAAAGACTGTCTGTCTCCTTTTTTAGTTTCAATCTGTATGATATAATTTCCTTTTTCCAATCTCTGAATATTCATTTGTTCATTGAATATGGAAGAACCGCTTTGAATTTTTTTGCCGGACATGTCAAAAATGCTGTACTCAAAACTTTCGCTGCTGTATTTCTTATTTTGTATCGTAATATTATCACCTGCGGGGTTAGGATAAAGGGTAAAAGCAGTATTCTGATCTTTTGCTGATGTTTCATTTATTCCCAGAAAACCACTGTTAAACTTAGTCAAAAAAGACTTGGAGCCATACGTTACGCTGCCGCCGGAATAGGCGAGAACAAGTGAGCCATCATTAAGATTAAATAACTTTTTAACATAATCAGCTCTTATTGATGCAGTGGGAGGAGCTGCCATGAAATACTGGAAACCGGCACTTGAAGTGGTATAGTCTACACTTCCGTTAGCATTCAGTCTTGTTACGAATAGTTGCTGAATAAGGTTTTGGGTACCATTATACATGTTCATTAAAGCTCCCATTACTACTATTTTTGAATTAGGTAATACGGTAATCTGTCCCAATGTCAATTGCTGTGCAGTGTTAAAGTAATAATCAGGTGTTTTTCCATTATTAGCAAATCCAGAAACAGAAGACCCATCTGAAATCTGGATTTTAGATAAGAAGAAAGTACCTAGGTATGGAGAGCTTTTCTGGTGCAATACCACAATGGAATTAGTAGCATAATCATATTCAAAATTTCTAACTGAGGAACCATCAGTATTAGGAATAAAAACAGCTCCATTATTACCAAATGTAGAATCATAAGTACCGTCAGGCAGCCTTCTTTCGATATAAGAGTCCTCTGTGTAGATTAAAGTATTGGTTTTAGTACCCGCCATTACCAGTTTTCCGTCATTTTGGATATAGAATTTTTTAGGATAAAATGTATTAAGTGCTAACTTTCCATTGGTACCGAAATTAGTATCAATCACACCATTCTGGTTTACTTTTACCATATAAGAACCCATATTGGAAATAAGAAGATAACTGTTTCCGTTCTGATCTACTGCAAAATCATCTGCTGTACCATTTTGGCTCACAGATTGGGTCGTAAAACCATTGGTGCCAAAACTGGTGTCCAGAGATCCGTCAAGATTAATTCTGGTTAGAAACCAATCATATAAGCTGTGGGTAGGAGTAGCATTTACCCTCCCATAGATCAATATTTTGTTATTGTTTAAAATAATTTTTTTGATAGATTCACTTTTATCTGAAGAATTGATACCCATGTCATAATTCTTTGTTCCAAAGGACGTATCAAGAATTCCACCTTGGTTTACCTTTCTGATGGTGATAGAACCTGTGGATGTAGCAGTAATAAATTGACCATCCGGCAGCATTACAGCATCCGATACTTCTCTATAATCATCATACATGCAATAACCGCCATTTCCAAATGTAGGATCCAGACTAAAGCTTTGGGCATTCAAAAAAATGGTAAAAATTGAAAAGAAGAAGAAATAATGTTTTTTCATAGGTTATAGTTTTTTAATTGATTAAAATTTTAAATCGAATTTGATTCTCAAGTTTTAAAAGTTGGCAAATATACGAACTATTGCTGTAAATGAAGTGGAGACTTGGTGAGTTACCAGATAATGTAAAATATTGTTTCAATAAAAGATTCACAGGTTTTTAAAACCTGTGAGATTTATTAAACTGGTATAATAATCCATAAGTAAATGTATCTGAGTAAGATATTAAAAAAAACAAAAACCATCCTTAAAAAAGGATGGTTTGTAGACCCACAGGGATTCGAACCCCGACTGACGGTACCAAAAACCGGAGTGCTACCGTTACACTATAGGTCTGCTTTATTTTGGTGTTGCAAATTTATATATTTTTTTCTTATTTACAAATATCTTATTTGAATTTTCTGCTGTTTAAATGAAAAAATAGGATTTGTTTTTTTCTAATCTCTGCCTCATTGAAGTAGGGCAAGAACTTTTTCCCAGAAAATCAAATCCGGATGATGGAATTTTTAATGAAAAAATAGTCTATTAATAAAAAACAAAAAACCATCCTTAAAAAGGATGGTTTGTAGACCCACAGGGATTCGAACCCCGAATGACGGTACCAAAAACCGGAGTGTTACCGTTACACTATAGGTCTGTTTTATTTTGGTGGTGCAAATTTAAAGCTTTTTTATTTATATACAAGAACTTTTTGAATTTTTTTTTAAATTTACTGTAGAATTTATTTACGGAAAACATGCTGATAGACTTCAATAATCTCAATATTAATAAATTATCATTCGATACCGAATTTGAAAAGAAAGTGAAAATTTTTCTGGAAGAGTGGTTTTCAGAAAAAACAGGAGTGAACGTACAGACTTCTGGCTCTACCGGAGTACCAAAAATTTTTGAAATTGAGAAAAAGAAAATGATCAATTCTGCGGTGATGACCTGTAAATTTCTTGGATTAAAAGAAGGTGATACGGCATTACTCTGCCTGCCAGTAGAATATATTTCAGGGAAAATGATGATCGTACGTTCTATAGAAAGACACCTGAAATTAAAAATTACCGAGCCTTCTTTAAAACCTGTTGAAAACCTGGAAGAAGAAATAGACTTTTGTGCCATGACACCACTTCAGGTCGAAAACTCGCTGGAAAAACTTCACCTGATCAAAAATTTGATCATTGGAGGTGCTGCTGTTTCAGAAAGCTTGAAAAGTAAGATTCTCCAGATGAATCTTAGCAATTCAAACCGTATTTTTGAAACCTATGGAATGTCTGAAACCCTTTCCCATATTGGTTTAAAACAATTGATGCCAGAGCAGGAAGACTATTTCACAGTTTTTGAAAATGTATCCATTTCTTTGGATGACAGAGGATGTCTGAAGATCTTTGCGCCCAATGTAAATGCTTCTGAATTGCAAACTAATGATTTAGTTGATATTAGAAACGGGAAACAGTTTAAATTTCTCGGAAGAATTGATAACGTGATCAATTCCGGAGGAGCAAAAATTTCCCCGGAAACCCTTGAAGCTTTGGTGAAAAAAGAACTCCTGAACGAAGCAGTATTTATGGGCTTGCCGGATGAAAGTCTGGGACAGAGATTGGTACTTATTATAGAAGGAAATGAATCGGATGAGGTGATAAAGAAAATTTCAGAAATACCTTTTGAGAAGAATTTCCACAGGCCGAAAGAAATTATTTTCATCAATGAAATCCCGAGAACACCCAATGGGAAAATAAACAGACTGGAACTTTATAAAAATATAAACATTAACCTTTAATAAAAAAATGAAAGACTTTTCGAAAGAACTCAGTTTCAAAACTTCCCGCAGCAGCGGGGCAGGAGGACAGAACGTCAATAAAGTGGAAACTGCCGTTACCGTACTTTGGAAAGTCGATAGCTCAGAGTTTTTTAATGAAGATGAAAAAGTATTGATTCAAAATAAACTCAAAAACAGGATTAATGCGGACGGCTTTCTATTCCTGACAGTTTCTGAAAGCAGAACCCAGCTCATGAATAAAAATAAGGCCATCGAAAAAATAATTGAAATTGTAAACAAAGCACTTATTGTTCCTAAAAAGAGAACGGCAACAAAACCCTCAAAAGGACAGAAACAAAAAAGACTGGACAATAAGAAAAAGCTTTCTGATAAGAAAGAGAACAGGCGTTTCAGACTTTAGCTTGCCTGCTTTTTGATCTAAGAAAATCTGAAAGTGTTCTTAGAATGTGGCCGCTACATTCCATTTTTAATCCCTATATTTGTAATAATTACAAAAGTTTTTATAATAATGACAGCAACAATCTTTTTATCAGCAGAAAGCCGACAATCAGGATTGTTGCTGTCATTACTTTATCTTCATACAGATTCTTTTCTGAAAAGTTCTAAGGACTTCATCATTTAGGCCCTGTCAGGATCCAAGACAGGGAAGAATTTCCGATTTTATATATTGTTTTTTGCGGTTTTCCATAGAAGAAAGCTGTCTTACACCTGGATTCTACATTGGATCATTGGGGAATAACTGCATATTAATTAAAAAAATGAAGAAAATGTCCAATTATATTGTTGTAACTACCGGAATTTATGATGCTATAAAAGATACACTCAGAAGAAAAAAAGTGAGCATCGGAGAAGAAAAAAGACTTACAGAAGAACTTAGAAAAGCAAAACAGGTGCTGAGAAGAGACCTGCCTGCCGATATTGTAACGGTAGAAAGGAAAGTGACCTTAAAAGATCATACATTGGATTTTGAGCACGAATATATTTTTGTGCCGTCTACCAAAGCAAAACTTAAAAAGAATAAACATTCCATACTTTCAGATATTGCCCTGGCGGTAGTAGGATATAAAGTAGGTGATATTATAGATTGGCCTTTCAGAGATGGAGAAAGGAAAATTGAGATTCTAAAAGTGGAAGCCTGGGAAGGATAAATTCCGGTTGAATGCCTATTAGGTTGAATTACAATGAAAGCGTGGCTCATTTTGGGTCGCGCTTTTTTATAAACTGAATGTTAGAAAAGGCAAAGACGCAGATTTCGCAGATGTTTATGAAAATCTGTGTGATCTATGTGAAAATTTAATCTAAAATTAAAGGTTTTCCCTTGCTGAAAATCTCAGATTTTATTGCGTCTTAAAATTTTTTATCATGCATCAAACTCTTTGCGCGTTCGCTTTTCCAACAAATAACAATTTAACAAATGATAAAAAAAGACGCTCTGTCACACTTTCTTCAAGTGCTTTGACTGCATTCCGTTTTTAAGTTTTATCTTTGCAAAAATTAAAAAAATGAGCAAACCGATAACTGAATTCATAGAAAAGTATTACCTGCACTTCAACGCAGCTGCATTGGTGGATGCTTCTAAAGGATATGTTGCACATCTTAAAGATGGCGGGAAAATGATGATTACTTTGGCAGGAGCAATGTCTACTGCTGAATTAGGAAAGATTCTTGCTGAAATGATCCGTCAGGGAAAAGTAGATTTTATCTCTTGTACAGGTGCTAACCTTGAAGAAGATTTAATGAACCTTGTAGCACACTCTCACTATGAAAGAGTTCCTCATTACAGAGATTTGACTGCTCAGGATGAGTGGGATCTTTTAGAAAGAGGTCTGAACAGAGTTACAGATACTTGTATTCCTGAAGAAGAAGCTTTCAGAAGATTACAAAAACATATCGTAGAGATCTGGAAAGATGCAGAAGCTAAAGGAGAAAGATATTTTCCACATGAATTCATGTACAAAATGATCCTTTCAGGAGTATTGGAGCAGTATTATGAAATTCCTAGAGAAAACTCTTGGATGATCGCTGCTGCAGAAGCCAATTTACCAATCGTAGTTCCGGGATGGGAAGATTCTACAATGGGTAACATCTTCGCTTCTTACTGTATCAAAGGAGAGCTTAAAGCAACTACAATGAAATCAGGTATCGAATATATGACTTACCTTGCTGACTGGTATACTAAAAATTCAGGAGGAAAAGGAGTTGGATTCTTCCAGATTGGTGGAGGTATCGCAGGAGATTTCCCTATTTGTGTAGTGCCAATGCTATATCAGGATATGGAAATGCATGACATTCCTTTCTGGTCTTATTTCTGCCAGATTTCTGATTCTACAACATCTTACGGTTCATATTCAGGAGCTGTTCCTAATGAGAAAATCACTTGGGGTAAACTGGATATTACTACACCGAAATTCATCGTTGAAAGTGATGCAACAATCTGTGCACCTTTGATGTTCTCTTATATCTTAGAAAACTAAGAACAAATTCTCAAACGAGATTACAATATCAGCGCTTCAATTTATTTGGAGCGCTTTTTTATTTCTTTGGAAAAAATATTAGACTATTTAAACCATTAAGGAAAATGAAGATGATAAGAATAATTAAGTTTCATCTTTGATGAGAAGTAAAGCATGCCGCTAAATAAAATAGCTTTAGCTAATTTCCCTTAATATTCTTTAAAACTTAAATAATCTTAACGGTTCAAATAAGTGGTACACAATATTCCCGCAGATTTTACAGATAAAAAAAATTGTAAAATCAGATTAAGATTAAATAAAATTCAACGGTATAAAATTTTATCGAAGATAAAATCCTTGCGCCCTACAACACATAGTATTAAAATAGTTTTGCGACTTTGCGTTTTCCAAAAAATATACATAAACATCTGTGAAAACCTGTGATATCCTCAGGAAAAATAAAATCAATCCAAAGAATTCACCAGCACAAAATAACGATACGCCAAAATTCTTTTTTCAATCTTATTCAAATGATTGGGATCTTTATTACTCAGTTTTGGGAGAAGTTTTTTATTAACCGCATTCAACAGTCTGAAAAATGATTTTTTCATATCTTTATCTTTTAATGAAACATCACCGAGCTTCATGGAGTTCAAAAATGATGCAAAAAAGATAGTAAGCAGATATGGACGAAATTTTCAAACAACAGGTATACGAAGTAGCAAGGCTTATTCCCAAAGGAAGAGTGTCTACTTATGGCGCTATAGCAAAGGCTGTTGGCTATCCTAATCATTCCAGACATGTAGGAAAAGCGATGGGAGGTTGCCCGAAAGATGTTCCTGCTCACCGTGTCATTTCAAGCTCAGGAGTCTTATCTGTCCCGGAATTTCAACCTAAATTGGAAGCTGAAGGGATTATTATTGAAAATTTCAGAATAAAAAATTTCAAAAAATTGTTCTGGGATCCGTTAAAGGAATTGTAATTTGAGTAGAAATTTAATTAAGAAGATTTTTTAAACGCAAAGCTTTCATTTGTTTTCTTTAATATTTAAGGGAGCAAAGGAGTAATCAATAAAATTAATTCTCTTTAAGCGAACGTAGTTTACTATAACAAAGCTTTATCAGCGACAAAGTCGCAGCTCTTTGCCTTCTGAAATAAAATATAAGAATCATTAGTTCTTTGCGTTAAAAAACACTAGCATACATTAATGCAAAAAAATGTCACTCATAACTTAATATGAGTGACATCTATATTTTTTACAGTTTCAAACCGTATTATTTTCTTCCTCTTGGGAGACCTTTCAGTTCTTCTTTCAGTCTTTCGTTTTCCTCTTTTAATAAAGAAATATAGTTTTGTAGATTTTCAATGATAGCTCCCGGAATATTATCATAATTATTCTGGTTGGTAATTACTCCTGCAGAAGAAGATCTATCATTAAATACAGGATGGTCATTATTAACAACTACTGTAGGTTCTTCCTCTTCATAAATATCTTCTACCGGTACATTCAAAAAACGGGCAAGTTTGTCCCATTCATCTTTTACGATCCTCACATCACCGCTTTCTTTTCTGCTGTAATTAGATACATCTGTTGCGATAAAATCAGCTACCTGCTGTTGAGTGTAGCCTTTTTGCTTTCTGATGACGCGTAATTTTTCTTTTTGCATGACCGACATTTTATACAAAAATGGCAAAAAAGCATAAGCTATACAATAAAAAGTATAAAAAATATAGAGCAGAGGAATGAAGGCTAAGGTAAAAAATAAAAAAGGTTTATAATATGAATGCTGTGTATATTATTTATTGATGATTTTCGCTTTCCCAACCTTCTGTAGACAAAAAAAGACTGCTTCAAAATGAAACAGTCTTCTCTATATTATTTTTCAAGCTGCTTATAGCTTCTCTGTATAAAATCTGTCAGGTCTTTTCCTTTCAGCAGGTTTTGTGAAAGCTTGGCAAGATCCAGAGCGTATTTAATTAAACTCTCTTTCTCTTCCGCATTCTCAGTCTTTAAAATCTGATTAGAAAGCTCACTGTTCGAATTCACCACAAGATTATACATCTCCGGGAAACCTCCCATTCCGAACATACCGCCTCCGCCTGTAGCCTGCATTTCTTTCATTCTTCTCATAAATTCAGGCTGGGTAATCGTGAACGGAGCATCATTACTGTCAAGATCTTCAAGCTGAACAGTAAATTTAGAATCCTGAATTGCTTCTTCTACATTTTTTTTCAAAGATTCTTTTTCCGTTTCATTCAGTTTTGAAATTACCGGCTCGTCTTTTTTGATCAGATTATTCACATGATCAGCGTCTACTCTTGCAAAAGAAATATTTTCCTTTGAAGTTTCAAGTTTCTGAATCACGTGTGAAATAATAGGAGAATCCAATAACAGAATTTCGTATCCTTTATCTTTCGCAGACTGGATATAGCTGTGCTGCTCATCTGCATTGGTAGCATACAATACAACTAACTTGTTATCTTTATCAGTCTGCATTGGTTTGATTTTCTCTACCAATTCATCCCAAAGGAAATATTTACCGTCAGTTGTAGGATATAGTGTGAATTTGTCTGCTTTTTCAGCAAATTTCTCTTCAGTAACAATTCCGTATTCAATAACTACCTTGATGTCGTTCCATTTTTGCTCATAATCTTCACGGTTTTCGTTGATCAGAGAAGCCATTTTGTCGGCTACTTTTTTCGTGATGTAAGACGAGATTTTCTTTACAGCACCGTCTGCCTGAAGGTAAGAACGGGAAACGTTCAATGGGATATCCGGAGAATCAATGACCCCTCTCAGAAGCATCAGGAAGTCCGGAACAATACCTTTTACTTCGTCTGTTACGAATACCTGATTTTGGTATAATTGAATTTTATCCTTGTCGATATTCAAATTGTTACTCAGTTTCGGGAAGAACAGAACTCCGGTAAGGTTGAAAGGATAATCAACATTCAGGTGGATGTTGAATAAAGGTTCTTCAAACTGCATTGGGTACAATTCGTGGTAGAACTTCATATAATCCTCATTAGTCAGTTCGCTTGGAGCAATCGTCCATGCCGGTACCGGATTATTGATGATATTGTCTACTTCTTCTGTTTCAGCTACAGCATCCTCAGGAGCACCTTCCGGTAAAGGAAGGGTATGTGCTTTTGTTCCAAATTTGATTGGAACAGGCATGAACTTGTTATACTTTAATAACAGCTCACGGATTTTTCCTTCTTCTAAAAATTCTACGGAATCTTCAGCAATATGAAGAATAATTTCTGTACCTCTGTCAGTTTTGTCAGCAGTTTCTTCAAGAGTAAATTCCGGGCTTCCGTCACAGATCCAACGTACAGCTGGCTCATCTTTATAAGACTTTGTAAGGATTTCTACTTTTTCTGCTACCATAAACGCAGAGTAGAATCCAAGACCAAAATGTCCGATAATCCCTGAATCTTTTGCAGAGTCTTTATATTTTTCCAGAAACTCTTCAGCGCCTGAGAAAGCAACCTGGTTGATGTATTTCTCAACTTCTTCACCTGTCATTCCAATACCTTGGTCAATGATGCGTAACGTTTTCTGGTCTTTATCAATTTTAACTTCAAGTTTTGGATTTCCATATTCCACTTTTGCTTCACCGATGCTTGTTAAATGCTTTAATTTTAAAGTAGCGTCAGTCGCATTGGAAATCAATTCTCTTAAGAATATTTCGTGGTCACTGTAAAGAAATTTTTTAATAAGCGGGAAAATGTTTTCCACAGATACATTAATATTTCCTTTAGTTGTCATATTTTATAATTTTTAATTTTCAAATATTTCTCAAAAAAAATACCACGAAGAAGAATGTGACAGATTGACATTTTCTCGATTTATAATCAAAAAAGTCTATTGTGTGGATTTTTCAAAGAAATACCTTATTTTTAATTCTTAAAATTCTTTAAAAATGAAGTTGAAATGTACAGTTTTTATTCTGCTCATCATGACCTGTTTTGTGTATGCGCAGAAAAAGCCTTTAGACCATTCTGTTTATGACAGTTGGCAAAATATCGGCTCGAGAAAAATCTCAAATGATGGAAAATGGGTTGCCTATTCTGTAGATGCTCAGGAAGGAAATCCTAACCTTTTTTTATATTCGGTTAAAAATAAAACCTCGAAGAAGTTTGCAAGAGCTGCAAAAGTGAATTTTACAAATGATTCCAGGTTTGCTGTTTTTCAAATCCGTCCGCAGTATAAAGATATAAAAGCGGTAAAAGATAAAAAACTCAAACAAAATAAATTAACAAAAGACAGTCTTGCAATCATTGATTTTTTAAATGATAAAACAGAGAAAATCCCCAATGTAAAAGGTTTTAAAACTCCTGAAAAAGCGGGCTCTTATGTTGCCTATCTCCTGGAAAATACAAAAGATAAATCTTCGGATGATGATTCTGATAAAGATGATGGAGATGAAAAGAAAGATGAGGAGAAAAATGCAAAACCATTGCAATTAGTGGTGCGAAATCTTTTGGATGGAAAAAGTACAACCTACGATAATGTAGTACGCTACGAGTTCAGCAAAAATGGGAAGCAGCTTGTTTTTGTGACTAAAAAACCTGATGAGAAAATCAGCAAAGATAAAAAGGAAAAGAAGGATTCATTAAATAATAAATCTGAGGATAAAAAGATCACTGACAAATCAAAACCAAAGAAATATACTCTTCAAACGGTACAGGTTGTTGATCTGCAAAAAGGAACTGTCAATAAAATCTCTGAAATGGAAGGCGATTTTTCACAGTTGTCTTTTGATGAAGAAGGAAATCAATTGGCCTACGTAGGAACTGCTTCTGCACAGAACGATATGGTGAAACTGTATCAGTTGTATTACTTTAATTTTAAACGAAACAAAAAAGAAATCGTTACCAATGAAAATGCACAGATGAAAAAGAACTGGGTGATTTCTGAAAACCGTTTACCTTTATTCAGTAAAAATGGAAAGCAGCTGTATTTTGGAGTTGGTCCAAAACCTATTGCAAAAGATACAGCAATGATTGCGAATGACCATGCTGTAGTAGATGTCTGGAATTACAGAGATGATTATCTTCAAACGGTACAGTTAAAAGAACTGAAAAATGATTTGAAGAAATCCTATGCAGCAGTAATGCAAACAGAAAAACCGGACTTTTTTAGAAATATCGATGGGGAAGACTTAGATACGTTACGATTGGTAAACGAAGGAAATGCTGAATTCGCAATGGGTATTACAAGTCTTAATAACCGTATTTCTTCGCAGTGGGAAGGTTCAACAAAGAAAACTTACTTCTTGATTGATAATAAAACAGGAGAGAGGACGGAAGTTATTAAAAACCTGGATGGAGCAGTTGCTGTATCTCCGCTTGGAAATTTTGTTGTGATTTTTGACAGAGAAAAAGGGAAATGGCTGAGCTATAACGTGAAAACAAAACAAATACTTCCGTTGAATACCGGTGTACCTGTTTCTTTCGTTGATGAAGAATTTGATATGCCGGATTTTCCGAATTCTTATGGAATTGCATCATGGACGGATAAGGACGAATCTGTGATTATAAGAGACCGTTATGATCTTTGGGAATTTTTCCTGAACGGTTCAAAAAAGCCGAGGAATATTACTAATGGATTTGGGCGTAAGAATAAAATAACATTTGATACGTACGATTTAGATAAAGATATTAAAAGCTTAAACCGAAAATCAGCCATTTATTTGTCAGCGTTTGATAATACGTCCAAGGCGAACGGAATTTTCAAAACATCTATTCAGTCGAATGCTGATCCTGTGAAAATTCAGATGGAAAATGCTTGGGGATACAGAACTCTTCAAAAAGCAAAAAATGCTGAAGAATATATTTTAGTCAAAGAATCGTATACAGATTCTCCCAATATTTTTACAACATCAGATTTCTCAGAACAGCAAAAGCTTAGTAATACCAATCCACAGCAAAGTCAATATAACTGGGGAACTAGCGAACTGGTAAACTGGACAACACCAAAAGGAAATACATCCACGGGAATTTTATACAAGCCGGAAGATTTCAATCCGAATAAAAAATATCCTATGATTGTCTATTTCTATGAAAAACTATCGGATAATTTAAACCGTTATGTTGCACCAGCACCAACACCTTCAAGATTAAATATTTCTTATTTTGTAAGCAATGGATATCTGGTTTTCACCCCTGATATCTCTTACACAGACGGATTCCCAGGAGAATCTGCAATGGAATACATCAATTCCGGAGTTGAAAAATTAAAGCAAAATTCTTGGGTAGATAGTGCTAAAATAGGAATTCAGGGACAAAGCTGGGGAGGTTATCAGGTAGCCTATCTGATTGCTCATACCAATATGTATGCAGCGGCATGGAGTGGTGCTCCTGTTGTCAACATGACTTCCGCATATGGTGGAATCCGATGGACTTCAGGAATGAACAGACAATTTCAGTACGAAAAATCGCAAAGCAGACTAGGAAAAAATCTATGGGAAGCTCCTGATCTTTATATTAAAAACTCACCGCTTTTTACTATTAATCAGGTGAAAACTCCGGTAGTTATTATGAGTAACGATAAAGATGGAGCAGTTCCGTGGTATCAGGGAATCGAAATGTTTACTGCATTACGCCGTCTCGGAAAACCAGTATGGCTTCTGAATTATAACGGTGATGATCACAACCTTATAAAACGCCAGAACAGGAAAGATATTCAAATACGCGAACAACAGTTTTTTGATTACTATCTTAAAGGAGCTAAAGCTCCGGTCTGGATGACGAAAGGGATCCCAGCCACCCAAAAAGGAAAAGACTGGGGATTTGAGCTGACAGATGATAAACCTAATTAATAAAAAATTCCGGCGGAGCCAAAGGCTCCGCCGGAATTTTTTATTACCAAAACAATGAAGAATAAACTGACACAATGGCATTTTTTTTATGATGGGTCTGTTGAGCACTTTTATTATATTTACCGCCAATTATAAATAACAGTATGGGAATCTTTGATTTTTTTAAGAAGAAAAATAACAATCAGGAAAATGTGAGTACTCCGGTTCAGGAAATGGAAATGCCAGAGGAAAAAATAGTAGAGGAAGTGGTGGAAGAAGTTGTGGAAACGATACCAGAAACTCCTTCACAGCAGGTAGAAGAGTCAAAAATAAATGAAGAATTTGAAAAAATCAGGATTTATAATGATTATATAGTGTATTCTATCGCTCTTCAGTTAAGAGGTGAGTATACACCTATTTCAGCTTTTGAAAAAGAAAATGGTGAGGTGGAAGGCTTTGCTTATATGGTAACTGAAGATGCATATGCACTTTCTCCACAGCAGGCGATCGGACAAATGGAGGAAAAGTTTGAGAATGAACTTCAGGCAGGAAAGATTAAATCTTATATGATCCTGTATCATTCTCAGTTTGATCATAACGGAAATCACACTCCGGCAATTCAGGAAGGGGAGTTTAAAGGGATTTCTCTTGCATATCATTTTGCAGGTCATGATAAGTTGAAAACAGGTCTGCCTTATGTTTTCGAAAATCAAAATGTTACTTATAAAGGTTTTGCAGAGTTTTCTCACGAAGAAAATAATACAATCATGAATCATCAGTTAGTGGATGGTAGAGATTATTTCCCGAATACAGAAGCTATTGCGGCTCCTGAAATGACTAACGAGATAGGAATTATTATCAGAAAATCGAACGTTCATAATCTTATGAATACATGGAGCGGAATTTTTGGTCATCAGAATTTCCAGACTAAAGATTACGGTCAGTATCTGACAAATGTTTTAATGCAGTCTACGGTTTCTGATCCGCTCGGAGAAAGCAAAAGTAAGACAGAATTTGAGGATGTAAGGTTCAAAACCATTTTTACTGAGCAACTTAGTACAATAATTCCGGAGGTAAAAACCAATTATGTTTTAGATTTTGAAACGAGATCAATCAGAGAGTGGGAAAATGCACTGAACTTACAGGCTATCGTAGCAGGTCCTGCCAGAGATACTTTTGGCGTTTGGTTCTTTGCAACGGATTATGCAGAAAATAGAAATACATACCTGACACAGCCACATCTTAAGGTGAACGTAAGTGGAATTGTTTTGATCCTTGATGCCCATACAAATACTGATTTACCGGATGGTACCAAAATGAGTGAAGATTTCACAACATATGCACCAAGTCAGGATCTTCCTAATTATGCATGTTTTGACTTCATTGGCCAAATTGTAGACTTTAAGGAAACAGAATTACTTGATGACGGAAGTATTAAAGGATATATTCTGAAACTGAAGCTGATCACGAATGAAGAAAATGAAGATTTCTTTACTATTGATGCTTTTGTGAATAAAGAGAATATGAGAATAGAAACGCTTACCAAAGGAATGAAAGTAACAGGAGCACTTCAGCTGCAAGGTAAAATTGCTGAATAATCTTTAAAAAATATACAAATTCAAGAGGTTGTCCGAAAGGTCGGCCTCTTTTTATTTTGTGATCTAAGTAAAGAGTTGGGTATTATTTAAACGTAAAGGACTAAAAGATACGAAAGCTGATCCTAAGGAAGCAAAGATTTGCGACTTTGTCGCTGATGAAGCTTTGATTAATACGTTCGCTTAGTAAGGATCAATGAAATTGATTCCACCCTTAGCTCCCTCAAAATGGTATAGCTTTAAATAAAAACTTTGCGTTTAATAAAAACATGTACGCTTAAAAACAAAAAAGGCAATCCGAAGACTGCCTTTTCTATATTTTTCTGAAAAATTATTTATTTTTCATTTCCTCTTTGATCTTGTTTTCCAATTCCTCAGAAAGATCAGGATTGTCTTTTAATACATCTTTTACAGCATCACGTCCCTGACCCAATTTAGTCTCTTCGTAGCTGAACCAAGATCCACTTTTCTTCACAATTCCCATATCTACAGCAGTATCCAGAATTTCTCCTACTTTAGAAACTCCTTCTCCATACATGATATCGAATTCTGCCTGCTTGAAAGGAGGTGCTACTTTGTTTTTTACAATCTTCACTTTCACACGGCTACCGATAGCTTCGTCACCTTGTTTGATAGGTGCACTGGCTTTTCTGATATCAATTCTTACAGAAGCATAGAATTTAAGGGCGTTACCTCCGGTAGTCGTTTCAGGGTTTCCGAACATGACACCGATTTTTTCTCTCAACTGGTTGATGAAGATTACTGTACATTTTGTTCTGGAAATAGTCGCAGTCAATTTTCTTAATGCCTGAGACATCAATCTTGCGTGAAGACCCATTTTAGAATCTCCCATTTCTCCTTCAATCTCTGCTTTTGGCGTAAGAGCGGCTACGGAGTCAATTACAACGATATCAATAGCTCCAGAACGGATCAGGTTATCAGCAATTTCTAAAGCCTGTTCACCATTATCCGGTTGAGAAATGATTAAGTTTTCAAGATCGATTCCTAGTTTTCCCGCATAACCCCTGTCGAAAGCATGCTCTGCATCAATGAATGCAGCAATACCCCCTGCTTTTTGAGCCTCAGCAATAGCATGAAGGGTCAAAGTTGTTTTACCTGAAGATTCAGGACCATATATTTCAATGATTCTTCCTTTTGGATATCCGCCTATTCCTAATGCAATATCTAATCCTAAAGAACCGGAAGGAATTACTTCTATTGTATTGTCTATAGATTGATCACCTAAAGTCATTACAGTACCCTTTCCATATGTTTTATCTAGTTTGTCAAGCACTAAAGCGAGTGCTTTTTTCTTATCATCAATGTTACTCATCTCTATTAAAATAATTTCTCAAAAATACATAATTTAAACATCAAAAGCTAATATTATTTATCCCTGAAAGCTGTTTTTAGAGTTAAAAAATGATAAAATTTTGCTGCTGATCTTATTCATAACGAAGCACATGCGAAATGTGGTATCTAAAGTATTTTTTAATTTTTTTACTAAATAAGAGAAGCTGTTTTTTGTTGGAAATCGCAAAGGCGCTAGTTTCATAGAATGCTTTTGTTTTTAAGTCGCAAGGATTATTTTATCTCCGATAAAATTGAATACTGAATATTTCTCTCATGGATTGTGCAGATGCTAATGAAAATCTATGTAATCTGTTTGATCTGCGAGAAGATTTTATACTTTCCCTTGCTGAAAATCTTCGATTTTCTTGCGTCTTAAAAGTTTCCATGATGAATTAAAACTCTTTGTACCTTTGCGATTTCCAACCAAACAAGGTTTTATTTAATGAAAGTTTGAATTTTTAGTGATGTTAAGATAATCTTCCAGTACTTTCATCTGGTCTTTGTTTCCTCTTTGTATTCTCGCTTCACGGCTGACGAGTTGATCATAAATTTTGTTGAAAAGTATTTTCGATTTCGGAAACAGATTTCTGTAAGGTACTTCCGGAATTTGTAATCTTTTACACACTTCATCATCCAGAAGAAACCAGGTACAGGAGATGTGCAGATACCTTAAATTTTTTCTTTGAAATTCAAATTTTAGAATAGGATTTTCCAGCGACTCATCTAGCAGAGAATGGGCAAGAAGAACAGAATCTTTATCCGAAGGAGGCTGCATAGAAGTCCATAAATAAAAATATTCCGTTGCCTGTTTCTTGTCTTCAGGGAGAAGCTGCTCCGGAATTCCCAGAAGATATCCTACGTATTTCCAAAGGTGAAAAATTCCCTGTTCTTCTTCGATAGAAAAACTATTTCCCAGTTTCTGAAGACTATGAAGAAAGACCAGGCTGAATCCGATATAGGTTGCCATCATATCCCACGAATTGATAGGCTCTCCCCAATTTTCAGTATCCCAGTCTTTATAATGTTTTTTAATGGAAAGTCTGGCGTAAGAATGAATCAAACGGGTTTTTATCGCAAATTCGTACCCTTTTGCATGAATGTCCAGTGCGTTGTAGCGGGTTGCATTCACCCAAAAATCCAATGTTTCCGAAAGACGCTTCACTGCACCTTTTTTCAATGCTTCTGTGACAATAAGGGGTTTGTTGAGGTAGGCATAATCATAGCCGCCGATCAGACAATAATCTCTCAGGGAAATCAAAGAATCGAGGTTGCTTCTCATACAAAGTTCAGCACCGTTTTTAAGCAGATTATAATCCAGCCATTGGGGAACTTTTTGAGTTTGGCTGAAAAGCTTTTTTACACTTTCAGGAACTGAATCTGTTTCTGAAACTCCATTTCTGATATAGTGCTCAATTTCTCTTGATGCCTCATGAAATTTTTTAGTGAAATAAACATCTTTTACAACCTCGTCACCGGTTTCATCAACATGATAAAAGTAGGGAGCAAATTTTTCAAATTGTTCAAAGTTCACCTTTGCTCCGGAAAATTCAATAAGCTGTTTTCCATTGCCACTTTCCCAAAAATTTTTGAAATGGGCAGCATCTTTAAAACGGGGTTGTATCATGTTCATTCCTTTACCTATAAAAGTACAAGTTTTGCACCGAAATATACTGGTGAGATTTGTCAGGATAATGATTTCTTTTCTATAGATATCCCCATTCAAAAGTTTTTTTAATCAGCTCAGAGCTGTTTTTGCAATCGGATTTTCTTAAAATATTTTTTCTGTGGGTACGAACAGTTTCTTCTGAAATATTAAGCTGATCGGAAATTTCACATGTTGAATATCCTTTTGCAATGCAATTGATGACTTCAACTTCTCTTTTGGTGAAAATGACAGGGATAGATTCGGGGAATTTGCCATGATCCATCCATTGCATCTGGTGAAAATCTTCCCGGCCGTTGATTCCGGAAACTAGGACAACATAAGAATTTTGGTGCGTGATGTGTTCAATATTGGTATGGATGTTTACTGCCTGCAAAAGCCTGCCATCTTCATCTTTATAAGTATGCAAGGCCTGATGATGAAACAGTTCATAATTACCTTTTGAGGTTCTCATTCGGAAACAGTAGCTGGTTTTCAATTCCTGCTGATAGTCAAAACCGTCAATTTCTTTTATTTTTTCTATGGACATTCTTTCTGCTTCCATCACAAATTCTATATCATCGGGATGGATGAGGTCTATAATTTCTTTCAGATGTACAGGATATTTATGTAGACCATGAATTGCTAAAATATCTTCGTCATGATTACAAATAATGGTGCTGTCTGCAAAATTGATTACATAATAATAGAATTTTCCGGGAGCAAAAATTTCTCCGATTATGTTTTCAATGATGGGAACGGGTAATATTCTGTTGTCGTTCTGTAAAATTTCAGGATAATCATTCCAGACCTTAATGAGGGGATGAGGTCTTTTTGCGTGAGTCAGGTGTTTTTTCTTCATTGGTTAATGTTTTCTTAAAAATAATAAAATTATGTTAAATAAAATCACCCTTTTGTGGTATTTCGTGTGGTAGGTAAGTATTGTAGCTTTAAATAAAACTAATGACCATTTCAAAAAAACTTTAATCTGAAAAATAAATAACCATGAAAACAAAAATTGTATTGCTGTTTCTGCTTGGATGGGTGGGGATGGCGTTTGGACAAGAGAATGAAATAATTTTAGATGGAAACTATTATATAAATCGTATAATAGGTTCTGATAATCCTAAACAAGATAACAAAGGGTTTTATTTTTATGCAAATAAAAAAAATTTAAATGGTAAATATAGATTGACTGTAGATAGAATTGATGGTGATAAGGTCTATTTTAGTATTTGGAGATTTAAAGATAAAGAACTGACGTCTAAAATAAGTGACACAGAGTATATTCTTCCAAAAGAAGAATTTATGACATTAATGAGGCCTTTATATGACAAAATAGATTGGAGGGTAGGCTTTTATACTATGCCCTTTAAATTAAGATTTCATGATTTTAGTTTTGATGCAAATATTAATTTAGGGGGTAATTTAGGAGCAAAAATTCGGATTAATAGAATGAAGAAAGATGGTTTTGCTTTAGAGCCCATGGTTGGAGTTGGGTGGTCAAATATAAAAATGGATGATAGTAATAGCTCGGCAACATCCGCTACTAATATTGGTGCTTTTACTATTAATACTGGATTATTATTTCATATAACATCAGAAATAAATATCGGATTGACTTTAGGATGGGATAACATAAGTGGAAATGATCAAAAAAAATATGATTGGAAGTATAATGGAAAAGGCTGGCTTGGAATTGGTATAAATTTTTCCTTTTCTAAGGAAGAGAAAAATACAGGTTCAAAAGATTCAAATTAAAATGTGTATGCCTTTGCAAAAATTTTGTCATTTTTATGAATAAGAATAAACGAATAAAATAAATATAAACTGCTTCACAAAACAAAAAAACCTTCCCATCGGGAAGGTTTTATATTGCTTATCGCTTATTACTTATTATAAAGAAGCAGCGTGTACAAGCATATCTACTAACTTGTTAGAGTAACCCATTTCGTTGTCATACCAAGAAACAAGTTTCACGAAGTTAGGAGAAAGCATAATACCAGCATCTTTGTCGAAGATAGAAGTTCTCTTATCTCCTACGAAGTCCTGAGATACTACAGCCTCTTCAGTATATCCTAGGATACCTTTCAATTCACCTTCAGAAGCAGCTTTGATTACTGAACAGATTTCTTCATAAGAAGCAGCCTTTTCAATTCTCACTGTTAAATCTACTACAGAAACATCAACAGTAGGTACTCTGAAAGACATACCTGTTAATTTTCCGTTTAGTGAAGGGATTACTTTTCCTACCGCTTTAGCAGCACCTGTAGAAGAAGGGATAATGTTATTTAGAGCAGCTCTACCACCTCTCCAGTCTTTCATTGAAGGACCGTCAACAGTTTTCTGAGTAGCTGTTGTAGCGTGTACAGTTGTCATTAAACCTTCTACGATTCCGAAGTTATCGTGGATTACTTTAGCTAAAGGAGCTAAACAGTTTGTAGTACAAGAAGCGTTGGATAAGATTTTGATATCATCCGTAAGTTCCTTGTGGTTTACACCCATTACGAACATTGGAGTATCATCTTTAGAAGGAGCAGAAAGAATTACTTTCTTAGCACCTGCAGTAATGTGTTTTGCAGCGCTTTCTTTATCTAAGAATAAACCAGTAGATTCTACTACGTAATCTGCACCAATTTCATTCCACTTTAGGTTGCTTGGGTCTTTTTCAGCAGTTACTCTGATTTTTTTTCCGTTTACTACAAGGTCATTTCCTTCTACAGAAACTTCACCTGGGAAAATACCGTGTACAGAGTCATATTTTAACATGTAAGCCATGTATTCTGCATTGATTAGGTCATTGATTCCTACAACTTCAATGTTGTCTCTTTCAGTCATTGCTCTGAAAACAAGACGTCCAATTCTACCAAAACCGTTGATACCTACTTTAATTGTTGACATAATAGTTTGTTTTTATTAGATTATAAAAATAATTAGATTGCTAAAATTTCTGAAATCAGCAAAAGATCACTGTTGATTTCGTTATGTTTTTTAATGGCTTCTTCTATTGGCGTATACGTCAAATCATTGGAACGCATTCCTGCCATTACATTGTTTTGTCCTTCCATTAATCCTGTTACAGCACCATATCCTAATCTGCTTGCTAAAACCCTGTCTGCACAGCTTGGAGAACCTCCTCTCTGCATATGCCCCAAAATAGCGACACGGATGTCATAATCAGGGAATGTCTGTTTTGTTTTTTCTGCAAGTTCGTAAACGTTAGCTAGTTTTTCGCCTTCCGCTACCACTACAATACTGGATGATTTTCCTGTTTTTTCAGCATTTCTGAATTTCACGAAAAGCTCATCAATACTATCTTTTTTCTCAGGAATTAAAATATCCAGAGCACCTGTTGCCAATCCGCTGTTTAAAGCAATAAAACCAGCATCACGACCCATTACTTCCACAAAGAAAACTCTGTTATGGGAAGTTGCCGTGTCACGGATTTTATCAATAGCATCCATTGCAGTATTCAAAGCAGTATCGTAACCGATGGTATTATCCGTTCCGAAAATATCGTTGTCGATAGTTCCCGGGATACCGATTACTCTGATTCCGAATTCTTCATTAAAGATTTTTGCACCGGTAAATGTTCCGTCTCCTCCAATACATACCAATCCGTCTATTCCAAGTTTTACGCAGTTGTCGTAAGCTTTCTGACGGCCTTCTTTCGTTCTGAACTCAGCGGATCTGGCAGATTTTAGAATCGTTCCACCCTGGTTGATTATATTTTTTACGGAACGAGCTCCCATTCTCAGGAAATCATCGTTGATAAGGCCGTTGTAACCTTCTCTTACTCCGTAACATTCGATATTATAGTAATTGGCGGTTCTTACTACCGCTCTTAATGCCGCATTCATACCCGGAGAGTCACCTCCTGAAGTAAGAACTGCAATCTTTTTTACAGCACTCTCTTTCATCAAGTAAAAAATTTCGAACACAAATTTACAAAAACAAGTTCAGATTATCGTAGTAACTTTCCAATAGTTTTGAATATAAATTATTAAAAGCTTCTGAAGTTTGTAGGTTTAAAAAAATATCGTGCAGTTTTCGTTTCCGAAGCATTCACGTCAAGGTCGTACCAAGGCGTAAAATAGGGATTAAATGGATTGGAGAGCACATGAACCGATTGAGCAGGTGTGAAACCTTCACTTAATAAGAACAATCTTTTACCTTCCTGATTTTTACAGACACCAGAAATAAAAACGATGTGTCCCGGACTGCCTGGTGTAATCAGAATATCTCCCGTTTTCAGATCAGAATTCCTCATTGCCGGCTTTGTTTCTTTGTTTAATGAAATCGTTCCGGCATAATTAAAAATCAGATCCAGATAATTTCTGAAACTCTCATAAGAATCATCAAATGCAGCCGTTTTTCTGAAGTTGACCGAATTTCCATTCACAAAAGCTCTCATTCCGTTTTTATAATCATTCCAGCTGAAAAGATCTCCACTGGTAAAATGAAATTTAATTTCATCAAATTTTTTCGTTTTATAAAGATACTCGGCTCTTATACGGATAGCGGCATCAGCACATTGCTGAAGATCCTTATTTCCGGTATCAATATCAAAAACGGCTTCATGAAGATGCTGGGTAGAAATAGGCGTTTCGTCATATTTTAAAATTTGGCTGCCATAAGGTTTCAACTTAAAATTTTCGATAAAATGCCCAAAAGAACCTGGTTTTTCTTCAATCCACTCATAGCCTTCCGGTGGAGAAAATCTTTCCCTAATGGTATTTTTATTCTTATTGATTTTTAAGGCATTTTCTGTAATTAAATGCTCGTTCTTATCCGGCTCAGCCAACAGACGATCTGATGATTTTTCTTTTGTACAGCCTGTGAGAATTAAAAATGCTGTGATTCCGGTGATAACTTGTTTCATGTGTTTTTAGTGTACACAAATATCATTTTTTTTCACAGATCTGCCAATATATAATCTGAAAATCTGTTAGTTTAATGACTCTTCGTTCTCAGGAATCAATAATTTTCCCCAATCATTCAATTTCCAGAGGATTTCCACCAGTTTTTCACCAAGTTCTGTCAAAGTGTACTCAACCCTTGGAGGAAGTTCATTAAAAGACTGCCTGGTTAAAATACCATCTTCAACCATTTCACTCAACTGCTGATTGAGAACTCTCCGGTCAACTTTAGCAATACCACGCAAAAACTCACTGGGGCGTTTTTTTCCTTCATTAATCTGCCAGACGATAGGAATTTTCCACTTTCCACTAATGGTATTGACGGCCACTTCCAACGGACAAATTTTATTTTCTTCTGCTCTTCCCTTTGTTTCCATAAAATTGACTTTTTTATCCCTATGAGTGAAAAATATGCGGTATTGTTTTTGTCCGCACACTTTCAGACTTTTGTAAAGATAACCATTAAATAGTATGGCAGAAAAACGAAAAGGAGCCCGTTCCATCAAAGATATTCCACCGGATATTTTGGAACAGCTGAATAGGGGAGAAATTGAAACCGCCAATCTTACAGAATGGCTGGCCGTAGATCAAAGGCTGCTGCTGGAAAATTTACTATTGCAGAATAATCGCAGAGAATATTTGAAACCTATTTTAGAAAATCTGGATCAACTGAAAAAGCAAACGGTTAATACCATTAATGAAACCATTGGTGTTGGGCTTCTTAATCTAGCTGTAGAAAATAAAGATGATGAATTTCTTCACAAATTGGAAACTCATCCCGCGGATCTTGTACGTTGCTGGGCAGCCTATACCATTGGCCGAAACCATGATTTAAAATTGAAAGAAAAGTTGTACAAAATTAAATCGTTTGCTGTAGATACTCATTTTGGTGTGAGAGAAATCTGCTGGATGGCGGTACGTCCGGATATTTCCAAAAATCTTGAGGAAAGCTTATCTATTTTATCAGAATGGACGATACATGAGAATGAAAATGTGAGACGTTTTGCCAGCGAATCTACAAGACCAAGAGGAGTTTGGTGTGAACATATTGATGCTTTAAAACAAAATCCCGGATTAGGACTGGATATTTTAGAACCTTTACGATCTGACTCTTCCAGATATGTACAGGACAGTGTCGGAAATTGGCTCAATGATGCCAGTAAATCACAACCCGAGTTTGTAGTGGAAATCTGCGATGAATGGCTTCGTGAAAGTCCGACAAAAGAAACCCAATATATCATTAAAAAAGCCTTACGAACCCTTAAAAAGTAAGAGTTATCCACAAAAAATGAATGCAGATATAATTCGTTATCGCATACATTGCATATTTTCAGGCTTTTAAAAACCGTTTTTCTTCGTTGGAAAGGTAATATTCTGCTCTTTTTTCTGATAAAAATAAGATTTAAAAAATTCTAATATTAACGGAATGTTAATTGAAAAAAGTTATCCACAATATGAGTTTTCGATGAATGTGAATTATATCTCTCATGAAATGAGATGATTAAATAATTGGCTTCACAAAAGAACTGAAAATGATCTTTTTTTTAGTCGAAATAAAAAGTTATCCACAATATGGAATTTTACTACCATTTTTCAGTCAGATATTTCCAGTATCTTTTTGGTACATGTTGAATATGAAGTTTCATATTTTTTCTTTCCACGATATTGGTTTTCGTGAAATAACGTTGCCAAAGCACCTGATAACTTTTTTCTTCATCATGAAACTTCTGCTGATAATGATGGAGGTCAATCTTTTCATCAGGATAGAAGAAATCACAAATGTCCAGATTATAGAGAAGACCATAGTTTCTTCGAAGATCGTAAATCATCCATTTCTGATCCTGATACCGGTCTTTAAAATGTTTTCTGATCAAAGGGAGAACATTGAAGTCGGGATCTATTTTGGAGAAAAAAACACCATCCTGCATTTTTTCAAAACGGACAAAAGCGGTCATTCTGTGCCTTTCCCTGTCTACTGATTTGCAGATTTTTGAAATTTTTAAAACATCAGAATCAGCAAAATTTTCAAGAATATTGTTTTGCGGATATTTAATAGATTGCCTTACCGCAGATAAGATGAGGTTTTCCAGATCCGGCTCCTCAGATAAAAAAACTTTTAAAAGTTTGTAAACACCCTGTTTCCCAATATTCTGTTCCAGTTTATTCAGAACCCTTTCAGATTTGTCTGGCTGGGTAATGACTTCATGAATCTCTGCAAAGATATTTTCCTGATGAAATCTTTCTCTGCTGGTAATTTCCACATCCTTATAACGGTATTCGAAAATTTCAAATATCGCAGTGAAAAGACCGTCAAAACTTCCATCGTAGAGTAGGGTTGTCATGTATTGAATTAGTTGGTTTGCCATTCTGAATGAAATAAAATGATGTGAAGAATCTGGTTTATTGAAGAGATTCTTCCTTCGTCAGAATGACAGTCGTGTTGTATTATAAATTAGTGTCCATTCTTGAAAATATTAGTGTTATTTGTGTTTGATATCAAGATCAAAACAAAGTCAGCTGCTGGGAAAACTGATTGTGAAATTTGGATGAACTTCCACCTATCAGCAGTTTTCTGAAGTTTTTATCCGTTAAATATTTCAGATAAGCATTTCCGGCATTAAAATCAATGAAATATTTTGCACGGTTGACAGCCGCTCCCAGTTTTTTCAAATGATCCATGGTTAAAACCTGAAAACGTCTGGCACTCACAATTTTTTGAGCAGTTTTTACTCCAATTCCCGGAATTCTTAAAATCAGCTGATATTCTGCGGTTTGCAGATTGATAGGAAACTGGTGAAGATTTCGTAATGCCCAGCTTAATTTCGGATCTACTTCAAGATCGAGGAAAGGAACATTGGGGTCTAAAATCTCTTCTGCTTTAAAACCATAAAATCTCATCAGCCAATCCGACTGATACAATCGGTTTTCCCTGAGCATAGGAACTTCTGTTGTTAAAGAAGGCAGTCTCTGATCTTCCAGAACAGGAACATATCCGGAATAATACACCCTTTTCAGATTAAAATTTTTGTAAAAATGATCGGCAACTTTGATGATCTGCAAGTCATTTTCATTGGTTGCACCTACAATCATCTGGGTAGATTGTCCAGCAGGAGCAAACTTGGGAACTTTTTTCAGAATTTTCTTTTCATCCTTATATTGAATAATCCCTTTTTGGATATAGCGCATCGGGCTGATCATATCCTGTCTGTTTTTTTCAGGTGCCAGCAATTTTAATCCGCTTTCTGTAGGAATTTCAATATTTACAGATAACCGGTCTGCATATAAAGCGGCTTCCTGCATCAGATCATCACTTGCTCCCGGAATAGATTTAAGATGAATATATCCATTAAAGTTCTCTTCCAGACGCAGTTTTTTGGCAACCCTTACCAGTCTTTCCATCGTTGTATCAGCATTTTTGAATATCCCTGAACTCAGAAATAATCCTTCAATATAGTTTCTACGGTAAAAATTAATAGTAAGATCTACCACTTCTTCTACTGTAAAAGCTGCTCTTTTAATATCATTTGAACTTCTGGAAACACAGTAAGCACAATCGTAGATACAATGATTGGTCAACAGAATTTTAAGAAGGGAAACACATCTCCCGTCTTCCGTATAGGTATGACAAATCCCGCTTGCAGAACTGTCTCCTAAAGCTCCCTTTTTATTTTTCCTCGTGCCTCCGCTTGATGAACAGGAAACATCGTATTTCGCTGCATCAGCAAGGATCTCGAGCTTTTCTTTAAGGCGGTCAAAATTCATCTTTTTAACGCTTGATATGTTTTGTATCTAAAGTGTAATTTAATTTTGTTCAAATTTAGTTCCAAAATTGATAAATGTCAATCTTTTTTCATAGAAGTTATCAACAAAAAAGAGTCTCAAAATCATTATATTTACGGCTCATTAAAGTTTATATCATGAATCATAAACCAATCGAAGGTTTTTCCAAGCTTCCAAAGCAGGGGAAAATCGAATGGCTCGTAAACGAATATCTTGAAGGAAACCAGGAATATCAAAATATATTAAAACAGTACTGGAACGATGATGCGGATCTTCAGAAACTTCACGAAGAATTCTCTGAAAATACCATCTCCAATTTTTATATGCCTTACGGAATTGCTCCGAACTTTTTGATCGACGGAAAATTATTGGCACTTCCAATGGCCGTTGAAGAAAGTTCAGTAGTGGCTGCTGCTTCAAAAGCTGCAAAGTTCTGGATAGACAAAGGAGGTTTCAAAACTACCATTATCAATACTGAAAAACTGGGGCACACCCACTTTATTTTTAATGTAGAACCTCACAAATTATTGCATTTCTTTAATTTCAGTTTAAAGAAAAAATTATTTGAAACAACGGAAGATATTACTTCCAACATGAGAAAACGTGGTGGCGGTATCTTAAATATCAGTCTGGTGGATAAAACAGCAGAAATGCCGAATTACTACCAACTGAAAGCAAGCTTTGATACCGTAGATTCAATGGGAGCCAACTTTATCAACTCATGCCTTGAGCAGTTTGGAAAAACGCTGAGACAGGAAGTAGCTACCAGCGTAGATTTTACTCAGGAAGAAAAGAATTCACTGCAGATCGTGATGAATATTCTTTCCAATTTTACCCCTGATTGTATTGTAAGGGCTGAGGTTTCCTGTAAAATGGAAGATTTAAAAGATGACAGCGGGATTTCTCCTGAAGAGTTTGCCGCTAAATTCAAACAGGCTGTTACCATTGCAGAAATTGAACCTTACCGCGCAACAACCCATAATAAAGGAGTCATGAATGGAGTAGATGCCGTTGTAATCGCTACCGGAAATGATTTCAGAGCTACAGAAGCCTGTGCACATGCGTATGCTGCAAGAGACGGGCAATACAGATCTTTGACCCACTGTACAACAGATAACGGAGTGTTCAGATTCTGGATTGATCTTCCGATTTCTGTAGGAGTAGTAGGAGGACTTACCAATCTTCACCCTTTGGTAAAATTTTCTCTGGCACTTCTTGGAAAACCTTCTGCACAGGAACTGATGAGTATTCTTGCCGTTTCAGGTCTTGCACAAAACTTTGGGGCTTTACGTTCTCTGGTGACCACAGGAATTCAGAAAGGACATATGAAAATGCACTTGTTGAATATTCTGAACCAATTGGGAGCAACCGAAGAAGAAAAACAGCACTTTGTGACATATTTCAAAGATAAGACGGTGAGCCACCATGAGGTGATCAATGAATTTAACAGAATGAGAGGAAACTAATGTTACAGATCATTTTGCCCATTGTATTCCTTCTTTTTGGATTTTTTCTTAAGAAAACAAACCATGAAGGTTTCAAAAGTTCCAAGAGATTCGCCAATATGTTTATCATACTGGGGATTTCTACACTGGTTGCCAAGTTCATTTTAATGTACTTAAAATCAAAATAGTGAAAAAAAGTATTGTATTTTTCTTATTGATTTCAGGTTTAAGTTTTTCGCAGCAGAAAAATTTAAAAATACAGGATTTGCAGCCTAAATCTGAAAATTTTGTGTTTCCGGTTGTTTCTTACGCTGGAAATCCCGCGGTTGCCAATAAGATCAATACATTTCTTCAGGTCAATGAACTGGAATATATCCCAAATTCCGGGGGGAATCCTTTTAAACTGGCCTCTACAGCCACGAATTCCTATTCCAACTATGTTTATTTTTATGATTGGAAGAAATTGGAAACCCCTAAAAATATTTTAAGTATAAATATGAATGGAGAAGCTTCGGGAGCCTATCCGGAAGAATTTTCAGACTGGAAAAACTTTGATCTGAGAACTGGAAATTATATCAATGCTGAAGCTTTATTTCAAACAAGTGCTTCCAAAACGGTTGCAGGTTTGATTCAGAAAAAAATAAAAAAAAGAGTCAATGACTTTCTCGTAAAATTAAAATCCGAAAAGAATCCATCAGAAGAAGTTCAGGAACAGATTGGCTTATATGAAGAATGCTTCATGGATTATACTTTGAATGGCATCCGGTATTTTTTTGGAAAGAATAAACTCACTTTTGTTGCCGGAAGATGTTCCAATCATGCCATGCGGGCATTGGATGATTTGGGAAGTCACGAACTGGAATTTACCTATAAAGAACTTGAAAAATACCTGAGTATTTATGGTAAGAATCTGATTTCAGGGTCTGAAAAGATTAGGCAGACGGGTCCAGGGAATAAATTATTCAAAGGAAAAATTGACGGAAAATATCCTATTACGGTTTTATTTAACGAAATCAATGAGGATGATTCCTTTTCAGCTACTTACTGGTATGATAAGAATAAAAAGCCGATCAACTGGAGGGGAGAATTTGTCCATGATCATTTTTCCATCACAGAAGATGATTACCATAGTGAGGAACTTAAGGAATGGATACCAAAAGCTTTAATAGAAGCGGATTTGAAAGGAAATAAAATCATTGGTACGTGGCAGGATTATAAAACAAAAAAATATTTAACCCTAGAATTAGAAGAGTTATAAAATGAAAACAATTACTTTAGTTTTTGGAGCAGTTTACGGAATGGTTTCTGTAATCCTGGGTGCATTCGGAGCACACGCTTTAAAGAAAATATTAGCTGTGGAAAGACTGGAAAGTTTTGAAACAGGTGTAAGATATCAGATGTATGCAGCTTTTTTCCTGCTGATCATCGGATATATCTTGAAATTCGAAACTTCTGCTGAAAAATGGACTTCCATTTTAATGATTGCAGGTACTCTTTTATTCTCAGTAAGCATCTATTTCCTGAGTATGCAGGATTATTTGGGAATGAATCTTAAATTCTTAGGCCCAATCACTCCGCTTGGAGGTCTGATGATGATCTTAAGCTGGGGAATGCTGATTTTTTATTTTGCTAAAAACAGAATTTAATTTTGCAGTTCATGCAAAAAAGGAGATCTACGATATATTATGTAGATTATTTATTGAAGAATTGCGCTATGACTCCTCGTTTTTTACTGTTTTTTGTTGCTCTCATAATTTCTTGTTTAAGTGTTCAAAAAATGAATGCACAAGGAAAAAAATTACAGAATAGTAGTATTATAACAGAAGTGAAAAATATACAAAAGCGTTTTTCCGATAGTGTTAAACACTATGATTACAAAAAAGATGCGGCTTTATATCGTCAAAAGTATGGAAGTTTTTATAGTGAAAAATTAAAGAATTTAAAAAATCTATATGAAAACATCTATGACAAAGAGGTGATAATCGGAAAAACAGATCCAAGTATTTCTTTTAAAACAACGAGCGGAATACAGGTCAAAAATAATGTATCTCAAACAGAAATTACTCCTCCGAAGGAAGTGAAAAATAAATCCGTTGATATTGCTGAGGTTGAAAATTACCAACAGCTTGAAGAGTTGAGGAAACGGTTAACGCTTGATTTTCCTACTTATTTAATGGAAGATTTTGACGGAGGAAACTATCGTTGTAAATTGAATTTTACAATTGATGTGGACGGGAAATTCAAAAAAGTAAAATATAGTGAATCATCTGATACAGAATTCAGTATCATTAGTGCATTGTTCCTGTATGCCATCGGAGGCTTGGAAAAGCCTTTGTTTTATAACAAAAAACCAATTGTACAAGCCTTTGCGCAGCCCATTATATTAAGATTCGAATAAATAAAGTACGCATTATCAAAACTGTAATAATCAGTAAAGACAAATGATGATATTCTTTTACTATTTAAAATAAATTACAATGAAAATCAATAGAAGAAGGCGCTTAATTAAAACATTTGATCTTTTGGATCAGCCCATCAGATTCAATCCGTTTGTGTTCAGCCGTACTTTTTTTATGTGGGCTGTTACAGGTCTGGTAGGCGGTATCATCGCCGGAGGATATTGGATTGTACTGGAACATTTTACAGAATTTTTAGCCGAATTTCAAGGCTGGCAGGTAATTCCAACCATGGCCATCTGTGGTTTGCTTGCCGGGCTCGTGATCCATTTTATTGGTGACCCGGGAGAAATTCATCTGATTGTTAATAATATCAGATTCAATAAAGGAAAACTGGAACCCAAGAACAATCCATCGATGATCCTTTCTTCTCTTTTTTGTGTAGCATCAGGAGGAAGTTTAGGACCAGAAGCACCTTTGGTACAGGTTACAGGATCTACAGGAACCTGGCTGGGGAAAATTTTCAGACTGAAAGGAGAAGAGCTGAGGTCTTTGAGTATTGCCGGTATGGCTTCCGGTTTTACCGCATTATTTGGTGCTCCGCTTGGAGGCAGTCTTTTCTCTTTAGAGATTTTGCATCATAAACATGCTGTAGAATACTATAAAGCCATTATTCCTGCATTGGTAGCCAGCTGTTTCAGTTATCTGATGTTTGCTTTGATTATCCATCTGGGAATTGGGGCAACATGGGATTTGAAAGCGTATCATTATACCGGAGTATATGATTTTGCTTATGCTACTGCTTTTGGAATTGTGGGCACTTTATTCGGATGGATTTTCATTTTTGTGGTCAAATTTTTCAAGAAAGTTTTTGAATACAGAAAATTTCCGATTTACATTAAAACATTCGTAGGTGGAATTATTTTAGGAATTATCGCCTATAATTTTCCCATTACAAGATACTTCGGTCACAACGAGATCAATCAGCTGATCGGTGGAAATTTCGGACTGAATTTTTTAATTCTGATTCTGGTTTTTAAAATACTGGCTATTGCTATTACAGTGACTTCCGGATGGAGAGGAGGTTTCATTATCCCATTGTTCTTTGTGGGAACTACATTGGGACTGATTATCCATAATCTATTTCCGACAGTAGATACCACGTTAGCCATTGTAAGCTGTATGGCTGCCATCAATGCCTGTGTGACGAGAACACCGATGAGTACTACAATTATACTGGGAACACTTACCGGATTTACCTATTTTGTGCCAATATTATTTGCGAGCCTTACCGGATATTTCCTGGCACCTAAAATTCCGTTTATCGGATCACAGTCTGAGAAATTAGAGGAAGAATAGGGGGAAATCGAAAGATATGTTAAAAATCAAGTCCATCAGACTTTAATTTTTAAGTCAATAAACTTGAACTTCCATGTCTTTTTAGTAAATTTGTCAACCTTTAAATATTAAAATAAAATAATAAAAATAATATGAATCTTCACGAGTATCAATCAAAAGAGATTTTATCAAAGTATGGAGTAGCTATCCAACGTGGTTTCGTTGCAAACAACGTAGATGAAGCTGTAGCAGCTGCTGAAAAATTGACTGCTGAAACCGGAGCACAGGCTTGGGTTGTAAAAGCACAGATTCACGCAGGTGGTCGTGGTAAAGGTGGGGGTGTTAAGTTTTCTCCAAACATGGATAAACTTAAAGAAAACGCTCAGAATATTATCGGAATGCAGTTGGTAACTCCACAAACTTCTGCTGAAGGTAAAAAAGTACACTCTGTTTTGGTTGCAGAAGATGTTTATTATCCTGGAGAATCTGAAACTAAAGAATTTTATGTTTCTATTCTTTTAGATAGAGCTGAAGGGAAAAATACAATCGTATATTCTACTGAAGGTGGTATGGATATTGAGCACGTTGCTGAAGTAACTCCTCATTTGATCCACAACGAATTGATTGATCCTGCTATTGGTCTTCAAGGGTTCCAGGCTAGAAAAATTGCTTTCAACCTAGGTCTTGAAGGAAATGCATTCAAAGAATTTGTGAAATTTATTTCTTCTCTTTACAATGCTTACACAGGAATTGATGCTTCTCTTTTCGAAATCAACCCGGTATTAAAAACTTCTGATAACAAGATTATCGCTGTAGATGCTAAAGTAACTTTAGATGACAACTCATTGTTCCGTCACAAAGACTTAGCTGAGCTTAGAGATACAAGAGAAGAAGATCCAATGGATGTAGAAGCTGGTGAAGCTGGTCTTAACTTCGTAAAACTAGATGGTAACGTTGCTTGTATGGTAAACGGAGCTGGTCTTGCAATGGCAACTATGGATATCATCAAATTATCAGGTGGTAACCCTGCTAACTTCCTTGACGTAGGAGGTACTGCAGATGCTCAGAGAGTACAGACTGCTTTCGGAATCATCCTAAGAGATCCAAACGTAAAAGCTATCCTGATCAACATCTTCGGAGGTATCGTAAGATGTGACAGAGTTGCTCAGGGTGTTGTAGATGCTTACAAAGCGATGGGTAGTCTTCCGGTTCCATTGATCGTAAGATTACAGGGAACTAACGCTGTAGAAGCTAAAAAATTAATTGATGAGTCTGGTCTTCCGGTACACTCTGCAATTACTTTAGAAGAAGCTGCAAACAAAGTAAAAGAAGTTTTAGCGTAATCTAAAATTTTTAAATAAAATATAAACCGCTCCATTTTTGGAGCGGTTTTTTTTGTTTCTAAATCTATCTAAGCGTGAATTTTTTTATATATCTGCTTTATCTGCAAAATCATCGTGAGGGATAAAGTATATTTATCAGAGATAAGATCTTGACGTCTTAAAATGTGATTGGAAGAATTACGCTTTTCGAAGTCCAATCTTTAATAACATAAAAAAGACCACTTCAACAATTGAAATGGTCTTCATTTTTTTATAAATAATTTTACTTATCCTGATGGCTTTCAGGTAAAATATTCTCTCCACTCGTAATACTGATACTCGTAGGCGTTACCAACTGAACTTTATCCACATCAAAACGTTCTTTAATGCCTAAATAAGCTTTACTTCTTACCTGTGCAAGATTGGCACCTATCTTTATCCAAAACTTCACCTGAAGGTTAAATGCTCCTTGTTTAAGGTCTGTGAAAATAACTTCAATAGTGTCTAACTTATCCACATTATCAAGGTTTTTAATTACATCAAGAATTCCTTTCTGTGCTTTACTGATATCTTCGTCAGCGGGAATCTCAAAGTTTAAAATAATCCTGCGTTGTGGGGAAGCAGTGATATTATAGAATGGTGCATTGAATACAACCTGATTAGGAATATAAGCCTTCTTTCCATCATCAGTCAGAAGTTTTGTAGTTAAGAAACCAATTTCCTGTACTGTTCCGGAATGTGCTCCAATGGTAATATAATCTCCTACTTTGTATGCTTTATCAATTCCAATAAGCATTCCTGAAAAAATACTTGAAACAAGATCTTTCAGGGCAACCCCGGCAATAACCCCGGCAACTCCTAAGCTTCCGATAAATTTCCAGAGAAAACCACTGAAGCCCATTATTTCAAGAGCAATAAAGGTTCCCATCAGCATAATCAGGAATCTGAAAATACTGATTAAAGTAACTAATGAACTCTCTTTTTGGCTTTTCGGAAAAAATTTATGAAATAATTTTACAGCTCCTTTACTTAAATATTTACTGGTAATCAGGAAAAATGTAAACACTAAAATTCCCACAATCAGTTTAGGAGTAAGCGCGGCAAATGTTACATACCAACTTTCCAATACTTTATAAACCACGTCTACATACCTGAGGCCCGTTTTCTCCATGAATAAAAATTTTTAATTAAAGATATAAATTTTCATCAAAAAATTTGCCAGTTCGAAAAAGTCTACTAAATTTGTAGACTAGAAAGAAAGAACATTATGTCAATCAAACTAGGAGATACAGCACCCAATTTTCAGGCAGAGTCATCTGTAGGTGACATCAATTTTTATAATTATCTTGGAGATTCCTGGGGAATTCTGTTTTCGCATCCTGCAGATTATACACCGGTATGCACTACAGAACTGGGTTACACGGCGAAATTGCAGTCTGAATTTGATGCCAGAGGAACCAAAGTAATTGCTTTGAGTGTAGATGGAGTAGAGGATCACCAAAACTGGGTGAAAGATATTAATGAAACTCAGAACACCCGTGTTCAGTTTCCCATTATTGCTGATAAAGACAGAAAAGTTTCGGAGCTGTATGATTTTATTCACCCGAATGCTTCGGCTACGGCCACTGTACGTTCTCTTCTGATAATTGATCCTTCCAAAAAAGTAAGACTGATTATTACCTATCCGGCCTCTACAGGAAGGAATTTTAACGAAATCCTTAGAGTGCTGGATTCTTTACAGCTTGTAGATAATTATCGCGTGGCTACACCTGTTAATTGGGAAAATGGTGAGGATGTTATTATTCCGCCTACCATTTCTACAGAGGAAGCCCGGGAAATATTCCCAAAAGGCGTAACGGAAATAAAACCGTATCTAAGATACACGCCCCAACCTAATACATGATTTATTTGATTTTTTATAGTTTAGTTTTAATTTGTACGAAAAGCGCCCCAGAAATAAAATTCCGGGGCGCTTTCATTTTTTTATAAGTATTTCAGTAATTACTTAACGTCGTTGATGATTTGTTTACCTTTAGACGTTGGAAGATAAATCTGGAATCCTAGACCAAATGTAATTTTGTTTGTATATCCACCGCTTCCGAATCCTGCGTTAGCATCGTATTTTACTAAACCTTCCAATCCAATGTTTGGAGTGATGAAGTAAGAATAACCAGGCCCGAATCCGAAGTTAAGACCGTTAGAAGAAGAACCTCCTTTAGAGATAGATGTACCTCCTATACCTAAATTACCTTCGAAGAACCATCTCCCGTGGTGTAGTAAGTTATTAACTCCCTGCTCGCCCGGGTTAAGATAGTAACGTCCCAATGCCCCTACGTTATAAGTAAAAGTAGTTGGTGCATCTTTAGCTCCTTTGAAACCTAAATCTACATATCCTCCTAATGCAATATTGTCCTCAATGAAATAAGCTCCTTTCGGCTGAATATTAAAATCATAACCACCTCCTTTGTTTAAACCGAAGTTGGCTCCTGCAAGGTTACCCCCTACCATCCAATTACCTTTTTGAATCTGAGCGTTGGCAGTTGCTGTTAAGCCTGCTACGGCTAATATCCCTGTTAAAATAAGTTTTTTCATAATTTATTATTTTAATAATTAAATGTTTATTATTCACGAATTATAGAAAAAACAATAAATGTGCCATTCTCTTAATTTTAGGTAATTTTTCTAAATAAACGTTAACATTATCAGGAAGATATATTTTATTTTTTTAACATATTAAATGAGGATTTCGTAATGATAAAGAAAATAAAAGGGTGGTTTAAAAATGAAAATGATAAAAACAGGTGTCAGATCATTAATGCCTCAAAATACTGTTTTTTCTCTTTCTTCTGCTTTTAGATTAATTAAATAAATAGAAGAATAAGAGAGATAATAAGTCCTGCAATGGTAAACTTGATACCACGTTTGAAAGCTTTTGTTTTAGGATTAAACATCCAGAAACTTGAAATCACAAAGAAAAAAAGAGAAACTCCGAAGAATACACTTAGAGGAGATATGGCATCTTTAGACTGTGATTTGTGAAGAGAGACCATTTTGTCCAGTACAAAAGGCAATTCCTTTTTAGTGTACTTTGCTTTTCCGGTAGCACTGTCATAAGTTCCTTGTTTAAAATAAAGAACACTTCCTTCTGTTTTTTCCACTTCAAGACCTTTCATTTTAAGCTCTTTCTTCAGCTCTTTCTCTGTAAGATTAGCAGCGATATTTTTTTCGTATTTCTTTTCGTTCTTTAGAAAGTCTGTGTCTCTGTACACCAGAAGAATTCCACTTAAAGAATATACAGCCATAATCCCGGCAAGAAAATATCCCAGGTATCGGTGTGTGATTCTCATGAAACTCCTTGTGTCTTTAATCTTATCCATATCTTATTGTTTTGTTTTTGTTTTAAAATTTCAAAAGTGGAAACTGCAAAAATGCAATTTCCACTTTTAATGAAAGAATTACTATATAAAGACTTTTACAGTCTGTATGTCAATGTGAAATAGTAGTTTCTAGGAGTGATAGGATTCACTGAATAGTTTTCGTGAACATTGTAGTTTACGACATCAAACAGGTTCCCCACTTTCCCTTGAATAGAGAATTTTTTCCAACCATAACCTACACTTATATCAACAGTTGTGAACCCGTTGATATCAATCATTCTTGTTTGTTGGGTTTGTCCTTTTACATCATTCCAGCCTGCTTGTCTCTTTCCTGTATAGAATGCAGTAGCTCCTACTTTCAGACCTTTTGCAAAATCTGTAAAAGTATAAAATACAGAAGCGTTTGCTGTAAGTGCAGGAGTTCTTACCAATTTTTGATCTTCAACAAATCCGTTATCCGGAGTTTTTGTATATACTGTGTTGTTATAAGAAATACCTCCAATTAAAGAAAGATATTTTGTAGGATTTCCTGTGATATCCAATTCAACACCTCTACTTCTTATATTACCTGCATATATTTTATAGAGCGCCACTTTGTTGTCTGCAAGATATGGAGATGTATAAGCATCTCTGTTATTGATCTGGTAGGCAGTTAAGTTAACAGCGATAGCATTATTCCATAAATTTTTCTTCACCCCGATTTCATACTGATCAATTGTAGATGCTTTTAAAGATTGATTGTACTGATCAAATCCTGAATTAGGTGAGAATGAATTAGTATATGTTGCAAAAACAGATAGATTATCATTAGGGTTGTAGATAAGTCCTACCTTTGGAGATACAGCATGAGCCTGTGAACCACTTGCTGCTGTAGGAGTTTCTGTTCCCTTTAAGAAATCTTTTACTTCTGTATCGTCGTTTTTTAAATAAGACCATCTTACTCCTGCCAATACTTTGAACTCTTTGGTAACATTAATTAAATCCTGTGCATAAAGACCAAATCTTTTTGTAGCGATTCTGTTTCTGGATGATCTGTATGTATCTGGCATAGCACCATCAGTTGACCAGGTAGAAGGATTATTTAAATATAAAGTCCCATAATTAACGTTAGCAGGATTAGTAAAATTATAAGCGTAAGTATCTGCTAAACCATAATCTCCATCAGCCCCGAATAGTACTTTATGAATGATATTTCCGGTTTTGAATTCACCGTTTAGATTAACTTGTAATGATGTATAGTTCTGTTCAGTATAATTTCTACCTAAAGTTCTTGCCCAGGAAGGGTTAAAATTACCTTTAGCAGATTCATACTGCCACTGAATTCTTTCTGTTGAAAAATAATCTTTTGTATAATTCTGGTAGGACGCAACTGCATTTAAGCTCCATTTGCTATTTAATTGATGATTCAAAACAACATCTGTAGTAGCTTGTTGGTTGGTTTGATATTGCCAGTTAGCACCTAAAAAGCTTCTACGGTCAACTTCAGTAGCTAATCTGGATACTCCGGTCGTTTTATCAGTAACACTTCCGATTCCAAAATCAGGAGTAAAATTTTGATATAAATAATCTCCTTCTACAATTAGCTGAGTATTTTCACTTAAATTAAAAACAAAAGATGGATTGAAATAGTGCTTTTTAGATTCTACCATATCTCTGAAACTTTCAGCATATTCATAAGTACCATTCACTCTGAAAGCTACTTTCTTGCTTAAAGGTCCATAGATATCAAACATAGGTTTGTAAGAATTCCAGCTGCCGGCACTTAGTCCCACTGAACCACCAAATTCAAACTTTGGTTTTTTTGTAATAAGATTGACAATTCCACCAGGACCTACGTTACCATATAGCATGGCATTTGCCCCTTTTAAAACTTCAACTCTTTCCAGACCACTTACTTCAGGAAAAACTCCACTGTTTACTCTTGCTCCGTTTTTAAAGATATTATCATTTCCAAAGATAAAACCTCTTCCCCCAAAGCTATCCTGAGAACTTCCTCTAGCAGAGGTTAAGTAAATACCATTTACATTTTTGATGACATCACTCAACTGTTTTGCCTGCTGCTGCTCAATAATTTCATGAGTAACAATCGCAATAGGCTGTGGATTTTCCATTACTGTTAGGTTTGACTTTGTCGATAATGGCCTTGCCTGGTTTGGGTTTCCTGTTTTATGAAGATTAATATCTTCAATAGTCTGGGTTCTGATCGTATCTGCTTCAGCATTTTTCATCTGAGAACTCACTGAAACAGCGATACATAGCAGACCTAAAGAAAGTAGTTGTCTTTTCATTTTATTTTTATGTAGAACAGTTTTAAATAAGGCGCAAATGTAAGTATTTGTTTAGAATAGATAAAAATAATTTTATGATTTAAATCATATTCTACTATTAATGGCATGGATTATTTCTATACTTCCTTTAGATCAGGGTATGGAGTATTTTTTATGAATATATTTGTTAAAAATTTTAATATGCAATTGGTAAAAGCAGGGCTTTGTGCCTTTGGGATGAGCGGAAAAGTATTCCATGCTCCTTTTTTGAAAGAACATCCAGGATTCTTCATTTCTGCAATAGTAGAAAGAAGTAAAGAGGAGTCAAAAGAAAAATATCCGGAAGCAACCATTTACCGTTCTGTGGAAGAAATGCTTCATCAGGCAGATGTAGAGCTGGTTATTATCAATACTCCGGTTCAAACGCATTATGAATATGCGAAAAAAGCCTTGGAGGCCGGAAAAAATATTATTGTAGAAAAACCTTTTACAGTAAATGTTTCTGAGGCAGAAGAGCTGGTGCAGTTGGCAGAAGAAAAGGGATTGTTTCTGAGTGTTTATCAAAACCGAAGATTCGACAGAGATTTTTTACAGGTTCAGAAGATTTTAAATGATAAAAAAATAGGAAATATTAAAGAAGCTGAAATCCGTTTCGACAGATTCCGTACTACTCCAAGTGGAAAGCAGCATAAGGAAAGTCCGGATCAGGTAGGTTCAGGATCTCTTCATGATTTGGGATCGCATCTTGTAGATCAGGCGGTACAATATTTTGGGTATCCTGAAAAATTGTTTGCAGATGTATTTTCTATGAAAGGAAAAGAATTTGCAAATGATTATTTCGAGATTCTGCTGTTCTATAAAAATGACCTGAGAGTGAGATTGAAGACATCAGTTTTCAGTAAAGAGGGCCACTATGCATATACTATTCATGGTAACAGAGGAAGTTTTTTACAGGAAAGAACAGATAATCAAGAAAACGAATTGGTGGCGGGTGCTATTCCTGAATATGGTAAAGAGTGGACACTGCCACTGAAGGAATCTGATGGAATTTTAAATTTCCTGAATGATCATTCTGAAACAGAAAGAATTCTGACTTCCAGTGAAGCCGGAAATTATATGGATTATTACCAGCAGATCTATGAGCATATTGTTTTTGGATACGCTTTGCCATCTCCGGGAAAAGAAGTGATCCAGAATATGAAAATCATTGATGCTTCCCTGCAAAGTGCAAGAGAAGAAAGAGTTATTCAATTATAAATGATGAGTTATGAATTATGAATGAATTCAAAGTTTAAGGTTTAAAGTTCAAGGTTGATAGTAGTTGTGATTAGAAATTTTCAACTCATTTACACTCAAACTCACCAAATTCATTCATAATTCATAATTTTTAATTCATAACTATTAAAGGATTTCCTGAAGTTCCAGCCATCTCATTTCGTGGTTTTCCAGTTTTTCTGAAATGGTTTCCAGATCTGCAGAAAGTTTGGCAATTTTTTCATAATCAGACTCATTGTTGAGCTGATCCAGAATTTTGGAACGCTGATCTTCCAGTTCAGGCATTTCTTTTTCTATGGTTTCCAATTCTCTCTGCTCTTTAAACGTTAATTTTCGCTTAGGACTTGAAGATGAGCTGTTTTCTACTACAGGAGTTGTTTCTTTAGCCGGTTCCGGTTTTGCCGTTGCATTTTTTTCTAATGCTTCCTCACGGCTTCTTGCTTCTCTGTATTCTGAGAAATTTCCAACAAAATCTCTGATTTTTCCTTCTCCTTCAAAAGCCAGAACATGATCTACAATTCTGTCCATGAAGTACCTGTCGTGGGAAACAATAATCAGAGATCCCTGAAATTGCTGAAGGAAATTTTCAAGAACTGTTAATGTAGGGAGATCCAGATCATTCGTAGGTTCATCAAAAATCAGGAAATTAGGATTCTGATATAAAATATACATCAGGTGAAGCCTTCTCTTTTCGCCACCCGAAAGTTTAGAAATAGGAGAGTACTGAGTCTGATCGTCAAATAAGAATAATCTTAAGAACTGCGATGCAGACAGGCTTCTTCCATTAGCTAAAGGATAAAATTCTGCAATCTCTTTAATGAAATCAATTACACGTTCATCCTCCTTATAAGTAAGACCTTTCTGAGCGAAATAACCGAAAGATATTGTTTCTCCCGTTTCAATTTCCCCTTTGTCGGCCTTTTCAAGCCCTTGAATGATATTGAGAAGCGTAGATTTTCCAGCTCCGTTTTTTCCTATGATTCCCACTTTTTCACCACGTTGAAACTGGTAGCTGAAATCTTTTAGCAGGACTTTCGGCCCAAAACTTTTATCAATGTTTTTAAGTTCAAGAATCTTATTTCCAAGACGCTTCATCTCAAAGTCCAGTTCAAGCCCGTCTTTTCTGGTGTCGGTTTTGGCTACTTTTTCCGTTTCGTAGAAAGCATCAATTCTGCTTTTTGATTTTGTGGTTCTTGCTTTTGGCTGTCTTCGCATCCATTCCAGTTCCTTTCTGTAAAGGTTATTGGCCTTATCAATAGTAGAATTAAGATTCTCCTCACGGATCATTTTGTTTTCAAGATAAGTAGCATATGAACCGTTATGAACATACAGATTTCTATCTTCCATTTCCCAGATAATATCACATACGCTGTCAAGGAAATATCGGTCGTGGGTTACAAGCAGTAAAGTGATTTTTGCTTTGTTCAAATAATTTTCAAGCCATTCTACCATATCCACATCCAGGTGGTTGGTAGGTTCGTCCATGATAAGGAGGGTGTGTCTGTGCTCGGCTCTTGTTTCTGTTAAAAGTTTAGCCAGCGCCACACGTTTGATTTGCCCTCCGGAAAGAGTTCCCATTTTGGCATCCAGATCCGTAATCTTAAGCTGGGAAAGAATTTGTTTCATTTCATTCTCGAGATCCCATGCCTTATGGACTTCCATATCAGCTAATGCTTTCTCTATAAAATCATGATCAGTGGAATGAAGAGATTTATGGTAATTCTTAAGCGCAAGAATAGGCTCCGAATCCAATGTCATCATGAATTCATCAATGGTGAGTTTAGGATCATAATTAATTTCCTGGTCAAATAATACCACCTGGATATCTTTGTTGATGATCGCAGTTCCGCTGTCTGCAATTTCTTTACCCATTAATATTTTCAAGAGGGTAGATTTTCCACTCCCGTTTTTGGCAACAATAGCAATTTTATCTCCTTCATTGATGTGAAAAGAAATGTTTTCAAACAAAACTTTGATGCCGTAAGATTTGGTAAGATTTTCTGCAGAAACGTAATTCATTGGAAATTAATGGTTTGATTTTAATTTTGAATAGAACCGCAAAAGTACGAAAATGTAGCCTAAAATTTTCTGTAACAGCTTTTATAAAAATGAAGATTTATGATTTTTTAATAGACTGTGTCCATTGTCTGAAAAAACTATTCAGTAAATTTGATAACCTATAATTAAATAACACAGTAAAAATATTAATACAAAAAAATCTGATTGAAGTAATGAAAAAAGTTATTGTCGACATGGATGGTGTAATGGCTGATGTTTACCATCAGCTGGTACAATTTGAAAAAAGAGATACGGGAAGAGAAATTGAAATCAGTGATTTGGCTGGAAAGTCTGAAATAGAATCTTTCCCCAACGGAAAAAAACACGTGAATGAGGTAGGATTTTTCAGGACCTTACCTCTGATGAAAGGAAGCCGCGAGGCCATGGAATATCTGAATAATAAATACGATCTTTATATTGTATCTGCAGGCATGGAGTTTCCCAACAGCTTAAGAGAAAAATATGACTGGCTGGCAGAGCATTTTCCATTCATTACCTGGGAGCAGATTGTTCTTTGCGGAAGTAAAAAAGTGGTTTCTGGGGACGTAATGATTGATGATTATCCTAAAAATTTAGATCATTTTGATGGTCAGAGACTTATATTCACTCAACCCCATAATGAATTGATTGAAAATGAAACCTACGACAGAGTTCATTCCTGGGAAGAAGTGATGAATATTCTTTAAGAGCTGGGAGTAGGAAGATGGAGGCTGGAAGTCCCGTCAGAAAGCTGATTTCTGAATGTTATTTTATGAAGTAAAATATACGGTTAGTATTAACTTCCATCTTCCCTTCTTGCTAATCAAGTGTCAGTCTTTTCAGTGACCAGGAATTACCATTGTAAATATCAAGATCCACTTTGGCATTAATGCCATGAACAATCCCGTTTTCTGTAAACTGCCAGAAATCCCACTGGTCATCAGGAGAAGGAGAGGGTACATCATTGTAATTGGCCAGCCATAGCGGATAGCCTTCAAATTCACCTTTCAGGAAATCTTTATAATAATGATAATAAGTATAAATGATAGGTTTTTCACCATAAGCCTCTTCCACAATTTTACACCATACTTTCAGGTCTTCAATTAATTTTTTGTTGGTTTTACGCTTAGGGATTTTTTCAATATCAAGAATCGGAGGAAGGTCCCCGCTTTCAAGTTTTACATTCTCCAGAAAATTATTTGCCTGGATCACAGGATCTTCATCAGCCCTGTAAAAATGATAAGCACCCCGAATAAGATCGTGTTTTTTAGCACTTTCCCAGAATTCGTCAAAATGCTTGTCGGCACTTCGGTTTCCCATCGTAGCACGCATTACTACAAATTCTAACGGAATTGTTTTATTTCCAATACTCAGGCTGTCCCATTTGATATCTTCTCTGTTCTGATAATGAGAAACATCAAAACCATAAGTCTTATCAAGATTACTGCTTAGTATTCTCTGAATTCTTAAAGATTCTTTTTCAGTGTTATGAAGTTTTCTATGCTTAAATTTATTAAAGTACAATGCATAATAATAGCTGACAGACTGCTTCAAATAAAGTCCTGTTCCTACCAATGCTATGATTAATATTGCCAATATCATCCATCTTCGGAAAAAATACTTCTTCCGTCTTGATTTATGGACTTGTTTGGCAGTTTTTTTGGTGTACTTTTTAGGTGTCATAAAGTTTTGCAAAACTAACTTTTTTCACTACGAAATGCTAAAATAAAATCAGTAAATTTGTGTATTATGGAAACACGCGAAAAAATCATCATCATAGGAGGAGGATTTGCGGGGCTGCAGCTTGCAAAAACATTGAATAACAAGAACAAAAAAGTAATCGTTCTGGATAAAATGAACCATCATATGTTCCAGCCGCTTTTTTATCAGGTAGCCTCAGGAAGAATAGAACCTTCCAATATTTCTTTCCCTTTCAGAAAGATTTTTCAGCAGTCCAGAAACACACAGTTTCGTATGACAGAGGTGAAAGAAATAGACCCTGTCAACAATAAAGTCGTTACCGACGAAGCCGAATTTACGTATGATAAACTCATTATCGCTACGGGTTGTAAAACTAATTTTTTTGGGAATAAAGATCTGGAAGGAAAAGCTTTCGGAATGAAAAATACCCAGGAAGCCATCAGTATCAGAAATCATGTTCTGATGACCTTTGAAAAACTGATTATTGAAAAAAGCCGAAGTGATGATGGAAACTGGAATATTGTTATCGTAGGAAGCGGACCTACCGGGGTAGAACTGGCTGGTGCTTTTGCCGAGATGAAAAAAGATATCCTTCCAAGAGATTATCCATACATGAACTTTGATCACCTGAAAATTATTCTGGTAAGCTCCACAGAAAAACCGCTTGCCGTGATGAGCAGTGAAGCTCAGGAGAAATCTGAAAAATACCTTAAAGACCTTGGGGTAACTTTTATGAGCGGAGAAGTGGTTACGGATTATGACGGAGATAAAGTTCATTTGAAAAGTGGAAAAGAAATCCCATCCAATAATGTGATCTGGGCAGCCGGTGTTACAGGAAATGTTGTAGGTGGTTTTCCGGAAGACAAGTTAGTACGAAACAGATATATTGTAGATCGCTATAATAAAATACAAGGGTACGATAATATTTATGCCATTGGGGATATTGCCTATATGGAGACTCCAAAATATGCACAGGGGCATCCTCAGGTAGCCAATGTAGCCATAAATCAGGCAAAAAATTTAGGTAAAAATTTATTAAAGAAAAGTCAGAGCGAATGGAAAGAATATGAGTATGACGACAAAGGTTCATTAGCAACTATTGGAAAGCACAGAGCCGTTGTTGATCTGCCATTTATAAAATTCCAGGGATTTTTTGCGTGGTATTTCTGGATGTTTCTCCATTTAATGCTAATTTTGAGCGTTAGAAATAAGCTGGCCATATTCTTCAACTGGATGTGGAGCTATATCAACAAAGATTCTTCTTTAAGATTAATTATTATACCTACTAAGAAAAACGGAACATTACAATGAGAATTGACATAATAAGCGTACTTCCGGAATTGATGGAGAGTCCGTTCCAGGCTTCTATTTTAAAAAGAGCAATGGATAAAGGACTGGCAGAAGTACATTTTCATCAGTTGAGAGACTGGGCTATCAATAAGCACAGGCAGATTGATGATGAACCATACGGAGGCGGAGCGGGAATGGTAATGATGATAGAGCCGCTGGATAAATGCATCTCAGAGCTTAAGTCCCAAAGAAATTATGATGAAGTAATCTATCTGACACCGGATGGAGTTACTTTGAATCAGAAAATAGCCAACACACTTTCCATCAAGGAAAATCTTATTTTTCTTTGCGGGCACTATAAAGGAATAGACCAAAGAGTAAGAGATCTTCATATTACAAAAGAAATATCCATTGGAGATTACGTTCTTACAGGAGGAGAACTGGCTGCCTGTGTTCTTGCAGATTCAGTGATAAGACTGCTTCCCGGAGTTTTGAATGATGAACAGAGTGCTTTAACGGATAGTTTTCAGGATGATCTTCTTTCACCGCCCATTTATACCAGACCAGAAAGTTATAAAGGACTGGATGTGCCTAAAATTTTACTGAGTGGAAATCTAGGAAAGATTGAAGAGTGGCGCCATGATGAGGCTGTAAGGATCACCAAAGAGAAACGTCCGGATTTACTTGAATAAATCTTAGTGTATTTACCTTATTTTTTCTTATCGATATTATTCCATTTGTTATGCATGTAAATGGAATAATATTTGTTATATGTTTAACAAATATTAAAAAATATTAATATTTTCGATTTTATATGAAAAAATTATTTAATAATCGGGGATTTGATGTATTGTCTCATTTTTGATTAATATGTTAAAAGTCCCTAATTGTTGAAAAATTAATTCGTTATATGTGGTTTCATTAGTATTTTTATTATATTTGAACTGTTTTTTAATAGGAATTGATTTTCTTTTATAGGGTAAATCAATAGAATTTCAAAAAAAAATAATAAATTTACATCCTTAAAGAAAAAGAACATATATAAATTAAAGTAAAGAAATTAATGTAGATGGAGCTGTTCTCTTTTTATAATGTTGAAAATTTATTTTTGCCCGATCCGAAACCTGTCCACAAATTAGATCCTACCCGGTCAGGATTAAGGAATTGGGATGAAAAGAGATATAAAAACAAACTTTTTAAAATCTCACACGTATTTCAGCTGATGAAAGAAGATAATGGTGTATTGCCATTCATGATTGGATTGTCTGAAGTTTCCGGAAGAAAAGTTCTGGAAGATCTCGTGGAGATGGAACCCTTTAATTCGGAATATGGGATTGTACATTACAATTCTATGGATGAAAGAAAAGTGGATGTTGCCATGTTATATGATAAAAATAAAGTAGAGGTTATAGATTCTGAAACCATTACTTTCTTTTTTGAAATAGAAAATAAAAACACAGGAAATTACGACACAACAAGAGACGTACTTTTTTCAAAAATAAAATATAAAGGGGAAATTATTAATGTCTTTATCGCCCATCTTCCCTCTAAGCGAGAAAAAGATATTAATAAGCCAAAAAGAACCTTTATATTGAATGAAGTCCGGGAACGGATTATGAAAATTGTAAATGCTGATAAAGAGCATGTCATTTTGTGTGGTGATTTCAACGAAAACCCGGATGATGAAAATTTAGTACAGATTCTCTATGACAATGACCATGAGAAGGTTTTAACGAACCCTTTTCAGCAATTGTTTTCTACAAGAAATTATTCTACTTTTCATTATAAATCTGGATTGCTGTATGATCAGATCATTATGTCAAGATCTTTGCTTGATAATAAGACGCTGGTTTTTCAGGAGGCACATATATTCAATTCTGAAAAAATCCGCAGCAGAACCAGAAATTTTGAAGGACGGCCTTTCCGAACGTATGCTGGTACGCGGTACTTAGGAGGATATAGTGATCACTTTCCGGTTTTTGTAAAATTTAAAAATTTACAGTAAAAAACATAAATAATAAAAAAAGTAGAAAATGAAAAATTCGAGCAACACAAGCTACCATTTGGATTCTATTGACAAAGAAATCATCTACATGTTGATGGATAATGCTAAAACTTCTTTAGCCCACATTTCAAAAAATGTTGGAATTTCCACCACTGCAGTGCATCAAAGAATCAAAAAACTCGAACATGCAGGAGTTATTGAAAATTCAATATCATTTCTTAATCCTAAGAAAATAGGATATAAGGTGATTTCCTACATCGGCGTATTTCTGGATCAGCCTAGCCATTATCCAGAAGTGGTAAAGTCTTTACATGACATTAACGAAGTAGTGGAGGCCCACTATACTACAGGAAATTATACCATCTTCCTGAAAGTTCTTTGTAAAGATAATGATCATTTAATGCAAATCCTTAATAAGCTTCAGAAGCTGAAGGGAGTAACAAGAACAGAAACCTTTATTTCTTTGGAACAAGGTATTTACAGACAATTGAAAGTATAACAATATGAACATAGCCCAATATTTGGATTCAACCTACCTGAAGACACCAGAACAGTCAGGTATTTCCCATGAAAAAACGCTTCAAAAAGATATAGAACTAGCGCAGGAAGCAATAGATAAAGGTATTTTTGCAGTGATGATTCGTCCAGATTATGTATCTGAGGTCAAAAAATATATTCAGGAAAAAAATTCAAATGTTGCAGTAGGAACTGTAATAGGCTTTCATGAAGGAACCTATTCTATTGAAGAAAAGCTTGCAGAAGCCTCAAAAGCAATAGAAGATGGTGCTGATGAATTGGATTTTGTAATTAATTATACAGCTTATCTCCAGGGAGATGTACAACTGGTAAAAGAAGAATTTGTAAAATGTACAAGATTGTCTCTTGAACATCATAAAGTAGCGAAATGGATTATTGAAATTGCTGCTTTGACGAATGAACAGATTGCGGATCTTACTAAAAATATTTCTATCTGGGCAGAAGAGAACTTCTCCGAAAATGATTTGTCAAAGATCTTTGTTAAATCTTCAACAGGGTTTTATGAAACTACTGATGGAAAACCTAACGGAGCAACCTTTGAAGGAATCACTATCATGCTTGAAAATGCAGGGAAACTTCCTGTAAAAGCAGCAGGTGGTGTAAAAACACCCGAAGATGCTGAGAAAATGATCAGCATGGGAGTAAAGAGAATCGGAACCTCTTCAGCATTAGCTCTGATTAAAAATGAATCCACATCAGAAGGATATTAATTTAAATTTTAAATCATAAAAAAACCATCAGCTTGCTGATGGTTTTTATTTTTATAGCTGTGCCTGATATTCTTCGTAGAACTGTTGGGTTTCTTGGATTAAGCTGTTCATCTCTTCCAATGTGAAAACTTCCAGGAATTTTTTTCTGAACTCCTTGAAGTGAGGGATTCCTCTGAAATAATTGCTGTAATGCTGTCTCATTTCTACCAATCCTAATCTTTCACCTTTCCATTCTGCACTCCATTCCGCATGCTGGCGAACAGCTAATAATCGGTCTGATATTGTAGGTTCAGGCAAATGTTCCCCTGTTTTAAAGAAATGCTTGATTTCATTAAATATCCATGGATAACCAATAGCAGCACGGCCTATCATAATTCCGTCACATGCGTACTTTTGTTTGTATGCTAAAGCTTTTTCAGCAGAATCTATATCCCCATTTCCAAAGATTGGAATTTCAATATTAGGATTTTGTTTAATTCTGGAAATATGTTCCCAGTCCGCTTCACCCTTATACATCTGAGCACGGGTTCTGGCATGTATGGTAAGGGCTTTGATTCCTGTTTCCTGCAGACGTTCGGCTACTTCATCAATATTAATGGTGTGGCTGTCCCATCCTAAACGGGTTTTAACAGTTACAGGCAGGTGAGTAGAGCTTACAACGGCTTTTGTAAGACGAACCATTAGATCAATATCTTTCAAAACTCCTGCTCCTGCTCCCTTGCAGACAACTTTTTTTACAGGACATCCAAAATTAATATCTACCAGATCCGGATTTACTGTTTCAACAATTCTTGCAGACATGGCCATGGCCTCTTCATCTCCACCGAAGATCTGTATGCCAACCGGTCTTTCATAATCAAAGATATCCAGCTTTTTACGGCTTTTGATAGCGTCACGAATCAACCCTTCGGAAGAAATAAATTCCGAATACATCAAATCTGCACCGTGCATTTTACACAAACGTCTGAACGGAGGATCACTTACATCTTCCATCGGAGCCAGCAAAAGTGGAAATTCCGGCAGTTCTATGTTGCCTATTTTTATCATGGTGCAAATTTACGAAATTCTGAAAAAACAATATTTTATAAATTAACATGTGGTATCGTGTTTTATTTGTGTTGGTTTATTTAAGGGATTTTATGATATTTCGTTTAATTTTTATTTAATATAATTATTTGATTTTCAATAATTTTTAATTTTTATTGAGAATTATTTTTTATATTTAGTATAATAAAAATTAATGTCATGAGAAAAATTCTATTTTGTTTGATGGTAATTTTGGTTTCATCAAATTTTTATTCACAAGTGAATATCTCTGCTACGGCAGGAACAGCTACAGGAACTTATACTACATTAAAAGGAGCATTCGATGCTATTAATGCAGGAACACATCAGGGAGCAATTTCAATCAGTATCACAGCCAACACTACAGAAACAGCAACTGCCAGCCTTAATGCCAGCGGTGGAGCAACAAGCTATACTTCCGTTGCGATCAAACCGGCAACAGGAGTTACAGCAACTATTTCAGGTGATATTGCCAGTGCACCTTTGGTGAGAATACTAGGAAGTAATATTACCCTGGATGGAAGCAATATCGCTTCAGGAACAACACGAAATCTTACACTTACCAATACCTCAGTTACAGCTCCACAGGTACTTACATTTATCGCAGCTTCTGCTGCCGCTGCAAATACTAATATTATGGTTAAAAACCTAAATATGGTAAATGGTATCAATACTTCTTCAGCTTTTGTAATGTATGATGGGAATACCACTCCTACAGGTGGTTTTTTTAATAATGTTACTATTCAGAATAATTCTGTGAAGAAAGCATATATGGGAATGTATTTATTTGCTGCAACAGGAGCTGGTAATGGAGCCAATACATTGGTAACAGGAAATGATTTATCTGCTTCGGGAACAGATGCCATCCGCCTCGGTGGTATTTATGTACAGGGAGCTGATGGGGTAACCGTAAGTAATAATACCATTGGAAACTTTGAAACAACAAATGCTGAGATTAAGAGAGGAATCTGGCTGGCAACTTCAGCCATTAACTGCTCTATTATTTCCAATACGATTACTAATCTTGGCTATACGGGTACTTCTACAGGAGGAGCAGCCGGAATAACCATTACCTCGGGTAATACGGGAGCATCTGCCACAGCTAATATTATCGTAAGAGCAAATACAATTTCTAATTTCACTTCCAGTGGTACAGGGACTGTGTTTGCGGGGATTTATGCAGGGGCTGCAACAGCCGGAATGACGATAATTAATAATAAAATTAATGGCATAAAGAATACCAATACATCCGGATACGGAGCTCAGGGCATCTATCTGGCATCAACAAGTCTTACCTCCAATGCATTAGTGGCTAATAATATTGTGAATGGTGTGGCTGGTTATGGATATGCAACAACAGGAGGGGTAAATGACAATGGAAACGGAATTGTTATCGCTTCCGGAGGAGGGTATAAATTATATTATAATACTGTAGTGATGGATGTAAGCCAGACTGTTGCAGGAAGACCTTCTGCTTTAAATATAACAAGCGGAGTAACCGGTCTGGGAGGAATTGATGTAAGAAATAATCTTTTTGTCAATACACAAACACAGGCTGGGGATAGATATGCTATTTATGCCGGAGCAGCCAGTACGGTTTTTTCTACTATTAATTTTAACAATTTTTACTCTTCAGGAACTAATCTTGGATTTATCGGAGGATTGGCGAAAGCTGCACTTGTGGATATTCAGGCAGGATTTGGAGGAAATGTAAACTCACTGAATATTCTGCCGGTATTTGTTTCAGCTACTGATTTCCATTTGTCTGCGACGGGAAATGCAGCGCTTGATAATAAAGGAACTCCGGTGGCTGAAGTGACATTGGACGCTGCTGGAAATATCAGAAATGTTTTAACACCGGATCTTGGAAGCTTTGAGTTCACAGCTACTTTATTGGCAGTAAATGAATCAGCGAAAAAGAATACAGTAAGTGTTTATCCGAATCCTGTTGTAGATTACCTTTATATCAATAATGACAGCAGAATCAAAGATGTGGAAGTGTATAATGTTTCAGGACAAAGAATTCTTAACGAAGCAATCAATGCAGAAAAAGGTTCTGTAGATATGAGACGTGCTCCTGCAGGAGTTTATATCTTAAAAGTGAATGCTGAGAAAGGATCACAATCACTGAAAATTATTAAAAAATAAATTAAACTGATAACCAATAAGAATCCCCAATAGTCATATTGGGGATTTTTTTATTTAAATAATACTATTGTTCTTAGAAACTAGCCTTTACCTGCATACTTCCAATATGAATCGTTCTGTCACCCGAGTTTCTCCCTTCATAGTTAAGATTCAGCTGAATAAATGAGTTGATAGCTTGTTGGATAAATACACTCCATACCTGGTTTTTTCCAGGCTTCAGACCGTCCAGCATCTGGTTTCCTACAATACTGAAATTGTTTCCGGTAAAATTGTTACTGATGAATGAGAAGTTTCCACGAATAGACGTTTTTCTGCGTTCCCATTGGATTGTTCCTGTAACATCAAAAGCTTTTAGAAGCTCTTCGCCATCCAGCCTTTGCTTCTGACGGAAAGCTGAAGATAATTCTGCCTGAATTGCATCCGTGAATTTATAAGTTGCTTTAGGTTTTGTTTCAAAGTTATTAAGACGGTAATCTCTTGTTCCAAACAATTGCGAAGAGTTTTTAATATCATGAACGGAGTTTTCCCAGTCTACCCTGAATTCTTTATTAAACCAATATCCTACATTCAGGAAATGAGAGGTCTGCTCACGTTCTTCATTACTGAAATTGGCATTGATAAGGTTATCGTTGGTGATGAATCTGTAGTTTCCGTTCCAGCCTGATTTGTCAGTAGGATTGAACTGTACGGAAGCAAGGATATTTTGATTTTTAAGGATCTGGTCACTATTCTTTTCAAAAGGATTCAACACAAGAACTTTATCTTTTTTATAGAATGAGTTTTGGGAATTCAATGAAATATTAAAATTCCAACGTTTTAAAAATCCGTTCTCCGAGTTGAAAACAATAGCCGGATTGACAAATAAAGCTAACTGTAATTTATTTTTGTTGGAAGGGATATATCGTACAGAATTTGTATACACACGGATATATTGTGCCAGATCCGAGTATTCTGCAATTTCAAATTCGTCCAGCTGCTGAATACCATCACCGTTATAATCCGTCCATTTGTACACACCCTGTCCATCTGTTACCTTAATGTACTGGAATTCTCTTTGTGCTTCCTGTCCGTTTCCAAGTTCATAAAAAGCCTGAAGACGCATACCGTTTCTGAAAAGCTGCTGATTGTATAAGATATTTCCAACCACAAAGTCATTGTTTCTGGTAACATCACCCTCTGCTCCGGAGTAGAAGAATTTTCTATAATGAATTAAAGCATTTAAAGTAGTTCTTTCTGTTTTGATGATCTGGCTTTCTGCCATGAATCCCAGAATATTGTTCATATTCTGAAGTCTGTTATCACGCACAGAGTCATTATCCCTCATGTATACTTTCGCCAATAATTTGGTCCTTGTGCTGTCGCCGATTTTCTTTTGCAGGAAGATTTCTTTCCAGCTGAAACTCGTGACATCCATAAGTCGGGTATCATTGTATTTTTTCTCATTGTGCTCCATACTTCCACCAATCGCCCAGCTTCCTTTTTTACCGGTAAATTCTGTTGAAACTCCTCCACGGATAAATTTAGTGTCCTGAAGCGTAGCAGTAGTATTCAGGTAAGATAAACTTCCTTTCGTAAAAAATTTTCCTGTGATCCAACCGAAGTCCAGGTCGTTTTTGAGCCCTTTGTAAGAGTTTTGTTCATTCAGATAATTGACACGGTAATTCAAAGTAGATTTATTGTTCCATTTATTCAGGAAACTGAAAATAAACCTGTTTTGAGTTTTCTTATTAAATTCCTGTGCAAGGTTGAAATCTCTGGAGAATTCCACATCATTGATACGGTCTAGGATATGAAACTGTTTGTCTATGTATTGATATTCGAAACTAGGTGTTCCTTTCCATGCGTTCTTTGTGAAAGTTTTATTTCCAAAAATACGCCATGCATAGCCCATATTTTGGTCAGAATCTTTGGATGAGAATAAATTGACATCATAATTACTCAGGGAAATATCAGCTCCTATTTTTCCTTCATTCAATAAATATTCAGAATTCAAAGAGTACACCTGTGATTTCTGAGGCGAAGGAAGTTTTCTTACTGCTCTGTAATCTCCGGCATTAGGGCCTACATATTGGAAAACACGTCCGTTATTAGTGGTTTGAGCTATTTTATAGTCTCCCAGATTAGCACCAAAATAAGTAAAAGAAACCTGATAAAGTGTTAAACTCTGATCTGTTGAAAACTCATAGAAATTTCCTGCAGTATTTAATTTGTATAAAATTTTATTGACATCATACTCTGTTACTACTCCTGATGGGGCATACATCAGATTAGGATCATTTCCGGCTTCTGCAAGGATTTGTTCATCCTCCTTAGAAAGGCTTAAAGAAAGTGGAGCGTTCTTGTTGTCATTTTCCATGAACCAGTTTAGTCCTACTTTGAATCTTTCTCTCTGATGCTCAAGCTTTCCGGTAAATAAATATCTTGAATAATTTCTGTTGGCGTAGTTATAAGAAATCGTGATGAAATTCTGCTGGAAAATAGGACGGAAACTGGTAAAAGTAACTTCACCCGTATTGTAATTGATGATATAATCCTGGTTTTCCCCACGTTTCATCAAAATACCATCAATGAAAACCTGCTCGGAACCGGAGATCAGTGTAATAAACTGCTCACCGTTCTTCCCTGTCAGGCGATAAGGTCCCTGGTTACCTTCAACCCCCTGGAAACGGATTCTGTGGAATTCACTTCGTGCAACACCTGCAGAAATATCTACCAATGTTTTGTTTTCCTTCCCGAATTCGGTCTGGAATTGCAGTCCCATGCTTCTTCTCTGGTATTTGGCAAAATAATTTTTAGACTCTACAAGATCAAGATGCCCGGCTCTAAGGATAGACTTTTCTTTAATGTTAAGCTGCATATAGATTTTGTCAAACTCCTCTAAAGTCTGCGTATAACCGTCCGCCTGAATAGGAAGATTGTGGTCTGAAATACTTGCTAAAATTGTAACGTCTTTGGATAGCCGTCCTGAGATCTGAAGATCCATAGAACTTTGTACAGACTGTCCCTGGTTATTTCCAAAAGTAATCCCACGGATAATGGAACCCTTTGAATTTAGCTCTCCTAAAAATCTCTTTTTATCATTTTTTGCCAGTACAGCCTCATCAATAACGATCTTGTTGTGCGTTCTGATAAAGTCCAGTGTGTCTTTTGCAAAAATATCCTGTTCAAGCCTTGCTGCGAGAATACTGTCTCTTTTTATACTGTCTTCAGGAATGTTAGGATTTTTCCACGAGAATACCTGAGCATTTCCTGAAAATATGCCTAAGAAGAAAAAAATGAATACAAGAGTAAAATTTCGCAACTTTTAAAAATAATTCGTAAAAATAATTAAAAAATGTTAACATTAAGGGCTTAACTATAATTAACAAAAACTTAACCTGTTTATTGTCCCAAATAAAAAATTAGATGTAGTTTTGTGATGTAAGAAAATTATTAACAACAGAAAATTAAATCATGAAAAAACTTTATTCGTTAGCTATTGTTTTAGCATCAACTTTAGCATTTGGTCAAATCAGCTTGACAACTTCTGGAACTGCATACACTGAAAATTTTGACGGGATGGGACCTACAGGAACGACTTTACCTACAGCATGGGTATCAACTGCACCTACTGTTATTGTTTCTAACGGATCTTCAAATTCAGGAGCTATTTACAACGTAGGAACTACTGGAGCTACTGATAGAGCACTAGGTACTTTGGCTTCAAACTCTCTGACTCCAGTTTTCGGGGCATCTTTTACTAATAATACAGGATCTGCTATCACATCTTTAGCGATCAGCTATACGGCAGAACAGTGGAGAACAGGAAGCAGTAATACAGCAAACGAAGTGGTCGCTTTTTCATACAGTACTGATGCAACTAGCTTAACAACTGGTACATGGACTCCAGTTACAGCATTAGATCTTAATGAAATTTTAACAACAACAACTTCAAGTGTACAGGTAGATGGAAATTTACCAGCTAACAGTGCTAGTAAAAATGGTACAATCCCAGGTTTAAATATTGCGAATGGTACTACATTCTGGATTAAATTTACAGATGATAATGCAGTGGGTAACGATGGAATGTATGCTGTAGATAACTTTTCATTAACTCCTTCTGGGGGAACTTTAGCTGTGATCGACGCTAAGAACAAAAAAGCAGGTAACTTCGTAAAGAACTCTTTCGTTAAAAACAATGAGATTGTTTTCGGATCTGATGTAAAAGATGTGAAAGTTTTCAACATGTCCGGACAGATTGTAAAAGAAGCTTCTGTAAAACAAAACGAAACTGTAAGCGTTGCTGAATTATCAAAAGGAAACTATATTGTAACAGGTACAGTGAATAACCAACCGGTTTCTCAAAAAATTCTTAAAGACTAATCTCTTTTAGATAAAAATACAAACAGCTGCTTCATTGAAGTGGCTGTTTTTTTATGATTATTTGTTGATTTTTAGATTTTCCTATCCTATTTATTTCTTAATTTGGTGGTATTGTTTTTGATATTTTTATTTCAAATCCATTTCTAAAATTAATACGATGAAAAAAATCTTTATTCTTGCAGGACTTTTATTATTAACAGCCTTTTCGAATGCTCAGATTGTAATCAATGAGATTTATGGTGGTGATGCCAACTCAGGTGCTGTATTGAAAAATAATTATATTGTACTCAAAAATGTTGGACCCAACCTTGTTTCTTTGACGGGAGCAAGTATTCAATATGCTCCGGCGATAGGTGCTTTTACTGAATATCATACACTTCCGGATTTTACTTTAGGGCCAGAAGAAACCTACTTAATTCAGGAGTCAGCCATTGAAGGAGGTACTGAAGATCTACCGCCACCCAATTTTATTGCCACTACAATAATTAATTTTGACGGAACACCGAACAAATCTGCCGGGTTAAAGATTTCCAGTGTTTCAGGAAAAATAGCTTTAGCTGGAAATATAGTGCAGGTTAACGGACCTTCTGCGTCTAATGTGCTGGACTTTGTAGGTTACGGTTCCAATGCAGATCAATTTAAAGGCGATGGGCCGGCTCCTTCTCCCACTACAACCACTGCCATTAAAAGAACATTAGTGAGTAATAATGATAATATGGCAGATTTTTCACTCGAAGGAAGTGTGAAATCAGGCTTTGTACAGAATCCTTTTATAAAAGACAGTAAAGTGATATTCGGAACAGAGGTGAAGGATGTGAAAGTATACGATACATTCAGACAGGTTGTTAAAAAATCACCCACAAAATTAGCTTCAAGTCTTGATATTGCTGAGTTACCAAAAGGAACTTATATTGTTACAGGAACTATCAATAATATTCCTATTTCTCAGAAAATTATAAAAGATTAGTTTTTAATAAAGAAGGACAGCCTATTCATCAGCTGTCCTTTTATTTTTTGTTTTCAAGAATATTAATACCAGCCTCTTCTCGCTGCATTAATGATTGATCCAAGATTAAGAATCAATGTATATCTGATACGTTTACCATAATCTTTGAATGAAGGTTCAAATCCTAAAGAAGACTGTATGGGAAAGTAAACTTCAAGAAAATCCGGGATAATTCTTACTTTAACTCCGGTGTCCCATATGAATTTGGCAGGAAGATCTTTGTTTTTATAAACTCCTGCATCGGCATAAACATGGAATATTTTCCAGATGCTTGAATCTACGTTTGCAGATGTGATCCATTGATTCACGGTTCCTGGTAAGAATGATTTAAAACCACCGTCAGCTAATATAAACTGTTGTGAAAGAAGACCGCTGCTGGCACTCTCTCCCAAAAGGGTATAAGAGAATGAGTAATTGGAAACCCTTGAAATACCATAGTCGAAAAGATTATTTCGGGTATTGTTTCTTAAAAAGTATCCTGCAAATAAACGTAAGCTCAGCTTTTGTTTAGGAGCAAATTCCCATCTGTAGAAACCTTCAGCCGTAATTTTGTTGAAATCTTCCATTCCCTGAGCGCTCAGACTGAAACTTTTTTCATGGATCATCTGGCTGTCACTATAGCCGTATCCAATGCTCCAGAGATTATACTTGCTGTAGTCGTTATCAGCAATCATTTCAGGACTCAGATCTCTTTCAAAATAATTATAAGAAATTCCGATTCCTCTGCTTACTGTACTTCTTGGATTTTTTCTGAAGTTGATGGAAGAAGATATTGATGTCTTTCGGTAGGCCAGGTCATAATCATAGTGAAAATAAGAACCTGATAATCCAAAAGTTAAGCTTCGGATAATGCTTTCTGCCGGCAGAATAGAGTAGGACACTGCTCCTGAACCGGTCAGTTTTCCTGTTCCGGTACTATAGGTTGGTGTTACTGAATACAAGAATTTCTGATCAAAGAAAGATTGGTTTTTTAAATTAACTCCCAAAAGAAACTTATCATACGTATTGTTGAAACGTACTCTCGGGCTGATATAAATTTCGTTGTATTCAGGATTTGGAATGTCTTTTATTAATTTAAGTTTAATTTTTTTAGCATTGGAAAAAATTCCTTTTGCATACAGAAAATTATCTCTGTAATTGGATTCCGGAAAGATGTAGCCACTATTTAAAGTGACTTTGTAAATGTTATCTGAAGCAGGAAGCGTCAGACTGGTCATGCGCTCATTTTCTTCAGTATCTATCCAGTATGCTTTCTTTTCTCCTTCTCTGGTTTCCGTTTCCAGTTTTACAGGAATAGAAATATCGGTATTTTTTACAATGTTTATTTGGAGTGAATCATTTTCTTTTCGAATGTTTTTTAATTTGAAATCCACTCTGTTTTTCTGCTTGAAAAAATTTGAAAGATAGGTTGTTGACTTGCTCTTTTCAGAAAGAGAAGTCAGAAACTCTTCAGGATGTATTCTTTTTCCGGAGTTCTGAGAAATATAATTTCTTACAATGTCATTGAAATGATCATACCCCATTTTATCCGCTGAATAATTAAAAAGACTTCCGGTTTCAAAACTGCTGACAGCCATATCATTAAAGTTACTCAAAACAGGAAAATGCTCGGTAATCTTCTGATCAAGGTTTTGCAGCATGATATACTGATAGGAAAGCCCATAACGGTCCAGAAGTTTTACTTTGGAAGCATGGAATAATTTTAAAGGTTTAATTCCGAATATTTTGGTTTCAGGAAGCGTACCTAAAAGTTTGGTGTCTGGATAGAATTTTTTCAGATACTGAATTTCCAGATAAGATTTTAAACCGTTTTTGAACCAATGATCTTTTTCTTTATCGGCAATAACGCTTTCATCAAGAATCTTCTTGGTGATCATTCCAAAATAATCCAGATCAGTTTTTTCAGCGTTGGTAAATAGCTGGAATCTGAATTTCCAGAAGGTAATATCATTATTTCCGAAAAAATCTTCTTTAGCTCTGAATTTATCCGAAATGAAAATGCTTTTCGGTAAAGACCCGATTCTTTCTTTCAGGAATTTTAATTGTAAAGGAAGATAGAATTCCAGGTTTTGTTTTTCTTCAGGGTTCAGGTTATACCCAAACTTGATTTCGGTTTCTGCCCCGTCAACATTGGTTTTTATAGAAGGATAACCAATGGAAGAGATCAAAAACTCAGGATCAGAATCCAGATTTCCCCTAAAAGAATTCATCTGAATCTGCGGAAGATTACCTTCAACAAACGTATTTACAGGGATATCAAAGTTGATGGTCCAGAAAGTATTAAAACTTACAGGTTCTTCGATATCGTGGTAGTTTCTTTGGGAAATATTGTCCGGATCAAAATGATCCGGAACAATAAAGAAATATTTTAATACTGTATTCTGAGCGGATGTTCCATATCCCGTAAAAGTTTTATCGGGAAGCTGCATTCTGTATTGCAGTTGTAATGTAACACTTTCGCCAGGTTTCAGAACATTTTTCAGAGGAATAAAAAGATTTTCATCTGAGAGTGTATTCACAGGAATGACTTCATTTTCAGAATTTTTAATATTCAGTTCAAGAAGTTTTCCCAATTGATCACTTTTCGCAAAATGCAAATCCGTATTCCGGTCTTCCAGTTTTCTGTAGACTAAAGAAGTTCCGCGTCTGTTGTAAGCGGAAACCCAATTCAGGAGTTTAATGGTCTGCAGATCTTTTTCAGAATGATTGTAATAAACAATTTCCTGATTGATCTCAAGGTTCTTTTTGTCAGATGACAGTTTAGCTTCAATGTATATGCTGTCTTTCTGTGCAGAAACCTGTGCGACTCCCCAGAACAAAATAAGACAAATGCTGATCTTTTTCAAATATTCGTGATAAAGCCCAAATATAACTTATTTTGTATATACTTTATAGGATTTTAACCCTGAATTGTCTTTTTGTCCAAAGAATTAATATAAGCATTCCAGCCTTCGGTCTTATAAGTGATTGCAGATGCTTCAGGATCATCAGATTTATAGATTCCTCTTCCCACGATAATAAAATCTGTGTGCAGTGTTTTGAATACATGTTCCGGTGTATTGTACTGCTGTCCTTTACCATCTCCGGAATCAGCAAGATTTACACCTGGAGTGAATAATAAAAGGTCTTCAGGAATTTTATTCTGAGATACACCACCAATTACATTCGGATGAGATAAAGCTACTTTTAAAGCCTCTTCACGATAGCTTGCAGTTGTTAATGCTCCTTTGGAAGACATTCCAACGATGGCTACCACCCCTACATTTTTGAAGCAGTCTAATGATTCAAAACCTCCGATCACCTGAGAGGTTACGAAGTCTGCCCAGTTTGTAATTTTGAACGCTCCGCTTGTAAACTGAAGTTCCTGCGTATTTCCGATGTCAGCAAATTTTCTATCTTCCATCAGTAAGAACTGATGTTTTGCAGCAATTGCTTTTAAAGGAGTGATTGTTTTTTCATAATCAAAATCAGAAATGATATCAATATGCGTTTTTAAAGCAATAACGTGCGGGCCTACTTTTTCAGCAAGTTCTAATAGCTCCTGAGTGGTTGTAACATCAGCAGAAGCAATAAGGTTTGATTTTTTTGCTAAAGCTGTTTCCAGTAATTTTTTTGAAACAGAATGTTGTGTAGTCTCCAGTTTCTGCTCGTAAGAAGATCTCGTTTCTTCTTCAAACTGAATATGATTCCCCTGAAGGAAATCCTGGATTCTTTTTACCTCTTCATCAGACAGTTCACCGGTTTCCTGAAGAATATCACATACTTCCGAAATGTTGAAAAGCGTGTGCACTCTATACCCTTTACTTTCCAATAATTGTTTTCCACCCTGTTCTCTGTCTAATACCACAACGATGTCAGAAACTTTAAGATCTTCCTGTTCTATTTCAGGAATGGTTTCTAACAAAGATTTTCCCGAAGTGATTACATCTTCTACCAAAAGACAGTTTTGTCCTTTCTGGTAAATTCCTTCAATCAGTTTTTTTGTACCGTAGCTTTTAGCCTCTTTTCTTTTTATAATTAATGGAATGTAGCTTTCCAGAGACATTGCAGTTGCCATAGGAAGAGCAGCATAAGGAACTCCACAGATTAAATCAAAATTATCTAAAGGAAGCATTTCCAATAAATAATTAGCAAGATTTTTTAAAATTTTAGGATCTGAAGCCAAAGGTCTCAGGTCTACATAAAAAGGACTTTCAATACCACTTTTCAGGGTAAACCTTCCGAATTTAATGATGCCTAGTTGGTAGCACTCTAAGAAGAATTCTTTTTTACTTTCCATTATTTTTTATTAGATATTGCAAATTTAAGGAATTGAAATAAGGCTTAAAAATTTATCGCTCATTTGTAAATAAAAAACCACCCTGGATTGACCAGGATGGTGTGAAAAATATAATAAACTATTATTTTACGATTTCAGCATCAATAACTTGGGTACCGCTGTATTTTTGCTGGGCTTCCCATAATAAAAACTTGTCAACCTCTTTGATGAGTTTTGGAATGGTAAGTGACAATACTGCCAGATCATCCATCACTCCAAGCACAGGTATGGCAAATTCAGGAAGCAGGTCGATCGGAGAAATGACATATAAAATCCCCAGTAAAGGAAGAATAATGTCTATGGATCTCATCGGATAGGTTCCTCTTCTCCACATTTTGACCATTCTGAAAATATCAGGGATCTTTTTTACAAAGCCCTTGTGATTGATAGCTTCTTTTGCAAGATTTAATTTTGAATATTTCATTTTGTGTTTGGATTTAATAAATTTTTCAACGATATAAATTTCACAAATCCTGTACCAACAAATTATAAAATTTAGTTAAAATATTATTTGATGATATTGTCAATGAACTGATGCACAGTCTCTGTGTTCCAATCTTTTGTAGCATCTTCTTTAATAAGGATTCTTCCGTGCTTATCCAACAGGAAAGTGGTAGGGAATACTTTAGGAAGAATTTTCTCAGAAATAGGGCTTTGAGCAATATATACAGGAACAGTATAGTTATTTTCTTTTAAAAACTTTCTTACATCTTCTTCCTTATCATTCATGGCTATCAATACGAAGTCTACATGATCTTTTCTGGTATCATAAAGCTTCTGAATAGAAGGCCATTCTTTTCTGCAGGGCGGGCACCATGTTCCCCAGAAATTCAGGAAAACACCTTTATCCTTAAAATTTTTAAGATTGGTGCTTGGAGCATTGATTCCTTTAAGTTCTATATCGTAATCCTCTTCACTGATATGAACAGCATTTTCAATGGTGGCTACCGGAAAGAATGTATCCTTCAGGAAATTCCTTATTCCCGGTACAAAAGCAACCACACCGATAATGGCAATGATTACAAGATAAATGATACTTTTTTTCATATCTCTTTTTTATAGAAGATCTAAAATTTCCTGAACAGCATCTTTTCCTCTGTTTTTGGCATAATATATCTGCAGATCATTATAAAAAGTATCTTTTGGATACGCTTCAGGATCAGCTTTATATTTCATCAGAAGCTCATATCCATATTTCGGACGTGGGCCCCACGAATTTTTTACATTCAGGTCTTTATCCAGAATCAATACTTTAGGGATAGATTCTGTACCATTGGTCAGAAACTGATTAATTAAACTTTTATCGCTGTCTCTCAGGAAAACTCTTACTTCATTATGTCCTTCAAAAAATCTGAAAAGTGCAGGCACTGTTGCGCTTGCATCTCCGCACCATGCTTCGGAAATGATTAAAATCTTTCCGTCAAAATTTTTGGCAGCAAGTTCTTTCAGTTGATCTTCATCCGGAACGTATTTTTTTACCGTTCTGTCCATTCTTTGAAGACCCAGTTCGTAATATTGTTTATAGTCAAGTTCCTGTTGGTTGGCAGGATTTTCTAATCTTTCTTTTGCAATCTGAAGGTATTCTTCAAAAGAAATTCCTTTATCCCAGTAATTTTTCATTACCAAAAATATTTATGTTAAAAATTATTGATGTTTCTTGTTTTGTTGATCAAAAACAGGTCGGCCAGTACAAATGCAGCAAGACTTTCCACTACAGGAACCGCTCTCGGAACTACACAAGGATCGTGACGGCCTTTTCCTTCTACGATGACAGGATTTCCGTCTTTGTCAATACTGTCCTGAGGTCTAAGAATAGTAGCCACAGGTTTGAATGCTACACGGAAATAGATATCCATTCCATTAGATATTCCTCCCTGAATTCCTCCTGAAAGATTAGATTTTGTAGTAAAATCTGTATTGAAAGCATCATTGTGCTCTTTTCCTGTCATTTTGGCACCGCAGAAACCGCTTCCATATTCAAAACCTTTACAGGCGTTGATATTAAGCATTGCTTTTGCCAGTTCGGCCTGAAGTTTTGAAAAAATAGGTTCACCAATTCCTACAGGAACGTTTTTAATCACACAAGTGATGGTTCCACCAATTGTATTACCTTCTTTTTTGATTTCTTTGATTCTTGCAATCATCTTTTCCGCTGTTTCAGCATCAGGACAGCGAACATCATTGCTTTCCGTTTGAGAAAAATCTAAAGCCTGATATGGTTTTTCACAGAAAATATCACCGACGGAAGAAACGTAAGCGTTGATCTCAATGTCTGGTAAAAGCTGTTTGGCAAGTGCACCTGCTACTACCCAGTTCATTGTTTCTCTTGCAGAAGATTTTCCACCCCCACGATGATCCCTGAAACCAAATTTCTGGTCATAAGTAAAATCAGCATGACTTGGACGATATGCGCCTGCGATATGATCATAATCTTTCGATTTCTGATTTTCGTTTTCGATAATAAAACCAATTGGGGTACCTGTCGTTTTTCCATCAAAGATTCCGGAAAGAAACTTTACTGTGTCACTTTCTTTTCTTTGTGTAACGATTGCTGACTGGCCGGGTTTTCTTCGGTTCAGTTCGTACTGAACCTGATCGAGATCTACCGCTAAACCTGCCGGAAAATTATTGATGATACCGCCATAAGCCACTCCGTGACTTTCTCCAAATGTTGTAAGACTAAGAAGATTACCTAATGTGTTGAACATACTACAAAATTACCTTTTTTTCTTCAGATAATAAAGTTTCTGGATTTGTTCTATTTATCAGTGTTTTTGATATTATTGATAACCTTTTGGGCTTCCTTTTTTTCTTCTGAAGTCATTTTTTTCCAGATAAATCCTTTTTTAAGATCATTTTTGTCTGAAAGCTGAGGGAAAATACCTGCTTCCACATAGTCAAAGATATAGTTTGGATTAACGGCAGGAATTGGAGTATCAAAACTGTAAGGATAGTGATGAGAAATATTAAATTTAAAATTTCCGACTTTAAATGTGTTAAACTGATGATACTCGTAGGTTGAAGGTTTGTAAAGCTGTTTTTTATCAATTCCTGTCATGAAACTTCCTACTCTGAAACTTGGAATATACCTCTGGATAAATTCAGGTAAAGATAAGATAGAAATACATAATAAGCTTAGCGCTGAAAAAATAGCAATGGATTTCTTTCGGTCAAAATATTCATAAAACAGAACGAAGAATATCACGAAAAAAACATCTATAAAAAATCTGTATTGTGCGGAAAATACCAGTACTAATATACTTTTAATCAATAATGAAATACAGATCAGTGTGATGAGCTTTTTCTTTTTTATCCAGGCAAATGCAATGAAAATAACTAAGCTCAGAACAAAAAGAATATTGATTTTGGATTTGATTCCTTCCAGAGAAAACCAGCTTTTAATATAATCCGATGTTGAAAATTTTTGAATTTCCTCATACGTATACTGCATGTCATAGGTTTTCATGATGGCAAATTGCGACGAAATTTTTAAGACTTCCGTATTAGGTTTCCATGATACTCCCAAATCACCTATTGCTACAGGAAAAACAGGATAACCGAATACCCAGATATTTTTCATGAAGAAAAGCACGAGGATTATACTACCTAAAAATAATGGTCTGAAATTATTTCTGAAGATAAAGAAAGAACTTAAAAATGTCAATATCGGCAGCCATATCATGGTAGGTTTTATGGCAAAAACAAAGACTGAAAATGCAAAAAGCAGCTTGGTATTTCTGTTCCCGGTTATAATTTCATTTAAAATAATGAGTGAAAAAATAATGACAGGAAGATCCGGACTTGGCGATTGTGAAAACAGCAACAATACCGGTATGAAACAAAGGTGTATCCAGCTTTTTCTTTCAATGGTATAAATGCTGTAGATGATGAGCAGTATGGTATTGATTCTTAGAAACGGATCGGAAAAATTTGAAAACCCAGCCTGAAAGATATGCCAGATAGACATTTGACCCAGTGTCAGGTCTATATTGGAAATTCCTTTTACCAGTCCATATTCTGTAAGCCACTTGAGTGTGGGAATATAATATCCGAAATGATCTAATATATAAGGATAAAAAGAACCGGCGAACATAATTATCATAGAACTTATGCCCAATAATGCAAAGTCTTTTTTTGAAAACTGATAAAATTCCTGATAGAGCTTATGTTTAAAGAAAAAGAGTAATCCAAATAGTATGGAAGCTGCTTCTACATAAATATTTAAGGGGACAAAAAAAGAAAGAAATGTCCATATCAGACTTATTCCCAGGATTCCGGATAAAATTTTTCCCGAGATTCCGTCGAATAAAAATCCCCATATATTTTCCATGATTTTTCCCCAGCCCATAAGGACGGGAATGATAAAAATGGAAGAAAACAAAATCAATATCATAAAAAAAGATTGCTTAAAAATAAGCAATCTTTATATTCTATTATTAAAAATATTTTTTAACGGGGTTGTACTCTTCCGTCTTTTCTATCTTGTGATCTACCAATGGTATATCCTGTAGCTCCTCCTACAACACCACCAATTACAGCTCCCAGTCCTCTGTTTTTCTTAGCGATCAGGGCTCCGGCTGCAGCTCCACCTACAGTACCAATCACGGTTCCCTTAGCGGCCTTGCTCCATCCTTTTTTCTGAGTAGTTCCTTGTGAAGTACCACTTCCGTTATTGGCATAACTTCCGTTGCTGCTTCCTCCTGAATTGGAATTTGAGCTTCTGTCTCTATATATTGTTCTGGTTTCTCTGATCACCTTTGGTCTTGAATTATTTTCAGCAGCAGCTCTTGCTTTTTTGTTTTCTGATATACTGTCTGCTTTTTTCTGAGCTTCATAGACCATTTTTTCCTTTTCAATAGCCAATTTCTGTTTTTCTATTTCAAGCTGTCTTGCCTGAAATTCGAGCTTCTGTGCTTCCAGTGACTTCTCTGCAACGCTGTCATCTTTCTTGCAGGCCGTCATTAAAAAGACGGATAAAAAACCTGCTAATACTATCTTTCTCATAATTCAAATTTTAATACGATAAAGCCATAACGACTTTGATTTTAATTATATTTTCAATTATGAAGCCAAATTTTAGTTAATAAATGTTAAAAACAATAATAAAAAGAGAGTTAATTTTATATAATGATCAGTTTTGTACTGTTGGTGGTAGATTCCGGTGGTTTAAGAATAATGATTTGATTTTTTTTTGATTGCATGTTTTCACACGAAAAAAACTTATTAAACTAAATTTTATCAGAACATTTATAAATTTTAGTTCACTGATAGTTTTTATTGAATTCATATAAGTTGACTACTTTTGAATACCAAATTACGTTTAATATGAAAAAATCAATTTTTACAGTATCAGCATTAATTGGATTACTGGCTGTTACAACGTCGTTTTCTTCTCCGGAAACAATAGAGAATAATAAAAACTGTTCAGAAATAACTGATACAGCGCCAAAAACTCAGACTTATAAGATTCGTTACGGGCTTCTTTCTAAAAGCGGAACAAAAATTCTTTCGGGAAATTATGATGTAGGAAGTTTTGTTGCCGAAAATATAGCTACCGGAGAAATATATGATACTTATTATGGAGGTGGATTTCAGTCGGTTCCGCAATATTATGACGGCCTTCCGGCAGGAACTTATACTTTTTCTGCGATGCAGGGACAAGGTGGCTGGGTTGGGTATGGAACAGTAGTTGCTACAGTTTCGGACGCACAGGTAGATTCTGATGGATATATTACGGTGTATATTCCGATAATTTGGGAAGAATAGGGTTTGTGAACCCAAAAATATTTAGCTAAATTTACGATTCTGGGAATAAGGTTTTTTTTAGATATTAAATAATCATCTATCAGCTTTATTTTCTTTATGCAATTCTTAATAGCGTAAAATTATTTTTGATGTAATCTTCAGGACCAAGTTTGACTCTTATATAAAGTAATCATTCTTCTGTACCATATTGTATTTATATTTTTCTCTTAAAGAAATATAATAATAACGGTTGTGTTGAGTGATTCTACAACATTCTGTTTGGATTTTTTCTAAATAGATTTTTTTCATCATTTGTGTTTTTTAGGCCTCCTTCAGGAGGCCTTTTTATTTTGACCGACTTTTCAAAAAAAGTTTATGATTATGCTCATATAATAATTGTACAGTAGATGGTATATTTGATAAAACATTTCCATTCCATATTTTATCAAAAAGACTCCTCGTTTCGAGAAGTCTTTTGTTTATATATTATCTAAAGTAACTTTTATTTTGCTGATTAAGCGTTCTATTCGGTTGTTCTGATAATTAAGGAGTTCAAATATTTCCTGTGAACTGGTGAAAATTTCAGGAACCATTTTGTTGTTGATATTTTTGAGTCCCCGTCTCTTCATAGTCTCATGGATCACTCTTGCAAATGAGTCTTTTGCGCTTTGTTTGGATTTGTCCTGGGAAATTCCATCAGAATGCATTCTGTATAAATATAAAGGTTCTTTGAGGTATTTTACTTCTCCCTGTTCCAATATTTTTAAGTAAAGATCCTGGTCTACCGCATTTTTCAGATTAGGATTAATTCCTTTTGTTCTTAAATATGTTTCCCTTTTGAAGGTAAAGAAATGGGCAACCTGAATAGGGCAATTGAAAAAATAACGGTTGTTGTAGATTTGCTTGGTGCCGGCATATATACTTTTAGGAGTAAGATTTTCATCACAAAGTCTCATCTGGGAATAAACGGCTACCAGATCATTTTTATGTATAAATTCATGAATGGTTTTTTCCAGAGCTTCCGGATAAATGGTATCATCCGGATCAAGGTAGGCACACAGATCTCCCTGAGCATATTGTATGCAGGCTGCTTTTGTAAAACCACAACCTTCATTGATGGTGTTATGATAGAGTTTGAAGCGGGAGTCATTTTTAATCAGTGATTGTATAATCTCTACTGAATTATCTGTAGAAGCATCATCAATAATAATCACCTCCCAGTTTTCATAGGTTTGATTAATTAATGATTGATAGCATTCTTTAAAATACTTTCCATTATTATAGTTGGCTATAAGTATAGAAAAATTTATCACGTTATTTTGAATTAATAATGTAAAATTATAAAATAATACATATGAAAAACATAACCTGGATCATAGTATATTTCATATATTTTTATTATATTTTAAAGATTATGAGTGATAATTGTATTCTTTATATTGTTTATTGGTGAATAATATATAAAAATTAAAGACAAATCGATGATCGGTAAATATTTAGTAATTATTTATTGTCTTTTTTTGAGAAATAGTTTCTAAAAGCTGGAAAATGCTCTATTTAAAAGAAATAATCATTTTATGATTATACTCATAAAATAAGAATAAAGACTGGTATATCTTTGGTGTAAGAATTAATAGATAAAATAATTTTGGTAATTATACGTTAGTTTACACTAAAGAATAAAATTCATATTTTATATCATTTTTATTATATTTGATAAAATTGATAACTATGAATAAATTTATTGAAATTAATGGTACACATTTTAATCTTTTTCACGTAATTTCCATTAGAGCAAGTAAAGATACAAGAACAGGATATCCCATGCTTACCATAAAGTTTTCAAATGGTGAAACTGAGAAGATTATTTGTCAACAAGCTAACGAAATTATTTCAAAGCTAAATATGTAAAAAATTTCACAATACAAAAACAAAAGAGACCAACTATTAAATTAGTAGGTCTTTTTTTATTAACAATTTTAAATTTTAAGAATTATGAAAATTATAAAAATGAAAAAATGGTATTTTAAAAATGACTTATTTGAAACAAAATCAATAAGACATTGTATGTTTCCTTAAATACCTAATTCAGCAAATTGAGTTTGTATTTCATCCATGAAATATTGATTATCAAAATACTTTAATTGTAAGTGGGTAAGATTTGGATTATTTAGCATTATAAACATTCTAGTATTTGCCATACATGTTTGAATTAATCCAGCTAATGTTTCAACCTCTGCTCTTAAAGTATTTCTATCAGCTTGCTCTAATGCGAATGTTGTTATCGTTTTACAGAATAAATGTTGTTGTTGATCGATAGGGAGTAATAATTCAAATCTAACTTCAAGAATTAGATGTCCTTCTCTTTCAATTGGGTTTAATAAAAACCCGTAATGTTGGTGCTCAAGATTTTGTTCAAGAATGTCATTGTTTAGGCATGCTACAGCAATGATTTTAATATCTCTCATAGGTAAAAGTTTTGTCCAAATATAAGTAAAAAAGGTATAATTTTTGTATTTTTGTAGCAATATTTATCGAACAAGAAAGCGTTAAGCTATTTTAATCTGGGTTCTGAAATCTGACAGTTTCTACACTTTGCCCCACACGATTAAAGTAACTGATGCTCACTCCATATGGTGTGGGTTATATGTTGCTATTTATCATTGGGGCAGGTTTTGTCAGAACCTCAGAACAGGATTAGTAGTCTACAAAGCCCACGCCTTTCTATTTTAAATCAAAAATATTTCTACTTTGGGTTTTGAGTGGATTAAAATTCACCAATGAAAAAAATTATCTTTTCCTTATTTATGTTAATGGGAACTTTTTGCTTTTCCCAAACTGTAACTAAAAAGTATAACTCATATTATAACAGATATGATTATTTCGATTCTTCATCAAACCTTATAGGTTATGAAAAGTACAATAGTTACTCTGGAAGGTGGGAGTATTACAGTTTAAGAAGCCCTCAACAATCAAGACAACCTTATCAGTATAAAGATCCTGAACAATTAGATATTTCTAATTTAGGTAATGCTGCAACAACTTTACAAAATAGATATAACGATAATAGAAGAAAAGCTCAAACTGTAATAGACGATATTGTTTATCAAATAAAATCTATGAATATATCAGATTCTAGGAAGTCTAAGATATTAAATGCTTTTAATGAGACTGTTAATATGAATATACGAAGAATTTCAAATGGTGAGATTAATTGGCTTTATGATGTATCTAATATTATTATAAAAAATACAACTGAATAGATTATGTTTAACACCAATATAAAATCAGTATTTGAATTAACTCAAACCTTTTCAACAGAACAGGATTGCATTGATTATTTGGAGATGTTGAAATGGAACAAACTTCCTGTAAGTCCTTTTGATGAAACTTCAAAAGTATATAAGTGTAAGAATAATCAATATAGATGCAAAAATACAGGCAAGTATTTTAATGTTAAGACAGGAACAATGTTTGAGAATTCTAAAGTTAGTCTTCGTAAATGGTTTATGGCTATTTGGCTTGTTACGTCCCACAAAAAAGGGATTAGCTCAATACAATTAGGAAAAGATATTGGAGTAAGACAAGCAACAGCATGGTTCATGTTACAAAGAATTAGAGCCTGTTTTGGTATTGAGAATAATAATGAGCTTGAAGGTATTGTAGAATGTGATGAAACTTTTATTGGAGGCAAGAATAAGAACCGCCACAAAGACAAGAAGGTTCCACACTCACAAGGCAGAAGTTTCAAAGACAAAGTTCCTGTGATGGGAATGTTGCAAAGAGATGGTAAAATGAATGCATATGTTGTAGATGATACAAAAAGAAAAAGTATTCAACCTTTGATTTGTAGATATGTAAATCCTGAGAAAACAATATTAATAAGTGATGAATGGTGGGCTTATAAAGGCTTAGATAAATATTATACTCATAATGTAATCGACCATTCTAAAAAAGAGTATGTAAGTTTGCAGGACAATAATATACACACAAATAACATAGAAGGAAGTTGGAACATACTGAAAAGAAGTGTTTCAGGAATGTACAATCACGTTTCAAAAAAGCATCTTCAAAAATATGTTGATGAATTTGTATATAGATTTAACCTGAGAAAGGTCACAGACCAAGAAAAATTCAGATATTTGTTGTCAAATTCAAATGTCCGAACTAAGTATAAAGAATTATGTCATTAGGTGAAGCACTTAAAGAAAAAAATGTGAGATACATTACAAAAGATGGTGTAGATTATTTTTATGTTGAAGATATAAAGAAAAATTATGAATACTTTGCATTCGATGGAACTGAAATAATTTACATAGACAATATTCCTTTAGTTGATGGCAAACATGTGCTTAAATTAGTGGAATTCGATTTGAATATGAAAAAGGTTTTAAACTTTAAACCTAAAAAGAAAGATAAAGAATCTTAATCTGTGAATCAATACTTTTGTGAGTAATATTTTTAGTTTTTAAATTTGCATATCTTCTATGTAATGAATATTTTATATATTTAAAGCCTTATAATTATTTGTTTCACCAAATCATAATATAATAAGTGCTATGTGGAAAGAACAACTTCCTGATAAATGTCCGACTGATAAGGCAATTGATTTAGAATCCGAAGTATTTAGAGTCACAAAGTCTGAGACCCCTTGTGATGATGATTTTTTAGTATATGCAAAGCTCTATCCAGAAAATACTAGATATCAAAAAGTATGTAAAGCTTATGCAATATCTTTCTTTAATACTATTGAAAATGCAAAAAATGCCATAAAAGCTTCTATTGAAAGAGGAAACAAATTAGGAAATTATATTGCCAAATACAATTTAGTTAAAGAACATGGTAAATCTGAACTAAATGAAAGTAACGGACATATAAGCACATGGTTTTATGAAAATGCAAATTTTGAAAGTAATAATACATTAAACATTATTGAGTATAATGACAATTGATTCTAAATATCATATTCCTGAATTCCCACTTAATTTAAGTGTGGTAGAGGCTTTTGATTTTTCAGAAGAACCAGTCTTATTACTTGAACAAGATGAAATTGGAAATTTCTATTTAAGTTATTTAACATATTCTAATGGAGAAGCTGATGTTGAAACAAGATCTTATCTTCAAATAAGTAAAGAAAAACTCCAAAATGTTTTTGAAAATAAAATTTCAGTTTATCATGCTTTTTCAAAACCTGAAAATGGTTCCTTATATGTTATAGATTATGATTTGAGAACTGGTGATGCATTGAATGTATTTCTCGTCCCCATAAATGTAATATCTGAATACAATTTAGTACCTGATTGGTATAATTATAATTTTGATTATTCAATTAAAGAGGTTGAACTAAGTGAGACATATATCTTAAACTATTCTGAGAAAAAGCAAAATTTAATATTTGATTTTTATTTACAAAGTGAAAATTTAAAATCATCTATAAAGCCATATGCTTTTTTTAAAGTTTTTACGCCTGTAGTTGATATAATCAAAAATTTAGTAGGTTTTGATAGTAGAAATGCTGATAAATATCTCGAATTTTCAAATCTAAGACAGGCATCATTAGGTATCACAATTGAAATTAATTACTCTAATGATTTATTTTTAGAAAAGGAAGATATTGCAATAAATACAATTATCGATTTATTAAATGCACAAAATCAAGAGGACTTTAAGAAAGTTATCAATTCTACTAAAGACACGAAATATATAAAAGAATATTCTTTAATTATAAAAACAATCATTGATAATAAAGCAACTCTTAGTACTGCATATGCTAATCCTATTACAAAAGAGGTTAAGTATGCTATATTAGATGAGGAAAAAGCTAAAATTGCAAAATCAATTATTGATGAATCGTTTGAAGTTATTGAAGACATTGAAATAATAGAAGGGATATTTAGGGAGATTGATATTGATGCAAAAGAACCTTCTTTTAAAATATATGCCCCTAGTGAAGATATCTCAATAAGGGGTAAATTTGAAACCTCAATACTTGAAAAGATACAGAATGATTATGTAAATATTGGAAAAGAAAACTATCGATTTACAATAAAGACTTTATATTATCCTGAAACAACTGTTAAATCAGAAGAAATAAAGAGGTATATAACAGACTATGAGTTAATTAATAAAGAATAATAAATATTAAGAGGACTAATTAATTTTAGTCCTCTTTTATTTTTAACAAGTTAGTGTAAACTAACGTATAATTACCATAATTTTTATCTCTGAAATAAAATTTTTTTTCATCATTTGTGTTTTTTGAGGCCTCCATTTTTGGAGGCTTTTTCTTATGATGAAAAGTTTTAAAGATCAAATAGTATTCTGCCTTCAAACGGTGTATCCCATATGATAAATACTTTATCATTTGATTTTCGTAGAGGAGCCTGAACTACTTCATAGTCTCCTTTTTCGGTCAGTCTTTCTATGATAAGATCAGAACCTTCACCTATTTCATTTGTTTTATATTCCAACTGATATTCTTTTTCATTGCTTTTTGTGAAATCTTCTTTACTAAAAATTCTTTGTGCCATGATTATTTAAATTTATTGGATTGGTTTTAATAAAGAATAAATTATGCCAATAGGGTATTGATATGATTTTTTTTGAAAGTCAATACACTATATATTTCCTGAATATGAATTTTATTTTATAAAACTGTAAATTATTTTTTTTCTAACATTTCTACCCTGATATTATATTTATCTGAATTAATTATAAATAATTATGAAGTGCTTTTTAAAGCATCAATAAAATAGGTTTAAAATGCTGAAATTGTAAAAATGGTATCACACGAATAAATCTGTTTTTTTTGTCAAATTTGTTATTCTTGGCACGATTTTTCGATATAGAAATATAACTCATGTTTAATTTGAGTTTTCATGGTTATTAGTTTTTATCCTCGGAATTTCCGAGGATTTTTTTTGAATTGAAATAAAAAATCCCCGCCAAGTGGCAGGGATATTTATTAAGGCAGGTTTGATAAATCATCTAATTTACTTTCTAAAGACAGAACTTCAGCATTGTTATACTGATGTGCTTTATCAAGTAAGTGTCCCAGATAAATGACGATAGAGTCTATATTCCTTCTTGAAATAAAAATATTTTCTCTTTGAATTTCCTCTTCTATTTCTTCCACATAATCTATTTCTTCATCATCAGCTTTGTCTTGTATTTCCTTTTCATACTGTATTGCTGCGAGTATGAGGTTTTTTTCTTCAGGGGTAAAGTGTATCATCAGTATTTGATTTTAGTATTATTTTTCTATAGATTCTTTGATCCCTTTTTTAACGGCATATTTTATTAATCTGTAAAAACCATAAATACCACCGAATATCAATAGGGTTAATATAATTGCTGAAATGATAATGTGTGTTGATGATATTGATAAAAACATGGTTAGCTATTTATTAAAGATATGGTTATTATTTTTTCATAAATATAATAATATATGTGTGATAATGAGGTAAGAAATAAAAACAAAAAAACCTCTAAATAACTTAGAGGTTTTTTCTGAGGTACCTAGCGGATTCGAACCGCTGTAGATGGTGTTGCAGACCACTGCCTAGCCGCTCGGCCAAAGTACCATTTTTACCATTTTTGAGATGTGCAAATATAGCAAAATTTCTTTATGAACAAAAGTTTTTAAGCAATTTCTTTCTTTCCAAGAGCTTCTATCTCGCTTTTTGCTTGAATTTCAGCCTGATAATTTTTGATGTTAATTACCCTTGTATCACTCCATTTGTCATGCCAGCCGTTTACCCCAAGAAATGATAGACCGTCAAAAGGAACAATTCTGGAAAGAGTTCTGTAAATAATTTGCTGGGTGGTAGGCTTTGTACCATCTGTACTGATTACTTTGGTTCCTGTAATATACTTTGCAACGGTTCTCCCATCTAAATAGTTTTCCATCAAAAAATAATAAAGACAATAATTGAAATTTCCAATCAGAATTTGCCCTAACAAATTTCCATTACTATAGAAGTAGAAAAACTCAATTGAAGTGGCTTCATAAAGAAGATTAGAAACAGTAGAGAGAAGATAATTAATAATATATAGTACTATAAGATCCAGAAAATTATTAGCCAGTCTGATTCCTGATGAGGCTTTGTTATATTCAACAACATTTAGAATTCTTTTCATGTGTAAGATTATTAGTTTTTTAGTTTAATTTTTTATTTAAAGTTTTTAGAATCCGTTCACCAATAATTTTAAAGAGGCATTGGTGTCAATTACAGCCGTAATACCTGTATCGCTGAGTAGAATTTTGCTTGGTTTAAGATTGAAAACTTTTCCGTTCATCTTTAATCCTTTATAATATTCTTTGTTAAAAGCTTCTTCAATACTTTTTCTGGAGGCTTCTTCCAATTCCTGAGTGGGAATGCCATATTCCTCTTCAATCATTTTTACTATTTTTCCCTGGAATAGAAGTGAGGCTGTTTTTTGCAGGATATTGGTCGTTTTCAGTTTAAACTTGGTTTCTGATAAAACAATTTTTCTCTTTGTTTCATCATACACCGGGATTCCTGAAATAATAGAAGTTCCTTTTATATAGCCATCGGTTTGAGCCTCAATAACCACTCTGTTATCCAGTCCATACACTCGGATGTCAGTTACTTTCACTTTAGAATCACGCACGTCAAATTCTTTATTAAGGAAAGTTTTTCTTGCCATATTACTTGCTTCCGTAAAAGGAATATTGGCCGTCGTCTGTAAAATAAACTTATCCGCAACAGTGGGAGTGGAGTTAAAATTAGCAACACTTGTTACTGGTGAAGAAGCTGCAGGTTTATTTCCTGTAAAAGTTTCGGAATAAATATCAACACCAAGGGTAGCATTGATCTGGTTTCCATAAAATTTCAAAGGAGTGATATTAACTGCTACCGGACTTACTTTCAGCCAGGTATTATATTCTTCCGAAATATTGAAAGGCTGCAGAAAAGTATTCCACGCCATTAAGGCATATTGCTGGAAGTTCAGCTGCGTAGCCATTTGCTGGTCTATCGTTTTACAGAATTTTTCCTGTTGCTCCTTTAAACTTTTTTCGACAATGGAGGTAATAGGAATCTGTATTCTTCCATAATCAAGCACGGGTTTGCTTACCCATCTGAAACCGTTCGGCTGGGTATTCGTAGTGATGGTCCAGTTGTTTTTAAAAGTAACTGTTGTATTGAAAGACATTACTGTTTCGAAGGTGGTGTTCTGATAGGTATATACTCCCAGAGTGCCAATTCCTTTTTCTGCCCATATTTTTAAGGGAACTTCAATCAGTAAATTCTGGCTGGTTCCTCCTACGAGGCGGATGGGTCTGGTCTTCCAGACTTTTACTTTGAACTGGTCATTGTTGTTATCCGTATAAGAATCATCCTGATACACCAGATCTTTCACAGAAGCATTGATCATATTGCTCAGTTCCGAAAGAGGAATCGTTACAGGCATCGTAATGCTGGATTTGATCTTAGGGAAGTTATAAGCCGCCAGTTGATTATCTACACCTGTCTGCCCAAAAGTACTGATCCCTATTGCTAAAAATAATATTTTGACGAATTTCAATTTGTATGTTTTTTTTAATGAACGAAAATAATAATTTTAATTTTCCGGTTTAAAGCTTTTTTCAAGTTCTATACTGGCACCCATCATTTCTCCCTGCATCGGTGGTGCTGTTTTCGTTATTTTTAATTTAATATAATCAACCTGTGGAAAGCTGTCGTGAATTTTTGTGATGATTCTTCCGGCTACATGTTCCAGCAATTTGGACTTTATTTTCATTTCCTTGTGGAGAATATCGTTGATATCCGCATAACTGATGGTATCATGCAAATCATCGGATGCAGCTGCTTTCCACAGATCGGTATGAAGTTCTGCATTCAGAATATAATACGTTCCGATGATATTTTCTTCAGGAAGTACACCATGGTACGCATATATTCTTACATCTTCAAGATATATTTTGCTCATTGCTTCAGATTTTATGAAGCAAAAATCGTCTTAATTCTTCAAAATCTGAATTTATTTCTACAGTTTTTTTCTCCTTTTTCATAAGTTCATTTAATGATTCAGGAATTTCAATCTGAGTATGAATAGCTTTTTCCACAGCATCAGGAAACTTTACCGGATGTGCGGTCCCCAGAATAAATCCTTTTTGTCCTGGATTTCCTTGCAGATATTGTTCCATTGCAGCAAATGCAACAGCACTGTGAGGTTCCAGAATATATCCGTATTTCTCATAGACTTCCGTAATGGTGCTCATTGTTTTGTCATCATCAATGGAATAAGCTGATATTTTATTTTTCAATGTTTCAAACTGATGCCCGAAAAGTTCCAGAATTCTCACAAAATTGCTCGGATTTCCTACATCCATGGCATTGGATAAAGTAGCAACGGCTTTTTGCGGCTGATAATTTTGAGTTTTAAAATAATTAGGAACTACATGGTTGGCATTACAGGCCGCAATAAAATGACTGGCAGGCAGTCCTCTGAAATGAGCCAGCAATCCGGCACAAATATTTCCGAAATTTCCGCTAGGAACACAAATTACCGGATGTTCCTTATGATATTGTTTCCATTGTTTTAATGCAATTAAATAATAAATCTGCTGGGGAAGCCATCTTGCCACATTGATAGAATTAGCAGACGTCAGAAACAACTGGCTGTTGATTTCTTCATCCGAAAAAGCCTGTTTTACAAGATTCTGACAGTCATCAAAACTGCCGTTGACTTCCAACGCTGAAATATTTTCACCCAATGCAGTCAACTGCTTCTCCTGAACCGGGCTTACTCTGTTCTTAGGATACAAAATAACTACATCAATCTGTGGGATTTTATAGAATCCATGAGCAACAGCTCCTCCTGTATCTCCTGATGTAGCTACCAGAACAGTGACTTTTTTCTGTTCGTCTTTCAGGAAATAAGACAGACAACGGCTCATGAATCTCGCACCGATATCTTTAAAAGCCAGGGTAGGACCATGGAATAACTCCAGTATAGAGATCTGTTCATCAATCTTGACCAGAGGAATCTCAAAACTGACGGTTTCAGCAACAATTTTCTCTATTATTTCTGAAGGAATTTCATCTCCGACAAAATCTTTCATGCATCTGTACGCAATTTCTTCATTAGAATATTGATCAAGATTTTGAATAAATTCTTCATCAAACTGAGGAATGTTTTCAGGGAAAAACAATCCTTTTTCTTTTCCCTGGCCTTTTATTGTTGCTCCTCTGAAATCAATTTTTTCCAGATGATCTTTTAAATTATAATATTTCATTTTTGTTTTTTTATGATTAAGCTTCCTCGATGATCTGAATGCCTGCCGGGTTTATTTTTGAAACATAGACAAGACTTTCTATTTCAATTTCATCATAGACTGATTGCATCATTTGAGCAATTTTTTCTGCTGTTTCTTTTTGTTCGGACAGCATGAAAATGGAAGGTCCTGAACCGGAAATTCCTCCTCCCAATGCACCTAACTGCAGACTTTTTGTTTTAATTTCTTCAAATTTCGGAATCAAAATACTCCGCACAGGTTCTATAATGACATCATTAAGACTCCTTCCAATCAGCGGAAAATCATTTTTCTGAATTCCTGCTACCAGACCTGCTATATTTCCCCACTGTTCTACAGCACTTTTTAATGTGATATTTTTCTTTAAAATCTGTCTGGCATCTGAAGTTTTGACTTCCACCTGCGGATGTACGGCTGTTACAAATAAATCAGGACTATTTAAAGGAATAATATCAATAGGATTAGTAGATTTTACCAGCGTTATTCCACCATAGATACAAGGTGCGATATTATCTGCATGGCGTACTCCTGAAGCCAGTTCTTCTCCAAACATGGCAAAATAAACCATTTCCTCTTTTGAGAGTTTGTTTCCTAATAAAATATTGGCTCCAAAAGCGGCTCCGGCGGCACTTGCCGCGCTGGAGCCGAGCCCGCTTCCTGGTTTTATATGTTTATGGATAATGACTTCAAAACCGTTTTTCAGATTGAAATATTCCTGAATTTTTAATAGAACAACACCCGCAACATTTTTGGGAGCTTCTTCTGGAAGCCCGAAAGAATCTGTATGTTTTATAATAATTTCGGGAGTTTCCAGTAATTTAAATTCCATCTCATCGTATGGATCATGAACTACCATTCCTAAAATATCAAATCCGCAAACCAGATTGGCTACAGTAGCAGGGACTTTTAATTTTACATTTTTCATAATTGTATTTTTAAATAGAACGAATAATATCTGCAAAAACTCCACTTGCCGTAACATCAGCTCCGGCACCGGCACCTTTCACTACCAATGGCTGTTCGGAATATCTGAGGGTTTTAAAAATGACAATATTGTCTTTGCCATACAAGTGAAACAGATCACTGTCCGGGGCGATATGCTGTAAACCTACTTTGGCTTTTCCCTCTTCAAATTTTGCTACGTATTTTAATATTTTTCCTTCGTTTTTAGCTTCATTAAATAAGTTCTTAAAATGATCTTCATATACTGTCAGTTTTTCATAAAAACTGTCAACGTTTCCCTGCATGCATTCTTCAGGCAGAAAACCTATGTTTTCAATTTCATCAAACTGAAGGGGATATCCGGCTTCTCTTGCCAGAATTAAAATTTTTCTTGCTACATCAGTTCCAGACAAATCGAGTCTTGGATCCGGTTCTGTATATCCCTCTTTCTGAGCCTGAGCTACTACTTCAGAGAATGTTCTGCTGCCATCATACTCATTAAAGACAAAATTCAATGTCCCGCTTAATACAGCCTGAATGGATTGTATTTGATCTCCGCTTTTGATCAGATCATTAATGGTTCCTATCACGGGAAGCCCAGCTCCTACATTGGTTTCAAAATAGAAATTGCAGCTGTGGTTTCTCGCCGTATTCTTTAAGGTTTTATACTTTTTAAAATCTGAAGAAGCTGCAATCTTATTACACGCAACGATATTCACACTTCTTTTCAATAGCCCTTCATACACTTCAGGAACGTCAGGACTTGCCGTTACATCAACGAAAACAGAATTTCTAAGGTTTCTTCTGATAATTTCATCAGCAAATTCCCTGGCAGAGGCTTTCTCACCCTTCTGATCCCAGATAAGATAGTTTTCTTTTGATATTCCCTGATCGGAAAATACCATATAACGACTGTTGGAAATTCCTGCAATTCTCAGATTGATTAAAAAGTTTTCTTTTAAATAATCATTTTGATCATAAATCTGCTGAATCAGTTTTGAACCTACATTTCCGGTTCCGCAGATGTAGAGGTGAATTTGTTTAACTTCAGATTCAAAAAATTCTTCGTGAAGTACATTCACTGCTTTTTTACTGTCTTTTTCTGAAATGACAATACTGATATTTCTTTCCGATGATCCCTGGGCAATTGCTCTTATATTAATTCCGTTATTTCCGAGACATCCAAACATTTTTGCACTCACACCACTTCTGCTTTTCATGCTTTCTCCTACCAAAGCCACAATGGAAAGCCCTGTTTCAATTTTTACAGCATATACTCTTTCCAGATTGATATCATCAGCAAAAGAAGAATTGATAGCATGTTCTGCACGCAAAGCTTCTTTTTCCTCAATAGCAATGGTGATAGAATGTTCTGAAGATCCTTGTGTAATAAGGATTATATTTATTTTTTCATGACTTAAACACTGGAAAAGTTTTGCTGAAATACCCGGAATTCCTACCATACCGCTTCCTTCTAAGGTAAGCAGAGCAATATTGTTCATATTTGAAATTCCTACTGCAATCTGTTTTTCATCGTCTGAAGATTTCAGTTGATGAGAAATTAAAGTTCCCTGTGCTTCAGGATCAAAAGTATTCTTGATGATCAGGTTTATATTGTTTATCATTACAGGCTGAATGGAAGGTGGATAAAGTACTTTTGCCCCAAAATGAGAAAGTTCCATCGCTTCATGATAAGAAATTTCTGAAATAGGTTTGGCATTGGAGGCCAAACGTGGATCGGCAGTCATCATCCCACTTACATCGGTCCAGATCTGTAGTTCTTCTGCATGAACAGAAGCTGCAATAATAGAAGCGGTATAATCTGAGCCGCCTCTTCCTAATGTTGTTGCATTATTTTTTTCGTCATGAGCTACAAAACCGGGGCCTACAATAATACGGTTCTGATTTTCATTCAGAAAACCGAAAATATTCTTTTCAGTAGATTCAAAATCTACTTTTGCATTGGTGAAATTGCTGTCTGTTCTGATCAGATCTGCAGTATTCATCCATGCACAGTCTAAACCTTCATGATGAAGTTTTGCTGCAATAATTTTTGAAGACAGAAATTCTCCGTAAGAAGCAATTTTATCTTTTATTCTATCTGTCAATTCACCAAGTACAGCGATTCCGTTGCAGAGGTCTTCAATGTCATTGAAATGTTTTTTTACAAAACTCAGCCATGAACTTTGCTCTGCAATTGAGAACAGTTCTTTGACCAAACTGATATGTTTTTCTTCAAGGTTTTGAACAATCTGATTGCAATTTTCATCTTTTACAGAAGCGTATTCTGCTGCTTTGATCAGCTGGTCGGTAACGCCGTGAAGAGCTGATACAATGACAACAACTTTACTTTTTAAAGATTCTTTTTTTATGATTTTTTCTACCAGTAGGATATTCTGAGAATGGGCGACTGATGTTCCGCCGAATTTTAAAACTTTCATCAATTATTTTTTTGAAGTTGGATAAAAAGAAATGGTTACTCTTTAAAAAAAGAGTACAGGTACCGTAAATAATATGTGAAAATTTACCCCGTTATGGGGTAGTTGTTGTAGTTGTGAATGTAGAAACAGAAGATATGCCTGAAATAGGTAATCTCAGGGCAGAAATATCAGATATGTTTCTTAATACATTCATTGTAACGGAACAAATGTACAAATTATTTTGAAACAGCCCAACGATTAACATAATAAAATATATTTCCTTTTTTAGAGATATATTTGGTGTAATTGATTAAAAATGTTACATTTATCATATTAACTAATAATAAAATAACCATGAAAAATTTAAAGAAACTGAACCGTCAAAATCTGAAATCCATCAGTGGAGGAAATGTGAATAACTGTTTTGAGAATTGTCCTGCCGGACCCTACGGACCGGGTGAACCAAGATCATGTGCTGATTATTATGCATTACCGGAATGCTGTAAAGGAAGAGTATTAGTAAGCTTTGAATGCTTCGGTCCTTACTAATTTAAACGATAAAAATTTATTGCTAATACAGAATACCAAAATTATTATACTATGAAAACAATTAAGAAATTATCAAGAGAGGATAAGAAAAATATCAAGGGTGGTTTCACGGATATTCAGATTGAGGCATGTGGGGGAGAGCAATTTGTATGTTTCCGTGGAGGGGGAAAATGGGGATGCTGGCTGAAACCGGGAGGAACCTGTTATGCACCAATGCTGTAAGTATTGGCTGCTTATACGATCCGATGTAAAAAATCAAAATCAGAAATTTAATTAAAACTACTATGAAAAATTTAAAGAAATTAAACAGAAAAGAACTTGAACAATTAAATGGAGCAGCAGGTCCGTCAAGATGTGCGGGATGCCCACAACATGCTACATTCGGAGATGGTCCTGAATATCAGTATCCATGTTCTGCTTATCAGGGACTGCCTGATTATTGTAAGATGTGTGTTCTGGTAAGCATGGAATGTGTGGATGGAGGGGTGTCTTAAAATTTTAAAGTATGAAAACAATTAAAAGATTAAGCAGAAGAGACCTGGAACTGGTGAATGGAGCAGCTATTTCAAGATGTGATGGTTGCCCTACCCATCTTGTTTTTGGTCCGGGTTCATCCAGTGATCCTTCATGTGAGGCCTATTGGAACCTGTCCAAAACTGCAGAATGTGTGTTGTGGTAAGTATGGATTGCTTTGTTGCAATTACTGCAGACTAAAATAAAAAAAGCACTGTAAAAACAGTGCTTTAATTTTATTAACAATTAGGAGGGAAATGCTCTCCTTTTGGGATACAAATTGATTCTCCATTGCATCCTGATCCGCAGGTCTCATGTATTTCACAAAAGTTGCAGAAAGTTCCTGCTCCACCGTTTACTCTTTTAAGATTTTCTCGGGTTAATTTTTTTAGATTTTTCATATTTATTATTAGTTTGAATGCTAAATATAATAAATATTGAATGACAAAAAAATTATTTTATGCTTTTAGAAAGATCAAGCATGGCTTCAATAGGCTTCAATGCTTTTAATCTTAATTCTTCGTCGATAAGAATTTCAGGAAGCTCATATTTCATACATAAATAAAGCTTTTCCATGGTGTTACGCTTCATGTAGAAACATTCTGAACAGTTACAGCTTTCGTCAAAAACCAATGCAGGAATAAGTTCTTTGTGAGGTGCACGTTTTCTCATTTCGTGAAGGATACCTTCTTCTGTAGCGATGATGAATTTCTGACAGTCATCTTTTTCTACATAGTTCAACAGAGCAGAAGTGGAACCGATAAAGTGAGCCAGTTTCAAAACAGCTTCTTCACTTTCAGGGTGTGCAATCAGTTTTGCATCCGGATTGTCTGCCAGCTGCTGGGCAATTCTTTCCATTGAGAATGCTTCGTGTACTACACAGCTTCCATCCCAAAGGATCATATCACGACCTGTTTTTTTAGATAAATATCTTCCCAGGTTTTTATCCGGTGCAAAGATAATCGGTCTGTCTTTTGGCAGTGCTTCAATTACTGTTTCTGCATTTGAACTTGTTACGATGATATCACTTTCTGCTTTAGTTTCTGCATTACAGTTGATGTAAGTAGCAATTAAAGCATTCGGGTGCTGTTCACGCATTTTTCTCAGTCCTTCTCCGGAACAACCGTCTGCCAGAGAGCATCCAGCCATGGTATCAGGAAGAACTACTTTTTTAGTTGGATTCAGAATTTTAGCGGCTTCTGCCATGAAATGTACTCCGCAGAATACAATCATATCAGCATTGGTATCTTTTGCCTGTCTTGCCAGCTGTAAAGAATCTCCCAGGAAATCAGCGATATCCTGAATTTCTCCGGGCTGGTAATAATGGGCAAGGATTACCGCATTTTTTTCTTCTTTCAGTTTAAGAATGGCTTTCACCAATTCTTCTCCCTGAGGAATAGCAATATCTTTAATATCCAGAAATCCTCTGACAGGAATTGCAGATTTAGCTTTTTCTAATGTTTCGGTACTCATATCAACCTCAATTTTTTCTTTTATAGAAGTTAGAGATTAGAAACTAGAGGTTAGTATAAAATGAGGATAATTTTCCTGACACTAAAAAACTAACTTCTAATTTCTAACTTCTAGTTTCTTTCTATAAAACTTTTTATTAAACTTTCTATTTCTATTTTAGCTGCATCAAGATCTTCATTAATAACGATCTTGTCAAACTCGCTGGCGTAGGTCATTTCTTCTTCTGCCTTTGCTACACGGGTTTTTATGGTTTCTGCATCATCTGTATCTCTGGAGATCAATCTTCGTTCCAATTCTTCAATGGAAGGTGGTTCTATAAAAATAGACAGTGCTTTTTCACCGAAATATTTTTTTAACGAGATGCCTCCTTTTACATCTACATCAAAAATAACTACTTTTCCCTGCTTCCATATTTTTTCTACTTCAGATTTTAAAGTACCGTAATATTTGTCAGTATATACTTCTTCATATTCTACAAAAGCATCTTCAGAAATTTTCTGTCTGAATTCATCCGGTGTCAGAAAATGATAGTCCACAGCATGAACTTCACTTCCTCTCGGCTGTCTCGTTGTACATGAGATTGAAAATTCCAGTTCAGGAAATGTTTCTAATGAATGCTTTACCAATGTAGTTTTTCCGCTCCCTGATGGTGCTGAAAATATAATTACTTTATCCATTTTTTACAATTTCGGGTTACGAGGTCCGAGTTTCGGGTTCTTTTCTTAGAAATGACAACCACACATCTCGTAACTCGTACCTATCATTACAATACGTTTAACGTTTGTTCTTTAATTTTTTCAAGGTCATCTTTCATCATCACAACCAGTTTCTGGATTTCTGCGTGATTGGCTTTAGAACCTAGTGTATTAATTTCTCTTCCGATTTCCTGAGAAATAAAGCCCAGTTTTTTTCCGTTGAAAGATTCATTGTCCATTACTTCTTTATAATATTTCAAGTGCTGGGCAAGTCTTACTTTTTCTTCAGAAATATCAAGCTTTTCAGTGAAGTAGGCCATTTCCTGATAAAAGCGTGTTTCATCCACATTTTCAAATTCTTTTAAAGATTTCTGATAACGTTCTTTAACGCTTACAATTCTTTCTTCTTCAAAAGGAATTACTTCTCCAAGATACTTGTCGATATTCTGAATATTCCTGTTTAATTCTTCATGTAAAATGCTGCCTTCAGTTCTTCTGAATTCTTCGAACCTGTCGATTGAATTGTTAACAATCTTAGCCAAAGCTTCCCATTCGCCTTCCGTCAATTCGTCAGGTCTTGATGTAATAGCATCAGGAAGTCTTACCGCCATTTTAAGGTATTCGAAATTGGGTCCGTCAGAAGCTATGTTTTTAAGTTCATTGATATAAGAATCAATTAAATTTTTATTAATTTTTACATCATTGGACTCCTCAAGATTCTCAATATTAACGTAGCAGTCTACTTTTCCACGGATAATTCTATCGTTAAGAATTTTTCTGATTTCAAATTCTTTTTCTTTATAACGTAAAGGAATTTTAATATTCAAATCAAAGCTCTTGCTGTTCAGAGATTTAATATCTATAGTAATTTTTTTTCCTTCAAAAACATCTTCGGCTCTACCGAATCCGGTCATTGATAAAATCATAGTTTTTTATTGTTCTACAAAGATAAACATTTAAGTCTATAGTTTGGTTAATGTTGAATGGCTGGAAGATGGAGGCTGGATGTTAAAATTAAATATAATTTATATTTATAATAATCTTCCTACTTCCTGCCTCCATCTTCCAGCCAATTAAATAAACTCGTTTTCGTAAATTAGCGCTGTGAAAAAGAAAAATTTAATTTCTGTTGTAGGACCCACCGGAATTGGTAAAACGAGATTGGCAATTGATTTGGCTCAGTATTTCAATACGGAGATTATCTCCTGTGATTCCCGTCAGTTTTTTAAAGAAATGAAAATAGGAACAGCAGCGCCCTCTGAAGAAGAACTTGCTGGAGCACCTCATCATTTTATCGGAAATCTTTCAGTGGAAGAATATTATTCTATCGGGCAGTACGAAGAAGATGCCCTTCAAAAACTTAATGAACTTTTTACCAAGCATGACACCGTAATTCTTGTTGGCGGAAGCATGATGTATGAAAAAGCGGTGATAGAAGGTCTGCATGATTTGCCAGAAGCGAATGCTGAAAATCAGGAGAAACTTCAGACTATGATGGAGCAGGAAGGAATAGAAAAGCTTCAGGGAATTTTACAAGAACTCGATCCCGAGTATTTCAGTGTGGTGGATATTCACAATCACCGCAGGCTGTTGAGAGCCATTGATATTATCTGGCAAACGGATAAAAAATATTCTGAACATATTTCGGTTTCTCAAAATGGCAGAGATTTTAATGTGATCCGTATCGGAATAGAAGCTCCAAGAGAAGAACTGTACGACAGAATCAACCGCAGGGTAGATATTATGATGGAAAACGGATTGCTGGATGAGGTAAAGGGTCTTGAAAAATTCAAAGAGCTGACTGCTTTAAATACGGTAGGATATGCAGAGCTTTTCAAATATTTTGATGGCGATTGGGACCTTGATTTTGCCGTTTCAGAAATAAAAAAGAACAGCCGCAGATATGCAAAACGCCAGCTGACATGGTACAGAAAGGCGGATGATATTCATTATTTACAATTAGGATATTCTGAAAAAGAGTATGAAGATTTGCTAAAATGGATTGCGGAGGAGTTTGAAAAATAAGATGCTTTTACATTATTAAACGACTTTAGGAGTTTTTAAAATATAGATTCCTACGGAATGACATAGTGTGCGGATAAACTAAGCGCTTAGTTTGTCATTCTGACGAAGAAAGAATCTCATCGATTGTTTTTTTAAGATTCTTCATTCCACTTTGTTGACACTACAGATGGTAATTAATTAGGGCGTTTTTATACTAAAAAAATGCGGCTCTGAAAAGAACCGCATCTTAAAACAAATATAATTTAATTTACTACTTCCAACCGCCGCCTAGCGCTCTGTATAAATCTACAATGCTGCTTAATCTCTGTCTTTTAATGGAAGCCAGATTCAACTCTGCCTGTAGGGAATTTCCCTGTGCTGTAATCACTTCCAGGTAATTGGCTGAACCTCCTTTGTAAAGAAGTTGTGCACTTTTAATTCCGTCTTTCAACGTGGAAGATTGTTCTGTGGCTTTCAGTTCCTGAACTTTTAAATTTTCATTAGAAACCAAAGCATCAGAAATTTCTCCGACAGCATTCAATACCGATTGACGGAATGCCAGAACATTTCTTTCCCTTTGAATTTTTGCTACTGCAAGGTCTGTTTTTAATTGTCTTTTCTGGAAAATAGGCTGGGTAATTCCTCCTAAAACGGATCCGAATAACGAAGCCGGAATCTGAAACCAGTTATCAATTTTAAATGAATTTACTCCTCCATTGGCTGTAATCTTCAATGCCGGATACATATTCGCCTGAGCAATTCCTACCATGGCATTGGATTCTAATAAAACCAATTCCTGCTGGCGCACATCCGGTCTGCGGCTTACCATAGCTGCCGGAAGCCCTGCGGAGATATTCTGAGGTAAAGAAGTATCAGACATTTCAATGGTTCTGTTTACTTTGTTAGGCAGTTCACCTGTCAGAATACTCAATGCATTTTCCTGAATAGCAATATTCTGTTCCAGCTGAGCAATCAGAAGTTCTGTTGCCTGTTTCTGTGCGGCTGCCTGCTGTACTCCTAAAGAGGTGTTATCACCACTTTCCCACATTTTCTGTGTAATCATCAGGGTATTGCTGCTTAGCTCCAGATTAGATTTTGCAATAGCTAATTGTCTGTCAAGCATTAACAGGTTATAATACCCTTGTGCAATTGCTGCTACTACTTGAGTCTGAACTGCTTTTGAACCTTCATAGGTTTGAAGATACTGCATTCTTGAAACTTCCTGCTGGTTTTTGATTTTTCCCCAGATGTCTGCTTCCCATGAAAGGTTGAAGGCTGCATTATAATCTTCAACATGGCTTGAACCTAAAAATAAATTTAAGCTTTGTCCGTTCATACTGTTTTTGGAAGGTCTTGAAATCTGTCCGCTTACTCCGAAACCAACGTCCGGATATTGCATATATTTTGCCTGTTTCAGCTTTTCCTGTGAAGCAGCAACCTGCTTTAAGGCGATCTGAAGGTCATAATTATTTTTAATTCCTTTTTCAATCAATCCCTGTAAAATAGGATCGCTGAAAAACTGTTTCCATTCCAGATTGGCTATACTGGCTGTGTCGGCAGTTGCTGTGTACTGAAACTTTTCCGGAAGAGGAAGCTCGGGTTCCGCATATGCCAGTTTAGACACACACGAAACAGAGCCTATAGCCAGTGCAAATGTTAGAATAATATTTTTTACTCGTTTCATAGTTTTTAAACTTTTAATTGAATACAAAACTTAGAGAGGTTTCTGTTGAGGCAAAAATTGTCTTTAGTAGGAGAAAATAGTTAGCTTTTTTAAACCATTAAGAAAAGTCAGGTGAATAGTTAGCCCTTTATGATCTTAAAATTTTCTCTAAGTTTTTGTAATTCATTTTTTATTAGTGACTAGCAGCTAAAAGTTCTTCCTCCATTTGTTTTTTCAGAAGTCTTTTCTTTTTTCTGCTTGGCATTTTTTCATGCAGATACTGGAATACCACATACATTACCGGAATGATAAAGATTCCCAATATTACTCCTGTAAGCATTCCTCCTACGGTACTATAACCGATAGAGTGGTTTCCTTTTGAAGAAGCACCCTGTGTCCATACCAGTGGAAGCATTCCCACGATGAAAGCAAAAGAGGTCATTAAGATCGGTCTTAAACGTAATCTTGATGCCTGAAGTGCAGATTCAATTAATGTTTTACCTGCTTTTCTTCTCTGTACGGCAAACTCTACAATCAGGATGGCATTCTTGGCCAGTAGCCCGACCAGCATGATCAATCCTACCTGAACATAAATATTGTTATCAATTCCTGCTAATCCCGTGAATGCAAATACTCCGAAAATACCTGTTGGAATGGTAAGAATAATAGCAAATGGAAGGATATAACTTTCATATTGAGCTGCCAGTAAGAAGTAAACAAACAGGATACTTAAGAAGAAGATAAATGAAGTCTGTCCACTTGTTTTGATCTCTTCACGGGTAATCCCTGTCCACTCATATCCATATCCTCTCGGAAGGGACTGCTGAGCAACTTCTTCTACTGCTTTGATGGCATCTCCGGTACTGTAACCAGGTTTTGGAGTTCCGTTAATTGTTACTGCGTTGAAAAGGTTATTTCTTGTTACCGTTTCAGGACCGAAAGATCTTTTTAACGTTACCAGAGTTTTGGCAGGAACCATTTCTCCTGATTTATTTTTCACATAGATTCCTTCCAGTGAATTAACATCTGTACGGTAAGGAATATCTGCCTGAGCCATTACTCTGTAATACTTTCCGAATCTGTTGAAATCCGATACAAAGCTGCTTCCGAAATAAATCTGCATGGTCTGCATCAATTCTGTTACAGAAACACCCAACTGGTTGGCTTTATCAGTATCTACATCAATAGTATACTGAGGGTTTCCAGCCGCATACGTTGTAAAGGCAAAAGCAATTTCAGGTCTTTTCATCAGCTCTCCAATGAACTGTTGAGTAGTTGTTCCCAACTGTTCGAAAGAACCGTTTGTTTTATCCTGAAGCATGAATTCAAATCCGGAAACGTTACCGAAACCTTGTACAGTAGGGAAGTTGAAGAAGAATGCATTGGCATCTTTTACCTGGCTTACCTTACCTGTCAATGTTGCTGCAATCTGATCAGGGTCTTTCATTTCACCACGCTTGTCATAATCTTTAAGTTTAATGAAACCTGCAGAATAAGGAGAAGCATTAGCATTACTGATGAAGTTCATCCCATCCGCTACCCAAAGGTGGTTGGTTGCTTTTTCACCATTGATAATTTTATCAATTTGAGCTGTAGCTCTGTGTGTTCTTTCTAATGAACTTCCCGGAGGAGTATTCACTGCATACAATACGAACCCCTGGTCTTCAGTAGGAATAAATCCTGATGGTGCTTTTTTGATCAAAAATACACTTGCCGCTGTAATGATGACAAGACCTCCTATCGCAACCCATTTGTTTTTAATTAAAAATTTAAGGCTGTAGATATACTTTCTGGTCATGCTGTTGAAACTGGCATTGAAAGCATTGAAGAATCTTGCTCCAAAACCTTTTTTATGACCGTGTTCACCATGTTCTCCCTGAGGATCATTTAAGAACATCGCACATAATGCCGGGCTCAATGTTAATGCATTCACTGCTGAGATTAAAATCGCAATCGCTAATGTGAAAGCAAACTGTCTGTAGAAAACCCCTGCAGGTCCCTGCATGAAACCAACCGGAATAAATACGGCACACATTACCAATGTAATGGAAATGATGGCTCCTGAAATTTCACTCATCGAGTTCATTGTAGCCTGTTCTACCGGCATCCCTGTCTGTTCCATTTTAGAATGGACGGCCTCTACCACTACAATGGCATCATCCACTACAATACCGATGGCCAGAACCAATGCAAATAAAGTAAGCATGTTGATACTGAAACCAAATAACTGCAGGAAGAAGAATGTTCCGATAATCGCTACCGGTACGGCAATAGCAGGAATTAATGTAGATCTGAAATCCTGAAGGAAAATAAATACTACAATAAATACCAATACGAAAGCAATAACAAGCGTTTCCACAACCTGATGAATTGAAGCATCAAGGAAGTCTTTGGAATTATACATGATAATGGGTTTCACTCCTTTTGGAAGCGTGGTTTCCATTACTTTCACCTGCTTTTCAATTTCTGTCAGGATTTCGTTGGCATTAGAACCTGCGGTCTGTAAGATCGCAAATCCGGCAACGGGTTTTCCGTCTACTCTGTTGGTGGCAGTATAGGTATAAGATCCAAACTCTACTCGTGCAACATCTTTTAATCTTAAGAAAGAACCATCACTATTTGCTTTGATAGCAATATTTTCATAGTCTTCATTCTTATTCAGTTTTCCTTTATACTTAAGGATATATTCGTAAGTTTCCTTACTTCCCTGTCCAAGACGGCCTGGGGCAGCTTCAAGGTTGTGATCTTTAATGGCTGCTAAAACTTCCTGTGGAGAAAGATTATTTGATGCCAGACGATCCGGTTTCAACCAGATTCTCATGGAATAATCCCTTGTTCCGAATACCTGAGCCTGTGCAACTCCGGGGATACGCTGTATCTGTGGAATAACGTTGATCTTCAGATAATTTTGAAGGAATAATTCATCATATTGTTTTTCATTTTCACTGGTCAGTCCCATGAACATAATCATACTGTTCTGAACCTTCTGGGTTGAAATCCCGGCCTGTACTACTTCCTGAGGCAGCTGGCTCATTGCTTTTGATACACGGTTCTGTACGTTTACCGCTGCATTATCAGCATCTGCTCCCTGTTTGAAGTACACACTAAGTGTCATGGTACCGTCATTACTGGAGTTAGAAGTCATATAGGTCATATTTTCAACCCCGTTCACTGCTTCCTCAATAGGAGTGGCAACCGAACGTGCTACCACTTCAGCATTAGCTCCAGGATAGAATGCCGTTACCTGAACGCTTGGTGGAGCGATATCCGGAAAGAGGGCAATCGGTAAATTAAAGAGAGACAAAGCTCCCAATAATAAGAGTATTATGGAGATGACCGTTGAAAGGACCGGTCTTTCTATAAATTGTTTTAACATAAGAAGTTTATTTTTTTAAGTCTTCTGTTTTCGGAAAGGACTATAATGGTTTTGCTTTTAATAAGCTGTCAGACGAAATATTTTTCGGTCTGATGGATGCGCCGTCTTTTAAGCTTCCGATTCCTGTGTATACGATTTTTTCTCCACGGGAAAGTCCTTCAGAAATAAAGTAATAGCTGTCTGTTTTTCCAGATATTTTAATAGGTCTCCCCATTACTTTTTTATCTTTATCCATCACATATACATAGGTTTTATCCTGAATTTCGAATGTAGATTCCTGCGGAATAACTACTGCGTTCGAGATCAGCTGAGGCATACGCACTCTTCCTGTGTTTCCGGTTCTTAAAGTTCCGTTGGTATTAGGGAAAACGGCACGTACGCTGATAGCTCCCGTAGTTTTATCAAATTGCCCGTCTACAATACTCAATCTTCCTTTTTCAGGGTAAGTACTGTTATCGGCGATGACAAGATCTACCATCGGCATATTTTTCAGCTTTTCTTCTAAGCTTGCTCCAGGGTATTTGTTTTGGAAAGCAATGAAATCAAGTTCACTTAAAGAGAAGTAGGCATAGATTTCACTGATATCAGATAATAAAGTCAATGGATTTACATCTGTTCTTGAGATCAAACTTCCTTTTTTGTAAGGAATTCTTCCGATATAACCACTTACAGGAGCTGTAATCGTTGTAAATCCTACATTGATTCTTGCGCTTCCAACAGAGGCTCTGGCTTGAGAAGCAGCGGCAACGGCAGCTTCATAATTGGCTTTTGCTGTTTTAAGCTGTACATCAGAAACTACTTTTGCAGCAACCAGTGGCTGAATTCTGTCTACTTCCACTCTTGCTTTTTGAATATTGGCATTGGCAGCCTGAAGATTAGCCTGAGCCATATTCATCTGCTCGCCGTAGCTTCTTGAATCTATTTTAAATAACGGTTGTCCTGCTCTTACATAAGCACCTTCTTCTACATAGATTCTATCCAGATATCCGTCTACCTGAGATCTGATTTCTACGTTGTTTTTCCCTTCCAAAGCAGTTGGGAATTCCTGATATGTAGTGGCTGGTGATGTAATAACGGTATAAACCGGAAGTTCTGGAGCTGGAGGTGCGGCATTGGTTCCTTCTGCGGCTTTTGTGCAGCTCTGTAAAAGAATTATACTTGCAATAAGTACAATAAACCTTGTTTTTCCAGGTAATTTCATTGTTGGTTTAATTTTTTTAATGAAGTGTTAGAGGTAAGTAAAGTGTTTTGATAAATGCTGTATTTTTTCCTAACAGTGTTAATAATTAGTTCAAAAAAAATTACAGAATTTTTAATGTCCAATGAAGTCGATTGTTTCCATAATTGAAAATTGTTTTTAATGTATTTAAGTGTATAATGATGGTGTAAGGTGTGTTAATTTTACTAACAGTGTTAATTGATAAGCAAAAAATGACTAATTTTAACAACTGAATACTATGAATGGCTCCATAAATGATTGCGTTTTTAATCAGGAATAACAGAATAATTTAAATCAATCCGGTGTTAAATTTCCTAACGGTGTTAATTTTTAATTCAAAAAAAATTTACAAAGACTTAATAAAAGCCGAAACAGTTTCGTCCAAAGTAGTCTTATTCATTGTTGAAGGGATATCAGCTGTACGCATCATCATAATAGAGATCATTCCGTGTACGGCAGAAAACAGAGCATGAGACATATGACAGGCATTGTCCGGATTGGATCCGTTTTTCTTAATAATCTCATAGGTGCATTCATAGATAAGCTCCTGAAATGATGAGAATTCTTTTTTCATCTGACCTTTTCCGCAGCACTGCATTCCAAGACCAAACATTAGCTGGTAATATTCCTTATTTTTAAAAGCAAAGTTCCAGTAAGCATCCACAATCGCAACAAGCTGTTCTTCCGGAGTACTATGTTTCTGCTGAGCTTTTAATAATTCTATATGTAACTTGTGGAAGCCATCTAATGAAATTTCAAATAGAATAGCTTCTTTATTTTCAAAATAATCGTACACCACCGGGGCACTATACTCAATAGCGTCTGCTATCTTTCGCATAGAAAGTGATGCCCAGCCTTCAGTTTTAGCCAACGTGAAAGCAGCCTGCAAAATATTTGCGCGGATAGATTCTTTTTCTCGTTGACGGCGTTCATGTAGACCCATGATATTTATTTACTAACAGCGTTAGCAAAACTACAAACTTTTTAGTATAACTTCCAAGGGATATTATACATTTAAATTCAAAAGGCGGTTTATAGAAGATACTAACCAATCGGCTGGAAGCTGGAAGAATGGGAGCTGGAAGTTGTTTTGCGTTAAAAAATTACCATTAATAGAATTTGACTATAACTATTTTTGAGGAGCAAATATCTTCCTTCCTCTATCAAAAATAAAATGTCTGTTTCAGAACCCAGCTCAATTAATAAAAGAAATATCTATCTTTGCGGTAAAGAAAAAAGGATATGAATACTCCCTCAAATATGCTGGCATTAGGAACAAAAGCCCCGTTTTTTGAACTTCCTAACCCGTCAAAAACGAATGAACTTCAGTCTTTGGATGAACTGAAAGGAGAAAAAGGAACTTTGGTAATCTTCATGTGCAACCACTGTCCGTTTGTTCTTCACGTGATCGACAAGATCAATGAATTATACGAAGATTATAACGAACGTGGAATTGAATTCATTGCCATCAATGCTAATGATATTGAAAAATATCCGGCAGATTCTCCTGAAAAAATGATTGAATTCCAAATTGAAAGAAATTTTGATTTCCCTTATTTATTCGATGAAAGCCAGGCTGTAGCTAAAGCTTACGAGGCTGCTTGTACACCGGATTTTTATTTCTTTGATGATAAACTTGACCTTGTATACAGAGGTCAGATGGATGATTCAAGACCTGGAAATAATAAAGATGTTACAGGTGAGGATCTGATTATTGCTTTTGAAAATCTTTTGGCTGGAGAAGCGCAGGAAGAAATTCAAAGACCTAGCATGGGATGCAATATTAAATGGAAATAATTACTGGTTGCTGATAATTTAGTGACTGGTTTTACTCATCATAATACAAGGCTGCTCTTTCAGAGTGGCTTTTTTTGTTTCTTATTGATTCATAGTTAGGAGTCTAAACAAATTATTAAAAGCTTACTTTGGGCTTAGCTTCCTTTTCAATCTTTATATCTACATTGACATTGCTGTGAGAATAATTCCGGATAAATTCTGAAGGAGTCTTCCCCGTATATTTTTTAAACATCCTGTTAAAATACGTTACATTATTAAAACCGCATTGGTAACTGCATTCTGAAATAGACCTGTCCTGGGCCATCAGCAAGCATGCTTTATTGATTCTATAGCGGTTCACAAACTCTGTAAAAGTAATCTGAGTTGCTTTTTTAAAGAAATTGCAGAATGCAGGCAAAGTAAGATTGGCCAGTTTGGCAACGTCTTCAATATCAATTTCTTTGTCGTAATGATGTTCTACATAGGTGAAGATATTCTCAAGGCGGGTTTTATTTTTTGAAATAATGGTATAAGGCATGATTTCCTTATTTAAGAGATCATAATCCTCACATTTCGAAAGCTCAAAAAGAATTTCAAGCAATAGTAAATATCTTTTATAGCCTTCAGATTCTAACATCAACTTCAGTTTGGGAAGCATTACTTTTTTTACTTTATGGTGAAAATGAATCCCGTATTTTGAAAGTTCCAGCAGGTTTTTGATGGATCTTGCTTCTACTTCCTGTTGGGGAAACTGAAGGATTTCTTCTTTGAACTGCAGCACAATTTCTTCATGAGGATCAATAGAATTCAGCCCAAATCCGGAGTGGGGAATATTGGAACCAATTAATACCAGATCTCCATTCGTATAATTACTTTTATGATAGCCTACATGGCGGGTTCCGTTCCCGGAAATGACACATACCAACTCAATTTCGGGATGATAATGATATTCCCATTTGAATTCTGAAATGGGAGAATTATTATGAATGGTACGGAATGAACTCTTTTCATTAGGGATTACCCTTTCAAAAGTAACTTTCATTTAATTAATCATATTTATTCATTAAAAATACTAAATATATTAATATAGTTCAAATATTGATTTACTGTGTTAAATTATCGTTAACAGAAATGCTTCTATCTTAGCCGACAAGAAATAACCTGAATGAAAAATCTTAACATCAAGGCCGTTTTATTTTTAAACTATTTTGTCTTCGCAATTCTTCTGAATTCTGTAGGAACAGTCATTCTACAGGTACAGCAGAATTTTGGGATCTCAAAATCTTCGGCCAGCATTTTGGAAGGCTTCAAAGATCTTCCGATTGCCATATGTTCTTTCATTCTGGCTTCATTTCTTCCGAAGATAGGAATCAAAAAATCGATGCTGATTGCTTTACTGCTGGTAAGCTGCATGTGTTTTGTAATGCCGTTTACCAATGACTTCTGGGTATTCAAATTATTATTTGCAACCGTAGGGGTTTCTTTCGCATTGATTAAAATATCGGTTTTTACTTCTATCGGGCTGGTAACGGAAACAGATAAAGAACATTCCAGCTTTATGGGATTTCTGGAAGGTTTTTTCATGATCGGAGTATTGGCAGGAAATGTTTTATTCAGCTTATATATAGACGATCATAATCCTAAATCTACAGAATGGCTGAATGTATATTGGGTTTTGGGAGGACTTTCAACTTTATCTTTTTTATTCTTATTCTTTTCAAAACTGAACGAGCAGGAAGCTAAAAGTGAGAAAACAGATCTCCTGGGAGATTTAAAAAACAGTGTAAGCTTATTCAGTTATAAAAAGGTATTGTGCTTTTTATTATGCGCTTTCCTTTTTGTACTGGTGGAGCAGAGCTTTCAGACCTGGACGCCTACTTTTTATAAAGAAATTTTAAAAGTGCCTACATCTATGAGTATTCAGGCCGGAGCGGTATTAGCAGGGGCCTTTGCTTTGGGAAGATTTTTGTCAGGATTCTTCTCTAAGAAATTCAGCTGGATTTATGTAGTTTCTTTTTGTGTGGTTGGTTTTGCCATCAGTTTACTGCTGGTTTTACCTCTTACCCATAATATTCATATTGATACGAATACAAATTGGATGAATGCTCCTTTGGTGGTCTATTTATTTCCTTTAATGGGAGGTTTGCTGGCACCTATTTATCCAAGCATTAATTCTGTAATTCTGGCATCTATCCCCAAATATCTGCACAGTGCCATGTCAGGATTGATTGTTGTTTTCTCAGCAATCGGGGGAACCATCGGTTCTATCATTACCGGTTTTGTGTTTCAGGAGTTCAGCGGGCAGCAGGCATTTTATCTTTCCCTGATTCCGCTTTCATTACTGATCACATCTGCGGTCTTCATGAATAAATTAAAAATTAATCCTAAAAAATAACAATGAGTAATCAGCTTTATATAAACGAAATTCAAAGTCTGTTTGATGCGGTGCAGAGATCTGAAATTTTTGAAGATCAGAAAATGATGACGGATGCAGTTCCTCTGTTTCCTATTGCAAAGATTAATGAGGATTATGAACAATCAAAAAATACCGAAGGCTTTAACCTGAAAGATTTTGTGATGGCTCATTTTGATTTTTTAGGAGCAAGAGTTTCTGTACACAGAGAAGAACAACTTCCAATTGGTGAACATATTGAAAAATTATGGGATGAACTGACGCGTACAGCATATGAAGAAAAAGGAACCCTTTTAAAATTACCAAAACCATATATCGTTCCGGGAGGTCGTTTTAATGAATTTTTCTATTGGGACAGCTATTTTATTATGCTTGGATTAAAGGTTTCCGGAAGAGTAGAAATGATGGAAAACATTATTGAAAACTGTTCTTATCTGATTAAAAATGTTGGATTTGTTCCGAATGCGAGCAGAACACATTTCTTAAGCAGATCGCAGCCTCCTTATTTTTCATTAATGCTGGATCTTCTTTTTGAAACGACGCATGATGAAGGAATTTATAAACAATACCACGAAACTCTGGAGAAAGAATATGCTTTCTGGATGAATGGCGAAGAATGGCTTGAAAACGGATCCAGTGTAAAAAGAGTGGTTAAAACAACAGACGGAGATATTCTGAACCGTTATTATGATGCAGAAAATGCACCGCGTCCCGAAAGTTATCTGATCGATATTGAAGATCATGAGACCACTTCAGGAGACGAATTTTACAGAAACATAAGAAGCGCCTGCGAATCCGGCTGGGATTTTTCCAGCAGATGGTTCGCAGACGGAGAAAATATACAGACGATAGAGACGCTGAATCTTGCACAGGTTGATCTGAACTGCCTTTTATGGCATTTGGAAATGACTTTGGCAAAATCTTCAGCACTTCAAAATCTGAGTGAAAAAAATAATTATTTTTCAGAAAGAGCAGCAAGCCGAAGACAGATGATCAATACCTATTTCTGGGATGGAAATACTAACAATTATAAAGATTATCACACTAAAAAAAACACAAACACACCGTCTGAACATATTGCTGCTCTTTACCCTTTATTCCTTGGAATTGCAGATCAGGAACAAGCTGAGGGTGTTGCTAAAGCGGTTGCTGAAAAATTTCTTTATCAGGGAGGGCTTGTCACTACAACTAAAAATTCAGGACAGCAGTGGGATCTTCCCAATGCATGGGCTCCCTATCAATGGCTTGGCTTTAAAGCAATGAAAAATTATGGCTTTGATGAACTGGCAGAAAAAATTAAAAACAACTGGTGTTCCAATGTAGAAAGAGTCTATAAAAACACCGGGAAGCTGATGGAAAAATACAATGCATTAGACACAGAAACAATAGCAGGCGGCGGGGAATACCCCAATCAGGATGGATTCGGTTGGACCAATGGAGTGTATTTACAATTACAACAAAACTGAAACTAACAATAAAAGATATGGCTATGAAAAAAAAATCGATCTTTTTAATCGCCGCTACAGCTACATTATACTTTAATAATGCTTATGCCCAGGAAACTCCGAAAGATTCGGCAAAAGTTTCTTCTATAGATCAAATTGTCATTACCGGAAATTCCGGTCCTAAGAAAAAAATAGAATCCAGTACTGCGATTTCCACATTTAGTGCTAAAGAAATTCAGAAGCAGAATCCTATCAGTGCAGCTGCTTTATTGCAGAGAGTACCCGGGTTTGCTGTGGAAACTTCAGGAGGTGAAGTAGGAAATAACCTTTTCGCAAGAGGAATTCCTTCAGCAGGAGCTTATGAATTTGTACAGGTACAGGAAGACGGTCTTCCGGTTTTTGAAGATGGGGCACTTCAATTTGCGAATGCAGACAACTTTTTCCGTGTAGATAATTCGGTAAGCCGTCTGGAAGCTCTGAGAGGAGGTTCAGGGTCTATTTTTGCTACCAATTCTCCTGGGGGACTTATCAACTTTATTACGAGAGAAGGAACCAATGATTTCAGAGGAACTGCAAAAGTGGAAACAAGTACTTACGGATTGATGCGTACAGACCTTAATGTAGGCGGAGCATTGGTTCAGGATAAATTATTCTTCAATATCGGTGGTTTCTACAGAACAGACAGCGGAATCAGAAAAACAGGTTTTAAAGCAAACGATGGAGGGCAGATCAGAATGAACCTGAAATATGTCTTTGATAAAGGCTACGTAAAGGTATATTATAAAAAACTGGATGATAGAAATACATTCTTCCTTCCGATTCCTTTGATTCAAAATGGAGATGATTTGAAAGGGTTCCCAGGTTTTGATCCAAACTACGGAACATACAGCTACAGATCAATCAGCCAGTTGAATATCCCACAGGCCGGAGGAGGATTTTTCAAAAGAAATCTTGAAGACGGAATTCATCCGAAAGTAGATGTTTTAGGTGCCGAGTTTAAATATGATCTTGGAAACAATTTCACTGTTTTAAACAAAACAAGATATACGAATATCAACATGAATTATACAGGAATTTTCCCTGCCGGAGCTCCATACACAGCAGGAGATTTTGCCAAGCGTAGTGGGATTGCCGGAAATAATTATCAGTATTCATTAGTAAGTAACGGAGCTGTAGTAAATCCTGCCAATGTACAGGAACTAGGGTTCTGGGCTATTGACAAGCAGATGAATAATTTTGTGAACGATTTGCAGTTCAATTATAAATTTGACAAAGGAAATGTTACCGCAGGTTTCTATAAATCAAACTGGAAGTCTCACCAATACTGGAACTGGAGCAATATTCTGGCGACTGCAACAGACAGACCGGAATTGCTGAATCTTGTAGATACTTCTCTTACCCCTTTGGATAATGGATATTCAAAAACATATAACGGGGTTACCAGTATGACGTTTCTACAGAGAGACACGCAAACTCAGGGAAGTTTGAATGATCTTTATGTAAACTTAGACTATAATATTACCGATGCTTTAAGTGTGAATGGAGGTCTTCGTTACAGCCACGATTATTATAAAGGGAATTTTGCCAATACAACGACTGCCAATTTAAATAATTCAGGGTTAACAACGGATGGAACTCACGGTTTCAACACGACAACTGCTGATGATAATATGAGTGTATTAGGAAATAAATACACGTATTGGAGCTATAATATTGATAAAGTGTCTTTCACTTTAGCTGCTAATTATAAAATCAACAGAGAAAATGCTGTATATGCCCGTTTTTCTAACGGTTTCAGATCTCCGAATGAAGAAGCATACTACAATTATTTCTCCAACCCGACTCCTGATAAACCGTTAAAATCTGTAACAACCAATCAGCTGGAAGTAGGGTACAAGTATTACTCGCGTACTTTTGATATCGCAGTGATTCCTTTCTATTCTACCTTAAAAAATCTTTCCTTTACGGATATTTTCTCTAATGGAAAATCTGAAAATACATTTGCCAATACCCAAAACTACGGGGTTGAATTTGAAGGATATGCCCGTCTGTTCAATAATATTTTAGAAGTTTCATTCAACGGAACCGTTCAGAGCCCTAAATATAAAAACCTTGAAGCAGGAAGTCTTCTTGAAGGAAATGTAGTACGAAGAATGCCGAAATTTTTCTTTAATATTTCACCGGCAGTTAATATTACAAAAGCATGGAGAGCCTATGCAAGCATGAATTACTATGGAAAACGTTTCCAGGATGAGAAAAACGTACAAACCTTGCCAGCTTTCACAGAATTCGGGGCTGGTACCTCTTATCAGCTGGGAAAAATACGTTTTGCAGTTGATGGAACCAACATCTTTAATACCATTGGCATCACAGAAGGAGATCCAAGAGCAGGATCACCAAACGGTGACGGAACCATTATGGCAAGACCTATCATGGGAGCTGCTGTAAGAGCATCAATTACTTTAGATTTCTAAAACAGACTCTATTTCTTCTTACCAAAATAAAACCACCAGAAATTTCCGGTGGTTTTATATTTTTATTTAAAAATTAATCTCATAATTGATCATAAAAAGATCCGCATAATCTGCGAGAAACTTTATTCATCGTTTATTTCAAAAACGGATTATACTGTTTTTCAAATCCAATAGAGGTAGGATTTCCATGTCCGGAGAAAACCTGAGTATCATTATCCAGAATGAAAAGTTTCGATTTAATACCCTCAATCAGCTGATCATAATTTCCTTTGTAAAGATCTGTTCTACCGATACTGCCTTCAAAAAGAACATCCCCTGAAATCATGAATTTCTGATTGTCATTATGATACACCACACTTCCCGGAGAATGTCCCGGAACATGATAAATTTTAAACTTCTCACCATCCAAATCCAGTTCATCCCCTTCCTTGATGTATTCTACATCCACTTTTACAGGATCTATCTGCATTCCGAACCTTACGCCGCTCGCCTGAAGCATATCCAGTACTTCCTGATCTTCCTGGTGCATATTCACAGGAACTTTGAATGTATCAAAAGCCCACTGAAGCCCAAATACATGATCAATGTGCGCATGTGTCAGAAGTATCTTCTGAATTTTCAGTCCGTTTTCTTTGATGAAGTTATCAATCGCCTGAGTTTCCTGTCCGCTCATATTTCCCGGATCAATTAACCATGCATTTTTATTTTCGTTATAAATGATGTACGTATTTTCGCTCGCAAAGTTGAATACGAAACCTTGAATCTGAAGCATATCTGAATATTTTTTATTCAAAAATACGATATTATTAAGAAAATGGCTATTTTTCGTTATCTTCGTCATAATGAAAACTTTGCGAATACTCCTACTTTTTTTGAGCGGACTGGTTTTTGGACAAAACATCCAAAGTATTCAGCTGTTCAATCCTCAGACCAATGATGAAACCCCGGTAATTAAGATTGGCGAACAGCTGGTTCTTGGCTTTGACGATCTTACCAACGGCAGCCAGATCTACAGGTATACATTCAAACATTATGACAGAAACTGGAACGAAGATAATCTGTTTTTTACAGAATTTGCTACCGGAAGCATGAATGCACTTCTGGATCAGTTTCAGTATTCCTTCAATACATTACAGGCTTATACCCACTATAAACTGGTTTTTCCGAATGATAAAATCCAGCTAAAGGTTTCAGGGAATTATGAACTGATTGTCTACAAAGATTCTGCAGACCAGCCTCTTTTCAAAAAAAGATTTTATCTTGTAGAAGATGTAACCTCTGTAGCTTTAAATATTTCAAGATTTGCAGATGCAAAAAAGCCTAATCTTAACCAAAGGGTAGAAGTGAATGTTTCTCCGAAAGGTGGAGATATTTCTTCCAATGTGAATTCAATCACAATGAATGTGATGCAGAATAACAACCCAAATATGGTAATTTCCAATCTTAAGCCAAGCAGTGTTTTAGGAAATCAGGTGCTTTTCCAACAGATGAATCTTACCTTCCCAGGAGACAATGAGTTTTATTATTTCGATAATAAAAATATGAATATGGCTGCCGATATGGTACGTGTTACCGAAATAAAAGATGATGTCAACCAGACCTATCTGCATCCGGTATGGGCATTTCCTTTAAATTATCAATATCAGCCAGATGTGAATGGAGCATGGTATTATAGAAGAAATGATTTAGGAAGAGAAAGAGATGCCGAAAGAGAAGCTGACTATTCATGGGTACATTTCTATCTGGAATCGGATCCTGTGGATAAAGAGATTTATGTTCTAGGAGGGTTTAATAATTTTTTGCCAAGCAAAGAAAATCAGATGCAGTATGATGCAGCTACCAAACAATATGTTGCTAAGATATTCCTGAAGCAAGGGTTTTATAACTATGTTTTGGTGACAAAAGATGGAAACGGATTGAACTTCGGTGAAGTGAATGGTAACTTCTGGCAGACGGAAAATCTTTATCAGGCATTTCTTTATTATGCTCCGTTTGGAAGAAATTATGATGGTCTGATGGGATATGGTGAATTCAGAACACCTATTGCCAATAAAAGATAATCATGATCTGATATCAAATTGCATAAAAATTTACCTATAAAATAGGACTGTCTCTTAAGATGGTCCTTGTTTTTTTGTCAATTTTGAGAATATCGGGCAGTAAAATTTCATAATTGGCTTAATTTTTTCGATTATAATGCACTGCATAGTGAAAAATATTAATTCATAAAATTTTTATTTTAATTAAATATTTTAATCTAAAAATTATATTGTTGAAAAATTATATTTAAATATTTTTCTTTGTTTTAAAATCATCATTGTGTTTTATTTATTGATTTATAATATCAATTGAATTTTAATCATGATTTATATCATTTTATTGTGAAAAGTTTATACATTCGTCAATACAATCAACCAACCAAATATTATTATGAAAACGAAATTTATCTTAGTGGCAAGCGTTGCTGCCTTCTCTTTTGTTTCTGCACAAAACAAACCATCAAAATTAGATCCGGGTAAAAGCGGCTTACATGCAGAATTCATGCGATTCGAAAAAAATGCACCAGCATTCCAGGGAAGTCCTGTTTTGTTTGATGAAGCATCACAAAGGCTTTCTCAGGGACAAGGACTTAAGTTAGGCCTAGAGAGAGATGCATTGGGTTTTGAAACTCATAGATTCCAACAGACCGTAAACGATATTCCTGTAGAATACGGAATGATGGCAGTACAGACAAAAGACGGAAAAATCGTAGGACAGTCAGGAAAATGGGTTCTTAATGTTCCGAAGGGAGTTGAAAAGAAAGCCAATCTTTCTGAAAACATTGCACTGCAAAATGCTTTATCATTCATAGGGGCAGAATCCTACAAATGGCAGAATAGAGAAGAAGAAGATTTTCTTAAAAAAGACTCTAAAAATGCCGATGCAAGCTTTGCTCCTAAAGGTGAATTGGTATATTATTCAGATCCTACAGATGAAAAACTGAATGACTTAACACTCGCTTATAAATTCGATATTTATGCGGAAAAACCATTAAGCAGACAGTATGTTTTTGTAGATGCTAAAAATGGTAAAATACTGGGAACGGATGCCATCATCCACGAAGTAAATACTCCGGGAACAGCTACAACAGCGTACAGCGGAAGCAGATCTATTGTTGCGGATTCTTATAACGGAAGCTACAGATTAAGAGAAACCGGAAGAAACGGAGGTACCTCAGTAGAAACATACAACCTGAAAAAAGGAACCAATTATTCAACAGCAGTAGATTTTACAGACACAGATAATGTATGGAATAATGTGAACACCAACAAAGATCAGTATGCTACCGATGCTCATTGGGGAGCAGAAATGACTCTGGATTATTACTATACAAAATTCGGTAGAAAAAGTATAGACAACAATAATTTTGCAATCAAATCTTACGTACATTATTCTACTAATTATTTCAATGCATTTTGGGATGGTTCCAGAATGACCTATGGAGATGGAAGTTCTACAACAAACGGAGGAAAACCATTAACAGCTCTTGATGTTTGTGGGCACGAAATTACTCACGGTATGACTTCTAAAACAGCCAATCTTGCTTACCAGAGAGAATCCGGAGCATTGAATGAAGGTTTTTCTGATGTTTTTGGAAACTCAATAGAACGTTGGGCAAGACCTACTCAGGCAAGCTGGACACTGGGTGAAGATTTCAGTTATGTAATCAGAGATATGGCAAATCCAAATGCTTATAGCCAGCCGGATACTTATAAAGGAAAATACTGGAAAGATGCAAGCAGTTCTTGTACTCCTCAGGGAAATCCTAATCTACCTGGATATAATGATTCATGCTGGGTTCATACCAATTCGGGAGTGCTTAACTTCTGGTATTATTTATTGGTAACAGGAGGTTCTGGTACGAACGATAACAGCTTTGCTTATAATGTTACCGGAATAGGATTAGATAAGGCAGGAGCTATTGCTTACAGAACATTAACAACTTACCTTACTTCATCTTCCAATTATGCAAATGCAAGAACATATTCTATCCAGGCAGCTACTGATTTGTACGGGGCAACCAGCAATGAAGTAACTCAGGTTAAAAATGCATGGAATGCAGTAGGTGTAGGAGGAGGAACTTCTGCAGCAGGAAAAGTGGCAGCTGTAGATACTCAGCTTTATACAATAAGTCCAAACCCTGCAACAGACAGGTTTACTGTAAACTTTGAAGGTAAAGCAGGAAAAGGAATTGTAGAACTGGTAAGCCTTACAGGTAAGAAAGAAATTTCTGAAAAAGTTGAGCTTACAGACGGTATCAATAAAGTGAATATCCAGTTACCTTCCAATATACTACCAGGAGTATATATTGTAACAGTAAATGGGCAGAAGGCAGGAAATCTTATTAAAAAGTAAGTAGACACCACATCAAATCTTAATATATTCAACGAAAAGGCCACAAGTTAATTCTTGTGGCCTTTTGTTTATTTTTGACTTCAATGAATTATATCAAATAAAAATCATTCAGCTTTTCTTCACAAAGTATTTTTACGACATCGATCCAGCGGTCTTCATCATTCAGACATGGAATATAGTGGAAATTTTCACCCCCGCCATGCATAAACTGTTCTTTACCTTCTACAGAAATTTCTTCCAGAGTTTCCAGACAGTCAGAAACGAATGCAGGACATACAATAGCCAGATTTTTAATTCCTTTTTTACCAATTGTTTCTAACGTTTCATCCGTATAAGGTTCAATCCATTTGTCTTTTCCTAATCTTGACTGAAAAGAAACAATTGTTTTCTCTTTAGGCAAATCCAGTTTTTCAATAACGCGCTGTGTTGTTGTATAACATTGATGACGGTAGCAGAACTGATGGCTCGGATTATCTTCTCTGGAACAACAGTCATTAAGATTACAGGTCTTTGTAGGATCTGTTTTATAAATATGTCTTTCCGGAACTCCATGATAAGAAAACTGCAAAGCATCAAAATTTTCAGGAAGCTTCTCTTTAATACTTTCTGCCAGACAGTTGATATAAATATCCCTGTTGTAAAAAGGTTGAATATAATTGATTTTTATCCCTGGAAACTTCTTTTTTCTGACCTCTTCTGCCTTTTCGATAACAGTTTCTGTGGTACTCATAGCATATTGAGGATATAAAGGGAAAAGAACAATTTCTGTGATTCCCTGATCTACCAATTTCTGAATACCGGTTTCAATGCTGGGCTGCGCATATCTCATCCCGATTTCCACCGGAACATCTACCACTTTCTGAAGTTTTTTCTGAATTTGTTCAGTGATAACAATCAATGGTGATCCTTTATCTGTCCAAACCGTTTTATACGCTTCAGCAGATTTGGCGGGTCTTGTTTTCAGGATAATCCCTTGTACAAGCAGAGCACGAAAGATCCAACGGTAATCAATCACCCTCTCATCCATCAAAAATTCATCAAGATATTCTTTTACGTCGTTTACAGAGGTTGATCTCGGCGATCCGAGGTTGACCAGTAAAATTCCTTTCTTATTCAATATTCTAAATTTTAATTATGAAACAGAAGTTGTAAAATCTGTTACTAATTTTGATACTTTAGCAAAGGTATTACTTTCAAGTAAGCCATTGCTGTCAAATTTGCCTTTTATTCCCTTTATTAATGCCTGATGTTTATCATCCACTGCTGCGCCGAGAGTTTTTAAGATTAATAATAACTCTTCGTGGCCTTTTTCTCCACTGGCTGAAGCGGTGATCACAGCTACAGGCTTTTCAGAAAAAATGGTTGTAGAAACACACCATTCCAGCATATTTTTTAATCTGCCAGGAATGCTGAAAATATATTCGGGAGTAGAAAATATAACTCCCGATGAATTTTTAACATCTTCCCTCATCTTCAGCACCTCTTCCGGAGTATTTTCGTCTGTTAAGGCAGTATCAAAATGGGGAAGAACAGAAAGATCATTGTATATCTGGAAATCGGTACTGTCCATATTTTCCAGTATCTGCTCCATCAGTTTCAGGTTGCTGGAATTTTCTGAAGCGCTTCCAATAATGACCACAATTTTCTTTCTGTAAGGCATTTCAGCTATTGTTATCCGTTTACAGCTTCCACTCTTTCTACTAAATCAGGAACGAATTGCTTTAAAATATTTTCGATTCCGTTTTTCAAAGTAGCTGTAGAACTCGGGCAGCCTGAGCAAGCTCCCTGTAAAAGCATTTTTGCAGTTTTGCTCTCCTGATCATATTCCATTAAAGAAATTTTTCCACCATCATTTTCTACAGCAGGAGCTACATATTCATTCAAAATGTCAGAAATTTTCTGCTCATCTTCCGTATAATCTCTATTGATGATCTTTTCAACAGGGTTTTCGTGTTTCTGAGGTTCCATTTTTGAAATTTCACCTCCGTTTTGAAGATATTCTGCGATAAGACCACGAACAGCCATCATCACCTGGTGCCATTCTACGGAATGATTTCTTGTAACTGCTACGAAATTATCAGAAATGAAAACCTCTGTAGCAAAATCAAATTCTTTAAAAATAGCCTCAGCCAAAGGAACTTCTTCAGCTGCATCTCTCGATTTTACTTCCACAAAACCATCCATCAGCAATTTGCTAGAAACAAATTTCATTACGTTAGGATTCGGAGTCATTTCAGCATAGATCTGATACATTTCTTTTTTCTTCTGAAGATAAATTCTTGGGTTAGCCAATAATTCGTCTTCAATCACATTTTTCAGACTTTCAGCTACATGTTCCCATTCTATGGTATCCTGTTTTGCTACAGCAACAAAATTAGCCGTAATGAAAATTCTTTCCACAAACGGATAATTGAAAAGTTCCTGAGCTAAAGGAATTTCTGAGATATCTGAATTTCTGTCCAACTCTAAAGACCCAGGAATGAGATTGTAATCTGTAACAAATTTCATTACTTTCGGGTTTTCGGTAGGTTCTATAAGTACGGTACGCATTTTTTCGTTAAATTTGAGATACAAAAATACGCATTAGAAGTTAGAAGCTGGAAATTGAGAGTTAGATTTTTGCTATCACTGTAATTTAGAACTTAGATACCTGAAAAGATAGTATATTTTAATTTTTCAAATTGGCATATTTTCAAATTTTCAAATTAATATTTATGGCACTTATAAAAGAACTTTTAGGAAAAGCACCACAGATTGGAGAAAACACCTTTTTAGCAGAAACAGCTACCATTATTGGTGATGTTACCATGGGAAGAGACTGCAGCGTTTGGTATAATGCGGTGATCCGAGGCGATGTACATTATATCAAAATGGGTGATAAGGTGAATGTTCAGGATAATGCAATGCTGCATTGTACCTACAAGAAACATCCATTGAATATTGGAAATAATGTTTCTATCGGGCATAATGCCATTGTGCACGGATGTACCATTAAAGATAATGTCCTGATTGGGATGGGAGCTATTGTGATGGATGACTGCCTGGTAGAAGAAAATTCTATTGTAGGAGCTGGATCTGTAGTTACTCAGGGAACTCATATAAAATCCGGAGAAGTGTGGGGTGGAGTTCCTGCGAAAAAGATCAAAGATATCAATGCACAGTTATTGGAAGGTGAAGTAAATAGAATTGCTGATAACTACGTGAAATATTCTTCTTGGTATAAGGAGAATGTGAAAGACCATCAATTTTAGGCTGTCAAGTGAATAGTAAATAGTCAATTCGCTGTGCTTGTCAATTTTTTTAATACAGAAATTAACCATTCACTTGCGAAGCAAAATTCACTATTGACGTACCAAAATAAATATAAAAGCTCCGTCCATAGACAGAGCTTTTTTCGATTTGATATAGAACCTTTGCTTTATTGTTAGTTGGGATCAGGCGTGATCAGCCTTACCTTTCCATGAATACATTTTAGAGATGTAGGTGGAGTAATCGCCACACAGTCGGACATAATATTATATTTTTCATTAAAAGCCCTTACTTTATCCGTATAATCGTTCACTCTCTGTAAGAAAGCGGTTTCTATTTTCTTGGGATAAGCAATATATTGTTGAGGTCCGCCACAAGATTTTGCCCCCATAGGAGCAAATGCCCATTCACTGACGTCGGTACATTTTTCCCCCGATACTTCAGATTCAATGGAAGCTTTTATTCCGTCGAGTTGTGCCTGTTCGTATTTTTGACTTTCTTCATCAACAGGTCTGTTGGCAATATCAACAGGAAGATTAGTGTTGGTATTTTTTGATGTATTACAGGAAACTAAGGTTAACGTAATACATAATGCTATTACCGGGACATGAAAGAATAATTTTTTCACAATAAACTTTTTTCTTTTTATAATTTTTCAAAACTTATGCCAAGGTAAGAAATTCAAATTCATTTCCGTATTTTTGACGACGATGAACAATCATTTTTTTGACTTAATAGAATATACCAACAGAAGCGTTTTTTTAACCGGGAAAGCCGGAACGGGAAAAACGACATTTCTTAATGATTTTGTAAGACGAACAAAGAAAAAACATATTGTAGTAGCTCCCACAGGAATTGCTGCGATTAATGCAGGTGGGGTAACCATCCATTCTATGTTTGGACTGCCGTTGAGAACCTTTCTTCCTACAACAGAAAGGATAGATACCAGTTTGGCAAATAATATTGCCGATCTGATGCCCCATTTCAAATACCGTAAAGATAAATTGAAACTTCTCAGAGAAGTTGAGATCATTATCATAGATGAGGTTTCGATGTTGAGGGCAGATGTTTTAGATATGATGGATTTCTCTTTAAGATTCATCAGAAGGAATAATCAAAGATTTGGAGGCGTTCAGATGCTGTTCATCGGAGATTTGTTTCAGCTTCCTCCGGTAGTGAGGGATGAGCATATTCTGAAAATGTACTACAATTCACCTTTCTTTTTTGACAGTCATGCCATTAAAGAAATCCCTATCGTTACCATTGAACTTACAAAAGTGTACAGACAGTCTGACGAAGAATTTCTTGAAATTCTGAATGCTATCCGTGATGGTGATGTAGACAATATAGACTTTAATCATCTCAATGAAAGGTATGATCCTGACTTTGATATGGGAAAAGAATCTTATGTATATCTGTGTTCTCACAATAAAATGGCAGATGAGATCAATCAGGAGAAATTGAAAGAGATTAAAGTAGACCCTCAAATGTATGAGGCAAAACTTGTAGGCGATTTTAAAGAAAACCAGTTTCCAAATGAGCAGTTTTTGGAGCTTAAAATCGGAGCTCAGGTCATGTTTATTCGAAACGATATTTCCGGCGAAAAGAAATATTTTAATGGAAAACTGGGAGAAATCATTGGATTGGATGAAAATGAAATCCGTGTTGTACTGGACGAAAGCGAGAGAGAAATTGTTGTAAAAAGAGAAACCTGGGAACAGAAAAAATATTTCCTTGATACCGATAAAAATATCAAAGAAGAAGTGTTGGGAAGTTTTGAACAGTTTCCAATCAAGCTTGCATGGGCTGTAACGATCCATAAAAGTCAGGGGTTGACATTTGATAAAGTTATTATTGATGCAGGGAAAAGTTTTACTGCCGGTCAGGTATATGTAGCTTTATCCCGTTGCAGAACTTTGGAAGGAATTGTTTTAAAATCAAAAATTACCCCTGAAGTTATTTTCAAGGATAACAGAATTTTACATTTTCACACAGATACAATTGCCAACGACCATGTGGAAGCCATTCTGAATCAGGAAAAATATGATTACAGCATCAGAAAAGTACTTCGAACCCTGGATTGTACATGGTTTCTGAAAGAAGTGGAGGAGTGGAATAACCTTTCAATAGTCACTAAGAATATCGACCATGCTAAAACCAAACAGCTTTATCTTCAATTGAAACATGAAGCAGTAAATCTTGGAAAAATATTTGAAAAACTGGAGCGTATCATTTTTCAGAAGGTTAATAATTTTATTGAACAGAAAGAAGAATGGACTGAGATTGAAAGCAAATCAAAAGGTGCAGTTAATTTCTTTTTTACAGAAATCAGAAATAAAATTTTCGATCCCTTGAAAGATTTTTATGCTGAAATAAAAGGAGCGAAAGGTTTAAAACAATATAACGAAGAATTTAAAAACTGGCTGGAAGATATTGAAGAGTATCTGAACAGTCTGAGAGATATTCACCTTCTTGAAACGAAACTTTTAGATGAAAAGAATGATAAAGAAATCAATCTGAAAATCGCTAAAGTTCCGTCACAGGTTTTAACTTTCCAGTTGTTTGAACAAGGGAAAACCATTGGAGAAATTGCCTTGGAAAGAGGTTTGGTGAAAGAAACGGTGATTGGCCATCTTGCCAAATTTGCAGAACAGGGATTGCTGGATATTGCCAGAGTAATTACTTCAGATAAGATCAAGGCTTTTGAAGAGGAGTTTTACAAAAATCCACACGAAACATTAACCGAATGGAAAAATGCACTGCCAAGTACTTTTGAATTTAACGAAATCAGGATTTTAATCAATCATTATAATTATAAAAAAGAAAAGAACTCCTAGGAGTTCTTTTCTGATTTGATATGAATTTTTGAAACTAAGGATACATGGCATTAATGGTATTGATATCTCCGGTTGTAAACCCGGTTCTGTTATAGGTAAAACTGCTGTTATCAGCTCTTGTAATAGTTGGCTGTCCGTTTTTAGAATAAGATGTCGGCCAATACATCATCACAGAATTGATATTGAATGGCCCTATATCCGTACCGGAACTATAGATATTAAAATTATAAGACTGCCCGCTTTGGATATTGTTCCACAGGATTTTTACATATTGATCTCTGTCTTTACGGGTATGTTCATGGTAAAGTCCTACCGTATGTCCCATTTCATGAATTACCGATCCTACAGAAATATACTGATCCAAAGAAACGGTTTGTTTTCCGCCCTGATAGCCGATATGAGCCCAGCCATCTGATCCGGATGAACTTCCAAAAATAAATTCAACATAATTAGACTGATTGGTGCGGTAGATCCATTGAGTATTGGTTTTATTGTTGTACTCGCTGATCGCAGAGTTGATTTTATTGACATTGATGGAACCCATGTTGCTGGCAATTGTATAATAAATTTTACCACTTGGCCATCTTGAATAGCTGGCACCGCCTTTGTTAAATTCGCTGCCTTCTGACAGTTGTTTGTCCGAAAGAACAATATCTCCCTGGAAAAAATTCATTCCATCTTTTCTTTCATACATTATATCCTGGCCTCCCAATTTTCCCTTTTTAAGATTATCTGCGTTGAAGGCATTGGTTTGTGCTTCGGAGGTAATTTCTTCATTGTTTTTGCTGCAGGATATTAATGTTGCAGCGATAAGAAAACTCATAAAGACAGTTTTTCCTGTCAGGATCTGCCGATACAACAGACTGTTTGATTGTTTGTTCATATTAAAGTTTTTAAGATTTGGTATACGAATATAATAAATATTTCTCTTTTTATTGAATTATTAATGTTAAAGTATGCTTTTATGAGATAAATGCTTTTTAGAATTTTAAACTAAAACATCACATAAATAAAATCAAGTGAACAAAAATTTTATTCCAATAGTTTTTCCCTGAACTGATCAATTGTTTTTATTAATTACAAAAAGTAACTAATGCGGTTTTTATGTTTTAAATTTGTTTGGTTCTTTAAGAGCCGAATTTAGAATTATGAAATTGTCGAAGGAGATTTTTTATCACCCTTCGAAAAAATTAACGATCTCAATATGAAAAATTTTGAAATTTCTGTTTTAGATCTTGCACCGGTAAAGCAAGGCAAAAGCATTCATGATACTTTTCAGGATAGCTTATCATTAGCCAATCACGCTGAAAATTTAAACTATAAAAGATTCTGGCTGGCCGAGCATCACAATATGGAAAGTATTGCAAGCTCAGCAACTTCTGTTTTAATAGGTTTCATTGCCAATGGAACGAAAAAAATCAGAGTAGGTTCAGGAGGAATTATGCTTCCTAACCACAGTTCGCTGGTTATTGCAGAGCAGTTCGGAACATTGGAGTCTTTATTTCCCGGAAGAATCGATCTCGGATTAGGAAGAGCACCAGGAACAGATGGGTTGACAGCTCAGGCTTTAGGAAGAAACCCAGCCATTATCAATGAGCAGTTTCCAAGACAAATTCTTGAACTTCAAAGATATTTCTCAAAAGAAAATTCAGATGCGATGGTTCGTGCGATTCCCGGAGAAGGTTTGGATGTTCCACTTTATATTCTGGGATCAAGTACAGATAGTGCATGGCTGGCTGCAGAACTAGGTTTACCCTATGCATTTGCAGGACACTTCGCTCCGGAGCAGATGGAAATGGCTTTTAAAATATACAGAGAGCATTTCGAACCTTCAAAATATGCAGACAAACCTTATATTATTGCCTGTGTAAATGGGGTAGCAGCTGAAACTTCCGAAGAAGCTCATAAAATTTCGACTACTTTATTTCAGGCATTTATCAATATCGTAAGAAATGACAGAAAGCCTTTTGCTCCACCAGTAGATGATATGGATGAAATCTGGTCACCTATGGAAAAATCTATGGTTTTGCAGAAGCTGAGATATACTTTTATCGGAGATCAGGCTGAGGTTCAGGAAAAGCTTAAAGATTTTCAGGAAAGATTCCAGGTTGATGAGCTGATGATCAATTCACATATTTACGATCATCAGAAAAGATTGAGATCTTATGAGATTTTCAGAGAGGCAGCGAACTCTATCCAAAGCGTAATAAACCATTCATAATTAGTTGGCAGATGCTTATTTTTATGAGTATCTTTGCAAAAATAAAAAGTAAAAATGTCCGATATTAAATTAAATACTATTCCAGAGGCTATTGAAGACCTTAAAAATGGTAAAATAATCATAGTAGTAGATGATGAAGATAGAGAAAATGAAGGTGATTTTCTTTGTGCTGCAGAACTGACAACGCCGGAAATTATCAATTTTATGGCACTTCACGGAAGAGGGCTGATCTGTATGCCGCTTCCTGAAAAAAGATGTGATGAGCTTGGACTTGAGGTGATGGTAAGCAGAAGCAGCGATCCTAAAGAAACTGCTTTCACTGTATCGGTTGACCTTTTAGGTAACGGAACATCTACCGGAATTTCTGCAGGAGACAGAGCAAAAACAATTTTAGCTTTAATGGATGAAAAATCCAAGCCTACAGACTTTATGAGACCTGGCCATATTTTCCCGCTTCGTGCAAGAAAAGGGGGTGTATTGAAAAGAGCCGGACACACTGAAGCTGCTATTGATCTTACCCATTTAGCAGGTTTGAAAGAAGGAGGCGTAATCTGTGAGATCATGAATGAAGACGGTACAATGTCTCGTCTGCCTGAGCTTCACGCTTTCGCTCAAAAACATGATATGAAGATTGTTTCTATTGAAGATCTGATCCATTATCAACTTAAAAAAGGAAACCTGGTAGAAAGACTTGAAGAGAAAAAAGTAAAAACACATTACGGTGAGTTTGATTTTTATGCTTTCAGAGAAACTTCTAATGATCAGATCCACTTTGCTTTAACAAAAGGAGCATGGACAGTAGATGAGCCAGTTTTAGTAAGAGTACAGTCTTCAGATTCTTATTTCGATGTATTGACAAGACTAAACAACGGTGAGAAACCATTGTTGGAAAAAGTAACAGGTATGGTAAATGAAGCTGGGAAAGGAGCGATCATTTTCATTAATAACGTTTCTAATTCCGAAAATACATTGAGAAAACTTCAGCAGTTCCTGAATTATCAGGATGGTCAGGAGCAACATCCTACGTTGGCGTACAATTACAGAGACTATGGAATTGGAACGCAGATCTTAAAGAATTTAGGAATCAATAAGTTTAAAGTAATCACTCAAAATCCTAATATCAAACCTCAGGTTGGAGGATATGATGTAGAAGTTACTGAGATGGTACAATTATAATCAATGAATAGTCAGGGATAATCTTGACTGTCTACAAAATAAAAAAGGTTTAGAATTTTCTAAACCTTTTTTATTTATTTAAGATGATGTAATATCATTTTCTAGTGTAATGAGATTTCGTCAAAATTTCTGAAACCATTCAGGAAATCTTTCACAGTCATTCTTTTTTTACCTTCCAATTGAAGCTCCAGCGGGTAGTATATTCCGTCCTGCGTATAGATTTTAAATTCATTCTTTGAAATATTTAAAGTTCCTGCAGGTTTCCCGTGATCAGAAAGTTCAAATTTACCTCCGAATATTTTTAATCCTTTTTCTTCGTTTTCAATCTTTAAAGTGGTGAAAGCAGCAGGATAAGGAGACATTCCCAGAATAAACTGATGAACAGTTTTTGAAGGCTGATCCCACTTGATTCTCGTATCTTCCTTGAAAATTTTATAAGCATTTTTAGGGTGTTCCACGTGTGGCTGAGGTTTTTCTTCAATAGCATTTTCTGCAAGTCCATCCAATGTTTTAACAACCAGCCCTGAACCCATTTCCATTAATCTATCGTGAAGGCTTCCTGCATTTTCATCAGGTAAAATTTCCATTTCCTGCTGAAGAAGAATATTTCCTTCATCTATTTTTTCATTAATAAAGAAAGTAGTGGCTCCGGATTTTTCTTCCCCGTTGATCACTGCATAATTGATAGGCGCTGCTCCTCTGTAATCCGGAAGTAGAGAGGCATGAAGATTGAAAGTACCCATTTTAGGCATTTCAAAAAGAACTTTAGGCATCATTCTGAAAGCTACCACTACAAAAACATCAGCATCCAGTTTTCTCAGTTCTTCCAGAAATTCAGGATTTCTTAGTTTTTCCGGCTGAAAAACAGGAATATTGTTTTCTTCTGCATAGATTTTTACTGGTGATTGGTGAATCTTTTGTCCACGTCCGCTTGCTTTATCAGCTACAGTTACAACACCTACCACCTGATGGTGAGTTTGATGGATTGCCTCCAAAGAAGTTTTTGCAAACTCAGGAGTCCCTAAAAAAACGACTTTCAATGATTTCATAATACAAAGATAAGTTTTTGATCTGAGAGTCGGAGGGTATTAGGATTTGAGGGTGGGAGAGTTTGATAGATAGGATGGGTGTATTTATCTTTTATCTAAAAAAAATCTATGTTTATTATTACTTATTACTTATTACTCATTACTCATTACTCATTAATTATGGCTAATGATTGAGCTCATACGTTCTGAAATTCAGCATTCTTACCTTTCCGGAATCTAAAAGGAAAATAAGGTTTTCCAGGATATTTTCTTTAGAATGATAACTCAGCTGTATAGAAAGTTCTTCAATCGTTGCTGGTTTTTTAGCCAGTAAATTGACGATCTGTTGAGAAATATTCTTACCAAAAATAGATTGTTTATTTTGTTCACAAACAGAACATTGTCCACAATTTTTTGAATTTTTTTCACCAAAGTAGGCTAAGATCATTTTCATTTTACAGTAGTCGTTATTTTCTACGTAAAATTTCATTTCTTCCCATTTTTGGATTTTGTTTCTCTGAATATGTTCAAATAATTTCCAATAAGCACTATTCACTGCCCTTTCATCGCGGGGTCTCAGGAATTTAATACTGGAAAGTGCACCATCAATATATTCAAGATAATTCTTTTGCTGCAGTTCCTTCAGACGTTCTTTGATTAAAGGTACACTGATATTGATTTTATGGCTTACCTGCTGTTCACTGAACATCACTTTGTGAGTTGTAATTCCGGATATGCTGCGGAAAAGAAGTTCTATGAAATGAGCGTCTTTTTGCGGCAGCTGATCTATCTCGTCAGCCTTGATAAAAAGTTCAAGAGAAGAGAGGCTTTTATTTTCGTTATAGTAAATAATTTCCTGATTATGCAGAAAATTAAGAATATTATTGATTTTTGCTTTCGACAGTTTTGTGAAATTCTGTATGCCTAAAGTATTCAGCTGAAATGTTTTTTCGGGAAGTTCAAATTCTGCCACCTGAAAAATCGAGTAGAGGTAGCTGATGATTTTTAAAAACTCTGCTTTGTTGGGCGTCTGGTTCTTTAAAATCTGATCAAAATTCAGGAGTTCCTGCTTACTCCAAAGCATGAAGGCAAAACTGTCTTTTCCGTCTCTTCCTGCTCTTCCAATTTCCTGATAATAGTTTTCCAGGGATGCAGCCGGAGAGTAGTGGATCACAAATCGTACATTGTCTTTGTCAATACCCATTCCAAAGGCATTGGTAGAAATTAGGACATGATTGTCACTGCTGTTCCAAAGATTTTGTCTTGCATTTTTTTCTTTTGTTGTTAAGCCTGCATGAAAATAATCTACATTTTTCAGTTGATTTTTTTTCAGGAATTCTGCCAGCAACTCAGCTTCTTTTCTGGTTCTTACATACACGATCCCTGAGTCGTTGCTGTATTTTAAAATATCAAAAACGCGCTGGAATTTATCAGATACTTCATCCGTAAATATTTTGATATTCTCTCTTTTGAAACTTTTTTGGAAAACAAACGGATTTTTAAGTTCCAGTTTATTTTTAATTTCTTCCAGAACTTTAGGAGTTGCAGTAGCAGTAAGGGCAAGGCAGGGGATTTCAGGGTTGTTACTTCTGAATGCTTTAATATTCTGGTAGCTAGGTCTGAAATCCTGACCCCATTCTGAAATACAATGCGCTTCATCAACAGCAATAAAGGATAACTGAATTTCCTCCATATTCTGAATAAACTGTTTATTGGTAAGTCTTTCCGGAGAAACATAGAGTAGTTTGGTAAGTCCTTCCTTACAGCGGTCATAGATTGTTTCAGCGTCATATTCATCCAATTCCGATGAAAGGTATTCTGCCTCTATGCCTCGAGATTTAAGCTGATTTACCTGGTCTTTCATCAATGCAAGCAAAGGAGAAACGACAAGGCAGGTTCCTTCTTTGAGCAAAGCTGGTAATTGATAACATAAAGATTTTCCTGCTCCTGTGGGTAACAGAACCAGGGTGTCTTTTTCATTGATAACAGCATTGATAATTTCTTCCTGAGAATCTCTGAAGTCGGTATAACCCCAGAAATACTTTAGAGTATCATATTTTAGCTTTTGAAAATCCTGCGGCGAAATCATGTTGTAAAAATAAGGAAAGAATGATGACAAAAAAAGTCACGCCTGGCGTGACTTTTATATAATATATCTATAAGTTTATTATTTAGCTTCGAAGTATACTCTTCTGTTGGCTCTGTTTTTCCATTCAGGGCACTTCGTTGCTGGTTCACATTCAGGGTATTTAAGGTCTTTTTCGCCTTTTCCTACTGCCTGTAGTTTACCTGTTTGAACACCGTTTTTGATCAGATAGTTCTTAACGTTGTTTGCTCTTCTTTCAGATAGTTTTTGGTTGTAAGCGTCAGTACCTCTTGTATCAGTAGCTCCGATTACACTGTAAGAACCATTTGAAGAATTGATATAGTTTACAGCATTATTTAGGATAGGAGTGTTTGAAGGTAAAATTCTGTCAGAATTTAAGTCAAATTCGATTCCTTCCAATTTAGTTTCTGTTTCTACTACAGGTCCTGTTGTTGCTACCGGGCATCCGTTGTTTTCAACAGGTCCAGGAACCGTTACACACTTATCGTAAAGGTCAATTACTCCATCTAAGTCTGTATCAAGAGCAACTCCGGCACCATCCACTCTTGCACCTGCAGGAGTATCAAGTTGTCTGTCCCAATCGTCGCATACTCCATCATTATCAGCATCTCCTTTTTTACATACTTCGATATCCTGGTTTTTATTAGCCAGTACATCCAGTTTGTAATAGATTTCCTGAAGTGGATCATGCCACATTACATGGGATTCATGCTTTCCAAGTTTTAAGGAAACCCCTAGAGTAGCATTGAAGAAGTTGTCAGAAACCTGCTCAGATTTTCTGTTGATAGCACTGTAAGCGTCACCACCACCATCAAATTCGTCATCACCGGTCACAACATACATTAATCTACCTTCAATATCAATTCTTCTGTTCACTTTGAATTTCAGACCTGTACCAGCCTGCATGAACATAGATCCTAATTGGAAAGGTTTTACCTCAGTCATCAATCTCTGTCCGTTGATATCTTTCTGATATGCTCTGTAAGCAATAGTACCGATACCTGCATATCCATGAAGTGCCCATCTGTAAGGAGAATGGTTGTCAACTCTTCTTAATAAATTAGAGAAGTTGATGTCTCCTAAGATTGAAATTGCATCATACTGAGTTCTTCCAGCTGGTGAAGTTGCATCAGGTGCTGAATCTTTGGTATTGAACCATCCCTGTCTGGTTTCACCTCTGTCATATTGTAAGTTGATTCCGAAAGCATGAGTAATAGCTTTATCAATACTTACATAAGCTGAATATCCAAAAAGGTTTTTACCGTTACCATTTTTGATAGAGGTCAAATCTGCTGACTGAAGAAGTGGAACACCTACACCGGCAGAAATAGACCAATCGTTAAATCTCTTGGATTGATTGGTAAATGGGGAAACATTAGCAGATCCCGAAGAAAATGTATTTGGATACTCTCCTTTTGAAACTGCCGTTGAGTCTTGTGCATAAGTGGCAGAAGGAATTGCCAAAGCAAATGCAACAATTGCTAAACTTAATTTCATAGTGTTATTTTTTTAAGTTAAGTTATTTTAAATGATTTTTTACGTTAAAAAGCGATTTTGTGTTGATTTTTTCAAGACAAACTTGCTGGTTTTGAATGTGTTTCATACCGATTGTCATGAAAATAATGATAAAGGTATGTAAAATAATTCGTAGTAGAAAAAAAATAAACCGAAAAGAGCAATTCTTTCCGGGTTATAGTATGTTTATGAATTATTTTTTCTTCTTCTTAGCTGGAACTTTTTTTACAGCTTTTTTTACTGGAGCATCTTCATAGTCTTTCTTTTTAATAGAATCCCATTCTGATGTTTCTATAAATCTTACCGTAACTTTTCTGTCCGCCATTCTTTCAGCATCTGAAGCTGATGCAGGGATCGTTGCTTCTGCAGAACCTAGACCTCTGGATTTCAGAACATTTTCATTGATTCCTCTGCTTTCCAAAGCTCCTACAACAGCAGCAGCTCTTTCTTTAGATAATCTTAAGTTATAAGCAGCACTTCCTTTGATATCAGTATGTCCTGTTAATAAATAATTACCTCCGTTTTCTTTAATAATAGAAGCTGCTAAATCCAATTTTGAGTTAGACTCAGGTCTGATCGTAGCTTTATTGAAATTGAAGTAAATATCTTTCAGTGTTTTTTCTACTTCTTTAGCTGTTTCGTTGTTATCTTTTTTTGCTACTGGACATCCATTGTTTTCAACAGGTCCAGGAACCGTTACACACTTATCGTAAAGGTCAATTACCCCATCTAAGTCTGTATCAAGAGCAACTCCGGCACCATCCACTCTTGCACCTGCAGGAGTATCAAGTTGTCTGTCCCAATCGTCGCATACTCCATCATTATCAGCATCTCCTTTTTTACATACTTCGATATCCTGGTTTTTATTAGCCAGTACATCCAGTTTGTAATAGATTTCCTGAAGTGGATCATGCCACATTACATGGGATTCATGCTTTCCAAGTTTTAAGGAAACCCCTAGAGTAGCATTGAAGAAGTTGTCAGAAACCTGCTCAGATTTTCTGTTGATAGCACTGTAAGCGTCACCACCACCATCAAATTCGTCATCACCGGTCACAACATACATTAATCTACCTTCAATATCAATTCTTCTGTTCACTTTGAATTTCAGACCTGTACCAGCCTGCATGAACATAGATCCTAATTGGAAAGGTTTTACCTCAGTCATCAATCTCTGTCCGTTGATATCTTTCTGATATGCTCTGTAAGCAATAGTACCGATACCTGCATATCCATGAAGTGCCCATCTGTAAGGAGAATGGTTGTCAACTCTTCTTAATAAATTAGAGAAGTTGATGTCTCCTAAGATTGAAATTGCATCATACTGAGTTCTTCCAGCTGGTGAAGTTGCATCAGGTGCTGAATCTTTGGTATTGAACCATCCCTGTCTGGTTTCACCTCTGTCATACTGTAGGTTGATCCCGAAAGCATGAGTAATAGCTTTATCAATACTTACATAAGCTGAATAGCCAAAAAGGTTTTTACCATTACCATTTTTGATAGAGGTCAAATCTGCTGACTGAAGAAGTGGAACACCTACACCAGCAGAAATAGACCAATCGTTAAATCTCTTGGATTGATTGGTGAATGGGGAAACATTAGCAGACCCCGAAGAAAATGTATTTGGATACTCTCCTTTTGAAACTGCTATTGAGTCTTGTGCATAAGTGGCAGAAGGAATTGCCATAGCAAATGCAACAATTGCGAAATTTAATTTCATCGTGTATTATGATTTGAATTCTTTAAAAAAGAAATTTTATTTAATTATTTTACTGGACATCCATTATTTTCAACAGGTCCCGGAACAGTTACACATTTATCATAAAGATCTATAACTCCGTCAAGATCCATATCCAAAGCAACTCCGGCACCATCTACTCTTGCACCTGCAGGAGTATCAAGCTGTCTATCCCAATCGTCACATACTCCATCATTGTCTGCATCTCCTTTCTCACAAACTACAAAATCAGTAGAGGCATTTTCTAAAACACTAGTTCTGTAGTAGGCTTCCTGAAGAGGATCATGCCACGCAAGATGAGATTCATGTTTTCCTAATTTGAAGCTTGCCCCTAAGGTTACAGCCCATGAATTATCTGATTTTCTAGGATTAATCAAATTATAGTTGTTGTATGCAAGACCTCCTCCATCATATTCATCATCACCACTAATAAAATACATAGTTCTAGCTTCAATGTCAATAAGCTTAGATACATTATATTTTAGTCCTAGTCCTCCTTGATAGTATACAGAACCGATTCCCAAAGGAGCATCAATAAATGTAGGTGCTGTTTTATTACCCCATTTATTCTTATCATTGTCATGCAATGAAGTTCTATATCCCTGAAGACCAATTCCCATATATCCATGGAAAGCCCATCTGTATGGAGAATGATTATCAACTCTTCTTAATAGATTAGAGAAGTTAATATCACCTAATAAAGCCAGCTGATCAACTTGAGTTGTAGCGGTAGCTACTCCGGCAGCCTGTCCTGCAGCTCCGGCAAGTTGCCCTGTCTGTTTTGTTTCTCCTCTTGTATACATGATGCTTAAACCGAAAGTATGTGAGATTTGTTTATCAATACTTACATAAGCATTATATCCCCATTTAATATTATCCTTGCGGATAGATTTTAAATCGGAGTGAACCATAAATGCAGGACCTCCTCCAACAGAAATAGACCAGTCTCTGAAACGTCTGGCTTTGTTGTCGAAAGGCTGCATATTAGCGGAACCTGAAGAGAATGTATTAGGGTACTCTGTGGAAGAGTTTACCGTTGTACTGCTATTCTGAGCGAAAGCAGCAATTGGCAAGGTTGTAGCCAATAATAATAAACCTAATTTCATACAATTTGTTTTATGTTTTAAATAAATTTTTCTAATAATACTCTTGAAAAATCCCTTTCAAAAAGATGTTTTTTATGAGGGATTTCTAATCTTTCTGATGTAAAGTTTAATTCATTATACTTAATAATATCAATGTCAATTATCCTGTCAGTATAGCCTCCGGATACTTTTGAATCATTAATTCTACCCATTTCAACTTCTATATTCTTAATACAATCAAGCAGTTGAATTGGTGAAAGATGTGTGAATATTACTGCTGCAATATTACAAAAAATATTGGAACTGACAAATTCTACGGGTTCAGACATTAAATATTCGCTTATTTGTGAAATGTTATTTCCTGCCTCTTTTATCTTCTCGAGTGCATGCTCTACATTTTTTTTTTGCTCTCCTAAGTTACTTCCTAGTAACAAAACGACCTTATGTTGCGACATATTGGAAAATTGATTGATTTATGAGAAGTTTCTTTAAAAATGTTTTGGCAAATATAGTAGCAATTGTCATACTTTGCGCTTTATTTTTCATCTTTTTCATTGTGATGCTTGTGTTCAGTTCTATGGGAAGTGATAAGTCGGCAGCGGTGAAAAAGAACTCGGTTCTTACGATTAATTTAAAGACAAATATAATTGACAGTCCTACTGAAGAGCAGATGGGATTGTTCGGTATAGGTGCCCAAAATAAAAGTGTTCTTTTATATGATGCATTGGAAGCTATTAATAAAGCTAAAACCGATGATAATATTAAAGGAATCAGTATCGAAGCAGATGATTTGAATGCAGGTCTTACTCAGATTGATGATATCAGAAATGCTATTGAAGATTTTAAGAAAAGTGGAAAGTTTGTATATGCTTACGGTAACGGAGTTTCACAATCTGCTTATTATTTAGGATCTGTAGCTGATAAATATTATCTGCATCCGGCAGGAGGAATTGAATTGAAAGGTCTATCTACAGAGGTAACCTTCTTTAAAGATTTTGCTGATAAATATGGTATTGGGATTGAAGTGATCCGTCATGGGAAATTTAAATCTGCCGTAGAACCTTTTCTACGAAATGATATTTCTCCGGAGAATAAGGAACAATTAAGCACTCTTTTGAATGATCTTTGGAAAAACACATCCAATAAAATGGCTGCTTCAAGAAAAATTGATACGGCTCAGTTCAGAACAATTACAGATAGTTTATATGGAATGATTCCTGAACAAAGCTTAAAATATAAACTTGCGGATAAGCTTATTCAGAAATCAGAGTATGAAGATCTTCTTAAGACAAAACTGAATGTAAAGGATAAAGAAAAGCTGAACAAGATTTCTTTGGCGAGCTATATCAGTTCTTATGCTGATGAAGATAAGTCAGGTGAAAAAATTGCCGTATTGTATGCTTCAGGATCTATCAACAACGGAGATGAGTATAATGATATTCATTCTGAGAAATATGTGAAATATATCAAAAAACTTCAGGAAGATGATAAAGTGAAAGCTGTCGTTTTCAGAATCAACTCTCCGGGAGGAAGTGCTAATGCTTCTGATGAGATTTTATTTGAATTGCAGCAGCTGAAAAAGAAAAAGCCATTGGTAGTTTCTTTTGGTGACTATGCAGCTTCAGGAGGATATTATGTAGCGATGGCAGCGGATAAGATTTATTCAGAACCTAATACACTTACCGGTTCTATCGGGGTATTTGGGGTGATGCCTTACTATAAAGATATTGCAAGCAAAAACGGAATCCGTGCGGATATTGTTGCTACCAATGCCAATTCTATGTATTATTCCGGATTAAACGGAGTAACACCTTATGGAGTAAATATGATGACGAGAAGTGTAGAAGGTACTTATAAAAGATTTGTACATTTTGTGACTCAGAACAGAAAGAAAACTTTTGAGCAGATTGACAATGTAGGCGGAGGTAGAGTATGGAGTGGTGTTCGTGCTAAAGAAATTGGTCTGGTAGATGAACTTGGTACTTTGAATGATGCGGTGAAGTTTGCAGCACAGAAAGCTGGATTAAAATCTTACCAGATAGATGATTTCCCTAAGAGAATGTCACCATTCGAACAAATCTTTAAAGATCTGAATGAAGAAGAGGTTTCTGCGAGAATTATCAAGAACAAGATTGGTAAATCCAACTATGAGATTCTGCAGCAGATTACAGATAAAAAATTACAGTCTGAGGTGAAAATGGAAATGCCATATCAGATTAGAATCAACAACTAACTAAATTTTATATTGTATACAAAAATCCCGGATCTGAAATTTCAGATCCGGGATTTTATTTTTTATAAGCGTATTATCAGCTTTTTCTGGTGGCCATTCCGTAAATCCAGAGAATGAGTAAAGCTCCTCCGATTGAAAGAATCCAGCTTCTCGGATTCCAGAAGGAAGTGACATCTCCCCAATGTAGAACGTAAACTCCTATAGCTCCTCCTACAAATGCTCCCAAAATTCCAAGGATAATAGTGATTAGCCATCCTCCTCCCTGAGTTCCGGGCATGATCATTTTAGCAATTGCACCTGCAATAAGACCGAATAAGATCCATGTTATAATTCCCATAGTTGCAAATTTTTTTATTGTTAATATTTAAAATGAATTGTTTGCTAATATAAGGGAAAGCATGATATAAATCATCTTTTCTTGAAGAATGAGTCTACAAATTCCGTACCATTAAAAAGTTGCAAATCCTGCATTTTTTCACCTACACCAATATATTTTACCGGAATTTGGAACTGATCTGAGATGCCGATTACAACACCTCCTTTTGCGGTTCCATCCAGTTTTGTTACTGCTAAAGCATTTACTTCCGTTGCTGCTGTAAACTGTTTTGCCTGTTCGAATGCATTCTGACCGGTAGAGCCGTCAAGAACCAAAAGAATCTCATGAGGGGCATCAGGAATAACCTTTTGCATTACTCTTTTGATCTTGGAAAGTTCATTCATCAGGTTGATTTTATTATGAAGTCTCCCTGCTGTATCAATGATGACAACATCTGCATTTTGTGCAACAGCACTTTGCACGGTATCAAATGCTACGGAGGCAGGATCTGATCCCATTTCCTGTTTTACAATGGGAACACCCACTCTTTCGCTCCAGATGACAAGCTGGTCTACTGCAGCGGCTCTGAAGGTATCTGCAGCTCCAAGAACTACTTTTCTACCTTCTGATTTGAACTGGTGAGCCAGCTTTCCGATGGTAGTTGTTTTTCCGACCCCGTTTACTCCTACTACCATGATGACATAGGGCTTTTTGGAAGTGTCAATATTTCCTGTACCGGCATGAGGATTTTCAAGCAGTAGTCCTGAAATCTCATCACGAAGAATTTGATCCAGTTCGTTTACTCCTACATATTTGTCTCTGGCAACGCGTTCTTCAATTCTTTCAATGATTTTGATGGTAGTGGAGGCACCTACGTCAGATGCGATCAGTACTTCTTCAAGATCATCAAGTACTTCATCATCTACTTTGCTTTTGCCAACTACGGCTTTCGTCATTTTTTCAAAGAATCCCTGACTGGATTTTTCCAATCCTTTGTCTAAGGTTTCTTTTTCTTCCTTTTTGAAAATATTTTTAAACCAACTCATAGTTTTAGTTTATTCTTATTTATTTTTAATCACTGCTGTGACTTCTACTTCTATAAATACATCGTCTCTGAAAAGCCTGCTCACTTCCACAAGGGTGCTTACAGGAGGGCTCTGAAGGTTGACATACAAATCCCTTACTTTTCTGAAATCAGGTGTTTTTTTGATGTCTGTGGTAAAGATTCCCAGTTTGATAATATCTTTTCCTGTTCCTCCATATTCTTTCAGGATACTTTCAATGTTTTTGAAAACCTGATGCGTCTGTTCCTCTATAGTATTTCCCACAAGATTACCTTCCGGGTCCAGAGGTACCTGTCCGGATAGTAAAATCATTTTGGAACTGCCACAGTCAATACTTACTGATTGTGACAGGCCTTTTATGTTGAAAACTTTTGGCGAACTTTTATATTCTACAGGATTCATAGTTTTCTGACTGAATGAAAATAGAAAAGTTGCTGTGCAGGCCAGAACAAGTATCTTTTTCATACTTTACTGATTAATAATCTGGTGCACAAAGATAACAAAAAAACTACCCAAAATATGAGTAGTTTTTTATATTGTAAACAAAGTACTGATTATTTTTTCAAATAACCGTCTACTTCGTCAGCATTCATTACTTTTTCTTCGAAAACGTAAGCTCCTGATTTAGAAGACTTAATCATTTTCACCACTTTCGTCATTTTCTTAGACTGACCGCTTTGTAGGGTTGCTACTACTTTCTTTGCCATGGTAAGTTATTATTTATAAATTACTTAATTTCTTTGTGAAGGGTAGATCTCTTAAGAACAGGATTGTATTTTTTCAATTCCAATCTCTCTGTAGTGTTCTTTTTATTTTTTGTAGAAATGTATCTAGACATTCCTGGCATACCACTTTCTTTGTGCTCTGTGCATTCAAGGATTACTTGAACTCTATTTCCTTTTTTTGCCATGATTTATTAATTCTTTTTAATCAATCCGTTTCTAGTAGCTCTTTCAATAGCTTCCTCGATTCCAATCTTGTTAATCACTCTCAATCCATGAGCTGATACTTTCAGTGTAACGTGCTTATCTTGCTCCGGAAGGTAAAACTTCTTCTCTAATAAGTTAATTTCAAAACGACGCTTCGTTTTGTTATTAGCGTGAGAAACGTTGTTACCAACCATTGCACGCTTTCCTGTTATTTGGCAAATTCTTGACATATCTCGATGTTCTTATTTGTATAATATTTGAGAGTGCAAAATAACGAAGAATTTTTTAGATAGACAAATCTTTTGGAAAATATTTGTAAATAAGTAGCTGATTAATAATATTGAATTTTTAAAATAGTAGAATCCTTGGGATACAGCAGATAATGGGTGCTGATATATTTCATACAGGCTTTTTTTTAAGCTCAGAATTTAATATTCTATCTTTGTTTTTAATTAATCTAAATAAAAACAACTATGAGGAGGATTTATATTTTATTGTCTATGTTACCTGTCAGCATCATGGCTCAGAGCTTTACTGAGATCCAGACCGGCATGAATAATTTTTATTATTCTGCAGCTGATATTGCAGATATGGACAACAACGGAACAATGGATATTGTGCTGAACGGAGCGATTGATTCTGATGGTGATGGAAACGTAGACAGTACTCATAATGAAGTCTATAAAAATAATGGAACAACATTATTGCCGTATGCAGGATTGGGAGCAGATGTGACGCATCTTGGCGATATTAGGTTCATTGATTATAATAATGATGGGCTGATGGATATTGTTTCTACCGGGCTTAGCTACATGGATGTCGTTAATTATAAACACTATCGGTTTAGAAATACGGGAACAGGGTTTGTAAAAGAGGATGAACTTCCCGGCAAAATTTATGGATCTATAGAAGTTTTTGATTTTAATCATGATGGAAAACCTGATTATGCCATCAATGGAACTCAGTATGCGCATGGCGGAGGTTTCAGAAATACATTGGATTATTATAAGAATACAGGTGCTGGTTTTGATATGACGGAAAACTGGGCAGATGGTACTCAGAGCGGAAGTTTTAAAATGGTAGATCTGAATAATGATAACCTTTTGGATCTTGTGATTATAGGATCAGACATCAATGGTACTCCAGTATCTAAAGTATATATGAATCAGGCAGGAGTTTTAACTCCTACGCAGGATCTTGCTCCGGTTGGAGTAGGGAAAATAGATTTTGCAGACTTTAATGCGGATGGATTTCAGGATATTGTTATTGTTGGAAGGGATGGAAATGACGACGGATATTTTGCCGTTCTTATGAATGACGGTACAGGTAATTTGGCTCCTCAAATGATTACAGGAACTGATATTTCTGATGTTTCATTAAACGTTGGTGATCTGAATAATGACGGTTATTATGACTTTATTATTTCAGGGAATGAAAATTACAATGCGGTAGTGAAAACTTATATTTATGATGCTGCCAATAATAAATTTAATGAAGGAACAATAACAGGCATTACTGACCTGGGTGGTCCGGGAATGGTGCATCTTTTTGATTTTAATAATGATCATCATCTGGATATCTTACTGGGTGGATTTGATTGGGCTGCTTCCGATCTGCCTTCGCTGACGAAAGTATTTAAAAATAATTCTACAGCAGTGAATGCTAAACCTACTGCACCCACTCAGCTGAACATGACGAAAAACGGAAACAGGTTCAATTTTACATGGAGTGGTGCTTCGGATGATAAAACTCCGGAGAATGCGTTACGCTATGAAATTACAGTAGGATCTACACAGGGAGCTCATGATATTGCTAAATATGTAGTGACAACACCATCATGGTTTCTGGAGCTTGATCCGGCTATTCAGAATGTGTACTGGAGTGTAAAATCTATTGATGCTTCAAAAGTATATTCTGATGCTTCCACACAAAGTACGTTGGGGACGGCAGAAATTAAATCTGATAAACAGCTTGTCATTTATCCGAATCCGGTATCCGATAAGGTATACATCAAAGGAGATAAAGTTTCGGAAGCCGAAATGTATTCTATGGATGGAAAAAAATTGAATATCAGTGTAAATGGAGATCAGTCTATTGATGTTTCTCATTTACCGAAAGGAGTATATTTATTAAAACTGAAGATAAAAAGCGAAATAACCACAAGAAAACTTACGATTAAGTAATTGAATCAATTCTATCTTCTATCAATGAGAAAAGCCAGACGTCCAGCTGGCTTTTCTCTTTTTTTGCGGTAAATATTTTACATATTTAAGTTAAAGTAAAACTTCATAAAATAAAAATCTGCGTAATCAAGGCTTGCAAATCTTGCCGATTACGCAGATTTTGTGTTTTTCATGCGGAATTTGTGCAATTTGTGTTTAAGACTAAGCTTTCTTCGTTTTCTTTTTAAACCATTCAATCAAAAAATAAAATAATAGAAACCCTAGTGCAAATATGGAGAACCTTGAAAGTATATCTCCTGCTCTGGTATAGAATGTCATGGTATCATATAGATTCACTTTCGCAAATAAAGCTGTTTGATCTCCATAAAAAGTATCAGCAGTCACTTCTCCCTTCGCATTGATGTGCGCTGAAATTCCACTGTTGGCAGCACGGGCGATTTCCCTTCTGGTTTCAATAGCTCTTAGTTTAGCATAAGATAAAAGCTGTTTATGTCCTTCTGTAACACCCCACCAGGAGTCATTGGTCATAATGCCTAAGAAATTAGCTCCTTTTTTCACATAGTCTGTTACAAACTCACCATAAATGCTTTCATAGCAGATGATAGGTGCTAGTTTACCTTTATTATAAGGATTTGAAAAAGCAACTCTTTCTTTATCTGTTCCCAAAGACGCCACAGTACCTCCGAGATTGAGCATAGCATCTCCTAAAAGTGGTTTTAAAACATTCATATAAGGGAATATTTCAACACCTGGTACGAGTTTTCCTTTGTGGTAAGCCTGAACTTTTTGATTAGGAACCAATTGAATGGCTGTATTGTAACTGCTCACCCAAACACCGTTGTTGATCTGGTAAGCTTCTTTGGGTAAGTCCGCAGGATTATAAAAGAAACGGTGTGAAGAAATTCCTGTTGCAAAAACAGATCCCGGATGTTGGGATAAAAATCCTTTGATGTTATTTAAAAGTAAACTCTTTTCAAAAGCTGTTTCAGAAATAGAACCTCTACCCGGAAGTGCCGTTTCCGGAGCGATATAATAATCAATTTTGCCTGTTGAGTTTTTTTCAGCAAGAGCCAGTAAATCCCGTTCTATGGTCAGGCTGTCTTTCGAATACTTTTCTGCATAAGGGTCAAGGTCCGGCTGCAGCATCAGAACGTTTACCTGTCCGGTTGGTTTTTCATCAAAGTTATTGTATTTGACTACCGAAATAATCATTGGCAAAACAATTAAAGCCCCTGCAATAGCAGAATTTTTGATCAGATCTTTTCTTTTTCTTCCGGCTTCCCAGGTTCTTACTGTGTAGAATATGAAAACATTAATGAGGAGAATCCAAAAACTTCCTCCGGTTGCTCCCAGTGTATCATACCATTGAATCAGCTTGGGGTAGTCTGAGAATACATTTCCAAGGTTTAGCCATGGCCATGTCAATTCCCATCCCAAATGAAATTTTTCAAAACTCATCCAGATGGCGATCAGAAATCCAAGTCCCCAATACGTTCCCTGTGCATTTTTATACCAGTGATAACATTGGAATACTAAAGAGTATAAAAGAGAATTTACCAGCACCGGAAATACAACAGCCATCAGAGAGTGGCTTCCGTCCGGATTCTTTGAACCATACAGCCATCCTGTAGTGACTACATTCCAGATCACAAAGCATACATATGACAATCCGAAGACCACCCAGCTTTTTCTTTTATAATCCGAAAATTTTGAAACTCCATGTTCCATCATCAAAAGTGGAACAAGGGCAAAAAATATAAAAAACGGAACTCCGTAAGTTGGCCATGAAACCGACAGCAGCATTGCTGAAATAAGGGTAAGTAATACGTATTTCATTGAGATAAAATATAATGCAAAAATAAGACTTGTAAAAAGAAACTCAAAGCCAAAAGAAATTATTAAAAAATTAATTTTTTAAGGCCATATCTTTAATTCCCCAATCCTGAATAGTCATCAGTATTGGCATGAATGTTTTGCCATAGTCCGTGAGTTTATATTCTACTCTGGGAGGGATTTCGGCATAGATGGTTCTTTCAATAATCTGGTCTTCTTCCATTTCTCTGAGCTGGTTTACAAGCATTTGCTTACTGATCATAGGAATGGCTTTCTGAAGCATGCTGAAACGGTTTACGTTCATACTTATTCCATACATAATTACCGTTTTCCATTTACCGCCTACTTTATTATAGAAATGAGTCACCGGGCAATTATTGGGATTGAAATCTTTAGTTTTTCTTTTATTTTCCATTGGTCTAAAAAAATGTACTATAAATAATAATTGAGACTAGTATTAATAAACATGACAAAGGTAATAACTTCGCAGCTATAAAAAATAACAAAATATGAATAATAAAGAATTAGTATTAAAAGCAATTAGCGCTGTATTTATTGATCGGGATATTACAGCATTTGACCAATATTTCGGAGAGCATTATACTCAGCATAATCCTGCAATTCCCAACGGTACTGATGCTTTGAAGCAGCTTTTACCATTGTTACCGGCAGATTTTGGGTATGAACCGGGTGTTATTACAGAAAATGGAAATATTGTTATGATCCATGGACGTTACACGAACTGGAATGGAAAGAATATGATTGCAGTAGATATTTTCAGAGTGGATAATGGAAAAATCGTGGAACACTGGGATGTACTGCAGGAAGAAGTAACAGCAGAAAATTCAGCGAATGGAAATTCAATGTTTCCCATATAATTCACTTAAAAATAAGAAACAATATGATGGAACAGATAAGAAATAATGCTTTGGGAGAATGGGAGAGTATTTCAACGGAAATCCGTCCCAGTTCGTTAAAAAATGAAGACGGAAGTTTAAAACCTTTTTATTTGAAAAGATCATTTTCATTGCTTCCGGAAGATCATTTTAAGCTGGAAATAATTAATTATGCAGACCCTTACGGAGAAATCCCTCTGGCTAAACTTGCTCTTGAAGGACATGCAGAATGGAAGGGAGATCATCCCATTGCTGAAGGAGCACAGAAAGTAGATTTTACAGCTGATGTAGCGTATGAAGTAACGCCATTAATTCAAAATTTCACAGATGTTTTAAATAGCTTGGCAAAAGATCATTTTGAAACCTGGGAAACCGGAAAATCTCAAAGTATATTGAGAAAAAAGTTTCTTCCGTTCGGATTGAGCGAAGGACAGGTTTTTAAAGAATATGATCTGATTTATATTTTTAATGATATGATGTTCTGGGGAGCAAGAAATATTGATGGAAGAGGTTTTGATACAGAAGCAAACCGGCCGACAAATCTGCAGATTCCAATGAAAAGGAAATAGGCATAATAGAATGTAAAAGAGAGCATAATCGCTCTCTTTTTTTGTATTGATAAATTTTAAAAATCTGTTTTAAAGGATATTGATTATTTTTTTGAAATGAATATCTTAGCGGTGCAATGTTGAAAAAAATATATAAAATCCTTATCGTACCGTATACGCTGTTTTTGCTCTATCTGATGTTTTTAGGGATGGGCAGATTCCAGTATGAAGATAATCTGATTACGGTAGAACCCATACTTTCCACCATTAAATATATCCAGGGAGTCAGATACTGGAGAGAAACTGTAACGGTGGTTCTCGGAAATGTTGTGATGTTTATTCCATTTGGTTTTTTGGGCTGGGTTTTTCCGAAACTTAGAGATTTAAAACCGTTACTTATTAATTTTATTGCTGCAATTATTATTGTGGAAGCTCTTCAATACTTTACAAGATTGGGAATATTTGAAGTAGATGATATCATCCTGAATACTTTTGGAGTGTATTTAGGCTGGCTGCTTTGCAGGTTTATGGAAAAGAATTTTAGTTATTTAGTTCTTTAGCACGTTTTTCGGCATTCAGAATTCCCTGTTTCAGAATATCTTTGAAGCTGTTTTCTTCAAATGTTTTTAAAGCTGCTTCGGTAGTTCCACCTTTAGATGCAACATCTTTAATCAGTTCTTCAAGATTTTTTTCTGAGTTATTGATCAGATGATAGGCTCCCAGCATGGTTTGTTTTACAAAAAGCTTGGAAAGGTTTTCTTCAATTCCCATTTCAATTCCGGCCTTAATCATTGCGTCAATGATATAATAGAAATAAGCAGGGCCACTTCCTGAAAGTGCCGTAACTCCATCCAGAAGCTCTTCTTCCTCCAAATATACTGATCTTCCGGTGCTGTTCAGTAATCGTTCTATATTGATTAACTGACTGAAGGAAATTCCGTCTGCAGCAGTATATCCCGTAATTCCCATTCCCAGAAGAGTAGGAGAATTTGGCATTGCTCTTACAACGAGTGGGTGATTTAATAGTTTTTGAATTTTCTCAATATTAATTCCCGCCATGATGGATAGTACCATCTGGTTTTCTTTTAATGTAAACTGAATATTTTGAGCTACTGCATGAAAATCCTGGGGTTTTACAGCAATGATGATCAAATCAGCATCGAGCTCTTTGACTTCTTCAAAGGTGGAAATTTTAGATTTGGGGAATTCTTCAGCTATTTTGGAGATTTTTTCCTGATTTCTGATAATAAGATGCAGATTTTCAGGTTTGATCAGTTCGTATTTCAAAAAAGATTTTGAGAAAGAAAGCCCCATATTTCCGGCTCCAAGAATAGCTATTTTCATCTCGAATTGTAATTTTTAGCTAAAATAATGATTTTTTTGATGATGTATCGCTATAGAGTAAGTGGAAATATTATTAGAAAACGCAAGGGCGCAAAGTTTTTGAATAACAGTTAGTTTTTAAGACGCGAGAAAATCGAAGATTTTCAGCAAGCATGAAATAAAAAAAACAGAGTCCTAAAGATCTGGGTCATCTGTGAAATCTATGCGAGATTACCTTATTAAAAAATATACGGAACTCAATTTTATTGGAGATAAAATCCCTGCGACCTAAAATAATAACAAAGAAAATTAAAGATCCTTGCGTCTTCGCGTTTACCCAACACTTCCAGAAAATAAGTAATAAAAAAAGACTGAAATCATATGAATCAGCCTTTTATATTTTTAAATAATATTTACTTCCCTTTCAAGCTCAATCCCGAATTTTTCTTTCACAGAATTAATAATTTCAGTGGAAAAATCGAAAATTTCTTTTCCGGTAGCATTTCCTGTTGCATTAATGATCACCAGTGACTGTAACTTATGGGAAGCGGCATTTCCGATTTGCTTTCCTTTCCATCCACACTGTTCAATAAGCCATCCTGCAGGAACTTTTACCATATTCCCGTTTGGATAACCCTGTATATTTTCGAACTTTTGTTTTAAAGCTTCAAACTGCACTAAAGGAATGGTAGGGTTTTTGAAAAAGCTTCCGGCATTTCCGATTTCTTTAGGATCCGGCAGTTTGCTTTGACGGATATTGATTACAGCTTTAGAAACATCCTGAATGGTGGGATTTTTTATTCCTAAGTTTTCCAGCTCAGATTGTATGGCTCCATATTCCGTTTTGATATGGTGGTCTTTTTGGGTAAGCTTAAAAGTGACTTCAAGAATAACATATCTGCCTTTTCCTTCCTGCTTGAAAATAGAATCTCTATATCCGAATCTGCATTGTTCAAGATTGAATGTTTCAACTTCGAAGTTTTCAAGATCCAATACTTTGCAGCTGACAAAAATATCTTTGATCTCCGTTCCATAAGCTCCAATATTCTGCATAGGAGAAGTTCCTACATTTCCGGGGATTAAAGAAAGATTTTCCAGTCCGCCGAAATTTTTCTGCAGGCAGTAGATTACAAATTCATGCCAGTTTTCACCAGCTTTTGCGGTTATCAATACTTCATTTTCATTGATGCTCTGTTCGGAAATACCTTTTAAATTAAGTTTGATGGCAAGGCCGTCAAAATCTTTGGTCAAAAGAATGTTGCTTCCACCTCCCAAAAACAGAAGCTGAAGAGAGTGGGCCTTCGAAAAAGTGATAGCCTCTTTTAATTCATCAACATTATTAACATCAGTAAAATAATGAGCATTGGCTTCAACTCCGAATGTGTTATAAGGCTTTAATGAAAAATTTTCTTGCATGTTTTATTTGTATTCTTTGGGAAGAATTTTGTCTAGTTGTTCTTTAAATTGTTGTAACTGCTTGTAATGTAAAGTATCTGCATAAGCATTCACGTAGATATGCGACTTTTTTGGAGTCCGGATCTGAAATGTTTCATCCATTCCGTCCACAGACTGTCGGCTGTGAGAACTTTTTATATGATCGAGATCTGCAATGTTGACCGATGATATAAGTTGTTTCCAGGTATCTGTACTGATGGCCGATGCCCACGCTTTGTGGGTTTGATTAGCTGTCATTCCTTTTTCTGCAAAAACAGAGTCTTTTGTGGCTTTAATGATCCTGTAGCTGCCGAGAGTTCCACCAATATCTGATACACTGATAAAGGTGATCTCGTTAGGATTTTTATGAGTGTCGGCTTTTTCCGCTTTTTTTGAATCACAGGAAAAAAATGCCGACAGCAAAAGAATCGAAAACAGCATTTTCAGATGTGTGATTTTTGTTGTCGGCATAGTGTATGTTTTACAGGCTGAATTCTTCTCTATATTTCTTTAGAGCTTCCTTAAGGATTTCAGCACTTCTTTTTAAATCTTCTTCTTTCAGAACGTAGGCAATTCTTACCTGTTTCTTCCCTAATTCCGGATTACTGTAGAATCCTCCTGCAGGAGCTACCATGATCGTCTCATTGTTTAGAGCATATTTCTCAAGCAGCCATTGTGCGAATTTTTCAGTATCATCTACCGGAAGCTCAGCCACACAGTAGAAAGCACCTCTTGGCTTAGGGCAGATAACACCAGGAATGGCATTTAAAAGATCTACCAATACGTTTCTTCTGTGGGTATATTCTTCTCTTACCGCTCTGATATAAGGACCATCGTTCTGGTGTGCCGCTGTTGCTGCAATCTGTCCCAAAAGAACCGGGCTTAATCTTGCCTGTGCAAAAAGCATGGCAGCATTACGGATTTTGTTGGAACGGGTAACCATACATCCGATTCTTACCCCGCACATAGAATAACGTTTGGATTCAGAATCAATGATGATACAGTTTTCAGCTAATTCTGGGAAATCAAGCATTGAGATCTGCTGTTTTCCATCATATACATATTCTCTGTATACTTCATCAGAGATGATTACGATGTCATATTTTAAAGCAATTTCTGCAAGCTTTTGAAGCTCCTCACGGGTATACAGGTATCCTGTAGGGTTTCCTGGATTACAGATGATAATTGCTCTTGTTTTTTCTGTAATTTTTTTCTCAAATTCTTCCACAGGAGGCAATGCAAAACCTGTATCAATAGTAGAAGGTACAGCTACTACATTCACGTCAAATGTGCTGGTGAAGCCATTATAATTGGCATAGTAAGGCTCAGGAATAATCACTTCGTCCCCTTCATCACATAAAGTAGAGATCGCAAAGTTAAGGGCTTCAGAACCTCCATTGGTAACAATGAAATTATCAGGAGTAAGATCTGAAAAGCCTAAAGAATGATAGTATTCTGTAAGGGCTTTTCTATATTCTATATTCCCTTCAGAAAGCGCATATTCCAATACTTTTAAATCTATGTTTTTTAAAGCATTTAAAGCCGTTTCCGGAGTTTCAATATCAGGCTGTCCGATATTAAGGTGATATACTTTTATTCCTTTTTGTTTCGCTTGTAACGCAAAGGGAACCAGTTTTCTTACCGGCGATGGCGGCATATGCAGTGCTCTGTTTGAAATATTCGGCATTGTTCAAAAAATTTGTATGACAAAAATAGGATTTAATTTCTCAATAATAAAATTAAGGATGAATAAGAAGTAGTTCTATATTCTTTTGAAATTTCTATAATTTCATTTTTATAAATGATAATATCTGACTTGTATCTAAAATATTTTACTTTTTATTTAAAAAAAAACTTTTTTGTATTGTTATTTTTCCTAAATTTCGCCACAAATGTGATCAAAATGGCAATAAATTTATTTTCTAGAGTGGTGCCCGCCATCGCTCTCTTCTCAGCCAGTGTAATGATGGCTCAAAATTATCAAACTATGCCGGTTGCTTCAGGCTATACGGCAGATGTAATTGCAAACGGAATAGGTTCCTCATTAGTTTCCACGAACAATGATGTAGACGGAGTTTCTTACGCTTTTGTAGCGAAAGATTTTCAACTGACCTCTACAAGTACACCTCTTACTTATGGTCTTCCAACTGATGGAATTATTAATTCTGTCGTTGCCGGAACACCGGGATTGAGCTATATCTTAGGAAATTTAAGTGGAAATAATGCATTAAGGTTAGCCGCTGCAAATGATAGCGGAACGCTTACTTTTACTACTCCTAAACCTGCTTTTACCCTGTATATGCTCTCTACCAGTGGTAGTGGAACATCTGTAGTGAATGTAACTGTCAATTTTTCTGATGGCAGTAGCCAGGTATTTTCCAATATAAGTCTATCTGACTGGTATGGAGGAGCCAATTTTGCCGTACAGGGAATAGGAAGGATCAAAAGAAGTTCAGATGCTCTGGAATCCAGTACTACAGATCCGAGACTTTACCAGACTCCATTAGCTATAGATGCTGCAAACCAGGCAAAGCCAATACAGAGTGTAGCAGTAACCAAAGCAAGTGGCGCAGGGTATCCTAATATTTTTGCTTTTTCAGCAGATGTATATTCAGACTGTGTGCCTCCAACATTGCAGTCGGTTTCAGGGATCACAGCTAACTCAGCTTTAGTTTCCTGGACAGCTCCAACCAATGCGGCAAGTTATGATGTATATCACAGTACTTCCAATACAACACCTGCCAGTTCAGTAACTCCTACTTATCCGGGAGTAGCAGGTACAAGTACAACGATAGGAGGTCTTAATTCAAATACAACCTATTATTATTGGGTAAGATCCAACTGTAACACTGCAACCGGCCAGAGTGTATGGTCTTTTGCAGGAACATTTAAAACAGCTTGTTCTACTTTCACGGTTCCATATACAGAAAATTTTGATACGACAAGTGTTGGTTCTACTTCAAATACTAATGCTCCAAGCTGCTGGGCATATCTGGAAAGTGCATCATTTGCAGGTTATGGATATGTAACGACATCAAATAATTATTCAGCACCCAATGCTTATTATATGACCAATTCAAGTGCTACTACGGGTAGCCAGATGTTAGTTGCACCTCCTACTACAAACCTTTCAGATGGTACTAAACGTGTAAGATTTTATGCAAAAAGCGGCGGAAGTAATTATACATTATTGGTGGGGACGCTATCAAACCCTGCAGATCCGGCATCTTTTACACAAATAGGTTCTCCTATTGCTTTGACAACTACCCACACACAGTATACGGTAAATATTCCTGCGGGTTCTGATTTGCAGTTAGCCTTTAAACATGGTTTAGGAGGTACTTCCCGTTCTATTTATATTGATAATATTACCGTTCAGAATATTCCTTCCTGTTTTGAGCCAACTGCAGTTACATCATCAAACGTTACCGCAAATTCAGCAGCAATAGGCTGGACGGTTCCTTCTTCAATTCCTGCAAACGGATATGAAGTATATTACAGCACAACTAATACAGCACCTGATGCTTCTACAGTTTTGAATGCTGCGAACTCTGTATCTGTAACTTCTGCTGCTGTTTCTGCGCCATTAGGCGGGCTGCAGCCATCTACTACATATTATGCATGGGTGAGATCTAGCTGTAGTGCATCTGATAAGAGTATATGGAGCGCTGCCTCTACACAGTTTACAACACTTTGTGTTCCGATAACTACACTTCCTTGGAGCGAAAATTTTGATGCAATGGCTACTACAGGTTCTGCGATTATTCCAAATTGCTGGAAACAAACTCCGGGAGGAAGTTCATCTGCAAATAATTTTACGTCAGCAAATGCTTCTCAGCAAGGATATAATGATCCTAAATCTGCACCTAATTATCTGACGATTTATTATCCATATACCAATGCTGCTTATTTATGGACACCTACATTTACTTTAACTGCAGGAACGTCATACGATTTTATATTCTATTGGGTAGGAGATGGTTTTGCGGGCTGGCAAAATGAAGTATTGGTAAATAATGGCCAAACAGCGACCGGAGCAACCAGCTTAACAACATTTATTACGGCTGATCAAACAGCTGCAGGGGGAAGTAACAGTACTGCTTATAATAAAGTTACCGTTTCTTATATGCCAACGTCTACCGGTGATTATTCATTTGGAATTAAAACTTTAAATACAACAACAGCTCCGTATTATATGGGATTTGATGATTTTTCGCTTACACAGTCTAATTTAGCAACTGCTGAAACATCTGTTAAGAAAAAAGAAATCAGTGTATATCCAAACCCTTTCAAAGATGTTCTGCATATTGCTGATATCAAAGATGTGAAATCTGTTACCGTAACAGATGTGGCAGGAAGAGTTGTGAAAACGATCGACAACCCAACTACAGAACTTCAGTTAGGCGAATTGAATGCTGGCTTATACTTAGTGACGATGAACTTTAAAGATGGTTCAAAATCAACAGTAAAAGCTATTAAAAAATAAAATTTTTTGAGTTAATAATTTCTGTAGGCAGTTGCATTCGTGTAGCTGCCTTTTTTATGACTACATTAAATAATAACTGGACAGAATATTATTAAAAAATGTTGATGAAATTATTATACATTTGCACCGAAAACTATGACACTATGAATAAATTTAAACTCCTTTTTTTAATACCATTATTTTATTCCGAATTTTCACACGCGCAGAGAATTGATAAAGAAATCATCAGTTTTCAGCTTTTAAAAGAACCGGTTTTTCCTACAGATCTTTCCAGCAGAAACTACACGATTACAGTAAAATCCCCTTATAATATCACCAAAGATGATGTGGTAAGACTGTCAAAAGAAGACTATCAAAAAAAGGTGGATAACTATCAAACTAATGTTGAAAATGCCAAGTACGAACACGGAGAAAGATTAAAAGACTATGATGCTGAGGTGAAAAAACTTCAGGAAAAATATAAACTGGAATCTGCAGAATACAGCAAATTATCAGCTGTTGAAAAAATTGCTGCTACTAATGGAGCTCCTACTTTGAGGCTTCCTTCAAGACCAATTCTTAATATTCCACCAACGCCGGTTTATCAGCAGCCTGATCTGAGAGATGCCTTAATTGTGGATAATAAAATTCTGGCTTCTCAAATAGATGTAATTGGTTTCTCAAAAGGAGGAAATTATCTTGATATCGTGATTGAAATGGAAAGAACAAACTTTCAGGACAATCAGGGAAAAACTTTCGCCAATCAGCCAACAAGGATTATAGCAAAGCAGGGAGGGGCTGTAAAACTGGATAAAACCTATTTTTCAGATTTTGCTGAAATAGCAAGTGTTCCAACCAATGAAATTAACCTGAATGCTCAGGAGAAGAGATATCTTCAGAGGACGATGGACCGTACAAGGAATATTATTAATGAAAACTTCGGATATCAGACCATTAATTCTACGGTGGCACTGGCAACTGTAAAGAACAAAGGGGAATATGATGATCTGGAAAAAGCCTATATCTACGTTACGACCAATCTGAAAAAACTTCAGGCAAAATCGGATTATCCACCGAATAAAGTAGCCATGGAAAATATGCAGAAAGGAATTGATATTTGGAAAAGTGCTTTGACAAAAATAAATTACAACGACAAAAAAGCTCCTTACAACCAAAAAATAGGGGAATACCTTTATTTTAACCTGATCAGATTAAATATCGCTTTGGGGAATTATCAGGAAGCAGAAAAATATTTAAATGAATTACAGGAACATCTTGTAGACATCAAATTATCCTACGATGCTAATCTTGAACTGAAAAGATTAGAAGAGAAAATTTATAATAACTAAAGAAAACGATATGATTAAACAGATTATTGCTTCGGCATTAATTACTGCTTCTGTGTACTCTTATGCACAGACGAAAGTGACTGAAGGAACAAAATTTACGGTGGATGCCAATCTTGAAACCGATGATAAACTGGTATTGGCAGATGATTACAATTCTTATATGTTCAGTGCTATCAATATTGACGGACTGATGAGAAATGTTTTCCCTCACAAGAAATTGCTGATGAGAAAACTGGATCAGAACGGAAGTCTGGTAGATACTTATGTAAAAGACTATGCCAATAAAACCAACGGTGTACTTCACAATTATCTGGGATCTCAGCAGATAGATGATGATAAATTCATAGCATTTACGGAAGAGTATTTTGGAAAAGAAAACAGAAAAGAAGTTTTTCAACATGTTTTCAGCAGAAAGGAAGGTACTTTTACCACGAAAAGTATTGCAAAATACAGCATTGAATCTACCAACAGATCAGGAACAACCTATGTTCTTTTCTCCGAAAACGGGAAATATGCAGCGATCTTCAATGACAGATTTGCCAACAAAAAAACAGAGAATGTAAATGATGTTCTTGTATTGGATCTGAGAACACTTACTCCGGTTTGGAACAAAGAAATTACATTGAGCAGTGATTATGTTGAAAAATCTTTGACATTAACCAACTCAGCAAAAATTGTTGTATTGCGTAAAGCAGCGGGCTGGAAGGAGTCTTATAAACTGGAATTGGTTTCTAATACTGAAGATAAAGATCTTCCGTTCGATGATAAATATATTCCTGAAAAACTATACGCGTTCAGTAAAAACGACAATGATTATCTGGTAACTTTTGGAAGAAAAAATGCTGCGGTTACCATTGGAGCGAGTACTTTCGGAACAGTAATGTTCTACGATATGAAATCCGGGAAAGCAGTGATCAGCAATACCAATTTAGCAGGAAGCAAAGACATGAACGATGTGAAGGTGATCAAAACCATTGTGAAGGGTGATGAGACTTTAATGGCTGTTCAACAGGAAACCGTGACGAGACCAATGCCTACGACAATGAACCGCTTCCCTGATCCTGTTTATTCTCTGGATGCAGGAATGCTGATCAAGTTTGGTAAAGAAGGAGACGTAAAGCAATTTGTGGCAGCAGGAACATCTACAGGAAAAAGAATTCACTTGGTTGAAGCAGGAGACAAGCTTTATATTTCTGCATTTTACCCTAAAGGAGCATTTGGAAACACAGGATTTTCTATGAAAGTTTTTGATTTTGCCAATCTGAAACCTCAGGAAGTAAGCCTTGATTATAAAGGAAGAAATTTCTTCCAGAACTATGGCTTTGCTGACGGAAATATGATTCAGTACGTTCCGAATGTGAACAAAATGATGTTCCTTCAAAAGAGCAGCAAAGATGTTCAGATGTTCAATGTATACAATTTTATAAAATAATCGTATTTTAGAAAAAAATACAATATGCAGATTCAGTCAGTTTCCATAGAAGATTATATCTCCAAGATTCCTGAAGAAAGACAGGAAGCTTTCAAAAAGCTTTACGATACGGTGAATGATAATCTTCCAAAAGGTTTTGAAGAAGCTACCAATTACGGGATGATAGGCTGGGTCGTTCCTTTGTCAACATATCCTGCCGGATATCACTGTGCACCGGGAACACCGCTTCCATTCATTAATGTGGCTTCCCAGAAGAATTTTATAGCACTGTATCATATGGGACTGTATTCTACACCGGAACTTCTCGACTGGTTTGTGGCGGAATATCCTAAACATTCCAAAAAGAAGCTGGATATGGGAAAATCCTGTGTCCGGTTCAAAAAAGCAGAAGATATTCCTTTTGAACTGATTGCAGAACTCAGTAAAAAAATGACTGCCGACGACTGGATTAAAATTTATGAGTCGCAGTATAAGAGATAAAAAAAGCTCTGGAATCAGATAGATTTCAGAGCTTTTTTTATGCTGGAAGATGGAGGATTGAGGCTGGAAGTGATATTTGTGTTTTTAGAATCATTGATTGCGATTTGATGATAATTTTTTGAGTTTTTAAAAATTAATGATATTTATATACAATTTTACATTAATCCTGTTATCCTCTGTCATTCTGAATGTAACGCAGTGAAATGAAGAATCTAAGCTTTACATGGGATTCTTCCTTCGTCAGAATGACAATGGTGTAAAATTGTATATAGCCGCCAAATTAATAAAATGATTTTCATGTATCCATCGGCTTCCAGAAACTTCCATCTCCCAGTTTCTTTCTTCCTTTCTAAAAATGAATATCCCAAATTCCAGTTTTACGTTCAAGCTCAATCAATGCTGCTGCATTATCCGCAAGCGCCTGATAATAATCTTTTCGAACATTGTTATAGGTTCTTTGGGCATTCAGGACTTCAAGGATAGAGCTTTCGCCTCTTTTGTAGCTGTAGGTAATTCCTTCCAGAATACTCTGTGCTTCTGAAAGCATTCCGTTATGAAACTGTTTGAGTTGTTTCTGAGTGGCTGTATATTGTTGATAAGCCTGCATTACTTCAGCTTTTATACCCTGTTCAATTTGTTTGTATTCAACTTCAGCCTGAGAATGAGCCATTTCAGCGATTTTCAATCCTGCATTTCTTCTGTTGGAAAATTTAAGGGGAATACTAATACCCATTTTGACAGCATTTACAGTTGGGGAAGGTGCAATTTCGTTGGTGGCCTCGGTGTGACGTTCTGCTCCTGCACTGATCCCTAAGTCTATAACACGGTTGGCTTTTTCAAGATTGATCTGACTTTTAGCAACTTCCGTATTTTGTCTGGCTGCCAATAAATCTGCTCGTTCATTCAACGCCTGAAGAATCAGATCATCCATGTTGAAATCTCGGTTGAAGGTATTAAAATCTCCGGCAACATCTCTTCCTGTTATTTTACTGTCTCCGAGAAATACCGACAAACTGGTGAGAGCCTGTTCTTCTGCACTTTCAGCCTGGTATACTTCATTAAGCAGAGAAGCAGCTTCCAGCTTACTTTGTTTAGATGTCATTAATGATATCGTTCCTAATTTGTAACGGATACTGTCGGACTTTGCTAATTGCTGCATGTTTTTATAAGAATCCTGCTGTACCTCAAGCAAAGCTTTGGATTTTAAAGCATCAATATATCCTAAACTGGCATCCGCACGGAGATTCCTGAAAAAATCCTGCAATTGTATTTTACTCAGCTCCGATTGGTTTCTGGCGAGATTAACTCTGGCTTTTCTTTTACCACCCAATTCAAGTGTCCAGCCGATGGAAGCACCGTAGACATACCCCATATTCTGCTTCACTCCGTTATTGGTGGTTTCCATTTCCAGTTGAGGATCAGGAAACATATTAGCCGTCTGGATAGCTGCTTCAGCCATACTTACATTATATTTCTGAGAAGCGTAACCAAGATTTTTATTTCCGACAAGACTCAGGTATTCTTCAAATGGTAAAAGCTCTTTTTCCTGTGCCTTTATCCCTGTAATACTAAACAATATTACAGATAATATGATAATTTGAACTTTAATTTTCATCTGATTTCAAATTTTGTTTTTCGCTTCGGCGTTCAGCCATAAAATAAATAGCTGGTAGCACGAATAGTGTTAAAATAGTAGAGAACATCAGCCCGTACACAATGACGGTTGCCAGTGGACGCTGCACATCAGAACCAATTCCTGTAGCTAATGAAGCAGGGAAAAGTCCAATTACAGCAACCGTCGCGGTCATCAGAACAGGTCTGAAACGGTCTTTTGCACCTTTAATAGCAGCTTGTTTCAGTTCATATCCTTTCTTACGTAAATCGTTGATATGGGAAATCATGATCACTCCGTTCTGGATAGCGACTCCGAAGAGCGCGATGAATCCTACTGCTGAAGAGACATTCAGTGACATACCTCTTATATTGAGTGCCAACATTCCGCCAAATAATGCCAATGGAACAATAGACATCAGAACCAAAGCCTGTCTGAAATCTCCAAATGCACCATATAACAAAAGAAACATAATGGCTAATGCCAATGGAACGATAAATGCCAGTCTGGAATACGCTCTGTTTTGATTTTCAAACTGTCCGCCCCATTTGATCTGGTATTTTTCATGATCGTATTTAATATCTTTTTCAATTTTATCCTGTGCATTTTTCAGGAAAGAAGAAAGATCAGTACCTCTAAGATTCAGCTTTACCGTAAGATGTCGTTTATTCATTTCTCGGGTAATGGTGCTTTCTCCGGTACTCAGTTTCACTTCTGCTACCTGTGATAAAGGGATTTTTGCTCCGGAAGCTGAGGTAAGCATCAGGTTTCCGATTTTGTCCGGAGTATCACGACTGTCTTCTGTATAACGGCATGAAATGTCATACACCTTATTGCCGATAAAGATCTGAGAAATGGCTTTTCCTCCTAATGCAACTTCAATAAGGTCAGCAACATCTGCTACATTCAAACCATACTGGGCAATTTTATCTCGGTTGGCAATAATCTGCAATTGAGGTAATGGCGGTTCCTGATCAATGGCAAGGTCTGCCGAACCCGGAATTTTATTTAAAGTTGACAATACATTTTCCGCAATTCTTCTGGTTTCTTTAAAATCTTCTCCATACACCTTTACCACCAGTTCACTGTGAGCTCCGGAAATTTTATCCATTACCCCGTCAATCATAGGCTGTGAAAAACCTACGGTGAAACCGGGCATGCTTTTGTAATCTGCTGCCAGTTCTTTGATGAGGTCTGCTTTTGTTTTTCCTGCCGGCCATTCGCTGTAAGGTTTTATTCCTACAGAAACTTCAAAGTGGGAAGCAGTCCACGGGTCGGTACCATCATCATTACGTCCTGCCTGAACCATCATGTAAGTAATTTCCGGATGTTTTAAAGTACGGGCACGTAAAGTATCGCTCATTTCTTTTGATTTGGCTAAAGAAATTCCGGGTGGCAGCTGTACCTGAAGCCAGATGGAACCTTCATCCAGCTCCGGAAGGAAGTCTTTTCCTACATGATAGGAGAGGACTCCGGCAGATACCAGGACAATCATAATAGGAATGATTACTCTTTTGGGAGTCTGCATTATTTTTTCAATGCTCTTTCCGTAAGCTGTGCTTAGTTTTTCCAGCCATTTATTATGATAAATCTTCTGTGGTTTACGATAGATAACATAAGCCAATCCGGGGATCAGAAGCAATGCTACAGCAAGTGCTCCCAATAGTGCATATCCTACTGTAAAAGCCATGGGGGTAAATAATTTTTTCTCTACTCTTTCAAAAGCAAACAAGGGAAGATAAGCGGTAATGATAATAATGGTGGAAAAGAAAATAGGTTTGGCTACTTCAATCACTCTTTGGGTAATTGTTTTTTCTTCCAGTGTTTCTTCTGAGTTTTCTTCTCTTTTCTTCAGAATGGTTTCCAGCATGACGATAGCTCCGTCTACAATGATTCCAAAATCAATAGCTCCCAATGAAAGCAGATTGGCGGGAATATTGGTGAAATGCATTAATATAAAAGCAAATAACAAAGAAAGCGGAATGGTAATGGCTACCAGTAATGCTCCGCGCCAGCTTCCAAGAAATACAATCAGTACAATAATAACCAATACAATTCCTTCGGTAAGGGTGTGAGAAACTGTAGTAAGGGTTGTTTTTACAAGGTCTGTTCTATCCAGAAAAGGATGAATTTTTACACCGGCAGGGAGCGTTTCGTTATTTAGTTCTTCAATGGCTTCATGTACTCCTTCCAATACCTGTGAAGGATTTTGGCCTCTTAATAAAAGTACGATTCCTTCTACACTTTCAGAATAATTACGTTTTTTGTCTGTATAGCCAAGAATTCCTTTTCTTTCCAGATTTCCGTATTTCAATGTTCCAACATCATTCAGAAAAACAGGAACACCATTTTGGGTTTTGACTACAATTTTTCCGAGATCATCTAAGTCTTTTACCAAACCTATTCCGCGGATTACGTACGCAAGGTTTCCGCGGGGAAGCATACTTCCCCCAGCACTCACGTTGTTTTTGGAGATCGTTTCGGTAACTTCAGAAAGTGACAGTCCATATTGTTCAAGTTTATGTGGATCCAGCTCAATCTGAAACTGAGTGGTAATTCCTCCGAAATTGGTCACATCAGCAATTCCTGAAACTTGCTTGATTTTGGGAATAATCACAAATTTTTGTAAATCTGTAAGTTCCCGCAGGCTATGGTTGTTGCTTTCGATAATATAACGGTAAACTTCTCCGATAGGAGAGGTGAGGGGATCTAATCCTGGTTGTGCACCATAAGGAAGCTCCACATCTGTCAGTCTTTCCTGAATACGCTGGCGTGCCCAGTAATCGTTTATACCATCATCAAAAACCATTGTGATAATGGATAGTCCGAAGGTACTTTTGCTTCGCATCACATGCATTCCCGGAAGGCCGTTCAGAGATCTTTCCAAAGGAATGGTGATTTGCTGTTCTACTTCTTCAGCAGCCAGTCCCGGAACCTGTGTTACCACCTGAGAGGTTACATCGGCAATATCGGGATAAGCCTCTATGGATAATCTGGTCCAGGAATAATACCCGAAGAATCCCAGTAATAGGAAGAGAGCAAGCATGAGCCATCTCTTCTGTATAGAGATTGTTAGTAATTTCTTCATAGTTTTTCATTTACATTATTTCGCATCCAGCATATAAATTCCCCCTTCAGTCATGATAGTTTCTCCGGGTTTTAAGCCTGATGTAATTCTTACTGTTTTCTGATCAGTTTCTCCTGTTGTCACAGAACGTTTTGCATATTGACTCTTACCGGTTTTTACCCACACATACTGGGAATTGTCCTGCTGCATCAAAGCGGTTACAGGGATCATAACCGTTTTTTCAGGAGTCGTTGAAAAGTTGACTGTAGCATACATGCCTGGTTTTAATTTTCTATCCGGGTTGTCACATTCAATGAGAACTTTGATACTTCGGGTGTCTTCATCTACAATTTCATTGATGTGATATACTTTTCCGGTAATATTTCTGTCGGGATAGGCGCTTACTTTTACAGAAACCTGATCTCCTTTATTGACAAACCGGATGTCTTTTTCTTTTACATCACCTGAAATCCAGACTTTTGATAATTCTGCAATGATCATTACAGGGTCGGAATCTCCTTTCAGATATTGTCCGTTTACAATTTTGTTGGAAATAATTTCTCCGTTAATGGGTGCTCTTACCACAAGAGGACTTCCGATACCTCCGCCTTTACTGTTATACACTTTCAAGGCAGAAGAAGCATTGGAGAGGGATGTTTTTTTATTTTTAAAATCAGTTTCTGCTTCATCCAGTTCCTTCTGAATACCAACTCCATGTTTTACCAGATCCTGCTGGCGTCTGTAATTTTTTTCTGCAAGCTGTACATCATTCAACGCATCGGTATAATCTTTTTGAACCGAAAAATAATCTGAAGAAAGGATTTCAAAAAGAGGACTTCCGGCAGACACATTTTGCCCGAGCTGAATAAATGATTTTGTTATTCTTCCGGAAAAAGGGCTGGCAATTTCCGCATAATGATTGGGAATGGCCTGGATTGTTCCTGCTGAAACCACACCATCGCTGTGTTCCTGTTCGGTAACGATCTGTGTTTTTATTTTTTTGAAAACAGGATTGTTTTCCGGAACAGTGACCTGATCATTTTTTATAAGGAGATCCTGATCCTGCGGAGCTTCACTTTTGGAATTTTTACAAGAGATTATCAATGTCAAAAAGACCATTGTTAAGACTGTTTTTCTCATATAAGTTATTTATAACCATTATTTTAATTTCTCTTTATAGATCCGTGGCTGGGATTTTAAAGCCACTGCCCGAATTTTCTGATAAACCATTGTTTCACAAACTGGGTTAAAACACAGTATCCTGTGAGAATTCCTAATAAATAAGGGAAATAGCTCAGAGGTAAAGGCTGCATTTTCAGATACACGGCCATTGGAGTGAAGGGAATCAGAATTCCGATTAGCATGATTAAACTTGTTAAAGCAACTACCGGTGTGGCAGCCCAGCTTTGGATAAATGGTATTTTTTTCGTTCTGATAATATGAACAATCAAAGTCTGGGATAATAAACCCTCCACAAACCAGCCTGTCTGAAACAAACCTTGTTGTTCCGGTGTATTGGCTTTGAAAACAAAAAACATCACGGCAAACGTCACATAATCAAAAATGGAACTCAAAGGACCTATATACAGCATGAATTTTTTGATGCTTGCAGCTTCCCATTTTTTCGGTTTTTCCAGAAAGTCTTTATCCATTGTATCCCATGGAATGGAGGATTGCGATACATCATACAATAAATTCTGGGTTAGAATCTGAAGTGGAAGCATAGGCAAAAACGGAAGCAACGCGCTGGCTCCGATCATACTGAACATATTTCCAAAGTTGCTGCTGGCCGTCATTTTTATATACTTCACAATATTCCCGAAAGTTCTTCTTCCATAGATCACTCCGCTTCGAAGGACCATCAGATCTTTTTCCAGCAGAATGATGTCTGCACTTTCTTTGGCAATGTCTGCTCCTGTATCTACAGAAATTCCTACATCTGCTTCCTTGATGGCTGCTGCATCATTGATTCCGTCACCCATAAAACCAACGGTATGGCCTTTGGATCTTAATATTTTTACAATACGTTGTTTTTGTAAGGGGCTTACTTTAGCAAAAACAGAATAGAGATCCATATCCTTGCGAAGTTCATCATCACTCATATGCTCCAGTTCATCACCGAGCATAATGGTGTTGATAGGAATTCCTACATCGTTGCATATTTTTTTAGCGACAATATCATTATCCCCGGTCACAACTTTTACTTCTACGCCAAGCTTGTGTAAAGCCTTGATGCTTGGCTCCGCAGAGGGTTTTGCCGGATCAAGGAACCCCATAAATCCTGTAAGGGTAAGGTGAGTTTCATCGGTAACAGAATAATTCAGTGGATGATCACCGTCAAATTCACGGATGGCAATCAATAATACACGCAGTCCTTCAGCATTCAGTTTTTCGGACATTCTGATAATCTGCTTCTTCATAATATCATCCAGCGGAACACTATTATCATTCTCAATATGCAGGCTGTGATCTTCTCCCGGATCTAAGGCATATTGGCATAGAGGAAGCATTTCTTCCACTGCTCCTTTGCAGATCATCAGGTGCTTTCCTGTGGATGTATTCAATACAACAGACATTCTTCTTCTTTCAAAATCAAAGGGAATTTCGTCTACCTTTTGGTACAGCTCATCGGCTCTCATTAAGTTGTGAACTTCGGCATGATCAAGAACAGCCTGATCCAACAGATTTTTGAGCCCGGTTTGGTGGAAACTGTTGAGGTAGCCCCATTTCAAGACTTCATCATCTTCAATACCACGAACGTTGAGGTGGGTTTCCAATACAATTTTGTCCAGCGTAAGGGTTCCTGTTTTATCCGTACACAGAATATCCATAGCTCCGATATTCTGGATAGCATTCAGTCTTTTAACGATCACTTTCTTTTTGCTCATGTTAACAGCTCCTTTGGCAAGATTAGCAGTAACAATCATAGGAAGCATTTCAGGAGTTAATCCTACAGCTACAGCAATGGCAAACAATAAAGCCTGCATCCAGTCTCCTTTTACCAATCCATTGATCAGGAAAATAACAGGAGTCATGATCAGCATAAATCTGATCAGCAGATAACTCACTTTATTGACTCCGATATCAAAAGCCGTTTCAGGTCTTTTAGCAGCCAGACTTCTACTGATACTTCCGAAATAGGTGAAAATACCGGTATTTGCGACAACAACTGTTGCTGATCCGCTTACCACATTGGTACCCATAAAGCAGATATTCTGAAGACTGAGAGGATTGCGGTCTTTGGCATCTTTAATGGGGAGTGCATTTTTCTCAACCGGAAGGGCTTCTCCCGTTAGGATGGATTCACTGATGAAAAGATCTTTGCTCTTAAGAATTCTGCAGTCGGCCGGAACCATATCACCTGCGGACAGAATAACAATATCTCCGGGGACAATTTCAGTGATTTCTATTTCTTCGCTTTCATTAAATTTTCTTTTGGTGAGACAGCTTGTCTTTACCATCTTCTTTAGTGCTTCTGCTGCTTTGTTGCTTCGGAATTCCTGAATGAATCTTAAAACTGTACTGAACAGCAGCATCACCGAAATAATAATACTGGTACTGAAATCTTTTTCACCGGCAGGTACAAGAATAGCATCAATGAATAATGAAATGATGGCAATACAGGCCAGGATATAATTAAATGGATTAAAAAAAGAATGTGCAAACTGTTTTACCCATGAGGGGGCTTTTTGGGTAGCAATTTCATTTTTACCATAAATTTTCAGACGATCTTTTACCGTGTTTTCACTGAGTCCTTCTTCTGAGGTTTCCAGTAGGGCATAAATCATTTTTTCGCTCTCAGCAGCAGCTTCTTTCAATTTTACAAGAGCTGCGGAATTGAGATTTTTGTTTGAAGATTTTTTTAACATTGCTTCAAGGTTTGTTTTTAATGTTACAAATCGTTTTCAGTGCCTATAATTTCCCAGCTTACTTTGATGACTTTATCTTCAATCGTGAGTCTGCTGGCTGTTTTTTCCATGAAACTGTCCTGTGGAGTAGAAGCATGAACTTCTGCTGTAATGATGGCGTTTTCAGGCAGACCGTTGTCATCGCTGGTAAGAGATTTCAGTAATACTTTATCATTTCCGCTCAGAGACTGCATCAGTTGTACCCGGACGTGATTTTCCACCTCACTTTTGCACTTAATGCTGAGAAGGTATTCGGTATAATGGTTTCTACTGTTGATATTGTTCCCCAGTTTTACACCTAAAGGACGGAGAATGATATGCGTGAGAATAATAAATCCGCTGGTAATGGCCGCTTCCACCGGAAATCCCATGGCACTCAGAGCACCTACAGATGCAGAGCACCAGATGGTAGCTGCTGTATTGAGGCCTCTTACGGTAAGACCATCTTTCATGATAACGCCTCCTCCCAAAAATCCAATCCCGCTTACGATATAAGAGGCTATCCTGCCTGTAGCATCACCTCCAATTCTGATAGAAAGAAGAACGAATGCAGCAGAGCCAAGACATACCAGGGTATTGGTACGGAGGCCTGCACTTTTCTGGTGCCACTGTCTTTCAAAACCAATGCCGGCACCAAGGGCAAATGCGGTAAGGAGACGAAGAGTAAATTCTAATGTAGTCATAACTTTTCCTGTTTTTATAAAGCTTTTCAGCTGTACGGGAAAAGTGAGTACAACTAAAGCTTTTAAGATTGATAATTACTGTAAGGATCAGAGTCCATATGCTTTATTTTTTACTGTGCAAAAGTAAAAACGACTGTGCTTTTTTGCTGTTAGAGAAGCTTTAGAATATTATTAGAAAATCATTAGAGAAAATCTGAGCGAAAAAATTATATGAAATCTGTACCCATTGCAGACAATAAAATTTCAATACATTTGGAGCGGATAATTTTTAAATAATATATCTCACGATTTGTCATGTGAGATAAGAGATTGTTTAATCCCGGAAACTTCCCTCCAAAACCTTTTGAATTATATATTTTAGAAATGAAAAAATCAAACTTAGCAATACCAGCTACGCTTTTAGCGATTATCTGTGTGCAGGGAGGAGCCTCCATTGCAAAACAGCTATTTCCCGCTATCGGAGCTATTGGTACGGTTACTTTAAGAATTGTGCTTTCTGCAGTTTTGCTTACTTTGATTAACCGCCCGAAATTTCTACAATTTGACAGCCAGCAATGGAAGTACTGTGCAATATATGGAATTGGGCTGGCGGCTATGAATCTTATTTTCTATATGGCCATTCAAAGGATTCCGCTGGGATTGGCGGTTACTGTAGAGTTTGCAGGACCATTATTCCTTGCTCTGGCTTTGTCCCGTAAACTCTTGGATGTCATATGGGCATTGTTGGCATGTGTGGGAATTCTGCTGATTGTTCCGTGGCAGAATGATCATGTAGACTTGATAGGACTTGGGCTTGCATTTCTTGCAGGGATGTTTTGGGCTGTTTATATTGTAATGGGAGGAAAGGTTTCTAAAATAATGGATGGAAAAGATGCGGTTACCACAGGGATGATCTTTGCAAGTCTTGTGATTATTCCCTTTACGATATGGGATGGTGCTGTTTTTAATATTACCCCGACGATTTTTATGAAAGGGCTTGGTGTGGCTATTCTTTCAAGTGCTTTGCCTTTTTCATTGGAAATGATGGCTTTAAAAAAACTTCCGGCAAAAACTTTCAGTATTCTGATGAGCCTGGAACCTGCATTTGCAGCGCTTTCCGGATTGGTTTTTCTTGCTGAAGAATTATCTTTTTTACAGTGGATTTCTATTGGCTGCGTGATTGCTGCGAGTATTGGAACAACTATTTTTAGCAGAGTTTCTAATCATTAATAAGACTTTCACAATATGATAAGAATGCACTGGAAAATACAATTGATCTTACTTCTGATATCCCTCTTTTTTGTTGGATTGGGCATAGAAAGTATTGTAGATGAAAAAAAATCAGGTACTCTTTTGTTCAGACAATTTTTTCATATTGCTCCTTTTATAATCAGCAGTATAATTTTTATCATAAATATCTGTTACAAACATAAAAAAGGAGAATAAAAAGTTTATTCTGGAATTTGATTTTTTCGGGTGTTTACACAATATCAAATACCACCGTAAAAATAGTTTCATTATGTTTTGAAACCACAGTAGTTTTTGCATGGTGGAGTAAGATAATCTTCTCGGTAAGGAATAATCCTATTCCATGGCCCTTTTCCTGTCTGGACGTTTCGCTTCTGTAAAAAGGTTTAAAAATATGTTGTAAATCTTCTTTGTTTATGCTATTTCCGGTATTGGTAAAATTGATTGTAAGAATTTTTGAATTCGTATTTACATCAATCAGGCAGGTATGTTCCGGTGAATATTTGCAGGCATTATCAATAAGATTGTTGAAAGCAACCTGAAGAAGATATTCGTTTCCCTGGATGATAAGCTGGTGTTCTTCCACAGAATCTTCTATATTTAAAGAGACTTTATATCCTGAATTTTCTTTAGTGATTTTGGTGTAAGATTCCAGAAGAACTTCATCAAGGCGCACTTCCGAAAAACTGATTTCATTAGGATCATAGCTCGCTTTGGCAAGATCCATTAAACTGTTGGAAAGCTTTACCATATTGCGGGCATCTTCCAAGGCATATTGAATAGTTTCCTGATATTCTTCTTTGGTTTTATCTTTTTCAGAAGCCAGTTCCAGCTCAGTAATGATAGCCGATAAAGGAGTTCTCAGCTCGTGTGAAATATTAGATACAAAATGTTTTTGTGAATCAAAAGAGTTTTCAAGCCGCTCCAGCATTCCATTGAAATTTTGAGCAAGTTCATTCAGCTCATCTTTTTCCTTCGTTGTTTTAAGACGTAATTGCAGTTTTCCGGCTGTTATCTTTTTAATCTGAGTAACCATTTCACTCAGTGGGCTTAATGCTTTTTTAGAAAGAAATATTCCTGCCAGATAAATTAAAATCAGGATGATAAAAAAAGAGATAATACTGATGGTCAGAAGATGGGTAAGATAATCATATCCATATTTATCGTAAGCTGCTGCAGTTACCGCGTACGTTTTTCCTTCATAATGATACACCATTCCGATCACTTGTAAATCTTTCAGAAAGAAATTTATTTTCTTTTTTTCAAAGATCTGAGAAAGCATTTCCGGAGTTTCCTTTACGTAATCTACCTTGGCATCATCGTGATAAATCAGTTGTTTATTGACATCATAAATGGCGACCTGAACTTCATTAAGGGTTCTGGTATTGTTTTTATAAAGTTTATGCATTTCCTGCTCGGGAAGTGAGCTTCGGAAAAATAAATCAGCTTTGGCAATCGCTTCGTTCTGCAGTTCGCTGTAGAAAGATTTTTCTCTGGCTTCTTTGGATGAATAATAGATCGAAATACTGTAAATACTTAAAAGCATTGCAGTGATTAGGGTAAAAAGCAGCGTAAGTCTGGTTCTTATTTTCATCCGGATATTTTTAATTTATCTTAATGATTACTATACCGTGCCTGATTCGTAGTCTTTTTTCAGAATAAATCCCATACCGGCTTTGGTATGAATAAGCTTGGATTCAAAATCTTTATCTATTTTTTTTCGAAGATAATTGATATAAACATCAATAAAATTGGTTCCGGTATCAAAGTGGGTTTCCCATACTTTTTCCGCAATTTCACTTCTGGAAAGAACCCTTTCAGAATTCTCAAGCATGAATTTTAAGAGATTAAATTCTTTCGGAGTCAGTTTTATTAGAGTATGATCACGGCTCACCGTTTTCTGTTCCAGATTCATTTCAATACCTTCATATTTAAGAACAAAAACTTTTTGTTGAAGCTTTTGCGAAAAACGTTTCAGGAGAACTTTAATTCTTGCTACCAGTTCCCGCATTTCAAAAGGTTTGGTGAGATAATCATCTGCTCCGGCATCAAATCCTTCCAGTTTATCATCGGTGGTTCCCAATGCAGTAAGCATAATGACCGGGAGATTGGGTTTTAATGTTTTGATTTCAGTACAGAATTCAAGACCATCTTTTTTGGGTAATACAATATCAGTTACTACCAGATCAAAATGGTTCTGCAAAGCCAGTTTCAAACCTGTGATTCCATCATAAGCCACTGTGACCTCAAATTCAGCTTCCTGAAATCCCTTTGCAATCAGTTTTGAAAGTCTGTCATCGTCTTCAACTAATAAAATATGTGGCATAAGAATCTTGGAAATGTTTGGGTTGGTGTGAAGAATAGATCAATATTCCCACAAATGTAATAAATTCTATTTTGTAATTTTGGAACTGAATGTATAATAGAATGTCTGAATTTAAAATATTTTTTAGCAAAAGAATCAAAGAAATTATGATTGTAGGGATTTTGTCCTTTTTAATGGTTTTACTGGTTCAGTGTAATCACGCTTATCCAAGCAGTGTACAACTCAAAAATGGAGATCTTCTTTTTGTTACTGCCAAAGAATCCGGACTTTCCGGAGCAATCAATAATGTAACTCAAAAACAAAAGGCAGCTTCATTTGATCATATAGGAATTCTGGAAAAAGAAGGGAACAGAATTTTTGTTCTACATGCTGCTCCGAAAGGCGGTTCGCAAAAACAGGATTTGAATGATTTTATAAAAGACCAGAAAGAAGAAGGGCAGGAGGTGATTGTTTACCGTTTAAAACCGGAATATCAGAAAACAATTCCTGAAGCTGTTAAAAAAGCGAATTCGATGCTTGGCAAACCTTACAATTTCAATTATATTCTGGATGAAAACTCATATTACTGTTCAGATTTTGTAGAAAGAGCTTTTCGAACGGAAAATATTTTCAAACTGGAACCCATGACATTTATTGATCCAAAAACAGGAAAGACTAATATATTTTGGGAAGAATTTTATACCAAGAAAAATATCAAAGTCCCTGAAGGAGAGCCTGGTTGCAACCCTAATGGACTTGCTGGCTCTGACAAATTGGAAAGAGTAGGAAATTTTTAAAATATAGAGAGAAGCTGAACAGGCTTCTTTTTTTTATGTTAAATTTTTAAAAATATTAGTCTACTAATTTGGTGGACTAATATTTTTTTATATTTTTGTGACAGATTTAAATGCAGAACGCAATATGATCTGACAATGTTTAACCCAAAAATGTTTAGCAATGATTACACCTAATCCCGGCCTGCAGGTTTTGCAAAATAAAATAAGCCTGCCTAAAAAAGAATTGTTACTGGAAATAGAGTTGAATGGCAAAATGAAATTTGAACATTTGATGAATACGATCTATAATCAATTAGGCATCTGTCATAGAGTGTTATCTGCTAATATAGAGTATGTGAACGGCTACAGTTTTGGTTCAGTACAGTTATATATAAATGTCAATTCAGAAGATTTCCACCAGCTTGAAGTCTATCTGAATAAAAATAAACTTATCAATACGACGGTAGAATATACCTGCAGAACATATTTTTAAGTGAGATTCATATAGTTTTAATTACTCAAAGTGTCCGGTTCCTTGTACCGGGCACTTTTTTATACTAAAACAAATCAAAAAAAATCATTAACCGGGACAGAATTGAGGTTGCCTCAAGAGTGTCATTCTGAACGAAATGAAATGTAGTGAAGAATCTCATATACTTGGTTGACAATAAGATTCTTCCTTCGTCAGAATGACAAAAGTCAAACAAAAAAAGCGCTCAGAATATTCTGAACGCTTTCCTATTATTAAATAAAATAATTTTAAATTCTTTCGATGTCAGCACCGATTGCTCTTAGCCTTCCATCAATATTTTCATATCCTCTGTCGATCTGTTCGATATTGTGGATAATAGATTTTCCTTCAGCAGAAAGTGCTGCAATAAGAAGCGCATTTCCGGCTCTGATATCCGGGGAAACCATGGTTGTTCCTCTTAACGGAGCTTCCTGGTTCAATCCGATCACTGTAGCTCTGTGCGGATCACATAAAATGATCTGAGCTCCCATATCAATTAATTTATCCACAAAGAATAATCTGGATTCAAACATTTTCTGATGAACCAGAATACTTCCTTTTGCCTGAGTAGCCACTACTAGGATAATAGATAATAAATCCGGTGTAAATCCTGGCCATGGCGCATCCGAAATGGTCAAAATAGAACCGTCAATAAATTTCTGAATTTTATAATGTTCCTGAGCAGGAATGTAGATGTCATCACCACTTTGCTCAAGCTCGATTCCTAATTTTCTGAATGTATTCGGGATGACACCAAGCTGGTTCCAGTTTACATTTTTGATGGTAATTTCAGATTTTGTCATGGCCGCAAGACCAATCCAGGATCCGATTTCTACCATATCCGGAAGCATGGTGTGCTCAGTTCCTCTAAGGTAGTCAACCCCTTCAATGGTAAGAAGGTTGGATCCGATCCCTGAGATATTTGCTCCCATTCTGTTCAGCATTTTGCATAATTGCTGAAGATATGGCTCGCAGGCTGCGTTGTAGATTCTTGTTTTTCCTTTTGCCAGAGCTGCTGCCATTACAATATTAGCTGTTCCGGTAACAGAAGCTTCTTCCAGTAAGATGAATTTTCCTCTTAACTCTTTAGCTTTTAAAGAATAGAAATATTCCTCTTCATCATAATTGAATTCAGCACCTAGTTCAACAAGTCCCTGAAAGTGGGTGTCTAATCTTCTTCTTCCGATTTTGTCACCTCCCGGAGTTGGCATATAAGCCTCACCGTAACGGGCAAGCATTGGTCCCATCAACATGATGGATCCACGTAATTTTGCTCCGTCCTTTTTGAACTCGTTAGATTTAATATAATCGAAATTAACCTGATCTGCCTTGAAAGTATAATCTCCCTGTCCGTTTTTAGTAATTTTTACTCCAAAATCTCCAAGAATTTCAATCAGTCTGTTGACATCATGGATATCCGGAATATTTTTGATTCTTACTTCTTCGTCCGTCAGGAGAACCGCACATAAAATTTGTAGAGCCTCATTTTTGGCCCCTTGTGGAGTTATTTCACCCTGCAGTCTCTTTCCTCCTCTTATTTGAAATGTTCCACTCATTATTTTCTGTTTTTATGATTGTTATTATGCCTTCTCTTGTTAGGCTGGTTATTGTTATTGTTTTTATTATTGTTGTTATTCCTGTTGTTATTATTGTTATTATTTCGGTTGTTGTTATTGCCGGTATAATAGATTTTACTTTTCTCAAGAGAATCTATTCCGGTAAGATCCAACCTGTTTTCAGACAGTTCTTTCAGGTGGCGGAAAATTACGTCATCCGTCACATGTTCTTTATTATAGACATTGTAAGATTTCTTCATATTGTTGGCAATCACTTCGATAAGGGCTTCTTTTTCATCACCCTGTTCCAGTTCGATTGCTTTTTCTATCAATTGAAGAATACTTTTTCCGTAAAACTTAAAGTCACCCTGAAGTTTTGGATATTCCATTCTTTTAGGTTTTTCTGCCAATTGTTCCGGAGTAGGGAACGGATATGGGGACTCTACATCCAGATCATGATTAGCAAGAATAAAAAGATGGTCCCAAAGTTTATGTTTATAATTTTCCTCGTCGCGAAGTTGTGGGTTTCTCTGACCCATAAAATCGATGATTGCCATAGCCATTTCGTTCCTTTCCTCTTTGGTAGGAAGTTCTTTGCAGCGCTCAACCAACTGTTGTATAATTCTGCCGTATTCCGGCATATGAAGCTGAGTTTTTTGGGTATTGTATTCCATAGTATGCAAATATATGCATTAAAAGAAAAATGACTTCGAGAATCTTAAAAATTTATGATTTTTTAATGAAATATTTAAAAGCCTTTATTCTTGATTTATTGTGGAAAATGAAAATATTTCCCGTTGGATTGAATTTGTTTTCAATAAAATTGTATCTTGTTTAATAGATTGATAATTAATTATAACGATGAAAAAAACAAACTTTTTCCTTTCACTGCTGGCCTTAGCATTAGCAAGCTCGTGCCAGACCAGTGATGAATTAATGACAGAGCCTTCCAAGCAGCAAGAGGTTCATAACAAAATTGTAAATGTTACCCAACATGACGGGCGGCCTTTCAGCACCGGAAATGAATCCGGATCTGTGCAGGGTAAATTTGTATCGGGTCCTGGAGGTGGAGTTCTGATGCAAGGCTTCTACTGGGATGTTCCGGAAGGCGGCAACTGGTGGAATACGGTTAAAGACAAATTAACAGCCTGGTCCAATGCAGGAATTGGTGCCGTATGGCTGCCACCGGCATCAAAAGCACAGAACGGAGCCTATTCTATGGGATATGATCCTACGGATTATTATGATTTTGGAGATTTTAATCAAAATGGAAGCGTAGAAACCCGTTTCGGATCCAGAGCCGAACTGGAAGCATTGATTACAAAAGCTCATACTGAAAATATGCAGGTGTATGCAGATATTGTGATCAATCACAACAGTGGAGGACAATCTGAAGCCAATCCTTTTACCGGAACGAATACGTGGACTGATTTCTCAGGAGTGGCATCCGGCAAATTTCAGAGAAATTACAATGATTTTTATAAAAATGCCTACGGAAATAATGACGAAGGGGCTTTTGGCGGATTTCCGGATCTGTCTCATGCCAACCCTCATGTGCAGGACTGGCTTTGGGGAAGAGATGATTCTGTCGCAAAATATTATAAAAATGTGATGAAATTTGATGGCTGGAGGTTTGATTACGTTAAAGGTTTCGGACCTTGGGTAGTGAATACCTGGAATTCGAAAGTAGGAGGATTTTCTGTCGGAGAATTATGGGATTCCAATGTAAATACACTGGAGTGGTGGGCCAATAATGCCAATAGTTCTGTATTTGATTTTGCCGCTTATTACAAAATGGACGAAGCTTTTGACAACGGAAATTTAAACGTTTTGAATGATGATATGATGTGGAAAAGAAATCCGTACAAAGCAGTTACTTTTGTAGCCAATCATGATACAGATATCATTTACAACAAAATGCCGGCATATGCTTATATCTTAACCCATGAAGGGTATCCAACCATTTTTTACAGAGATTATGAAGAATGGCTTAATAAAGAAAGACTGAACAATCTGATCTGGATTCATAACAATAAAGCTACCGGAACAACCTCCATTCTGTATACCGACAACGATGAATATATCGCAAGACGTAATGGTTATAATGGTAATCCTGGGCTTGTTGTATACATCAATACATCCTCAAACTGGCAGGAAAGATGGATAGAAACCAATTGGAGCAGCCAGCAGATTAAAGATTTCACAGGAAATTCAAGCTGGTATCCAACAACTCAGGGAGACAAATGGGTGAAAATCCAGTGTCCGCCGAATTCTTATTCTGTGTGGTCGCTGAATTTATAAGTAATGGGTAATAATTGATAATTGATAAAGTTGGTAAGAGACTGTTCTTCAGCTTAATTTTCATTAAACATTAAACATTAAACATTAAACAAAAACAACTATACGTCTTATTTGTCATTCCGTAGGAATCTCTACAATGCATTATTTATAATACATATTGTAGGAAACTCTTACGGAATGATATTTTTATAAGTTGAATGAAATTTTGTAAGAATAATTACACCTGAATAAATTTTTTCTTCTGATGCTGATCCGGTAAATAACATTTCTGATTGGCCAGTTTCATCCTGTTTCTGGAAATGATATCATACACTTTGTCACTTAAAAATGCAGGCATTATTTTTCCAATAAAGGAAAGCTTATAAATACCTCCCAATAAGTTAGCGATTTCAAGCACTGCCCTTGATTTGATCTGGTAATAGCGTCCGGGTTTCCAGAGATACATCGTATTGAAAACATTCGTTTCCAAGCCTCTTTCGGATAAAAACTGCTGTCCGAAATCAGACTGAAGAGAAGCAAACATGAATTGGTCTTTCTTATCCCGCTCCAAAATCCACTGTACCCAGAAATTGCAGACACCGCAATCTCCATCAAAAAATACAATATGTTTATTTTCCCAGTTTTCCACGACTTTATTTATTAAACATGATTCCTCTTTCCGTATCTTCTTTCACTTTTTTGAAATATTGAACAAGATCTGCACGCTGCTCATCCGAAAGTTTAGCGTTTTGATGTCCCAGATAATAAGACCCAAGCGGCATTTCTTTTTTCTCCACCATTTCTATACATTCCTCCAGCTTATGAATCTGTCTTTTAGGTTCATATACTGCAAAGGTAGAAAAATTAAGATGTTTTCTGCCCTCATTAATATGATTTTTTACCCACCATGAAGCCGGGGAAATATTGCTGTACCATGGATACTTTGTTTCATTGGAATGACAGTCATAGCATGACGTTCTGAGGGTACGGGCAATTTTCTCCGGAGTATTTTTAATCTTAAGAAAATCCATACCGGGTGTAGGTGGTGGATTCGTTTTATCGATCGGAAAAAACTGGATAATAATAAACGCAACAAGTAGGATAACAATTATTTTTTTCATAGCAGGTGTTTCATATTTCATCCATATAAAGGTAGTTAATTTATTTTTAGTGAGATAAAGGGAAGCTGGAAGAAGGAGGTTGGGAGTGCTTCTGGAAGTAATATTTTTTTCGCGATCATAAAACTTCCTTCCTTCAGCATCAAGCTTCCTCTCTCTTTTAATTTCTTACGTTGAGTAATTCTAAATTGCAATGTATACTGCTGTTTTTATTTAAGTTAATTTGAAAATTACTAACTTAATACCACAATTATGCCTGAGCTGTAATGCTGCCGGAAAAGCTTGTTTATAGTTTTTAACTATCGTTGAAATAAAAATTAATAGATTGTATTTATCGATCAAACGTTGTAGGTTTGTCTTATTCTTACAACAGAGAAATTAAACTGTATTAATCAATATAAAAATAAAATAAACGAAAATGGAAAACGATTTGAATGACATCAGTAAATGCCCGTTTCATAACGGAACAATGAAGAAGAGTGTAGCAGGTGGCGGAACTCAAAATTCTGATTGGTGGCCAGATCAGCTTAGAGTAGATCTTCTGCGCCAGCATTCTTCCCTTTCAGATCCTATGGATAAGGATTTTGATTATGCTAAAGCTTTTGAAAGCCTGGATCTGGAAGCTGTAAAAAAAGATCTTCATGCATTAATGACAGATTCTCAGGATTGGTGGCCGGCAGACTTTGGTCATTATGGACCTCTGTTTATCCGTATGGCATGGCACAGTGCAGGTACGTATCGTATAGGTGACGGAAGAGGTGGAGCAGGAGCAGGACAGCAGCGTTTCGCACCATTAAACAGCTGGCCGGATAACGTAAGTCTTGATAAAGCAAGAAGATTATTGTGGCCGATCAAACAAAAATATGGAAGAAACATTTCATGGGCAGACCTTTTGATCCTTACCGGAAATATTGCTCTTGAATCAATGGGCTTTAAAACATTCGGGTTTGCAGGAGGACGTGCAGATGTTTGGGAACCGGATGCTGATATATACTGGGGATCAGAGAAAACATGGCTGGGAGGTGATTTACGTTATGCTCACGGTTCAGAAGGAGTACCAGAGGGACACTCAGCAGTTCTTCCTACCGATGATAATGCAGACGGAGATATTCATTCAAGAAATCTTGAAAATCCATTGGCAGCGGTACAAATGGGGCTTATTTATGTAAACCCTGAAGGTCCGGACGGAAATCCTGATCCTATTGCTGCAGCTAAAGATATCCGCGATACTTTCGGTCGTATGGCGATGAATGATGAAGAAACGGTTGCTCTGATTGCCGGAGGACATACCTTCGGTAAAACCCACGGAGCGGGTCCTGCAGATCATGTAGGCAAAGAACCTGAAGGAGCTGGAATTGAACAGCAGGGATTAGGCTGGGCGAGTACTTATAAGTCAGGAAGCGGAAGAGACGCTATTTCCAGTGGTTTGGAAGTAACCTGGACTGAAACTCCGACCGAATGGAGTAATTATTTCTTTAAAAACCTTTTTGAAAATGAATGGGAATTAACGAAAAGCCCGGCCGGAGCTCACCAGTGGGTAGCAAAGGATGGTGCAGAGATCATTCCTGATGCATTTGATTCTAATAAAAAGCATAGACCAACGATGCTTACAACAGACCTTTCATTGAGACTGGATCCTGTTTACGAAAAAATTTCAAGACATTTTTATGAAAACCCTGATGCGTTTGCCGATGCTTTTTCAAGAGCATGGTTTAAACTGACGCACAGAGATATGGGGCCGCGTGCCCGCTATTTAGGGCCGGATGTACCGCAGGAAGAGCTGATCTGGCAGGACCCTATTCCGGAAGTGAACCATGAATTGGTTGATGGTAATGATGTGGAAGCATTAAAATCAAAAGTTTTAAATTCAGGATTAAGCAATACTGAACTGATTTCTACGGCTTGGGCTTCTGCTTCTACTTTCAGAGGAAGTGATAAGCGTGGTGGTGCTAACGGTGCCAGAATAAGGCTGGAGCCTCAAAGAAACTGGGAGGTGAATAACCCTTCACAGCTGAACAAAGTATTGGGAGTATTGGAAGGAATTCAAAAAGAATTCAACGACTCTCAAAGCGGAGGTAAAAAAATATCGTTGGCAGATCTAATTGTATTGGCAGGTAATGCTGCTGTAGAGTCTGCTGCAAGAAATGCGGGTCAGGATGTGAAAGTTCCTTTTGCTCCTGGTAGAATGGATGCTTCTCAGGAACAGACTGATGTAGAATCTATGGGGTACCTAGAGCCTGCAGCTGATGGATTCCGTAATTATCTTAAAAGAAAATATACGGTTTCTACAGAATCTTTATTGATTGATAAAGCACAGTTGTTAACGCTTACTGCCCCTGAATTGACAGTACTGATAGGAGGGATGCGTGTTTTAGATACCAATTTTGACGGTTCAAAACATGGTGTATTCACCAGCCGTCCGGGAGTTCTTACCAATGATTTCTTTGTGAACCTTTTGGATATGGGAACACAATGGAAAGCAATGTCAGAGGATAAACAACTGTACATAGGAACTGATCGTTCAAGCGGTCAGCCAAAATGGACAGCAACGCGTGCAGATCTTGTTTTCGGATCCAATTCTGAATTAAGAGCAATCGCTGAGGTATATGGAAGTGCTGATGCACAAAGTAAATTTGTAAATGACTTTGTAGCAGCATGGACAAAGGTGATGAATCTGGACAGGTTTGATCTGGTTTAATAAATAAAATGAAAAAGGAAAAGACAGCAGAAATGCTGTCTTTTTTGTTTATCATGAATATATAAAACAAATGTATTACCATTCATTTCAGATACAAAATAAAAAAAGAAAACCACCCTTAAAAAAGGATGGTTTGTAGACCCACAGGGATTCGAACCCCGACTGACGGTACCAAAAACCGGAGTGCTACCGTTACACTATAGGTCTGTTTCTATGTTGCGAAATTATAGAATTTATTTTAAATATGAAAATCTAAATTAAAGATTAATTAACATAATAGAAGCTTAAATAGCATTACTTATTGATATCCAAATAATTATTTTTTCAATAAAAATATAAGAAATTTTGCTTTTATCCGGAAATAAGAGGTTTTTAAATCTTATCCATTTAATTTTTTATAGGAATAGTTATGATGATTTATCCCTTAAATAGTAACTTCCAGCCTCCCTCCTCCAACCTCCTTACTTAAAACCTTTGTTAAATAATAAAATCTTATCTTTGCAAAAAATTGGGCTCCAAAAGTTGGAGTAACCCATTAATAACATATCCTTGAGCAAAGCAAAAGGATTATTAAACATTTTTTATGTCAAATATTGTTGCAATCGTTGGACGTCCTAACGTAGGAAAATCAACGCTTTTTAACCGTTTATTAGAAAGAAGAGAAGCCATTGTAGATTCTACAGCCGGTGTTACCAGAGACCGTCACTACGGAAAATCAGACTGGAATGGGGTAGACTTTACTGTAATTGATACAGGAGGGTATGATGTAGGTACAGATGATATCTTTGAAGAGGAAATCCGTAAGCAGGTACAATTGGCGATTGATGAAGCAACTTCCATTATCTTTATGATGAATGTGGAAGAAGGGCTTACCGATACAGATTACGAAATTTACACACTTCTTAGAAGATCCAACAAACCGATTTATATTGTTATTAATAAAGTAGATTCTGCAAAAGAAGAACTTCCTGCAACAGAATTTTATCAATTAGGAATAGACAAATATTATACACTTTCTTCTGCTACAGGTTCTGGAACAGGAGATTTGTTAGATGATATTGTAAAAGATTTTCCTACTACAGAATATAAAGACCCTTTTGAAGGGCTTCCAAAAATCACTATTGCAGGTCGTCCAAATGTAGGAAAGTCTACGATGACTAATGCTCTATTGGATGTTGAAAGAAATATCGTAACAGATATCGCAGGAACTACAAGAGACAGTATTCAGACTTTATACAACAAATTCGGACACGAGTTTGTATTGGTAGATACAGCAGGGATGAGAAGAAAGTCTAAAGTAAATGAAGACCTTGAATTCTACTCTGTAATGAGATCTATCCGTTCTATTGAATATTCTGACGTCGTGATCATCATGGTAGATGCTACACAGGGATGGGAATCTCAGGATATGAACATCTTCGGACTGGCTCAGAAAAACAGAAAAGGAATTGTAATTCTTGTAAATAAATGGGATTTGATCGAAGACAAGCAGACCAATACAATGCGTGATTTCGAAAAATCAATCAAAGATAAAATTGGTCAGTTCCAGGATATTCCAATCTTGTTTGTTTCAGCTTTAACGAAGCAGAGAATCTTAAAAGCAGTAGAATTGGCAATGGAGGTTTATGAAGACCGTAAGAAGAAAATCAAAACTTCAAAACTGAATGAAGTGATGCTTCCGATCTTTGAAAATACACCACCACCAGCATTGAAAGGAAAATATATTAAAATCAAATACTGTGTTCAGCTTCCTACGCCGTCGCCACAGTTTGTATTTTTCTGTAACCTTCCACAGTATGTGAAAGAACCTTATAAGAGATTTACTGAAAATCAGTTGAGAAAACAATTCGGATTTACCGGAGTTCCAATTGAAGTATATTTCAGACAAAAATAATAAGAACGAGTGTTCAAAAAGACTCCGGCAAGCGAAGCTTGCCGGAGTCTTTTATTTTAGTCTACATCCATTTTTCATAGACCAGTCTTACGGGTTTATATCCTTGAGAAGCCAGCCAGCGCTGCATGGTGTCGTTGGTACAAAGGGTATAGCGGTAGATTTTTCGAATTTTATAGTTTGTATAAGCTTCTTCAAATGCTTTGTTAAGAGCAGAGTAGATTCCCTGTTTTCTAAACTCTTTTTTTACATATCCTTCAGATACATACAGGTCATCTCCTTCTCCAAGTTCAAAATTACTGTCGTCTTTTTCATCAATATATCCGAATAGAAAACCAATAGCTTTTCCATCAATTTCAGCAATAAGAAAAGTTCCGTCATTTTCTTCCTCACATTCAGCCATAAAACGGAGGTAGTTTTCCCGGATCTGATTCCAGTCAGCCGTTTTGTTATTTATTTCTTTTTCCGAAATATGAAGTTCTCCTACCAATTCATCTACAATAGGAAGATTTTCAGCGATTTTTATTTTTTTGATGGAATAATTCATAATGATGTTTTTTTTAAATTTGCTGGAAGCTGGAGGCTGGAAGAGGGAGGATGGGGGTAACCTGTGACAGATAATATACCTGTTGTTTTAAAATAAAAGCTCAATAAAAAGACATTTATTCCTTTTATTCGCTTTCATCACCTCCATCATCCAGCCTCCAGCTTCCCGCATAATTACTTCCCTCTCAACGGACTTCCGTACCATGATGTATTGTCAGAAAGAACTTCTCCTTTCATCACCAGAGAAAGTGGATCTATATTGACATTATTTCCAATTTCGCTGTCATATAAAATAATGGTTCTTGAGTTGATCGTAGTCTGGCTGCCAATTTTTACACTTCCAATTTTCATAATTCTGTCTTCAAAAAGATGGGTTTGAGGGCCGCAATCTTCATTCAGCATAGTTTCATCTCCGATAGATACCATGTCAAACTCGGTAATGTCAGTTGTATTGAGCCACACCCTTTTTCCAATTTTTACGCCTAAAAATCTCATAAAGAATGGAAGCCAGAATGTACCTCGCAGGAAGTCAAGGAAAAACTGTACAGGAAGTGCTTCATAAATAGTAGTGATTCCCTCGCTCAACCAAACTTTTATACTGTACATTGGCATTTCAGTTTTTTTATATTTTCCAATCAATATCCACTTCAATATTACGGTGAAGAAAAATGAAGGTAAGGCAACAAGCCCTAGGTAATAAAACGGAGCCAGTAAGATAAGATAATGAATGTTCCCTTCCAGATAAGTACTTGTATAGGCAATAAATAATACACTGCAGATAATCACTACAGTCTGTGGGAGAATAATCCTGATTCCTTCTACAATAGCTCTTGCAAGCTTAAGTTTGAATGGCGGATTATATGTAAGATTATCCTGAAATACTTCAGATTTCTGTCTCGAAGGAAGACCGATGGGAGGAGATCCGAACCAGTCTTTTTCACTGGAATTTTTCAATTGTTCTTCCGAAGGCGCTTTACTCAGTACACCAATCAGCATATCGTTTCCTAGCTCATATCCTTGAGGAATCAGGCCGCTGTTTCCTACAAAACTGTTGTTTCCGATAGTGGTTTTAGATAAAATTAATTTTTCATTTCTTACATCATGTTCTCCAAGAATTACTGCGTCAGCAATAAACGAGCCTTCACCAATTTCCAAAAGATGGTGAGAAACATCACTTGCAGTCGATATTTCTGAGTTTTTCCCCACCTTTGCTCCCATCATTCTGTAAAACTTACTGATATAAATAGAGGCAAAAAGTGGATGTACAATAATGAGAGATAGGTTGAAAATCTGATCCTTTATCCATTTTTTATAATACATAAAACTGTACACCGGATAAATGCCCGGTTTCATATTGTACTGTAAAATACGGGTCAGAATACTTACCACTCCTATAAATAATAAAATATATACTGTAGAAAGTATCGGGGCCTGCCACAAATAATAAAAATTGTAATCAGCTGAACGGTCATCCAGATAATACAAAGTATAAAGGGTAGGAGCTAAAGGTAATACAATAAGAAGAGGGAAGAAAAACAACGAGCATGCATACAATAATGCAAACCTGTTTCTTTTTCCTGCTGAAGTCAATTGAGGAACTTCAATTTCTTCACCGGATTTTACTCTTACTTTTTCGGCAGGACTGCCGTTCCATACTTCTCCAAACCCGATCCTTCCACCTTCATTCAGACAGCTTAAGTCCTGAAGTTCTCCAAATTGTTCAATCTCAGTGTCTCCACATACAATAACAGAAGATCCCAGATAAGCATGTGCTTTTATATGTACTTTTCTTATTCTTAACATTCCGTTTTCAACAGAAGCATTATCTATGCTGCAGCCAGAACTGGTATTTACATTTTCATCAATGGTCACAAGATCTTCTGCTGCAATCGGCAGAAGGCTCAGCTGGGCACTTGGGTGTACCTTTACACCCAGTAATTTTAAATATTTCGGATATAAAGGAGTTTCTACAATAAACTCAGAAGGCATTAGCCTTTTAATTGTTTTCCATAGCCACCATCTGAAGTAATACCAACCCCAGAGCGGATAATCTCCTTCTTTTATTTTTCCAATCACAAGCCATTTGGTAAGAACAATAATGATGGAATATACAGGAGGAATCAAGGTATACAGTAAAACGGCACTTAATAGAGCATAATGCAGTCCATATCCGTTAATCTGAAAATAATAATAACTTAAATAAGGAAAAAATATCTGAATACTTAATAATGCAAATACAGCCATTAGACTGATCGTCTGAGCTATATTACAGGCAATATACTGGAATGTTGAAACCCTTTGAAAAGGCTCCTGATGAGATGCTGCCTGAGTATGTTTATTTCTAAGGCATTCAGAATAAGCTGATAAAGGTCGGTTTTCATAGATTTCCTTTAATGAAGCAGTAGGGATTCCAGCTTTTTGACGAAGATGAGAAACCAGTGTTGCTGCCAGTAGAGAATGTCCACCCAGATCAGTGAAAAAATCCTGATTCAGGTTAATTTCTTTTCCCGGAAACACCCATTTCAGAGTCTGAATAAGTCTTTCCTCTATAGGCGCTTCATGATCAATTTTTATTTCTTCGTTTTTCTCATGGCTGATAAAACTTTCGGGAATCGGAAGTCGTTTTCTATCGATTTTACCACTTGGCATCCTTGGCATTTCTTTCATCAGAACAATAGAAATAGGAACCATATAAGGAGCCAGGAATTTTGCCAGTTCCTTCCGCATTTCATTTTCATCAAAAGAAGATTCACTGTTCATTACAACATATCCTACAAGTTGTCCCTGTTCGTTGGAATCTTCCTTCACAGCCACAGCAGCTGAAGATACATCATGAAGCTGATTGAGCCTCGATTCTATTTCACCAAGCTCAATTCTGTAGCCGCGCAGCTTGATCTGATCATCTATTCTTCCTTGGAACTCAATGAATCCGTTTTCCCTGATGATGACCGCATCTCCGGTTTTGTAAATTTTGTCTCCGGGAAGATCTTCCGGAAAAGGATTAGGTAAAAATTTCTGTTCAGTAAGCTCGGGAAGATTGAAATACCCATTGCTTACTCCCGGGCCGGAAATAATCATTTCGCCACGCTCTCCCCGTGGAACAATATTCATGCTTTCATCCACTACGGCAACATGATAATTGGGAAGAGGAGGGCCAATGGTCAGTTCCTGTTGATTATTCAGTTGAGCCATATTGGATGAAACCGTAGTTTCTGTAGGGCCATAGCTGTTGATGAAAATTCTATACGGTTTTGCCCATTTTTCCTGTACCTGTTTTGTACATGCTTCACCTCCTGTATTGATCAGCCGGATGGCAGGAACTTCATCAATAATAGCCAATATACTTGGGACTGCGTGAAGTACTGTAATGTTATTTTTTGTTAAAACATCACTCAGTTCATCGATCGCTTTTACAGTCGTGGCATCAGCTATCCATATGGTGGCTCCCGAAAAGAGACTGATCCATACTTCTTCGCACCACATATCAAAAGATACAGAAAACCCCTGATAAACAATGTCTGTATCTTTTATACCAATAAAATCTTCTTCGGAACGGATCAGATGGCAGATATTCCGGTGGGAAATAGGAATCCCTTTTGGATTTCCTGTACTGCCGGAGGTAAATAATACATATGCCCAATTGTCAGGTGTAAAATCTACGGCAGGTAAAGAAACAGAATTCTTAGGCTGTTGAGCGATTTTTAGCGGTTGGCAGTGAATATGAGCATCCGTATCTGAAAAATACGTCTTGACATTGATATCTGTAAAAACCTTTTTAATCCTGTCTTCAGGCATTTCGCGGTCTAATGGAATGTACGCTGCACCGGCTTTCAAAATTCCGAGTATGGCTACGGGAAGTTCCAGACTTCTGGGATACCATATCCCTACACGGTCACCAGGCTGTACACCTTGATCCTGCAGTTGAAGGGCTATTGCATTGCTCCAGCTGTCCAGCTCAGCATAGGATATTTTTTTATCTTTAAATATAAAGGCTGTTTTATCTTTATATTTTTCAAAGGTGGGAACCAGTAATTCAGGCAGAGTTTCTTCTTTGATAAACTCCGGACTGATCTTTCCTAAAATCAGGCTTTTCATCATTAAAAAATTACAGTATAATATGTTGGGAATATTTTTATAAATATACTTTATTTCTCCGCAAGCCCGATCTTTCAATTCGTTTTTTAGTTGTAATTTTGCAGGAATTAATATCAATTAACTGAAATTAAAAAAAAATAAAATTTTCATGCTTACTATTTTATCGCAAAACTTTTCTCTTGTTAATGAATGGATCAACGAACTAAGAAACGTTGACATCCAGCATGACCGAATGAGATTCAGAAGAAATATGGAAAGAATCGGAGAGATTGCCGCTTTTGAAATCAGTAAAGGACTGGAGTACAGAGAAGTTGAAATTCAAACTCCTTTAGATACAATAAAAAGCAGAGAAATTGCTGTACAGCCTGTTATTACTACTATTCTGAGAGCAGGAGTTCCATTGTTTGAAGGAATTTTAAATTACCTTGACAGAGCAGACTGTGGTTTTGTGGCAGCTTACAGAAAACACGATGCCAACGATTATTTCTCAATTAAACAGGATTACCTGACTTGCCCAAGCATCGAAGGCAGACCACTGATTGTAGCAGATCCCATGCTGGCAACAGGTGCTTCCCTTATTGAAGCGATCAAAGATTTGTTAACCAACGGAAATCCAACCCAGCTCCATATTGTAGCAGCCATTGCATCAAAACAAGGCGTGGAAACCATTCAGAATGCTTATCCTGAAGCTCATATCTGGGTAGGAGCAATTGATGAACATTTAACTTCAAAAGGGTATATCACTCCCGGATTAGGAGATGCCGGAGATCTTAGCTACGGAGAAAAACTTCAGAGATAAATTAAGAAAGATTCCAGAAATCTTTTATTAAGTTCAATAATAAATCAGGTCGTACTTTGTCCATAGGGTGTTTTGTATCCGGAAGTACGGCCAATTTTGCATTTGGGAGACTTCTGTAAACCCTTATACTCTCTTCGATGGTAACCATATTATCTTTATCACCCACCATAATTTGAGTAGGAATATTGATCGAAGTGAAATTATTTTCCAGAGGAGGATTTTTGCCTAAATCAACCATTAAATCAGCAATAGCAGGAAGAAGCTGTTTCCATTTTGCTCCGTGCTGCGATTCTAAAACTTGGGCATACTGCGGAATTTTCTCAAGAATCACATCGGGATTAAGCATTTTACTTTCTTTCAAAGCCTGTTCCTCAGTCCAGTCGAACTTTGTTCCCAATGTTATAATAGAATTTACATTTTCAGGACTTTTCATGGCATAACAAAGTGCAGCATAGCCTCCCATGCTGTGTCCGAAAATGGATACATCCGTTAAGTTGTTCACTTTACAATATTCGGATAATTCCTGAGTATACTTTTCAATAGTGATGCCGTCTGCCGGAAGCTCCTGATTTCCATGTCCTGAAAACAAAGGAGTATGTACCGTAAAAGATTGGGACAGAGAGTTCAGATAGGGCTTGAATATGTCGCTGTGACCTAAAGCTCCGTGCAGTAAAAGTAAATTGGGCATAGTTGTTTAGTTTCCGGAAAATTAGGAAAAAGAATTGAATAGCGAAAATGGATTGGATAAGTATCTGTGAATGTTTGAGAGTTTTAGGGTCTGAGAGTTTGAGAATATTTTTGAATATGACACACGCACCATACAACCAAACTCACGCTTCACATCAAACATCCTCCGCCATTACCAAAACACTCACTTTATTATTCCCTGCATTTAAAATCTCCCATGCAACCGATGAAACTGTATTTCCTGTTGTGAAAACATCATCAATCAGAAGAATATGCTTTCCTGTTACAGGTTTGGTGACGGAAAAAGTGTTGATAGATTCCAGCCTGTGTTTTTTATCCTTTAGAGCCTGTGCTTTGGAATAATGATTTCTTTTGATTAACTGATGATCGAAAGGTATGTCATAAAATAAAGATAGAGTTTCTGTAAATAAATGAAGCTGATTGTATCCGCGTTCCTTCAGTTTTTTTGAGTGAAGAGGTACACTTACCAGTAAATCGGGTTTTTCGTTCTTGAAATCCAGCCGCTCTGCTGTCCAGCCCGCAATAATCTTTCCCACTTTTTCACGGCTTTTGTACTTCAGTTCATGAACAATCTTCCGGCTTAAACTTTCTTCTTCGAACTGTATTAAAGCAAAGGCATTTTCAACCGGAAAGAATAAACTGCATTTTTCCTTAATCGGATTATTTTCAAAATAATTGTAATGGGTAAAATGAATCTGGCTAAAGCAAAGATCACAAACCAAAAATTCAGGATCAGTGATTCTGTTGCAGTGAGTGCAGCGGTTCGGAAACAATAAATCTAATATCATAAGTGTGTTTTTACTAAGATATAAAAATAATTGTCAATTTTTGCTTTGCAGAATCAACAGGTAAGTCATAGATTAAAAAATAACTAATGGATTATTCACAACCCCGAATCACGCATCCCGAAACATGCACAAAATTCACAAGTGAAGCGTATTGACAATTCATCATTCACGTTTAAATACCTTCAAAACTCTTCCTGATCTTTTCCACGGAGTTCTTCATGCTCAGATTAAAATGTTCCTTCTCCAGCCTTACCGGTGGTGCCTGTCTCACTTCACAATCTGCAATACTGCAGGATTCACAGGTTACTCCCACATTAATCGTTTTTAAAGAAGGAGATTTGATAAAACTTATTTTTTTGATCGTTTGTGAATTCAGCAGAATACCGAGACAGTAACTTCTGTTGCTCCCATCGGAAAAAGGATTTTTCTGTGAGGTAGAAATTACCAGATAACTTATTCCCTGATCTTTATAATGGGAAATCTGAGCATCCGTCAGGGTTTCATTTTCTTTTAAATGGTCAAGATTTTTTACGGCAATCCATCTTCTGCAGTAGTGTTCGTTGGTTGCGTTGGCATGAGGTGCCTGCTGATGGTTCAGATGAAGCTCTTTTAAAATCTGAATTTTATCTGAATTTTTCTTTTTTACAAGGCACAGATAAAACAGGTCTTTGATTCCCATCTCAGCTGAAAGAATATTGGTAAGACGGTAATAAAACGTTTCAGGCGATCGGGTAAAGCTGTCGATGAGGTTCTCGAAACTTTTCGGTTCCCATTTATTTTGCTGGAAAAATTCTGAAGCCTTTTCAATGACTGATTTTTTTGAAATTAACAAAGCTCCTGCAAAATAAGATGCATAAAAGTTGTTCAGGATTTCCTCAAAACTTCCAAAGTCAAGCCATGAATAGGTATTGGGACGATTTTTTAACTCCAGAACGTTGAATCCTATTTCTTTTGCAAGAATGAAAGTTTTCTGGTCTTTTTCCAGTTTTTGGTTCAGCAGTAATAATTTTTTCTCAGGAATAAAAAGGGAACGAAGGTTATCCAGAGTCCCATATTTCTCAAAATTTTCAGATTGAATGGTATAACTGAATTTTTCCGCAAGAATTTTCTCCAGGATATCAGACTTCAAGTTTTTTCCTATTTGTAACTGATTTTCCTGAGTAAACAAATCTACTTTTTCCTCAATTTTCGGAAAATAATTATCATACAATTCCTGAAATGATCTCAATACCGCAAAATAAAATCTTTCCTTTCCAAGATTATAATTCTGAGAAATTTCGATTAAGGCATTGATGAAAGCAGTTACTTTTTTCGGAGCATCGCTGATAATACTGATGAGATTATTTTTATTGATCCCAAATAGTTCCAGCGGAACTTCTTTGAAGAAATCAGACTGAAGAATTTCGTTGAAAGGTGCCAGACTTTTATCCAGCTTGGTAGAAACCAGATCATCAAAAGTACAGTTCAGCGCTTCAGAAAGCTGGATGATTTTATCGTGCTTGGGATATTTTTTTCCGTTTTCAATTTCGTTGAGATAAGATTTTGATAATCCTGTCTTTACAGCAAGATCCTGCAGAGACCAGTTTTTCTTTTGCCTCTGCTGTTTCAGTTTTAGTCCGAAAACTGTTTTGATAAAGTCGCTTTCTGAATTCATTACTCAAATATAAATAATTAAATGCGATTATTCGCATAATAATTTTTAAATAAATTTAGCGAACGTTCGCTATTTGTGAAAATTTTTATTTATGTTTGTAACATCAAATCACAAAATCAATATGTTATGGAAACCAAGACTCAATTAGAAATAAAGTCACAGAAGCAGTTTGAGGAAATATTTACTCCTGATTTGGCCGATTTTCTGATTTCGCTTCATCAGAACTTCAATCATAAAAGACTTGATCTTTTAAAAGAAAGAAAAGAAACACAAAAGAATTTTGATAAAGGAAATCTTCCGGAATTTTTAAAAGAAACAGCTGGTATCCGGAATGGAAACTGGGTATGTGCTCCGCTTCCTGACGATTTGCTGGACAGAAGGGTAGAAATTACCGGGCCTGTTGACCGCAAGATGATTATCAATGCTCTGAATTCCGGTGCGTCTACTTTTATGGCTGATTTTGAAGACAGCAGCTCGCCGGTGTGGGAAAACTGTATTCAGGGACAGATTAATCTTTCTGATGCGATTAACCGGACTATTGATTTTGTCAACGAAAAAGGAAAAGCTTATACCCTTAATGAAAAAACGGCTGTTTTACAGGTGCGTCCACGCGGTCTTCATCTTCCTGAGAAGCATATTGAAATCAATGGAGAGAAAGCTTCCGGTTCGCTGACTGATTTTGGAATTTATTTTTTCAGAAATGCAAAACAACTTTTGGAAAAGGGGAGTGGTCCTTATTTTTATCTTCCAAAACTGGAACATTATAAAGAAGCCCGCTGGTGGAATGAAGTTTTTGTTTTTGCACAACACTATCTTGGGATTCCGGAAGGAACCATTAAAGCTACTGTTTTAATAGAAACTATTACTGCATCATTTCAGATTGATGAGATTTTATTTGAATTAAAAGAACACAGCGCAGGTCTGAACTGCGGAAGATGGGATTATATTTTCTCTTACATTAAAAAATTCAGAAACCTTCCTGAGTTTATTGTTCCGGACCGAGATCAGGTAACCATGACTTCTCCTTTTATGAGTGCGTATTCGAAAAGAGTGATCGAAATCTGTCATAAAAGAAATGTACATGCTATCGGTGGAATGGCAGCTCAGATTCCTGTAAAGGATGATGATGAAGCCAATACTACTGCTTTTGAAAAAGTGAGAAATGATAAAGAAAGGGAAGTGAAAAATGGTCATGACGGAACATGGGTAGCTCATCCTGCATTGGTAACAGTGGCAAAAGAAATTTTTGACCAACATATGCCTTCCAAAAATCAGATCGATAAAAAATTTGAATATCATATAACAGAAAATCAGCTGCTTGAAATCCCAAAAGGAGATATTACCGAAAAAGGGGTCCGAAAAAATATCAATGTAGGTATTCTTTACCTTGAAAGCTGGCTGATGGGAACCGGTGCTGCTGCCATTTATAACCTGATGGAAGATGCGGCTACTGCAGAAATTTCAAGAACACAGATCTGGCAATGGCTGAAAAATGAAGCTGTATTGAGTGACGACAGAACATTAACCCGAACTATGGTGCTGCAGTGGGAAAAAGAAGAAATGGATCGTATTGAAAAGTATGTAGGGGAAACCCGCTTCAAAAACGGAAAATTCAACCTTGCAAAAGAACTTTTCAATGAGTTGATTTTTTGTGAAAACTTTGAAGAATTTCTGACCCTTAAAGCATATCCTTTTATTTAGTGAAAATATTGGTTGCTGGTTGAAAACCAAATCATCAAATAACAAGCATCTAGCAACAAAATTATCTAATCAAACAAAATCCAAATATTATGAAAACAAGACAAGAACAAATCCAGGCTATAGAGCAGGACTGGCTGACAAATCCACGCTGGAAAGGTGTGAAGAGACCGTATACAGCGGAAGAAGTTTTAAAACTTCGCGGATCTTATACCATAGATTATACCATTGCTTCAGAAATGTCTAAAAAATTCTGGGATAAGCTGAATACTCAGGATTATGTGGCAGGACTTGGTGCACTGACTGGTAATCAGGCAGTGCAGGAAGTAGATGCCGGGCTGGAGGCTATTTACCTTTCAGGATGGCAGGTAGCAGCAGATGCTAACTTATCAGGAGAAATGTATCCGGACCAGTCATTGTACCCTGCCAATTCCGTGCCTTCTGTAGTGAAAAAAATAAATAATGCCTTATTGAGAGCAGATCAGGTACAGTCTGTGAGCGGAACTGGAAATAAAGAATATCTGGTACCTATCATTGCAGATGCAGAAGCTGGTTTCGGAGGAAATCTGAATGCTTTTGAACTGATGAAGCAGATGATCGAGGCGGGAGCAGCTGCCGTACATTTTGAGGATCAGCTTTCTTCTGCAAAAAAATGCGGACACTTAGGTGGAAAAGTATTAGTGCCTACTCAGGAAGCTGTGAATAAACTGATTGCTGCCCGTCTGGCTGCCGATGTACTGGGAGTTCCGAGTCTTATTATTGCAAGAACGGATGCGGATGCAGCAGATTTACTGACTTCTGATATTGATGACCGGGATAAAAAATTTGTGACGGGAGAAAGAACTTCTGAAGGATTTTATGTGGTAAGAAACGGAGTAGAACAGGGGATCGACAGGGGTTTATCTTATGCACCATATGCAGATCTGATCTGGATGGAAACCTCAAATCCTGATCTGGAGCAGGCGAGAAGATTTGCAGAAGGAATTCATGCGAAATTCCCTGGGAAAATGCTGGCTTATAACTGTTCTCCATCATTCAACTGGGCGGCAAGGCTGAGTGTAGAGGAAATGTCTACTTTCAGAGAAGAGCTGGCTAAAATGGGATATAAATTCCAGTTTATTACTTTGGCTGGTTTCCATGCTTTGAATACCGCTATGTTTGAACTGGCTTTAGCTTATAAAGAAAGAGGAATGGCTGGATATTCTGAACTGCAAGAGCGCGAATTTGCATTGCAGCAGAAAGGATTCCGGGCAGTGAAACATCAGTCTTTTGTAGGAACAGGGTATTTTGATGAAGTACAGAATGTTGTTACCAACGGCTCTTCAGCTACCGTAGCGATGAAGGATTCTACAGAAACTGCACAATTCCATTAGTCATTTTTTCCATATTTTTTTGATGTTAAACCTTCTCTTTTATGAGGAGGTTTTTCTTTGTTTAAAGCTGTTTTTAATTCATTTAAACTTCAAAATAATAAAGAATAAATATCACATCATAAGTAATTGAAATTTGAATTATATTTGGGGATTGAAAAAATATTATTAAAAATGAATTTAATTAAAGTACTTTTTATTACATTAGGATTAACACTTACTGCAAATATCGCAAATGCTCAACAGAAAGTTGGAAGTGTAAACACAGAGGAGGTTTTTGCAAGTTTATCTGAAGTAAAAACTATAGGAGCTACTATTGATAATCTGACTAAGAGCAAGCAGACTGAAATAGAGAAGCTGATTAATGATTATCAGACCAAGTTAAAAACTGCTCAGGATAAAGAAAAAACTTTAAGCGAAGCTAACAAAGAAGCTGTAACTAAAGAACTGATTGCAGCACAAACAGAATTACAGACATTAGGTAAGAAAATAGAGGAAACAAGAGCACAGGCTGCTAAAGATATCTCTGCTAAACAAAATGAATTGCTTAGCCCACTACAGAAGAAAGTAAGAGATGCTATTTATGCTGTGGCGAAAGAAAGAAGTCTGAACTTCGTATTTGATACAGCAACACAGGAATCTAATAACCTGCTTTATACTGATGGAAGTGAAGATATCACTGCTATTGTGAAAAGCAAATTAGGAGCTACAGCTACAACCGCTAAACCAGCTGGAAAATCTAAATAAGAATTTCAATATACCCAATATTATAGACGGAATCAGAGAACATCTGATTCCGTTTTTTTTATATCTGAACCAGATAAATTGTTTCCGCAGGACTAAGGTAGTTCTGTTTTAAAATGATAAATTTGAGTAAACTTTCAGGAGAATGAATTTAATGTACGAAAAACAGATCCAGGTAACGGAAGAACATATTGATCAGAACAATCATGTGAATAATGTACAATATGTACACTGGGTGGAAGAAGTGGCTGCAGAACACTGGGATCTTTTAAAGCATCAGACCGAATATGTAAATGATGCCTGGATGCTTCTGGATCACCACATTCGATATAAAAAACAGGTTTATCTGAATGATACCATCACAGTAAGAACCTATCCCATGACTCCTGAAGGAGCTAAACAACCTAGAAAAGTGGAATTTTACTGCAATGATGAGCTTGTAGTAGATTCAAGTACACTTTGGATCCTGTTTGATCCGGAAACCAAGAAGATCAAACGTCTTGAGAGTGACTGGTTGGAGAATTTTTTTTAAACAGGTAAATAATTAAAATCAGAGTATGGAATAGAGCTTTGGTTTTTATTTTAACTATACAATATTCAATTAAAAACTAAATAACATGAAACTCTTTTGTTCACTGGCTTTGCTGTTTATCAGTATGGCAGGCTATAGTCAGGAAAACCCTTATTGGTTTTCTGATGATATTAAAAAGAAGATGGAGGATCCTGCCCAAAGTCAATCTTGGAAAAGCCAGATGAGTGCTACCTACTATTCAATAAATGGACAATATAAATCGGCACTGGAAAGCTGGGATCTGACTTTCGGAAAAGTAAAAAAACTAAGTGAGGCAGATAGTTTGAAATTGACAAAATTAATCCCTGTCAATGCAAAAGATTATATTTTGGAAAAAGCCGGTAATGAGCAGGTTATCATTATTAATGAAGCCCATCACAACGCTAGTCACAGAGCCTTTGCCTCTTCATTGCTACAGGGATTATATGATAAAGGGTACAGATATCTTGGACTTGAAACATTAGCAAGTGATTCTTTAAATACAACAAAATTTGCTTCCCTCAACAGTGGATATTATTCTCAGGAACCGGAATTCGGTAACTTTATTTATAATGCGCTGAAAATAGGATTTAAACTTTTTCCATACGAAGCAGAAGGAAACAATAAAGAAAGAGAAATTGGCGAAGCAAAAAATATCTCCGATTATATGGAGAAAAATAAAGAAGGAAAATATATTATCTATTGCGGCTATCAACATGCTTACGAAGGAATTCATAAATCATGGGAAAAAACAATGGCTGGAAGACTTTCAGATTTAACAGGCATCAATCCATTTACTATTGATCAGACTCAGTTTTCAGAGAAAAGTAATCCTAAATATAATGAACCGCTTCTCAGAATCGTAAACAATACTTTTCCGGTTATTTTAAAAGATGAAAATCAGATGATCTATAATGGTGAAGATAAAATTCTGTATACAGATATTAAAATTGTTCATCCTGTTACAAAGTATCTCAAAGGAAGACCAGATTGGATGTTGACGAAAAGTAGAAAATTATATAAGATTCCGTCTTCTGAAATTCCTGTATATCCGGTTTTGGTGTTGGCTTATAGAAATGGAGAATTTGAGCAGAAAGGAATTCCTGCTGATATCATCGAATTGAATACTTCCAAAGACGACCGTTTCCTAATCCTGGATAAAGGAGAGTATGAGATTGTTATTAAAAATAAGGAGTATAAAGTCATTAGTAGATTTGAAAAAAAGATAAGATAGCAACTGATTGATAATGTAATGAAAAACAAATTAAGAAAGATAGTCATCGATAATAATGAATATCTGTATTCGGTTACGGATCAATTTCATTCTGAAACAGAAACCAATACTTTAACATTGAAAATTTTTCTAAGTGGCCAGAAATTGACTCCTTTGATTATTGAGTTTGTAACGGTTGAACATTATATTGTTGGACAGCCTTTAAAATCAGGAATTAAATTGATAAATAAAATAACAAATTCTGAAGATGAGGTTAATATGAATGAGCCGAAGTACATCAGACAATTTATTTTACTTGGATTAAAAAATGGATGGTCAGGAGTTAATCCAATAGCAGTTCAAGATGGACTGGACTATTTGAATCAATTAGGTTTTGAAACAGATCAATTAATTTTCAGGAAGTAATAGATATCACTTTTGAAAACCTGTGAAAAAAATATTTTAATATCGTTGTAATAGAAACAGTCTTTTCTCTATTAAGCGGTTTTGTCATATCTTTGTACTATGATACGTATTACAAAAATAAAATTTATATGATATTCTTTTTATAATGAAATATAGAATTAATGTTTGATTACTATCATTTTATAAAGATTTTTTCTAATTTCTAAATTGCATTTTATTTTATTAGATTTTATTTAAGTGTAAAAATATTGACACATATTTTGACACAATATATCAAATGAATATATTTGTTATTAAAAATAGCAAATATGGCTACTGTTAAATATTATCTTCGTTCCAAAACAAAAGACAGTATTATCCAAATACAACTTTCTGTGTCCAAAAGTCTAAAAATGCGAAATTCTACAGGGCTTATCATAAATTTTTCTGATTGGAGCGAAAAGACTTCTTTACCTAAACAAAATAATCCAGACAATAAAAATTTAGCGTCACAACTGAACGACTTAAAGAATTTTATTTTAAAACAATTTAATAATGACTTATCAACAGGAGTGATATTTGATTCATTCTGGCTGAAAAATAAAGTAAATATCTTCTTTGATAGAGTAGATATACAGGCAAATGATAATATTGTTATTAATTATATGACCCAATATAATGAGTTTAGAAAATTTGCTAAAACAAAAGTGGGTACAGATTATCAGTATATAGATTTAAAAAAAAAGTTTTCAGATTTTCAAAAGTCTCAAAAAAAGACATATACATTCTTGGAAGTAGACAAAAGGATAATGTTTGAGTTTAATAAGTGGCTCATTGAAAAAGGTAAACTTATGGAATCTACGGCACAAAGAACTTTAAGAAACCTTAAAACTATACTTTTGGATGCAAGGGATAATGGAAAGGTCATTCATCATCAGATAAATAGTTTTAGTATAGATAATATTCCAGCTATAAAGATCTTTTTAACTTTTCAGGAAATTGAACAAGTGAAAAATTTATTGATTATAGGAAAAGATTTGAGTTATGCAAGAGACTGGCTTATTATAGGATGTTATACAGGACAACGTGTTGTAGATCTGCTGGATATGAATAAATCAAAAATTTTTATCAAAACTGATTTAGACGGTAATAGTTTTAGATTTATAGAGTTAATTCAAATCAAAACTGAAAAACATGTAACCATTCCTATTCATGATGAGGTTGAGGAGATATTAAAGAAATATAATGATGATTTTCCTCCAATTTTTAGTAATAAAAATGCTAAGTCAAATACAGCTCTTTTTAACTACTACATGAAAAAGGTATGTAAATTAGCAAAAATTAATAATTTGGTTAAAGGGAAAGTATTTAATGAAGAATTAAAACGAAATGAAATTAAGGAAACTGAGAAATACAATCTGGTAAGTAGTCACATTTGCAGAAGAAGTTTTGCTACTAACTTTTATGGTGATAAAAGGTTTACTACTCCACAGATTATGGCAATTACGGGACATAGTACAGAAACAATGTTTTTATCTTATATAGGTAAGAATTCATCAGATCATGCGATGAATACGGCAAAAACCTTCAAGGAAATTAAAGATCTGGAGCAAAAAATATTGTAACTTTAATCTAAGTTCTGGCACATGATTTTGACATTGAGTAAAATAATTGACACAAGAAAGGAGTAATAAAAAATTACTCCTTTCTTCTTTAGCTGAGTCAAGGTGATAACCATTAACTATAAAGCAAATATATAAAAACACATTGTCTTATTGTAATTTTATTTATTGACAAAAAAAATCGACTTTCTAACCTTCCTTTTATGGCCTCCGAAAACTAAAATTTTATTATTCAATCTGAATAAAAATAATGCGACATACTTTGTCGCATTTGCTTTTTACATTAGCCTTCCAAAATCACAGGTTATGAAAACAATCATTTATGAAAATATAGAAGACTTCAAGGAAAATTACTTTATCGACTTTTCTATTCAGAGTGAATGTAATATGCTTCAATACCTTTCCATGCTTAAAAAAAGGTATAATAACCACATTGATGAGTGCAGAGCTTTACATGACAAAGACGATACGACAATTTTTAAAATTCTTACTCTAATTGATGATCTGGACGATTTATTACCTTATCAAAGCTATCATATTTTGAAAAATGATCTGCTGAACGACTTCAACCCTATGCAGTACAGTGATGATGATTTTATTCAGTTCCCTGAGATTTTAAATGAATGCATTGATCTGGGAAAACATTCATCGAAAGAAACCAAAATTTTATATGAAAAAATAAAAAGCCTATTCACCTTAAAAAAAGAATGGTCGGTTAAAGATGGGGCGTTTTACCAAAAGGCAGATAAATACTATGAAATTGTGAACTATCTGACCGAACAGATTGAAATTGAAAAAAATATTTTATTACGCTCACAGAATGATAATTTTTCAAAGCAAACTCAGCAACACAAAAGCATTGATATAGATATTCAGGATATTTTTAATTCAATCAGGTATTATGATGTGGGGTATTTTGAAAGAACCAAAATATTAAAAGATATTACGGATAACTATCATTCCGATTTATTACATTCTTTGCTTAAAGATTTGGAATTCTATATTTTTATCGAAAGAGAAGCCAAAGAAGCTGAATTTACCACCGATGAAGTTATACAGGCAATTCAAGAACGGCAAAATAAAAACCTCCCTATTCCCCGTATAGATATTGATCCGAAATTTCTCTTATTAACACAATCACCAAAAGAAGAAACTAAAACAATTAAAACTCATACAGAAGCTATTGAGCAGGCTGATGATGAGGTTAACACAAAGGCTGAATCTAAAAACAATAAAAAAGACATTATTTGTCCGGATCTTGAAAAACTCTTATTTCCTTATGAGTTCTTTCCACTCTATGAATTTCAGCGCATGATCGTTCAAAAGATCAAAGAAGTATCTCCGGATAAAATCTTTGAAAATGAAATTGATATTTCAGAGTTTAAAACAAGCAAAACAAAAAATATTGCTCTGCTTCATCATACGGGAATACTACAGTTTTTAAGAGATAAATTCCCACGGGTTACCGATAACCAGCTGGCAAGTTTTTTTGAACTTATCACCAAAGAACCCATTACTGCAAGAAATCAAAGCAATCAATTTACCAGTGATACAAAAGCACTGAAATTTCCTATCAAAAACAAGCAGGATAAGGAGGAACTGGATTTATTGCTCATTCGTTTCGGAATGAAAGAAGTTATTCTCAAAGTGAGTTCGGAAAAATAAATTTTTTCCGAATTTTTTCTGAACTCACTTTCGTTGCATAAAATTTTAACACCTATTTTATGACAACAATTCAATTCATCGGAACCACACCTTCCGAACTTATCCAAGACATTAAAAAGGAAATTATTCCTGAACTTAAGGCTGAACTTTGTAAAGAATTTCAGCCTAAAGAGCCTACAATCTACCTTACCCGCAATGAAGTATGTAAACTGCTTCATATTGACCTCAGCACCCTGCACCGTTGGAGAAAGGAAGGAATTTTAATTGCCTACGGATTGGGAAACCGTATCTATTTCAAAAGAAACGAAATCGAAGAATTTATTACCCAGAACAAACTTTAGCCCTAACCTCTTAAACAACAATTTCAGTAGTATTATTTGAATTATTAAAGATTATCATTATGGAAATCATCAAAATTTTAACCACAGAAAATGGTCTACAGACTGTTTCTGCAACAGACCTATATAAATTCTTGGAACCTAAAAGTCAGTTTAACCACTGGATCAAAAGGATGCTTAACTACGGATTTATCGAAGGGTTGGATTTTTGGTCATTTTTGACCGAAAACAAATTAACGTCAAAGATCACAGAAACTGACTGCAGTTCAAATTTGAATATCAAAAGAGAAAGGGGCAGGCTAAGCAAAGAATATGTTTTATCATTAGATTGTGCCAAATCTATTGCAATGGTTCAGCGATCTGAAAAAGGCAGGCAAATCAGAACCTATTTTATCGAAGCTGAAAAAGAATTTAGAGCTATTGCTACACCTCAGCAGATACAGGAGCTTTACAAACGACTGAGCATTTTAGAAAGTAAACAGATCAATTACATTGACGATTGGGCAATAGACCGATATTTAAGGGTTAATAATCTATTTTCAGAACTTTCAAAAACAGATCGTCAGCAACTCGGAAAACTCTGTACCAAAACTCACAAAGAGAAGTACAGTATGCCACCTAAAAAAGTACCTCATCCGTCTTATACCGATGGTCAGAATGTTTATCCCTACGAACTTATTAATGCTGTTTTTAAAGATTGGAAAGCAAAACAGTAAGCTTACCGCACTATCATATTTAATCAATACCTGTACTTCTAATTTAGCCTTATGCTTTTTCTCTGCAATGGTCGATTTCTTAAAATTCCGGACATTTAACCAGTTTATCTTAAACCGCCTTTTCATGAGGGCGGATTTTAAGCAGGTGCACAGAAAAGCACATTATATTTATTTTTTTGAACACCAATTATTTAGTAAACTCAAATTGGAATTCCGAAAATCGTCCAAAAATCTTGCAGAAAACGAGTTCACCTATCTAGATATATTTGTTTCCCCTCATTATCATTTCAACGATTACAAGCATAATGGAAATGATTTTTCACCTCAGCACTCAAAACAAGCCCTACAAGAAATCTTTTCTATTTTAGAGATTCAGGAAACAGAGTATCAGGAATTACAGTTAATTAATCTTGAATTCGGAGTGAACATAATTTCTCCAATAGATATAAAAAACCTCATCACAGGAATTTTATTCTATAACAGGAAAACTCAGTTTATCACATCTAAGGATTTTTCATACTATAAAATCACCGATGCCACCACTCATAAGCAGATAAAAGCTTATGCAAAGGGCTTACAATTTATAAATAATCCTGAATATAAGATCAGCCAAAATACATTCCGTTTTGAAGTCCGAAGCAAGGAAGCAAAGAATATCAGGAAATATGGTATTTACTCTGCAAAAGACTTATTTAGTGATGAGGTCTACGGAGTATTAGGGCAAAATCTATTGAAAGAATGGGAGCAATTGCTTATCGTTAACATAGAGCCTGATTTGGAGGGTTTAACTCTTGAAGAAAAGAAATACCTGCTTGAAGCAAAAGAAATTGAATTTTGGATAAGAAAAACGCAAAATGATTATCGAAATGCATATTCAAGAGAAGTGAAAAAATACTACAATAAATCACAAAACAGAAACAACCTGCACCATCAATTAAAAGTGCAGATTTTAGACAAAATTTTTAAACTTTTGAATGGTGCAGTTTCCACGAACAAAACTATGATGAATAGGGCGTTTTTAAAAACCGAGAAAATACCTCTACCCCGTTAAGTGTGGAAAGTGCACCTTTTTTTCTAATTAATTCTATAAATAATGATTGAAAAAGAAAGGATAACTCTAAAAGGATAAAGAAGAAAAAGATGTTGAAAATTGCAAAAAATCGGATTGCGATATTATTAATTAAAATATAGTTTTGTTTAAAGAATATTTAAATTCATTGGAGACTCATTTAAAGACTGTTTAAAATATATTTAAAGCCCATTTAAAAGGTCGTTTTGTAATTGCTTATTTGCTTTATTAAAAATTGATAACGCAATAGATGAGGTAAAAAAAAGGTTAATCGGTCAGAACTTATGTAGCTTCACTGCCTGAAAAGGGTTCCTTCCCAAATTTGAACACTAAAAATATATGTTAGTAATCGTTAGTGTCAGAACCTGTCAAAACCTGACATTGAAAAGGTTAAAAAACACTGAATATCAAAAATGACGGGCGAAAATATCTCTTATAGAATAACTGTTAAACAAGGTTTTTTAACAGTCTCTATGTGTATGAAAATAAAAGATATGTCTTTTATGGCGTATAGAGAAATTACTCACTCCAAGACCTGTTTTTTCCACTCAAACATGTTAAGTTTTGTTAAGTTTTAAATGCTGAAAATAAGAACCCAAAAACCTAAGAAAAAACCAGATTATCCCAGTACTTTTTCTATTTTCTTTTGCATGAAATCGGACGAATCGGACACGGTATAAGGAACCATTTTCCAGAACAAAACCGAACGAACCGAACACGCTAAAGGGAGCAGTTTTTTTTCAAAATACAACGTATGCAAAAAGAATCAAATTTGCATTGAGAAAGGTTGAAAAAGTTGACAGAATATCTATCTAAGCACACCTGTGTTTTTAGAGTCCATACTCACGCAGGAAAATAACAAAATGTGGCTCACTGTGAACCGCAAACTGAACCACAAAAAAAACTTCACAAGTGAAACTTTGATAAAGCTTCTGGAACTTTACTTGAAATTCGGTAAAGTTCAGTAAAATTAAAAACAGCCAAGTTTTCTTACTCAGAAAAAGTTATTTTTTCAAGATTGTTTTTCTTACACACAAAAAAACAGTCCTAATCACTGAGAATTTAAAATCATGTAGAGAAAACATTAAGAAAACAGTCGTTGTAAATCAATGGGAAAACTACGGGACACGACTTTATAAATGATCCATACCGATGAAAGAACCGCACAAGATTATCTTAGAACCTAAGAAAAAGCTTAAAATATCTCTAAATTTTGCGAATGGGGCGTTATTTTTGATTTAAAATATAAAAATCACCCAAACCCTTGTTTATAAAAAGAAAGTGGCTAGAATCGCGTTTAAAATAACTACTAGAAAACTACCATTTATTACAGTTTAACTACCGTTTTATGGCTGAAAAACTACTGGAATAAATATTTTAATTACCATACAATGATGATTTACCTTGCAAAAACTAAAGTTCTGTTTATCTTTGAAATGGATTTATTTCCAACTAACTTTAGTATGAATAATTACTGAGGACTCTATGGTCTTCGGTAATTTTTTTGTTCCAAAGTTCCTTAATAATTTAGGTTCACTATAAATCATAAAATAACCTAAAAATAATACCTCAACCGAATTTATCCCTATCTCTTCACGCATGTAGAAAATAAAAAATTAAGATCTTTTTATTCGTGTATTTTCACCTATGCCATATAATAAACTAAACAACCAAGATATATTGAAGTTTTAAACATTCTAAAAATTGTGTTATTTATAGAGCATAATTTTTTCTTTTTCACTATTTTTATTTTCCATCAATAAATGGTAATGTGTACTGATAAGAAATTTTCGATATATGAAACTGCCTCCAGAATTAGAAGACCTATATGTAAAAGAAGTTCTCTATAATTATTCCTTAGAAAACCTTCCTGAAGAACAATGGAAGCCGATTGAAGGTTTTGAGAATTATGAAATATCCAATTACGGAAGGGTAAAGAGTTTAAGTCGCCTTTCTCATATATCATTAGGAATAGAACATTGGGTTTCCGAAAGAATCCGTAAGTTGCTTTTTACCAGACAGTATAATAAATATCTTAAAGAGTATGTTTATAATGTTCACTGTGGGTTATCTTTGGAAGGAGTTAAATATACAAGATCTGTTGCTCGTTTGGTATATTATCATTTTGTTGAAAAGTTTGATACCGAGGATCGATCATTTATGATTTGTTATAAAGATAATAACGTATTTAATAAGCATAGCAGTAATTTAGAGAAAGTTTCAGTCACAGAGAAACGTCTTGCTACCTTTCGCAAAGATCGATCAAGAAACGTGCATGTTGATTACATGAAGCCTGTTAGTCAATATACTGTAGACGGGGAATTTATTGCTAGTTTTGAAAGTATGTATGCAGTGGAAAAAAAATTGGGTATTGCTTGCGAAAGTATTATGGACGTTATAAATAAAAACAACTTAACGTCAGGAACATTTCGATGGTTTTTGCGTGATAATCCGCCAAAAAAAGAGGATTTTTATATGGTCAAAACTTCAGATATCTCAAATGGTTTACTTAATAGATATCTTTGGGAGAAGCTTGGTAAGCCCAAAATTGATAAAAAGAATCCACCTCCTTGTTTTAATTTGTCAGTTAAAGATATTCTTGAGGAGTACTGGGTTCCAGTTCCAATTTCTGGTTTTGAATCTCGATTTGTCATATCTAATAAAGGTAGGGTAAAACGGTTAAGTGGTTGGATTTCAAAGGGACGAATTATGTTTTTACAGGAAAAAATATTATCCCAAAGACTTATTATTAACAGTGAAAAAACGTATTCTCTATCATGTACATTAAGTAATGAAGGAAAATATGTTCGGGTTGTAATGAGTAAACTGCTCTATTGTTGTTTTGTGGAAAAATTTGATTTATCAGACAGAAATTTGATGGTGGTCAATGAAAGTGATCCTTTATGGGATATTGATATTTCAAAATTATCATTGCATCCGGCTAATTATGTACTGAAGGAAAAATATAAAATTGAGGATTAAAATCTTCATTAATAATAATCTCAAAAAACTATATATGGAACTATGACAAACTCTGATAAACAACGAGAAGAAGAAGAATATATTTTTAAAAAATTTGCCGAGTCTTATAAGGATTTACCAGCAGGTAATGCTGACTTCAAGGACAAACCAGATGTAATTTATACTACAGAAAATGGAGAAATTATCGGTATAGAAATAACAGAAAGTATTTACAGTAGTAAACTTAAATCCCACTCAGTTTCCTTTGTGAATTTTAATAATGATGTTTTAAGAAGTATTGAAAATGAATTTAAATTTACTTTTATTTTAGATATTGAAATAGATAATAATTATCCAATAAAATTAAAATTTCGTCAATCTATTATCAATGAAATAAAACGAATATGTGTTGAAGAATTTTCTGATTTATTACCACTACAAGAGAAAAAAATTGAAAATTTTGGAAATGAAATAAGTAATTATGACAATGAAACACAAGAGTTAATAATTAAAATCGGGTTTCGAAATTTACCCAATAGTATTTCAAGTATTACAATGAAAAGAGTTGATAATATGAATAAATCGTATTGCTTTGAAATTAATATTGGGGAAGTGCCTGAATTTACTGATAAAATGTTAACAGACATTCTAGAGAAAAAACATAAAAGTCTTTTAGATTTTAAACAGTGTGATAAAAATTGGTTACTTATTTCTGAAGCAATGGATTTTTTTAGTTATTTCAGTGAGATAAATATTACTAATAATATTGAAACAAATTTTGATAAAATATTTATTTATAGAGGATTTAGTTCAGAAATAATTGTAATCAAATAGTTAATTATAAATTAAACCATTAAAAATCAATTAAATATAGGGCTTTGTGGGCATTTTGCCTCATTTTTGGTTTGAAGCCATTTTCTTTAAACGGTAGAAAATTCAGCAGATCCGTTGCTTAATGACAGAAGCCTTGTTATTAAATAATCTAAATGAGACTAAATGGAATATAGACATTTCAAAACTCTCATTTAATCCTATCTATCATTGGCTCATCTAAACAAAAAAGATTATTAAAGGGTATATAACCCGTTAAACATAGTTATATTTCAAAAAATAATTATTTATCTTTAAATGCATTTATAATCTCAACTAATCATTCATTTTCAATATTACCGTAATTCATTTTACGGTAATATTTTGTTTTTAAGTTGTTTAAAATTTTAGGTTTTCGAAAATTATTTAAAATGATCTAAAATTGATACCTCAACCAAGTTTATCCCTAACGCTTCGCACGTATAGGAAATAAAAATCATAATTGAATATTCCCCCATCTAATGCACACGCAAGAAATAGTAATAAACATTTATCATCCGAATTTTTATATTTCCTCAATTCTGAGCATTTTATATTTTCTGATATTTCCCCATTACAAATGTTTTTACGGGGTTTCTTCATGTCTCTACGTGCATGAGACATTTTATTGATCACAATACCATTTTACGGTTTCCCTCACTGATGGTTGAAAAAATATTTATATCTTAGTGGCAGATTTTAACGAAAAAAAATATAAAGCATTAGCTTTCTTGTCTTGGTAAAACTGGTAATTTTAAGAGAAACAAGAATAGGCAATGCTCACGTATGGCGTGGGTTTGTTTATTTGTTTCTCAGGTATACCAGTACCTCCAAGGCAATAGACATGGCTTCACGCCTTTTTCTATTGTATCAAGTTCTCTAATTCTCATATTTTTCTCTGTCCTTTATCAAATTTTAATAATATGTAATATAATACGACACGTTCTGTCGCTATGAAGTGGTAGCTTTGTTATTAGAAAGAAACCATTACAAAACCACCAATTTAAAATGAAAAAATATGAAACTACTTTTAGCATCGAGATGTAAAATACCGTGATTTTACGGATTGTTTAAAAAACAGACAGTAACTAAGTTCGCTGCCAGAAAAACAATAACAAATGAGAGAAAAGAAACTATGTCTTCCAACTTAATTTCTTGTATGCACTGTATAAGGAATTTTCCTTATTTCTTTTGTGTAGGGCTTTAAAGCCTAAGGTCTTTGTGACTAATTAAATCCTGATTTTTTTAATCAGGCTATATCACTATTTTTAAAAATAAGCCAATATGAAAGTATTCTATTTATCAGGATAACTCTGTTCTGTCGTACAAAATCGTATTAATAAATCCGGTATAGCCTTTACTGAGATTAAATTTATTTTAAACAAAAAACAAAATTTCAAAACAATGAAAAAAAATTACTTAAGTGCAATATTTTTATGCACTACGTTGAGTACACTCAGTGCTCAACAAACAGAAGTCTACTTCAAGTATGATGAAGCAGGCAGTCAACGCTATAGAGGTCCTGAAGATGATCCCAAGGAAAAAACAGAAGCCCTATCAAAAACTATTTCAAAAAAATCATCAATAGCACAGACTCCGGTCATGGATGAAGAAACATTCTGGAAACAGATTCGTGTGTATCCGGTTCCGGTTAATGATTACCTTACTATAGACTGGAGTGAGGAAACAGACAAGCTTATAGAGTCTGTTTCTCTGTATCAACACAGTACTGTACATTGGAAATTCCAGCAGCAAAACTTACCAGACCTCAACAGGCAACTAAAGATCAATATGACAGGTTATGACTGGGGTGTATACGTGCTGCGTTTTACTCTTAAAGACGGACGAGTTTTCAGTAAAAACATCACTAAAAGGTAATCGTTATGAAAAATTACAATCACAAAAAAATGCAATTATTTTCATCGCTCGTATTATCCTTTATCTCAATCTTGGGTTTCTCTCAAACAGTAACTCCACAGAAATTTCATGATACCAAAGGAAATATAGATGTTACAGGGGCAGGGCAGCTTCAATATACACTCACTATAGATCTTCCTCCGGGAATTAGAAATACAGCTCCTGCAATCAATCTTGTTTACGTAAGTGGTGCAGGGAACGGACTTGCCGGGTATGGCTGGAATATTTCAGGGATAAGCTCCATTTCAAGAGTAGGTAAAAATCTTGAAAAAGACGGTATTACCAAAGGCGTGCAGCTGGATTATTCAGATTTTTACAGTTTTAACGGGCAAAGGTTAATTTTAAAATCTGGGGAATATGGCAAGGATGGAGCAGAATATGTAACGGAGAAGTACTCCAACATAAGAATTAAATCAATAGGAAGCATTGTTGGGCAAAGCTGGCAGGGTCCGGAATATTGGGAAGTGACATCACCTGACGGTTCTCAGATATGGTATGGAGCCGCATTGTCTGGAAACAGCTCTGCAAGGACTCCCATTGACTATAATATTGTTAAGTCAAAAGATACTGACGGAAATTATATTACCTACAATTATATTTCAGAAGGTAATGTTTCTGTCATCAGTAGTATCCAGTGGGGAGGAAATGAAAGCAAAGGAACGCAGCATATGAATAAAATTGATTTTAATTTTATCACAAGACCTATGGTTGAGACGGCTTATATTAAGGGAACTCTGTTTTCTCAATCTAAGCTCCTTGAATCGGTTGTTATTTCTACTAATGGTAAGCAGTATAAAAAGTATACTATTTCCTATAAAAAAGACACTCAGGGAACTTTATACCGCTATCTGGATAAAATTACCACTGTAAATAGTAATAATGAGGAAGCCAACCCGGTTATTTTTACCTATGAAAAGTCGGGAGAAGCGAATTCTATACCCTCAACTGTAAGTACTGCATTAAAACCGAATAGTAATAATGATGTTGTAGGAGATTTTGATGGTGATGGTAACCTTGATTTATTAAGGTATCATTCTCAGGTTTCTTCCAGAATACCGCAACCGGGAGTATACCTTTACAAGAATTTTTATTCGATTACTTACAATACTGAGAATCCTGTTTTTATAAACAGTACTTTGCAAGGCTTGAAAGATTTTATACCTGTAAATTTTAAAAAGGTTAATCTAATCCACAATAAGCAAGGTATTGTCGGGTTTAAAAAAATCACAATTGCCGGTACCACAAAAAAAGACTTACAACTTTCATTTTACAGTTTTTCAGGTGATAATCTGGTTTTAGATTTTACAAAAACAATTCCGGGGGTAGATTATGATAACACAACAGGAAATTTCAATAATGGAATAGTGACTACTGTTATGGGAATTAATAGTGTTGATTTCAATGGAGATGGGCTCAATGAGCTTGTATTATTGCTCAGTGACAAGGAGTGTTATCCGGAAGTCACGACTCCCGAGTCAAGACCACCCCTTACTTGTACCACCTCTATGCGGTATTATGTTATTGACCCTGATGAGTCTATTCAGGGAAATGGATGGTATTATCCCTTGGAACTTTATCCTAATTATGATCAGATCGATAAAAATGTCTTTACGCTGTACAAAGGAGGTGATTTTGACGGAGATGGAGTGTTTGATTTTCTGAAATTAAGTCAGGATCAAAAACCTGTACTGATCACTTTTAAGAAAAATACACAGGGACAATACGAGTCTTTCATAGCTCCGTTTAATCCAGCTAATACTGAAATCTTACCGGGCATTTGGGAAAAAGCTGTTGTAGGTGACCTTAACGGGGACGGGCTGAGTGATATGATGATGCCCGAAACTACCACCTCGGAATATTGGAACAGGTATATTTCAAAAGGGAACGGCTTCATTAAGGAAAGAGTACTTTTTAAAAAGCCTACAGAAAGAGAGCTTGAGCAGCATGGTGCATATTTTAGAATTCATAATCCCCATACTTTTTTTGCTTATGATATTAACAATGATGGAAAAGCCGAAGTTTTGGCTCTTCAATCGATTAGGAATTATAGCTTATCCGATGTACAGGATAACAATAATGCAGCAAAGTATGTCACCTCTATTGAGATACAAACAGCCATTTATTCTACTAGTAGTGGTTACGGTACCATGGAAAGTCAACTTTCTCAGGGGGTTTATCTTTCTAATATCAATACATATACACTCTATCTTGATAGTAACGGTATTAATGCAGAAGTAGGCATTAATTCCAGAGACCTTATGGGTTTACCAGTTGATCAGTGGACTGGAGCGATGCTAAAGAAGGCTGCTATGGGTTCAGCTGTGGGCTATGGTAGTGACATTGGAGACTTGCAACACCTTGTATCCCATGAATATTATGATATCGCAAAAGCAGGCAGAATTAAAAGCATATCACAGGGAGGAATTATTACAGACATTACTTATAAGCAGCTGGACAAAGTTAAAAATCCGGGTTTATATGACGGCGTTTCAACGTTAAGCTATCCTTACGTTGAAATTAATCAGTCGACAGGAATGTATGTTGTTGCTCAATTGTCTCAAAGTACAAATTCGGATAAAAAGTTAAAACAGGATTTCAGATACAGAGGGCTAACATCTAATATCCTTGGAAAAGGACTTGTAGGATTCAGAAAAACAGCCCGCAGTTCATGGTATGCTGAAGGATTTGAAAACACAAAGATTTGGACAGGAGTAGAGACCGATCCTCTAAACGATGGAATTCCGGTTAAGGAATGGTCATTAAGAACTAATGTTGAAGATCAGATATTCCCCGCAGATGTTTCTGAAAATAACAATCAGTTATTAAGCTACAAGGCAACGACCTATCAGATAGACAAGCTGTTAAACGCTCAAGTAGTAACAAGTGTTGCCGATGCAGATAAAGCCAAAATGGTAACAGCTATTGTTCCTAGAACAAGCAAAGGAAAAGATTTTTTAACTGGTGTTACTGCTGAAAGTACTATTACTTATGGACAATATTATCTTCCGGCACAAAGTGTATCAAAGATCAATAATACCTTTGCCGAATCTACTAAAAAAATAACCTATACTCATAATCCTTCCGGACAGGGAAAAGATTATTTTATAGGACGTATTGCGGCTAATGTAGATGAGAAAAAAGCCTATTCGGATACCCAGAAAATGGCTGAATACTATACCTATGAAAATAACAGGCTAAAAACAACTACCACAATTCCGGGGATTGATATTGACAGGGCTATCGTAGATGAGTTCACCTATGATGGATTTGGAAATATTACTCAAAAACTTACCCGGTCAGCTTACGACATGACTAATCGTACTGATAAAAGCGAGTATGATACAACTGGGAGGTTTATGATTAAGAAAACAGACAACCTGGGGTTAGTAACTGGAATTATCTATAATGATTGGGGAGGGGTACTTTCCCAAACTGATCCGCTGGGAAATATCCTTACCTATACCTATGATACTTGGGGCAAGCTTCAGTCCTCAATATCCAATATAGGAGGTGAAACTACCTATAACTATGAAAAGGATAGTAATGGAAATGTAACGGTTACCAAAAATGATTCTGACGGAAATATATTAAAGTCTTTCACTAATAAGTTAGGACAAGAATATAAAACTACTACAAAGGCTTTTACGCAGGGACAGTATATCTCCAAAGAAACCCAGTATGATATTCTGGGAAGAAAGATTAAAGAGTCTGAACCTTACTTTGATGGGCAGGGAGCTAGTAAATGGAATACCATTATATATGATGATAATGTATTTCCTACTAAAGTAACCGCTACTTCATTTACAGGCAAACAGACTGAAACTTCTATTTCAGGGTTTACAACAACTGTAAAAGAAAGTAATACTGCGGATTACGGAAGAACAACCACCAAAACAACAGATGCTTTAGGGAATATTATTTCTTCCACTGATAAAGGGGGGACAATTCAATTTACCTATAATGCAACAGGAGAGCAAGTTCAGGCTAAATATGCTGAAAATATAGTGACTACAAAATATGATGTATGGGGAAGGAAATCTGAATTTAATGATCCTTCTAATGGAGTGTATAAATATGAATATGATGGATTAGGACTTTCTAAAAAAGTGACAAGCCCAAAAGGAACTAAAGAATACACTTATAATAATCTTGGACAGCTAGTTTCTCAAAAAGAGCTTTCCACAAATGACGGAGGAGCAGCCACCAATAAAGATATTTCTTTCAGTTATGATGGTAACGGGCTTATTATTAAAAAATCCGGTACTGTTAATGGTGGAGCTTTCAGTACTGAATATGTTTATGATCCTCAGGGAAGAATTACCTCATCTATAGAAAACAGTAATGGGAAGACTTTCGCACAGAAAGGGATCACGTATGATGAAAAAGGAAGATTGAGTTCTTATGTAAAACAATTATCCTCTTCAGGGCTTATCACTCAAGCACAGATAAAGAATGTATACAGTGATTGGAGCGGAGACCTTTATCAGATAAAAGATCAAAACTCAGACAAGGTTCTCTGGGATCTTTTGGAAACTAATGCAAGAGGACAAGTGCTTGAATCCAGATTAGGTTCTGCCAGTATTATTAATACTTATAATGATGCCACAGGTATGCTGTCAGAAATTAAGCATAGCTCCTCACAGCAGTCATCTATTCTGAATATTCAGTATGGCTTCAATGCTATCCGAAATGAATTGAAATCCCGAAAAACATTCGGAGATTTTAATATCATTGAATCCTTTAATTATGACGATAATAACAGGCTTTTGAACTGGGCAAATCCTGTAACGGGTCAGCTCTCTAAAAATGAGTATGATGAAAAAGGTAGAATCAAACAAAATGATGAGGTTGGAGAGATAAAATTTGATAATTCAGCAAAAGTTTATCAACCTACGGGAATGAGCCTTAATAATAACGGAGTACAGAATTATACAGGTGATCTTATCCAGACTGTTGTTTATAATGAGAATAATGATCCGGTAAAGATTCAAGGAGAAAAGGCTCATATTAATTTTGGGTATGGACTAGGCAGTATGAGACAAAGGGTTGATATTGCAGAACAGATCGGAAGTGGAGAAGAGCCTCAATGGCAGAATCGTTTCAGTAAGTTCTATAATGAAGATGGTAGCTTTGAAGTGGTAAAAGATCAAATGACCAATCAGGAAAAGCATATTCTGTACATCGAAGGTACTCCGTATGAGAGTAATATTGTATATTTGAAAAACTTTGATGAGAAAGACGGTGCTTATAGGTTTTTACACAAAGACTATTTAGGAAGTATTCTGGCAATTACGGATCAAGATGGTAAAAGACTGGAACAACGACACTATGATGCGTGGGGAAATCTTACTTATCTTAAGATAGGTGATGAGGCTATTCTAACTGATAAATCACTTATTTCAAGTGCTTCACTGCTTATTGACCGTGGTTATACAGGACATGAGCATTTTATGAAAGTGGGTGTTATCCACATGAACGGCAGATTATACGATCCGCTTTTAAGAAGGTTCTTAAATGCTGATGAAAATATACAAGATCCTACCAATACCCAAAATTATAACAAGTATGGGTATGTGATGAATAATCCACTGATGTATAATGACCCTGATGGTGAATTCTGGATGTGGTTTGCAGGGGCTTTAGTTGGAGGGTATTTAAATGGTGTAGCTGCCAATAATGGCAACTGGAATCCTGTAAAATGGGACTGGCAGAAATCTTGGAGTGCCGTATTAGGCGGAGCCATAGGCGGAGCGGCTATCTCAGGAACACTTGGGAATATTGCAAGTAACCCCGGAGCCATTAAGTTTGTACTGCCGGGTATTGTATCAGGAGGACTAAACTCTGCTTTTACAGGGGTTAATTTCTTGGGCGGTGCTGTTGCTGGGCTATCTTATACAGCTAACATAATGGGTAATAGTATAACGTCTACAGACGGAATTAGTAGTGGATACAGATATATTATTTCCCCAGAGGAAGTTTATAATAGTTGGGAGGAAGATGGACCTGGTGATCGAATTACGAAAATAAGAGGTAGAAGATATTATGCTGATAGAAGAAATATTCCCGCAGAGATTGGTAATAAGATTAATGCTTTACTGGGAGGAGATTCAGATTATTTTGTAGAACATCAAGCTTACAATCCTACTGAAGAACGTATGATGAACGAATATGTGAATACAGCAGCTGGTACATTAGCAGGTGGAGCTGTAGGAAAAGTTGTAAGTAGGGGAATAGGAACTTTAAGTGCTAGAGGGCAATATATTAATTTAGCAAGTTCAGGAAGAACTGCACATATTATAGCCGGAGATGCAACTGGTGGAGGACATGCTTGGTTTGGGAGCTTAAAAAGTTTTACTAATGGGATAACTCGTGCTAAAAGTATGTTCCCTGTTACATGGAGTAATTCTAAAATTATGCATGCAGTATCTAATGTTGCAATAAACAACCAATGGGTACAACAAACAGGTAGGGCTGGAGCTGCGCTTACAAGAAGTGGCCATCCAGTAAGGTTTGTTGTTGAAGGGATTTATGAAGGTACAAAAATTAGAGTAATAACGACACATACAGAAATTATAACAGCTTTTACAATAAGATAATAATATGAATAAACTTAATGACACTTTAAATAGGTTAATTGAAATTTCTAAAGTTTTAGGGTTAAATGATATAGATTTAAATAGTGCTAGAGAATATGTAGTGCATAATGAATATGGTTTAAGTTTTGATACTTTAATAACACAGTTGTATGAATATGACATTGAAATCAATATTGAATTTTATGAATTATTAGTGCAAATTGGGAAAATGTTAAACTTAGATGAGAATTCCTATTCTTTTATGAAAGAATTAATAAGAGATGAGAAAACTATTCCTAAGACTGTAAAAGATGAATTATCAATAATTATGGCAAGCTTAAAAAAATAGAATTATTCAGAATGATAATTTTGAAACAAGATTTGAAAATACCGAAATATTTATACTAGCTATTAGTAATTAATAATATACGTATGATGTTTACTTAAATAATCAAAGCAAAAGTAGGGAATTCCCTACTTTTGCTCTTTTAAAGAATGATACTCTTGGGAAGTAGGACTGGTAGAAGTCATGAAAATTTTACGGATTAAATACAACTTTTTACTCACTCCTTTTTAGTAGATAGTTTCTTTGAATAATGAAAGAATTTCATTTCTTCCTCTTTTTATCTTAAATTTGGCAATTGATTAGATACTTTTTTATTTTGTTGACACATATTTTGACACTTTTAAAATAGATTAAAATACAACTAAATGAAAATCAGTAATTTAAAATTAAATCATTTAATATGATACGTATTACAAAAATTTTTACATTCGAAACCGCTCACGTGCTTTACAACTACGATGGGAAATGTAAAAATATGCATGGACATTCCTATAAACTGTTTGTAACAGTGAAAGGAAAACCGATCAATGATATTGAAAATCCTAAAAATGGAATGGTGGTAGATTTCGGAGATATTAAAAGTATCGTAAAATCTGAAATTGTAGATGTATGGGACCATGCGGTTCTTGTAAATGCCTTGTCTCCGCACAAAGAATTGGGAGATGATCTTGAACAGAAAGGGCATAAAGTAATCTATTGCAGCTTCCAGCCTACCTGTGAAAACATGTTGTATGCCATTGCTGCTAAAGTAAAATCAAGACTTCCGGAAGGCATTTCTTTGGCTTATCTTAAACTTCATGAGACAGAAAACTCTTATGGAGAATGGTTTGCAGAAGATAATCAATAATTTTACCCCACAAAACTCAGAAGGTGTTAAAAACAACAATTAATTTAGAACCTGGGAAAAAAGTATATTTCGCTTCAGATCAGCATTTTGGCGCCCCTACACCCGGTGAAAGCAAAGTGCGCGAAGAGAAATTTATACGCTGGATGAATGAGATCAAAGAAGATGCCCAGGTTTTGTTTTTAATGGGAGATCTTTTTGACTTCTGGCATGAATGGAAGCATGTGGTTCCCAAAGGATACGTTCGGGTACTCGGAAAAATAGCAGAGCTTAAAGACAGGGGAATTCATATCTATTTCTTTGTAGGGAATCATGATCTTTGGATGAAAGATTATCTGGAAGAAGAGATAGGATGTACTGTTTTTTATCAGAAACAATATTTCGAAATGGGAGGGAAGCAGTTTTTGCTAGCCCATGGAGATGGTTTGGGGCCTGGTGATAAGGGATATAAAAGAATGAAAAAATTATTCACAAATCCTATTGCCCAATGGTTTTTCAAATGGCTTCACCCGGATATTGCAATGAAAGTTGCATTGTACCTTTCCCAAAAAAATAAAATGATCTCCGGAGAAGAAGACAAAGCTTTTCTGGGAGAAGATAAAGAATTCCTGATTATTTATTCCAAAGAAAAACTGAAGACTCAGAAGATAGACTATTTTATCTATGGGCACAGGCATCTGCCAATGGTGCTGGATCTGGAACAGAATGCAAAATATATCAACCTGGGAGACTGGATTTCCTATTTCACTTACGGGGTCTTTGAGAAGGATTTTGAACTGAAGACTTTTGAAAAATAAAGCAAAAAAAATTACCCCTAAAAAGAGGTAACCTTCGAACAGGCCGAAACCCACTCTTGTTTTTAATCCATATTCCATTTAGGTAATTGCAAGAAGTCTACCAAAATAGAATTTTCGGATTAAAAAATTATTAAATAATACTATTTTATCTCTATAATTGCCTTGTAGCGGGGAATTAAGAAATTCAAAAATTATGGAATTGAAAAATATATTCAACATACAGACTGAGCAGGATTTCCTGAATGCATCATTGAAAACATTTCGTTATCAATATGAGAATGTTGATATATACAGGAAATTTGTTGACTTTCTGAAAGTGAATCCTGATGAGGTAGACAGCTTGATGAAAATTCCCTTTCTGCCTATTGAAATGTTTAAAAATCATCAGATTCTGGATAAAAATGTGGCAGCAGATCTGTTTTTTCAAAGCTCAGGCACAACTCAGATGAATCTTTCAAAGCATTTCATTGCAGATCCAAAGCTGTACGAAGAAAGTATTTATAAAAGCTTTGAGCAGTTTATCGGAAAGCCGGAAGATTTTATTTTTCTGGGTTTGCTTCCAAGCTATCTGGAAAAGCAGAATTCATCACTGATCTACATGGTAGATTATCTGATGAAAAAATCTGCCAAGCCTGAAAACGGATATTTCCTTTACAACCATTCTGAACTTTTTGAATTATTGAATAAACTTCAGGGTAAAAAAGTGATTCTTTTCGGAGTTTCCTTTGCCTTATTAGATTTTCTGGATTACTGTCATGCTGAGCAAACCAAAGAATCCCTCAATTTTCCTGAAAATTTAATAGTAATCGAAACAGGAGGAATGAAAGGAAGAAAAGAAGAAATGACCAAAGATGAATTGCTTAAAATCTTACAGGAAGGTCTGAAAACAGAGAAAATCTATTCGGAATACTCTATGACAGAGCTTCTTTCACAGGCTTATTCTCTTGGAAATAATGAATACGAATGTCCCAACTGGATGAGAATCATGGTTCGTAATGCAGAAGATCCTTTAGCTTATGAAAAAGAAGGAAGAACAGGTGCTATTAATATCATTGACCTTGCCAATACCCACTCATGTTCATTTATTGCAACCCAGGATTTGGGGAAAATAGTTGGCGATAAATTTCAGGTGCTGGGTAGAATAGACCATTCCGATATTAGAGGATGCAGCCTGCTGGTAAGTTAGAGAGCTTAATTTGAAGGGTGAATTGTAAATAGGCAATTCGCTTCGCTTATTAATTTTGTATTCCGACGTTATCATAAATACATTTTACATTGTAGAATTATATTCATGCTCAAAATAGAAGAACTTATACATGCCTACATTCATTCACACTGCGATTTTGAAAAAGAAATCGTACTGACGAATTATTTTCAGGCAGATTGGGAGGCAGATATTCTGATCATTAATTCAGAAGGTGAAAGCCATGAAATTGAGATCAAATTTTCAAAAAGTGATTTTAAAAATGATTTCAAAAAATCTTACCTCAATAAAGATACAGGAGAGAAATTTCTGAAACACGATAAAATTTCCTGTGGAGATTACATTTGCAATTCTTTTAGTTTTTTGTTGCCAATGGGAATGGTAGATGCGGCACTTATTCCAGAACATTGTGGAATCATCGAATTTTATCATAATGCAGACACTTGGGAAACAGAATTTTATCTGATCCGTCCACCCCAAAAACTTCATGAAGATTCTTACTGGAAACTGAATGATAAAGATCTTTTTATCAGAAAAATGGCCCTCAACCTTCTTCAGCGCAAAATGGAAATCAAAGGAAAACATGAAGAACTCATCTTTAAAAATCCTTTTGAAATCAAAAAGATAAAGTAAAGAAGTTCTTTTTAACGCAAAGTTTAATTTCTTGTTTTATCGACTTTAAGGATGCAATGATAGAATCAATGAAATTGATTTTCACTAAACTAACGTATTATTAGCTTCATCCACGACGTAGTTGTAACCACTTTGCTCCCTTCAATAAAAACTCACCTTTATAAAAATTTTGCGTCTACGAAGAATTCCAAACAATTTATTCAAAAATCGAAAAATAAAAAATCCTGCCGCCTGACAGGATTTTATATTTGTATGCTATTCTAAAATTAATCTGCGATTTCTGCAGTATCTCTCTGAAGTAAGAACTTGTAGATTAATCCTCCTACAACTCCTCCTAAAATTGGAGCTACCCAGAACAGCCAAAGCTGTGACATTGCTGTTCCACCCACGAAAACCGCCTGAGAAAGTGATCTTGCAGGGTTTACAGAAGTGTTTGTGATAGGAATAGAGATCAGGTGGATTAACGTAAGAGCAAGACCAATAGCAAGACCTGCAAATTTACCGTTCGCCCATTTATCCGTTGCTCCCATGATTACGATAAGGAAGAAAGCTGTTAATAAAAACTCAGCAAGGAACGCTGCCCCCATACTGAATGCTTTTCCGTTATAGACGGCTTCTCCGTAAAAGTTCGTGGCAAAATCTCCGGGTTTTGAGAATTCTACCGCTCCCGCTCCGTTAAGGATCGTATACAGACATCCTGCTGCTACAATTGCTCCCAGACACTGAGCTACAATGTAAGGAATAAGGTCTTTTGCAGGAAATCTTCCCCCTGCTAAAAGTCCGAAAGAAACAGCGGGGTTAAAGTGACCTCCGGAAATGTGTCCTACAGCATAAGCCATAGTAAGAACAGTAAGACCGAAGGCTAAGGCAACTCCTAAAAGTCCGATGCCGATATCTGGAACACCAGCTGCGAAAACAGCGCTTCCACACCCTCCGAAAACAAGCCAAAATGTGCCGAAAAATTCAGCGAAAAGTTTTTTTATCATGTTGTTTATTATTTAAATGTATCTCAAATGTAAAATTTAAATCTTAAAGTAAAAAGTAAAAACTGAAAAAATATTTCGAAAAAGTGTGAACAATAATTGTAAAATCTATAATTTGGTGTAAAGTTTGTTTGGGATTTATTTATAGAGTATTATAGTCGGTTTTGAAAGATCTAACATAAATGTTTTATCTTTCATTTGTAATTTAAAAGGATGGTGAATGAGAAAGTATTTTTGTGTGGTCTTTGTACCTTTTATTTATAGTTTACATTATTCGCAGGCGGCAAAAAAATCTTTTCCCTGTTATGATCTTTCTACTGTATTGAAGGTTGAGGCTACACCGCTTTACAAACCTCACCTTGATGCTTCCAAAAGTTTCGGGATACAGCTGCTGAAAGATTCCAAAACCGTACAGAAGTATATCAGCAACGGGAAACTCCACAAAATTAAAAAATCAGGAAAAGGATATCAGGTTCAGAGGCTTGATTACAGCAGGGCCTATATGGTATCCAAGGCAAAAACAACCCTTGAGAAAATAGCTTCCAAATTCAGTAAAGATACAAAAGGGGGTACATTCACCGTTTCATCCATTACCCGTACCCTTGAAGACCAATGCAGGCTTAGGAGAGTAAATTCTAATGCATCATTAGGGATTAGCTCTCACAACTATGGTAATTCTTTTGATATTTCTTATGTAAGATTCAACAACGTCCTGAAGTATAATCCGAAGATGGAAATGGCGCTGGAGAAAGTTTTAAAGCATTATCAGAATGCTGGTAGAATATATTACATTAAAGAAAGACAACAGAGCTGTTATCATATTACAGTGAAAAATTATTAATTAAAAATCTTTCTTGCATAGCATGTTTAGTTTATATATTTTTATACAACTAAAAACTATGCTTATGTCAACATTAAACATTGTAGACTATATGCTGCCTGTAGAAGAATGCAGGACGGCATCAAGTGAATGGAAAGCTTACTGTTCCGACTTTTCAAAACTGCAAAAGCTGATTCCAACGAACTATGTTTTTAATATTTCCAGCGAACACCTTGAATGGATGAGAGGGTTTAAGGAATATAGAGACTTCTGTTCAGCGGTAGGAGTTTATAGAGATCGACTGATCCTTATTCTTTATCCTATGAATAATGAAGGAGTGAAGATAGATGTCAAAGAATATCCGTACAGCTTCCTTACTGAACTTGACAAAGATCTGAAACTTCAGGAAATCCAGGAGTATACGGTCGTTAAAAATGCAGTTCTTTCCAAAGATTTAGAAAAAACGGAGAAAGATTCCAATATGGCTTTCCCGGTTTCCAACACCCCAATTCTTGAGCAGGATGTAGCCGTAACAGCTATTGAACGTTGGAGAAATGAAGGTATGGACTGGTTTTACAAAGAGTGCGGAGAAGATAAAGGAGCCGGAATTTTCAGAAAATTCTATGTTCCTACAGCTGATCTTTGCCTAGATGATGCGGGTTTAACAGGTATTACCTGTTCTTTTGGACTTAAATACAATGATATTTACGGGAAAATGCTTGTAACCCTTATTTTTATCTCTTTCCGTGCTAACGCTAAGAATGCAGAAGTAGGCGCTGAGACCATTTCAAATACATACGACTGGGCAAAACCATGTCCTCCTATCTGCCGTATACCGGATGTAGACGTAGGATGTGAATTTTAAAAAAATATAAACTGAGGAATGGCTGGACTTTATAAGGCAATTTTATTCCTGAATTATGCACTGCTTCTATCTGTTATACTGCTGGGAGCAGCAAAATATCGCATATTAAACCATAAAGAAAGGCAGTATTTTCATTGTATTGCTTTTCTTTTTTTTATTGAACTGCTGAATCTGGCACTGCCGTACATCTTCAGGCTTAATGATACATCATTTCTCTATCCTTTGTATATCGCAGGAGAGTTTTTTTTGCTGACAGGTTTATTTATCAGAAAACTGGATTGGCCGAAATATGCTCTTGGTATTGTAGGTCTGCTGGCGGGAATTTTTATGATTTCAAAATATGGGTTTGATTATCCATCCAATGCTGATATTGCGAAAGTGGTTTCCAATATCATCATCATCTGTCTTTCCGGATTTACCCTCATCCGCGAGATTAAGAATACCTCTGCACAGAACCGTTTTCTTCTGGTAGATGCAAGTATCTTTTTCTATTATTCGGTTTCGGTATTTATTTTTATTATTCAGCATCAGATCGCAAATCTGTCGGAAAACGATTATTATATTATTCTCAGTGCCAATAATATTCTTTCAAGTATTTTGTACTGTTCATTTTTATACACATTTATCAGATTAAAGAAGTAACTTTAAATATCAATTTGCTGATCCTAATAATTGTTACCATAACAATTATAGTATCCTTTATCCTGTTGGCCTACAGGGCTTTTATCACCAGGATTATAAAGGAAAAGAATGTACAGCATGAGGCGGAAGTACTTCATCAGAAAAAATTAGTGCTGGAAAACATCAAAGCCCAGGAAGAAGAAAGGAAAAGAATTGCGGTAATGATTCATGACGACATAGGAAACCGTCTTAATATCCTTTCCTTATGGTTAAATAACCTGGATACCCAGGGTGATGATCTGATCAAAAAAAATATCTATGGCCAGATGTCTTCCCTGATTGATGCTGCCAGAAGTATTTCTCATTCATTGTACCCTGTAAACCTGGAATCGGTGGGATTGGTTTTATACGTTGAAGAATTAATAGCCAACCTTTCCCATAAAATTAATATCTCCTTGCAGGTAATGCCGGGATATGAAAAGAAAGATCTTTTTGTAGAAGTACAGTTGTACAGGATTATTCAGGAATTTACTACCAATGTGATTAAACATTCGGATGCAACGGATCTCTGGATTTATATAAAAGATTATCCTGATAATATGGCAGTGGTGATTTCGGATAACGGACAAGGTTTTGAATATGAAGAAGTAAAAAAAGGAATGGGAATCAAAAATATAGAATCCCGTATCAAATCTATGAACGCAACACACAAATGGAAAAAAACTTTTTCGAATAAAGGAAGTCGTTTAATTATAAAAATTCCAAAATATCATGAGTTCCCAAATCAAACTAGCACTGATTGATGATGAACAGCTGATCCTCGAAGGGGTAAAAATGTTGCTGTCTAATGAAAAAAATATATCGGTTTGTCTTACCGCTGATAACGGCCCCGATTTTATAGAAGACCTCGGAAAAATTTCAAAAGATGAATTTCCTGATATTGCCCTTGTAGATGTTCAGATGAAACCTATGAACGGTTTTGAACTGGTAGAAATCCTGAAGGAAAAATTTCCCGATCTTAAAATCATTATCCTGTCCTCCCATTATAAAACCTCAATCCTTGGATATATGGTCAAGCTGGGAGTGTCGGCATTTCTTCCTAAAAACTCGAACAAGAAAACATTCATTGATGCCATCACAATGGTTGATAAAAATGGAGTCTTTTTCACCGCTGAAGATCATCAGATGCTGTTTACCTACATGAACAGTACTGCCAAGAAAAATTCTCTTTTTGAAACCGAAGATGAATTGTCCGAAAGAGAAAAAGACGTAGTAAAACTGATCTGTCAGGAATTTACCAACAATGAAATAGGAGAAAAACTCTTTATCAGTCCAAGGACAGTGGAAAGCCACCGGCAGCGAATTCTTGAGAAAATTGGGGCCAAAAATACTGTGGGAATAGTCATTTATGCCATTGTGAACAATATTTACTCCCTTGAAAAAATATAATCTGATTCCGTAGAAATACGGAATTTTTTATTTGGTACTTTCCACTCTAGCGATCCTTGTTTTTCTTCTGTTATTTTGAAATGTCTCTTTTAGGGATGTTAGTTGAAAAAACACAAACAAGATCTGTAATAAAAAATTAAAGTAAAAACATGAATGGCAGCAGCGTGATTTCCGTCGGGATTTTCTTTGACGGTACAGGAAACAATGGGGTAAATATTCTTTCACCGGATAAACCGCTGAACAATAATGAAAGCTACTATGGTACTTTCACCAATATCTATAAATTATACAGTTTATTCATTGGAGATGAGAAAATATATATCGAAGGAATAGGAACCGTAACAGGCAGTGAAGATAGTAATTTTGCGATGGCAACATGTGCCAATCCACCCTATGGAAACGGATATTCTTCTGATGATAAACTTCAGAAAGTTTGGGATTTTATTCAGGACATTGCTCATGACGAAACCAAAGAATACAACTTCTATATCTATGGATTCGGGAGAGGAGGTATGCTGGCGAGAACTTTATGCAATCAGCTTTTGAACCATTTTTCTCCGGAAAACTGCAGAATAAAATTTTTGGGAGCTTTTGATACTGTAGAGTCTAAACCTTTTAATACCTATAATTTAAACATTCCTGTCCAGGTAGAGAATGCTTTTCATATCTGTGCAGTCAATGAAAGTAGATTCTTCTTCCCGCTTACCGGATTTTTTGAAAATTCAAAAGCTATGCAGGATCAGAAATCGGAAAATCAGTCATCTGTTTGGAAGGAAGTTTTCGTACCGGGCGATCATGCGGATATAGGAGGAGGATACCTGGAAGGGCCGCAATCTGTTTATATTTCTACAGATTTCATGAATATTGATGATCTGCATAACTATGTCTCAGATATAAGAAATGCAAAAACAAATGCCGAAGGAAATAAAATATGGGATGCCTTGCTGTCAGGATATGAAGTGGAGACAGCCAATGGGCTTTCACAGGCATATGTGCGCAGAGATAAAGTATACAATGATCTTTCAAAAGTATATGGAAAACTGATGATGGAAGAAACCAATGAAATATTATCCGTTTTTAGTACAGAAAACTATGCCTACTTTGGAACGGATTATAATAAACATGCTTTTCTCAATCGGTTTTATATCAAAATGAAAGAATATATAAAAGATCTTTCCGTAAGCAAAAAACCTATATACGATTTTGCGAAATTGGCAGACTATACCCATATTTCAGCCAACTTCGGATTGTATAGTCATAGTTTCAGGAATAGATCGCAGCAGGAAATTAATATTGAAATGATTAACAACGGGCTCAATGTTTCCAGCAGTACATCTGTTGATCAAACCAGCCAGACAAGACTTTCTGTGGAACTTCATCTGCCGGAAGACAGCTTTGTTGCAGATTTTCTTTATGGAACCAGTGTTCCTAATAATGATATCTGGGTCCGTTCAATTATAAAAACTCCAGCAGTTATTACTTCACATTAAATGAAATGAAGAACCAGTGCAACACTTCTCAGTTTTAAATTTAGGTTAGGGGACATCATTCAGGTGTCTCCTTTTCTTTATAAACACTTTATAGAGCAATGAGTACAATTACGGAATACTAAATTTGGTATTTTATACGGTATTTTTTAGATTTTAATTCTCGTTACTTTGAGTTGTTCATTTCGCGAAGCTTCAAAATAAAAACTGAACAAAGGTGTATTCTGAAAAGCCTAATCTCAAAAAGAGTAAGAACATTAAAGATTAAAACAATGGAAAAGACACTGATTCAAAGACCCGGAACTATGATATACTCAATTAATTTTGATTTTACATCCGCTGATCAAAGACGCATTTTACAATACCTGCAGGCAAACGGATACCAGCTTTTAGGGTATAAAGGAGCAACAGGTCCTAACCAAATCACTTCAGGAGTGCCAACTTGGTTTGCGATGAACTTTACAGAGATGTTCGGTATGGCGGAAATAGATTGTGAACCTCAATATAAAGTATATGTTTTCAATAAAGAAGTTATTCAGCCTAATACAACCATTCAGATGCAGGCATTATCACAGGAAATTTCTTTAGGTACATCCTTAATTTTCCATCCGGATGGCTCATTTACTACTAATGGAAACGCTCCTGAAGGAATAATTAATGTAAGAAATGAAAGACCCGCAGGCACCCCTGGTCTCACTATTGGCCTTGCAGGAAAAGTAAATGGAAGGTTTCAGCCTTTTTGTGCATTTACATGTAATGCAAAAGGAGAGGTGAATATGCAGCCTAATGAAAATATAGTTTTATTGGCGGCTCAGTCCAATACCTATTCAGGATCTGTTGCTGGTAATACTACAACATCAGGATGCCAATTTATGTTCAGTGCGAGAAATATAGAATATGATCTGGAAATTGTTGCGGGAACATATAGTATAACAAGCAGTCCAGGAGCAAGTCCTGTAGATCCTGTACCTGCAGGGCAATCTTTGATACAGCTTCTCAATAAATAGAAACATTTTACATCCAAATCACTAAAACAAAAAAAATTATGAAAGTTTCAGATTGGCTTAAAAAAGCAAACAAACTTTTAGACACTTGTGAATACCAAATCAGTATTAAAAATGGAAGTAAACCCATCACAATGTCTGAAGCGAAGACCTTAAACGAATTGCAGGTTGCAATAGGATCCAACCACGGGATCAAACAGGTGAAATATAAAGAAGCCGAAGCAACCCTTGTAGAAATGATTGCAATGGTACAGGCGGGACAGAAAACACCACCGCTTACACCGGGATAAACGCTCCAGAATCAGTTTATATGCAAAAGAAAAAGCTGTCCGTTCGGGCAGTTTTTTTTATTTCTGGGCTATTCATTTCTTTTTGCGTATTTTTGCACCCGAAAATTCATTATTCATTACTAATTATCAATTAAAATGCTTTCGGTTCAAAGTTTAGGATTACATCATTCAGGAAATTATTTATTTCAAAATGTCAGTTTTACCATCAAAAAAGATGATAAAGTTGGCCTCGTAGGAAAAAATGGAGCGGGTAAATCCACTTTATTAAAAATGCTGTCCGGAGAAATTAATTTCTACGAAGGAGAGGTGGTGACTGAAGGCAGTGTTACCATAGGTTTCCTAAAGCAGGATCTTGATTTCGTAAAAGGAAGAACCGTTTGGGCTGAAACTATGCAGGCTTTCGAGCAGATCAATGCCTGGAAGAATGAGCTTGAAGAGGTGAATCATCAGATGACTGTCCGAACAGACTACGAGAGTGATTCCTATACGGATTTGATTAATAAAATGACCGAGCTGAATGACCTTTTGATGAACCATGATGCCTACAATCTTGAAGGTGACATGGAGAAAGTTCTGTTTGGTTTAGGATTTAAAGCTGATGATTTCCAAAAAATCACCGATGAATTTTCCGGAGGATGGAGAATGAGAATCGAATTGGCAAAATTACTTCTTCAGAAGAATGATATTATGCTTCTCGATGAGCCTACCAACCACCTGGATATGGAATCCATTATCTGGCTGGAGAACTTCCTGAAAGACTATCCGGGAGCAATTGTTCTTGTAAGCCACGATAAACAGTTCATGACAGCGGTGTGTAACCGTACTTTTGATATCAACAATAGAAAAGTAGACGACTATAAAGCTAATTATTCTAAGTATTTGGTAATGAGAGAGGATCGCCGTGAAAAACTGATTCAGGCTAAAAAGAATCAGGATGCGGAGATCAAACAGATGGAAGACAATATTAATAAGTTTCGTGCAAGTGCTACAAAAGCATCTTTCGCACAGTCACTTATTAAGAAATTAGATAAAATACAACGTATCGAAGTTGATAATGAAGACGTTTCAAAATTCAACATCCGTTTCGTACAGTCTATGGTTCCTGGAAAGATCATCTTTGAAGCAGCTCATTTAGGAAAAGCTTACGGACAGAAACAGATTTTTGATGATGTAGACTTTATCGTTCAGAGAGGAGACAGAATTGCTCTTTTGGGACAGAACGGACAGGGTAAGACAACATTGGCTAAAATTTTAGCAGGAGATATTAAAGATTTTTCCGGTACTTGGAATCTTGGCCACAACGTCAACATCGGATACTTTGCTCAGAATCAGGAAGAGGTTTTAACACCTAATAAAACGGTTTTGGAAGAAGCAGAAGACGCTGCAACGGAAGAGACAAGACCAAGAGTAAGAGACTTATTAGGATCTTTCCTTTTCCAGGGAGACGCTGTTACCAAGAAAACAAAAGTACTTTCCGGAGGAGAAAGAAACCGTCTGGCTCTTTGTAAACTGTTGCTTCGTCCTTTCAATACACTAATCATGGACGAACCTACCAACCACCTTGATATCCAGTCTAAGGAAATTATCAAGCTGGCGCTGCAGAATTTTGAAGGAACTTTAATTGTAATCTCGCACGACAGGGAATTTCTTCAGGGACTTTGTGATAAAATCTACGAATTCCGTGATGGGAAAATGAAAGAATTCCTTGGAGATATCAACGAATATCTTGAATACAGACAGAAAGAAACCATCAGAGAGATTTCTGCAGAAAAAGCTAAACTTCACAGCGAAGTAAAGGTAGAACCTAAGAAAGTAGAAGAAAAGCTTGTTGTAAGCAGCAGCCCATCATCAAATATTGTAAGTAAGGAACAAAAAAATATTCAGAATAAAATCAAGAAAGTAGAAGAAAAAATTTCCGAGCTTGAAACAAAAGTGGAAGAAATGGAAGCCTCTTTTGCTAAAGAAAATCCTTCAGATGAAACCTTAGAGAAATACAATAAGGCTAAAGAAGAGCTGGATACAGCTTTGCAGGAATGGGAATATCTTGGAACCCAACTGGATTAAACTAACATATCAATGCTTCATAACTAAAAATTATGAAGCATTTTTTTGTAACAATATCTTTCTTATTTCTACATATTATCAATAATCATAGAGTAATTTAATGAAACTTTAAGGAAACAATTAAATTATTTTCATAATTTTGAACCATGATTTTTAAAGAAAGCAGAAACCTAAAGAGTTTTATCTCCAAGCTATTGTTTGGAGTATATTTTCTCGCGCTGCTTTCTCAGAGCTTTCACCACCATGATTCGGTAGATTATTTTAAGGCTTTCAATCTTAAAAAAGTCGAGAATACGGTGACGAAAGCAGTTACTAAAGAGAAAGCTGGCGACTGTCTGGCCTGCCACTTTTTGGTTACCGGACATACCTTAGCTCCTGAAGAATTCAGTTTTACTTTTGAGCATTACAGCCATGAAGTAAAACAAATCATCGCCATTCAGGAGAAAATTTGGTCACAGACCAAATTCACTTTTCAGCTTCGGGGGCCGCCCGCACTTTCTTAATTCACAGATTCTATAGGGTTTAAAGTTTTTTACTTTAAAGTTCAATGTTGAATGCTTCAAATTATTTGATGTTTAAAGGTTTAAAGTTGTTAGGAAAACAACTGATCGGTTGTAATTGATATTTAAATAATGTCCAATTGCTAGTTTCTAACCTCTAGCTTTTAGTTTCTCATCATTGATACATTGTACAATTAAACTAACCCTCCCACAAATTTTAACGAAAAATGTACCTTATTGAAAAGGGTACGCAATCAATCTATTTACAATGAAATTGATATATTGCCTGCTGCTGATCTTTTGTGGATCAGTATTTACAAGTGCACAAAAAACTTACACTGTAGAGGGAACCGTTCATGATTTTCATGATAAAACACTGCTGGAAAATGCAGTCATTAAAATCGGGAACTTTACAGCCAAAACAAACAAGAAAGGTCAATTTTCTTTTGACAAAATTCCTGCAGGAAAGTATACACTCATTGCTCAGCACCCTGATTGTGATGATTATACTGAAAATATAGGAGTTGATCAGGATGTTCATTTGGTGATCACGCTGGAACATCACGTCAAAGATATCGAAACAGTGACCGTTCACGGAAGCCATAAGAACAATGGAAGTATGGTGGTGAAAACCATTGATAAAGCAATGATTTCAAGAAATGTCACCGAAAACTTAGGAAATTTACTGACGAATATTTCCGGTGTTAACGTTCTTAAGACAGGAAATAATATTGCCAAACCTATTATCCACGGGCTTTATGGAAGCAGAGTTTCCATTCTTAATGATGGAGTGAAACTTGCCGAACAGGAATGGGGAGTAGAACATGCGCCCAATGTGGATGTTAATAATTTTGAACATATTGATGTCATCAAAGGAGCATCTGCTTTGAAATATGGAGCGGGAGCCGTGGGTGGAGTAGTTGTTTTGCAGCCTCAGGTTTTACCTAAGAAAGATACCATTATGGGGAATGTTTCTCTATCCGGAATTTCTAATGGAAGAGGAGCTGATCTTAATGTAAAGCTTGCAAAAACATGGGAGAATGGCTGGGCCATAAAAACCAATGGAAGCTATAAAAAACTGGGAGATCTTCAAGCTCCGGATTATGGCTTGATGAATACCGGGCTTGAGAGTTCAGGATTTAATTTCGGTGTACAGAAAATGACATTTGAAAAAGGTTTTTCATTTGATTATTATCTGACCAAAAGCACAGTTGGAATTCTCAGAAGCTCTCACGTAGGAAACTCCGAAGATCTGCGTACTGCTCTTACCTCACCAGAACCAATCTATCAGAGAGATTTTAGTTATGATATTGATAATCCTAAACAGGAAATTGAACATCATATTGCTAAAGTTTCGGCTTACAAAAGGTTTGAAAATTTTGGAAAAATCACGGCTACTTACAGTTTTCAGTACAATCATAGGAAAGAATATGATATCAGACGTACAGAAGCACTGAGCAAAAAACCGGCATTGGATCTTGAACTGATCACCAATGATCTGAATGTAAACCACCTGATAGAAAGAGGAAACTGGAATCTTGAAACAGGGATTAATGCAGGGTATCAAAACAATTATTCCAATACGCAGACCGAGGCGAGACGTCTTGTTCCGAACTACGACAGGTATTATGCAGGAATTTATTCTGTATTAAAATATAAAATTGCTCCCCAATTGGATCTTGAACTGGGAGGCAGATATGATTACGATCATTATGACGTAACAAAATGGTATGATCTGAGCGATTGGAATAAGACCTATGCCGCAGATTATTCAAATTTTGTAGTAAGAATAAACCAAAACAGAATTCTTACCAATCCATCATTAACATACAATAATATTTCAGTAAACGGAGGACTGGTTTACCATCCATCCGAATATTTTAACCTGAAATTTAATTATGCCAGAGTGTCAAGATCTCCAAATATTGCAGAGCTTTTTGCTGATGGACTTCACCATTCTGCAGCCATCATCGAAAGAGGAGATATGAGAATGAAAAGTGAAACAGGAAATCAGTTTAATCTGGTTGCAGATGTAAAAGCAAATGTTTTAAAAGGATTGAATATTTCAGTTAACCCATACTTTTTTTACACTCAGAATTTTATCAATCAGATTCCTACAGGATATCAGAATACCCAGTGGGGAGGGGCTTTTGTAGTATACAGTTATCAGCAGATCAATGCGAAAATGTATGGATTAGATATTGATGCACAGCTTAAGATCACAGATAATCTGACTTACAAAGGAAGCGGTTCCTATGTTTATGGGCAGGATACGACTAATAATGTACCTCTTATCCTAATGATGCCTCCAAATTTTAACAATTCATTGGAATTCAATAAAAAAGAATGGAAAAATTTCTATTTCAGCGTAAGTAACAATACGTATCTGAAACAGACAAGATTTCCTGTTTATAATGTTCCGATCAGATTATTCGATTCTGATGGAAATGCGTACAATGAAGATGTAGATATCTCTACACCTCCAAGCGGATATTCGCTTTGGAACCTTCAGACAGGGGTGAATCTGTCTAAAAATTTCGGAATTGATTTCTCAGTTCGAAATGTATTCAATAAATCTTACAGAGATTATCTGAACAGACTTCGCTTCTTTTCCAACGAAATGGGAAGAAACTTTATTTTAACTCTTAAATATCAATTTTAATTATTTAAAATCAAAAACATGAAAAATATTTTTAAAAATACTACTCTTATCTTAGGACTTTTCTTTGCTGTTTCTTTAAGCTTAACATCATGTAACAGAAGCGATGATGAAGCAGACGATCTTCCTCAGGAAGAACTTTCAGACGTTCTCTTAAGAGTAACAGACGTGGCTACAGGAACTCCTGTGGTATATGACTATCAGGTGAACAGCACAACGAATCCGAATGTTAAATTGATCAACGGGCATACTTATAACGTAGAAGTTATTTTCAAAAATGGAAATGAAGATGCAACTCAGGAAATTAAAGATGCAAAAGATGAACATTTCTTAGTTTACAATTTTCCTAACTCTGATATCACTTTAACCCGTACTGATGATGCCAGCTCTACAAGAGGAGACGGGAACAGAGTAGGATTGAAAACAAAATGGGTGGTAAACACTGCTGTGAAAAATGCTTCAGCACCTAGTCAGCTGGTTCTTACATTATTCCATCAGCCGGTAACGGTTTCTGAGACTTCTGCAGTAAGTGGAAACGGAGTGATCTACGGAACTCATACAGGAGGAGAAACAGATGCACAAGCCAACTACGATATTATTAATTAATATATCCTTTAATCTTGTTTGAACCACCGGAATTCTCCGGTGGTTTTTTATTTAACAGTATTTGGCGTTATAAGTTGATTTTAAATGGGTGATTTTCATAAAAAATTCATATTTTTGCAACCTAAAATTTTAATCAATAATGAAGGTTACCGCACAAAACCATGATGACGTAAGTGCATTGCTTACAGTAACATTGGAAAAATCTGACTACAAAGAAAAAGTAGAGAAGCAGTTGATTAATTATGCTAAAAATGCGCAAGTTCCTGGATTCAGAAAAGGGAAAGTGCCTTTGAGTATGGTTAAAAAACAATATGAAGCAGGTATTGCATTCGAAGAAATCAACAGACAAGTTTCTGATGCTTTAAACAACTATGTTAATGAAAACAAATTAAGATTAGTTGGTCAGCCTGTTCCTCAGCCAGTAAACGAATTAGATTACAATGCTGATCAATTAGAAGTTGCTTTCGAAGTAGGATATGAGCCTGAATTCACTATAGATTTAGCTAAATATGAAGCTCCTCACTATAAAGTAGAAGCTTCTGAAAAAGAAATCAGCAAGAGTATTGAAAACATGCAGAAGCGTTTCGCTGAGCAGGTTCCTCAAGATAAAATCACTAAAGATTCTTACATTGCTTTAGAAGTTTCTCAGGTTGTGGAAGAAGATGCTGAAGGAGAGCACCACCACCACCCAAAAAACCTTACCATTACAGCTGAAAACAAAGAAGCTTTCAAATTGGTAAAAGGTTTGAAAATGGAAGGTTCTGTAAAAGTAACGAAAGAAACTCTTGCGGGTGACGAAGAATTAGCTAAAGAATTAGGATTCAGCAAAGAAGAAGTTGAGCACCTACACCACAATGAATTAGAAGTAAAAGTAAAAGACTTCTATACATTAAATTTAGCTGAGCTTAACCAGGATCTTTTCGACAAAGTATACGGAGAAGGAAACATTAAGTCTGAGGATGAGCTTAAAGATAAAGTGAAGACTGAACTAGACGAGTATTTCCAGCAAAATGCTGATGTTCACTTTGTGAATAAAGTATTAGAACAGGTAACTGATAAAGAAGAAGTAAAACTTCCTGAAACGTTCCTTGTGAAGTGGTTATTATTCTCTAACCAGAATATCCAGTCTGAAGCACAGGCTCAGGAAATTCTTGAAGCTGAGAAAAACCAATTGAGATACCAGATCATCGAAGGTAAATTGATGACTGATAACGAAATCAACCTTGACTATGCTGATGTATTGGCTCAGGCTGAGCAGTTGGTGAAAAACCAATTGGCAATCTACGGAATCCACCACTTAGGTGATGAAGAAATCCAGAAATATGCTGTTGAAATGTTGAAAGACCAGGAGCAGGTAAGACAAATTTCTTCTGAAGTAGCTATGGCTAAATTGAAAGATGTAATTCTTGAAAAAGCCAGCAAAAAAGAAACTAAAATTTCTCACGACGAATTTTTAGAAGAGCTTAAGAAATAATTATATTCAGATATAAATATTTGAAAACCGTCAATTTTTTGGCGGTTTTTTTATGATGTATCATATCTAAAGTTTAATCAATCATCATCACCAATCATCTATCAATTATCATTCATCATTTATTAAATATTTTCCGCCTATCCTATATGTCCGCCAATATTCCTATATTTACCCAATAAACTTTATTATAAATATGAAAAAGATCATCATACCGTTTTTCTGTGCTGTACTATTCTCAGTACCGGCAGCAGCCCAGAAAAAAGGGACTGCAGCTGCTGCTAAAACAGAAGCTGTAAAATCAAAACTGACACCTAAAGAAGTTCTGGATAATTATTTCAAAGCATTAGGAGGAAAAGATAAACTGGATGCTGTAAAATCTACCATTACTGATAACACGGTTGCTGTGCAGGGAATGGAAATCAAAATGACAACTAAAAAATTAGGAAATAAATTCAAATCCGTACAATCCTTTATGGGGAAAGAAATGGTTCAGCTGTTTGACGGTGAGAAAGGATATTTTGATCAGATGGGAACGAAAACAGATATTCCTGCTGATAAAATTGGAGATCTGAAAAAAGGAAGACCTATCGATGCTTTAGCTTTTGATGCTTCTAATTTCCAGGCGGTATCTACGGAGAAATTGGATGGAAAAGACTATAATGTACTGTCTTCAGATAAAGGAAAATTCTATTTTGATGCAGGAACCGGACTTTTGTATAAAACAAATGCATCAGAAGGAAATGCAACAATTAAAAGTTATATGACTGTAGATGGATTACAGTTCCCTGCTGAAGTAGAAGCTGAGGGAGCAGGTCAGAAAATGACTGTTAAAACTACCAAAGTAGTAATCAATTCTGGAGTTACAGATGCTGATTTTAAATAAAAAATACTATTTTAAGAGATAAAAACCGGGAATTTCCCGGTTTTTTTGTTGATTAATAACTTTAACTCAAATTTAACTATAAAATAGATTTTATGATTTCTTCACCTTGTGAATAATTGGTAGTTTTAGGCTGTAAATAAAATCAAATACCATGAAAAAAGTATTCGCTTCATTTGCGGTCATCTTCCTGATGTCTGCAAATGCCTTTGGACAGAATATCCCTGTGGATCAGTCCGTAAGAATCGGTACCCTTTCCAACGGAATGAAGTACTACATCAAAAAAAACACCTTACCTGAGAAAAAAGTAGACTTCCGTCTGGCGATCAATGCCGGATCTATTCTTGAAGACGAAAATCAAAGAGGACTGGCTCACTTTATGGAGCATATGAACTTCAACGGAACCAAAAACTTTCCGGATAATAAATTAGTAGACTTTTTACAATCCATCGGAGTAAAGTTTGGGCAGCATCTTAATGCTTACACCAGCTTTGACGAAACCGTTTATATGCTTCCTGTTCCATTGGATAAACCAGGAAATCTGGATGCCGGATTGAAGGTAATGGAAGACTGGGCGTTTAATGCAACACTTTCCGATGAGCAGATCAATAAAGAAAGAGGAGTAGTACTGGAAGAGCTGAGACTTGGCCTTGGAGCAGATAAAAGGATGATGGATAAATACCTTCCGAAGTTTTTATACAAATCTCAATATGCAGAAAGACTTCCGATCGGTAAAAAAGAAGTATTGGAAAACTTCAAGCCTGATGTGATCAGAAAATTCCACCAGGATTGGTACAGACCGGATCTGATGGCGATTATCGTGGTTGGAGACATCAACGTAGATGAAATTGAGAAAAAGATCAAGGATAACTTCAGTAAATATAAAAATCCTTCAAAACCCAGAGAAAGAAAATCTTTTGATCTTCCGAATCATAAAGAAACACTTGTAGCCATTGAAACAGATCCTGATGCTACGAATTCTATGGTACAGTTTATCATGAAAGATACAGAGGCTTATACTCCTGATGTAACTATTCAGCAATACAATCAGAGTCTTATAGAAAATCTTTCAACCACGATGTTGAATAACAGATTGAGAGAATTGATCAACTCTACAAATCCGCCTTTTACTTTCGGATCTGTATACCACGGAGGAACTTATGCAAGAAGCAAAGAAGCTTTCCAAGGATTTGCCATGGTAAAAGAAGGAAATCAATTGAATGCACTGAAGGTTCTTTTGGAAGAAGTAGAAAGAGCCAAAAGATTCGGGTTTACGCAGTCTGAGCTGGACAGAGCGAAATCTCAGATCCTTTCAAACCTCGAAAGATCTTATAATAACAGAGATAAAACAGAAAGTGACATGCTGGTAGGTGAGTATGTAAGAAACTTCCTGGAGCAGGAACCCATCCCCGGAATTGCATGGGAATATGAAGATACCAAATCTTTCTTACCATCGGTTACTCTTGCACAAACCAATGACATCATCAAGAAAATGGTGAAAGATGACAGCAGAGTGATTGTAATTACAGGTCCTAAAAAAGATAATGTAACCATGCCTACAGAAGCAATGGTACTGAATACATTTGATGCAGTGAAGATGGCAGATCTTAAACCTTATGAAGAAAAGGCTACGATCAAAAACTTAATAAAACCTTTCAAATCTGAAGGAAAAATCGCTAAAACAGAAACAGATGCCAAGTTGGGAACAACAACCTGGACATTAAGCAACGGAGCGAAAGTAACTTTCAAGAAAACAGATTTCAAAGATGACGAAATTGTATTTACAGCAAGAAGTCTGGGTGGAAGCTCCCTTATTCCGGATGCTGATTACAACAAAACACAGTTTGCTTTCTCTGCACTCACAGAAGCTGGAGTAGGTGGATTCTCTAAAGCAGATCTTACCAACTATCTTGCCGGTAAACAAGTGGGAGTAAATCCTATGGTGACCAATCTTTTTGAAGGAATTTCCGGAAGAACTACTCAAAAAGATCTGGGAACAGCTATGGAATTGATATATGCTTATTTTACAAGCTTAAATTATAACCCGGCTTCCTTTAATGCGTACAAAGAAAAACAGTCAGCAATGCTGAATAACCTGTTGTCGAATCCTCAGGCTTATTTTTCTAATGAGCATGCAAAATTCATGAATCAGAAGAATCCTAGATTTATCGGGGTTTTCCCAATGGAAAAAGACTGGGCAAATACAGACTATAAAAAAGCATACGATATCTACAAAGAGAAATTTGCCAATGCCGGAAACTTCCAGTTTTATTTCGTAGGAAATATTGATGAGGCAAAGTTTAAAGATGAAGTACTGCAGTATATTGCAAGTCTGCCGTCATCAGGAAAAACCACCATGTTTAAAGATACAGGATACAGAACGATGACCGGAGAGTATACAAAAGTGTACAAAAAAGGAAAAGATCCAAAGAGTATGGTATCTATCTCATACAGTGGAGAAGCTCCTTACAATGAGAAAGAAGCTTTAGCATTATCTGCTCTTGGAGAAGTGGCTACCATCAAGGTGATCGAAAAACTGAGAGAAGATGAAAGCGGTATCTATGGTGGAGGTGCCAGAGGTAGCATGAACAGAATTCCTTATGGTACTTACAGTTTCGGGATCAACTTCCCTTGTGGGCCGGAAAATGCAGATAAACTGACGAAAAGTGCTATTACAGAGCTTCAGAAGCTTATTGATAATGGTCCTGAGCAAAAAGATCTGGATAAGTACAAAGAAGGAGAGTACAATGACAACAAAACAGAACTTAAAGATAATATGTTCTGGATGAATGCTATTGCTAAAAACCAGTTAGACGGAAGTGATAAATATGATATCCTTAATTATCAGGATAAAGTAAAAGCGCTTACTGTAAAAGACCTTCAGGATGTTGCCAAAAAATACCTTACAAAAGGAAGAATCGTGGCAACCTTAATGCCGGAAGATGGTTGGGAAAAGTCCAAAAAAGAAGAACCTAAAAAAGCAGAAGTCACAGCTGTAAAAGCAGGCGCTGCTAATTAATTTTTTTCTTAAAATAAAAAAAACCGTTGTATTTTACAGCGGTTTTTTTTGTTGAGTAAGAATAATATAATGATGATTAATGGCAATTTTTAGCTTAATGATGAAAATGAACTTATTTTTAATTAGTCTATTTAATATTATTTGTGGATATTTTAAACTAAAAATCGTTTTTATCAATATAAAAGCAATAATTTATTTTCATTTTGTAATATTTAAATTTTTTAACTTGAATTTAACCCTGTTGTAAAAGGCTAATTGTAGGGAGAAATGATATTTTTGAGTGTCAAAAAATAATGCAGATGAAAAAAATATTATCTTCGTTTTCAGTCATCTTTCTGATGTCAGTAAATGTCTATGGACAGAACATCCCTGTGGATCCTTCTGTAAAAATCGGTACTCTTTCCAATGGAATGAAGTACTACATCAAAAAAAATGCTCTGCCTGAGAAAAAAGTAGAATTCCGTCTGGCGATCAATGCCGGATCTATTCTTGAAGAAGAAAATCAAAGAGGACTGGCTCACTTTATGGAGCACATGAATTTCAACGGAACCAAGAACTTTCCGGATAATAAATTAGTAGACTTTTTACAGTCTATTGGGGTAAAGTTCGGACAGCATCTTAATGCCTCTACAGGTTTCGACGAAACAGTTTACATGCTTCCTGTTCCATTGGATAAACCCGGTAATCTCGATGCCGGCCTGAAAGTGATGGAAGACTGGGCATTTAATGCAACACTTTCTGACGAACAGATCAATAAAGAAAGAGGCGTAGTACTGGAAGAACTAAGATTAGGTCTTGGGCCGGATAAAAGGATGATGGATAAATACCTTCCGAAACTTTTATACAAATCTCAATATGCAGAAAGACTTCCGATTGGGAAAAAAGAAGTAATTGAAAACTTCAAACCTGATGTTATCAGAAAATTCCACCAGGACTGGTACAGACCGGATCTGATGGCAATTGTAGTGGTAGGAGATATCAATGTAGATGAAATCGAGAAAAAAATTAAGGATAATTTCAGCAAATATAAAAATCCTTCCCAACCTAAAGAAAGAAAATCTTTTGACCTTCCAAACCATAAAGAAGCACTCGTAGCTATTGAGACAGATCCTGATGCTACAGGTTCCGGAGTACAGTTTATCATCAAAGATTCTAAAGCTTATCAACCCGATGTAACTGTTCAGCAGTATGATCAAAGCCTTATAGAAGGTCTTGTGAATATTATGTTGAACAGCAGATTAGCCGAACTGGTTAATTCCACAAATCCTCCCTTTACTTATGGTGCTGTATACCACGGAGGAACTTATGCAAGAAGCAAAGAAGCATTTCAGGGATCGGCTGCCACAAAAGACGGTGATCAGCTGAATGCATTGAAAGTTCTTTTGGAAGAAGTGGAAAGGGCAAAAAGATTCGGATTTACCCAATCTGAATTAGACAGAGCAAAAGAACAGATGCTTTCTTCTTATGAATGGGCTTACAATAACAAGGACAAAAACCAAAGTGGTGATCTGATTGATGGATATGTAAGCAATTTCCTAAGACAGGAACCCATTCCTGGAATTACCTGGGGATATGACCATATTAAAAAAGTCCTTCCAACCGTAGCACTGGAACAAACCAATGGAATTATTGAAAAGCTGGTAAAGGATGACAGCAGAGTGATCGTGATTACAGGACCGGAAAAAGATAATATTAAAATGCCAACAGAGGCTATGGTTCTGAATACTTTTGACGCGGTGAAAATGGCCGATCTTAAACCTTATGAAGGAAAAGCTAAAGCTGAAAGCTTAATAAAACCTTTCAAATCTGAGGGGAAAATTATTAAAACAGAAGCAGATGCAAAATTAGGAACAACCACCTGGACATTAAATAACGGAGCTAAAGTTACTTTCAAAAAAACAGATTTTAAAGATGATGAAATTGTTTTTACAGCGATAAGTTTAGGTGGAGCATCAGTCATTCCGGACGCCGGTTATATTAAAACACAGTTCGCTTTCGATGCTTTACTGGAAGCCGGATTAGCAGGGCTTTCCAAAACAGATCTTACGAATTATCTTGCGGGAAAACAGGTTAGTGTAAGCTCTTATGTCGGTGGATCTGCAGAAGGTGTTTCCGGAACGAGCTCGAAAAAAGATTTAAAAACAGCTATGGAGCTAATCTATGCTTGTTTTACAGATTTAAATTACAACCCTGATGCATTCAACGCCTATAAAGCAAAGAAATCTGCAATGCTGGCCAATGTGGATTCAGATCCAGGATATTATTTTTCTAATGAATATTCAAAATTTATCAATCAGAAAAATCCAAGATTTACCGGGCTGGAACCAACAGAAAAAGATTGGGCGAATACAGATTATAAAATGGCGTATGATATCTATAAACAGAAATTTGCCAATGCGGGCAATTTTCACTTCTATTTTGTAGGAAACATAGATGAAGCACAGCTTAAAAATGAAGTAGTGCAGTATATTGCATCACTTCCTGCAACAGGAAAATCATCTACATTTAAAGATACGGGGTACAGACCTGTGAAAGGAGGATATACAAAAGTTTATAAAAAAGGAAAAGAGCCGAAGAGCCTTGTTACAATTTCCTATAGTGGAGAAGCTCCTTATAATGAGAAGGAAGCATTTGCCCTTTCAGCTCTTGGTGAAGTAGCTACCATTAAAATTCTTGAAAAACTCAGAGAAGACGAAAGTGGCATTTATGGAGGCGGAGCAAATGGAAGTTTCATGAAAATTCCATACAGTGCCTACGATTTTAGTGTTAATTTCCCTTGTGGCCCTGAAAATGCAGATAAGCTTACAAAAAGTGCAATTGCTGAACTGCAGAAATTGATAGACAAAGGCCCTGAGCAAAAAGACCTTGATAAATACAAAGAAGGAGAATACAACGAATATAATACAAGCCTTAAAAACAACGGATTCTGGTTACAGGGAATTTCTCAAAATCAGGTAGACGGCAGTGATAAATATGCTATTCTGAATTATCCGGATAAAGTAAAAGCACTTACTGTAAAAGATCTTCAGGCTGTTGCTAAAAAATACCTTACAAAAGAAAAAAATATAGCAACGCTAATGCCGGAAGATGGGTGGGAAAAAACTAAAAAAGAAGAAACAAAAAAAGCAGGAACATCTAATTAATCCGTTTTTTAAAACTTTAAGAAATAAGAAAACCGCAGATTTGTCTGCGGTTTTTGTTATTTAATTCAAATCCTGACCGGTTAAGAACCATATTCTTTTTTCCATTCTTCAGCAGCTTCGCTCAGAACAGTATAAAATTCTTCACCGTATTTTCTCGTCAGTGGAGTCTTTAAAAACTTATAGACAGGAACCTGAAGCTCTTTTCCAAGGGTACAGGCATCACTGCATACATTCCACTCATGATAATTCAATGCGGTAAATGCAGAATATTCTGTAACACGGATCGGATAAAGATGGCAGGAAATAGGTTTCTGCCAGTCTACAGCACCATCTTCATATGCTTTTTCAATACCACACTTGGTAATTCCTTTTTCATCAAACGTTACATAAGCACATTCGCGGTTCTCCACCATAGGAGTAACATACATTCCGTCGTGCGGATCAGTAGTCCATGTTCCCTGTTCTTCAAGGGCTTTGATTCCTTCCTGAGTAAGGTAAGGCTTTATCTTATCGAAAATACTGTCCAATATCTCAAGCTCGTTTTTGTCCAACGGAGCTCCTACATCTCCTTCCACACAACATGCACCCTTGCATTTCGTAAGGTTGCAAACAAATTCTTCGGAAAAAATTTCCTCAGAAATCAATTTATCGTCTATCTGAATCATAATTTTTTAAAATAAATCAAAAACTGTACCTGCTTTAAAGGTCAGTAAACTAATAATAATAAGCCATACACCGGCTTCACGCATCCAGTATTTGGGTAAAAATCTCATCATTCTGCTTAGAATAATACTTGAAGGAAATGCCAGAAGAAGCAGATATTCATAGCTCTTATTCATATACAGGATGATGGAAATAAGCTGTGCTACAGAAAAGACCAGCAGAAAGGTATACTTGTATCTGCTTATCGGACTTTTCTTATTATAGTTTTTAAAATGGTCATATACTGCATAAATAAGCATCAGAACCACAGGTATCAATGGCAGAAGTTCCGTATAATCTGTTACAGGTTTCATTTTTCCAAAAGGAAAATAATCTATATTCCAGGAAGTGAACTGAACGAAATACATCACAGAAAAATAACTGAATGTAATGAGGACGGTTCCCAGCAAAAATCTGAAAATATTCAGTGTTATTTTAGCGGAAGTAGCAATCACGTGGATGATTACAAAAACAGCCATCGGCCAGGTAGTAGGAAGGAAAATAAAGTTCAGTGCTACAATGGCTCCTACCAGTACATATGACTTCTTCCTGGTATCTTCATCCGCACTGGTCAGAAGAAGAATAAGAAAGGAATTGGTAAGCAGTGAAACAGCAATTCCTATATCCAGATTTCCGGGATACAGCCCAAAAATAAAAAAAGTATATAAGAATAATGGCAGATGGGTCTGGTAATTAAGAGCAATACTGTGAAAACAAAAATATCCCAAAGCAATTCCCAGAAAAGTTATTCCGGCAACTATAGCTTCATAAGTGTTGAAATTCAGTATGTTAAATATTACGACTACTAAAAGAAGAAAACCAATATAAACAGGAATTGAAAAAATATTGCTTTCTTTTGAAAGTAATTTAAACATTTTTTATAAATTTGTACAAAGTTAATTTAAAAAAGGAAAATAATGACGTCTTTCTTTCTATTCTTAAGCAAAGTTTTCAAATGGACTTTCGGTTTCTTTGATGCGTTTGGAAATGTTTTAAACTGGATTCTATTTATAGTTTGCTGTGTACTATTTACTTATTGGTGCTACGTGCTGGTGGTTACACTAGGTGGAGACAAAGATAAAGACTATTATTCTCCAACGGAAGGTAAGAATCCTTACTACGATCCGAATATCTACAAAAAAGAAGGTTAATTAATTGGTTATATAGTAAAAAACCGATCAAACATTATGCTTTGATCGGTTTTTTTATTACTAACGATTAAAATTTTCTTTTTTTAGTCGTGAATTGGAAGTACCAGAACAGGAATACTTGAACTTTTTGTAATTCCTTTTGTTAAGCTTCCTACAAACACATCATAAATTCCGCTTCTGCCATGTGATCCCATCACAATATAGTCTGCATTTTTTGCCTTTGCATGTTCCAGAATAATATCTTTGGCAAGCCCCTGTTTTAAAAGATGCTCACAATCAATATCATGGGCAATGATTCTTTGCTCAATCTTATTAAGCTGTACCAGCTCTTCTCTTATTTCGTTGGCTTCCACTTCCGGAAAATATTGAAATCCCATATCTCCAATAGCAAAGCCGATATCTGATGGCGCTACATGGATCAGGTAAATTCTGCCGTTAAGCTGTTTTGCAAATTTTATGGCACCGTCTACCAGCTGGTCTGTCTTGTCCCCAAAATCTACGGGTAATACAATATTTATCATAACCTCTAATTTTGTTACCTAAAGATAAGAAAAATTTGTCAAAGTTGATGTTAAATAACTCATAATATTAATTTCTGAGTACCATCAATACTAAGATTACCGTTTTTTTATCCTTTCCCGGAATCTTCAATTTTCTCAATAAAATATAAGATAACTATTTAGATTTCTTAATTGACCTAATCTGAAAATAAGCTGATTAAGCATAGAATTATATAACCATACGGTTGTTTATAAATTACACTATATTCCTGTATTTGTAGTTTTTTTTTAATATTTCAACAATAATATTTTGACCTTTTATTGATCATTTATGAAGCTGTATTTCATTTGATTTTTGATAAAAACAAATTCATTTTTGAACAATTTTAGAAATAATGATCTCAAAAAGGATATTACATAAATATTATATTAGCCTTTTTCAGTTTTATTTTGAAAGTTTAAAATGGTTCTATGAAAAAAATCTAGATTTTTTAATTTATTGATTTTTAAGTTTTTGTAAAATGTTTTTAAGCGTCAAATGGGTTGTTATATCTAAGTAAGGGTTCTTATTTTGTCTTCCAGATATGATTGGTTTAAAATTGCATCAACACTTTAAAAATTATTTATAGAATAATCTTCGCGATTATAATTAAAAGATGAAAAAATGAAAAAAATGAAATTATTTTTACCATTCAGTTTTTTTTCAATAGCTGTATTTGGCCAAGTCGGAATTAATACGACAAACCCTCAAGGTATTTTGAATGTAGACGGTGCAAAAGATAATGCAGTAAGTGGAGTTCCTACAATAGCACAACAAGCCAATGACTTTGTCGTAACTTCTACGGGAAGTGTTGGAGTTGGTACGGTAGTCCCTAATGCTTCAGCCATTTTGGATGTGACTTCTACAAACAAAGGAATATTAGCCCCCCGAATTTCCTTATCTTCAGCTACAGATGTAACTACGATTCCTAATCCTGCAGTTGGATTATTGGTATTTAATCTTGGAACTCAGCCTTCCCTTAATTATAAAGGATATGTTTTCTGGAACGGGACAGAATGGAGAGCTCTTGACAACTCTTTTCTTATTGCCGGAACTTTAGGTGCCATTGACTGTGATGGAGCATCACTTTCTCCTGCTACTTATACAGCGGGTGTTCCCTATACTGGTGCAATGAGTATTTCTTATACCGGAGGAAATGGAGGCACCTTTGGTGCACAGACGATAGGACCTGTTAATGGACTTACAGCTACATTATCATCAGGTAATTTTAACAATGGAGCAGGGACTCTGAATTATACTGTTTCAGGAACCCCTACAGTATCCAGCCCGGTAACTACCACTTTTCCCATTAATATCGGCGGCCAGAGCTGTAGTGCAGCAGTGGGAGCCGGAAACGCAATTTCTCTTGGTGAGGAGATCTACTGGTCTGGGCAAGCCCCTGGCAATATAGGAAGTGGAGGTACAAACGCAACAACATCTGTTACGACGAATTATCTAAGCAATTATGCTGCAAACATACCAGTAGTGGATGGGATGAAATTTGATTTTTATTTTATTGCTGCTGTTGGAGGTGCAGGAACTGTTTCTGGGATCCCTCGTGTGGTTAATGTTTCAGGAGGTAATATAAAGGTGAATTTTGCTGCAGCCTCAAGTGTTCAGAATTATGGAACGAATAACATCTTATTAGGACCTGGTGATTTCATTAACCTTGATGATGGTATTTATAACGGATTTGGAGTAAATATGACTACCAGCAGTACACCTGGAAGTTATACCAGCCCTGTAACTGGCCATACAGAAATAGAAACGGTAAACCTTTGGGTAAATAATCACTGGTACCAAGCAACTTATTATCCATTCATAGATAATAATAATACAACTGCTGCAGCTGATGATATCAGAAAAATAGCAATTTCTGTAAAGAGACTTAAATAACATAATAACATGTTCATAAGATCTTTGCTTTACCCGTAAAGGTTTTATGGAATTAATTTGCTAAATCATTATAAGTTAAGAATTACTTTCATTTGACTTCATAACAAAATCATAATCTCTTTTTTACAATTTTAATATCTACTACAAATGAAAGACTGAAGCCATATGCAAATATGGCTTCATTGTTTTTTAAACAGAATCTAAAATTCTAAGGTTGTATGGTATAACCCGATATGAAATCTTTGTAATGGATTACATTACTCGAATGTCAAGAATTTTTTCCTCTTCAAGGTAAGCTTCCAGAATATCATTTTCTTCTACTTTTCCAACTCCTTTTGGAGTTCCTGTGAAGATAAGATCACCCACTCTTAATGTAAAATACTGAGAAGCGAAGGCAATAATATCATCAAAATTGAACATCATATCTTTGGTGTTGCCATCCTGTACCTTGTCTTTATTTTTTAATAACGAAAATTGAAGGTTATCAAGGCTGAAATTCTCTTTTTTGAAGAAACTGCTTACTACAGCAGAGCCGTCAAAACCTTTGGCAAGTTCCCACGGCAGCCCCTTTGATTTTAGTTCACTCTGAAGATCTCTGGCTGTAAAATCGATTCCCAGACCTATCTCTTCATAATGTTTATTGGCAGATTCTTTCTGGATATATTTTCCACCTTTGGAAATTTTTAATACCACTTCCAGTTCGTAGTGAATATCATTTGAAAATTCAGGGATGTAAAAATCATTTCCCTTAAGAACTGCTGTATCCGGTTTCATAAAGATAACAGGATTCTCAGGAATTTCGTTTCCTAATTCTTTGGCATGCTCGCTGTAGTTTCTTCCTATGCAGATGATTTTCATAACTCTTTTTATTTTTTTTACTTCGTCATTGCAAAGAACGAAGCCATCTTTTATTAGATGATTGGTTAATTTTTATTGGTCACGGGTGAACTCATTCCCGCAATAATAGCATTTGAATTTGTGGCTCGTCAGAAAAGAAATCCCAAAGAAGCTGGTGGCACTGTCATCTCTGTAAATATGATTGGAACCACACTTCGGGCAGACAAAATCAAACTCAGGGTCTTCAATAGTATGTTCTACTTCCAGAGAATATTGCTCATTGTCTTTATAATCCTGTAGTGTCTGCTGGGCTTTTTCCAGATCTTCTTCAAAAACCTGCAGTTGTATACCGCCTACAGCCTGTGACAGAAGCCAATCCGACTGGATAAGCTGTTCATTGGCAATAAAGCTGTTGATGTCATTTTCAGCCAATATCTGTTTGTCCCTGTTAGCTTCAAGGGCAGTCTCATAAAATTTAAAACGAACAAGTTCTGACATTTTTAAAATCTGCTTGATAGTTGAATTTTTGTAAAAACCTTCTTTGTATACAACGGAAAATCAGCATTCTGAAGCCATCCGAAATATCCTAAATCCTTTTGGAATACCGCTTTCACACCCTGGCCTTTATATTTTCCAAAGTTGAAAACTTCTTCCATTTTTTCATTATATCCGATAAATCCGGCAAGATCCGCATTCTTATTATGGAATGTAAACTCACTTAGCGGTGCTATTTCGTTCGGGATATCGTCATATTTTCCTACCTGGGCATCCAGTACCTCAAAAGTAGCCATTACATCAGCTTCTGCAGAGTGGGCATTTTCCAATGTTTTTCCACAGTAGAACTGATAAGCTGCGCCTAAATTTCTAGGTTCCTTCTTATGGAAAATTGTTTGGGCATCTACCAGTCTGAATTTACTCAGATCAAAATCCATTCCTACTCTTAAAAGTTCTTCTGCCAAAAGCGGAACATCAAATCTGTTGGAATTAAATCCTCCCAAATCACTTCCGGTAATCATTTCCATTACTTTAGAAGCAATATCCCTGAAGGTAGGGGCATCTTTTACATCTTCATCATAGATCCCGTGGATCTCACTGCTTTCTTTAGGAATAAGCATTTCCGGGTTTACACGCCATGTTTTGCTTTCTCTGGAGGCATCAGGGTTTACTTTTAAGATACAAATCTCAACGATTCTGTCTTTTCCGATATTGGTTCCTGTCGTTTCCAGGTCAAAAATACAAAGCGGTTTATGGAGTTTTAAATTCATGTTGATCATTAATAATTTGAAATGTATTTTACTTAAAATAAATTATTTTAACTGTCCCTGAAAAATAAGAGACACGAATATATAATAAATAACGAGCATAGGGATTCCTACAATCTGAAATAGGGAAAGTATAGCAATTCCTCCTACCAATAATACCACTTTTGGGTAATTATCTTTTAATTGCTTGGATTTGAATTTCATTGCCATCATCTTAATCGGGCTGATCAGAAGCCATGAGGTAAGTAGAGTCAACAGAACCAATAGCAGTTCATTATCAAATAAAAAGCTGAAAGCTCCTGTTTCTTTAAATGCATAATAAAGACCAAACAGTAAAACGGTATTAGTAGGCGTATTCAATCCTTTGAAATAATAGCGCTGTTCCTCATCAAGATTGAAGATAGCAAGCCTCAGGCATGAAAATAAAGTGACAATTAATCCCAGATACTTGATCTCAAACGGAAAATGAATGCCAAGAAGCTCAGCACCAAATGGCTCAAGTGCTTTATACATAGTAAGTCCGGGGATTAATCCAAAGCTCACCATATCTGCAAGAGAGTCCAGCTGGAGTCCCAGATTGGAGCTTGATTTTACAGCTCTGGCTACAAAGCCATCAAAGAAATCGAAAATAGAAGAGAGAACAAGACAGATCGCTGTAGTCTGATAATCTCCTAGAATTAGATGTATTGCACCTATACAGCCTGCAAATAAGTTAGCCAGGGTTAAGGCATTGGCCAGATTATTCTTTATAAAATTCATAGACACAAAATTACAGTTTTTAGAAATTCTAACTCAAAATAATCTGAACTAAAAAATGCATTAAAGTGATTTTGATGTAAATTTGCTCCATGAAATTTTTAAAAGGATTGAGAAAACAGGAAGTTCTGGCACTCGTTTACAGGATTTTTCTGGCCTATGTTTTTTATCAGATAGCCAGACTTTTATTCTGGTATTTTAATAAAGATCTGATTAAAGTTGATTCTGTTTCAGAATATATAAAGCTGGCTTTTCATGGTACGGCTTTCGATACCACGGCAATTTTGTATGTCAATGCCTTATTTATACTTCTTAGTTTATTGCCATTGGTAATCAATACGAAGAAAGTTTTTCAACAAATTCTTTTCTGGCTTTATTTCATTACCAACGGGATTGCTTATGCTATGAATTTCGGAGATTTCATATACTATAAATTTGCGCAGGCAAGGCTTACTTCAGCAGTATTTCAGGTAGCAGAACACGAATCTAATGTTTCCAAAACATTGATGATCTCTGTGGGAGAACACCCTTTTGTACTGATCTGGTATATAGTTTTGATGATCCTTTGGGTCTTCCTTTACAAAAGAGTAAAAGTAGAGGATGTGAAGCCTTCAAAGCTGATTCCTTATTTTCTGACTTCCATTATTACTCTATGTATTACAGCAGTGTTGGTTGTGGGTGGGATCAGAGGAGATTTTAAGCACAGTACAAGACCTATCAATATGGTGGATGCTACCCGTTTTGTAGAAAATCCGCTGCAGGGAAATATGGTGCTGAATAGTACATTCTCCTTTTTCAGAACTTTAAATACCAACAACTTTAAGGAAGTTCATTTCGTAGATGAAAAATATATTGAAGAAAATGTGCACCCTTATAAAGTATACGACAGAAAAGTAGAGAACCGTCCCAATATCGTTATTTTTATTGTAGAATCTTTCGGGAGAGAATATTCCGGTGCTTTTAATAAAGATAAAAACATTAAAGACTATGTCTCTTACACTCCGTTTATGGATAGTCTGGCTGGTCAAAGTCTTATATTTCCCAATACTTTTGCGAACGGAAGACAGTCTATTCACGGGATGAGCAGTGTATTGGCAGGAATTCCGAGTCTTACTGATGCATTTACAGGATCTCCGTATTCCAACCAGAAAATTCAGTCCATAGTTTCCGTATGTAATGATCTGGGTTACGATACTTCTTTTTATCATGGGGCACCGAATGGTTCTATGGGATTCCTTGGATTTGGAAATATTTTAGGATTTAAACATTATTTCGGAAAAACAGAATATAACCACGATGAAGACTTTGACGGCATGTGGGCAATCTGGGATGAGCCTTTCTTACAGTATTTTGCTAAAAATGTAGGGAAGAAACAACCTTTTATGACTACTGTATTTACCGCTTCATCACATCACCCTTTTAAAATCCCTGAAAAATATAACGGGAAATTTAAAAAAGGGAAAATACAAATGCATGAGCCGATACAGTATACGGATTACGCTATCAAAAAATATTTTGAAACCGCTAAAAAGCAGCCTTGGTACAATAATACGATCTTCGTTTTCACGGGAGACCATACCAATCAGGTATATTATCCTGAATATGAAAGAGCAATGAACCATTATGCTGTTCCATTGGTTTTCTATTCTCCCAATCCTGAATATCAGCTGAAAGGAGTGAGTCAGGAAATAGCACAGCAGGCCGATATCTATCCTACACTGGCAGATCTTATCGGATATAACAAACCAATAAGAAGCTGGGGGAGAAGCTTGGTAAGCGATAAAAAATATCCTTTTCTTGTTGTCAATTCCGATGGAAGTACAGATCAGTTCATGATCGGGAACTATATTTACCGCTTTGATGGCAAAGAAATCATTGGAGTTTATGATAAATCTGATCTGAGCCTTGAAAAAAATTTGATAAATGAAGTTAAGAATCCTGAAGTGGAAGCCGGAAAGAAAACAGCTAAAGCGTGGTATCAGGATTATATGGATAGGGTAATTAACAGGAAGCTTTATTAAGACTGAAAAGGTAAGCTCTGAATTGGTTTTATTATCTTTCTTTACCTCTTTATGCTTTGTATAACAAAAGTTTTTGTTTGTTTAAAATTAATTTATATTTTTATCAATGTGTAAATAACAATGTAGTATAAAATTAAAACTATAAGAAATATGAAAAAATTATTGTTAACATTCGTACTTTGCTTGTTCAGCGTAATTACATTTGCGCAGATAGAAGGCAAATGGAAAACGATAGATGATAAAACAAAACAGCCGAGGTCTATTGTCGAGATATTTAAAAAGACAGACGGAAAATATTATGGGAAAATTTCCCAATTATTGGCAAAAGCAAATAATCCTAACTGTGTAGCTTGTAAAGATGACAGAAAAGGAAAACCAATTATTGGGTTGGAAATTATCAGAGGATTATCAAAAGATGGAGACGAATTCACCGGAGGAACAATTACAGATCCGGAAAGTGGAAAAAGTTATAAATGCACCATTACAAGAAGCGGTGATAAGCTAAACGTAAGAGGATACCTAGGATTATCATTATTAGGAAGAACCCAGGTTTGGGAAAAAGCTAATTAATTTAAGTTTAAATAGAATTTTAAATGGCATTTCAGAAATGAGATGCCATTTTTATATGTAAATGAATCCTGGGAAAGTTTTTTTTCACGGCCTTGAAAAAACAACAATGAACAGTGTAGGGATGCAGAAAATACTTTTTAAATAAAATTAATATTATCACTTCATCATTCAAATGTGAAGGCTTTTTATGATGTGTATAATAAAAAAACACTATTTTTGTAGTCTAAATTTTTCGAATAAATATGGCAGAATATACTTTTCGTGAGGTAATTGCACAGGCAATGAGCGAGGAAATGCGTAAAGACGAATCTATCTTTTTAATGGGGGAAGAAGTTGCAGAATACAATGGTGCATACAAAGCTTCAAAAGGAATGTTGGATGAGTTTGGTCCTAAAAGAGTAATCGATACCCCAATTGCAGAGCTTGGTTTTACAGGAATTGCTGTTGGTGCTGCGATGAATGGTAACAGACCAATTGTAGAGTATATGACATTCAATTTCTCATTGGTAGGAATTGATCAGATTATCAATAATGCTGCAAAAATCCGTCAGATGAGTGGTGGACAGTGGAATTGTCCAATCGTTTTCCGTGGTCCTACAGCTTCTGCAGGTCAATTAGGAGCTACCCATTCTCAGGCTTTTGAAAACTGGTTTGCAAACATTCCCGGCCTTAAAGTAGTGGTTCCTTCAAATCCTTACGATGCGAAAGGGTTGTTGAAAACTGCAATTCAGGATAATGATCCGGTTATTTTCATGGAATCTGAGCAGATGTATGGAGATAAAATGGAAATTCCTGAAGAAGAATACTACTTGCCATTAGGAAAAGCAGATATCAAAAGACAAGGTACAGATGTTACTTTAGTTTCTTTCGGTAAAATCATGAAGCTTGCTTTACAGGCTGCTGAAGATATGGCTAAAGAAGGAATCTCTGTAGAAGTTATCGACCTTAGAACAGTTCGTCCTCTGGATTTTGATACTATTTTAGAATCCGTGAAAAAAACAAACAGATTGGTTATTTTAGAAGAAGCTTGGCCATTTGCTTCTATATCTTCTGAAATTACTTATATGGTACAGCAAAAAGCATTTGATTATTTAGATGCTCCAATCAAGAGAATTACTACTCCTGATGCACCTGCACCTTACTCTGCAGCATTGTTTGCAGAATGGTTCCCTAAACTTGAAAAAGTGAAAGAGGAAATCAAAAAAGCGATGTACGTAAAATAGTTATAGAGAAAAACTTCCGAAAGGAAGTTTTTTCATTTATTATATTCATGAAGAAAAATTCTTGACGTCATAAAATTAGTATAAATTTGCGCCTTTAAAATAATTAAGCTGATATGGCAGAAGTTACAGAAGATGGCTACCACTTCGACATAAAGAAACTTTCCTTTATGGGAGTTTTAGTGTCTCTAGGAATTGTTTTTGGAGATATTGGTACCTCTCCGCTTTACGTAATGAAAGCAATTGTGAATGCAAGATCTCAAGGGAGTAATATGCCATTCAATGAATACATAGAGGGTGCGCTCTCCTGTATTATTTGGACCCTTACTCTCCAGACTACAATCAAATATGTGATCATTGCTTTGAGAGCAGATAACAAAGGCGAAGGAGGAATTCTTGCTTTGTTTTCATTAGTAAGAAACCTCAAAAAAGGATGGTTGTATCTCATTGCCATTATTGGTGCCGCAGCACTTATTGCGGACGGAGTAATTACCCCATCACTGACGGTAATGTCAGCTATTGAAGGTCTTGAAATTTATAACCCGCACACTCCCGTTGTTCCCATCACAATCGGAATCCTGATTGCCATTTTTGTGGTACAGCAGTTCGGAACAAGCTTCATTGGGAAGTTCTTTGGTCCGGTAATGGTTGTTTGGTTCCTGGTATTAGGAGGTTTGGGAGTTATGCATTTGAGCGAGAATTTTGAGATTTTAAGATCTTTCAATCCTTATTACGCTTATAAGCTTATTGTCAACTCACCGAGTGCAATTGTTATTTTAGGAGCTGTTTTCCTTTGTACAACAGGAGCAGAAGCATTGTATTCAGATTTAGGACACTGTGGTGCTAAAAATATCAGAATAAGCTGGGCATTCGTTAAGATCATGCTTATTCTCAACTATCTTGGACAGGGAGCATGGCTTTTGACCAATTACAACAAACCTGGATTCTCCGTAGTAAACCCGTTCTTTGGAATTATGGTAGAATGGATGATCATCCCGGGAGTAATTTTAGCAACAGCCGCTGCAATTATTGCCAGCCAGGCATTGATTACAGGTTCTTTCACTATATTCTCAGAAGCAATGTCTCTTAACCTTTGGCCGAATCAAAAAATTGATTACCCTTCCGGAGTTAAAGGACAGATGTATATCCCAAGAATCAACTGGGGACTTCTTATTCTGTGTATCATTGTAGTTCTTCACTTCAGGGAATCCGGAAAGATGGAAGCTGCATACGGACTTTCCATTACAGTGACGATGTTGATGACAACCGTCCTGCTGGTATTCTGGTTGCTGAAACACAGAGTAAGTAAAATATTAATTTTGTTTTTCGCATTAGTATACATGGCGATCGAGCTAGGTTTCTTCAGTGCGAATATTATCAAATTCATGGAAGGAGGATGGATCACTGTTGTTTTAGCTGGCTCTATTGGACTTTCTATGTATGCATGGTATAACGGACGATTGATCAAAACAAGATTTATCCAGTTTGTAAAAATTGAAAAATATGTGTCTATCCTTAAAGACATGAAGCTGGATGAAACAATCCCGAAATATGCTACAAACCTTGCATACCTGAGCAGAGCAAAAAGAAATGATGAAGTAGAATCAAAAATTATCTATTCCATCATCAAAAAACAGCCGAAAAGAGCAGACCATTACTTTATCCTGAGCATCGTAAACCAGGAAGATCCATATACTTTCAGATATACGGTAGACGAAATTCTTCCCGGGACAGTATATAAAATCAACTTCCTTTTAGGATTCAAAGTAGACCGAAGAATCAACGATTATTTCAATATGGTCCTTAAAGATTTAATGGCAGACGGAACCATTCCTTCAAGAAGCAGCCACCCATCTTTAAGAGCTCACGAAATACCGCCGGATCTTAAATATGTGATCATAGATAATACTTATATCAACGATATACTTTTAACTGTTAAACAAAAGATTATTCTTAACATTTATAACTTTGTGAAGTATATCGGAAGTGATGACTTTAAGGCTTGGGGAGTATCTTCTCACAACGTTGAAGTAGAATCTGCACCGATTACAGAATTAACAGTTTACGATAATAAGATCGAGCAGTCCGGATATTTCCGTCACAACTCTTAACCCACTAGCATTAACCATACTATCTATTTAAATAAAATTCAATAAATTTGTAGATAATTTTTTTAATGGATACAATACAAAAAGAAAAAAATATAGCTTTGATCAAGGATGTTTTAAGAAACTACTTATTAGAAAAAGGGTTCAGAAACACACCTGAAAGATATACGATATTGGAAGAGATTTATAATATGGATCATCACTTTAATGTTGATGATCTGTATCTTCTGATGATGCAGAAAAAATACCATGTTTCCAAAGCTACCATTTACAACACTATTGAAATTTTCCTTGATGCAGGCCTGATCCGTAAGCATCAGTTCGGAGAAAAGACATTGACCTCTTCATCTTATGAGAAGTCTTATTTTGACAAACAGCATGACCACCTGGTGATCTACAAAAAAGACTCTGACAAAGAGATTGAAGAAATTATTGAATTCTGCGACCCAAGAATCCAAGGAATCAAAGAAGCCATCGAAGAAGCGTTTGGCGTAAGAATTGATTCTCATTCGCTATATTTTTATGGCACTAAGAATGACTAATTAATGAGAATAATCCTTTTTCTGTTAATCTTTATTTCTACGCTGAGTTTGGCGCAGGATAAAACTCCTGTGAAAAGAGATCCGTATTTACAGAATCCTGTCCAGCCTAAACAGGCGCAGGTAAGACCTGAAGATAAAGTAAAGATCATCCACGCAGACGAAATCAAGAAAAACCCTGAAAAATATGAGGGGAATCAATATTTTACCGGACATGTTCAGATAGAACATCAGGGCTCCATTCTTACTGCGGATGAAGTAGTTTTGTACAATGAAGAGAACTTTGTAAAAGCTATAGGCAATACAAGACTTCAAAATACAGACGGCTCTGTAATAACAGCGGGAGAAATGGAATATGATGCCAATACCCAAAAAGGTGTTGCCAGAAAAGACGTTGTCTTAACTGACCCCAAACAAACCATAAAAACAGATATTCTGTATTATGACAGGCTGGCTAATCAGGCTTATTTTAATACAGGGGGAACAATCTCTGACGGTCAGAATGTAACCTACGCCAAAGTAGGAACCTATTTCCTGAATACCAGAGTAGTAGATCTTACTGGAAACGTTAAAATTGAAACCCCTCAATATACCATAGAAGGTCCGAATATCAAACAGAATCAAAATACGAAGATTGCTGATTTCTTAGGATCTACAACCATTACCAGTAAAACCAATCCAAGAAACAGGATCTATACGGAAAAAGGGACTTATAAAATGGATTCCAAGGAGGCTTTTCTAACCAAGAACTCCAGGATATTTTATAATGAGAAAATCCTTACTGGTGATGATATGTACTACAATCAGATTACAGGATTCGGTAAAGCAACAGGAAATGTAACCCTTGATGATCCCAAAGAAAGAAGATATATAAAAGGCGGTTACGGAGAAATCTTTGAGAAAAAAGACTCCGCAATGATGACGAAAAACCCTTATGCAGTGAAAGTGATGGAAAAAGATTCCATTTATTTTGCATCAGAAAAAATTATCTCTTATCAAAGACCGGATTCGCTGGATATAAAAGTTAAGAAAAGCTACTTAAGAGCCTTTAAAAAAGCCCGTATTTATAAGTCCAATGCACAGGGAAGAGCAGATTCTATTGCCTTCAATGAAACAGACGGCGTTATGCATATGTATACCAACCCTATTCTTTGGAGCGGTGAAAAACAGGTAACCGGAGATAAAGTAGAAGCTTACTTTAATACCAAAACGGAAGATATAGACTCATTAAAAGTAATCGGAAATGCATTTGCGATCAGTAAAGTAGATTCTCTGACCCTGAAAGATGAATTCAATCAGGTGAAAGGAAAATTTATGACGGTTTACTATGAGAAAAATGCCATTAAAGAAGCAAGAGTAGTTGGAAATGCCCAGTCTATCGTATATGTGGATGATACTGATCAGGAAACCAAAAAACCGGAAAGAATAGGAATTACCCTTTCTACCTGTGGAATTATCGGAGCATTGTTTGAAGAAAGAGCATTGCAGATTATTTCATGTAGTATTGGTGCCAATTCAGATACTTATCCGATGAGTAAGATTGAACCTTCAAAAAGGAAATTTCCGGATTTTAACTGGAATACCAAAGACCGGATCCGAAAGTGGCAGGATATTCTTGTAGATACCCCGAACAATGAGGAAATACATTATACAGCTGACAGTGAACTCTTCGACAAAGCGCAGAAAGCGATAGACGATGAAAAAGCAAAAGAAGAAGCTAAAAAGCCTAAACGAACAAGAAAATAATACAAAAGACCAGTACTCACTGGTCTTTTTTGTGGATTAATTTCAGCGTTTAATGAATCTTTTATAGCTTTGCTGAAATTTTTGGAGACAATGGAAATGCATAAAGATTTTTTTATATATCAGGCTCAGACTACAAAATTTGCTGCAGGTTTTGAAGTAGAGAAAGCAGTAGGGAGCTATATTTACGGTACAGACGGAAAAAAATACCTTGACTTTGTAGCAGGAGTTTCTGCCAACACACTGGGGCATTCACATCCTAAAATTGTGAATGCGATTAAAGAGCAGACGGATAAATATCTTCATGTCATGGTTTACGGAGAATATGCGCAGGAAAAACCTATCGCATTATGCAGACTGCTTGCAGAAGCCACTCCGGGTCCTTTAGAAGTTACTTACCTTGTGAATAGCGGGGCTGAAGCCATTGACGGAAGTTTGAAACTGGCAAAACGATATACCGGAAGAGAAGAAATTGTTTCCTTTAAAAATTCCTACCATGGAAATACTCATGGTGCTTTAAGTGTTTCAGGAAACGAAACCCACAAAAGAGAGTTCCGCCCTTTACTGCCGATGGTTTCTTTCATTGAATTTAATAATGAAGAAGATTTCGATAAAATCACAGAAAAGACCGCTTGTGTTATTCTTGAAACGATTCAGGGAGCAGCTGGCTTTCTGGTTCCAAATAACGATTATCTGATCAAACTGAAGATAAGATGTGAGGAAGTAGGAGCTCTTCTGATTTTGGATGAAATACAGCCGGGATTTGGGCGTACAGGAAAGTTATTCTCTTTCGAACACTTTGGAATCGTTCCGGATATTTTGGTAATGGGTAAAGGAATGGGAGGAGGAGTTCCTGTAGGAGCTTTTATGAGCTCAAGAGAAATTATGGAAACCCTTTCACATTCACCTAAACTTGGCCACATTACCACTTTTGGAGGAAATCCACTCATTGCAGCAGCAAGTTATGCTACTTTAAAAGAAGTACTGGAAAGCGGTTTGATGAATGAAGTGGAAGAGAAAGAGCAGTTGTTCAGAGAACTTCTGGTTCATCCAAAAATTAAAAATATCAACGGTAAAGGGTTAATGCTTGCTGTAAATCTCGGAACACCGGAATATACTCTTGAAGTAGCCAAAAAATGTATGGAAAGAGGCTTGGTGGTTTTCTGGCAGCTGTACAGAAATGAATACCTGAGAATCTCTCCGCCGCTTACATTATCGAAGGACGAAATCAGGGAAGGATGTCAGATTATTCTTGATATTCTGAACGAAAATTAAAGATAAAATCTCTCTGAAATGGAGAGATTTTTTTATGCTTTACATGGCATCATTAGGCGTTAAAACTTAATATAATAAAGATTTAAATCCAGTGATAAATATCATACAGATTCTATAAAAAAGTAATTGTTTTTTTGCGTAATAAAAAAATTAATTTATATATTGCGGGACGATAAAACAAAGATTATATGGCGAAACATAAAGTCCATTACGAATTTCCAATGCACTGTTTATCAGAGATTTTATATGAATATCTGGCAACTGCGGAGGGATTGTCTGAATGGTTTGCGGATGAGGTAACAGAGAAAGGCGATGATTTCTTTTTTAGCTGGGGCGGAGGACCTGCTGAGAAGGCCACTTTGATCAGATATAAGCCAGAAGGTTTCGTACGTTTCAGATGGGAAGAAGATGAAGGAACAAAAAATTTCTTTGAAATGACAATCACAATTGATGATATTACAGAAGATCTTGCTTTGAATATTACAGATTTCTGTGAAGAAGGTGATGAAGAGGAAAATGCAATGTATTGGGAAAATCTTATTGAGAACCTAAGAATAAAACTAGGTGCGGCGTAATACCGGGCTGTATTAAATGATAAAACTGATGAACGATTTATCGTTCATTATTTTTTTGTAAATAAATCACATCAAAAATTGGAAAATCAATATTTTACATCAGACGAGTTAAATGTAAATAACAGAGCCTTTCTTTGGGGAGATTCAGTGAAGGTTTCTTTCTTTGTAAGAAATGGTGGATTGATCATGGACGAAGAATGCTATTTTTTTCTGATGGCTTCCATGAGAAAGATGAGAATGAATATTCCTCTGACTTACACACTGGAGTTTTTCCAGATCCTTTTTCAAAAAGAAATTATTGAAGGTAAAGGAATCAAGAACGGAATTATCAATTTCCAGGTATTCAGAAATAATGATGGAGTGACATTGGCAAAGTCTTCTGTTTCCTATTTTTACGAAGTTTCAGAAATGACAGATGTGCTGGCAGTTCATGAAAGACCTTTGGAATTGGATTTGATTAAAGAAATTAACGTTAATAATAACCTTCTTAGCAATATCAGGGTTCACTGTCCGGAAAATATCTACGGAGCAATTTATGCGCAGGAAAACGACCTTGATGACGTGATTCTGTTGAACCCTAATAAGAGAATTGCACGTACCACTGTGGGAAATCTTCTTTTTTTGGAAGGTAACGTTATTAAAGTACCAAAGCAGACTGAAGGAGCCTACATTTCTCCTTTGATGGAAAATTTTGTTACTTTTTTACATAAAAATAACCTTGCCGATATCCAGGAACACGAGATTATCGCGTTTGAATCTCAGAAAGCTGAAGAAATTTTAATGATTTCTGACGAGAAAGGGATATTCTCTGTAGGTAAGATAAGAAATAAGACTTTTGAATACTCCCGTTTCTCAGAATTGGTGGAAAGCTGGAAGAAAAGTTTTAATCAATAAAAAATTGACAAACCCGGTAAACAACAAAGTTCCAGAAGTCCTTTACCGGGTTTTATTCTGATTGAATCAGAATTTGTATTTTATTTAGTATTCGTTGATGATTTCAACAAATTTCTGTGCAATTTCTTTTTGCCCCTCCGCACTGGTAAGATATTCTCGGTCCTGTGTATTATTGATAAATCCTAGTTCTACCAGAACAGCAGGAGCTTTCGTTTCTCTTAAAATGTGAAGATTGCGCCCTTCTATTTTGCGGGCATTGAATTTTTTAGAAATCTTTTCAGCCAACTGTTTTGAGCTCTCAGAATTCTGAACAAAAATTTCAAATCCATGCTCAGGAGTTTCTTTTTTGAGATCTTTGTTAACGTGAAGTGAAATGACTATTTCCGGATTCAGTTTATTGATTTGATCTGTTCTTTCAAAAAGAGTAGGGAATTTGTCAGAATCTCTTGTCAGAATGATTTCATATTTGTTTTGAGATTCATTAATCTTCTGAATTTCTTTAGCAACATTTAATGTGATATTTTTTTCTGAAAATTCACCATAAGTAGCCCCGGAATCATTTCCGCCATGACTGGCATCTATGACAATATATTTTTTGTTAATAGGAGTAAATGATAAAAATGCAGTAGAAAATATTGATAAAGCAAGTAATGTAATACCTTTCATATCAGTGATTTTAGTTTTCCAAAGAACGGAAAAAGTTTCTTTAAAATTGGTTAAAGGAATCTTAAACTTTGTTAATTGTTTAATTGATATGAAATTGATTATTAATTCAGTGAAATATCTTCAGGTGAATTGGCCCAAAGAAGAAATTCTCCTCCAAGATTCTGCATAATAGACTTCCAAAGCGTCTGATCATTAGGAAGTGTATAATCTAAGTTGTAAACATCCACTACGGTCCACATCTTCCTTTGAACTTCAGCATCCAGCTGGCCGGGAGACCATCCGGAATATCCTGAAAATACTTTAATGTGCTCAATATCCAGTTCGCTGCTCAAAACCGCATTAATGATACGTTCAATATCTTCAGTAAGGTAGTATTCATCGGAAATGTCTGTGTATACTTCTGTAACTCTTTTGCCTTTTACGATGAAAAACACCTTATCATTCTCTACAGGGCCTCCATCATATACCTCAATTTTAAAGTCAAAAAAATCTTTGAACTTACTACTCATCTGGCTGTTCTTTTTATTCAATATCAAACCAAATGCACCACTTTCATTATGTTCAATAACCAATACCACCGATCGTGAAAAAATATCGCCGGAAATGTCAGGTGTCGAGATTAATATTTTACCTTTGTATGAGTGATTCATACTCAAATTTAATAAAAAATATTTATGGAAAACCTGCACGACAAAAGAAAAGTGTATGATAAATCCCAACTTATTGAAAGTGAGATAAAACAAAATCCAATTGAGCAGTTTAGAGACTGGTTTTTGGAGGCAAGTGAAAGCCCGATGATCTCAGAAGCCAATGCTATGGCTGTTTCTACAGTAGAGGAAGATGGGTGTCCGAGAACAAGAATGGTACTTTTGAAAGCGTATACCCACGAAGGGTTTATTTTTTATACCAATTACAGCAGCAAGAAAGGAAAAGCAATAGAAAATAATCATAAAGCATGTCTGCATTTCTTCTGGCCTAATCTTGAAAGACAGATTATCATCAAAGCAGATCTTGAAAAAGTAGCCGAAAACCTAAGTGATGGTTATTTTCATTCTAGACCAAAAGGAAGCCAGCTGGGAGCTGTAGTTTCTCCGCAGAGTCAGGTGATCCCGAACAAAGAGTTTTTGGAAGAGAAGCTAAAAGAACTGGAGAAGGAATATGAAAATACTGAAGTTCCAAGACCAGCCAATTGGGGTGGATACCTTGCAAGACCCTATGAAATTGAATTCTGGCAGGGAAGACCAAACCGTCTTCACGACAGGATTATTTATGAGCTTGAAGATCTGGATTGGAAGATTTCAAGATTGGCACCATAATGAGAAATTAGAAGCTAGAAATTAGATGTTAGTGATTTGTTTTTTTAAAATATAATACCGGCATTCTGAAAATATAAATTGTATAATATCAATAGAAGCGGGTTTTAACCCGCTTATTTTATTGTGTGCAATGATAGAAAAAGGCGTTAGCCCCAACTTAATAATTCTTAACAGCTTAAAAACTTCTTAATGGTTTAATTTTTTATCACTATTGGAAATAAAAAAGAGCTGTTTCTAAGAAACAGCTCTTGAATTTTTGTAATCTGAATGATTATTTTTTCTTAGCACCTGAAACTGCATTTGATAAATCAGCTCCAGCCTTAAATTTAGCAACTTTTTTAGCAGCAATTTTGATCGGTTTTTTAGTTGCAGGGTTAATACCTTGTCTAGCCGCTCTCTCAGCTACTGAGAAAGTACCGAAACCTACTAAAGAAACTTTTCCATCTTTTTTCTTTAATGTAGTAGTTACGTTACCAATGAAAGATTCTAAAGCAGCCTTTGCTGCAACTTTAGTGATACCTGCATCTTTTGCGATTGCGTCGATTAATTCAGACTTGTTCATAATTTTTAATATTAAAGTTAGTTCGTAATTATAGCAAATATAATACTATTTTCTAATTGTGCAATTTTTTTATTAAAACTTGTAAAATTTTTTTGCTTTTGAGCTAAATCAGTTAAAATATGATAATTCCACTTTTCACAGAAAATCTACGTTACAGGTTACTAAAATCATGCCAAATGCTTATGTGTATTGACTTTAGCAAAAAGTTAATATTATTTTTCGTATTTATTAAATCCTAAATTCTGTATAAACAATTAATTTTTTTGACCATATGATTATTAAATCTATAAGTAATTTTCAGAATCCTTGTGTTTTATAAAATTAAACCCCTGTGTTTGTGGGAGTTTTAAAATGATACTAAAGACCTGTTTTATTAATTTTTATTAATAAATTTGCATCATGTTAATAGAAGTTTTCAAGTCTAAGATTCATAGGGTGAGAGTAACAGCCTCTGACCTTAATTATATAGGGAGTATAACAATAGATGAAGATCTTATAGAAGCTGCCGGTCTGGTAGTAGGAGAAAGGGTCTATATTGTGAATGTAAACAACGGAGAGCGTTTTGATACCTACGTGATCAAAGGGAAGAGAAAATCCGGAGAAGTATGTCTGAACGGGCCTGCAGCAAGAAAAGTACAGAGAGATGATATCATCATCATTATTGCTTATGCACAGATGACCCCGGAGGAAGCAAAAGACTTCCAGCCGAAGATCGTTTTCCCGGATGAAAAAACAAACCTTCTTACGTAGTCCATGGAGAAAACATCAAAAAGCCCGGTAAAATCAATACTTACAATCGTAATATCGCTTGCTTTTGCAGGCTTTTTTTTATGGCTTGCCTTAAGAGGCCTGGATTTTAAAGTGATTCAGAAGTCTCTGGCAAAAGCAAATTATCTTTGGGTCTTGTTTGCATCCGTATTTGGTCTTCTTGCCTATTGGTTTAGAGCGATCCGCTGGAATCTGATGCTGGAGCCAATGGGACACAGAATTTCAAATTCCAATGCGCTTTGGTCTATATCATTTGGATATCTGATGAACCTTACCATCCCCAGAAGTGGAGAAGTGGCAAGAGCGACGGCTTTATATGGAGTAGAAAAAGTACCTGTAGATAAATCTTTCGGAACGATCATTTTAGAAAGAGTAGTAGATCTTATTTGTATGATGGGGTTTTTAGGATTGACTTTATTGTTTAAATATGATGCAATTCTGTCATTTTATAAAAATTCTGGAGTCAATATCAATCCTGCTAAAATAATATTAGTCCTTTCAATTCTGATTGTAGGAACAGTCTTATTTTTTGTATTTAGAAAGAAACTTTCTGAAGTTCCATTTTTAGGAAAAGTGGTCAGCTTTATTGATGGTATTTTTCAAGGGATAACTTCCATCTTTAAATTAAAAGAAAAAGGAAAATTCATCCTTTATACATTAGGAATCTGGATTTGCTATTATTTAGCTGCTTACCTGGTGTGCTTTGCCCTTCCTGAAACCTCAGCATTTACCTTTGCAGACGGTTTCTTCATTATTGTAGTAGGAACATTGGGAATGATTATTCCTGCCAGTGGAGGAATTGGAGCATATAATCTTGCGATGAAGTATGGTTTCATGGCACTCTTTATCTCTGTAGGAAAAAGTGCAGACTTCGGAGGTGAAATGGGACTTACCTATTCCTTTATTTCTTTACCGCTGCAGATTGTGATTATGCTGGTAATGGGACTGATTTCCATTCCTATGCTGGCAAAGGCAAGAAATAAAGCAGTAGCCGATAAAGAATTCGAAAATTAATTCAATACATTTTTAAATATACAAGGTTCAATTTTTTCATTGAACCTTTTTTTGTGGCCATTTTGTGACTTAAATAGTTTTAAATTAAGCGGTATCGAACATTTTTTCATCAATAAATTTGGTCAATTCGTAAATCACTTCTATCTTAATGCAAAAAATAATCATAATATAAAACACTATGGCAATTAATCTACAGAAAGGGCAAAAAATCGAGATAGGCTTGACTAAAATGACGATTGGATTAGGCTGGGATCCGAATGAAGGAACCGGCTACGATTTTGACCTGGATGCTTCTGCAATCATGATTGATTCTGACAGAAAATTAGTAAGTGAAGAATATTTTGTTTTTTACAATAACCTGAATTCTCCGGACGGAGCTCTTACCCATACAGGGGATGATCCCAGTGGTAAAAACAGTGATGGCGACGATGATGAAGCCATTATTATTGATCTTGATAAAGTAGATTCAAGAGTGGAAGAGATTCTTTTCGTGGTAACCATCGAAGATTTTGAAAGAAGAAGACAGAATTTCGGACAGGTGAGAAACTCTTATATCAGAGTGGTAGATAATCATTCCAATCAGGAAATTGCAAAATATGAACTGGATGAAGATTTTTCTATTGAAACAGGAGTGGAGTTTGGAAGGCTGTATAAAAGAAATGGAAGCTGGAAGTTTGAAGCTTCGGGAATAGGATACAGAGCAGATCTTGGTTTCTTCCTCGAAAAATATTACAAGGGACAAATCATCAAATAAAATCATCAAATACACAAAAACGATAACTATGGCAATCAATTTACAGAAAGGACAAACGATAGATTTAAGAAAGAATGACCGCGGGGAAAGCGTTTATGATCTTTCAAAAGTAACCATCGGATTAGGATGGGACGTAAGAAAACAAGGCAGTGGATTCTTTGGAAAACTCTTTAGTAAAGAAGCCGAATATGACCTTGATGCAGTAGCATTTCTTTTAGACGGCAACGGGAAAGTAGCCAATCTTGGAAGAACGGTACAGACCAATGACGGAAGACAGATGGGGCTTTATCAGGGAGATGTGGTGTTCTTCAATTCTATGCAGCACCCAAGCGGGAATGTATGGCTTACGGGAGACAACAGAACCGGAGCAGGTGATGGTGATGATGAGCAGATTATTGTGAAACTGGATCAGCTGGATCAGAGCTATCAGAAAATTGTGTTCATTGTTACCATTTATCAGGGAAGAACCAATAACCAGCACTTCGGAATGATCGAAAATGCATTTATCCGTGCGGTAGATGCTTCAGGAAAAGAAATTACAAAATACAGCCTCTCTGGCGATTCAAGTATGAATGGTAAATGTGCAATGGTTTTTGCAGAAGCATACCGTCATAACGGAGACTGGAAATTCCGTGCTGTGGGAGAGCCGCACAATACAGATAACTTTATCGATATTCTGAGACAGCAGTACGCTTATTCCAACTAGATTTTTAAATTTTTTCAACTCACATAAAAGCCGGCTTGGAAGTCTCCGACTCCCTCCGCCGGCTTCAGAATTAATACTTGTCTATAATGAGCAGGAGATTATTAGCTTATTTTTTACTTGATACTTCGGGGTCTATGAACGGAGAACCTATTCAGGCTTTGAACAATGGTTTCAACGGTCTTATCAGTATGCTGCGTGCAGATCCGCAGGCGATGGACAGCTTGCATTTAAGCGTCATTACTTTCGATAGAGAGGTTAAGAATATTATACCCTTAACTGATCTGGCGAGTTTTTATCCTATGGAGATTACTTGTCCGGATAGTGGACCAACCCATACAGGAGCGGCTTTGGAAATGGTTTCCGAACTGGTTCAGAAAGAAATTGTAAAAGAATCGGCCGATGCAAAAGGAGACTGGCAGCCATTACTGTTTATTTTTACGGATGGAAAGCCTTCGGATATTCAGAAATACAGACAGATGATCCCTGTGATCAGAGGACTGGAATTTGGTGCTATCGTAGGGTGTGCTGCAGGTCCGAAAGCTGATGAACAGTTTCTGAAAGAACTGACGGATCATGTCGTAAAGCTTGATACTACAGACGCTATTACTCTTTCTTCCTTTTTCAAATGGGTGAGCTCTTCCATTACACAGGGAGGACAATCACAGAATACGGGAGAAAATATCACATTACCTCCGCCACCATCGGAGCTTACTATTATTATTTAAAAAATTGTCTTTACATCATGAGAAGACTGCCTATTTATTTTTTAGTAGACATCTCCGAATCTATGGTAGGAGAGCCTATTGAGCAGGTACAGGAAGGTATCGCCAATATCATCAGGGAATTAAAAAAAGATCCCTATTCACTGGAAACCGTTTATATTTCTGTGATAGGTTTTGCAGGAGAAGCGGAAGTGATTACCCCGATGCAGGATATTATCAGCTTTTATCCGCCAAAAATTCCGATTGGAAGCGGAACATCACTTTCTCAGGGATTAATCAAAGTAATGGATTGTATCGACAGGGATATCGTAAAAACAACCTACGAAAGAAAAGGTGACTGGAAACCTATTGTCTTCCTTTTTACAGACGGTGTTCCCACTGATGATGCTACCAAAGCCATTGAAAGATGGACTCATAAATACAACGGGAAATCCAATACGATTGCCGTATCTATTGGGGAAAATACCAATTATAAACTGCTTGGTTCTCTGGCAGACAATGTTTTGCTATTCAATAATTCCGATGAGAATTCTTACAAAGAGTTTTTCAAATGGGTAACGGATTCTATTAAAACGACCAGCCAGAGCGTTACAGAAGCCAAAATGGAAGGAATTAATTTGTCTAAAATCGATTCCATGATTCTTGAAAAAGTAGATCCTGAAATGGAACAGAGATTCCCGGATAATAATTTTGTAGTACTGAACGGTAAATGTCAGGAAACGGAAAGGCTTTATCTGATGAAATTTAAAAAAGCATTTGCAGAATCGAGCATACCGGGAATGGCTACAAGATATTACAGATTGGATGGAGCTTATAAAATTGATGAAAAATCCTACTACAGACTTTCCTCAAATCAGAAAACTCAACTTAAAATCAATATTGAAGAGTTGGACGGAGGAACATCATGTCCTCACTGTGCAAATCCTATCGCTCTCGCTACCTGCTCATGTGGAGGAATTCACTGTCTGAGAGGAGAAGGATACAGCAAATGTCCATGGTGTGGAACTTCCGATTATTATGGATTTTCCGGTGGAGGATTTGATATTAACAGAACTCTGGGCTAATGATGGGTAAATTTTTCAGGAAATCAGCTGCTGAATCCAAACCGAAAACTATGGAGCAGACTCTTATCTATAAAGAAAAAGAGGAATTCAAAGACGTTCATTGGATGTTGAAAAATGCCAATGCCAAACAGTTTTATGAGTTCAGTTTCGATATGGAAGACTTTCCAAACATCAAGATTCAGAATATTGGAAACTTGGAAGAAACAGGACTCACTTTTGAAAATAATACAATTTCAGGAACTCCCGTGACGAATAATATGTATCATCTGGATGTTCAGTTTTATCACGTTCATGATCAAAATCAGATGGAGACCAAAAAAATACAGTTGTTTGTCAACGCAGATCCGAAAGATTTGTGGAAAAATATTCCAAGCGATAAAAATGCTGCTTTTTATAAATCGGATGAAGATGCATTCAAAGGTTCTTTTTCAGATAAAAAAATTGTTGTGGCTTCCAAAAGAGGCCGCTCCCACGCTCATGAAGGGAAGTTTCGTGAAGATGATTTTGCTGTAAATATTCTTTCCAATGGCTGGAATATTGTTTCTGTCTCAGACGGAGCAGGCTCAGCTAATGCTGCAAGAGAAGGTTCGAGAGTGACAACAACAACGATCAATCAGTTTTTCAGTTCGCATGAGATTTTAAACCAGATTGAAAACAATATCAATGTTCTGTATACCGTCCAATCTTCCGGTGAAGAACAATCGGAAGCTCAACAGAATATCATCCATATTTTATCGGAAAGTGTCTTAAATGTTTATCACACGTTAGAAAAAACCGCGGCAGAAAATACCCTTTCAGTAAATGATCTGCACGCTACACTTATTTTTACGTTGCTTAAAAAGTTCAGTTTCGGATATGTTATTCTGAGCTTCGGAGTAGGAGACTGCCCGATCAATCTGATTAATTCAGATTTTTCTGAAGTCAGACTGTTAAACCAGATGGATGTAGGAGAATTTGGCGGAGGTACCCGTTTTATCACCATGAAAGAAATTTTTAATGATAAAATAGCTTCCCGTTTTAGAATTACGTGTGTGGAAGATTTTTCTTATCTGGTATTGATGACGGATGGTATTTATGATCCTAAATTTACTACAGAAAATAAACTGGAAGACATAGAAAGCTGGAAACTGCTTTTTGAAGACCTTGCCGGAAATAACGATGACCGTACGAAAGTGGATTTTATCAACGATAAAAAAATTGATGAAGAACTTTTAATCTGGTGCGATTTCTGGAGCAGAGGAAATCATGATGACCGTACATTGGCCATAATCTATTAATACCATGAAAAAAACCATTAAGGTTGTCTCTGTTCTGGACACAGCCAAAACCTATGAATATGTAGATGAAAACCCTATCCGGGGCGGAGTGAAAGATGTTTACTTTTCGCCTGATAAAGACTATGTAGTGGCTTTCTACCGGAATCCGCTGGATGAAGGGCAAAAAGAGAGAATCATGAGAATTGTTTCCACTTATCTGCAGAGTATACAGAATGGAAATACTTCAGACTACTTTCTGAACGAAATTTTCAGATGGCCTTACGATATCGTAGAAAGAAATAAGCTCACAGGAATTGTGGTTCCTGTTTATCACCATAAATTTTATTTTGCCAAAGGATATATTGGTTCAGATAATATCCAGGGACAGGATAAAGTGGGGAAGTGGTTTACTGCTCCCATGTTCAGAAATCAACAATATCCTTTAAGACTGGATCAGTCAGAACTGGGGGATTGGCTGAGCTATTTTCAGATTGCAGTCAATATCAGCAGAGGGGTGAAAAAACTGCATCAGATGGGGCTGGCACATTCCGATTTATCATATAATAATATTCTGGTAGATCCAGTGACAAAATCTGCCTGTATTATCGATATTGACGGCCTTGTTGTTCCCAAACTCTTTCCGCCGGAAGTGATAGGAACTGCCGATTTTATTGCTCCTGAAGTGTTGAAAACAAAACATCTGAATCTGCAGGATCCGAACAGACATTTACCCAATCAAAAAACAGATCTGCATGCTCTTGCTGTTTTGATTTATATGTATCTGCTGAGAAGACATCCGCTTCGTGGAGGGAAAATCTGGGATCTGGATTCCGAGCAGGATGAAATTTTATCCATGGGAGAAAAAGCGATGTTTGTAGAACATCCGGAGAATAATTCCAATCAGGTAAAAGCAGATCATTTAAGAAAATGGGATGCATTCTGGGGAGATCCTCAGAAAATTCCGTATACCGTTACAGGTCCTTATATTTCAGAATTGTTCCGGAAAACATTTATAGAAGGATTACATGATCCCATCAGACGTCCCACGGCCAATGAATGGGAAACTGCTTTACTGAAAACAGTAGATCTGATTCAGCCTTGTCAGAATTCCAATTGTACCGAAAAATGGTATGTCTTTGATAATACCAGCAATCCAAAATGTCCGTTCTGCGGAACATCCCACCAGGGAACATTACCGGTTTTAGACTTATATTTTAAATTTGATGATGAAGTATGGAAGCCAGAAAATCACAGGCTGATGGTCTATCATAACCAGTATCTATTCAAATGGCATGTTTCCAGAAAGGTCATAAGAAATGAAAACCTGACCATGCAGGATAAAATGCCCGTAGGATATTTTACATTCCATCAGGGAAAATGGGTATTGGTAAATCAAGGGTTATCCGGAATGAAAGATGTTACAGAGCAAAAAGAAATCCCGCCAGGTTCTATGGTAGAACTCACCGATGGTAAAAAGATACTTTTGTCTTCAGAAGAAGGCGGAAGACTGATCTATGTAACCTTGGCAAATAAATAAGCAGTCATTGCGAATGCAGTGAAGCAATCTCAACTTTTTCAGATCTCACAGATTACCGTGGCTATTTGTGCTCGTTTATTTGTGAGATTGGTGTTTGATCAAGAATAATAAATGCTAAAATTGATTTTAGCATTGTCCATATTCAATAGAAATGGGCTTTAGCCCGTTTAAAAAATAGATTTAGATTCCAATGGATTTAGCCAAAACTTAATTTTCCATTACTCTCTTTCCGTTTCCATAAAATAAGAATACTGATCTTCATCCACGGTTCTGAAACCAAGACTTTTATAAAGATGCTGAGCTTTATTGGTTTTTAAGACACTTAATGATACCGTTTTTCCAGCTAATGAAGCTTCCTCCAGAATATCCTCTAAAATCTTTTTTCCAAGACCTTTGCCTTGCTGGCTGGGATCAATCTGAAGCTGCAGCACCTCAATGTTGGTAAACGTTCTATCTACTTTTAACAGTCCGATGGGTTGATAATCTAAAAGAATAATACTGGCTTTTTCAAACTGATACAGAACTCTTTGCATTGTCGTTTCTCTGTCCGTAGAAAGCCCTGAAGTTTCATAATGAGGATTCATGGTTTTCATTCTGAGATTGAGAAGAAAATCAATATCAGTTTCATCAGCTTGTTTATAACGCAGGTCAAGATTCATTTTCAAAAAAATTAGAGTTCTTACTTCAATGCAATTTTTAGTCCCATTTCTTCTTTCATGTGCAGCAAAACCTCTGCATTTCCTCTGGCATCATCTACAGGATTGTGGGTGTGTTCTGTCTTGCGGAGATGTTTCCATTGGGCAAAAGTATCTTTTTCCAGCCCGCAGTAAAGATCAGAAAGTCTTCTGGAAGAAAAACCAAAAGGATTTCTTCCGATAAAATGATGAAAATACCAGCAGATAAACATCCAGTCGAAACCATTATTATCACTGATGAAAATAGGCCTGCCTTTGGAATGGGTTTTAATCCAGTCTTCAAAAGCCAGCATTACAGTCTCAGGATCATCAAAGCTCATTGTTTCTTCCCTGCTGAAGCCAGAAACTGCTAAAGCACCAGGATTAAATTTCTCAGAAACAGGTTTCAGTTTCCCATAAAAAGTAGTATCCAGTTCCTCATTTACAAGTACTGCCCCGAAACAGACCATTGAAAAATCTCCGGGAATCGGGCCATCCGACTCTATGTCAACCATAATGTAGCTCATTGGAAATAGTTTTTAGCAGGACGAAGATATTGAAATAAGTTGAAGGAGGGAAGCGAAGCGGGAAGAAGGAAGCTTGAGGATGGAGGAGCGAAGCAGGAAGTTATTTTTGTGTTGTAAAGAACTTCTGTATTTTTTTAATTAATAAATAGTTTCAAAAGTATTTCAATCAAAAACCTTCATAAATTCATCGTGTGACAAAAACCTCCTTCTCCCAGCAGCCATCCTCCATCCTTATGTCAATTCAAAGAAGCCTCTTTTTCCGATTTTTATTTTAGTTTGAGGGATCAGTTCCATTTCTTGATCAGAGTCCGTTATTTTAATCGTATTGATCTGAATTCCTCCATTCTCAATTAATCTCCGGATGGCTGATTTGCTAAGATCATTTTTAAGCTGATGACAAAGTTCAACTAGAGAAATTTTATTTTCGATGCTTTTCAATGAATCAATAAGAACCGGTTCATACACTTTCTCTTCAAAGTTTTTATTCTGAAACTGATTGATAAAAAACTGTTCTGCATTTTCAGCCGAAGCAGAATCATGGTACTGGCTGATGATATTTTTTGCAATCAGTTTTTTAATATTCATAGGATTTTCACCCTCTTTTATTCTGAAAAGAAGTCCTATTTTTTCTTCCATAGAAAAATCTGTGGTCAGGTTGATAAATTCTTCAATTAAATCATCGGAAATCGACATGGTTTTTCCAAACATTTCATTGGGCTCATCTGTCAGTCCGATAATGTTGTTCAGAGATTTACTCATCTTTTCCTTTCCGTCAAGACCTCTCAGCAATGGCATACACATCACAATCTGAGCTGGCATTTGGTGCACTTCCTGAAGCTGTCTTCCCATTGTACAGTTGAAAAGTTGATCCGTACCACCCATTTCAATATCACATTCTATTTTTACAGAATCAAAACCCTGAAGAATAGTATATACCAGTTCATGCATGGCAATAGGCGTATTTTCTGTAAACCTTTTATTAAAATCATTACGGTGCATCAATTGAGCAACGGTCACTTTTGAAAGCAGCTGAATCACCTCCGAAAAATTCAGAGCGTCCAGCCAGTCAGAGTTGAAAACAATCTTCGTCTTCTGTACATCAATTACCTTGGAAAGCTGATTGATATAAGTCTGTGCGTTATGCTGCACATCTTCAGCACTCAAAGGTTTTCTTGCTTTATTTTTTCCGGTGGGATCACCAATTCTCGCCGTAAAACTTCCTACGACGATAACAATCTGATGTCCCAATTCCTGAAACTGTTTCAGCTTTTTTAAGACCACAGCATGTCCCAGATGCAGATCCGGAGCGGTAGGATCAAATCCCAGTTTGATAGTGAGTTTTCTGTTTTCTTTGTTGGCTTGAGCTAGTTTTTCTTCCAAGCCGTTTTGAGGCAGAATAATAGCTGCATTTTCTTGTAATGAATCAATCATGTTGAATAGTTTTAAAATGAAAAAAGCCCGGACAAGTACTGTCCGGGCTCTATATATACGTTAGATTATTTTATTGGATTACAGATATAGAAAGTCTTCCCGAACGATAGCTCGGAGTGTAATATTCTGTGAAGAATGGAAGACGTAATATGCTGTTAAGATGTTTCATTGCGATCAATATACAGGAATTTCCTGAGGAGCCAATATCTAAACCATTAAGATACATTGCAGGGTTATAACAAGATTTGTTTTTAAGAAAAAACTTAACCATCCATCAATCTTAATGGCTTAAAATAATGGTTCAAAACAATTTTACTTGCGGTTTTTGAAGCTAATTTCATGCCATAAATCCCCTAAAAGCAAAATACAGCAGAAAGATATATAAACCGTATTTTATTATTTTCTTGGTCACTTGATAAGAAGTCAATAAAACCGGGTGGAAGCTTTGTTTTTCAATAGGTGTTTTCATAGAAAAAAATTAATAATTTAAGGTAATTATATACAATTTTACACTAATCATGATATGTAATTATTATGACTCTGTCATTCTGAATGTAATGAAGTGAAATGAAGAATCTAAGCTTTACATGAGATTCTTCCTTCGTCAGAATGACAACAGTATAAAATTGTATATGTATATAGCCACCTAATTTAATACATAATCAGAGTATAGATTTCTAATCTGATCTTTCCAGATTTCCAGATTTTCGGGAGATGCTTTATCTGCTTTGTCAAAAAATAAATGTCTGATGATTTCCAAGCCGGAATAAATGAAAATACCATTATCAGATGTTAGTGTCAAAGCTTTATCCATTCCCATTTTTTCATATTCTTCATGAGATTTTCCATGGGTATTGATGATAACGGTTTTTTTACCTTTCAGAAGACCTTTCTGTATGCCCTGATCATAACGATAGGCAAACCCATAACTGAATACACGGTCTATATATCCTTTCATTATTGCAGGAAGCCCGGTCCACCAAATAGGATAAATAAAAGTAATTTGTTCTGCCCACGAAATATGCTCCTGTTCAGTTTTTACATCATCAGATAATTGCCCCTGGAATTGCCCCTGCATATCCTCCAAAGAAAATACTGGATCAAAACCGATTTTATAAAGATCTCTCACAATAATTTCCTCGTTATGGGATTGGAGTGTTTCAACAACAGTGTTTAAAAGATGATGGTTTAAACTGTTTTCATTAGGGTGTGCGTAAATGATTAAATGTCTCATTGTTTTGATTGTTAAGATTAATGAGACAAATGTAGGACAGCATACTTTTCAAAAATTGTAAGAAAACGAAACGGTCTATTGGGATTTAGGGTTACAGATTTCCTGCTGGAATTTTAAATACTGAGCTGGTGAAATGTTGATAAAGTGCTTGAAATCATGAATGAGCTGGCTTTGGTCATAGTAACCGCATTCATCAATGATGGTAAACCATTTGACGTGATTTTGCTTTTCGGTTTCCTTTTCAATGAGTTGGATAGCTTTTAAAAAACGGTTGTAGCGGGTAAGCTCCTTTAAAGAATATCCAAACTGTTCTTTCTGCTTTCTCTGAATGTTTCTTTCCGTTTGCTGTGTCTGTTCTGCAATGACTTTAACAGGATTTAAAAGATCATTCTCAAAACTGCTCAAAAGCTGGCTGGTAGAATCCTGATGCTGAAGATAAGGTCTGCAGAATTCAAGAATATGATTCACCTGCTCTGTGGTTGAATCTAATTGTGTAAGCTGATGCCAAAGATCTGTAAAACAATTTTCTTCCAACAGCTCATCCGGATGTTTTACCGACTGTTCTATGGATATCTTCCCAAAAAACCTGAAGAATGCATCATCTTTGAAATTGGCAACCAAAATAGAGCATCCTGCGGGAAGCGTATATTCAAAAGCTTGTCTCACTGGTCCGAAGACCATACATTTATCCACACTTATAATAGTGTTTTCACGGGTAGACATGGTAGCACTTTCCCCAAAACAAAATAACAGAATCGTCTGATAAGTGGGTAAAAGGGTTTTGGTTATGGATGTTTCAGAGATATTTTCAGCGAAGTAAAAATGAGTAAATACATTTTCAAATTCCTGTGGAACTGAAATTCTATATTCATTATATTCCGGATGTAATTCCATAGGCCTGAAATTAGGAGATGAGGTATTTGACCATTTTATAATTGATCATAGAAGTTCCTTTCACATTGACAGTTTGTTCCTGAATAACCTGAAAACCTGCTTTTTCAAAAAATAATCTGGCTGTTTTGCTTACATCAGCAGTAATTTCTTTCTGTTGCTGCTGAAGAGCTTCTTTTTCAATCTGATGATAAAGCAGAGATGCGATTCCTTTATGCTGATGATCTTTGTGCACAAAAAGCAGATCAATATAATTCCCCTGATCGAGCGTACAGAAACCCACTATTTTATTTTCGATGACAGCAATCAAAACATATTGATCTCTGATCACGTTCATCCATCTTTCCTCATTCTCTGTACCGGATTTCCAGGCTTCGAGCTGTTGAAGATCATAGTCTTTTTTACATATCTCATCTATCGTTACTGTAAAAAGCTGCAGCATTTCCGGAAGATCAGCACTAACTCCTTTTCTGGTCGTGATATGATTATCTGATGTATTGTTGTTCATAAAGCTTTTGCTGTTCTTTATTTAGATGTGGATAAAAGAGATTCATCTGCAGCAGCGTATAGTGTTGAATCGCTTCTTTCGGATTGAGTTTCAAAATAAGTCTGTTGTGAGTAAGCCAGTTGTCAGCAATGATAAAAATCTGTTCAACAAGACCGTCAATTATAAAATGAGGAATATCTTTCTGAAATATATTGTTTTTCTGAAGATCTGAAAAAATCTGTTGGAATTCTTCTTTTCTGCTAAAATTAATCCCTTCATATTTAGATTTGATGTCAGAATTCTGATTCAGAATATCTATAAAATTGATGAATATAAAGCGGTAAGAATGAAAAATTTCGGAAGTAGAATATGTGAATTGATAAAGATCTTCCAGCGTTTTATTTTCCCTTTTTTTCATCTGGTTCAGCAGCTCATCCATTTTCAAAGTAAGTTCTGAGAAAAGGATTTTAATGATATCTTCAGAGTGTCTGAAATGATAGTGCAGATTTCCTGCACTGATACTAAGTTCAGCCGCAATACGCCTTGTGGTAATATTGTTATACCCTTTGTCATTAAATAATTCCAGTGCTTTAGACAGAATTTTATCCTTGGTCTTCATAACCCAAAGATAAGAATATCAGAATGGATATAAATCATATTTTTAAAATTAGAACAATTGTTCTAATTTAATATATTTGCTGTATTAAATCTTATGACGATGGAAGGTAAACAGAAATTCAATTATGATTCAGCAGAAAGTATTGATAAAGAAAATAAAACAGAGCCTCAGGAAGTAATATCAAAAATATTACAGGTAATTCTCGGGATAATAATGGCCGTATTGCATATGTGATGAAAAAGAGAATTTCATATTGGTTTCTGCTGGGGCTGACAGTCTGGGGTGTAATTATTCTGCTGAGGCGAAACGGAACTGTTATTCCCATTATCAATGATTATTTTACGGATTGTATTTCAGTTCCAATGTATTGCTATCTGATAGAATATATCATGAATGGGATTCTTGGCTATCAATGGAAACCTGATTTGAAGTTTGTATTGACCTCAGTGCTGTATCTTTCTTTTTTGTTTGAAGTACTCTGCCCGAAACTATCTGCTCATTTTACCGGAGATTTTCTTGATGTGCTGGCTTATTTTGCAGGAGGAATGATGTATTATTTTCTTACTGTAAGGCGTTCGTTGGTAAAATATAAAAAGGCCGGCAGTTCCACATCGTAAAAGAAGACTGCCGGCTGTGTTATAGTTTTTATCCTGATTCAATACTTATTCTTACTGCATTTTGAGCAGCAGTTTTCTTTCGGTTATATGTACAAGACAATTATTGAATGCAAGATGTTACATTGGAGGACAATATTTTTTTGCACTCATCAATATTGAAATTTCTTTTGGTATTTTTGTATAAGATTAAAACAGGTTTATTTCAATGCACGACAAGCTTTTACAATATATGCATTCCGGTCATGGTTTCACTCAGGAAGAAACAGAGGCGGTCAGAAAATATTTTGAGCCTGTAGCATTTTCTAAAAATACAATAATAGAAGAGGCCGGAAGAGTGCCTCAATACCTTTACTATATTGTTTCAGGTTATCTCAGGCTTTTTTATACGGAAGAGAACGGTAACGAAGTGACAACACATATCAATTGTCCGCCGGGGTTTTTTACGTCTTATTCCGATTTTATCAACAGTACTGTTTCTGAAAATACGATAGAATCTGTCACCGATTCTGAGCTTTTGAGAATTTCTAAAGAAAATCTCGATCATTTGACCAGCCAAAGTCAGGCCATGAAAGATTTTAGTATTTCAGTTTTTCAACAGTCGATATCCTATAATGAAAAACGTTCCAGAGAATTATCTGTTTTGAATGCCGAACAGCGCTATCTGAAACTGATGAATGATTATCCTGAAATTATTCAAAATGTTCCTATCCAGTATATCGCTTCATTTTTAGGGATGAAGCCAGAAAGTCTGAGCAGAATCCGGAGAAAAATAATTAACTAACAAAAGTCAAGTGCTTCCGGTTCCGGGAAGATGAACTTTGCAGCATTAAAATTAAATGCAATGACAAAAAGTAATCTAAGCCTTGTCTCAGGAGCTAATGGACATCTGGGAAATAATTTAGTAAGATTTTTATTAAAACAGGGACTTCCGGTACGGGCAGCCGTAAGAAATACAAAGAACAGAAAGCCTTTTGAAGGATTGGATTGTGAACTGGTACAGGCCGATATTACTGACAAGGCCTCTTTTGTAAAAGCCCTTCAGGGAGTGGAAACATTTTACGCTGTAGGGGCTTCTTTTAAATTATGGGCTAAAGATCCCAGAAAAGAAATCTATGACGTAAATATCAATGGTACCCGAAATACTATCGAAGCAGCTGCAGAAGCAGGGGTAAAGAAAATAGTGTATGTAAGTTCTATTGCTGCACTCGATTATACAAAGTTACCAGCCAGAGAAAACAACGGTTATAATCCGGATCGCAGAGATATGTATTATAATTCTAAGAATGATGGAGAGAAGCTTGCTTTTGATCTGGCGGCAAAACAGGGCATAGAGCTGGTTTCGGTGATGCCTTCCGCTATGATTGGCAGTAAAGCATTTTTACCGTTAAATGTTTCCTATGGAGTTCTCAAATTAATTTTGAATAGAAAAATCCCTGTAGATACTAAAATTACCCTGAACTGGATTGATGTGAAAGATGTTGCAGAAGGATGCTTTCTGGCAGCTGAAAAAGGACGTTCCGGTGAACGTTATATTCTTGCCAATGAAAAATGCATGACCATCACGGATACCACCATTCTTGCCAATAGCCTTTATCCTGAGCTGAAACTGAATATTCCACGTGCTGTTCCCAAAGGTATTTTGTTTACAATTGCTGGTATCATGGAATTGACTGCAAAGCTAAGCGGAAAACCACCCGTACTCACCCGAAAAGATATTGCCATGTTTTCAGGGTTACAGCAGGATTTTGATATTTCTAAAGCCAGAACTGAATTGGGATTCAATCCAAAAAGTCCTGAGGAAGCTGTGAAAGAAGCATTAGATTATCTCATGAGAAACCCTGAAATGTTGATAGAGGCCTGAAAAGCCTATTTTCTATTGATTCTCAAGCTTGATAATAGAACCTTTGTAAAACTTGGTCAGATCATACAGATCTGTAAAATAATGCTGAAGATCCGGAATCAGTTTATGGTCAAAATCTTTCAAACCGCATTGGTTTTCTGCCAGAAGATATAAAGATTGGTTATCCGGCTTCAGATATTCACAAAGGATATTGTCCGGATGCTGTTCCCTGTTGATAATCTCTGTCAGAAATATTCCGTAGATCAGAAATTGGTTGAAATTTTTGGAATCAACAATATAATTCATGTCCTGCTTCTGGAGTTTTTCATAATCCGACAGAATCTGAAGAAAGTTCTCAGCATGAAGGGTAGTCGGAATTTCATAAAAAAGGTCAATACCATTGATGAAAAGCTGTGTTTTGGTTTCCTCATGATCTGAAGAATACACTTGATGAAACCACTGGAAAATAAGCAGAAGTTCTTCCTGCGTGAGTTCTTCAACGGAATCTTTTACTTTTTCTTTAATGGTTTCAAGTGTTTTTTGCGCTTCAGGCTGAAGAAATTTCAGAATATTTTCTTCTTCACGGCTGAGCTTATTGTACAAATTAATTTTGGCAACAGTTGGATTGGTCTTGATGAAATAAAGTTCTTCCGCCATAGTTATTTACCAAATCAGATTTCAAATGGTTATTTAAATATACAAAATATGCGTCAACCGCATTAAAAAATTTAATATGCATTGAATGGTATGGCTACTTTACCGTTTCATGAAGTGCAATTCTGTTTCCTTCTGAGTCTTCAAATTCTGCTACAGCAAAACCGTACTTTTCGTCTGTTCTTTTAGGATAAAGAACAGAACCTCCATATTGAACAGCTTTTTCCAATGTTTGGTCAATATTTTCAGTTTTAAAATAAATAATGACACCGTTTTTGGATGGTTTATAAACCTCTCCTTTGGCCAATGCTCCTGTGATACCACTGTTTTTTTCTTCAAAAGGAAACAAAGCCATCTCGTAGCCGTCTATGATTTCTTTATCAAAACAAAAGCTGAAAACAGCAGAATAAAACTTTTCAGCACGTTCCAAATCATTCACAGGAATTTCAAAATAGACAACAGGATTGGTAGAACTCATATTTTTTGCAGGATTAGGTTTTTCTGACTGACTGCAAGATACGCCTATTAGTAATAAAAATATGAAAAAGCAGGGCAGTGGTTTCATGATCAGGTTATTTCTTTCTCAATCTAAAATAAAGTTTTTATCTCAATTTTAAAAAATAGATAGACTTATCTATTTTTTATTTACATTTGTAAAAATTTTTATGATGAAAAAAGAAAAAGTACGCGAAAGAATTATCAGGGTTGCTTCAGATCTGTTTTACAAACAGGGATATAATTCTACGGGAATCAATCAGATTATTGCTGAAGCTGATATTGCTATTGGTTCTTTGTACAATCACTTTTCATCTAAAAATGATCTTCTTCAGGCCTATCTTGTTAAAGAAGAATTCGATTGGTTTGATGGGTTTGAAAACAGTACTTCTAAAATTTCAGACCCGAGAGAAAAGCTTCTGACACTTATTGATTACAGAAAAAAATTGCAGCAGACTTCAAAGTTTGCAGGATGCCACTTCATTAAAATTGTCTCCGAAATAGGAGAGGGTAATCCCTCCGTTTCCGGTTTTGCCAAACAGCATAAAGAAAAACAAAAAAATCTGATCAAGACACTTGTCAATGAATATACAGAACAAACACAGATAACTGATTCTGATTTAATAGCAGAAAATATTTTCCTTTTGATAGAAGGAGCCGTGGTTACCTCTACCATCAACAGGCAAAATGATTCTTTTGACCAGGTAAAAAAAATAGTACAGGGTTTACTGCCTTAATTTTTTTAATTATTTAAAAATAGATATATCTATATAAAAATGAAATGTAAGTATTTGAAATTATTGGTAATATTGTTTGGGCAATTATTGACGATTATGGATATTTTTATCATCAATGTGTCTATACCATCTATACAACGTGACCTTCATGCTTCCAATGGGGAAATGCAGTTTATGATTGCAGCTTATCTTATCGGTTTTGCTTCTTTACTGATTACAGGAGGGCGATTGGGTGATCTGTACGGGAGAAAAAAGATCTATATGATTGGATTGATTGCTTTTATGATAAGCTCCATTGCCTGCGGGCTTTCTGCAGGTGCAGGACAGCTGGTTATTTCAAGGTTTGTGCAGGGGATAAGTGCTGCGATGATGGCACCTCAGGTACTTTCCATGATACAGATTCTGTTTTCTGATCATCAGGAACGAACCAAAGCAATGGGCTGGTACGGAATTACGATCGGAATAGGAACGGTTTTAGGGCAGTTTCTAGGCGGCTATTTTTCGTCTTTGACGATGATGAATGAGCCATGGAGATTAATTTTTCTGATGAACATTCCCATTTGTTTACCGGCAGTTTTTCTTACGCTGAAACTATTGGATGAATCTAAAATTTCTGTGAAACAATCTTTTGATGCAGTTGGAGTTTTAATTCTTTCTGCAGGACTGTTCTGCGCTACTTATGCATTGACGATGTCTGAGCATGATGGTCTCCACTTCAAAAATGTTTCATTAATGATTGTTTCTGGTGGAATTTTATTCACATTTATAAAAAATCAGAAGAAAAGAATCCAAAATGAACGTTCTTATCTGATTGATTTTGAATTGTTCCGTTATAAAAACTTTAATCTCGGAATCATCGCGGTTTCTTTCTTTTTTATCATGCTGGATTCCTATTTCTATATTCTGTCGTTGTTTTTTCAGGATGGACTAAAGATCAGTCCGCTTGAAGCAGGAGAAATTATTGTTTTTCAGGGACTGGGTTTTATATTGGCGTCTTTTATTTCCGTAAAATTCATTTTAAGATATGGAAAAAAAGCCCTGATGGCAGGACTTATCTTTATAATTGTTGTTCTTATTCTTCAACTGTTTTTATTCAGAATGCAGACGGGATTTCCTGTTTTTTGTCTGTTGTTGTTTTTGCATGGGCTGGGAATAGGTTCTATTATTCCTTCACTGGCTAATATAGCGTTGTCGGGAATGTCTGACAAATTGATTGGAAATGCCTCCGGTGTTTATAATACTTTACAGCAGATTGCTGCCATTATCGGAATTGTTGCTGTAGGAAATGTTTTCTATTATTTTCTGGGATCAAAACCTGCTATACATAATTATCGCAATGCTTTCTCAGTTGCTTTACTGATCAATATTTTCTGTCTGATTTTTGTAATGATCTACATTTTTAAAGTTCCGGATCATGTTCTTCCTGAAATGAGGCGCAGAAAATAAAAGATGCTGTTTTTAAGGTTACTTTGATGAGGTTTTCATTTCATTTAAAGTTGCTTTCGCAATATTTCTGGTCACTTCAGTAGGAGAGTGGCAGTCACAGTTGCTGAACCCGATCATATAAATGTCTTCACTTGGAATGTAAATACCCATGCTTTTAAATCCAAATATACTTCCTCCATGTTCGCGGTCAGGAATTCCATTGATTTCTTTCAGATGCCATCCGTAGCCGTAGGTAAATTCTTCACCGTTATTCAGTTTATATTTCTGAAAAGCCTTTTGCGTTTCTTTTAAATTCAGTAATAGATTTTGATTCAAAGCCTGCTGCCATTTTAGCATATCATCTGCGGTAGACATCAGTGAACCGGACGAAAATGGAATGCTGAAACTGATGACGGTTTTATTCACGAATCCCTGTTCTTTTTTGTGATATCCGTAAGCTCTTTGAGGGATAACTTTTCTGTCAGAAGCGTAATAGGAATGACTCATTCCTATTTTGTCAAAGATGTTTTTCTTGATAAAATCTTCATATGAGGTTCCGGAAACCAGTTCGATGATATATCCCAACACCACATAGCCGGAATTGTTGTAATCAAATTTTTCTCCCGGAGCGAAATCCACAGGTTCGTTTTTGAAAAAATTGACCATTTCTTCAGGTTTCATGTCTTTTTGAGCGATAGAGGACAATGATTTTATTTTCGTAAAATCTTTTATTCCGGAAGTATGGGTTAGAAGATGATGAATCGTGATTTTATCTCCGTTAGGATACTCTTTGATGTATTGGGAAACAGGATCATTAACATTGAGTTTTCCTTCCTGCTCCAGCATCAGAATGGCTATGGCAGTAAACTGTTTGGTCATTGATCCGATTTGAAAAACGTTATCCGGTGTCATATTTACGTTGAGTTCAAGATTGGCTTTCCCAAATGCTTTCCGGTACAGATTTTTTCCATTTTGAGTGATCAGAAAAACACCACCAGGTTCATTTTTATTCCCGAATTCAGTCTGAATAATACTGTCAATTTTCTTTTCATATCCTTTTGACTGTACCTGAGCATCCATTGTATTGTTTAAAAATGGAAGCAGAACAAGAGTGGCTGTCAGTTTTTTTATAATCATATCGATGTAATTTGTTATACAAAGATATAAATTATTTTTATTACTATGTTATGCAATATAGCTGTTTGTTTTTTAATTTATAATGTTGATATTCAATAAAATTATTTGGAAACAGAAATAAGTAACATCATGGGTCTGCGGAGTTCTTCTTTCATCTCCGGAATTTCTTTCAACATGTCCTGACTTGGCTCTGGCTCAATGACTTCTTTGATTTTGAAGCCATGTTTTAATAAGGTATTTAAATAAGATGTTAATGTACGATGATATTTGATGACATTTTCACCTAAAAATGTGGTGTTTCTTTTTCCTTCAATAAAATACCGATCTACCGGCCAGCAGACTTTTTCACCATTTTTATCATATACCCAGTCCTGATCACCTTCTGCAGTAAAAACAGGATGTTCTACCGAGAAAACAAATAATCCTCCGGGAGTAAGCCATTGGTTAATATTACGCACCAGAGTATCGAATGATTCAACATAATGCAGGGTAAGTGAACTTAGTATTACATCAAATTTTTCAGCAGGATAATGCACTTCTTCCAATGCTTTTCTTTCATAGTGAATACCTTCCATATTATTGATCTCTTTAGCTTTTGCCAGCATTTTTTCTGAAAGATCAATTCCGATCACAGATTTTGCTCCATTTTCCATGGCATAACGACAGTGCCATCCGAAGCCACAGCCGAGATCAAGAACATTTTTTCCTTGAAAATCTGGCAGCATATTTTTCAGCGTGTGCCATTCTCCGGCTCCTTCCAATCCAATCTGAGAACGGAGCATTTTTTCGTACTGGTCAAAAAATGATGGATTGTCGTATTTATTTTCTTTCATAGCTTCAAAAAAATAAGGTTCTTTAAACTCAGATATTTCAGACTTTGAAAAGTAAATTTACAACATTATTGGAGTTCAGTGGTTCTGATCACTGAAAAAGTAAAAGCTGAATGTAAAACATCCAGCTTTATATCAATCCTCATTGGAAAAATTTTTAATTCGATTCCGTATACTTTTTGAAATTATCGAGAATTGCCTGCCAGCCTCCTTTCTGCATTTCTTTAGGATTCTGATTTTCCGGGTCGAAGGCTACGTCTACATGAGTTTGACCTTCCTTTTCTTTAAAATCAACTTGTACCTGTCTTCCGTCCGGCATAGTATACTTAAAGTTTTCACCATCCTTTATTTCATCATAGACCGCTTCAAAGTCGAAACCGAAACTTCCATCTTTGGCTTCCATTCTTGCAGCATATTTTCCTCCTACTTTCATATCGTTGGAAGCAGAAGGGCATTGCCATGAAGGATCAGCAAAGTTCCATTGGGTGATGTGTTCAGGATGGGTATAGTAATTCCATACTTTTTTTGCATCTGCATTGATGGTAGCAGAAACTGTGATTTTTTGGCTCATTTTTTATGATTTTAATGTTAATAATAATTCGTCAAGTTTTTCAAGAGTTGCCTTCATTCCTTGTTCCATACCCATCTCAATAATAGTTTCCAGATCAGCTAAGGATTGATAGGAGACAATAGTTTCTACAAGGGTGTTTTCATTTTTATCTGTGAAAGTAACTACCCATTCTGCCTGAGGTAAATCTGTATTGATTTCTCCTTTTTCATTACAAAATGCATCGCTGGAAGTATAAGAATCAATTGGGCTGATCTTGTGGTAACCGATCCATCCCCAATATTCTGTTCCATTGGGTTCTACCATAGCATAATGCCAGTGTCCGCCTTCATGAAATTCCATTGATTTTGTTTTTGTAGTCAGTGGTTTCGGAGCAAACCAGCGGTCAAGAAGTTCACTCTTTGTGTAACAGTCCCAAACCATTTGTCGGTTGGCCATAAACTCACGTCTGATCGTGAGTGTGTTCTTTTCCTTGTCTGCCAAGAAATCGAACTGAAGATGATTTTTCATACTATTATTTTATAATTTGTTTTGGTTAGATTAATTTTAATCTCTATTTCTGCTGGCTTTTCAATGTTGCCAGTAAAGTATCCAGCTGGTCAAAACGACTTTCCCATATCTTTCTGAACTGTTCCAGCCAACGATCAATTTCTTTCATTTTATCAATTTCTAAAAAGTAATAAATTTCTCTTCCCTGGTGATTTTGGGTAACCAATTCGCACTCAGTCAGGATTTTCAGATGTTTTGAAACGGCCTGTCTGGTGGTGTCGAAATGCTCTGCTATAGCATTCGGAGTCATTGCCTGTACTGCTATCAATGCAATAATAGCTCTGCGAGTGGGATCTGCTATAGCCTGAAAAATATCTCTTCTCATGGATGATGATTTTTTAATGAAACCATATGGTTGCAAATATATGTGCAACTTTTTGGTTTCGCAAATTTTTTTAATAAAATTTATAAATCAAAAATTTGAAAAATAATAGATAGTGTTTATTGATTGGTTTTCAATCAGTTATTTATGGTTGATTGGGTAAACTTTATCTTTTGTTTTCCCGCATGGCTTTGATCAATCTGTCATTTCTTTTGTCAGCTCTTGCATTATTTAAAGAAAGTACAGCCCAAATGGCAGCGGGAAGCCATCCGATCAGGGTAATCTGCAAAATCAGACAGATAATTCCGGTAAGAACTTTTCCACGGACCATGAAAGATAAGAAGGGAAGTAATATGGCTAATAACATGATTATAAGTTTTAACTGATTGGTTTTTAACGGGATTGAGGATCGAAATAGGCTTTGAAAGTAAGAGGATCTTCTGTTTTATCCTCAGCTTCTTCAAGATACTCCAAATACTCTTCCTGATGTTTTTCCATATAAACAAGCACAATGGCAAGATTTACAAAGAGATTTTTGTCTTTGGAATCTAAATTCAATGCCTTTTTTAAATACTCCAGAGCCATTTCATTTTCTCCCATATCAGAATAAATAGCACCAATATTAATGAGAGCCGAAGTATTTTCAGGTTCAATAAGTAAAATTTCCTCTAATTCTTTTACTAAAAGATCGTTCAAAGTGTCCCAATGGTCTTCATTTTCCCATCTTTTAGCCTGAAGTTTTTTTACGTTTTCTAATCTTAATGTTATACTACTCATTATTTAAAATTACAGAATGAATGCTTACTTACAATGTGCAAATTTAGGTTTTTACTCTTTAATTCCATCCAGTATTGCAGCTTTCAGTATTTCAATATTGATATCTTTTAAAGCTTTGAATTTAATACAATATCCCGTGACGCTGGCTTTACCTATTTTTTCTCCGTAGGTTTGGGCTAAGTAAGTTTTATCACTGATATTCATAATGTAGATGGAAATCCCTGTTGTATTGGCACTCATCCCAATCTGGTAAAAGTCTCTGGTTTTTCCACCAGTGTATTCTATCGTATACAATCCATATCCGATATTGGGATTGGAAACCGTTTTATTTTCACTGTTTTTACCATCGAGAAACCACAGCTGGCATTCCGGCATAAGCTTCAGAATGATGTGGTGGAGTTCCTGCATATCGTTACGTTTCAGTTCCGGCTGGCTGTTGATATAGTCTTGGATTTGTTCTTGAATGGTCATGTATCAGAAATTGATTGAGGTTATCGGATGACTAATTTAAAACAAAAAAGAACAGCAATCGCTGTTCTTTTTATATTGTATTTTCCTGATCTCTTCAATCAATTTTTATCGCTTATCCAAATGCTCTTTTCAGTAAGCTTTCCACCTTTGGTTCGCTGCCTCTGAAATTTTTGTAAAGTTCCATTGGATCTTTAGTTCCGCCTGAAGAAAGCAATACTTTATATTTGGCTGCAATCTCAGGATTGAAGATTCCGTTTTCTTTGAAATACTGGAACGCATCAGCATCCAGAACTTCCGCCCATTTGTAAGAATAATATCCTGCAGAATAACCTCCCTGAAAAATGTGTGAGAAACTTGGGCTCATTGCCGTTTCAGCATTGGAAGGATAAAGAGTGGTTGCTTTGGTATATTTATCTTCAAATTCTTTCACACTTTCGTTCTCCAGTTCTGCTACTTTTGTATGATAGTTCATATCCAGAAGTCCGAAACCTAGTTGTCTTAAAGTTTGATAACCTTCCATAAAATTTTTAGACTGTTCAATCTTTTCAATTTTTTCGTCAGGAAGTACTTCTCCGGTTTTGTAATGCTTTGCAAACGTTTTTAAGAATTCCGGCTCGTAGCAGAAGTTTTCCAGAAACTGTGATGGAAGTTCCACAAAATCCCATTTTACAGAAGTTCCGGAAAGGGTAGGATACTGAGTATCCGCCATCATTCCGTGAAGAGCGTGTCCGAATTCGTGGAATAAAGTAGTCACCTCCTGGAACGTCAGTAAGCTAGGAGTATCTTTTGTCGGTTTGCTGAAGTTGCAGACAATTGAAATATGCGGACGGGAATTTTCACCGTTCTGCTTGTATTGATTTTTGTAGCTGGTCATCCATGCTCCGGCTCTTTTCCCTTTTCTTGGAAAATAATCAACGTATAAAAGAGATTTATAAGTCCCGTTCTCTTTTACTTCGTATACTTTTACATCTTCATGATATTTTGGAATGTCATTTCTTTCCTCAAAAGTCAGTCCGAAAAGTTTTCCAGCCAGCCCGAATACAGCATCCTGTACCTGGTTTAGTGGAAAATAAGGTTTCAATTCCTCATCATTAAGGTCAAATTTAGCTTTACGAAGTTTTTCAGCATAGAATGCGTGGTCGTAACTTTGCATTTCATCAATTCCATCGGCTTTTGCTAAAGCTTTTAATTCTTCAATTTCTTTATCAGCATAAGGTTTTGCTTTCGTTAAAAGTTCGTTTAAAAAATCTAAAACTTTTACCGGAGATTTAGCCATTCTCTCTTCCAGTACAAAATCTGCATAGTTTTTATAGCCGATAAGTTCAGCTTTCTGCTGTTTTAAATTCAAAAGTTCTTTGATCAGATTTTGGTTGTCAAATTCTCCTCCGTCGAATGACTTTTTACCATTAGCTAAAGCCAATTCCTTTCTCAGTTCACGGTTTTCAGCATAGGTCATGAACGGAATATAGCTTGGATACTGTAACGTTACTACCCAGCCTTCAAGATTTCTTTCTTTTGCTTCTTCAGCAAATTGATCGATGATGGCTTCAGGAATTCCTGCAAGATCTTCTTTATTGGTGATATGTTTAAAATAAGCATTCGTAGAAGCCAGTACATTTTGTCCGAACTGTAAAGATTTTAAAGAAAGATCCATGCTGATTTTCTTTAATTTTTCTTTGTCTTCTTCATTCAATAAAGCGCCGCTTCTTACAAAACCTTTATAGGTTTCATTCAAAAGCATTTCCTGCTCTTCATTAAGATTATATTTTTCCTTTTCATCATATACTTTCTTGATTTTGTTGAAAAGGGCTTCATTTTGAGAAATTTTTGAAGAATATTCCGTTAAGATCGGAGAAACTTCCTGTGCAATCTGCTGGATTTCATCACTGGTCTCTGCAGAGTTTAAATTGAAAAAAATATTGGAAACCACATCCAGCTGCTCTCCGGAATACGCCAAAGCTTCAATTACATTTTCAAAAGTAGGAGCATCAAGATTGTTGACAATAGCATCAATTTCTGCTTCAGATTTCTGAATCAATTCTTTAAATGCCGGAAGATAATTTTCATTTTTAATGCCGTCGAACGGTGCTGAATGATATGGAGTGTTAAATTTTTCTGTTAAAATATTCATTTTTGGATCTTTTTGTATAAGGTAAATTTAATGATTCATTGGGAATCATAGCTGAAATCCTCAAAAATAATGCCTCGCCGGCAAGTTGTGACAAAAATACCTTATCTTTAATTAATCTTGTCATATGGAAAGAGGGAGTGATGTGGGAATATTTAATTTTGAAACAGATTTAAAAGTAATCATTAAAATAAATAACCTTAAATATATAGACTATGAAAACACTCTTAAAAATTATTGGTACCATCATCGTACTGATTCTCATCTATGCTGTAATTGCGATACTTGCTTTCAGTAAAGATTATCACTATGAAAAATCTATTGTCATCAATGCACCACAGGAAAAAGTATGGGCTTACACGGGGAACTTAAAAGGATACAACCAGTGGGATCCTTTTTCCAAAGCTGATAAAAATATTGTAATTACCTATTCAGGAGAAGGAGATAAGTTAGGAGATTCTTATCATTGGAAGGGAGATAAAAATGTAGGAGAAGGTGAGCAGTCTATTACTGAACTGGTGCCGAATCAAAAAATGGGTACAAAACTTCACTTTGTAGAGCCTTTTGAAGGAAATATGAAAGCTAATTTCATTTTGACTCCCGAAGGAAGCGGAACTAAAGTAACATGGATGATAGATAATGAGCTGACTCCCATGATGAAGATTATGAAGCCGTTAATGAACGGAAATATGGATAAAATGTTCAGTCAGGGGCTGGGCGATCTGAAGAAACTTGCTGAAAAATAAAATAAAAGCCTTGTAAATTTTACAAGGCTTTTTTATTAGAATTCTTTCTTACCAATCTCGTTGATCGAGTTATAGTTTCCTTCACCTTTAGGATTAGGACCATATTCATTAGGACCATGATCGCTGTCTGCGAATAACATCCATAAACTGTAGAAAGGAATTAATTGATACCAACCGGAATTTCCCCTGTCGTGACATCTTTTTGCCCCTTGTGCAAGAAGAAACCAAAGAAAAGGGATTAATAAGAGGAAAAATACTATCGTAACACCTGCAGACGGCTCGTTACTTTGAAAAAAGATATTGAAAGGTACGGAAAATACCAGATATAGAAGATAGGACAATCCGTATTCTGTCCTTCTGATTCTTCCATCAAATGAAAATGGTGCTTTAAACATGGTTTTAGTTTTAAAAAAGGCAAAGCTAAAAATAATTTTTAAAAATGACGGGCTATTTTGCAATCGTTTTTTTATGTTAAGTCAAAGAAATATTATTCTAAAAATATTATCTTTATATTAAAGAATAGATTCTATGGAGAAGATTGTATTTGAAAAAAGTGATATCAGAGACTTTGTAAAAACTACTATCGCAGAGAAAATTGAAAAGCTTAAAAACTTTATCGAATTTACTCTGGAAGCCAGCCGTGACATCAAAAAAACTCCGAAATATGATAGCATGAGAGAAGAAATGCAGGAGGAAATTTATCAGATGCAGCGACAGCTGGGGGCTTTGAATGATCTTAAAATAAATATGGCAAAAGTTCTGAATACGGCAACAGAAAGGGTACAGCTTGGTTCTCTGGTAATTACCAATAAGGCCAGGTTTTATATATCAGTGTCATTAGGGGAGTTCTTTTTTGAAGGAGACCGGTTCTATGCCATCTCTCCCGAAAGTCCCATGGCTAAAAAAATGATGGGTATGAAAGGCGGTGATGAATTTACCCTAAATAAAATCCATCAAAAGATTATAGAGGTTCTGTAAAAGTAAAAAGTAAAAAGTAAAAAGTAATTTTGATAAGCTTCCAGGATCTCTATTACCCAGCTAAATAGTAAACTTCCTACATTCCGCTTCCTGCATCCATCTTTTTTGTAATTTTGTTACATGAATAATGCATCCATCTTAAAAGAAATCATAGAGAAAAGAAGAAGTATTTTCCCAAAAGATTATACTGATACGGAAATATCTCAGGAAATTCTGGAAGAGATTTTACACTCTGCCACATTTGCTCCTAACCATAAACGTACTAAACCCTGGCGTTTCAAAATATTTAAAGGGGAAGAAAAAGCACAGCTGGCATCAGAAATGCAGGCAATCTATAAAGCAACTACACCCGAACAGCTTTTCTTAGAGAAAAAATACAACGATATTGGTTTTAAAATCAATAAAGCTAATGCTGTCGTTTCTATTGTAGTCAACTTCAGTGGAATGGTTCCTGAATGGGAAGAAATAGCGGCTACTTCAATGGCCGTTCAGAATATGTATCTTACCTGCACAGCAAATAATACCGGATGCTACTGGAGTTCTCCTAAAATCGTAGATGAACTGAAAGAATCTCTTACAATTGAAGAAAATCAGAAATGTCTGGGATTGTTTTACATGGGTAATTTGGAATAAATAGCCCTGATCGAGCGATTTGTTTGAGCTCTTTTTCTTTGCAAAAGAAAAAAGCGAGTAGTGAGAGCAGGTTCCCGGCTTCTGAAAAAAATGAATTTTATAAAACTTTTTACCCGGAGCTTTTTACTTCAAACTTTTTTACTATCTTTGCACTCTTAAATATTTAACTGGGACGAGTTCCCGTAAAATTCAAACATTATGTCAGTAAAAATCAGATTACAAAGACACGGTAAAAAAGGAAAACCTTTTTTCCACATCGTGGTTGCAGATTCTAGAGCTAGAAGAGATGGTAGATTCATCGAAAAACTAGGAACTTACAACCCAATTACTAACCCAGCAACTATCGAATTGAACGTTGATTCTGCTGTACAGTGGTTAAACAACGGTGCTCAGCCTACTGATACTGCTAGAGCTATTCTATCTTACAAAGGTGCTCTTTACAAAAAACACTTACAAGGTGGTGTAGCTAAAGGTGCTTTTGACGAAGCTGAAGCTGAAAAAAGATTCAATGCTTGGGTAGAGGCTAAAGATTCTAAAGTACAAGGTAAAGTAGAAGGTTTAGCAACTGCTAAAGCTGATGCTAAGAAAGCTGCTTTAGAAGCTGAAGTAAAAGTAAACGAAGCTAGAGTTGCTGCTGCTGCACAAGCTGAAGCTGATGCTAAAGCTGCTGAAGAAGCTGCAAACGCACCTGCTGAAGAAGTTGTTGCTGAAGCTACAGAAGGAGAAGCTCCTGCTGCTGAAACTGAAGAAAACACTGAAGCTTAAGAACAAACCCTGTTATGCGTAAAGAAGATTGCTATTTTTTAGGTAAAATCACACGCAGACACGGACTTGCGGGTAACGTAATCCTTAAATTGGATACCGATCAACCCGAGCTTTACAATAAATTGGAATCAATATTCGTTGAAATCAACGGATTATTGGTTCCATTTTTTATTGAAAAATCATCATGGAGCAAACTTGATGCTCTGAATCTTGCATTCAAAAACTCTTCTGAGGCTATGATAGATCAGGTGCTGGGTAAAAGTGTTTACCTTCCGCTTGCTTCACTGCCTAAACTTTCAGGAAAACAATTCTATTACCACGAAATCATCGGATTTGAAATTTTTGATCAAAATGATAACAACTGTGGAGTGATCAGATCCGTAAACGATCAGACGGCACAGGTGTATTTCATTACCAATCTGGATGGAAAAGAAGTGGTTATTCCTATGATAAAAGACTGGATTCTAGAAGTCGACAGGGAAGAAAGAACAATCAAAATGGAACTTCCTGAAGGTCTTATTGATGTATTCCTTATTCCATCCAAGAAAGACGAATAGTTATTGCATAAGCAATAAGTTATTCTTTCTCACTTTTCCATATTACTTTACTTACTACATTACTGATTTTCATTACTCATTTTTAAGGCGGGTAAAAGATAATCCTGTACTATTTTTTCAGATTGCTGGTGTGCATAAGGTTTATTGTAAGCTTGTGCAGTAATCACTATGACAACTGGTATTTCGGTGAAAATAATGATTTTGTTTCCCCCATTTCCACTGGATTGAAAAGCTTCATAACTTTTGTTTCCCACCGTGTAAACCTTTCTCCAGAATAAATATCCATATCCTTCAAAATCAGGATTATCAGTGAAATAATTGGTGAAAGATTTTTTAATCCAGTCCTTACTCAATATTGTTTTTCCATTCCACACTCCGTTATTTTTATACAACTGTCCGAATCTTGCGAAATCAAGTGCTTTCATACGTAGTCCTCCCGCCAGTGAAGGCTTTTGCTGTGGTGTAAACTGCCATTTATAATTAGTGATTCCAAGAGGTTGAAATAACTTCTTATCAGCATATTTTTCCAAACCTTGTGGAACTTTTTTATCTAAAATATCTCCTGTTAATACAACTCCGGCAGTGAAATAACTCCAGTTTTTCCCTATTATATTCTCTGTCATGGGCAGATCTAATATAAACTTGATCCAGTTTTCAGTCGGATACATATTTTCTTCATTTCCGGGAGATTCATAATTTTCATCGTTTCCGTCGAATCCTGAGCTCATTGTCAGTAAGCTTTTTATGGTGACATTATCTTTTTGTGAAGCATAATTTTTAAAGGGTTTCAGGTCATAAAATTCCTTCAGATTTTGGTTTTCACTTTTTAAGTATCCGTCTTTGATTGCAATACCCGTTAAAGCTGAAGAAAAAGATTTTCCTACTGATCGTGTGTCTTGTAAAGAATCTCTTCCGGATCCGTTGAAATATTCTTCAAGAAGTAATTTTCCTTCCTTTATAATGACTATTCCGGTTATATTTTTGAACCTGTTTTCTGCAATTTTCTTATTCAGATTTCTGATGGTTTCTGTATTGATTTTTTCCTGAGAAACCTTCCATCCGCTATTAGATTGAATGGGTTGAAGTGCAATTTGCTGCGCCGGAATGTTTTGAGAAGGAACAGTAAGGTTGATTTGCCCTTCTGCGACAACAGATCCTGTTTTGATCGTGGAAGTATTGAGATAAGGCTTGATTTCAATTTTTAAAATGTGATTTCCTGCTGTCAGTGCATCAATTCCGTTATGAGCCATATAAAAGCGCATCCATAAATATCTTCCCCATGAATCTTCATTTTTACTGCTGAGAAGAGGAATCCGTAATGTCGTTTTGAATTTTTTTTGGTCCGAAGCGCCTGCTCCCGTATTAAGATTTTCTTTATAGATCAGCTTTCCGTCTACATAAAATGAGAATTGATAATTTCCTTTTTTAAGCAATTCATCAATAGTCCAGCTGGGTTCAAGCTGATGAAGATAGTTGACAAGAGAATTATCAAAGAAAGCATGAATCCCAAGATCTCCATTTTCCTGAAATACCAATGAGCTGAGAAAGTCTGAATCTTTCAAATTTTCCAGCGCTGTATTTTGGGTAAGAAAAACGATTTTCCCAGAGTATTTTTTCTGAATTGGATTCTCAATCTTCTCGGCATCGATTATATTTTTACTTTGCCCCTGATAAAAATAAAATGAGAAAATAAAGATCAATAATAGGATAGGTTTCATTTTAAAAAGTATTTAAGCAAAAATAATGAACTTCCTTATGGCAAAATAGAATGAAATTAACATTTCTAATGCATTATTGATCTCTCCGGAATTTAATTAAATAACTTTCTGAATTCTCCCGGAGACTGATTGGTTTTCTGTTTAAAGAGCTTGCTGAAAGACTGCGGATGTTCAAATCCCAGTTCATAAGCGATTTCACTTACGGAAAGACTTGTGGTGCTCAAACGTTCTTTGGCGCAATCAATTAATTTATTCTGAATATGCTGCTGCGTATTTTGCTGGGTATGAAGCCGTAAAAGTGTTCCCAGATAATTGGGAGAAATATTCATCTGTTCGGCGATAGTTTTTACCGATGGAATGCCGTTTTCAAGAAGATTTCCACTTTCAAAATATTGGGAAAGGATGTCCTCAAATTTATACAGCAATTCATGACTAGACTTCTTTCTGGTAAAAAACTGACGTTCATAAAAACGGTCAGAGTAAACCAGTAATAGTTCAATCTGGGCAATGATCAGCTCCTGCGTGAATCTATCGGTGTTGGTCTGATATTCCCGTTCAATATTTTTAAAAATATCAACAAGAATTTTCTCTTCTTTATCAGAAAGGAAAAGTGCCTCTTTAACCTGATAACTGAAAAAATCATAGGATTTTATCTTTCGTGTTAATGAAGTATTCCACAGAAAATCAGGGTGAATCAGCAATAAAAATCCGGTAGGCTCTACTTCAACATCAGGATTGATTTCGAGACTTAAATATTGCTGTGGTGAAACAAAGCATAGTACTCCTGAATCAAAATCATACTGCTGCTGCCCGTAATTGAACTTTGGAGTGACATTCTTTTTCAAACCAATTGAATAAAAATTCTGAATCCATTTCAGTTCCTCATTGTCTACAACATAACGGACTTTACTGTAGTCTATCACGCTGATCAACGGATGTTCAGGATTAGGAAGACCACAAAAAGCATGAAAATCTGAAATAGAATTAAAATGAACAGGCTGTTTCATAAGAGCTAAGTTAGTTGTTTTTACAAAAAGGATAACACATTGATTCAAAAAGTCTTCGACTCTGATCAGGCAGACTGCTCTAAAATTTTACGTTCAAATGATTCAAACAAATGGTTTAGTGCCAACCTGAGCGGAGTCGAAGGATAGTATCAAATTAAATTGCAGTAGAAACAGTAAGACTTTCCCATTTCTCAGCGTCTTTTTGTAAAATATCAATTTTGTTATTCAGAAATTCCAGGGTTCCTACACCCAATAACAAATGCACTGGAGGATTTTTCTCTTTACTGATCTGAATCAGCACATCAGCTGCTTTTTCAGGATCATTAGGCTGATTTCCATTAATTTCATTAAGGTGGGCCTGTTCTGAATTTCTTGCTGCTTCATATGCCTGAATAGGATTAGCAGGTGTTTTCACCGAATCTTTAGTTAAGAAATCTGTACGGAAATATCCCGGATAAACAACAGTAGCATGTACTCCGAAATCTTTTACTTCTTCAGCCAGTGCTTCTGTAAATCCGGCAACAGCAAATTTTGTAGAACAGTAGATTCCCCAGCCCGGAAAATTAGCAGAATATCCGCCCACAGAAGAAATATTGAAGATGTTTCCTGATCTTTGTTCACGAAGATAAGGCATGGCATTTCTGATCACATTTAAGGTTCCGAAAACGTTCACAGCATAATTTTCTCTTGCTTCTTCATCGGTAAGTTCTTCCAGCGTTCCGATTTGCCCATAACCTGCATTGTTGACCACCACATCAATTCGTCCAAAATGATTAACTGTTTTTGCGATGGCAGATTTAATGTCATTATTATCTGTAATATTAACGCTGAGTGGAAGGAAGTTTTCTGAAGTTTCTCCGATGGTGGAGATCAGGGATTCAACGGTACGGCTTGTAGCAGCAACCTGAAACCCTTCGGACAGTAATTTTTTTACCAACTCGAATCCTAAGCCTTTTGAAGCTCCTGTCACGAACCATACTTTTTTTGTTTCCATTTTTAAATATTTTTTTGTTTAAATGATGGTACAAAGATGGAAACTTACGAAAAGGGAAATGTATCCAAATCGGGGAATGATGTATCCAAATCGTGAATGGCGATAGTATTCGAAAAAGGTTAATGATTTTTCAGGAGGTTTCTGTATTTCAGAGGCGTAATTCCTATGTTTTCTTTGAAACAACGGATAAAATGACTCTGATCTGAAAAACCGCATTCCAAAGCGATATCCGTTAAAGAATTGGATAAAGTGAGCAGTTCAAGAGATTTGTTGAGTTTTAATTTTCTGAGGTATTCGCCCAGATTGCAATGGAAATACTTATGGAAATCCCTGCTGAGATGAATAGGGTGGATGTTCAGTGTTTTGGAAAGTTCCGTAAGACTGAGACTTTCTGTAAAACTTTCATGTAAAATTTCATTGATCTGACCTACCCACAAAGGTTTTCTTTCCATATTTTCCTTTTGATGGGTTAATTGGCTGAAAAGATGTAATAACAACTGATTGACGGCCAGTTCAAACGAAATGTCATGGTTTTTGGTTTCCTTAAACATCTGATAAACCAGAAGTTTCAGGGCAGGATCTTTTATATTAAAACTTCCTTCCACTTTATTTTTCTGAATATCAAACCGGTCAAACCAGCTTTGAGTGAGCTCGATATGAAAGCCTCTTGTAAAAATATCAGGTTTAATATTGTAATGTGGATCTTCCCAATGATGATACAATAATGTTCCAGCAGAGCAGCCATAGACTTCTTTTTTGTTTCCTTCCGTCATATTGCCCTGAAGAAGAAAAGTGAAATATGCATTTTCATGATAATGCCAGTCTACGTAAGGATGCGTATACTCCGTATCAGTGATCGTCAATCCTTCAAGATTGACTATTTGATTGGTGTCTCCAAAATATTCGCCGTTACGAAGAGTATTCATGATAAATTTTGTTTTAATCGGTCAATCTGTTCATACATTTTATTAAAAAACATTTTCCTTTCCCGGTTTCCGGATTCATTCAGTGATCTGGAGTTCTTGATCTGATGTTCAAAATAGCTCAGAGAATCTTCACACGTTATTTTATCATTCGTCATCATATATCCGAACATGCTGAAAGGTACAAAAAAGGAACACTGTTCTTCATTTTTAAATAAAATAGCGTTGTTTAAAATTACCAAATCATTCACATAGATCTGAAAATTAGTTTTTTCCAGTGTTTTGACCTCGAGTCCTTCCAATAATTTTCTCAGGTCTTCCAGAATAAGATCCACATCATTTTTCTTTAATAATCCCATTTCATAATAGAATGAGATTTGTCTCAAAGCACTCATAATCGTAGTGTCATTCCATATTTCCGTTACGTTTTGTTTATCGTAAAGATCTTTAAGCAGATCATTCTTTACAGAATGGTATTCCATATTAAATTCATGAAACGGACTTAAGAATTTATCCTGATTCAGTAAATTCATCCAGACATAAAACTTGAAACGGGACAGAATGGAATCTGAAATGGTATAAAAAAACGGGATGTCTTTTGCAGAATAAAATACTTTGGAATTGGTAATATTCTGAAAAACATTCAAAATCTTTAAAGAGTTTTCGAAATAGTTCAAAAGATCTTCGGTGGTTCTTACAGGCTGTGTTCTCTTTACAACCAACTGATTTTCTGTTCCCAGAAACTGATCCAGTGAGATCTGATAATATTTGGCGAGCTCCAAAGCCTCTTCAAAACTGAATTTGGCTTTCATGGAAGTTCTTCTGTGAGCCGCATCATAGCTGATGTTAAGAATGTTGGCGATCTCATCATTTAAAGATTTTTCACCGATTTTTCTTCGGATTTCCTTGAGCAGAGCTTCCTGGTGCATAGTTTTGTGATTTTCACAAATGTAGTATTTTTTTTAATTTTTTTTCACATTCGGAACTGAAGCTTCTGCGGATAATTTTGAACTGTAATTTTAAAATAACGAATTATGAAAACACGAATTTTATTAATAGCAGTTCTTTTATTCAATAGTCTGGTGTATGCATCAGACAGTATAAAAGTAGATTCTTTGAAACCGAGATTGATTGCCGCTTCTCCCTCAAAGAATGTCAGAAACGTCAATGGAGTTTTATTTAAATATTATGATGAGGAAGATCAATTTAAGCCTAAAAAAGTAAATGGATTGGGAATGGGATTCAATTTTCTGGGTATTTTTCTTCCGCCGTTGATGCTTTTCAACTTACAATTACCAGGCAATTATGATTATGTAATGGTTCCCCGAGAAAAGATGAATACGATCAACGGACTTCAATTGTCGCTGATCAATATGGAACCTACAGTTACCAATGGCCTTGAGATCAATGTTTCTAGTAATGTCAATACTTATGCTGTGACCAACGGAATGGCTGTCTCTCTATTTTTTAACCTGCACCATGAGATGAAAGGTATTTCTGTAGCGCCATTGGCTAATATTGGAAAGAAATGCAGAGGAATACAGATCGGTTTGTACAATAAATGTGATGATTTCAGAGGAATACAGATTGGCGGATGGAATGAGAACGGAAAGAGAAAACTGCCTTTGATTAACTGGAATTTTAAGAAACAAAAAGTAAAATAAGAAGTTATGAAAAAGTTTGTTGCAATCACCGCACTATTTCTTTGTGGCTTTCTGAAAGCTCAATTTGAAGAAATTAAAGAGAAAAAATGGCTGGTTCTTCTTCTCAGCACCAGAATTGAAGGAACTTCATTGGATAATAAAGCATTCCTGTCCATAGGAACAAAACTGACTGATGGTGATAAAAATTATTACAGCTTAAGAGGCCATTTTAACTGGTGGGACGAAAGAAGGCTGCTGGTCATTCCGGAGTTTGACTATTTCAGAAAAGTGGTTTCGTTTCGGGATGGCGCAGAGGTATCATCTCTATATGCCGGAGCAGGAGTTTCGCCCTATACGGTTTCACCCAAAGCAGGAATCAACTTTTACCATTTCTTTTGTGCAGAATTCGGGTACAACTTCGAATATAATACGTATAAACCTTTTCCAATTAAAGGATTCCGCTTTGGTTTAGGAATTAACCTTGTTTTTTAAATGATTTTAAACCCTTAAATAATTCAATCATGAAAAATTATAAACTGATATTATTTTTATTACTGTTTTCGGTACGTATTTTTTCACAAAATACAACCAATGATACAGTGAATACCCAAACAGAAGAATCTTTTGACTATAAAAAATATTATGACTGTGATTTTGGAGAAGGAAATGTTTTGATCGTCATCAAGAAAGGAAAAGAATTTACAGACCTTAAAGAGTTAAGAAAATCAGGAAAAGGTTTTGCCATTAAAATGGAAGCCATCTACAGTATGGAATTTGCAGATGGACAAAGATATGAATCAAGTGTGGTAAAGAATATTACAAACGACAGCCTTTCGATCACCAATTTTTTCAATGAAAATGCTGCAAAACTGGCAGGACAGCCCTTTAAATTGATTACATATCCTCTTTCTTCTTTGAAATATGTACGTTTTGTTGATGACCGGATGCTGTCTCTTTACAGCAGGAAAAATATTCAGAAGAATTTTAATCTGATGGTGAAGAAGCTGGATCGTGCTAAAATGTGTCCGGCGGTTATTCAATTCAAAGAAAAAAATGACGAAATGAAAGTCTGTCATTTTTATCTGACCTCTCAGGGATATGATCTTCTTTATGAAGATAAAGGAAGGGTGTATTATATGGAAGGAAAAGTAGAATGGAAATGATTGTTGAAGAGAGTGCAGTCTTCATATTGTACTCTCTTTTTTGTTTTTCAGCATGTATTTTAATAAAATTATTCCCCATTCACGGAAAAAAGTATAAGGAGTGGTGTGTCTACTGAAGAAAAATAATATTTTTGTAATATAGCTAGGATGAATGATGAAAATAAAATGTCTATTACTGTTTTTGATTATGGGGTTGGTGTTTTGTCATGCACAGACCAATAATGAAGAAAAAAATACTCCGGAAAAACGCACTTATGAGGAATTGGAAAAAGAATTCTATAGCAGCCGTGTGGGAGAGGGCAACAGTAAAAGTATTGCAGATTATTATCTTAAAAAGGCAAAATCTGAAAAAGATGCGATTCATACTGCTGAAGGATATGTCATGCGTCATTTCGAAGAAAATTTATCTGATGCATTAAAGGATCTTGACAGCCTGCAACATATCACTCAAAATTCTAAACAAAATACCTATCCGGCCAGAATTTATCTGTTAAGAGGGAATCTTTATTTTAGAAATGATAATCTCCAGTCTGCATTGAACAATTATATTTTAGGACTGAAGTATGCCAAAGAAAAAGGAAATAAGAGGCAGATTGCCATGGCCCATATCAGCATTGCTTATCTGAATAATTATATCGGAAAACACGCAGAAACAGCTAAAGTACTAAGGCACTACACTTATGATGCTGATTATATGAATGAGGATGAGAAAAAAACTCTTAAACTGAATCTGGCTGATGCTTACATAGAAATCAATAAGATGGATTCTGCCTATATCCTGATACAGGATGGCTTACAAGAGTCCAGGAAAAATAAAGATATTTACCGTTATTATGAGAACCTTGGGCTTTTGGGGTATTATAATCTGCATTCAAAAGAATACCAGAAAGCCATTGACAGCCTATTAGAATGTGAGAAATATTTTTTTACGAACAAGAATAGTGATAAAAGAAGCCAGCATTATACTCTTTTATATTTGGGAAAATCCTATGCTGGGCTTCAACAAAAAGACAAAGCCGTTGACTTTTTCCGGAAGATAGATTCCATGGTTCTTAAAACAAACTATATCTATCCAGAGCTGAGAGATGTATACACCTATCTGATTGATTATTATAAAGAAAACAGTGATACCGAGAAGCAGCTGTATTATGTAGAGCGGTTTTTAAAGGTGGATAATGTTCTGGATACCCAGTTCAGATATATTTCCAGAGAGCTTCCCAGAAGGTATGATACTCCTGAACTTCAGCAGGAGAAGGAAAGTATTACCAATGAGCTTACAAAGAGAAAAAGCCTCTTTTATATTGTCTTAAGTCTTTTGCTGATATCACACCTTTTATTCATCAATGTTTATTTTAAATATAAAAAATCTGAAAAGAATTATAAAAAGATTGCTCAGGATCTGATTCTTTCGGTTAATGAAAGAAGGTTTGATAGAGACTATAAATCTGAAATAGAAAAAGAATCCTTCTCTGAACCTATTCCGATAGAAAATACAGGAAATTCAGAAGACAAAACTACCAGAACAATTTCGGAAGACATTGCGCAAACCATTTTAGGAGAACTTGAGATATTTGAAAGCAAAGACCAGTTTTTGAATAAAGGAATCACACTGGGAAGTCTTGCCAAAAAAATAAAAACAAACTCGAAATATCTGTCAGAAATTATCAATACCTACAAAGGGAAAAACTTTGCTACCTATCTTAATGATCTGCGTATTGACTATGCCATCAGCCGACTGGCCAATGACAGAAAATTCAGATCCTATAAAATCCCTTTTATTGCCGAAGAATTAGGGTATAATAATGAGCAGGCTTTCACTTTAGCATTCAAAAAACGAACAGGAACTCCTCTTTCTATCTATCTGAAAGAAATTGAAAACATGACTGGGAAATAAATATAACTTTCTGATTTTCATTTTATTTATGTTTATAAATTCATGATTTTAGGTATATAAATTTATGAATCTATGAACCATACACTTGTATCATTATTTTCCTTACTGCATCTTTGCTTCAGGTAAAAACACAGCCATTTATTTTGTATGTGCACAATACAGGATATCAATTCCAAACTGTTGATTAATTAAAATATTAAATCAGGAATTGTATCATAAAAATTAATAATAAAGAGGATAAAAACTTGAAATAACCAGAAAATTAAAATGCAAATAATGAGATAATTGTTCAGAAATTTAGAAGTATAAAAGTATAGTGATTATTTAAAAATCATAAGCAGTTAAAAACAAAATCCGGTGGTGAATCCGCCACAAAGTTTAAAAGTATAGTATAGTGTAAAAATGGATGTATGACCGGGAATGTACCACGGAGTTATCACTTAAAAACTAATAACCATTTCAGTAAAACTAATTCCATGAAAGCTCAGAGTAAAATAAAATTTTATTCTTTTTAAAAGTGATAGTGTAAAGTGTTCATTCCGGATCAATACGGATTTTATTGAAGTTCAGGACAATATTGAGTGGAAATGTAACCTGAAAATGCAGAAGAGAGGGCAGAAGAAAAAAGGTAAATTTCCTGAACTGAAAGTTTAAATGCTTGTTAAATGATTTTTAAAGACAGCGCAATCATCAAGTTGCGCTGTTTTTTTGTAACTTTGCGGACATTAATTTTTATATAAAAAATTTATCATCAACAAATGAAAAAGCAAACGATCAAAGAAGTCCTAAAGGATTACAAGAAAGTATTACATCATGACATTACCGTTTACGGATGGGTAAGATCCTTCCGTGCTAATCGCTTTATTGCGCTTAATGATGGTTCTACGATTAATAATTTGCAGATAGTTGTTGATTTCGAAAATTTTGATGAAGCTATTATCAAGAATATCAGTACAGCTTCTTCCCTTAAAGTAGTAGGAGAAGTGGTGGAAAGCCAGGGAGCAGGACAATCTGTGGAGATTATCGCTAAAAAGATTATTGTTTTGGGAGATAACTTTACGGAAGAACTTCAGAGTACAATTCTTCAGCCTAAAAAGCACAGTCTGGAAAAGCTTCGTGAGCAGGCACACTTAAGATTCAGAACCAACCTTTTCGGAGCAGTGTTCAGAGTGCGTCATGCAGTAAGCTTTGCTGTTCACTCGTTCTTCAACCAGAACCAGTTTTTCTATATCAACACTCCGGTTATTACAGGAGCAGATGCAGAAGGAGCAGGTGAAATGTTTGGAGTAACAAACTTTGACCTGAACAACATGCCGAAAACTGAAGAAGGTGAAATTGATTTTGCACAGGATTTCTTCGGTAAAAAAACAAACCTTACCGTTTCAGGACAGCTTGAAGGAGAAACTGCTGCAATGGGATTGGGAAGAATCTATACATTCGGACCTACTTTCCGTGCTGAAAATTCTAACACCACAAGACACCTTGCGGAGTTCTGGATGATTGAGCCGGAAGTGGCATTCAACAACCTTGAAGATAACATCGACCTAGCGGAAGATTTCTTAAAATATGTGATCCAGTATGTATTGGATAACTGTAAAGATGATCTTGAATTCTTAGACAAGCGTTTTGAAGAAGAACAAAAAACAAAACCCGAGAAAGAAAGAGCAAAAGAAGGTCTTATCGAAAAACTTCAGAATGTAGTGGCTAAGCGTTTCAAGCGTGTAAGCTACACAGAAGCTATCGAAATCTTATTGAATTCTAAAGAAAATAAAAAAGGAAAATTTGCTTACCCGGTTGAAAAATGGGGAACAGACCTTCAGTCTGAGCATGAAAGATATCTTGTAGAAAAACATTTTGAAAGCCCGGTAGTATTATTTGACTATCCGAAAGAAATCAAAGCTTTCTATATGAAACTGAATGATGATAACAAAACCGTTGCTGCTATGGATGTTCTTTTCCCTGGTATCGGTGAGATCATCGGTGGATCTGAAAGAGAAGCGAGATTGGATGTTTTAAAACAGAAAATGGCAGATATGCACGTAGATGAACACGAGCTTTGGTGGTACCTTGATACCAGAAAATTCGGATCTGTGCCACATGCAGGCTTTGGTTTAGGATTGGAAAGATTGGTTCTTTTCGTAACGGGAATGACGAACATCAGAGATGTAATTCCTTTCCCTAGAACGCCGAAAAGTGCTGAATTCTAGAACAATAAAAAAAGCCTTAATCACAAATTAAGGCTTTTTTTATTATTTAATAGTTTATTATATTAAGGTAAGTCATGCAAAAATCATGCTAAATGTGTTTTTTATCAAATAAATTTATTAAATTCGTAGAATATGTTATGTTAAAACGCAAATTAGAATATGCTTAAACAACACTTACAACTCAAATTAGGACAGAAGCTGGCCCCTCAGCAGATCCAGTTGATGAAGCTTATTCAACTTCATACTCTTGAATTTGAAGAGGAATTGGAGAGAGAGTTAGAAGAAAATCCGGCTTTGGAAATTGCAAAAGAAGATTCTAAAGAGGATGAGTATTCTTCTCTGGAAGACGCTTATCAGGATGAGGGTACAGAAAGCATTGAAACAGATTTCGACGTCAATGAATATATTTATGACGATGAACCAAGCTATAAAACTGCATCCAGCAACTACTCTCCGGATGATGAGGAATTTGATAACGAAAGCCTTCTGACAGAAGGACAGTCCTTATATGACTATCTTACAGAACAGATTCATCTGATTAATATCAGTGAAGAAGATCTGAAGATTGCAGAATATCTTATCGGAAACTTAGATACAGATGGTTATCTGAGAAGAGAGATCAAATCTATTGTTGATGATCTGGCTTTCTCCCAAGGGATTTATACAACGAAAGAAAGAGTAGAGGATATCCTTGAGAACTATGTTCAGAAACTGGATCCGTCTGGTGTGGGAGCAAGAGGTCTGCAGGAATGTTTACTATTACAGATTGAAAAGAAAGTAAGCTCAGACAAAGCAGTTTCTTTGGCTGCCAATATTTTAAGACATCAGTTTGAAGCCTTAACGAATAAGCATTATAATAAGATCATTCAGAAATATGATATTGAAGAAGATGATCTGAAAGATGCTCTGGATGAAATCTCAAAACTTTCTCCGAAAGTAGGAGGGAACTTCGATACCCAGACGATTACAATTAATCAGGAAATTATTCCGGATTTTGTGATTCAGGTAAAAGACGGGCTGGTAATTCCTATGCTGAATAGCAAAAATGCACCTACTTTAAGAGTTTCTGAAGAATATAAAGATATTCTGACTACTTATTCTCATGATAAAAATTCATCAGAACATAAACAGGCTGCTTTATTTATCAAACAAAAGCTGGATGCTGCAAAATGGTATATTGATGCCATTAATCAGCGTCAGAACACCTTATTACAGACGATTACAGCCATTGTAAAGTTCCAGAAGGATTATTTCATCACCGGAGACGAAAAGTCGCTGAAACCAATGATTCTGAAGGATATTGCTGATATTACAGGATTTGATATCTCCACGATTTCAAGGGTGGTAAAAAGTAAGTATGCAGATACTCCTAACGGAATCGTATACCTTAAAGATTTGTTCTCAGACAGCTTAACAAATGACGATGGAGAGGAAGTTTCTACCAAAGAAATCAAAAACCATCTTCAGGAAGTAATCAGTAAAGAAAATAAAAGGAAGCCGCTTACCGATGATGCATTAGTGGTAATTCTGAAAGAACAGGGTTATAATATTGCCAGAAGAACGATTGCAAAATATCGTGAACAACTCAATATTCCTGTTGCAAGATTAAGAAAAGAACTTTAACAGATAATACAAAAAAGGTGAATAGACATATTCACCTTTTTTATTTAAACTTATTGAATCTCTAAGAAATCAGAAATATTTGTCTAAATGCTTACTTTTTATCCTTCATATAATTAATATCAATATTGGAGATAAAGCTCCCTCCACTGGCTTCCCATTTTCCCTGACTTTGATAACGGAACAGCAAGTCCTTGGACAATGTTTTTTTTGCAGAAATTCCGAAAACGAAATCTACATTATCCTGAGGTATATTTTCAACAAGTTGTAAGGTAATTGCCAGCTGATCCAGATCATTATAAATAAGTTTATATTTTTCCAGATCAATGGTTTGCCAGCCTGTAGTATTGGTTTTAAGTATAATATTTTCCTGAAGGAGAGATTCATCCGGTACATTATTCTTTACAGAGTATATATTGAGCTTTAAAGTAATTTCCTTGAATTTAGAGCTCGGTATAATGTAAAAATTATAGCTGTTAAGTTTAGTCCACTTATAAATGTTGAATATTTGTCCCTGTTCAATGGTGGGAACATTCTGATCAAACATTTTAGAGAAAGTGAGCATTGGCCTGCTTTTATATCCCAGAACATCTTTCTTTGTTTTTTTTCCAATTATACTGATTTCCTGAATAGCATTGGCCTTTTTGTTTAATGTAATATTAGCATCGGAAGTTATTCCTTCTACAGTTACTTTTTTATCTTCATAACCATTGGATTCAAAGATGATATAGTCACTTTTTTTCGCCTTTTCAGGGATGTCTATAGAATAATTCCCATTGATATCTGTAATTGTACTTGTATTTATATTTTCCAAGCTTACTGAGCAGTAAGAAACAACCTCATTATTTTCATTGATAACCTTTCCGGATATTTTTTGAGAATACACACTTATACTAAGTAAGAGAGCACCTAGTACCGATACAATTTTCATGTTTTTAGTTTTTTGTAAATATATTATTTATATTAATCATTTGATAAGGAAAATGGGATAGAATATTTATCCGAGGTAGAAAAGACTTTAATCCAGGTCAAAGTTTAAAACCGTTGGATTATTCAACAATTTCACCATTTCATTATTTTGCGATTTTAACCTTCAGCTTTGTTTTACATTCTCTAACCCCAATTCTCTCATAGAAATCTCCCGCATCTCTACTTTTCTTATCTTTCCGGAAATAGTCATTGGAAATTCATCTACAAATTTCCAGTATTTAGGAACTTTATAATGGGCAATTCTTCCTTTGCAGTATTCTTGTAATTCATCTGCTGTGATGGTAAATCCTTTTCTCACTTTTACCCATGCCATCACTTCTTCTCCGAATCTTTCGCTTGGTACGCCAATGATCTGAACATCCAGAATATGGGTATAAGTATACAGAAAATCTTCAATTTCTTTAGGCGAAATGTTTTCTCCACCACGGATGATGAGGTCTTTTATTCTTCCTGAAATGGTAATATAGCCATCTTTGTCCATTACCGCCATATCTCCGGTATGCATCCAGCGGGCATCATCCAGTACTTTTTTAGTATTTTCAGGATCATTCCAGTATTTCAGCATAACGGAGTAACCTCTTGTACAAAGTTCACCATGTTCACCCCGTTGAAGAGTTCTTCCATTTTCATCTACAATTTTTATCTCAAGATGATCCTGAACGGTTCCTACTGTGCTTACCTGTTTTTCCAATGGTGTTCCGATTAAAGTCTGAGTAGATACAGGTGAAGTCTCTGTCATTCCGTAGCAAATGCTCATTTCTTTGATATTCATTAGGCTTTCTACCTTTTTCATAATCTCCGGAGGGCATACAGAGCCAGCCATAACGCCTGTTCTTAAGCTTGAAAAATCATACGTATCAAAGTCTTTTACTGCCAGTTCAGCAATAAACATAGTCGGGACACCATACAAGGAAGTACATTTTTCGTCCGAAACAGCTTTTAAGGTAATATCCGGATCAAAGCTATCGTTGGGAATTACCATGCAGGCACCGTGTGCTACACAGCACATATTTCCGATAACCATTCCAAAGCAGTGATAAAAAGGAACGGGTATACAGACACGGTCTTTTTCTGTGTATTTTAATCTGATACCGATAAAATAACCGTTATTGAGGATATTGTGATGAGAAAGGGTAACGCCTTTAGGGAAACCTGTAGTTCCGGACGTATATTGAATATTGACAGGATCATCGAACTGTACATGCTCTTCAAAACTGTGAAGTACTTCATCTGAAATATCCTGGCCATTATTCACAAATTCTTCCCAGTTTTCGTCAAAGAAAATCTCATGTTCCAAAGTTGGGCAAACTTCTTTGGCGTATTCCACCATTTCCTTGTAGTTGCTGCTTTTGAAACTTAAAGAAGAAAAAATAAAACGAATTTCAGATTGATTAAGAACATAGGTCAATTCGTGAGTTCTGTAGGCCGGATTGATATTGACTAATATCGTTCCTATTCTCGCAGTGGCAAATTGCAAAAGAACCCATTCATAGCGATTAGATGACCAGATTCCGATTCTGTCACCAGCTTTTGCTCCTATAAGCAGCAGAGCTTTGGCAACGGCAGTAGTCTGGTTATAAAATTCCTGGTAAGTAGCTCTGTAATTCTGATGAACACAGACTAGTGCTTCCTGATGGGGGTATTTTTCGACAGTCCTTTTAAGATTGGCTCCGATGGTCTGTCCTAATAATGGAACATCAGAAGTTCCATATACATAAGATAAGGGCATAGTTTAAGATTTGGTGGGCTAAAAATAATAATTATATCCCGAACTATGCCTATGAATATTAACTTTCCTGAGAATCTATTTCTTTAAGCTGATTCAGATTTTTATCAAGTTTTCTGATAATAGTCCCGTAAACCAACCTGTAATAAAACCAGATCATGGATATAGCAAGTAAAGTACTTACAACAATTCCTACTATAATGATAGTGAGATTAGAGCCGCTAGGCTGTATATTCTGAGAATTTAAAGTGTAAAATATAAATGCTGTCAGTATAAAAGTGAATATCACCAATAATACAATACTGATGAGAATAAATGCATTGACCGTTGTCTTGAACTTAATAATTCTTGTGATAAGTCCCTTCAGGTTTTCCTCAATCTTTATCTTTCGGTAATTCTGGTAAAATTTGAATACAAAATATGCGGTGATCAATAAACTTAAGATCTTTATAGCTAAATAAACATGACCGAAGTTGTTTTCTACTTCCGGAGCTTCCTGGGCACCTAATCTTTCCAGCATTTTACGGAAGCTTTCCGATTCTTCTTCAGGGAAAAGGTAAAATAATCCCAATACAGAAAAGAACAGAAATTCTACAACGCTGATCCAGAAAATATATTTTACGTAATTACGCGATTTTCTATTCAACATCTGAAGAATCTCATTGTTGTCATATTTAGGCTGAACAGGCTGTTCCTGCCATGTTTTTTTTAAACTATCTAAATCAAATTCAGGCATATTTTTCCATCTGTTCTTTAAGGGTTTTCTTTAATCTATTCATTTTTACACGTGCATTAACTTCGGTGATTCCGAGGTTTTCTGCAATATCCTTGTAAGGCAGATCGTCAAGATACATCATGACAATAGCTCTTTCCACATTGGGAAGAGTCTTGATTACAGTATACAAAAGTGATACCTGTTGCTGTTTTTCATCATCATCTTCCACAAAATCTCTGTGGTTGATGTCCAGCTCATTCGTAGGAAGACTTTTGCTTTTTTTTCTAAAGAGGGTAATGGCGGTATTGAGCGCTACGCGGTACATCCATGTGGAAATCTTAGAATTTCCTTTAAAAGAATCATAACTTCTCCAGAGCTGTAACACAATTTCCTGGAAAAGATCCTCTTCATCCTCCAGAGAATTGGTATAAAGGCGCGATACTTTAATAATCAGTCCCTGATTATCTTTGATAAGCTGCGCAAATTCTTTTTCTCTGGAATCCATAGACATATAATGGCACGAAGATAATAATAAAGTGGTAATTGGTGAAAATTATAATACAAAATAGTGAAAAGGTAAAAAAGCTAAAAATCAGATCAGTAAATTTGAGCGCTGTGCTTCTAATGCTTTATCTCCTTTCTTTACGAAATTTGCGTATCTTTGCCTCCGCGAGAAAATCGGCTTGTTGATTTCCCGTTTACGGGAGGTAGGAAAGTCCGGACACCATAGAGCAGCAAAGCGGATAACATCCGTCACCCGTGAGGGTAGGACAAGTGCAACAGAAAGCAAGTACAGTTCGGCTGTAGTGAAACCAGGTAAACTCTTTGCGGTGCAATGGTAAGTATATCGGGTCTTTCCAGTAATGGAAATAGGGGCGGCTCGTCCTGAAAACCGAGGGGTAATCAGCTCAAGTGTTGCAGCAATGTACCACGTAGATAAATAACAGGCACTTCTTCGGAAGTACAAAATCCGGCTTATAGATTTTCTCGTTTTTTATAATATAATCTTCCTCAAATTTTATTCTTAAAATCAAATCTGTTTTCATAATTATTTGTGAAAGAGTATTGCTTTGTATAAGTCTAATATAAGACTTATGTAAAACTAAATAAGACGAATAGAGGATTTTTATATTTTTCTGTTATCACACATTTGTATAAACAAAATAAAAATGAAAACAGAAATCACACTACATTCAGTCCCTGAGGAAAAACCCGGGTATATTCTTATTCTACTCTACATTGCGTTTGTATATGGACTATTTTGGGTAATGGACCAATGTCTGACTTATTTTTTCAGTGATATTAACAATGTTATACTGATAAAGATTCTTAATAAAATAATATGGATCGGGTTGATGTTTTTAAATTATTTGATCGTAAAACATTTCCTATATCTGATAAGAAAACAAAGAAAACGTCCGGTTATTTATCCTGCTTTAAACATCTCAAAAGAAGGAATAACTTATTACCCGGAAAATAAAGAAGCCGAATGGGGAACGATTTCAGAAATACAGATTATAGATTCTATATTGTCTGTAACCGTAGATTTTGATTCTAAAAAAGATTTTAAACTTAACCTTTTCAATACAGATCTTCAGGGGCAGATGAAGCAGACAGATTTTGAAAAACTGTTGGAATATCATTATAAAAAAGAAATTTATATTTATAGTACTCCATCATCCTGCGGTTGTGGTTGTTAATTTTAATATAGTAACATACAAAATGAAAACAGAAATCACTTTATATAAATCCAGACAAAGAAAACCAGGGTATTTGGGGATTATTTTCTTTATGTTCCTATCACTTGCTCTATTGGCCACTCTTTGCGCAGTAATCTATCTTTTGCTAACAAGTAATAATTTCTTTAAGTTTTTAATCTCAATTATTGTACTTGTATTTATATCAGTTTTCTTTTATGGTTCAGTAAAAATCTTAATCAGATGCATTACGGAGCAGAGAATCCCGGAAGAAGAAGCTGTAGAAATACTATCCATCACCAAAACAGGAATTTTTAATCATAAAGCAAAACAGCAATTGATATGGGACGAAATTTCTGAAATTCAGATTATTGATGCCGTTATTTCGGTAACAGTAGATTTGTATCCTGAAAAAGATTTTCAATTATATTTAGGTGATACAGATGTTTATACGGATATGACCAGAGATGATTTTGCAAAATTACTCCAATGTCATTATAAAAAAGAAATTTATACTTATAATAGTCCGCTATCCTGTGGATGCGGAGGTTAATTGAATTTATATTAATAACTAGAATTACCAATTAAAATATTGACATCATGAAACCCGAATTTACTTCCGTTTTACTGGATAATATACAGTTAGATTATGACCAGAGTCCCTTATGGAAAAGGGTTTCAGCGTATCAGATTGATCAGGCTGATGTCATCATTCCATTTTCCAGAAAATTAGCTCAGACTGAAGGTTGGACGAGAAGATACTGTCTGCTTGCCATTGAAGAATATAAAAAGTTTGTTTATTTGTGCTGTATCTCAAAAAATGGAGCCTCACCTTCAATAGCTGTAGATAAAGTATGGCATATGCATTTGCTTTATACCACGGAGTATTGGAAAGAATTCTGTCCGAAAATCCTGGAAAGAGAGCTGCATCATTTCCCAAACGTAGGTGGAATTAATGATTATCATAAACATCAGGACTGGTATCTGGAAACATTAAAACTTTACATCAATATTTTCAGACAAAATCCACCTGAAGGTTTATGGCGCATTCCCAGGGAAATTATACCATTTCTATTACCGGAAAATGGGAATAAGATAAAAAGTACTGAACAATTTACATGGAAAAAAACCTTTGAAAAACTACATTCAAAGGTCTTTGATTATATTCATCACAGATCAGTTTTGTAATAAACCAATAACTGATTATTCTGCCATTAATTGCTTTTTGGCCTTTTGAAGGTCTTCCGTGTCTTTATCAGAAAGTGTGGGATATTTGAGATCCATTTTTTCCAGAGTGTCAATAATAATCTGAATTGCAGCTACTCTTGCAAACCATTTGTTGTCAGCAGGAAGTACGTACCATGGAGCGTGATCTTTTGAAGTTTCATTGATCGCGTTTTCATAAGCCTCCATATATTGGTCAAATAAAGCTCGTTCCGGAAGATCTGCTGCTGAGAATTTCCAGTTTTTTTCCTGTTCGTCAATTCTGTCTAAAAGCCTTTTTTTCTGCTCATCCTTAGAAACATGTAAAAAGATTTTTACAACGGTAGTTCCGTTCTGAGCAAGGTGTTTTTCAAAATTTCGGATACTTTCATATCTGTTTTCCCAGAATTTATCATCGAAATCTTTTACTGATGACCATGTTTTTTCACCTAAATTATATTCAGGATGCACTTTACAAACGAGAACACTTTCATAATGTGAGCGGTTGAAAATTCCAATCATTCCTTTCTGTGGCAGCGCAAGATAATGTCTCCATAAAAAATCATGAGAATATTCTTTGGAGCTTGGTGTCTTAAAGCTGGTCACATTACAACCCTGCGGATTTACCCCTCCGAAAACATGCTCTATCATACTGTCCTTTCCCGCAGCATCCATAGCCTGCAGTACAACAAGAAGAGACTTGCTTCCGTCAGCATACAGTCTTTCCTGCAGCTCACGAAGCTTTTCTTTCTCCTGAATCAGCATCTCTGCTCCTTTTTCTTTAGTGAGCTTTCCTTTATAAGAGGTTGAAGTTTTTTTTATTGAAAATTTTCCATTTATTTTAAAGTCATCTGAGAAATTGGTGTCCATATATTAAAAGATTATGTTATTAAAAGTCAATAGGGGTGGGCTTTAGCCCAGCCGTTTTAAAGAGAAATAAGTCCAAAGGCTTCAGCAAAACCTAAATACATATAATAATTTCAACACTATTTTCTGCCGCTTATCACCTATCATCTGCAACCTATTCTAATATAAATGTAATAAAAAAACCGCCTCAATAGAGACGGTTCTTTTATTTTTTTGAGTAGAGATTACTTCGCGGCAGCTTTTTTAGCTAATTTAGCAGCTTTTTTCTCAGCTTTAGCAGCTTCTTTCTGCTCAGCAGGAGTCAATACTTTTGGCTCAGGTGCGTTAGCATCTACGTTACCTTTGATGTAGATTACACTTCTGTTGTTTGCAGGGTCGTTAGAGAAAACCTCAATCATTTTGTTGAAAGGACCAGGAATAGCAGTGTTGTATCCAACTTTGATCTTAGCTGATTTCCCAGGCATAATCGGATCTTGGCTGAACTCAGGAGTTGTACATCCACAAGAAGGCTTTACATTGGAAAGGATTAATGGCTTATCACCAGAATTCGTTACAGTAAAGAATCTTGTACCATCAGCGTTAGGCTTAAGAGTTCCGTAATCGAAAGTCGTTTTATCAAATGTAATAGTTTGTGCAGATGCAAGAGCAAATGTCCCGAATAATGCAATTCCTGCAATTAGTTTTTTCATATTCTTGAATGTTAATATATTTGTTAGATAAATTTTGTGAAACAAAGTTAAAAATTATTTTAATTCATGCTTAAAAATTTTTTTCTTTAGACTATTTTTGCAAATTGCAAGCCAAAGAAATAGAATTTATGCAGATTTCAGAAAAGTACAATCCACAGGAAACAGAACAAAAATGGTACAGTTACTGGTTGGAAAACAAATTTTTCCATTCAGAACCTAATGACAAACCACCATATACCATAGTCATTCCTCCGCCAAACGTGACGGGGATACTGCACATGGGGCATATGTTGAACAATACCCTTCAAGATGTTCTGGTCCGTCGTGCAAGAATGCGCGGATTTAATGCTTGTTGGATTCCGGGAACAGATCACGCTTCAATTGCTACTGAAGCTAAAGTTGTTGCTAAACTGAAGTCTGAAGGAGTCAATAAGTCAGATATTACCCGTGAAGAGTTTTTAACCCATGCATGGGACTGGACTAATAAATATGGAGGAACCATCCTTGAGCAGCTGAAAAAGCTGGGATGTTCATGTGATTGGGACAGAACCCGTTTCACGTTGGAAGATAAACTTTCGCAGCAGGTTATTAAAAGTTTTGTAGACCTTTATAACAAAGGATTAATCTACAGAGGCTATAGAATGGTCAACTGGGATCCGGAAGCGAAAACCAATATCTCTGACGAAGAAGTAATATTTAAAGAACAAAACGGGAAATTATATTTCCTTAAATATAAAATCGAAGGATCTGAAGAATTTCTTTCAGTTGCTACTACGCGTCCTGAAACTATTTTCGGGGACACAGCGGTATGTATCAATCCGAATGATGAAAGATATGCCCACCTGAAAGGTAAAAATGTAATCGTACCGATCGTTAACAGAGTAATTCCGATCATTGAGGACGAATATGTTGATATTGAATTCGGAACCGGAGCGTTGAAAATTACTCCTGCACATGATATCAATGACTATGAAATCGGACAGAAACATCAGTTGAAAATGATTGATGCTCTTGATGATGACGGAAATCTTAACGAGCATGGTTTACATTATGCCGGGAAAAACAGATTTGACGTAAGAAAGCAGATTGCTAAAGAACTTGAAGAAAAAGATCTTTTGCTTAAAGCTGAAGATTATGTAAATAAAGTAGGAACTTCCGAGAGAACAGGCGCTGTTATTGAACCTAAAGTTTCAGTACAGTGGTTCCTTAAAATGTCTGAAATTGCTAAACCTGCATTGGATGTAGTAATGGATGATGAGGTTAAGTTCTATCCTGAAAAGTTCAAAAATACCTACAAGCACTGGATGGAAAACATCCGTGACTGGAATATCTCCCGTCAGCTTTGGTGGGGACAGCAGATTCCTGCCTATTACTTTGGAGAAGGAGATGAAGATTTTGTAGTTGCTGAAACTAAAGAAGAAGCTTTAGAACTGGCAAAACAGAAAACAGGAAACTCAGGTCTGACTATAGAAAACCTTAGACAGGATGACGATGCATTGGATACATGGTTCTCATCATGGTTATGGCCAATGTCTGTATTTGACGGATTACTTGATCCTGAAAATAAAGATATCAACTATTATTATCCAACATCTGATTTGGTTACAGGTCCGGATATTATTTTCTTCTGGGTAGCCAGAATGATCATGGCCGGATTGGAATACAGAAAAGAAGTTCCGTTCAAGAATGTTTATTTTACAGGAATTGTAAGAGATAAGCAGAGAAGAAAGATGTCAAAATCTCTTGGAAACTCTCCTGATCCTCTTGAATTAATGGATAAATATGGAGCAGATGGAGTACGTGTAGGTATTCTATTGAGTTCTGCAGCTGGAAATGACCTTCTTTTTGATGAAGATTTAATGCTTCAGGGAAGAAACTTCATGACGAAGATCTGGAATGCGTTCCGTCTGATCAATATGTGGAATCATGAAGATAAACCAGCTATTGCAGCTGATAACCAGGCAATTGAGTGGTTTGAAAACAAATTGAATAAAACAATTGCTGAAATTAATGATCAGTTTGAGAAATTCAGAATTTCTGATGCCCTGCATTTGATCTATAAATTAATTTGGGATGATTTTTGTGGTTGGTATCTTGAAGCCATCAAGCCTAACTACGGAGAAGGAATTTCTAAAGAAGTTTATGATAAAACCATCTATTTCTTTGAAGAATTAATGAAGCTTCTTCATCCGTTCATGCCTTTCTTAACAGAAGAATTATGGCAGACTATTTCAGAAAGAAGTATTGATGAGGCTTTGGTAATTGCTCAGCAGAAAGAAGCAGAAGCATTTGATGAAACGATTATTAAAAACTTCGAAACAGCAGCAGAATTAATTTCTGGAGTTAGAAACTACCGTCAGACAAAAGGAATCTCACCAAGAGAAGCCGCTGAGGTTTATACTAATGCTGCTGAATTTACTAATGAAGCTGTAATAAGAAAACTGGCTAATATTTCTGAAATCCATTTCGGACAGAAAACGGATAAGCCAAGCTTTACATTCCTGGTAGGAGCCACAGAAGTTTCTATTCCTTTAAGTGAAAACTTAGATTTAGGAGAAGAAAAAGCTAAAACTGAAGAAGAAGTAAAATATTTAAAAGGATTTTTAGTTTCAGTAGAAAAGAAGCTTTCCAATGAGAAATTTGTGGCGAATGCTAAACCAGAAGTTGTAGAGGTTGAGCGTCAAAAACAGAAAGATGCTTTGGATAAGATTGCGATCCTTGAAGAAAAACTGAAAAGTTTATAAAGTATAGACAATAAATTTTGTCAAAATCTCAGGCTGGATACACGTTTACAATGGTATCCAGCCTGATGGTTTAAAAGAATAAATACAATGACACACATAGAAAACATAAAAAAACTATTCTCGAAAGATTTTGTAGAAAGTCCGTTGTTGGAAAGTTTTGAAGTAGGAAAGATTTACCTTTCCAGTGGCAAGCTGGTTGGCTGCGACCCATTGATCACTAATGATATGCTTCCTTTCACTACAGAATTCCCTAAAGGAGATTTTTCTGTAATGTTACATAAAGAAAGAGATAGCAACTGTGTAGCCTATGCCGAAATTATATTCAATAATTCTGAAATTAAAGAATGGAAAATGGCAACTACTGCAGGGCAGGATATAAAAGAGCTGGCGGAAGGAGAAGTTTTCGGGTATCCCGTAGAAAGTGGAATGGGATGTTTCATGGATGTTGATACCCAAAATAGTCTCAACGAACTGGAGCAAAGATTATATCAAAATAAAGGGGGAGACTTCATGGGAATCTATGAAGAGTTTTTCCATGACTATTTCTTTGATGAAAAAGGGGCGATAGATCAGTATGCCTTCCTGAAACCCGCAAAAGAGCATCCCGGAACTATATTTGCCTTTGAAACCGGATATGGTGAAGGTTTTTATGCAAGTTATATAGCTTACAGCAAAGATCAAAAACCAGTGAAAATAATTACTGAATTTATTGAAATAAGTTAATTTTAAATTAGTTATTTTTGAAGCGCAATTTTTGTCAGTTATAAATAATAAAGCTAATACAAAACACAATGAATTTCTCATCAGAACAACCTCGTATTATTGTTGTGGGCAGCTCATCCATAGATTTGGTTCTTGAAACCGAAAAAATTCCTATGCCCAATGAAACCGTTTTAGCCATTAAATCAGATAGCTATTTTGGAGGAAAAGGGGCTAATCAGGCGGTAGGTACTGCCAGGTTGGGAGCAAGTGTATATTTTATAGGATGTGTGGGGATGGATCCTCTTGGGCAGCAGATCATGAGGAATCTGGTAAGTGAAAATGTAAATGTAGGCTTTGTTCATGAAACAGATAAGGACGCTACAGGGACAGCCTATGTAACGACTTCTCACGGAAATGCAGCTATTGTGGTAGTTCCGGCAGCCAATAAATACCTTAGCAAACCTCATATAGATGAGGCTGAAAAATATTTTCATACTGCAGATCTTGTACTGATACAGCTTGAGATTTCTATGGATGTAGTAGAACATACCGTTAGAAAAGCTAAGCAGTACGGAAAGAAGGTCGGTTTATATGCTTCTCCTGCCATGAGAGTCAGAGAAGATATCTTAGAAATGGTTGACTTTATTGTAGCGAAGAGTAATGAACTTTACATTATTTTCGGAGAAGAAAAAAGAGAAGAAGTTCTTAAGAAATATTTCAATAAAGTTTTTGTAAGAGATGACACCAATTCAACTATTTATTTTGATGGTACAGAGATGAAATATTACAGAAATGATAAAGATGAAAAAGTTCATAAAATGGGAATGGGAGATGCATTTACATCAGGATTTGCCATTGCGCTTTGTCATGGGAATTCTATAGAAGAATGTGTTAAATTCGGAAATGAGGTTTCATCAAGAGTGTCCGGAGGTAAAGGCTCTCAGACCGGACTGCCAAGAATCTCAGATTTCTTTTCCTAAAACTATTTACGACATATCAAAAGTCTGAAACTTAACATAAAAATATAAGTAAAATGTCCACTTTTATAGTGGATTTTTTCTTTTTATATTATGGAAAAACTAATATTAACCACAGAAGATCATACTCCTCTGGCTGTCCATCTCTTTAAACCAGAAAAAGATAATGGGAAATTATTACTGATCAACTCAGCAACGGGAGTAAAACAACAGGTCTATTTTTCCTTTGCCAGCTACTTTTCCGAACAGGGGTTTACAGTAATTACTTATGATTACAGAGGGATAGGACTTTCCAAGCCGAAAGATATGAGAGGATTTCATGGCTCCATGAGGGTATGGGGCTCAAAAGACTATAAAGCTTTAACTCAATATATCAAAAAAGATTTTAAAGAACACAAAAAGTACTGCCTCGGTCATTCTGTGGGAGCATTAATCTTGGGAATGAATCAGGATTCTGAAATGTTTGAAGAATTTGTCTTTGTAGGAACACAAAATGCCTTCGTTGGAAACCTTAAAGGAATGACAAAAGTGGAAGCTTATTTGGGATTTGGAATTGCCCAGCCATTAACTACTTCATTACTAGGATATTTTCCTGCACACTGGTTTGGATTGGGAGAAAGTCTTCCGAAAAATTGTGCATATGACTGGAGAACCTTAATTTTAAACAAGAAATCAACCAACAGGCTGTTGGAAAAAATTGATAATTTCTCTGAAAATTTGACACAGAAAGTATTTGTAATTCGGGCTGAAGATGATATCTGGCTTACAGAAAGAGGTGTATTAAGCTTATTAAATGATACCTATCCTAATCTGAAACCGACTTACAGGCTGGTGAATGTTTCAGAATCTGATAAAAAAGAAATCGGGCATATCAATTTTTTTAGAAGTTACAACAGCAAACTCTGGGATATTATTTTAAATGAACTGATAGATAAATGAAAAGTACGATTGACAACACTGTAGCATTTGTAAAAGAAAAATTAGAAGGAGCAGAAGCAGGACATGACTGGTTCCATATTGAAAGAGTCTGGAAACTGGCCGCTCAGATAGCAGAAACAGAAGATTGTGATAAAGAAGTAGTAGAACTTTCTGCGCTTCTTCATGATATTGCAGATCCTAAATTCCATAATGGTGATGAAACGATCGCCCCTAAAATATCAAGAACATTTCTTGAAGAACAGAATGTCTCTGAAGAAACCATTCAGAAGGTTTTGTTTGTGATCGAAAATATTTCGTTTAAAAACAGAGATCAGGCGCCGGTAAATCCACCTATTGAACTGCAAATTGTGCAGGATGCCGACCGTATTGATGCCATAGGAGCTATTGGAATTGCCAGAACATTCAACTTTGGAGGTTTTAAGAATAACCTGATGTATCACCCGGATATAAAACCCAAACTGGGAATGTCTAAAGAAGAGTATAAAAAATCTGATGGAACTACCATTAATCATTTCTACGAAAAGCTATTGCTTCTGAAAGACATGATGAATACCTCAAAAGGAAAAGAAATGGCCGAAGAAAGACACAATTACATGCTGAATTTCCTCGACCAGTTTTATAAAGAATGGAATGTAGATTAGAAAATATTATATCCAAGAATTAAGGATACATATTTAAGATCCGCAGTAGCAGAATTTCTTTTTTCATCCAATAGATTAGTACTTGTATTATATCTTGCTTCAACACTGTATTTATTCTTATAATTGAAGCCTATCCCGAATACAGCACTTTTAAAACTTTGGGATGATGATAATTGCAGTTTGTCAAAAACCGTCCCATCATAATCTAAATCAATGCTCTCAGATGAGCTGGTTTTAAACGAAAGGATATTAATTCCGGCATTGATAAATATTTTTGAATCATCATTGATATACATATAATGTCTTAAGCTAAGCGGAAGACTGAAGAATGCATAATTCTCCAGATGCATATTATATAAATTATCATTTGTTTTAATCGTTGATTTATTGTTGTAAAGAGAGTAGGTAGGTTCCAGTACTACTGACCATTTGTTTTTGTTGAATGGTAATACAATTTCCGCCTCTACACCTATTCTTACCCCTGTTTTAGAAGAGAACCCTTCATTTCGGTAGGTTTGCTCTATTTTTAGCGGAGAGTAGAAATTAGCTCCTGGTCTTACGCTCAGGTTAAATTTTGCTTTCTTTTTAGTTTCTGTGAAAGACTGCTCGTTAGAAGATGCAGTTCCGGAGAATTTGCTGTTATATAAGTTGAAGATCTTTTTTAGATCATTGGTAGTATATTTTGTCTTTGCTGCCAGTGCATGTGCATTAGTATCATCCGAGAAGATTGTTTTCAGCTGATTAATATAATCATCATTGGTTGCAACCTGAGAGCTGCTGCCGTTGAAATAATATTTTTTGTAAGTCAAGGGGTGAATAGAAGAATCGGAATCGGAATAAAAATATCTTTCAAAATTTTGTTTCTGATAGAAATACAGGTTTTTATTTCCTTTCACAACTTCTTTTAAGAAAACGATTCCTTTTTTAAATTCAGGTTCTTTATTATTGGAAAGGTCATCAAGATGATCAGATGAATAATCAATATCACCATTGTAGCTGATAAACTTTACCTCATTATAAATTCCAAATTCCCTGATAGAAGTAGGAGTACCTATATTTTCGGCTGAATTTTCATCTGTTTTATAAACAAAATTGTCAGGAGTGCTTACCCATCCCTGATTTTTGATGAGTACTTCTTTTTTTACATCATTGCTGTTGATGATGTATCCTTTTTCGAATTTTACCTGTGCGCAAATAAGTACGATACAAAAGGAAAAGAGTACCGAGAATGTCTTTTTCATGGTTAGTTAGGATTAAAAATTTGGGCGCAAATATAGATAAAATAGAGATAAGAAGTATCTTTGTAAAATATGACACTCATTATTTTTATAATATTTCTGGCATCTGTTCTTTCTTTGGTCCTGTTTAAGGTAAAATCAGGAGGTATGGCGAAATGGGCAAAGCTGTTTCGTATTGTAACACTCGTCTTTTCAATTTCTGTTTTTACGTACTGGTTTATCAAGAAAAGTGCGGTGGCATTTGTAGATAATTCTGTAGGACTGCAGGTTGTTAATAAACTTCCTCAGGCACTGGATTTTTATCTGATTAATGTCAATAAAACTGATAAAAATACAACCCTGGAACCCAAACATATCGGGAAAATACGTCCGGAATATTACAGAATAGAATATCTGAAAATGGATAAGTCTGATGAATATTGGATTGCAGGTTATCTTGGGAAGAAAAATCTCGTATACTTTTCCCAGCATTCTGTACCCAATAAAAATATTGATCAGATTGTAGAAGTTCAGAATTACATCAACCAAAGTATGAAGCTTTCTGAAGTTGCTAAAAAGCAGGTAGAGGCTTACAATTATGAGAACACAAAACTGGGCATCTGGATTACACTGGATTTTCTTTTGCTGTTTCTCAATCTGGTGCTGCTGCTTCGAAAAAATAAATAAAAAAGGGAATGAACTGTAAAAGTTTCATTCCCTTTTTGTTTCGTTAAGGATAATCCAGAATCTGCATGACCTGTTCTTTAAATTCCTCAGGGCAGGCTCTGATAAGTTTGTCTTTAGTGTGTTTATTAATACTTTGAGGGGCAACCCACTCCGTTTTATCGGAATTCAGACTGTGGCTGTCATACACTCTTTTTATGGTATTATTGTCATAAAAAATGTATTCATCACCAAGCCAGTTATTGGCAATACCGATTGTACAAATTTCCTTTTCCATGATTTATGTTTTTTAAAGTATAATGATTAGCGAAAAACATTATACTCTAATATACGAATTTTTCTTGATGAAAAGGAAGTAAACTACTGTTTTAAAAGGATATCGAAATTATTCTATTTATGTGTGATATCACTAAAAAAGTGTTCCTGTACTCTCCGTAGCCATTTGCGGAATATGAATATCGGTTTTCCATTCCTCATTCACTTTCTTAATAAAATAAGCGGATAATAATGGGGAGGCTTTTTCAATATTCTGGTGTACAAAAAAGTAAAGATTCTGAAGACCATCTTTCTTCCATTGGGTAAGATGCTTCAACCAGTCATCAAGCCTTTCATAGTCACTTTCTGCATTGGCACCCACATAGCGGATAAATGCATTGGGAGTGGTAAGGCGCATATGAAGCATATCTCTTCTTCCTGCAGTATCTACAATGATATTGGTGATATTATGGGCTTCGAAAAGTTCACAGGTTGTATTCAGAATTTCTTCATCTGTAAACCATTCTGTATTTCTGAGCTCGATGGCTAACGGAACTTCTTTAGGCCATTCTTTTACAAATTTTTCCAACCTGTCATAATCTTTAGGCTTAAAATTATCATGAAGCTGAAGGAAAGCCATTCCCAGTTTTTCATCAAAATTGATAACAGAAGATGCAAACTGCGTCACCGGATCTGTCACATCAATCAGTCTTCTGAAGTGGGAAACGGTATTGGTGATCTTTGGGAAAAATTTAAAGTCTGCCGGAGTTTTTTCTTTCCATGTAGTTACCTGATCAGGAGTAGGCATTCCGTAAAAAGTAGCATTCAGCTCGATAGAATTAAACTGAGTGGCATAATACGTCAGTTCATCCTTGGTTCCTTTTGGATAAAATCCTTTAAGATCCGTTTTATTCCATTTGGCACATCCAATAGAAATGTTTTCCAGTCCTTTTTTATTAAGAGCCAGCATTTCCTTGGTTCTGGGATGGTCTTTAGGTAATGTAAAATCTATTTTTGATGGATCTTCTACTTGTCCGAATTTCATATCTGTAGTTTTGGTATTAAACAATAAACACAAATATAAACCAAAAATATCAGAGGTTCTATGATTTTCATGGAAAGTAATTCAACAGAAAATGATTGTTGATAGTAAAATTTTAAGAAATTAAAACCTTTTGAAATGCTTTTAAAATAGGACGATTTTCACGATTTCTCTAGAATTTTTTTTAAGATTTTTACAATGTTCCTATTAAGTTTTTTTTAAGGAAATGTTAAACATTCTGTTACGTAATGTTAATTCTATGTTACCATACTTCATTTTTACTAGATCTAATTTTACACCAAGTTTATAGCGAATAAAATATGAAGAAAAAAATCATCTGTGCTTTTGCTCTGTTATCGTTTGGGTTTGCATTTTCACAGGAAACCAGCTCTAAAATTTTCGGAAGATTAAAGGGAATCTCTTCCGAAGTTACAGTAAAGGTAATACATATACCTACCAATAGTACCTTTGAAACGAAAAGTAACAGCAAAGGGCAGTTCAGTTTGGATAATCTTCAGCCGGGAGGACCTTATAAAATTGAAATATCTGACGGATCACAGGTTATCTATGAAAATCCGAATCTGCAGCTTTCTTTGGGAAATAACGACTTACCTGTAGTAGAAGTTGGAAATAAAGAAAAGACAATTGATGAGGTGAAAATTACTTCTAAAAAGACCACTGCAAAATATGGAGTTGGGATCAGCCAGGCGCAGATTTCCGGTCTTCCGAATATTAACAGAGGAATTCAGGATGTTACCAAACTGGTTCCACAGAGTGCTAACAACTCTTTCAACGGAACCAATTTCCGTTATAATAACGTGACAATTGATGGTTCTATCAATAACGATGCTATTGGTTTCAGTCCTTCACTGGGAGGGCAGACTGGTACTTCAGGAATGCCGGGAAGCAGTACGCGTTCCAATTCTATAAGTCTGGATGCCATTCAGGATGTGCAGGTTTATATTGCTCCTTATGATGTGAAACTGGGGAATTTCCTTGGAGGAAGTATTAATGCGGTAACCCGAAGCGGAAGCAATGATGTTACGGGATCCATTTATGCATACGGAAGAAATGCAGCCATTACCGGTAGAAACAGAGTAGGGGATAATTCTAAAATGCCAAGTGACTTTGAAGACTTTATTTATGGTGGAAGAGTAGGATTACCAATTGTAAGAGATAAGGTATTCCTGTTTACCAACCTGGAATATACCAAAAGAACAGATCCTGTATTCTATAATGCCAATGATCCGGGAGCATTGGTGAATGAGCAGGTAGCGCAGCAGATTTCAGATTTTGTACGAAATAAATATGGATTCAATGTAGGAAGCTTTAATCAGTACAACAACTTCTCTGAAAGTTCTAAACTTTTCAATAAGTTAGACTGGAAGATTAATGATAAACATACTTTATCCATTAAAAACAATACGGTATTTTCACAGGCATCCAACCTGGAAAGAGACGGAGCAAACTTCAGATTCTCCAGCATGGATTTTGTTCAGAAAAATACAGCGTCCACTACTACACTTGAGCTGAAAAGCCGTTTTAATGATAAATGGAGCAACAATTTAGTGGTGGGATATTCTTCCATTCATGATTACAGAGACCCTACTTCCGGAAACGCGATGTTCCCACAGGTGGAAATTGCTTACAACGGCGGAACTATTCTTCTTGGAAATGACAGAGAGGCTACGGTTTTCAACATGAAGCAAAAGACTTTTGAAATCACAGATAACCTTACTTATAAAAAAGGGAATCATACCTTCTTACTAGGAACTCACAATGAATTGTACAATATCAACTATGGTTTTGTGAATGCCTTGAACGGAAGAATTTCCTATAAAAACCTGACTGATTTTTATAATGGAACACCTGCAAGAATAAGAGGTACTTATCCTTTCAACGGAGACAGCAGAGAAAACCTTTTTGATAATCCTTACGCTCAGTATAAAGTCAATCTGCTTTCCTTATATCTTCAGGATGAAATCAACTGGGGAAGAGTGAGACTTTCACCGGGAGTAAGAGTAGATTATACAGACTTACCGAATAAACCACAATTAAGTCCATTGGTAAACAATTCACCTCAGGATCCGAATGCTGGAAATACCTATAATTACACCCCACTAAGCCAGCTTACCAATAATTATCTGAATAAACCGACATTCTCTCCAAGACTTGGATTTACGATTGATCTTACAGAAAACAGGTCTATGGTATTAAGAGGAGGATCAGGTATTTTTGTGGGAAGAATTCCTTTTGCGTGGTTAGGATATGCTTATTATAATGATGGGGTAGGTTTTGGAAGCTATGATTATAATGGACCAACGGCGGCACAGCTTGCTGCCAATGGAGACCCATTGAATAGTGCCAATTTCCCGAAATGGCAGAACTCTTCAAAAGTACAGGTTGATCTTATTGATAATAATTTTAAAATGCCAAGAGTGTGGAGAAGTTCATTAGCTTTCGATTATACGCTTGCAGGGTATAAACTGACTTTGGAAGGTATTTATACAAAAGTACTTTATGATCTGAAATTCCAACAGGTGAACAAGACAGATAACGTGACATATTACAGCTATGATACGAATCATGAAATGCCGATCTATACTACAAATATCAATAGCAATTTCTCTAATGCCTATCTTTTATCCAATACGAAAGAAGGATACCGTTATAACCTGACGGCACAGCTTTCAAAGTCGTATGATTTCGGATTTAATTTCTTTGTGGCTTATACTTACGGAGATGCTAAAGATATTACCAACGGTATCAGAAACTCTATGGAAAGTAACTGGCAGATGAACCAGTCTCTTACTCCTAATGATCCGAAACTGACCACTTCCAATTTTGCGATCAAAAACAGAGTAGTAGCCAATCTGGGGTATGCCTTTAATATTTCCGATATGAACAGATTATACACCAATGTATATTTCAATGCACAGTCCGGAAATCCTTTTTCATGGGGATTTGTAAACAGTACGATTGCCAATACAGGACAGGCTGCGGGGCTTTCATATATCTTTAAAGATGCTGCAGAAGCTTCCAAATATATTGTTCCTATAAAAGATGCTGCAGGAAACATTGTCGTAACTGCTCAGCAGCAGATTGCAGATTATGAAAACTTTGTCAACAGTAATGATTATCTGAAATCCAGACGAGGGAAGTTCACGGAAAGAAACGGCGATGTGACTCCATGGAATATTCAGGCAGATATCAGAATCATGGATGAAATCAAGTTGAGTAAGAAATCTAAAAATAATATTCAAATTTCATTGAGTATCATCAATTTTACCAATCTGTTAAACAAAGATTGGGGCAAGGTCTATTTTGTACCTAATACTTTCAACTCTACAGCAAGTGTAGGATTGACAAAGGTTGGGAATATAGCAGCAGGGCAACCTTCTGCGGGAGATCCTACATACAATTTCAAAACTCCGGGACTGCCTTATACTATTGATCAGTTTGCATCAAGATTCCAGGCTCAGCTTGGAGTACGATACAATTTTTAATGACGCTTTTACATTTTACTTCATATAATTCTTTTTCAGAGGTTCGGATTTTCTTTCCGGACCTTTTTTATGAATTGTAAACTATAAATGATGAATGATGATGGATAAATGATGCCAACATAAGAAATGTATTTTATTCTTACTAAATCATTTTAAATACACGCAATCATCTGTGAGAATCTGTGCAATCTGTGGGAAACTAAACTATCAATCAAGGCCTATGAAAACGACAAAAGCACACCTTTCGGTATGCTTTTGTAAATATAGCGTGTTTATTACTTGGTTCTATGCCTCGCAGCTTGAACATGATACGAAGTTAACCATCATTTCTTTTGAAACAGATGAACTTCTTTGGTAGTAAAGTGTTTTTACTCCTTTTTTCCAAGCTTCAATATAAAGGTAGTTGACATCTTTTACAGGCATTGTAGAAGGAATCTGAAGATTCAGTGACTGTGCCTGATCAATGTATTGCTGTCTCTGTGCTGCCTGAGAGATAATCTCCATTGGAGAAATTTCTTTGAACGTTTTGAATACTGCCTTTTCTTCAGGAGTAAGCTCATTCAGGTGCTGTACAGATCCATGGTTGAGCATAATTGTTCTCCATGTTTCTTCGTTATCCAGTCCTTTTTCTTTCAATAGTTTTGCAAGGTATTTATTCTTACGCATAAAGTTTCCTTTAGCAAGACCTGCTTTATAATAGTTAGAAGAGAAAGGCTCAATTCCAGGAGAAGTCTGTCCTAAAATTGCTGAACTTGAAGTAGTAGGAGCGATAGCCATTGTAGTGGTATTTCTTAATCCATACCCTTTCAATACTTCCGGTTCTCCATAAATGTTGGCAAGTTCTCTTGAAGCCTGCTCAGCCTGTTCTTTGATATGTCTGAATGCTCTTGCGTTGAACTGAGTTGCCTCAAAGCTTTCAAACGGAATCATATTTTTCTGTAAATAAGAATGGTATCCTAAAACTCCTAATCCCAGCGCTCTGTGACGCATCGCGAAGTTTCTTGCTCCCTGTAGGTAATAGTTACCCTCAGTTTTGTCAATAAACTCTGATAATACAGCATCAAGGAAGTATACTGCTAATTTTACAGCATCAGTATCTTTCCACTCATCGTATAATTCAAGGTTCATGGAAGACAGACAGCAGATGAAAGACTCTTCCATTGTAGACGGAAGCATGATTTCAGAACAAAGGTTACTTGCATTTACCGTCATTCCTAAATCTTTATAAACCTGAGGTTTATTTCTGTTTACGTTGTCTGTGAAGAAAATATACGGAAGACCTTTTTGCTGGCGGCTTTCCAATACTCTTGCCCAAACCTTACGTTTTTCCATATCACCGTCAATCATGTCCTGCATCCAGTAATCTGGTACACACACTCCGGTAAACAGGTTTTGAATAGGGCTACCGATATCTTTAATGGATAAAAATTCTTCAATATCTCCGTGGTCAATATCTAGGTAAGCAGCAAAAGCTCCTCTTCTTACGCCCCCTTGTGAAACAACGTCCATAGCCGTATCAAAAAGCTTCATGAATGAAACTGCTCCTGAAGATTTTCCGTTATCAGTTACAGCAGTTCCTCTGTTTCTCAATTCCCCGAAATATCCTGAAGTACCTCCTCCGATTTTGGTCTGCATGATGACTTCACCCATTTTGTGAGTAATCCCTTCAATGCTGTCCGGAATGTGAGCGTTGAAACATGAGATAGGAAGACCTCTTTCTGTTCCCATATTAGCCCATACAGGAGAAGAGAAGCTGATCCATCCTTTTGTGATCATCTCTTTGAATGCCGGTTGAAGTTCTGGTTTGTATAACCTTTTTGCAGCGGCAGTGGTAATTCTGTCGATAGCTCCGTCTACCGTTTCACCTTTCAACAGATATCCTCTGTTCAGCATCTGCTCAGACTCTTCATTGAGCCACCATATATTTGAATTTTGCTCTTCCATAGATGTTATATTTTCGAATTCCGGAATGAGAGAATCACTCCGGAATTTTGTTTTTTTATATTATTGATTGTAAAATTTCTACTTTGTGGGAACCGTTCAGCCCGCTTTCGTCTCTTAATCTCTGAAATTCTTTAAAAGACGGAACATTCAAAACTTCATGCTGAACTTCTTCATTGCTATAGTTTGAATAATGTACAAACGTAACACCATCTTCCTTTACAAAAACTTTGTATTCAAATGTGGAAGGATCTAAATTCTTAAAATCTTCCAGAAACTTTTGGATATTAGCTTTATTGTTTGGAACAAATTCGGGGTTTACCGTATAGCTTACTATTACATTGATCATTTCTTTTGTATTTGTGCTTTATTAATGAACAGCAATTCCACTTAATTATAATCAGAAAAGGAAAATCCTAATACTGACTGCTTTGACGCTCGCTTCGCTCGCGCCTCTGTATTAAAACAAATCGTTTGCTGTAATACTCTTATCGTGTTTCGTATAGTCTACAGGTCTTTTTGCAAAGAAATCATCTAATGAATTGGCGAAAACTTCCTCTTCGAACCATACCATTGGTTTGTATTGTTCCGGAGTGATGTTGTATCTTGTTTTCATGTTGATTTTCTTCAAGCTGTCATCTACACGGTATTTCATGAAGTTTAAAAGGTCTTCTTTAGAAACATTGTCGATTTCTCCTAGTTCAAAGATCCAGCTAAGGATATCACCTTCTCTTGCGATAGACTCGTCTACTAATGTGTAGATATCTTCAATATCGCTGTCTGTTAATAAGTCAGGCTGTTCCTCACGGATTTTGTTGATCAGATAGATTCCTGCGTTGGCGTGAATCTGCTCATCTACTGAAGTCCATGCGATGATATTGGAAACATTTTTCATAAACCCTTTGAATCTTGTGAAAGAAAGGATGATGGCAAACTGCGAGAAAAGAGAAACGTTTTCTACTAAAATACTGAATAACAATAATGCAGAAACATACTCTTTAGGAGTAGCCGAATTAGCATGTTTTAATGCGTTTCCTAGGAACTCGATTCTTCCTTTTACGGCAGGAATTTCGATAACGTTAAGGAATTCGTCATTATATCCTAATACCTCTAATAAACGGGAATATGCTTCAGAATGACGAAACTCGCATTCTGCAAAAGTAGATCCTAATCCATTGAATTCCGGCTTTGGTAGGTGGTTGTATAAATTCCCCCAGAATGTCTTTACAGACACCTCGATCTGTGCAATGGCTAACAGCGCATTTTTCACAGCATGCTTTTCATGTGGTTCCAACTGCGAATGAAAATCCTGAACATCTGCAGTAAAGTCCACTTCCGAATGTACCCAGAACGATTTGTTGATTGCCTCTACAAATTGAAGAACCTCCGGGTATTCAAATGGCTTATAACTTACTCTTTTATCAAAAATTCCCATATTAAATATCTTTATAATTAAATAATTTAGATCTCTGTGGATAACGTTCAGGAAATACTTAACTTTTTGTTTATCTGTAGGTTGTGAATTAAAGTTATTCACTTCCTCAAATTCATATTTCTTGTAAAGAACTAATAGCAAAGTTCGAAAAAAAGAACTGATTTTGAAAGAGGTAAATACTAATCGGCTGACTTTTAGCCTGAAAAGTTTTCCACATTTACATGAAACAGGCTCGAATAATAGGCTAGACCGCTATCTTGGGGGTAAATGGGTATAAATCCATAGTTACAGTTAAACAAAAAAACATAAACCATTATAAATAAAGGCTTAATTTATTAAACAAAAAAATATTTGAATAAATTTTTATTCTTGTAACAATTTGAAAATATCATCTACTTATTGGGTATAAAAACATACATCACTTAATGTTAGTAATTCAGGATTTAAATAAGTCATACGATACAGGGAAAAGCAAGCTTCATGTTCTCAAAGGAATTAATCTGAATATTTCTGAAGGGGAGTTTGTTTCTATTATGGGAAGTTCCGGTTCCGGAAAATCTACGCTGCTTAATATTATTGGTATTCTGGATGAAAAAGATTCAGGAACCTATGAATTGGACGGCGTTCCTATTGAACATTTATCTGAAATAAAAGCTGCAGAATACAGAAGCAGGTTTTTAGGATTTATTTTTCAGTCTTTTAACCTTATCAATTATAAAACAGCTTTGGAAAATGTAGCCCTTCCTCTGTACTATCAGAATGTACCGAGAAAAGAGCGAAATCTGAAAGCTATGGAATATCTGGAGAAAGTAGGACTTGCACAATGGGCAAACCATCTTCCCAGTGAACTTTCCGGAGGGCAGAAACAAAGAGTTGCTATTGCCAGAGCTTTGATTACCAATCCAAAAGTGGTGCTGGCAGATGAGCCTACGGGAGCATTGGACTCTAAAACCACTCATGATATTATGAAACTGCTTCAGGATATCAATAATGAAGGAAAAACAATCATCGTTGTAACCCACGAACCGGATGTTGCTGCACAAACCAAAAGAAATGTAATACTGAAGGACGGGATTATTGAAAGTGATGAATTTATTAAGCAGATTGTGCTTTAGGAATTTGATAATTTGAAAATAAGATAATTTGAAAATTTACTGATTGGTTTTTTAATCTTTAAATTTTTCAATCTTTTAATACCAATAAAAAATGTTTGACCTAGATCGTTGGCAGGAAATATTCAGTTCTATCCGGAGTAATGTACTTAGGACGGTACTTTCAGGGTTTACAGTAGCCTTGGGACTGTTTATTTTCATTGTACTTTTTGGAATTGGAAAAGGACTTCAGAATGCTTTCTCTGAAGGATTTGCCGGAGATGCTAAGAATCTTATTATTATTTCAACAGGAAAAGCCACTTTAGCTTATAAGGGCTTACAGTCTGATAGAAATGTTTCAATGAATAATTCAGACTATGATTTTTTGATTAATGCAGATAAGAAAAAAGCGGGTCCTTCAAGTCCCAGGTATAGCGCCAATTTAATGGTGAAATATGGGAAAGAAAGCGGCCTTTATCAGATCAATGGTGCTGAGCCGGGGGAGCAGGTTATTGAAAATAGAAAAGTTATTGATGGTCGTTATCTGACATCTATGGATTTGACAAGGAAATTAAATGTTGCAGTAATTGGAAGAATGGTTCAGCGGGATTTAATCAAAAATGGAAATCCCATTGGAAAAGAGCTCGATATTAATGGTACAATGTACAAGGTGATTGGAGTCTTTTCAGATGATGGAGGAGACAGAGATGAAAGACATATTACAGTTCCTATTACAACTTTACAGCAGATGAAAAAGGGTTCTGATACGGTGAATATAGCATATATCACATATAATGACAAGCTGACTCCTGACCAAGCTATCAAGTATGGTGATGAATTGAAAGATAAATTGAAATCGAGAAAAAAAGTATCTCCTGATGATGAAAACGGTGTGCGTGTCTGGAATAATGCCCAAAATATGAATGATACATTTATGTTTATGGCAGTTCTTACAGCAATTGTTGGATTTATTGGTCTGGGAACATTGCTTGCCGGAATTATCGGAATCAGTAATATCATGGTGTATATCGTAAAAGAAAGAACCAAGGAAATTGGGGTACGAAAAGCAATTGGAGCAAAACCAAGCGGAATTGTAGGACTGATCGTTCAGGAAAGTGTTGTGATTACAGTAGTGTCCGGGCTTATTGGCGTAGGAGTAGGGGTTTTGGCATTAAGTCTTATCGGTAATAGTCTTGAAGAATTTTTCATCAAAAGTCCAAGTGTAGGATGGGGAGCAATTATCATGGCATTTATTGCACTTATTTTCTCAGGATTAATTGCAGGTTTTGTTCCCGCATACAGAGCCTCAAGGATTAAACCGATCGAAGCATTGAGAACGGAATAATGTAAGCTAAAAAAACAGATTGATAGAAGACTCATAATTTATAACTTATAATTCAACAAGGTGAACATCATATTTAAAAAAGATACTTGGCAGGAAATTTATTATTCATTGAGGAATAATAAACTCCGAACATTTCTTACCATGATTGGCGTAGGATGGGGGATGTTTTTGTATGTAAGCCTTCTTGGAGCTGCAAAAGGAATGGAAAATGGTTTTGATAAATTATTTTCAGGTTTTGCTACCAATTCAATATTCCTGTGGGCACAGAAAACATCAATTCCATATGAGGGATTTCCTAAAGGAAGAGAAGTTCATCTGAACCTGGTAGACATGGAAATGTTGAAAAGAAAAGTAACAGACATAGATTATATATCGCCGCAAAATGCCAGAGGAAGCTTTACGGGAACGCCTGGAGAAGCGATGTCAAGAAATGGGAAGAATGGAACCTATTCGCTTACAGGAGACTATTCTGTAGGAAATAAAATTTCAGAAAAAAAACTGATCTTCGGGCGCTACATCAATGATGCTGATGTTTCAGGAAACAAAAATGTAGTGATTATAGGAGAAGAAATTTACAAAAACTTCTTTGATGCCAAGAAAAAAGAAAATCCAATAGGCAAATCAATCAATATTAAAGGATTATTCTTTAACGTAATTGGAGTTTTCCGTGTGAAAAAAGGAGGAGGATTTGAAAATGATCAGACTGCTTTCATTCCACTTTCTACTTATACCAAAATGTATAATGCAGGAGACCAAATAGACATGTTTGCTATCGTAAGTAAACCTAATGCCAATGTGAATTCTGTAGAAGAAGACGTAAAACAGGTATTGAAAACAAAAAATAAAGTTTCACCTGAAGATACCAATGCATTTGGAAGTTTCAACCTTGGAAAAGAATTTAAAAAACTGACAGGTTTCCTTACGGGAATGCAGTTGTTAACAATTATCGTAGGGACACTTACCATTCTTGCAGGAGTCATTGCCATTTCAAATATCCTTTTAATTACCGTAAAAGAAAGAACTAAAGAAATCGGTATCAGAAGAGCATTAGGAGCAAAACCGGCAGAAGTAAGAAATCAGATTTTGCTGGAAAGTGTCGTGATCACACTCTCCTCGGGATTATTAGGTTTTATGTTTGGAATTTTTGTGCTGATGATTCTCAATGCCGTTACCCAGGGACAGGATTCATTTCCTTTCTATAACCCCACAGTCAACTACGGGAACGTATTTGCTGCGATGGCTGTAATGGTAATTTTGGGATTGATAATCGGAATGATCCCTGCACAGAGAGCAGTAAAGATCCGACCTATTGAAGCATTAAGAACAGAATAATTAATTTGAAAATAAAGATTAAAGTTGATCAATGTACAGAATCAATTTTTTTAAACATTCAATCTATTTAATAAAAAATAAACTATACATATGAAAAAGAAATTCACCTGGAAAAAAGCCATTTATATTGTCTTGGGGCTTTTATTTGCAGTGGCATTGTTCTCGGGGCTTGGCTATCTTATTAAATCTAACTCTAAAGAAGGCGAGGCTTTCCTTACCCGTAAACCTACTATCCAGAATATGGATGATAAAGTAATGGCTACAGGGAAAATTGTTCCAAAAGAAGAAATTGAAATCAAACCCAATATTGCGGGGATTATAGATAAAATCTTAGTAAAAGAAGGAGATAAAGTAGAAGTTGGACAGCTGATTGCTACCGTAAAAATTGTTCCAAGTATCTCTGAAGTAAATGCTTCTCAGCAGGAAGTTCAAAATGCACAGATCCAGATCAGCAACGCCCAGATGAATGTAGGGAATATGCAGAAGCAGTTTGAAATGCAGGAGAAACTATATAAGCAGGGAGTTGCTTCTAAACAGGAATTTCTTAATTCTCAGCAGCAGTTATACTCTCAGCAGCAAACTTTGAAAAATGCTCAGCAGCAATTGAATACTGCTCAAAAAAGATTGCAGATTGCTAAAACAGGAGCAACTCCAGAACTTAAAGGACAAGGCTTAGCGACCACTGAGATCCGTTCCAAAGCTTCAGGGACTGTGCTTGAAGTTCCTGTAAAAGCAGGAAGCCAGGTAATTGAAGCCAATAACTTTAATGCCGGAACTACCATCTGTTCAGTTGCAGATTTGAACGTTTTGATCTTTAAAGGTGAAATTGATGAAGCGCAAGCTGGTAAGTTAACCGAAGGTATGGATATGAATATCGTAATCGGTGCTCTTCAAAATAAAACTTTCCCTGGAAAACTAACAATGATTGCTCCAAAAGGGAAAGATAATGCAGGAACTATTAAATTTCCGGTAGAAGGTAATGTAAGTAATCCTAATAATGAGTATATTAGAGCAGGTTTTTCTGCAAATGGTGAAATTGTTTTAAGTTCTAAGAAAAATGCATTACTATTGGATGAATCTTTGGTTCAGTATGAAAAGAAACAAGGAAAAGATGTTCCTTTCGTAGAAGTAAAACAAAAAGACGGAAAATTCAAAAAAGTATATGTGAAACTGGGAGCAAGTGACGGGATCAACGTTGAGATTCTTCCAGGATCTAATATTACAAATGATACCGAAATAAAAGTTTGGAACCCATCTGATAAAGACAAAGAAGAGCTGAAAGAGAAATCTAAGCAAAAATAATAAACTACACTATACACTTTTAAACTGTGAATCCTGGAGGAATTTTTTTCTCCGGGATTCTTTTTTTATTAAATAATAGCAAGATTGTAACAAAAAGTAAATTTGAAATGTCTTAATTTTAAATTCCAAACGATACCTCCATGAAAAAAGACTATTGGATTCTGTTTCTTTTTATCATTGCAAAGTTTGCACTCCAATACTCACTGATAAGCCCTGAGTATGAACTTCACAGAGATGAATATCTACATCTTGATCAGGCCAATCATCTGGCATGGGGATATCTCTCTGTTCCTCCCGTTAATTCCTGGCTGGCCTGGGTAATCAAAATGTTGGGAAATTCTATATTTTGGGTTAAATTTTTTCCAGCCCTGTTCGGAGCTTTAACCATAGCATTGACCTGGAAAATTGTTGAAGAACTCAATGGAAGCCTTTTTGCTAAAGTATTAGCATCCCTAGGTCTATTATTTTCAGTACTTCTTCGGGTAAATATGCTGTTTCAGCCAACATCTTTAGAAATTTTGCTGTGGCTGTCCCTTTATTATAGCCTGATTAAATATTTTAATTTCCAGCAAGTCAGGTGGATCTATATAGGAGCAGTCTTTTTCGGAATAGGAATATTAAATAAATACAATATTGCTTTTTCCTTGTTGGGACTAATTCCTGCATTATTATTAACAGAGCAAAGGAAGATTTTTATGCAGTCTCATGTGTATTGGGCAGCACTCTTGGTTTTAATCATTATTTTTCCTAATCTTCTCTGGCAGTATCAGAACCATTTTCCGGTCATTCATCATATGAAAGAACTTTCCGAGAAACAGCTTGTGCATGTAGACCGGATGGATTTTATGAAATCTCAGATTTTGTTTTTTATAGGTGTTGTCTTTGTCATATTGGCAGGCTGGGGAGCATTATTACTGTATAAACCTTTTGAAAAATTCAGATTCTTCTTTTGGAGTTATATCATTACAATTACTCTGTTTTTGTTTTTTAAAGCAAAAGACTATTATGCGATAGGTTTGTATCCGGTTTATATTGCTTTTGGTTCCGTATTTCTCGGTCATATATTTGAAAAAGGCTGGAAGAGATTTTTGAAACCTGTCAGTATACTCATTCCCGTACTTCTATTTCTTCCTTTATATAATGTAGCCTTTCCGAATAAAAGTCCTGAATATATCGAATCCCATCAGGATGAGTACAGAAAATTCGGACTGCTTCGCTGGGAAGACGGAAAAGATCATCCTTTGCCACAGGACTTTGCCGATATGCAGGGCTGGAAAGAACTGGCTCAAAAAGTAGATAAAGAATATTCCCGGCTATCGAAGTCCGGAAATACCATGGTGCTATGTGATAATTATGGACAGACAGGAGCTATTAATTATTATTCAAAGGCTGGTGTTGCAGCAATGTCTTTTCATGCAGACTATATCAATTGGATCGATTTAAGCAAAAAATATAAAAATGTCATCAGGGTTAAAGATGCTCCGGAAGCAGGGAAAGAACTTAAAGAATCAGGTCCCTTTTTTGAAGTTGCAAAATTATATGATTCTATTACCAATCCGTATGCAAGAGAAAGAGGAACGGCAATTTTCAGTTTGCAAGGAGCAAAAATAGATGTCAATAAAAGAATTCAGGACGAAATTGATGAAACTAAAAATGAATGGAAATAGTTTTCAGTAAAGATGGAAAATGATGATTTGTTGATCGGATGAAGTTAATAGATAAATATTATTGCAACTTTATTGCATTAATTAGTTTTAGGTTAACTTTGCATTATCAATTATCAATTATCAATTATCAATTATCAATTATCAATTATCAACTGAACTATGGAAAATAAAAACTTTGATATCATTATAATAGGAGGGAGCTATTCCGGATTATCAGCTGGAATGTCTTTAGGAAGATCTTTAAGAAATGTTCTTATTATAGATAACGGAAAACCTTGTAACAAACAAACTCCTCATTCACACAATTTTGTTACCCACGATGGGAAAACACCTGCAGAAATTACAAAGCTGGCAAAAGAAGATGTAGAAAAATATGATACTATTCAATTTTATAATGGAATGGTCGTAAAAACTAAAAAAACAACCGAAGGTTTTGAGGTTGAAACCTCTTCCAATGAAATGTTCTATGCTAAAAAACTGATTATAGCTTCCGGGGTAAAAGATATGATGCCGGAAATTCCCGGATTTGCAGAATGTTGGGGGATTTCTGTTATCCATTGCCCATACTGTCATGGCTATGAAGTAAAAAATGAAATTACAGGAATTCTTTCCAATGGAGATATGGGATATGAGTTTTCAAAACTGATTTTTAATCTGACCAAAAATCTTACCTTATTTACCAATGGGAAGGCATCTCTTTCAAAAGAACAGATTGAAAAACTGAATCAGAATAAAATTATCCTTAACGAAGATGAGATTAAAGAAATCAAACATGAAAATGGTGTTATTCAAAAATTAGTCTTTAAAAATGACGAAGAAGTTTCCTTACAAGCTTTATATGCTAAAATTCCTTTTGAACAAAATATCAATGTGTCTGCTGATCTGGGATGTGAACTGACGGAACAGGGATTTATTAAAGTAGACATGATGCAGAAAACAAATATTCCCGGTGTTTTTGCCTGTGGAGATAATGTAACGATGATGCGTTCTGTGGCGAATGCTGTTGCACAGGGAAATTTTGCAGGCGCAGTAGTGAATAAAGAACTTGCGGATGAAGAATTTTAATAGCTTTCTTAATAATAAAGTTGTTTACACTTTATAAAACCACAAAAGTCACAAAAATTTTTATTTTAAAACATTTTAATAAGTTTAAAATAAGTCGGTAGAAAAGTCCATATAAGATGAAAATCAAAGATTTTTATAAAACTTAGGTGTACTTATTGTGAATAAAGTTAGGCCTTAAAAAAAACTTAAGTGCTTAAACTTTTGTGCCTTTTATGGTTAAAATAAGCAATCTTAAAGTTTACACGGTTTCAATACATAGGAAGGTGTTTTTTCATTTTTTTGCGTTTAAAAATCATTTTTTCAATAGATAAATCTCGACGAAAATTCCGTACATTTGGGGTGGAAATTTCAAAAACTAAAAGTAAAATGGATATTATTTTCGACCTGATTGAAAAGGAAAGACAAAGACAAACCCATGGATTAGAGCTTATCGCATCAGAAAATTTTGTTTCTGAAAACGTGATGAAAGCAATGGGAAGTGTACTGACAAATAAATATGCTGAAGGATATCCCGGAAAAAGATATTACGGAGGATGTGAAGTAGTAGATGAGGTTGAAACATTGGCTATCAACAGAGCAAAAGAACTTTTCGGAGTAGATTATGTGAACGTTCAGCCCCATTCCGGTTCTCAGGCGAATGCTGCCATTTATCTTGCAGTTTTGAAACCAGGTGACAAAATCATGGGTATGGATCTTTCAATGGGAGGACACCTTACTCACGGTTCTGCAGTGAATTTTTCTGGTATTCAGTATAACGTGGTTTCTTACGGAGTTCAGAAGGAAACAGGTCTTATTGATTATGACCAAATGAGAGAAGTAGCGTTGAGAGAAAAACCAAAAATGCTTATTGCTGGTTTCTCTGCGTATTCAAGAGATTTAGATTATGCTAAATTCAGAGAGGTTGCAGACGAAATTGGAGCAACACTTTGGGCAGATATCGCTCACCCGGCTGGTTTAGTTGCAAAAGGATTATTAAACTCCCCATTCGAACACTGTCATGTAGTAACTACCACTACTCACAAAACCCTTAGAGGGCCAAGAGGAGGGATGATCATGATGGGTAAAGATTTCGAAAATACATACGGCCACAAAACTCCAAAAGGAGAAATCAAAATGATGAGCCAGGTACTGGACGGAGCTGTATTCCCAGGTATTCAGGGTGGACCACTTGAACATGTGATTGCCGGTAAAGCGGTAGCTTTCGGTGAAGCTTTGGACGGACAGTTCGAAACTTACGCAAAACAGGTTAAAGCTAATGCTCAGGCATTATCAAAAGCGATGATCGGCAGAGGATTTGACATTGTGAGTGGTGGTACAGATAATCACCTGATGCTTGTTGACCTTAGAAACAAAGGAGTAAACGGTAAGGAAACAGAAAAAGCATTAGTGCTTGCTGATATTACTTGTAACAAAAACATGGTTCCTTTTGATGATAAATCTCCATTTACGACATCGGGTATCAGACTGGGAACAGCTGCAATCACAACAAGAGGATTGAAAGAAAATGATATGGATACTATTGCTGGATTAATTTCTGAAGTAGTGGATAATATCAAAAATGAAGAAGTTCTTTCATCAGTAAGAAAGAAAGTGAACGAATTAATGGAAGGAAAAGCTTTGTTCAATTACTAACAGGCATTCCAATATCATATAAAGAATGGGCAGACTGCTCATTCTTTTTTTATACAGATGGACAAAAAATCTTATACCTTCGAGGAAATCAAACAGAAACTGGTGAATTACTGTGTTTACCAGGATCGCTGCCATGCAGAAGTGGAACAGAAGATGAGAGAATTTCTGCTTATTGAGGAAGCAAGAGAAGAAATTATTTTATATCTCCTGAAAGAAAATTTTCTGAACGAAGAAAGGTTTACACGAAGCTATATCAGAGGGAAATTTTATATCAAACACTGGGGCAGAACTAAAATAAAAATGAATCTGAAGCAAAAACAGATTTCCGAGAGGCTGATCAATTCTTGTTTCGATGAGATATATGAGCCTGATTATGAAAAAACTATCAGAAAAATTTTTGAGGATTATTATTCCAAACAAACCGGTTTGAAAGAATATCAAAAAAAAAGCAAGACAATAAAATATTTGATGGCCAAAGGTTTTGAATATGAAAAAATAATTGATATTTTTGACTAAATTTTAATAAACTAAAAAAAAACTAGACCGTGATTTCTTTAAAAAAAACAAACAGTTCATTGAAAAAGATTGATATATAGATATTTAATAATTATTTTAAATATAAAACAGCTAGAGTAGAGGTTTTTTACAGATAAATATCACTTCTGTAAGATTTTTTATGGTATGATTTTTGTCTATCAGTTTAGCTGTCGTGATGAAATTGTAAGATTTCATAAATGTAACATCAAATTTATTTTTGATTTCAACATATTGAGATAAATTTATTTATTTTTGCATGATTGTATCGAAATTATCTCTGATTGTATGATCAGATATTAGACTTTAATTAAATATGAACACCAATATAGACAATGTACAATTCTCTTAGGAAAACAATATTTGGAGGGGATAATGTTGTCAATCTCTCAGACGTAAGGTATCTTCCTAGATGGATAATTCTTGTAATAGACATTATTATTCTGGTTATATCTTTATTTCTTTCTACTTACATTATCGAAAAAATTACCAAGCAGGAATTTATATATCATGAAGATAAAAGTGTGATTTTCGCTTTTATTATCTTGATGAATACTGCTTTTATGTATGTTTTCAAAACGTATGCGGGGATTATCCGCCATTCAACATTCATAGATTTATTTAAGCTTTTGATATCCTGCTTTTGCACAATGCTGGCTATTGGAACAATAAATATACTCTATTTCTGGAGTACAGGTAGTAAATTTATACTTACTCCTTATCTGATTCTGTATTTTGTAATTTCTTTTATGGGATTATTTCTCTTTAGATTATATGTAAAAGAGTTTTTTCATATAGTAAGAGAATACAGAAGAAGTGCCTTGAAAAAAAGGATTCTTGTACTAGGGATTGATGAACAGTCAATTGCTATTGCAAGAGCAATTCTTGATAACCCAAGTCTTCCTTATCAGGTGGTAGGGTTTCTTACTCAGAGAACAGACTCAAAAAGAGCTTCATTGCTTGGAAAACCAATCTATGAAAAACAGAAAATAGAAGAAAACTCGAAGGAAGACCTTATTATAGACGGTGTCCTCATTGTAAAAGAAATGATGGCAAGAGATGAAGTGAATTCTTGGGTAAATCTATTTCTGGAAAAAGATCTTAATGTTTTCAAGGCTCCATCTGTACAGAAATTAAGAGATAGTGATCTGGGAGGATCTATCAGGAATCTTCAGATTGAAGATCTACTGAATAGAAAACCTATTAAAATCCAAAATGAAAAAGTTGAAAGCAGACATTCCGATAAAACAGTATTGGTGACTGGTGGAGCAGGATCTATAGGAAGCGAGATTGTAAGACAGGTTGCGAACTTTAATCCTTCTTTAATTGTTATATTAGATCAGGCAGAAACACCGCTTTACGAAATTGAACTTGAAATGAGAGAAAAGTATCCTCATATTGCTTTCAAATTTGTTTTAGGAGATGTTTCTAACCAGCATAGAATGGAAGCCCTATTCCAGATGTACAACTTTTCAATGGTATATCATGCTGCTGCTTATAAACATGTACCTTTGGTAGAAGAAAACCCTCACGAAGCTATTTTTGTTAATATACTTGGCTCAAAGATTGTTGCAAGACTATCCAGCAAATATAAAGTGAACAGATTTGTTATGGTGTCTACAGATAAAGCTGTAAATCCTACGAACGTAATGGGTGCTTCGAAACGTGCTGCAGAACTTTTTGTACAGTCGCTTCAAAATGTAGATGGTAACGTAACCAAATTTATTACAACAAGATTTGGAAATGTATTAGGATCTAATGGTTCAGTAATTCCTCACTTTAAAAAGCAGATTGAAGCCGGAGGACCGGTAACAATTACTCACCCGGATATTGTAAGATACTTCATGACGATTCCTGAAGCCTGTGAACTTGTACTTCAGGCAGGAACTATGGGAGAAGGTGGAGAAATCTTTGTCTTTGATATGGGAGAACCTGTTAAAATTCTTGATCTTGCAAGAAGAATGATCAAATTATCAGGATTCGAACCGAATATTGATATTAAAATTATTTATACAGGATTGAGACCAGGAGAAAAACTGTATGAAGAGCTTTTAAGTGATGACGCAAAAACACTTCCAACTCATAATGATAAGATTATGATCTCTAAAGATCCTTCTATGGGATTTGAAGAAATTGATACACTTACTAAACAAATTACAAAAGCTTCCTTAAGAAGAGATAAAGTAGAAGTAGTAAGGATTCTTAAGACAATAGTTCCGGAATTTAAAAGCAATAATTCTATATTTGAAGCTTTAGATAAATAAGAGGAATATAAATGTATATTTGTACAATTTAAAAATATGAAAGGGAAAATATTAGCGATATCATTGGGGATTTTATTAGTTTCTTGTAAGACAAATAAGAATGCTCAAAATGATTTAAACTATATGCAAAATATAGAACAGGTGGCTATAGATGCCTCTGTTAAAAATTCAGGTAACACAATACAGACAGGTGATCAGCTTATCATTCTGATTACAGCAAAAGATATGGATGTTGTAAAACCATTCAATCAAAACTATTCCTCGTCTGAAGTGGTACAACCCAATAGTATTGCAGGGGGAAATACTCCAGGACAAGGTACTACCAGTATCTCAGGTCCTACCTATATTGTAGATGCTAATGGAAATATTGATTTCCCTGTTTTAGGTCAGCTGAATACAACAAATAAATCACTAGTGGATTTTAAAAATGAAATTCGTGAAAGATTAACAAAATATATTATCAACCCAACCGTAAACCTAAGGCTTGCCAATTTCAAAGTCACAGTGCTTGGAGAAGTAAACAGACAGGGAGATTATACTATTTCCAACGGACAGGCAACAATTTTAAATGCTCTTGGACTGGCAGGTGATTTGACGATGTATGGCAAAAGAGATGATATATTAATTATAAGGTCAGAAAACGGACAGATTACTCATGGGAAGATCAATTTACAAGATGCTAATCTGATCAATTCTCCTTATTATAATTTGAAACAAGGTGACGCAATTGTCGTATCATCTAATAAATCAAAAAATATTGCAGCAAAGCAAAATCCAAATACAGGTATTTATTTGACGGCAATTTCAATTGGTGTTACAGCTATCGCGGTAGTAATAAGTCTATTCAAGAAATAAATTAATGAACAATCAGGATTCTTCTCAATTTTCTCCAACAGAAAATCAATATAATATCAATGAGATTTTAAAACCATATTTCAAAAGATGGCCATGGTTTTTAATTTCAGCCTTTTTATTTGTATTAATAGCTTATACTGCTTTAAAATTTATAACACCTGTATACAATATAAAAACCACAATTTTAATTAAAGACTCCAAAAATGCCCCTAGTGCAAACAATGATACTGGAGTTTTACAGGATTTGTCCGGTTTTGGAGGTATGAAAACCAACAGTATTGAAAATGAAATTGAAATTCTCAAGTCTAAAAGGCTAATGAGAAATGTGGTGATCACTAAAAATCTTCAGGTTGACATCTATACTAAAGGGAAAGTTACCAAAACAGAATTGTACAAAAATTCATCTCCTATAGTTGTAAAAGTAATCAACGAAAAACCTCTTGGTAAATTTCCTACCAAGCCTTTGGATCTTTCTATTAATGGAAATGAGATTAAGATTTCTTCTGATGAATTAGAAAAAACAATTGTCTCTACTTACGGAAAAACTATCAGCTTACCTTACGCAAATATTATAATTGTTAAAAATGATCAGTTTGATCAAAACATCATAAAAGGAATTAATGCACAGGATTTAGAAATTGTCATTTCTCCTATAGAATCAAAAGTTAACAATTTACAAAAACAAGTAGGTATAGCAGTAGTCAATAAAGAAACTACGGTTGTAGGGCTGGAGGTAAACTATCCTGAAAGAAATAAAGCAGCAGATATTCTGAATACATTAGTTGTAATGTATAATAATGATGCTATTACAGACAAAAATCAGGAATCAAAAAAGACTTTGGATTTTATTGAAGATAGAGTCAAGAAACTTTCTGTAGAATTAGGGCAGGTAGAAAATGAAAAAGAAAGCTTTAAGTCAAGAAATAACTTAACAGATCTTGATACAGAAGCAAAGATTAATTTGGAGAGTTCTGCAGCAGCAAGAGCTAAACAATTAGATGTAAATGCTCAGTTGGAACTAACAAATTCCCTGATGAATTTTGTTTCTAAACAAGGCCTGTATCAGGTACTTCCATCTAATGTAGGTCTGAATAACTCTGAAGCTGTAGCTGGAATTATCAATTATAATCAATTAATACTGCAAAGAAACAGATTGCTGGAATCAGCTACACCAGAAAACCCTGCAGTTGTTGATATCACAAAACAGATTAATTCCTTGCGTACTTCAATTGTTCAGAGTTTGCAAAGAAATCAAACAGGGCTGGAACTTGCAAGAGGAGAATATTTGGGAGAACAAAACAAAGTTTCTGAAAAAATTTCTAAACTTCCATCCATTGAAAAAATGTTTAGAGGTATTGAGAGACAACAACAGATAAAAGAAAATTTATATTTGTTGTTGCTGCAGAAAAGAGAAGAAACAGCTATAGCACAGTCTATTACTGCTCCGAAAGCTAAAGTAATAGATACGGCATATTCATCACAAACTCCTGTAGCTCCTAAAAAAGCATTAATTCTTTTAGCAGCATTTATTGTTGGAGTATTGGTTCCGGTTGTTATTATATATCTAAAAGATCTATTTAATAATAAAATTAAAACTAAACATGATTTAGAGAAGCTTATTCATGCTCCTGTAATTGCTGAACTACCAAGTCTTGAAAAAGGAGACTCTGAAATTGTGAAAGTAAACGATATTACTCCAATGGCAGAAGCATTCAGAATTCTTATCACAAATATGAATTTTATGCTTCCTAAAGACAAAAAAGGTAAAATAGTATTCGTTACATCCACAGTAAAAGGAGAAGGAAAAACTTTCACTTCTGTTAATCTGGCCTTGACACTTGCTAATCCTAAAAAGAAAGCAATCATTATAGGTTCTGATATTAGAAACCCTCAATTACAAAGATATAACCCAGCAAGAAAAGGCCTTACCGGACTTACCGAATTCCTTTATTCTGATAATACTAAACTTGAAGATATTATTCACGTATCATCTTTTAACCCTCATCTGGATGTGATCTATTCGGGAATGATTCCTCCTAACCCAACAGAATTATTATCTAATGGCCGTTATGAGATTCTTTTGGATGAATTAAAAGGAAAATACGATTATATTATTCTGGATACAGCACCTCTGCTTCTTGTAACAGATACATTCCTTATAGCTGATCTTGCAGATGTAACAATTTACGTATCAAGATCCAGATATACTGAAAAGTCATTAATAGAATTCGCAAATATTAATATTGATCAGAAAAAGATCAGAAATGTTGGTTTTGTTCTTAATGACGTTAATAGAGAAAACTTAGGATACAGCAATAAATACGGTTATGGATATAATAATCATGTTGAAAAATCATGGTTTCAAAAAATAAAAAATAAACTTAGTTAATGATGAAAACATATAAAATAGCAGTTATTGGACAAGGCTATGTAGGACTTCCTTTATCTCTGGAATTTGCGGCACATTATCCTGTATTAGGATTTGATATCAATGCACAGCGTGTAGATCAGCTTAATGATGGACAAGATATTACGCTTGAAGCTGATATAGAAAAGCTTAATGATGGATTGAAAAAATACAACGAATCTAACGGAGAAACAGGATATAAAGCTACAAGCCAGTTATCTGATATTGCTGAGGCTAATGTATATATTGTAACAGTACCTACACCAATAGACAAATATAATGCTCCGGATCTTAACCCTTTAATTTCTGCTTCAAAAATGTTAGGGGGAATTATTAAAAAAGGAGATATTATAATCTATGAATCAACTGTTTTTCCTGGTTGTACGGAAGAAGAATGTGTACCTGTTTTAGAAAAATATTCAGAACTAAAATATAATCATGATTTCTTTGTAGGATATTCTCCAGAAAGAATTAATCCGGGAGATAAAGTGAATACGCTTACAAGTGTAAAGAAAGTAACATCTGGCTCTACGGAAGAGATTGCTGAAGAAGTAGATCTTTTATACAAAAAAATTATTACAGCTGGAACACACAAAGCTTCCAGTCTTAAAGTGGCAGAGGCATCCAAAGCTATTGAAAATGCACAGCGTGACGTGAATATTTCTTTTGTAAACGAACTAGCATTGATTTTTGACAGAATAGGAATCGATACCAATGATGTTTTAGAAGCAGCCGGAACAAAATATAATTTCTTAAAATATAAACCAGGTTTAGTTGGAGGACATTGTATCTCTGTAGATCCTTATTATTTAGCTCATAAAGCAGAACAATTAGGTTATCATCCAGATGTAATTTTGTCGGGACGTCGTGTAAATGATTCGATTGCAAAATTTATAGCTGCTAAAGTGGTGAAATTAATGATTGCAAAAGGTGGAATTATTAAAGATTCTCAGGCATTGATTTTAGGTGTTACATTTAAGGAAAACTGTCCGGATGTAAGAAATACAAAAGTAGTGGATATCTATACTGAACTTTCAGACTATGGAGTACATGTAGATATTTATGACCCTTGGGCAAGCAAAGAGGAAGTAAAACACGAATATGGAATTGATATTTTAGATGCTCTTGTGGAAGGGAAAAAATACGATTCTTTAATTATAGCTGTTTCTCACAATGAATTCCTTGAAATGGATTTAAATACTTTGAAAAAAGAAAATTCAGTTGTTTTTGATACTAAAGCTTGTTTAGACAGGGACCTAGTAGATGCAAGATTATAAAGATTTACAATGAACTATGATATCATAATTGTTGGAGCCGGACTGGTAGGACTGGCAACAGCATACCAGTTAAAACTTAAAAATCCAGACTCTAAGATCCTGATTTTAGAAAAAGAAAATGATGTGTCATTACATCAGTCTGGACATAATAGTGGAGTGATTCATAGCGGAATATACTACAAACCAGGAAGTTTAAAAGCAAAAAACTGTATAGAAGGTTATAATTCTGTCATCAATTTTGCTAAAGAATATGGTATCCGATATGATCTATGCGGAAAAATTATTGTAGCTACTTCACAAGAAGAATTACCCCTTCTAGATAATATTTATAAAAGAGGAATAGAAAACGGACTTCAGGATTTGAAATATCTTTCAAGAGAAGAATTTCGTGAAATAGAACCTCATTGTGAAGGTGTAAGAGCCATTAAAGTTCCACAGACAGGTATTATAGATTATCCGGGAGTTGCTAAAAAGATTAAAGAACTCTTTGAAGAACTCGGAGGAGAAGTTAAATTTAATACTGAAGTAATAAACATTATTAATAATAATGCTGAAATTATTGTGAAAACTTCCGCTTCTGAATTCAAAGCAAAAAAATTAATTTCTTGTGCAGGTTTATATTCTGATAAAATTACAAAGATGACCAACGAAAAGAATGATGTGATTATCATTCCTTTCCGTGGTGAATATTATAAAATAAAGGATGAAAAGAAACATTTGGTAAAACATCTTATTTATCCTGTTCCAGATCCTAATTTTCCATTCTTAGGAGTTCATTTTACAAGAATGATTGACGGAAATATCGAAGCGGGGCCTAATGCTGTTTTAGCTTTCAAAAAAGAAGGATATAAGTTTTTTGATTTCAATTTAGAGGAAACCATGCAGACTCTTATGTGGCCCGGTTTCAGAAAAATTGTTGCCAAATACGGTAAAACGGGATTAGGTGAAGTACATCGCTCATTATCAAAAGCTGCATTTACCAAAGCTCTTCAGAAACTTTTACCTGAAATACAGGAATCTGATCTTGTTCCGGGAGGAGCAGGAGTTAGAGCGCAGGCTTGTGATAGAAACGGAGGTTTAATCGATGATTTTGATATCGTGAAAAATGGAAATATTATTCATGTGAGAAATGCTCCGTCACCAGCAGCCACATCTTGTCTCTCTATTGGAAATAAGATTAGCGAGTTAATTGAAAACTAACATCGAAGACTAAAATATAAATTTCATATGAAAATTCAAATGGTTGATCTTAAAGGTCAATACGAAAAAATAAAGCATGAAGTAAATGCCGGAATTCAGGATTGTCTTGATAACACTGCATTTATCAATGGACCTGCAGTAAAAGATTTTCAAAAGGATTTTGAAAATTACCTGGATGTAAAGCATGTCATTCCATGTGCAAATGGAACAGATGCGTTGCAGATTGCTATGATGGCACTGGATTTAAAACCAGGGGACGAAGTAATTTGTCCAGCTTTTACTTATGTTGCAACTGCAGAAGTGATAGGCCTTTTAGGTTTAAAGCCAATCATGGTAGATGTAGATGAAAATACTTTCAATATTGAATTGGAAGGACTTGAAAAATACCTCACTCCAAATACTAAAGCCATCGTTCCGGTACATTTATATGGACAAGGAGCTGATATGGAAAGAATTATTGAATTCGCTGAGAAGCATAATCTCTTTGTTATTGAAGATAATGCTCAGGCAATCGGTTCAGATTTTACTTTTACAAATGGAGTTGTAAAAAAGACAGGAACCATCGGTCATATAGGATGTACTTCCTTTTTCCCTTCAAAAAATCTTGGATGCTATGGAGATGGAGGTGCTTTAATGACAAATGATGATGATCTGGCAATGAAAATAAGAATGATTGCCAACCACGGTCAACAAAAAAAATATTATCATAAAGTTTTAGGATGTAATTCCAGATTAGATACCATTCAGGCAGCTGTTTTAAAAGTTAAATTACAGCATCTTGATGAATATTCTGCAGCCAGAAATAAGATGGCAGACTATTATGATGAAAATCTACAGTCTGTTGCTGAAATTCAAATTCCGCAAAGAGCAAAAAATTCTACCCATGTTTTCCATCAGTATACTTTAAGAGTAAAAAATGGAAAAAGAGATGAATTACAGCAATATCTTGGTGAAAAAAATATTCCAAGTATGATTTATTATCCTCTTCCGTTATATAAGCAGGAAGCTTTTGAACAATATGTGGAATCCAACTTTTCATTACCTGTTACAGAACTCCTTTGTTCAGAAGTAATCTCACTTCCTGTTCATACAGAATTCAATCAGGAAGCTTCCGATTTTATTATCTCAGAAATCAAAAATTTTTTTAATAAAAACAAGTAATTAACAATAAAAGAAAAAATATGTCGGATTTTTTTGCACACGAAACGGCAGTTATCGATGAAGGTTGTAATATCGGCGCCGGAACAAAAATTTGGCACTTTTCTCACATTATGCCAAATTGTACTCTTGGAGAAAAATGCAATATAGGACAGAATGTAGTGGTTTCTCCCGGAGTTATTTTAGGGAAAAATGTAAAAGTTCAGAACAATGTTTCTATATATGAAGGAGTAACTTGTGATGATGATGTTTTTCTAGGGCCTTCAATGGTTTTTACCAATGTTATTAATCCAAGAAGTGCTGTGAACAGAAAAAGTGAATATCTTAAGACACATGTTGGGACAGGAGCTTCAATTGGAGCTAATGCAACAATAGTTTGTGGCCACAATATTGGAAAGTATGCTTTCATTGGGGCTGGAGCTGTAGTCACAAAGGAAGTTCCGGATTATGCATTAGTTGTAGGAAACCCTGCTAGACAAATGGGATGGATGAGTGAATTTGGGCATCGTCTTAATTTTGATGCAGAAGGAATTGCTGTATGTGACGAAAGCAAAGAAAGATATAAATTAGATAATAATCAAGTTTCAAAAATTTAATATAGAATGTCTGAAAAAATAAAATTTGCCGTTGTAGGCTGTGGACATATCGGAAAAAGACATGCTGAAATGGTGTCAAGAAATGCCGAATGTGAATTGGTAGCTTTAGTGGATGTAAAAGATAAATCCGTTTTAGGAATTGACAGTTATGATGTACCCTTTTTTACATCACTAGATGCATTCCTTAAGTCAGGAATTGAAGTAGATGTGATTAATATTGCTTCACCAAACGGTTTTCACTTTGAACAAGCTTATAAAGCAATATCAGCAGGAAAACATGTTGTAGTTGAAAAGCCAATGGCTCTTAATAAACAAGATGCTGAAAAACTTATTTTTCAGGCTTTACATAAGCACAAACAAGTTTTCGCTGTAATGCAAAATCGTTATTCTCCACCTTCTGCATGGGTCAAAGAAATGGTAGAAAGCGGAAAACTAGGGAAAATATTCATGGTTCAGCTTAACTGTTACTGGAATCGTGACGACAGATATTATAAGCCGGAATCCTGGCATGGAAAAAAGGATCTGGATGGTGGAACTTTATTTACTCAGTTTTCTCACTTTATAGATATTATGTACTGGCTATTCGGTGATATAACTAATATTCAAGCTAAGTTTGCGGACTTTAACCATAAAGATCTTACAGACTTTGAAGATTCAGGTTTTGTAAGCTTTGACTTTGTAAATGGAGGAATGGGATCTCTTAATTATTCTACATCTGTTTGGAATCAGAACCTTGAAAGCTCAATGACTATCATCGCTGAAAATGGTGCTGTAAAAATCGGTGGACAATACATGGATAAAGTGGAAGTGTGCAACGTAAAAGACTACGTAATGCCGGAATTGCCACCTACAAACCCGGGTAATGACTATGGAGCTTATAAAGGTTCTGCAGCTAATCACCATTATATTATCGAGAATGTTGTAGATGTATTAATGGGAAGAAATACCATAACGACCAATGCACTGGAAGGTCTGAAGGTGGTAGATATTATCGAAAAGATTTATAAATTAAAGGATTTATAAAAGAACTTGTAGTATTCCTTGATAGGAAAAATAATGATTAACTAAAATGGTTGAAAAAATAATTAATTTGATAAAAAAGCCTGCAATTTTATACTCAATTGCCAATATGCTTTTTTTATCTACTATTTTTTTAGCGGATGTAATAGTTGCAAGAAATTATACTTTAGAACAGGTAGGCGGTTGGAAGCAGCTTATTCTACTTGTTCAGTTTACTGCAGTATTATTATCTTTTGGATTTATAGAAGGTTTTAGGTATAATATTGCAAAGCATCATGATAAAATAGAAGAGTTCCTGGGGACTACAACATTAGTTTTTATCATTATAAGTATAATATTGTTTATACTTTTAAGTTCAAGTTCGGTTTCCTCCACAATAGGTTCACTATTAGGAATTGATGTTATAGTAAAAGCTGGTTTTTTAATCCCGCTTTTATATTTCTTACTTTCTGCAAATGCTCTCTATTTACAGGTTTGCCTATCAATAGGTAAGATTAATGTCATCCTGATTTCTATGGCAGTATTTTGCATTACCTTAGCCGTAAGCCTCTTTACATTTTTATCAATTCATTGGTTTGATTTTCAATATAGTATTTTTTTGCCATTTTTATTGGCATTAGGATTACAGCTTATAGTATATGTTTTTATTCTAAAGATATATCCTAAGCTCAATCTTAATAAAAATAATATTTCTATTATTTTTAAATATGGATTTCCTTTATTTATAGCTACATATCTTGGTGTTTTTACGCTACATATAGATAAAATAATTATAAATAAATTGGGCGGTATTGATGCTTTTGCAATTTATTCAATAGGTGCTTTGGAAATACCTTTTGCGGGATTAATTACTAAATCTATTGTAAGTGTTAGTTATCCAAAAATTGTGAAACATGTTGAAAATAATGAAATGACTTTAGCAACAGATATGTGGCTAAAAGATATTAAAAGGGCTTCATATCTGATCTTTCCAATGGTTTTCCTTTGTATTTTGTTTTCTAAACAAATCATCTTAGGACTATTTGGTAATAAATATACAGAAGCTGTTCCTATCTTTGAAGGATACTGTTTAATTCTTATCTGGAGAAATGCAACTTATGGAAGCATTTTATCTATTAAAGGAAAAACAAATTATATTGCTGTTATTTCTTTAATATCTGTTATTATAAATGTAGTGCTTATTTATTTTTTCTATCAAAAATGGGAAATTATTGGAATTGTTAGAGCCCTATTTTGCTCTGTAGTATTTTTGGTTGTGAGCAGTTTATATTTAGAAGGAAATTTAAAAAGGTATATTTACCTTTTTAAAGATAAGTGGCTGATAGGATTATTGATAGCAATTTTTGTATTATATTTCGTAAAACAATAAAATGAGTATACTAAGTAGGATCAACTCTTTATTAAAGGTTAAAAAATATGAAGCGGTACCGATTAATTTTTTAATTGTAAACTTCATTTATCAGAGAATATTTTTTATTAATTATTTTGCAAAATTCTCTGTTCATTATACTTCTAGAATTTCAGGATCAAGAAATATTATATTTCCAAAAGAAGATAAAAAAATCTTAGGTTCTTTTGCTGCTTCAGGTGGTTGTTATTTTTCAGTTTTTGATGACACAACATTGGAAATTGGGGAAGGAACTATCTGGTCATATGGAGTAGGTATCCATACAGCAAATCATGATTTTTTAGACAGAGATATTTATAATAAAAAATCAATTAAAATTGGGAAGAATTGCTGGATAGGTCACGGAGCAGTTATAACTGCTGGCGTAGAGCTGGGAGATAATGTTACCGTAGGTGCCAATAGCGTAGTCACAAAATCTTTTCCCAGTAATGTTGTAATTGGCGGAATGCCCGCTAAGATTATCAGAGAATTGTAATTCTTTGATAAAAGTATATAAATGATTAAAATAAAAATCAAATGTGTGGAATAGCAGGAATTATAAGTCAAAATAGAGAAATTTTAACTTACCAGCAATTAAAAAAAATGACAGATGCTATTGAGCATCGTGGACCTGATGGTGAAGGACAATGGATAAATGATAATAATGTGGTAGGCCTAGGACACAGAAGATTATCCATTATAGATTTATCTGATGCAGGAAGCCAGCCAATGCATTATTTAGACAGATACAGCATTGTTTTCAATGGTGAAATATATAATTACATTGAAGTCAGAGAGTTTCTGAAGACAAAAGGATATACTTTTGTTTCGGATTCTGATACGGAAGTATTAATGGCTAATTTTGATTATAAAAGAGAAAAATGTCTTGAAGACTTTGATGGTATGTTTGCTTTTGCTCTTTGGGATAAACAAGAGCAGACTTTATTCTGTGCAAGAGACAGATTTGGTGAAAAACCATTTTTCTATCATCAAAGTAATAATAGTTTTTATTTTGGATCAGAAATGAAAGCACTTTGGAGTGCAGGTGTTCCAAAAGAAACAAATAATAGAATGCTTTTCAATTATTGGCATTTTGGTTATATTAATAATTCGAACGACTTATCTGAAACATTTTATAAGGATATCTTTTTACTTGAGCCAAGTCACTATATCATTGTAGATCCTAATGGTAAAATCCTGAAAAAACAAAAATACTGGGATATTGATTATAAAAATCAATTAGAAAAAATTGATTTTACTGAAGCTAAAGATACCTTTTTCAGATTATTTGAAACCTCAATTAGCAGGAGATTGCGTTCTGATGTTGCAGTAGGAACAAGTTTATCTGGTGGTCTTGACAGTTCTTCAACAGTATGTATGATTAATCATATGAAGGTTGACAATGTGGAGCAAAAAACCTTCTCCGCTCGTTTCCCCAACTTTATCAAAGATGAATCTGTTTACATAGATAAAGTATTAAACAGTGTCAACGCAAAAGGAATAAGCTGTTTCCCAACTACAGAAAGTATGCTTGCAAATGTTCAGGAGATTATTCATCATCAGGAAGAACCCTTCGGAACACTAAGTATTGCCGCTCAGTATGAAGTAATGAAACTGGCCAGAGACAACAATGTTATTGTTTTATTAGATGGGCAGGGTGCTGATGAATACCTTTGTGGTTATCACGGATTAATAGATTCTTTCTTCATTGAATTAAAGAATAAAGATAAGAAAGCATATAAAGAGCAATTAGAGACTTATAAGCAAGTACATGCTTCCAATCAGATTAATAGTATCTCAAGAAGACTTAGAAACAACTTCCTGAAAGAAAAGCTTTCTGATGCTCAGATAGACAAATTATTGGGAATAAAATCAGGAATAGATAATTTCACTAAGAAAGATGCTAAAAAAGATCTTTATTCTAAATATAAAAATGAACAATTTGAAAGGAAATATAGTGCTTCATCATTGAATGAAATGCTTTATCATGCTACTTTCAGAGGTGGTTTGCAGGAATTGTTGAGATATGCTGATAGAAACTCTATGGCACACTCTTTAGAAGTAAGATTACCATTCTTATCTCACGAACTGGTAGAATTTGTATTTACTCTACCATCCATTTGTAAGGTAAATAATGGTTTCTCTAAATATATACTTAGAGAGGCAATGAATGATATTGTTCCTAAAGATATTGTCTGGAGAAAAGATAAAATAGGATATGAACCGCCTAATAATAAAACTATTGATGGGCTATCATTAAAGAACTATTTGGTTAGAGAAATTGGTCTATAATTATATAATTATAGACTATTTTCAGAAATTGAAAATTAAGAAAAGTTTTAATATTTATTATGAAGGTTTGCTATCTAAGTTGGGGAGAAACCCCTAGATCATATGGCGTTTTTGGATCACAGGTTTTAGGTCAGTTTATTGAAACAAAAAAACAGACCCCTGAGAGTGAATTTTATTTCATTTCAGGAGTGCCAATTATACATAGTGGTCTCGTAAGAGAAAAGCAAAAATATGGGGAAGAATTGGACAAAGTAAAAGCAAAATTAGGGGATATAAAATTTGTTTGGGTTCCTATATTCTTTACTCAGAACATTGTTTACGGGTCCAGGCACTTTTTCAAATTCTTAATGTTTGGTGCCCAAAATATTCTTAAAAATAAATTTTTAAAAATAAATCCAGACATTGTGCATTGCAGATCTTACTATGCTGCCTGGATAGCATTAACCATTAAAAATAAATATGGACTGAACTATAAAATAATTTTTGATGCAAGAGGTCTTTTTCCTGAGGAATATGCTTTGAAAAATAAATTTTCCAGTGAAGATAAAAACTATCTTTTCTTTAAAAATATAGAGAGAAAGCTTTTGAAAGATTGTGATCTTACAATTGCAGTATCCGATACTATGAAAACTTATTTTGAAGCTCTTCATGCAAAAAAGGTGGAATGTGTTTATTTAAGTGCAAATACTGAAAAATTATTTACTGAAAGAGAAAATAACAAAGATGAAGTTGTGTTTGGTTATGTTGGTGCTTTAAGTGAAGGAACATGGCACAGAACATCCGAATTGCTTAAACTATATCAAAAATTGAGGCTTACGGTAAAGAATCCTAAGATTCATATCATTACCACTTCCAACCATAATGAAATAAAGGAAGCATTCAAGGAAATTCCGGAAAGTGAAATTTATTTATCTTCAACACGTACAGTAGAAGAACTGAAAGATAAAATGAAAAAATTTAACTTTGGGATAATGTCATATTTTAATGCAAAGGATAAGTTTGAACTTACACTGAGTGATATGGTTCTGGCTGTGAAATCTGCGGAATATCTAGCAGCAGGCCTTCCAATGATTGTAAACGAAAAATGTGGAGGAATTTCATATATAATTAACAAATTCGATTTGGGTATTACCTATAATCCGGATACCTACGAACAAATTGACGAGAATATTATTCGTAAATTTGTCAATGATGGAAAAGATCTTGAAAGATCAAAATTAGCTTCAGAGTTGTTTGATTACAAAAATAATGCAAATAGATATACAAATTATTATAACTCTTTATTACAGTAATAGATGTATTTTTTTATAGTATTACAATTATTTTTATATATCTTTTCTATTAAATTATTAAAGCATAAGCCATTGTTTGTTGCAATGACTATTCTTCATCTTATAGTATGTATTATAATCCGGGACACGACCCCTATGTCTGCAAATGCAGATTATGATGCTTATTATTACGGTTATGGAGAACTTGATGATAGTGTTGCATGGTACCTGCAATTATTTAGAGAACCGTATTTCTATTACTTAAAGAGTGTGGCTGGACTTTTCACCTTTGATAAGAAAGAACTCTTTAATTATATTTATTACTTTAACTTTTCGATTAGCGCTGTTTTTTTCATCTGGCTTGCACAGCTAAAGGATGTAGCATTATGGAAAAAAGTGGTATTCTATATAATTTATTATTTCTTATTTTCATTTACAGTTCTTAGAAATACCCCCGCTTATATTCTGGTTACAGTATTATTTTATTTTTTACAAAGAGATAAAAGATGGCATTGGGGATATTGGGCATTTTTTGCCCATATCAGTAGTATTATTGCAATAGGCATTTCATTCTTCCAAAATAAGAAACCTACCCTCAAATTTTTGATTTATTCCATAATATCGGTTTCTTTACTTTTTGTTTTTTCAAGAATATCTATTTTTTCTGCTCTGCTTTTTAAATTAGATGCTTATGCTACATTACAACGTAAAGCATCCATTGCTCATATCGTATTTTTTATAGCTTTTAATCTGGTTGTCTTTTTCACCTATTTTAAAAACAGAAAAATTGTCTATACAAATGTATTTATATTATTATATCTTGTTTGTGTAGTCTTATTTGCTATAAATCCTGTAATGTTTTTTAGATTTTCGATTTATGCGATCTCCTATTTAATAACTAGCCCTACAGAAAAATTAACGAGTATAGATAAAATAATGAACAATATGGTATTTTTATTGTTCGGCTATTTTGTGTATACATATCAATCCAATCACCCCCTTTTATAAAAAGATTAAAGCGTTCCTAAGATGAAAAAAGTTATTGTATTAATGGCAACTTATAATGGAGAAAAATTTGTAGAGGAACAAATAGAGTCTATTTTTTCTCAGAAGAATGTAGAGGTAAAACTTTATGTAAGTGATGACAATAGTAAAGATAATACTGTGAATGTCATAAAATCCAGATTCTCCGGTCAAATTACAAATATTAATGTGAATAGTGTAGGTACAGGATCTGCTGCTAATAATTTCTTACAACAGCTTGGCTTACTAAGGGAATCTGATGATTTTGATTATGTTTCCTTTGCTGATCAGGATGATATTTGGGACTCTCACAAGCTTGAAAAGGCTATCGAATCTCTTGAGAAAACAGGCGCCAAATTATACGCCTCCAATATGACTATCTGGGACAACAATACACAAATCACACAATTGCTAAAGAAAGATTTTGAACAAAAAAAATTCGATTATCTATTTGAAGGAGGAAGTGCAGGCTGTACCTATGTTTTGGAAAGAGAAATGGTATTTAAGATACAGAAAATTATCCGTGATTTGGATAATAGTGATTGGCCATCATTTTCGCATGATTGGCTCATCTATTTTTTAGTTCGAAACATGAACGAAAAAGTCTTTATAGATAGTAATTCATATATTAACTATCGTATACATGAGCAGAATGTTCATGGTCATATGAATAAAATTTCCCTTAAAATGGTTAAAGAAAGGACAAAACTTTTCTTTGATGGGTGGTACTATAATCATGCTAGAAACTATAAGAAATTACTAAGTCCCAATTCTGAAGAATATAAAATATTAGATTCATTTACAAAATCATATTTTTCAAGGGTGAAAGTTCTATTGAAGTATAATTTTCAATTAATGCGTGATAATAAGAAGTTCCTGATGTTTCTTTTCTTTACAATGATAAATTTTAAAAGTGAAAAAGATGTATAGAAATTTTTTTAAAAGAATCATTGATCTTTTTTTATCATTAATTGGTTTATTTTTATTGAGCCCCATATTTCTGTTAGTAATGATAGGATTAGCCATTGCCAATCAGGGTAAACCTTTTTTCTTTCAAAGAAGACCAGGTAAAAATGGTAAAATCTTTAGCATTATTAAGTTCAAAACAATGAATGATAAAAAAGATGCAGAAGGGAAACTTTTACCAGATGGAGAAAGGCTTACTAAAATTGGAATTTTCGTTCGCAAAACTTCTTTAGATGAGATCCCACAGTTGATAAACGTGGTAAAAGGAGATATGTCTTTAATAGGACCAAGACCCCTTTTAGTACAATATCTCACAATATATAATACTCATCAGAAAAGAAGACATGAAGTAAAACCCGGAATCACAGGATGGGCACAAGTGAATGGAAGAAATGCAATCTCATGGAAACAAAAATTTGATTTTGATGTTTGGTATGTAGATCATATTTCTTTTTTATTAGATCTTAAAATTATTTTTATGACCATAAAAAAGGTATTCATAAGAGAGGGAATTAATCAGCAAGGAGAAGCAACAATGGAATTTTTTACCAATAATGAAAATGAATAATATACTTATCACTTCAGCAGGACAAAGGGTTTCCCTGGTTCGGGCATTTCAAAAGGAAATTAAAAAGATTGATGAGAACGGTAAAGTTTTTACTGTAGATCTTAATCCCGTTTTGGCTCCAGCCTGTCATGTTTCAGATGGTTATAGGCAAATAAACAGAGTAACGGAATCTAATTATATTTCGAACCTTTTGGAGATTTGTAAAGATTGGGAAATTAAAATTATTATCCCAACAATTGATACAGAGCTTTTAACTTTGGCAAAAAATAAAGACTTGTTTTTACAAAATGGAATAACTCCAATTATTTCATCAGAAGGTTTTGTTGAAAAGTGTAGGGATAAACGTATCATTAATGAGTTTTTCAAAGAGAAGAATATTGACATTCCTCAGGAAGTCAGCAAAGAAAATCCTACATTCCCATTATTCATAAAACCATATGATGGTTCTTTAAGTAAAGACACTTTTCTGATCAGGGAAGCTTCAGAGCTTAATGAGTATCACTTCCAAAATCCTAAATTGATGTTTATGGAATATATTGATCATGCTATTTATGATGAATATACTGTGGATACCTACTATGATAAAACAAATCATCTTAAATGTGTGGTTCCCAGAAAGCGTATTATGGTAAGAGCAGGAGAGGTGAATAAAGGGGTTACACACAAAAATGAAATAGAGAACTATGTAAAAAACAATCTTTCATATATAGATGGAGCTATAGGATGTCTTACAATGCAGTTCTTTTTTCACCCGACTAGTAAAAGAATTGTGGGTATTGAAATAAACCCAAGATTTGGAGGTGGATATCCTTTAAGCTATCTTGCTGGAGCCAACTATCCTGAATGGATATTGAAAGAGTATTTATCGGGGGACACCATTTCTTATTTTGATGGATGGGAAAATAATTTATTAATGCTTCGTTATGACGATGAGGTTTTAGTACGTAATTATGAAAACTAAATATATTATCTTTGATCTTGATGATACACTGATGTATGAAATTGAGTATCTGGAATCTGCATACCATGAGATTGCCGGACTGCTGGATGAAAATAATCAGGAGAAGTTATATCATGATATGATGAGTTGGTATCATGAAAGCAAAGATGTTTTTGAATTATTGGAAGAGAAGTATTCCCATGCTAAAATAGATCTGTTGCATATCTACCGAAATCATTTTCCTACAATTAAAATTGCAGAAGATGTAAAGTATACTTTAGATTATATACAGGAAAAGTCCTACAAAATGGGGTTGATATCAGATGGAAGATCTATTACTCAAAGAAATAAATTAAAAGCCCTGGATATCGAAGATATCTTTGAAAAGGTTATTATTTCTGAAGAGTTTGGAAGTACAAAACCAAACCCTGAGAATTACAAAGTATTTATGGAGGAAGAAAATATAGAGTATTTTTACATTGGAGATAATACAAAAAAAGATTTTATCGCACCTAACAATTTAGGGTGGATAACAATAGCTCTTAAAGATACAGGAAGAAATATTCATAAACAGGATTTCAATTGGTCTGAAGAGCACAAACCTCAGTTTATTGTAGAAAATATTAAGGATATAATTAATTATATAAACTAAATAGAAGTTTTTAACTTTATTAAAAATAAACAAATGGCACAAAAAATCTGGTTATCCTCTCCACATATGGGAGGTAACGAACAAAAATATATTAATGAAGCTTTCGAAGAAAACTGGATAGCTCCATTAGGCCCCAATGTAAATGGTTTTGAAGAAGACTTAGAAAAATTTCTGAATAAAGACGTAAAAGTTGCTGCTTTATCGGCTGGAACAGCAGCAATCCACCTTGCTTTAATTGAATCTGGCGTTCAGCATGGAGATGAAGTAATTTGTCAGTCCATGACATTTTCAGCATCAGCAAACCCAATAGCCTATTGTGGCGCAAACCCTGTTTTTGTTGACAGTGAAAAAGATACATGGAACATGTGTCCGAAAGCATTAAGAGAAGCTATCGAAGACAGAATTCAAAAAGGTAAAAAACCAAAGGCTATCATTGTCGTTCACTTATACGGAATGCCGGCAAAAATGGATGAGATTACTTCTGTTGCAAAAGAATTTGGAATAGATTTAATTGAAGATGCCGCAGAAGCTTTGGGATCTACTTATAAAGGACAGGCGTGCGGAACATTCGGTCGTTTTGGAGTTTTAAGCTTTAATGGAAATAAAATTATCACTACTTCAGGTGGTGGTGCATTAGTAAATCATACTCAGGAAGATAAAGATAAAATTGTTTTCCTATCAACTCAGGCACGTGATAATGCTCCTCACTACCAGCACTCACATATTGGTTTCAACTACAGAATGAGTAATATTGTAGCAGGAATAGGAAGAGGACAGATGGAAGTTCTTAAAGACAGAGTTACTGCCCGTAGAGCAATGCATGATTTTTATGTTGATATCTTCAAAAATATTGGTGGAGTAACAGTATTCTCAGAACCTGGAAATGATTTTTATTCAAATCACTGGTTGTCTGCAATTATTGTTGATCCGGAAATTACCGGGAAAAACAGAGAAGACTTAAGACTTGCACTTTTGGAAGATAATATAGAATCAAGACCCCTATGGAAGCCAATGCATCTACAGCCGGTTTTTGAATCTGCTCCTTACTATGGAGGAAATATCTCTGAAAAACTTTTTGATAACGGATTATGTCTTCCATCTGGCTCTAATTTGTCAGATGATGACAGAGAAAGAATAACAAGAGTAATCCATGCTTACTTTGAAGTTTAATATCATTAAATTGAATGAATCAGTATAAATATTGGAAAATAATTTTTGATTTTATCTTAGCAGTACTATTTATATTGCTGCTTATGCCAATACTGACCATTTTGTTTGTGATTGCAAGTCTGGATACCTTTTCTAATGGAATTTTTTTTCAGACCCGGATAGGGCAGTACGGAAAACCATTTACCATTTTTAAATTTAAAACAATTCATGAACATAAGAGGACATGCTCCGGAACAGGTCAAACTCTAAGGAAATTTAAGTTTGATGAACTTCCTCAATTGTTTAATATTTTGAAAGGTGATATGAGTTTTGTAGGCCCCAGGCCTGATATCGAAGGATATTATGATAAACTTATAGGAGATGACAGAAAAGTGCTGGAACTAAAACCCGGTTTAACCTGTGAAGCAAGTATAAAATACAGAGATGAAGAAAATCTTCTGAAAAACCAAAAGGATCCTTTAGCATATAATGATGAAGTATTGTTCCCAAACAAGGTAAAAATGAATCTTGATTATTTTGAAAATATGTCTTTCAAAAACGATATCAAAATTTTGTTTAAAACATTAACAACCATATTGAAATAGAATTTGTTACTACTATGAAAATTAAAGAAACCCCGCTTAAAGATTGCTATATCATAGAGCCTACCGTATTTGAAGATGATAGAGGCTACTTTTTTGAAAAGTACAATGAAAAAAGATTCGAAGAACTTACAGGAATGAACGGGCACTTTGTACAGGATAATATTTCCAAATCTTCTTACGGAGTATTAAGAGGACTGCACCTTCAGAAAGGAGAACATTCACAGGCAAAACTGGTATCATGTCTTGAAGGCAGCGTATGGGATGTGGCAGTAGATCTTAGGGAAGATTCTCCTACATTCGGAAAATGGTTCGGAATAGAGCTTACTGCCGAAAATAAACTACAATTGTATGTACCCAGAGGTTTCGGACATGGATTTTCTGTTTTGAGTACACATGCAGTATTCTCTTATAAATGTGATAATTTTTATAACAAAGAATCAGAAGGCAGTGTAAAATTCAATGACCCGGATCTTGGTATCGACTGGAAAATTGATGATAAAGACGCCGTACTTTCGGATAAAGATCAGAATGCCCCTGCATTTAAAGAAAAAAACTTTTAAAGTATATCCTTGAAAACCACTTTCCTAAAGTGGTTTTCATTTTTTAATATTTAACTCTTCAATATTTTGTATCTTTGCAGACTCAAAATCAAAACGATGCGTACAAAATCTGTAGGGAAGAAGAAAATCAATGTAGTCACTCTTGGATGTTCCAAGAATGTATATGATTCTGAAGTATTAATGAGCCAGTTAAAGGCCAATGGCAAAGAAGTGGTTCACGAAGACCGTGGTGACATTGTGGTAATCAATACCTGCGGATTTATTGATAATGCCAAAGAAGAATCTATCAATACTATTCTTGATTATGTAGAGGCTAAAAATAGAGGAGAAGTTGAAAAAGTATTCGTTACAGGATGTTTATCAGAAAGATACAAGCCAGATTTGATAAAAGAAATTCCAGATGTAGACCAGTATTTCGGAACACGAGATCTTCCGATGCTGTTGAAACATCTTGGAGCGGATTATAAACACGAGTTGGTAGGCGAAAGACTGACAACTACTCCTAAACACTATGCATACCTTAAAATTTCGGAAGGTTGTGACAGACCTTGTTCTTTCTGTGCGATTCCATTGATGAGAGGAGGGCATATTTCAACCCCTATCGAAAAACTGGTTTCTGAAGCCCAGAAACTGGCAAAAAAAGGAACAAAAGAATTAATCCTTATTGCACAGGATCTTACCTATTATGGTCTTGATCTTTATAAAAAAAGAGCATTGGGTGATCTTTTAAAAGAATTGGTAAAAGTAGAAGGTGTAGAATGGATCCGTCTTCATTATGCTTTCCCAAGCGGTTTCCCGGAAGACGTTCTGGACATTATCCGTGAAGAACCTAAAGTGTGTAACTATATAGATATTCCTCTTCAGCATATCAATTCCGATTTGTTGAAATCTATGAAAAGAGGAACTACTCACGAGAAGACAGATGCCCTTTTAGGAAAATTCAGAGAAAAAGTTCCTGATATGGCGATTAGAACAACACTTATCGTTGGATATCCTGGGGAAACACAAGAAAGATTCCAGGAGCTTAAAAACTGGGTAAGAGAGCAAAAGTTTGACAGATTGGGATGCTTTACTTATTCTCATGAAGAGAATACTTCAGCACATGCCCTGGAGGATGATATTCCACAGGAAGTAAAAGAGGCGAGAGTAGAAGAAATTATGGAACTGCAGTCTCAGATTTCTTGGGAAAAGAATCAGGAAAAAATAGGGAAAGTATTCAGATGTGTTTTTGACCGTAAAGAAGGTAATTATTTCATCGGAAGAACAGAGTATGACTCACCAGATGTGGACAATACGGTGCTGGTTTCTGCTGAAGATACTTATATTTCTATAGGTGAATTTGCTGAAGTCAGAATTACTTCTGCGGAAGAATTTGACTTATACGGAGAATTAGTGTAGCTAAATACTTATTAATCAGTTGAAAATAGAGTTTATAAAATTAATATATTAATAAATTTTAACATAGAATTTTCTCTGCTACTTATTTTTATTTAATTGATAATCAATCTATTAATGTTTTGCAAAATTAAGATTTTTTAATTTTCTTTTTTTATTTATATAAATTCAAAAATTATATCTTAAATTTGCGCAATAAGCAATGTTTTTAAATAATATGCTTTCAATGAGTTAATCTTAAAGTGAAGCTAAAGTTCAGTTAAAATACTTATTTGACCATTTAGTTTCAAGATAGTATTCACAAGTTGGGATGCATTTCCTTTTTGGAAATATTGATGAAAAAAAATGTAATTAAAAATCTTTAAAAACTTATGAAAAAAATTTTATTAACAGCAATTATGCTTGTTGGCCTTTCGGCTTTTTCTAAGGCTCAGACTACAGGTAGAGTGGGGATTAACACGACCACGCCTGCCGCAACGCTAGATGTAGTAGCTAACACTACTGATCCTGCTAGACCTGATGCCTTATTAGTCCCTCGTATGACGGCAGCGGAATTATCTTCTAAGGATGATACTAGTGGTACATATGGTGCACCTCAGAATGGAGCAATTGTTTACATTACTGGAGGTACTGGTACTGGATCTAGAAAAGTTAAAATTACTGGTCCTGGGTTCTATTATTTTGATAATTCAGTTCCTGAATGGAAGCCTGTAGGTGGTGGTGCTGCTACAACCAGTACATATACTAACGTTGCACAATCAACTGCTATTAACAAAAACGAATCAATGTTGGTAACTACCAATGTAACTGTTGCAGCTCCTGCAGTAGCTACTGCTGTTGCTGGAGATAAATTCAGAATTGTTGATGCTACTGGGGGTGCTGGATTTAGTGTGACTGGTGTTCACCCTAGTACAACTACTTCTCCTGCTGTATCAGGTTCAGCATTAGAGTATACTTTCATCAGTGGTGCATGGTACTGCACAAGTTTATAATTTAAAATAATAGTGAAATGAACACAAATAAAAAAATTTCTGCTCTTGTATTATTAGCTTTTGGTATCTTTTCTAATGCACAGATCAAAACAAATAATACAATTAATGCTACCATAGGTGGAGAATCAGTTTACTTAGATGCTTCAAGTTTCCCTGCATCAAACAATTTAGGGAAAGGATTATCTGTTCCAAGAACAAACTTAACTACTTTTACATTTGTTACACCGGTAACCAATGCATTAAAATTTCCTACAGCATACGATGGTATGATCGTTTATAATTCAGTTGCTGGTACTACTCCTGCTACAGGTTCTGGTATTGGAGGTCAAACTGTTGGAATAGGTTTTTACTATTTCAGTAATCCTACTCCAACACCAGCATTTTCTTCTGCTTCTGGACAATGGTTGCCATTAGGTGGGTCAGGTAAAGAAAACATTCTTCTTACTGAAACTGTTACAAACAGACAAGTAAATAACGCACAAATTTATGGTATAAAAGGAACTTTTGCAGCAAATGGTACTACTACTGCAGTAACAATTCCTGCTCCTGCTGGAATTACTGCTATGTACGGAATTACTATTTATAAAGCGGGTACTAATACAGTATATTCTAGAGAATTATATTCATATGATACATCTACAGGAGCTGCTGTTACAGGATCTCCAAGTATGTCTGTAGTATATCCGAACGGAACATATGACTATGTTTTAGAATACTTAAAATAAGAATTTATTTAGTTATAATAAAAAAACCAATGAGCAATCATTGGTTTTTTACTTTTAAGAGACTCCGTTCATTGTTTTTTCCGGGTAATAAATCATTAATAATTTATTTTTTGAACAATTGAAATCAAATGTTTGTTGAATAATAGATCAGCTTATCAATTTTAACAAAATAAAAAGGTGTTAAAAATCAGTTCTGCAATTTTAATTTATGAAGCTAAACTTCTTCTGACAGAAAGTTTTTCTGAAAGTCAGATTTTAAGACTTTAAAATTCTTATAAATAAAATTCTGATTTTATTTTAACTTTGTGAAATTTGTAACTAATTGATTTTTAAGTTGTTTTAAAGTGTTGAAATTTAAATTATGCACGAATTAGTTAATTATATTAACTTTTAAAGAGTTTTTTTAACACTTTTTAACAGTGTACTTTAAAAGCCCTATTCATAGGGGGTTACGGGGGTAGTTAATATTTCGTTAACGTTTTATTAACTATTTTTAACATATGGAGTAGGGTTTTATAAAGATTCCTGATACATTTGCTCCGTCAAAACCAATAAAAGTTCAACATGATGAAAAGATTCATTCTCGTAATCATAATGATGATTTCAACCTTAGGTGTTTATTCTTTTACGAATAATGCCTTAGATGCGAAAAAAACAAGTTATGCATCGTACTACCACGATAAATTTAACGGTAGAAAAACTGCTAGCGGAGAAATCTTTGATAACTCAAAGTTTACTGCAGCAAACAGAACGCTTCCATTTGGAACAAACGTTAAGGTTACGAACCTTAAGAATGGTAAAGAGGTAATAGTGAGAATTAATGACAGAGGGCCTTTCCATTCATCAAGATCTTTAGACATGTCTAAAGCTGCGTTCGATGAGATCGGAGATATCAATCATGGTACAATTCCGGTCGAATATGAAATTGTCGATTAATTTTATGATTTAAATTAAAAAAAAGCCAGCTGATTCAGCTGGCTTTTTGTATGTACGGAAATCTTGTTGATTATACATTCAATTCCAATAAAGCAGGACAATGGTCAGAATGCACAGCTTCTTTTAAAATAGCAGCCCTAGAGAGCTTGTCTTTTAAACTGTAAGAGGTAAAGTTATAATCCAGTCTCCAGCCTTTATTTCTAGCCCTTGAATTTTGCCTGTAGCTCCACCATGTATAATTGTCAGGATCATTATTGAAGAATCTGAAGCTGTCTATTAGTTCACATTCATTCATAAAATTGGTCATCCATTCTCTTTCCATAGGAAGGAAGCCCGAAACATTCTTTAAACCATCAGGGTTGTGGATATCGATCGCTTCATGGCAAATATTAAAGTCACCGGATATAATCAGATTAGGAATTTCTTTCTTTAAATTTTTGATATACTCCAGAAAATCGTTGCAGAACTGCATTTTAAAATCCAGTCTCTCAATATTAGAAGCAGAAGGAACGTATACAGAAATAGCTGAAAACCCATCAAAATCCGCACGAATGATTCTACCTTCATTATCATAGCTTTCGATGCCACAACCATACTCTATATGGTTAGGTTTGATTTTTGACGCAATTCCGACCCCGCTGTAGCCTTTTTTGACTGCAGAGTGCCAATAACTGTGATAACCCAATTTTTCAAGACTTTCGATGTCTATCTGGTCGTTTCCGGCTTTACTCTCCTGAATACAGATGATATCCGGGTCAGCAGCTTTCAGCCAGCCCAAAAAATCTTTTGTGAATGCAGCCCTGATTCCGTTGACATTATAAGTGATTAATTTCATAAACAAAAATAAATTTTTTCAAATGTAGGGAAATAAAAAAGCCGGTTTTGAATTTCAAAGCCGACTTTTTATATTTTTAGGAAGAGATTTTATTTTTTGAAAACTGTTTTACCGTCTTTTGTCAGTTCTATTTCCTCACCTTTTCCTCTCAGTTCATAATGATCGTTTTTATACCAAATCCCAGATGCAGGTTTTTGTCCCTGTAGTTCAATCGTTTCTTTGTTGAATACTACTGTGGCTGTATTTTTAGTATTGTTGAAAGTCATTTCCAATGTTTTTCCACTTTTGTCTTTCGAAGTACTTTTTACAATTTCATCCTGAGTTCCTGCTACAGCTTCTGAATCAGATGGTTTTGATGCAATACTATCTGCAGCAGCAGAAGTTGAATCTGTTGCTTTCTTTTCTTTATTACATGAAGTTAAAAATAATGCGGCAGATGCAGCTGCAATAAAAATGTGCTTTTTCATAAGATTATATTTATTTAAGGTTGCCTTCTAGTATGCAAAATGAGTGCCCTTAAAAAAAGAAGCGGAAAAAATCGTTCGATTTTTTCCGCTTTTAGCTCAAGATTAAATAAACTATGAAGAAAACTACTTGGGTTCTAGAACGCTGAAAGGAATAATACACTCTTCCAGTGAAATTCCTCCATGCTGATAAGTCTCTTTATAGTAATTAACGAAATGATTATAATTTTTAGGATAAGCCAGGAATATATTGTTTTTAGCAAAAATATATTTCGAACTTAAGTTTCCTTTTGGAAGGAAAAGCTTTTCCGGATTTGTAATCGCCCATACATCACTGTCATCATACGTTAAGCTTTTACCCGTTTTGTATCTGATGTTGGTAGAAGTTTCTCTGTCTCCCACAACTTTACTTGGCTTTTTCACATATACCGTTCCGTGGTCTGTAGTAATGACAAGTTTGTATCCGTTTTCTGCAGCTGTTTTGATGATCTTCAGTAAAGAAGAGTTTTCAAACCAGTTGTAGGTAAGAGAACGGAAGGTTTTATCATCACGAATCAGCTGATCTACAATATGGTTGTCTGTTTTCGCATGCGAAAGAATATCAATAAAGTTGTAAACGATTACCAGCAAGTCATTATTTTTATGCTGGTTGAAATCATCATAAATTTTTCTTTCAAAATCTGCGTTCAGTACTTTAAGATATTTCATAGATTTTGATCCCAGACCAATTCTTTTCATCTGATCCTCCAGGAAGTCACGTTCAAATTCATTTTTGTTTCCTTCTTCATTATCATTAAACCATTTATCAGGGAAACGTTTCTCAATTTCAGACGGCATTAATCCTGCAAAGAAAGAGTTTCTTGCATATTGTGTAGCGGTAGGAAGGATACTGTAGTAGTAATCTTCTGAGATTTTATTGTAATATTTTGTAAACAAAGGTTCAATAACTTTCCACTGATCATAACGAAGATTGTCTACCATTAGTAGGAGAACTTTTTCTTTTTCTACTTCGGGTTTTACTTTTTCTTTGAAGAGCGTGTGGCTCATTAGGGGTTTGTCAGAATCAATAAGCCAGTCTGCATAATTTTTTTCAATAAACTTGGCAAACTGAATATTGGCTTCTTCTTTCTGAGACTGCAGAAGATCGGCAAATTCATTATCTGCCACTTTATCAAATTTGATTTCCCAGCTAAGGATTTTTTTATAATATTCTGCCCATTCCTGATAAGTTCTCAGGTAGGAAAGTTCCATAGAAAGGTTTCTGAACTCCTGTTGGTATTGTAAAATTGTTTTTTGTTCTACCAGGTTATCTTCCTGAAGATTTTTTTTGAGGGAAAGTAATATCTGATTAGGATTTACAGGCTTTAAGATATAATCGGCAATCTGAGACCCGATGGCCTCTTCCATAATATGCTCCTCTTCACTTTTAGTGACCATTACAATTTTTAAGGAGTTATCTTTTTCCTTAATCATGGGAATGGCTTCCAAACCGGAAATACCGGGCATATTTTCGTCAATTAACGTTAAAGCAAATTTCTCTGAATCCATAAGTTCCAAAGCCTCATTCACGTTGTTAACAGGAGTTACCTGGTAACCCTTCTTTTCTAAGAATACGATATGAGGTTTAAGTAAATCTATTTCATCATCTATCCATAATATCTTTTCTGACATAATTTATTTTTTACATGGTTATTGTATCAAAATGTTGACCAATTCTTTTTAAAATCTCACAAATTAGAGAAATTAAAAGTTAAATATTAGTTAAATGAAAATATCGTTTGATATTTCGCATTTTTGTTTCCCTAATCAGTGGTTTTTATATATTCCAAAGCTTTTTCCAGGAGTTCATCTTTTCCGTTTTTAAACCCTTCTATGCTGGGTTTTACAAGGATATCCGGAATGATGCCTATTCTCTGCGTTTCTCTTCCGTCCGGGTAATAAGCTCCAAGACCTGTGAACCGTGTTTCAAGATCAGCAATTTTAAACATAATGACATCTCCGTTGGCTCCTGAAGTATTGCTGCCGATAATTTTAGCTTTCGGATGCTGTTTGAACATCATTGTTGTTGTTTCTGCCTGGCTTTGGGTACTCTCGTCTACTAGAACGATTACATTTCTTTTATAGTATTCGGGATTCTTTCTGCCTGTAACATTTTTTCTGCTGTAAAATTTGCCCGGGTAGCTGGTGTCAGGAAAAGTAAACTGATAATAGACCGAAGGCTCAGGAAGCAGGAGATAGCTTAAAGGAATAATGGTTTGTTTCGGATAATTCCTAAGATCGAAAATAATAGATTTTGCAGAATTCAAATCTCTATACATTTCATCCAGATCTTCTTTTTCCAGAATTCCCATATTGACATAACCGATTTTCTTTTCCTCATCTATAAATTTCCATTTTCGGGGAGCCGGATTTTTTTCATGAATAATATCTTTGATAATATAAGTTCTGGTTTTTATTTCCAGATTTTGTCCGTTTCTTTCAATTTTTACAGAAATAGAATCATTATTGCTGAAGAGAAGTTTATCTTTTATTTTGCTGACTTTCCCCCAAGAGTTGGATGCCGGTACATATTTTCCCAGGCTGTTAATCATTTGAGGAATTGTTTTTCCTTCAATATCATAGATGACATCTCCTGTATGAAGAGGATTTGTATGTCTGGAACGCGTATCATTGATTTTTGTAATCACTAATTTTCCTTCGGCGTAGGAATACTCTACAGGTACTTTTCGTTTGCCGTACTGATTAAGCTGAATCTCTTTTGATGAAAGGTAAGCATGGGAATCATCTGTTTTCGTGACCAGCTCTGCTAATGCTAAGTGATAATTTTCATCATTATCAATCATAAGAAACTTGGGGATCATTTCCGTAAGAACGTCATTCCAGCTTTGATCGGTTTCATATTTATACGGAAAAAAATATTCTACATAATTCCAATACCTGAATAACTCCAGTAAGCTGATTGTTTTGGAAGTGAATTTTGAACCGTATGATTTTTCATTTCTGAAATATACTTTTCTTCCGCCTTTTCCAAAATAATGGTTATCTCCAAGATTCCGGTTATTTTCTATATAGTGAAGTTTCTGAGATATCTCATTTGAGAAAATTTGAGAATTATCAATCCAGCTCAGGTCAAAATTTTTAAGAAAATATATTTTATTATCCTTTATTGAACATTCTTTGCAGAAAGGAACCTCTCCCAGACTTTCGATCCATTCAGAATAAAAATTATTTAATGACTGTTTATCATTGATATTTTCCAGTTCGTTGATTTTTTGAAAAAGCTGTTTGTCCCAGTTCAAATTTCCTTTTGCTACATGAGGATGGTAATATTTTAAAAATCCCCAAACTCTGCAGAGGGATTCCAGTTTTTGGGTTTCAGTTATAATTTGTGCGGAAAAATTTAAACTTAAAAATAATAAAAGGAAAAGAGCGTGTTTTCTCATTAAAAGTGATCGCGTTTCTCACTCAAAGATAGACTTAAAATACAAGAGCAGCAAACGTTTTTTAAGGAATAAATACTGAGTGTTGGCTGATTTTCTTTTAACATGAAATTAACCGGAACTCAAATTTAAAATGCCTAACTTTGTTGCTAATATTGACGTTTCAATGCAGAATAAGCTAAAAATTATCAACGATCCTGTACACGGATTTATCAAAATTCCCCACGAAATTTTATTTGATATCATTGAGCATCCTTACTTTCAAAGATTGAGAAGAATAGGACAGACAGGACTTTTGAACCTGATCTTTCCGGGAGCTACCCATACAAGATTTCATCACGCACTGGGAGCAATGCACCTGATGTTTACTGCTTTGGAAACATTGAAGCAAAAAGGCGTGAAAATTTCCGAGGAAGAAGAAAAAGGTGCTATGCTGGCTATTCTGATGCATGATATTGGTCATGGTCCGTTTTCTCATGCCCTGGAAAGTATGCTGATGGATGACTGGCATCATGAAAATCTTTCTTTGCTGCTGATGAACAAGCTTAATGAAGAGTTTGACGGCCAGCTTTCAATGGCTATTGAAATGTTTCAGGGAAAATATCACAGAAAGTTTTTCAACCAGTTGATTTCTTCTCAGCTGGATGTTGACCGCCTGGATTATCTGAAAAGAGACAGTTTTTTTACCGGCGTATCAGAAGGAAATATTAATACCCAGAGAATTATTTCCATGATGAATGTATGTGAAGAAGGAGAGCTGGTGATTGATGCAAAAGGAATTTATTCTATTGAAAATTTCCTGACAGCCAGAATGTTTATGTACTGGCAGGTGTATTATCATAAAACTTCAGCTTTGGCAGAATTTCTTTTGGTTAAAATCCTCGAAAGAGCAAAATATCTGATTTCTCAGGGAACAGAGCTTCCTGCAACAGATAATCTGAAATATTTTTTATACCGTGAAAAGAGTGCTGCAACTGATGAAGATATAGAAAGATTTACGAAACTTGATGATAATGATGTGATTCAGGCGATGAAAGAATGGCAGAATTCCGATGACTTTGTATTATCATATTGGTGTAAATGTGTAATTCAGAGAAATTTACCTAAAACAATTATTTCATCACATCCTTTTACCCAGGAAATAATTGATGAAAAAGTGAAAAACAGCAATGAATTTTTTGGAATCGATAATGGAAAAGAACTGGTTCATGAAATAAAACGAAAACTTTTACCCTATCACGCGGAGAAACAACCGATCTATTTATTGCATAAAAATGGTAAGAGAACGAGGCTTCATGAGTCGGAAGATCAGCTTTTATCGGGGTTGATTGTAAATAAGACAACCCGCTATATCCTTATGTTTCCAAGAGATATCTCTGGGCTAGACTCTTAAATAATATTAAAATTTACGATCTGAAACCAAAAAATGTTTGCAAATTCTAGAATTTCTTATCTTTGCAGAATATGGAATTTACAGCTTCGCAAATTGCAAGTTTTATTGACGGAAAAATAATAGGTGACGAGAATGCACTTATTACAGGGGTTTCACCAATTGAAAATGGCGAATCAGGACATCTTTCTTTTATAGCACAAGATAGATTTTCTCATTTTTTGGATACCTCAAACTGCTCTGTTATTATCGTTTCGGAACAACTTCTGGATAAAAATAGTTATAACCCTACCTTAATCGTTGTAAAAGATGCCTATCTTTCATTTCAGGTTCTGATGAATTTATATCAGGAAATGCAGGGAAGAAAAGAAGGTATTGAAAATGGTTCATCCATCCACGATACAGCTGTCATAGGAGATAAAGCCTATATCGGAGCATTTACGTATGTTTCTGAGAAAGCAAAAATCGGGGAAGGATCACAGATCTATCCACATGTATATATAGGAAAAGGAGTGAAAATTGGTAAAAACTGTAAGATAGACAGTGGTGCCAGAATTTACGACTACTGTATTATTGGAGATAACTGTGTGATTCATTCCAATACGGTAATTGGAGGTGACGGTTTTGGTTTCCAGCCAACAGCCGAGGGCTTCAAGAAAATACCACAGCTTGGAAACGTAATTATTGAAGACGATGTTGAAATCGGTTCAAACTGTAGTATAGACAGAGCTACAATAGGATCTACCATTATCGGAAAAGGAACCAAAATTGATAACCTGATTCAGATTGCCCATAACGTGAAAATTGGTCAGAACAATGTAATTGCTGCACAAGCGGGGATTGCTGGTTCTACAACTATTGGTGACTGGAACCAGATTGGTGGTCAGGTAGGAGTTGTAGGGCATATCAAAATAGGAAATCAGGTGAAAATTCAGGCTCAGAGTGGTGTGAATTCCAGCGTTAATGATAGAGAAACATTGTATGGTTCACCAGCAATCAGCTACAATGACTATTTGAGAAGCTATGTTCATTTCAGGAACTTGCCTGGAATCGTAAACAGAATAAATAATCTTGAGAATAACTCAAAAGATAATACTAATGAGTGATATGCAAAAAACACTTCAGCAGGAGGTAACTCTTTCTGGAATTGGTCTTCACACTGGTAAAGAAGTAAAACTTACCATTAAACCTGCTAAAGAAAATACAGGTTTTGTATTTGTAAGAACAGACTTGGAGGGACATCCTCAGGTAGAAGCAGATGTAAATTATGTTGTAGCAACAGAAAGAGGAACTACATTAGAAAAATTAGGGGTAAAAATTACCACTTGCGAACACCTTTTAGCAGCCCTTGTCGGTTGTGATATTGACAACGCAATTTTAGAAATGGATGCCTCTGAACCTCCTATTCTGGACGGATCTTCAAAATACTTTGTGGAAGCAATCGAAAGTGTTGGAGTAGCAGAGCAAGGAGTAGCAAGAGAATATCTTGTTGTGAAAGAAGTTCTTACGTACAGTGATCCGGCTACTGGTTCGGAAATCACAATCATTCCTTCAGATACTTACGAAGTAACTACAATGGTAGACTTTGGGACTAAAGTTTTAGGTACTCAGAATGCCACTCTTAAAAATATTTCAGAGTTTAAAGACGAAATCTCTTCAGCAAGAACATTTAGTTTCCTGCATGAATTGGAAATGCTTTTAGATCATGGTTTGATCAAAGGTGGAGATATTTCCAATGCGATTGTATATGTAGATAAAGATCTTACTCCTGAAACTACAGAAAAATTAAAGAAAGCCTTTGGAAAAGATAATGTATCTATCAGACCAAACGGTATTCTTGATAATCTTAATTTAAACTATCCTAACGAAGCTGCGAGACATAAATTACTGGATGTAATCGGTGATCTTGCTTTGGCAGGAGTAAAAATAAAAGGTAAAGTTATTGCCAACAAACCGGGACACTATGTGAATACTCAGTTTGCGAAAAAACTAAACCGCCAGTGGAAATTGCAGAAAAAGAAAAACGTTCCGGATTTTGACCTGACAAAAGAACCAGTATTCGATATCAACGGAATTATGAAGCTTATGCCTCACAGACCCCCGTTCTTATTGATAGATAAAGTTCTTGAACTTTCAGACTCTCACGTAGTTGGGTTGAAAAATGTGACGATGAATGAACCATTCTTCGTGGGACATTTCCCTAAAGAACCTGTAATGCCTGGAGTACTTCAGGTAGAAGCATTAGCACAAACAGGAGGTATTCTGGTATTAGCAAGCGTTCCGGATCCTGAAAATTACTCTACCTATTTCATCAAAATTGATAAGGTGAAATTCAAGAGAAAAGTAATTCCGGGAGATACACTTATATTCAAAATTGAATTGATAGAGCCTATCAGAAGAGGAATTGTTCATATGCAGGGGTATGGATATGTAGGAGATGCAGTAGCAGTAGAAGCAGAGCTTATGGCTCAAGTTGCAAAAAATAAAGTTGATTAAATGATTCATCAATTAGCAGCCGTAGATAAACGTGCGAAAATCAGCAAAAATGTAATCGTAGAACCTTTCACTACAATTGCAGGGGACGTAGAAATCGGAGAAGGATCCTGGATTGGTCCTAATGTAACCATTATGGATGGTGCAAGAATAGGGAAAAACTGTAGGATTTTCCCTGGGACTGTAATCTCTGCAATTCCTCAGGATTTGAAGTTTGATGGTGAAGATACTCAGGTAATTATCGGTGACGAAACGACAATCAGAGAGTGTGTTACGGTAAACAGAGGTACGAAAGCCTTAGGATATACCAAAATAGGTGCTCACTGCCTTATTATGGCAACTTCACACATTGCACACGACTGCGTCATCGGAGATCACGTTATCATCGTAAACGGTTGTGGTATTGCAGGACATGTGGAGATTGGAGATTACACTGTAATGGGAGGTTTATCAGCGGTTCATCAATTTGGTAAAATCGGGAAACATGTGATGATTTCCGGAGGTACTTTGGTAAGAAAAGATATTCCGCCTTACGTAAAAGTAGCAAGAGAGCCAATGTCTTATGCAGGTATCAATTCTGTAGGTTTAAGAAGAAGAGGATTTACCAATGAGAAAATCTTTGAAATCCAAAAAATATACAGAGCAATCTTCCAAATGAAGATGAACGTTTCTCAGGCTATTTCTCATATTGAAAAAGAAATGCTTCCAACGGCTGAAAGAGATGAAATCTTACAATTTATTCAAAACTCACCAAGAGGTATCGTAAAAGGATACGGAACCGGAAAGGATAGAGAATAATTAATAACAAATACTATCAGGCTATGAAAAGTTTAATCGTACTTATGGCACTTTCTGCAACATCTTTTTTGTCTGCACAGCAAACAGAAAAGCCTGAAACCGGAAAAAAGGAAAAACCTTTTACCATAGAAAGAAAAATTTCTGAAGTATCCAATGATAGTATTGCAAAGAAGAACTTAAATAGTATTCTGAAACAGAAAATTACCGGAAGTTCAATTTTAGGAACTACCGATCAGTATAAATCTGATATTCAGATGAATGTAAACAGATTGAATAATAATGTGAATACGTTCAATAATAATACATTTAACAGAATGACGCCGCAAGGGCAAGGAATACAATTTAATAAAAGAAAATAAATATTTACAAAATTAATGGCAACAAGTAACGATATCAGAAAAGGTCTTTGCATCGAATATAGCAATGATATTTTTAAAGTAATCGAATTCCTTCACGTAAAACCAGGGAAAGGACCTGCTTTCGTAAGAACAAAATTAAAGTCAGTGACTAACGGTAAAGTAATTGATAATACTTTCTCTGCAGGACACAAAATTGATGAAGTAAAAGTAATCACCAGAAAGTTCCAGTATCTTTATGATGATGAGAACGGATTCCACTTCATGAACAATGATGACTTCTCTCAATTATACATCAACAAAGAAATGATCGAGAACGCTCAGTTTATGAAAGCTGGTGAAGAAGTAACAATCATTTTGAAAGAAGCTGATGAAACTCCACTTTCTGCTGAACTTCCACAGTCAGTATACCTGGATGTAATAGAAGCTGATCCGGGTGTAAAAGGAAACACTGCAACAAACGCTCTTAAAAACGCAATCGTTGAAACAGGAGCAAGAGTAATGGTTCCTTTGTTCATTGAACCGGGAGACAGAATTAAAGTAAGCACTGAAGACGGCAGCTACTTAGAAAGAGTAAAAGAATAAATAAAATTTACATAAATTCGGTTTGCATTAGCAGTCCGAATTTTGTTTTATAAGAAAATCTATTGTTATGAGATTCCATTCTCCGCAAAAGCTTAAAACCATTGCAGATTTAATAGACTCCGCATTTGTAGGGCCTGAAGACTTTGAAGTATTAGGAACTAACGAAATTCACATGGTAAAACCAGGTGATATCGTTTTTGTAAACCATCCTAAATATTATGATAAAGCATTAAATTCTGCAGCGACTATTATTTTAATTGATAAAGAAGTAGAATGCCCTGAAGGCAAAGCTCTTTTGGTTTCTGATGATCCTTTCAGAGACTTTAATAAAATCAATACTCATTTTACCAGAATATATAATTTCACAGAAGAACTTCATGATGTTGAAATAGGAGAGGGCACAAAGATTCATTCTTCAGCCGTGATCGGAAACAATGTGAAAATCGGAAAAAATACCCTTATCTTTCCTAATGTAGTGATTGGTGACCGTACGGAAATCGGAGATAATGTCATCATCCAGTCCAACACAGTTTTAGGGGGTGATGCTTTTTATTACAGAAAATTAAACGGAAACTTTGACCGTCTGATTTCTGTAGGAAATGTAATCATCGAAAACAACGTGGAAATTGGAAATGGATGTACCATTGACAGAGGCGTTACAGATTCTACCATTATTGGAGCAGGTTCTGTTTTAGATAACCAGATTCAGATCGGACATGATACCGTGATCGGAAAAAAATGTCTTATTGCTTCTCAGGTAGGAATTGCAGGATGCTGTGTCATCGGAGATGAGGTGACATTATGGGGACAGGTAGGAATTGCTTCCGGAAATAAAATAGAGGCAGGATCTGTACTTCTTGGAAAAACAGGCGTAAACAGAGATCTTGAAAAAGGAACCTATATCGGGATGTTTGCAGAAGATTTCAAAACTTATCTGAAAAAAGAGGTAAAGCTGAGAAATCTCAAATAAACAATTCCAAAGGTTTTATTTAAAATCAAAGAAATTTAAGTAAATTTGTGAGCATTAATAAAATAATAAATAAATTAAAACAACAATAAAATGTCAATTTTAGTAAACAAAGATTCTAAAGTAATTGTACAAGGATTTACAGGGAACGAAGGAACTTTCCACGCTGGCCAGATGATTGAATACGGAACAAACGTAGTAGGTGGTGTTACTCCAGGAAAAGGAGGAAGCGAGCACTTAGGAAAACCGGTATTTAATACAGTTGCTGACGCTGTTGAAAAAGCAGGAGCAAATGTAAGTATCATTTTCGTACCACCGGCATTCGCAGCAGATGCTATCATGGAAGCTGCTGAAGCAGGAATTAAAGTGATTGTATGTATTACTGAAGGTATTCCTGTAGCTGATATGGTAAAAGTAAAATCTTATATCGCAGACAGAGACTGCAGATTAATCGGACCAAACTGCCCTGGAATCATTACTTCTGAAGAAGCTAAAATTGGTATTATGCCAGGTTTCGTTTTCAAAAAAGGTAAAGTAGGTATCGTTTCAAAATCAGGTACCCTTACTTACGAAGCTGCTGACCAGGTAGTAAGAGCGGGTTACGGTATTTCTACTGCTATCGGTATTGGTGGTGACCCAATCATTGGAACAACTACTAGAGAAGCATTAGAGCTATTCATCAACGATCCTGAAACTGAAGCTGTTGTAATGATTGGTGAAATCGGTGGAGGTCTTGAAGCTGAAGCTGCAAGATGGTACAAAGCAAGCGGATCTAATAAGCCGGTTGTAGGATTCATCGCTGGACAAACTGCTCCAAAAGGAAGAACAATGGGCCACGCAGGTGCTATCGTAGGTGGTGCTGAAGATACAGCTCAGGCAAAAATGGAAATCATGAGAGAAAATGGTATCAACGTAGTAGATTCTCCTGCTGATATCGGTGCTACTGTAGCAAAAATTCTAGGATAATACAAAACCAAAACATATGAAAAAACTTTTATTAGCCTCAGCTCTGACTCTTTCTGCTTTATCTTTTGCACAAGTGCAATGGGGAAGTACAAGATTTGGTGTTACAGGCGGCCTAAACTACTCCAGAGTATCAAATGCCCATAACCCTTCGGGCCCAAGATATACTTTTCAAGCTGGAGCTTTGGCATTGATTCCCGTAGGAAAAACAAACCAATTCTTTATTCAACCTGAAGTTCAGTACTATGGTGCAGGAGAAACAGGGAAAGATAAAGATGCTAAAAGTGTAAGTGGTTACGATGCATTATATGCTAATAACTACCTAAGTGTGCCTCTTTATTTCAAAGGATATTTTTCAGAAGCTGAATCAGAATTCTTTGGATTGATAGGACCAAGATTTAACTTTCTGTTAAGTCAGAACGTTAAAGATATTCCAACAAACAGACCTTATTATGATCCGAATGTTACCGATCCTTCACAGCCGGCAGGCGTAAACGGGAAAGCAAACAGCTTTAACTGGGGAATAGGATTAGGAATAGGATATAGTTACAAAAGACAACTTGAAGTAGCTGTAAAATATGATTTAGGTCTTGCCGATACTTATCCTGGTCTAAGAAATGAAACCAAGGGTAGTAGTAAGAAAAAATCAGAGCAGGTTTTAGCACTTACATTAAGCTATATATTCAACTAGAATATTTCAAAATAAAAAATCCCGGAAACTAAGTTTCCGGGATTTTTTTGTTGATATGTTTTATATTAAATTATCCTTTTATCCATTTCCAAAGCTCCTTCATAGTAGCTTTATTCCCGTACATTAAAATCCCTACACGGTAGATTTTCCCAGCCACGAAAATCATAAAAATAGTGGTTCCAAGCAGTAAGATAATAGACAATGCAATCTGCCATGCAGGAACCCCAAACGGTATTCTGGCAATCATTGCGACAGGAGATGTAAACGGAATGATCGAAAGCCAGAAACCTAATGGGCCATCCGGATTGTTCATCAATGTGAAGCTTCCATACATTCCTAACATTAAAGGTAAAACCGCAAATAAAGTAAACTGCTGTGTTTCTGTTTCATTATCTACTGCAGAACCAATTGCTGCATAAATAGAACTGTAAAATATATATCCTAAAAGGAAGAAAATAATGAATACAAAAATGATCAGTGGAAAATTCAGCTCCAGTAAGCTGTGAGAAACCTGAGTAGCAAGCTGCCCCATATCCAGTTTGCTGGCAATTTCTTCATTTCCACCCGGAATGTTTTTCTGAAGAGAAGAGAAACCTGTATTTAAAACCAATGCGCCTATTACAGACATGGTAATCCAAATAATAAACTGAGTTAAGGCAACCATGGTAACGCCCAAAATCTTACCCATCATCAGTTCAAAAGGTTTCACGGAAGAAATAATGATCTCTACAACACGGTTGTTCTTTTCTTCAAGCACACTTCGCATTACCCTTACGCCATAAATAATAATAAACATAAAAGTAACATACATGAGTATCATACTCAATCCGGATTTTACTCCAAAAGCAAGATCAGAATCTTCCTTATTGTTATCTGTGACATTGATGGTTTTTAGCGTGAAGCCTTTATCAAGATCATTTAACTGTGTTTCCTGAATACCCAGCTGTTTGATTTTTTCTTTCTTAACAACATTGCCGATATCAGATACAATTCTCTGCTTCGTATCAAATCCTATTTTGTTATTGATGACCAGTCTTGTTTCCTTTTCAAGTGCATCAAAATTCTGATTTTTCAGTTCAGGAAGAATCAGAATACCATCCAGAGATTCATTTCCTTTTAAATTGTTAATCTTTGATTTTTCATCTGCAGCAGAAACAAAAACGTAATTTAATTTGTCATTAGATTTCAGCTGATTGGTAAATAGGCCACTCTTATCCACCACTTCAATGATACTGTGTGACTCATTCGCTTTAAACATCAATCCTATCACTGCCCCAAAAGCAATAATCATTATCGGTGCCAGCAAAGTCAATATGATGAAAGATTTTTTCTTAACCTGGGTAAGAAACTCTCTCTTGGTAATTAAAAAAATATTATTCATAAAATTAGGAATGGTTACTTACAGCATTAATAAATACTTCATTCATACTAGGAATTCTTTCGTCGAATGATCTCACTTTACCTACCTGTACAAGGTCAAGAATAACATTATTATGACTCTCTTCATTTTTTAGATCAAAAGAAACAAGGTTGTTTTCATTCGACAAGTTGAATATTTCATATTTGTTTTTGAAACTGTCAAACTGATCATTGCTTACCTCAGAAAGTGTAACTCCGAAAATATTTTTCTTGAATTTTTCCCTTACATCAAAAACCCTTCCGTCAATAATTTTTTTAGAATTGTTGATCAAAGCAACATAATCACACATTTCCTCCACACTTTCCATTCTGTGGGTAGAAAGAATGATCGTTGTTCCGTTATTTTTAAGATCAATAATCTGATCTTTGATTAAGTTCGCATTTACGGGGTCAAAACCTGAAAAAGGCTCATCAAGAATTAAAAGATGAGGTCTGTGAAGAACTGTTACCACGAACTGAATCTTTTGTGCCATTCCTTTAGAAAGTTCAGAAAGCTTTTTCTTCCACCATTGGTCGATATGCAGCTTTTCAAACCATTTTTTGGCTTCATTTAAAGCGTCACTTTTACTCATCCCTTTCAGTTCCCCGAAATATAGGATCTGATCGCCAACACTCATATTTTTGTACAAACCCCTTTCTTCCGGCATATAGCCGATGTCTTTAATATGACTGGGATTCAGTTTTTCTCCATTGATGAAGATATCTCCTGAGTCTGCCTGAGTAATTTGGTTAATGATACGGATAAAAGAAGTTTTTCCGGCTCCGTTGGGACCTAAAAGACCATAAATACTGCCTTTCGGGACATGGATACTGAAATCATCCAGTGCGACCTTTTTTCCGGCATTATAGGTCTTTTTAATATGTTCAGCTTTTAGCATTAAAATTGTTCTTTTTACAATTAGTATTAAAAAGTCCCGAAAGTTACGGAAATATTAAAACAGAATTAGAGTAAAAAGAAAAAATCCTGATGATTATCAGGATTTTAATTTATTGTTTTACGATTTGAGTAACTTTCTGTGTGTTGTCACTTAAAATATAACGTATCATATATTTTCCGGGCTTCAATTTTTCAATATTGATTTCTCCGGAATTCATGTTTACTGTATAACTAGCGACCTGCATACCCAAAATTGAATAAAAAGTCACGCTTTTGATTTTTAAGGAAGGATCTTTTGCCTTAACAATAAGGAAATCCTTTGCGGGATTTGGATAGGCAAGCAATACCCCATCATCCGCCTTTTGAGTGATGGAACCCGGCTCTCTAAGCTGAGCTTTTAAATTGTTGGAAAATCCAACAAAAGTGCCTACAAATAGAAATAAAAGTAAAAGTTTTTTCATCAAATTTATAATTTCTCGAATATATATAACAAATGTAATAAATTCTACAATTTCATACAATAGTTTTTTGTAGAACTTATATTAAATTTGTAGAAACTTATTCAAAAAGTATTCCAAAATGATACATTCAAGAAATAGAAGACTTAGAGTTAATGAATCTGTCAGAAGTTTGGTAAGAGAAAATGTGCTTACAACTGATGATTTTGTAATGCCGATCTTCGTAATGGAGGGCGAAAACAAGCAGGAGGCAATTCCGTCTATGCCGGGAATTTTTAGGCGGAGTATAGATTTAACAGTTAAGGAATGTAAGGAATTATTTTCTTTGGGTGTAAAAGCTGTCAATTTGTACATGAAGGTGTCAGAACATCTGAAAGACAATACAGGAAAAGAAGCATGGAACAAAGACGGATTGATGCAAAATACAATCAAAGCCATCAAAGATGCCGTTCCGGGAATGGTTGTGATGCCGGATGTAGCCTTAGATCCTTATTCTATCTACGGGCATGACGGAATCATAGAAAACGGAAAAGTTGTAAATGATGCTACCAATGATGCACTGGCAAGAATGTCAGTATCTCATGCAGAAGCAGGAGCAGATCTTGTAGCTCCAAGTGATATGATGGATGGAAGAGTACTGGTAATCCGTGAAGCATTGGAAGAAAGCGGATTTACAGATGTGGGAATCGTAAGCTATGCTGCCAAATATGCGAGTTCTTTCTATGGACCTTTCAGAAGTGCTTTAGACAGTGCTCCGAAAGATGATATGGAAATTCCGAAGGATAAAAAGACTTATCAGATGGATTTTCACAATACCCGTGAAGCATTGAACGAAGTCTATAAAGATATTGATGAAGGTGCAGATGTCATTATGATCAAACCAGGTCTTCCTTATCTGGATATCGTTTCCAAAGTACGTGAAGCTATTGATCTTCCGATTGCAGTTTACAACGTAAGTGGAGAATATGCCATGGTAAAAGCGGCTGCCCAAAACGGCTGGCTGGATAATGATAAAACAATCATCGAAAGCTTAACGTGTTTCAAAAGAGCAGGAGCAGACATGATCTTTACTTATTTTGCAAAAGAAGCTGCTATCTTGTTGAATAAATAAGAGTTATAAAATCTTTGATGCTGAGATAAACGTTAATGTTAAGTTAACAGTCTTCATCAGAAACTTTCACATAGATAAAACTGCTATTTTTGAGTTAAACTAATTTCGAGAAACGAAATAATTAAAACATCAAAAAAATTATTTATGAGAAATCTTAAAAAGATTGAGAGAAATCAATTGAAGGAAATCAAAGGAGGCGAAGTGATTATTGATAATCCAAATTGTGGAACATGGTGCAAAGATATCTGGTATCCATGTGTTATGGAGCATTTAGCTTGTCCGGATTAAACGTATTCAATAAAGAAAAATAGATAGGCTGTTCCGATAAGAACAGCCTGTTTTTTATTTTAAACGGATTGATAGCTGATGATTTTATAACCACCCCTTTTTCCCGTATACATAAGTGTCATCAAATTGCTTATCACTCATAAAGAGATATAAAATTCCCTCAATAAAAGGAATAATAGAAGCCGCTCCTAAAGTCACAACATTCAGAACCAGTTGAATGATTCCCTCTTTCGTATAGCCCAGATAAAATTTATTTAAAGCCAGCCACCCCACAAGAATTCCCAATAAAGCTGCGGGGATTTTTTTCTCCGAGCGGTAAGGAACATTGCTTTGCTGGTTTTGTACATTTTCTGTTTTTGTATAACCGTAATTTTCCATTTCTTAGTATTTGTGATTGATATGTTTTATGATAAGTAGCTTAAAATGATGAAAAGTTACAAGAAGCAAAATGATGAAAAGAGGAAAAGATCAATTTTTTTATGACAATTTTATGATTTTACCTTTTCTCTTTTTTACTTTTTCGCCTCTCTGCGAGTTTATATTTTTGATATATTTGCCCTATGATTTTACGAGGAGAAAACTTAATCAAGGAATACGGTCCTAAAAAAGTTGTAAAAGGCGTTTCTGTACAAGTTCAACAGGGAGAAATTGTTGGTTTGCTGGGTCCGAACGGAGCAGGAAAAACTACATCGTTTTATATGATTGTAGGGTTGGTTAAGCCTACTTCAGGAAAAATTTTTCTGGACAAGCAGGAAATTACTACGGATGCCATGTACCGAAGAGCCCAAAAAGGAATCGGGTATCTTGCACAGGAAGCTTCGGTTTTCAGAAAGCTGTCTGTAGAGGAAAACATTATGGGAGTATTGCAGCTGACCAAGCTTTCCAAGCGCGAACAGCAGATCAAATGTGATGAACTGATTGAAGAGTTTTCTTTACAGCACGTTCGTAAAAACAGAGGAGATCTTCTTTCCGGAGGAGAAAGACGTAGAACAGAAATTGCACGCTGCCTTGCGACAAGCCCGAATTTTATTCTTCTGGATGAGCCTTTTGCTGGGGTAGACCCGATTGCCGTAGAAGATATCCAGAAAATTGTAAGAAGTCTTGTCGATAAAAATATCGGAATTCTGATTACCGACCACAACGTGCAGCAAACTCTTGCCATTACCAATAAAACCTATATCATGTTCGAAGGAAAGATCCTGAAAGAAGGACTTCCGGAAGATCTGGCGAATGATCCACAGGTAAGAGAAGCCTATCTGGGTGAAAACTTCGTGTATCAAAGTATTTTAGACAAACCTAAAAAGAAAAGATATGCCTATAACATCTGGGCAGGTAATTTTGACTCAAAGGCACAGCTGCAGGGATTTGTAAATGAAAATTTCAGTCAGTTTGATGATCTCAGACTGCTGCATGGCTTTGAAGAAGTCAGCTTTGCTACTTTGGCAAATTCTGAAATTGAGCATATTTTTAATGATGTAGTAGATAAGAACGCCAACAATTCATTTGTTTTGCAGAAAAAGGAAATTAATTCTCAATATTCTCTGGAGCAGGCAGAAGCAGAGTCTAAAGAAGCAAGCAGAAAAGAGCTGCATTACCTTACTACTTATCTGTTTGAAGGATAAATGGATGATCCTTATAAATATGAAGATTTTCAAGTAGGAACCAAAGTTTTTTTGGATAATGAATACGGTATTATAGTGAATGTAAAGTTCCATGAAAGTTCAACTGTAGTCCGTTGGGATACATCTGTTGAAAATGATTTTGAAGATTGGTCAGGAATGTGGGGGCCTTTTGTACAAATGGGCGGAAAGATTATTGATCCAAACTATCAATTCAAATACATCAATGACGATGGTACATTGAAGGATTTTTAAATAAATCTTAGATGACCAGTTTAATAATAATTCGTACCTTTTTCTTTTGAAAGCGGTACGTTTTTCATTTAAAATGATTTCTATGGCTAAACCCTTTAACAGAACCGTAACTTTATTCGGGATCTATAAGCAGCTCGTTCCATTTATCAGACCTTATCGTCCCATGATTTACGGAACACTGTTTCTTACTTTTCTGGGAGCTCTTGCCGCACAGGTAAACCCGATTGTTTTAAAATACACGGTAGATGAGGTTACCAAACTTACCCATCTTCCACATCCGATGTCAGAAGGAATTCATATTCTCATCATCATTTCTATTATTTTACTGGGAAAAGAACTTCTGAATATTTTTATCAATTTCGGGCAGAAATTTTATGGTGAAAAAATCAGGATTAATGTAAGTTCTGTGCTGGCACAATCAGCGATTGATAAAATTCTGACCTATAGAGTGGCTTATTTTAATGATGAAAACCATGAATCCGGAAAGTTACAGATCAGAATAGACCGTGGAATAGAAAGTCTGACAAAACTGGTTCAAAACTTTTTTATTGACATTCTGCCTCTTTTTTCCAATGCAATCATTGCGCTGATCATCATGTACATGCAGAATGTATATGTAGGACTCGTTTCTACGATTATTGTTCCAATTTACTTTTATATTAGTTCCCTGCAGGCAAAAAAACTGAACGGAGTTCGCCGTCAGCTTAGAAATCAAAGAGAAAAAAAGACTTCCGGATTGTTGAATCTGATTAATTCCATTATGGTGATTAAAAGTTTTGTCCGCGAAAAATTTGAAGGAAAAAAACAATACGATCTTCAGATGGAGTTGATGGAAAGCCAGATGATTACAAGAAAAACCAACTTTATTTATGATGGATTAAAAACTTTTTTAGAACAGTTTGGAGTGGTTTTGATCATTCTCTTAACGGTTTACCTTGTGCTTGATCAGCAGATGACTATTGGGGCAATTATGCTTCATATCATGCTTTTTAACAATGTTTCAGCACCCATCCGCCAGCTTCACAGGATTTATGATGATATGAATGATGCCATGATCTATGCTGAAGGCTATTTCGATATTCTGAATGCAGACAATGAGACAGAATCGAACGGAAGTTTTGTAGAAAAAGATATCAAAGGAACTTTTGAACTGAAAAATGTTGATTTTACATATCCTAACGGTACAAAAGCTTTACATGATGTTTCCATGAAAATTGAAAACGGAAAAACGACAGCTTTGGTAGGATTGAGTGGTGCTGGAAAATCAACGGTCATTAATCTTTTATGTAAATTCTATCTTCCGGATTCCGGGGAAATTCTCTTGGACGGAGTCAATCTTAATGAATTTGACAATACTTTTCTGAGAAGTGATCTGGGGCTGGTACTTCAGAGAAATCATATTTTTCAAGGAAGTATAGAAGATAATATCCGCTATGGAGATATGAATGCCAGTTTTGAAGAAATTGAAGAAGCCGCAAAAAAAGCGTATCTGCACGACCAGATTGTAGATCTCCCCGACCAATATCAGCACGATGCTACACAGCTTTCCGGTGGACAGCAGCAGAGAATTGCCATCGCAAGACTATTTCTTAAAAATCCTCCGATTATCTTTTTGGATGAACCTACAGCCAGTCTTGATGCAATAGCCACTGAGCAGATTAAAAACTCGCTGGATGCGATAAAAGAAGGAAGAACCGCTATCATCATTTCCCACTCGCTGTCGCAGATTCTGGATTCCGATATCATTTATGTTATGAAAAAGGGTAGAGTAGTAGAAAATGGAACCCATGATGAATTATACAATAAAGAAGGAACCTATCGTGAAATTTTTGATGCTTCAGCCCGAAGTTTAAATCTCGATAAACTGGTGAATACTTATAAAGAAAATTAAATGAAAAACTCAGCGGTTAAGCTGAGTTTTAAGTTTTTATAACCGTGATTAATGTGCTTTTTCCGGAACCTGATAAGCACCTACATCTGCTCCGAAAGCAATATTTATCCTGTTGTAGCTGTTGATGGCAATCACAGCCATTGTTAAATCTACCATTTCAGTTTCAGAGAAGTAATGACTTACTTTTGCATAGATTTCCTCACTCACTTCTTTGCCATTCAGAGCTGTTAAAGTTTCTGCCCATAACAATCCGGCTTTTTCCTTATCTGTATAAAATGAGCATTCTCTCCATGCACTTACCAGAAAGATTCTCTGCTCAGTTTCTCCTTTTGCCATTAATTCTTTAGAATGCATATCGAGGCAAAAAGCACATCCGTTCATCTGTGAAACACGGAAATACATCAGTTCCAGAAATGAATTGTCAAGTGATGAGTTCTGTACCTGAAATCCCATGTTGTGAAGTGCATTTACAGCCTTGTTTCCGATCGCAAATGCGTTGATTCTTTGTGACATAATATTTGTTTTTTGTGATTAATTATGTGACAAATGTAGAAGGTAATTTTCCTGATTTTTTTTACAAATGATAAATTTTATAAGGAAAGATTTTAAATGCTGGAGGATGGGAGCTGGATGATGGAAGTTACTATTAGGTAAATGATATATATTCAACCTTCAATAACTACCCTCTTTCAGCCTCCAGCAAACATTCCCCTAAAGCTTCTGTGCTCTGATTCTGCTTAAAGAAACCTGGGTGATTCCGATATAATCTGCCATATCTCCAAGACTGATGCGCTGAATAAGGTCAGGTCTCTGTTTCAGGAAATTATGATAGCGTTTTTTTCCATCGTCTTCCAGCATCTCACTGATTCTCCCCATCATATTCACCGGAGCTTTGGAATAAAGCTTACTGAAAAGTGTTTCTGCAGTATGGTATTTTTTGCATAATCCTTCAATGACGTCTCTGTGTATGCGGAGAACTTCGGTAGGTTCTAGAGCAACGATCATATATTTTGAAGGTTGTCCGGTAAGAAAACCGCTTAGTTCTGCAAAAAAAGCATTTTCAGCAAAAAAGGTCATGATAAAATCTTTATCGCCATTATCAAAGAACAGTTTTACCAATCCTTTTTCTATAAAATAAAAATATTTGCAGGTTTCATCAGCTTTTAACAGAAAATCTCCCTTTCTGTAAGTTTTGGATTCCAGGCTGGAAACGAGCCCGTCTATCACTGCCTGTTCCGGTTTTAAAATTTTTTCAATAAACTGAACAAAATGAGTATGAAGCATAAAGAAGAGACTGTTTTGTGAAAAATAAAATTAATAAAAAAAGCCGTTCCATTTCTCAAAAAAGAGTTTTAGCTTTGTTACATAATGAACGATCACTATCTAAAAAAACTCGATCGGGTAACTGCCATTCTTACCCAGTTACAATCTAAGCCTATTGTGCGGGCACAGGATCTGGCTGAAAAGTTCGATGTAAGTATCAGGACCATTTATCGTGATGTGAGAACCCTGGAAAATGCGGGAATTCCTATTGTAGGGGAAGCAGGTAACGGCTATTCTTTAATGGACGGTTACAAACTTCCTCCCATTATGTTTACGAAAGAAGAGGTTTTAAGTTTTATTACTGCTGAAAAACTGATGCAAAAATTTTCTCACCAAAGTTTGGGTAGTCATTATCAGGCGGCCATGGAAAAGGTACGCTCGGTATTGCGGAATTCTGATAAAAACCTGATTCAGAATATTGAAAAGCAGATTGATGTTTTCAGCTTTCATACAGATTCCGGAGACTCTCTTAAAAATGTAATTCCTATTATTCTTGAAAGTATCGCAGAGAAAACCCAGCTCAATATAAGATATAAAACCGTAGACGGAAGGGTAGATAACAGAACTATCGAAACGGTTGGGATGTTTTTTGAGTTTAATATTTGGTACATCATGGCATACTGTACATTGAGAAAAGATTTCAGACAGTTTCGAATCGATAGGATTTTAGAAATTTCAAAAACACAGAATCCTTTCTTACAGGAATACGGACAGGTAAATGATTACCGTAAAAAATCAAACGGAAATAAAGTTAAAGCCAAACTTCTGGTTGACAAAAAGATAATGAATCACCTGGTAAATTCTAAAAAATACTACGGACTGACAGAAGAAGTGGAAACCGAAAATGGAGTAGAGCTTACTTTCGAAACAGAATGGATCAATGACGGATTTCCCCGCTGGCTTATCACTTTTGCAGACTATGCCACTGTTCTGGAACCGGAAAGTCTTCGTACACGCTTAAAAGAACTACTCATAAAAATGACCGAAAGACATCAATAATAAACCCCAACAAGACAACTGTTGAGGTTTAAAGACTTAATTGAGGCAAATAAATGAAATGGTTAATAAGCTAATGGTAAAACCGCAAAAAAGCTCAATTTGTTTTGTCGCAAAAATAATAATGGGTTGTTTAAATTGAGGAAAATCACTATTAATAAATGACATTGCAGATGTAATTTTTCTCAGGATTTCTGCCTTTTTGCAATTTTACCTTTTCACTTTTATTAAAATCTCTCCCAGAAGAAAGGAGGTTCAATTCCTAAAGCTCTAAGATAAACATATCCTTGTCCACGGTGGTGAACTTCGTTGTCTACAAAATAAAGAATGTTCTGATATACCGGAAATTCATATTCTCCAAACAAATTGAAAGTTTCCTGAAAACGCTCCTCAGAAATCAGATTAAAATAATGGTTGATTACGTCAGTTTGTTCATCCCACTTTTTTAAAAGTTCTTCTTTTGTTTTTGGATTGAATGCTTCTTCGTTATAAGCTTCCATAGTTCCTTCCACAATTCCCTTTAAAGCGGGTCCTCCAATACCGATCAGTTCTACTGCCAGTTTTGCAAACGGTCTCATTCCGCCTATTGAAAATTCAAATAATTCTTTTTCAGGAAAAGATTCAATTACTCTCCTTGTAAGATTTCTATGTCCCTGCCAGTCGGTTAATAGCTGTTCAGAAGTCATGAATTGTTTAGTGGCTGTTGCTGTAGTTGTCATAATGTTATTTATTTTGTTTGTTGTTGATACAAAGGTAAGAGAGGATTATGACAACAGTTTGTCAGTAGGATTTTTGATATTGAAAAAATATTTTTTTAATCTTCAAATATTGGCTCTACTTTTGCGTTAGATGAGTAGTGCATTATTAAAAAAATCGCTATTATTAGAATTATGAAGAAGTATATTTTGCCTGTTGTCACTGCTTTTTTAGTAGTATCATGCAATAAGATAGAGGAGAAAATCGACCAAACTGTTCAAAAGACAACTGAAACCGTACAGCAGAAAGCTCAGCAGGCTGTGGAAGAAACGGTAAAGAAAACAGTGAATGAATCTATAAATTCTTTAACCAATTCTGAAGATGTTAAGTTTAATGCCGTTTTTCCTGGTACAGGAGCTTCCATTGTTTCTGAAGAAAAAGGAAAGAAAATTAAGATTCCGGGAAGGTCTGAAGGTTATATTTTTAAATACAAGGCAGATATTGCCGTATTACTTCCTTTTTTGGAAGGGCAGCCTACTTCTGATGAAAGTAAATCTGATAAAACTGCCCGTAAGATCGATGGACAGAATATCATAGATAAAATAAGTTTTATATCGAAATTCCTTCCTGATAATACTTTTGATGCAAGTATTCTGGAAGATATCAAGTCCGATAAAAACATTCAGTATTATAAACTGAAAAGATTTCCCAACAGTAGTACAATTATCTACAACCCAAAAAATCAGACCATCATACAATACGTAGAGGTAAATAAATAATTTGGATATGGCCGGTTTCTCCCGGCCATTTTTTATTCCCATTCATTGCAAGCTATAAGCGAAGCAATCTCAAACCATTGAAAACTACTTATCAAAACGAATAAAGTCATATTTATTTCTGATGTTAGTTAATTGATTTTTTTATACAAATATGATGTTGTTGATTTATTTTTTTTCATGTTATTAATAAATCGCCTTATGTTTTGTGGATTAATTTTTGTTTTTACGAAATGGTACAATTTTGGCAAATATGAAATTGAATTATTATTATATGTTTTGTTTTTGTGTTTAATGTTAATTTTTTCACTAGATTTATTGAATAATTAACAATTGAAATGAAAAATAATTTATTTAATGGAAAAATCTATGCATTAGTATTAAGCGGAGCTGGTGCAATGGCATATGCTCAGGACAGCATAAAACAAAATAAAATAGATGAAGTGGTGGTTACAACGGGTAGAACCAAACCCAGAACCATCATTACCTCAGCAATTCCCATTGATAATATTTCCGCCGTACAATTAAAATCCACAGGGCAGGTAACTTTTGATAAAGCTCTAACCTATGCCGTTCCCTCTTTTAATTCATCACAGCAAACTGTTTCTGATGCAACAGCTCACTTTGATCCTGCAGATTTAAGAGGATTAGGGCCATCCAGAACATTAGTTTTGGTTAATGGTAAAAGAAAAAATCAAAGTGCTTTAATTTATGTAAATGATACACCGGGAAAAGGTGAGGTTGGTACGGATCTGAAAAGTATTCCATCTGCAGCCTTACAGAATGTAGAAGTATTGAGAGATGGTGCATCTGCACAATACGGTTCTGATGCTATTGCAGGAGTGATCAATATTATTCTTAAGAACAGTATTGGAAAAAGCACCGTCAATCTTTTTTCAGGGATCACTTCAAAAGGAGACGGCTTTAATATCGGAGCAGATTTTAATACAGGAATCCGGGTTGCTAAAAACGGAAGTCTGAATCTTACATTGGGATATTCTTCCCAAAATAAAACAAACCGCGCGGGTACTGTTACAAAAGATGAACTTTTTGGTGTGGATAATGCCTGGACTCAGGCCAATCCCGGTTTAGGAATGATTATTGGGCAGCCGGAGACAAAAGTGGGCAATATGTTTGTCAATTTTGAGTTGCCAACAGGTGAAACAGGCAAATTTTATGCTTTTGGGGGTACAACTTACAGAAGTGGGACCAGTTTTGCTTTGTATAGAACTCCCTATTGGGTAACTTCAGATTTTGGTTTATTAACTCCACAAGGACAACCTTATAATGGATTTCAACCGCAATTTAAAACAGATGTTTACGATTATAATTTAACCTCCGGGTGGAAAGGAATGTTTGGAAAATGGAATTTTGATGGGAGTGCAACCTTTGGCTCTAATGCCGTAGATTATGCTGTAGCAAATACCATTAATACATCTTTGGGAGCCAATTCACCAACCCGTTTTAGAGCAGGTGGTCATCAGTTTAGTAATATTATAGGAAACATAGATATCAACCGAAATTTTGGTACGTTTGTGTTAGGAGCTGGTGTTGAAGTGCGCAATGAAAACTATCAAGCGAAGGCAGGAGAGGAAGCCTCTTATATAGGAAGTGGTGCAGAATCATTTCCGGGACTGCAGCCTCAAAATGAAGTCAATAAAAACCGTCAGAATATTGGTGCTTATTTGAATGCTGAATGGGATGTTACAAAAAACCTGTTAATTGGAGGAACGGTGAGATATGAAAACTTCAGTGATTTCGGAAATAATATTTCCTGGAAAGGAAATGCAAGATATAAATTGTTAGACGATAAATTGGTTTTCCGTGGATCGGTTTCTACAGGATTCCGCGCACCTTCATTACACCAGATTTATTATTCCAATGTTCAAACCAAAATTACAGGAAATACGGTAGCTAATCAGGGTACTTTTAATAATGACTCTCAAATTGTAAGATCTGATCTTGGGGTACCCAAGTTAAATGCTGAGAAAGCCTTTAACATTACTGCGGGATTTGCTGTAAAACCATTTAAAAACCTGACGATCACAGCAGATTATTATAGAATAAAAATTAAAGACAGAGTCCTTTTCTCAGGAGATATTGGGTACAAAACCGGAGCTCCGGGGAGTCCTGATCTAACAAACCCTGTGGAAGTAATATTAAATAATAATAAAATAACCTCCCTGAAGTTTTTCACCAATGCTGTAAATACTGTTACTCAAGGGGTAGATTTTGTAGCTAATTATAATACTTCTGCTATTGGCAAAGGAAGATTGGGAATTATTGCTGCTTTCAATTATAACGAAACAAAAATAGTAGATAATATTGCGGTTCCTCCTATTTTGGCTCAAAATGGTTACTCAGAAAACTTTTTTGACAGAAAAGAACAGTCCAGAATTATGACTGCAAGACCAAAAACAAAAACTATTCTTAGCCTTTCGTATGATATTTCAAAGTTTAATTTTAATCTTAATAATACTTACTTTGGTTCTGTTACATGGCAGCACGCCACTGATCCTGCCAAAGATCAGACCTTTTCTGGTAAGGTGGTTACAGACATAGTTTTGACATATAAAATCACTAAAGACCTTAAAGTTTCCGGAGTCGTAAATAATTTATTTAATATTTATCCGGATGTGATAGACAGCAAAGGAGATGTAGTAACAGATCTTGGGGGAAGGTTTAAGTATCCTTGGGAGGTCAATCAGTTTGGATTTAACGGAACAACTTTTCAGCTGAATGTTAATTATACTTTTTAATCTATAAATAAAGGAATTGGAATTTGCTTTGTCATGCTTAACAAAGTGAAAGCAATTTCAAAAGATATAAAACCAACTTATGCAAACATTCCCTGACATTAAGAATAATGTCAGGGAATGTTTTTTCAAATAGAATAAGAAGCTATTACTGCATTTTACTTTTTACATTGTATAAAAAAAAGTATTTTAGTAGTATGAAAATTTATACGAAAACAGGAGATAAAGGTCAGACTGCATTATACGGCGGAACAAGGGTTTCCAAAGCCAGTGCAAGAGTGGACAGTTATGGAAATATAGACGAGCTGAATTCATTTATCGGGATTGCAAAAAGTCATATCGAAGATGAAGAAGTGTTGAGACAGCTGAAGAAAATACAGTTTGATTTATTTACGGTAGGTTCAGAAGCAGCAACCCCTGTAGATAAATTGATGCTGGCCAACGGGAAATCACGTCTTCCAATCATTATTTCAGAAACAGAAATTGAAGAGCTGGAACAATGGATGGATGCTTTTGAGGAAAAACTGGAACCGCTTCAGTATTTTATCCTGCCGGGTGGAGGAAAATCTGCTACTTTTTTACACGCGGCAAGAACCATCTGCAGAAGAGCAGAACGTTCATTGGTGTTTTTGAATGAATCAGAGGAAGTACGTCCTGAATTGATTAAATATTTAAACAGGCTTTCAGATTATCTTTTTGTATTGGCAAGATATATTTCAAAACTGAACAACGAACCGGAAGAATACTGGAACCCGAATGAGAGATAAAGCATTACTTTTCATCAACGGAGATGCTCCAAAATCATTACCTAATCCAGAAAATTATGGCTTAATTGCCTGTACAGACGGTGCTTTCCATTATTTAAAAAGAATGGGTTTTCCACTGGATAAGCTGGATTTTATTTCTGGTGATTTTGATTCACACTCCGGATCAGATGAAGATATGTATGAGGGAAAATTTATCCTTACGTTAGATCAGGAAAAAACAGATTTTCATAAAGCGTTGGAAATTATTCAGGAAAGAGGCTTTTCAGACATTGATGTTTTCGGAGGAAGTGGAGGCGAACAGGATCATTTTCTGGGAAATCTTACGGTTGCTTATGCATTCAAAGACAAAATGAAAATTACATTTTATGATGAATTTTCAGAATATTACTTTATTCCCAGTCATTTTACCTTGAAAGGAATGAAAAATAAAATGATTTCTCTGTACCCGTTTCCATCAGCAAATAATATTACAACTAAAGGACTGAACTGGCCTTTGACTAACGAAAGTCTAAGCATTACCTCCAGAATTGGAACCCGGAATTTTGCTGTTGAAGATGAAATTTCCATAGAATACAAATCAGGAGATCTTTTATTATTTGTAGGAATCAAGGCGATAGAATATCCTGCAATCTATTAAAATACTATCCTATCAATAGAAACGGACAATAATCCTGAGCTTACACGAAGGAAGTCGTTTTAAACAAAAACAATAAAATCAATCGGCTTTAGCCAAAATGTATTAAAAACCATTGAATAAACTAATCAAAATATCAGTTTTCACCATTTCATTATGCTGTATTTTCTCATGTAAAACGCAGCATTTTGAAACACCCGAATATGGAAAAAATGAAACTGAAAAAGTGATTCAGATCAAGAAAGTAACCAACTTCCGGACTGTAGGGGATATTAAAAATATAGATGGAAGAACTTTGAAAGAAGGGAAACTTTACCGAAGTGCTCATCTTAATAAACTTAAAAAGAAATCTTTTGATGATTTTGAAAAACTGGGGATCAAAGAAATTATTGATCTTAGAAATTCAAAAGAAATTTCTGAGAAACCGGATCAGCTGCCTTTAGAAATGGTTTATAAAAAATATTCAGCGTTTGAAGATGAGGGAGATCAGCTGGCTCAAGCCAGAAAACTGGTTCTTAAAGGCAAAGTAAATGCTTCCGATGCTAATAAAAGAATGATCGATTTCTACCGTGAATACGTTACAGAAAATCCGGAAACAATAAAGAGGATCATTACAGAAATTCTGGAATCCAAAGATCCGATTCTCTATCACTGTACAGCCGGAAAAGACAGAACAGGAATTACAACAGCATTAATTCTTACAATCCTTAAATTTAATAAAGAAACTATTTACAACGAATATCTTTTATCCAATAACTACAGAAAAGACCTTGTTCAGAAGAGACTCCGTCTTGCCAATAACCTGCATTTCCTTTATCCAAAAATGGATTTGAAGGTGCTGGAAAAGCTGAGCTGGGTAGAAAAAAGATACCTTGATGCTGCTTTTGAGGAGATCAACAAAAAGTATGGGTCTGCAGATGCTTATATTCAGCAGGTATTAGGGATTTCGGACACCAAAAGAAGCGAGTATATTCAAAAGTTTACCTATTGATTATCAGAGATAAATTTTTGTGAGATTTAATATTGAGTCCTAAATTAAAATTATAATAATTTTAACACCTAAAAATCAAACTTTTTTAGCAATTTTGCATTTCTTAATTCACTTGTTTAGAAATGAAAATAAAGTACTCGGAACTTATTGATCAGACATTGTATTTCCCTACTGAGGAATTTAATGTATCTGAGAACAATTTGTTGTTTCACGACGTTCCATTGATGGATGTAGTTGAACAATTTGGCACTCCGCTAAAGATTAGCTATCTGCCGAGAATTTCTCAAAATATTCAGAAAGCCAAAAGCTGGTTTAAAGAAGCTTTTGAAAAAACCGGATATAAAAAGAATTATACCTACTGTTATTGCACAAAATCCAGTCATTTCAATTTCGTATTGGAAGAAGCTTTGAAGAATGATATTTCAATAGAAACATCTTCTGCTTATGATATGGATATTGTAAAATCTCTTTATGAAAAAGAGAAGGTAGATAAAAACATTGAAGTAATCTGTAATGGTTTCAAAACGGATGATTATCTGACAAAAATTTCAGATATGATCAACAGTGGTTTTGAAAATATTACTCCGATTCTGGATAACTACAGAGAATTGGATAAACTTACAGAAAGTATAGATTCAACCTTTAATATTGGGATCAGAATTGCATCAGAGGAAGAACCGAAGTTCGAATTCTATACCTCAAGATTAGGAATCGGATATAAAGATATCATCCCTTACTACAGCCAGAAGATTGCTGAACACCCGAATGCAAGATTGAAAATGCTTCACTTTTTCATCAACACCGGGATTAAAGATACCTCTTACTATTGGAACGAATTATACAAATGTCTTCGTGTATATGCACGTTTGAAGAAAATTGCTCCTGAAGTGGACTCACTGAACATTGGCGGTGGTTTCCCAATCAAAACTTCTCTGAACTTTGATTATGACTATCAGTATATGGTAGAAGAGATTGTGTCTCAGATCAAAAAATTCTGTGAAGAAGAAGGAGTAGAGGAACCTAATATTTATACAGAGTTCGGAAGCTTTACCGTTGGAGAAAGTGGAGCGAACCTTTACAAAATCATTTCTCAGAAACGTCAGAATGACAGAGAAAAATGGAATATGATTGATTCTTCTTTCATGACTACTCTTCCTGATACCTGGGCAATCTCAAGACACTTTATTATGCTTCCGCTTAACCGTTGGGAAGATACTTATGAAAGAGTTTTCCTTGGAGGACTGACTTGTGATTCAGACGATTATTATAATTCGGAACAGCATACCAACGCGATTTATTTACCTGTTTTCAGTGATACAAAACCTTTGTATATCGGATTCTTTCACACTGGAGCGTATCAGGAAACCATCGGAGGGTACGGTGGTGTACATCACTGTTTAATGCCTCAGCCGAGACACGTCCTGATCCAGAAAGATGAAAATGGTGAATTACAATACGAAATTTTCCGCGAAAAACAGGAACCGGAAGATATACTGAAAATTCTTGGTTATAAATAATGTTATAATCAATAGGAACGGGTAATTATCCTGAGCTTAGACGAAGGAAGTCCGTTTTTAATCAAGAAAAAAATCAATTGGCTTCAGCCAAACGTATACAAAACAAAAGCTCTCAGAAACTATTCTGAGAGCTTTTTTATTTAAAAATATTTTGAAATTTTATCCAGTTCCAATTCCTCATAATCAGAAACTACAGTATCTGCCAAAGTGTAATCCTGGTTTTTTGAATGTGGGCTTCTATATGCTGCACAGAAGATTTTAGCCCTGTGGGCAGCCAGAATTCCGTTGGTAGAATCCTCGATAACCATACAGTTTTCAACAGGTTCTCCCGACATCTCGGCGGCCAGTAAGAAAACTTCAGGATGAGGTTTTGATTCTTTTAAATCTGCACCACTGATCTTCCCGCTGAAATATTTCTCCAGTCCGAACTTTTCAAAAACCATATTGATCGTTACCATCGTAGCAGAAGAAGCGAGGATAAGCTTTATTCCGTTTTCGTGATAATGCTCAATCAGTTGCCTAACCCCTGGAATTAAATCAAATTCATCATCATTATAAAAAAAATCTTTGAAATGAGACCTTTTGATTCCTGCGATGGCTTCATAAGTCTGATTCAAATTAAATTCTTTAATCAATGTTTCAGAAACTCTTTTGGTGGAAGCTCCGGTAAAAGAGGTGTACAGGTCTTCGGAAACAGCAATTTCCAGTTCATCAAACGTTTTGAAATAAGCTTTTCTATGCAGTGGCTCTGTATCTACAATCACACCATCCATATCGAAAAGAACAGCTTTTAAAGGCATATTATGAGTTTTGTACAAAAATAACTTTTAAAATTTAAACATTAAAAGATTTAAAAATTTAAAAATCAGAATGAAGGTTAAAAATTGATAACAAACCTTTCTTTACTTATAACTCAAGTACTATTTTGTATCTTTGTGGAATCATTTAATCTTTGAATCATTTAATTTTTTAATTAATAATTATATATGAAGACATACGCAGGAATTCCCGAGGAAAACGCAACGTTAGAGAATTCGAAAGTAATGTTGGTAACTGTTCCTTACGATGGAACTTCAACATGGGGTAAAGGAGCTGATAAAGGTCCGGAATTATTCTTAAACGCTTCTGAAAACATGGAGCTTTATGATATTGAAACTCAAACAGAACCTTATCTACAGGGAGTTTACTTGGCGGGAGATGTTTCTGAAAACTCTACTCCGGAAGCAATGACGGAAGCAGTTTATCAGAAAACAAAAGAACTTTTGAACAATGATGGAAAGTTATTCACTCTTTTTGGTGGAGAGCATTCTGTTTCTATCGGTTCTATCCGTGCGGTAGGAGAGAAATTTGAAAACCTTACGGTTCTTCAGTTAGATGCTCACACAGATTTACGTCCTGATTTTCATGGTTCTACTTCTAACCATGCTTGTGCCGTTTTTGAAGCGAATCAGAAGCATAACTTAGTACAGGTGGGAATCCGTTCTATGGATGTTGAAGAAGTAGAATATTTACCGGAAGGAAGAGTATTCTTTGCTCACGAAATCGCGAACAACGAAAACTGGATCAATGATGTATTGGAGAAAGTATCAGGAAATGTTTATATTACTATTGATTTAGATGCTTTTGATCCTTCTATTGCTCCATCTACAGGAACTCCTGAGCCGGGTGGATTACAATGGTATCCAACTTTGGAATTATTAAGAAAAGTATTTGAAAAATGTAATGTAGTAGCATTTGACATTGTAGAATTAATGGATTCTCCAATGGCTAAGCCAACAGCTTTCCTTTCTGCGAAGTTATATTACAAAATGCTTGCTTATTACGATATTTATAACAACAACTAATATTCCGCAAGAATCGGATTTTTTCTGCCGTATATTCTTTGGAAATTTGTGAGGTAAAATAACAATACAATGTCCACACAAAATAATATCGATTATAACAGAATTGCGAAAGCGATAGAATATATCCAGAGCAATTTCAGGCTTCAGCCAAGTTTGGAGGAAGTGGCAGAGAATATTCACTTGAGTCCGGCTCATTTTCAGAAGATCTTTACAGATTGGGCAGGAACAAGTCCGAAAAAGTTTTTACAGTTCATCAGTCTTGAACATGCTAAAAATTTATTGAAGGAAGAAAAAGCAACTTTGTTTGATACCGCATACGAGACAGGACTTTCCAGTACCAGCAGGCTTCATGACCTGTTTGTAAAAATAGAAGGAATGTCTCCTGCAGAATATAAAAACGGAGGAAAAAGCCTTAGCATTCATTACAGTTTTTCCGAAAGTCCTTTTGGGAATATACTGGTAGCTTCTACAGAAAAAGGAATCTGCTATATGGCTTTTGAAGACGATAAAGAAAAAGCATTCGGGGAACTGAAACAAAAGTTTCCCAATGCTTCTTTTATGGAGCAGCAAGACACGCTTCAAAAAAATGCCTTGTCCATATTCGATAAAGACTGGACAAAACTCAATACGATAAAATTACATTTAAAAGGAACTGATTTCCAGCTTAAGGTCTGGGAAAGTTTGTTGACCATTCCGATGGGAAAACTGTCTACTTATGGCAGCCTGGCAGAAAAAATTGGAAATCCTAAAGCATCCAGAGCCGTTGGAACAGCTATTGGAAGTAATCCTGTTGCATTTCTTATTCCATGTCACCGTGTGATTCAGTCTACCGGACATCTTGGTGGCTACCGCTGGGGAAGTGAAAGGAAACAACTCATTGTGGGCTGGGAAGGTTCACATATTTACTCGTAACCTATTTTTTACCACAAAAGACTTTATAGAGGATAAGCTTAAAATTATCCGCCATAAAGTTCACAAAATGAAAATCTAAGATTTTCAAAAGCTTAAGTGTACTTTTTATACATAAAGATTATTCTTTAAGATATTGAAGTATAAAATCTTTTGTGCCTTTTGTGGTTGAAAAAGATTAAATTTAAGTTTTGACTAAAGTCCGTTTATATTGGTGTAATTTGTGTTTAAATATAAAAGCATTTAATTAGAAAACTATGCTAAGCCTTTTTGAAGAAATATCCGACTATCCTCTCAACGTACTTCCGCACGATGGAACCGTTCATTATTATGGAAAGGTTTTCTCCAAAGAAAAATCTGATTTTTATTATGATTATCTGCTCAACCAGATTCCTTGGGAGAATGATGAAGCAATAATCTTTGGGAAACTCATTCTTACGAAAAGAAAAGTAGCCTGGTTTGGAGAAAAAGCTTTTGAGTATACCTATTCGAAAAGAACAAAATATGCCAAATTCTGGACTCCGGAATTATTGGAGCTGAAGAAAAAATGTGAAGAAGTTTCTGGTGAAACTTACAATTCATGCCTGCTGAATCTATACCATGATGGGAGCGAAGGAATGGCTTACCACAGCGATGGTGAAACAGATCTAAAGAAACACGGAGCTATTGCTTCTTTAACTTTTGGCGCGGAAAGAAAGTTTTTATTCAAACATAAAACAACCAAAGAAAAGGCAGAAGTATTTCTAGAAAATGGAAGCTTATTGATTATGAAAGGAACTACTCAGGACAACTGGCTCCACAGACTTCCTCCTACTACAAAAGTGAAAACTCCAAGAGTAAACCTTACCTTCAGAACCATTGAGGAATAAATTATGAGACTGATTTAATATCAATAGAAGTGGGCTAAAGCCCACTTGAATAAAAGAACCAATTCATCCGGCTTTAGCCAAAACCTAAAATAAACTTCAGGTTCTCGAAAATAAAAAAGCTGTTCGAACGAACAGCTTTTTTATTTTATTTTAAAACTTCAGCTTCAATTGAGCTGTCATCATATACTTTAATAAATGCTTTGGTGTAATCTTCTTTGTTGGCAAAATTCGGATTATCCATAAATTTCTGCGGATTGATCGCGAAAAGCGGGAACCACGTACTGCTGATCTGAATCTGGATTTTATGTCCTTTTTTGAAAGTATGAACCACATCCTGAAGCCTGAAATTAACAGCCGTTTTCTGGTTAGGAACTAAAGCTTCTCCCTTTTCTCTTGTATTTCTGAATCTTGCAGGCATAATCTCACTTCTTACCATCTGGTGGTAGTTACCATAGATCACTCCATCTTTCTTTTCTGCAGGTTTGAAATCTTCAGGATAAACGTCAATTAATTTTACGGCAAAATCAGCATCTGTAGAAGTGGATGCAATATTCAGTTTGGCCATGATTTCTCCGGCAAACGTAATATCATCAGTCAGAACATCTGTAGTGAATGTTAATACATCAGGTCTTCCTACTGCAAATCTCTGGTCTTCCGACATATAATTTCTTGGAGTGAAACCGTTGAAGTCTTTTAAGTGATCTGAACTTAAAACCGGATTGTTAGGATCGCTGTAATATTCAGAATAACCCTGTCCTGATGATTTTTTTAAAGTTTTGTCAGCTAAATAGAAATTTACTTTCTGAGCATTTTTAGGTGGATAAGAAGCGAATTCTTTCCATTCTTTAGCTCCGGTGTCATACATCAATGCTTCAGGAAGTCCGGCATCTTCTTTCGTGTTGCCTTTCAGATAATGGTTGAAGAATCTTGTTTCAATATTTTTCTGATAATACGTTGCAATGCTGTCACCAAAATAGGTTTCACTGTGGAAATGCTTTCCTTGCTCCTGAGACCAGCCGCCATGAGAGAAAGGTCCCATTACAATTGTATTTTTAGCCTTAGGACTTGTTTTTTCAATGGTTTTATAAATATTCAAAGGACCGGAAAGGTCTTCAGCATCAAACCATCCGCCTACGGTCATTACAGCATGATTGATATTCTTCAAATGAGGAAGAAGACCTCTTTTTTGCCAGAATTCATCATAGTTGGGATGATTCATAATTTCTGTCATGAAAAAATTATTCTTGTAATATTTTTCATATCCATCTTTCAGAGTACCCATATCTCTGTAGAACTTCAGACCGTCTTCAGAAGTCTGCTTGATGAAAGAATCCATATACCACGCCTGCTTTTCAGGCTGTGTTTTCTGAACTCCAAAAACCGGGAACGTTCTGAAATACCCCAGCATAAATCTTCCGTTGTGAAGGAAATCATCATTCCAGAAATCAGAAATAGGCGCCTGAGGTGAAGATGCTACCAAAGCAGGGTGCTGTGACAACGTTCCTACAGCTGTATAGAACCCAGGGTAAGAGGTCCCGAACTGACCTGCTTTACCATTATTGTCCTTGATATTTTTCAAAAGCCATTCGATCGTATCATAGGTATCTGTACTTTCATCAACATCTTTTTTGGTTTTACGCTCAACCTGTGGAGTCATATTGGTAAATGTACCTTCACTCATATATCTTCCGCGCACATCCTGATACACGAAAATATACTTGTCTTTCATAAGATAGGTGTTGGGACCAACCTTTGTTTTATATTCATTCTCTCCGTAAGGGGCGATGCTGTAACAGGTTCTCTGCATCAGAAACGGATATTTGTTTTTGTTGGATATATCTTTCGGGATATACACCGCTGTGAAAAGCTTCACTCCATCACGCATAGGAATATAAAATTCTTTCTTGGTGAAATTGTCTTTAACGAAAGTATCTTTCTGTTCCGTTTTCTGCGCTTTTCCAAGAATGAAAAAAAGAATACATAATACTGAAATATGGATTTTCATAAAAAAAATTTACCGCTAATTTAAAAATAAAAACAAGTTTATTAATAAATCTTCTTTAAAAGGTTGTTGTAAGAAACCATCCCGTCAAAAATTCTTTGAATTTTTGCCACACCCCGAAGGAGAGGAATTTTACATCTTCAGTTGTAATGGTATTCAGGATTGAGATTTAGGCTGTTCATAAAAATAGCCGGAAAGATCCGGCCATTATCAAAAATATATATAAAAGTATGGTGTTGCGTTATTGCATTTTTTTACCTGCGAATTTATTCAGTTTCATACTGATAGAGAACATGATGTATCTTTTCAGGATCAGGTCTTCGCGGTCTTCGAAGTAAGAATCTGTGATGGTTCTTCTCACACTTTGATTTTGATTCAATACGTCGTAGATCTTTACCTTTGCTGTAAACTGCTTTTTATAGAATGAATATCCAAGGCTTGTATTCCAGAAGTAGAAATCCTTTTTAAAGCCTGGAGCAATATTGGAATTGGTATTGTATTCAAAATCGTTTCCAAATACAAAATTGCCTTTCAGCAGATAATTGGTGAGTTCAAGCTTTAATGACTGGTTGGCTGTATTCACCCTGTTGATATTATAATTGGTATAGTTGGAGAAGCTGTATCCAAGTCTGTAAGAAGGCTTGATGGTCATTTTATCCTTGATTTCATAGGTTAGGTTAATACCCGGATTAAGATTATATGAATTGCTGGTAAAAGCCTGTCCATCAATAAAGCCATTATTATAGGCGTAATTCATACCGAATCTTGGACTGATGGTAAGTTTGTTGTTTTTCCACTTCAGTATTTTGCTTAATCCTGCACTGGCATTAATGCTTTTATTTCCGCTTACGTTATCGTAGGTCACAATTTGCTTGCCGGCATTATCATATTTTGTAAAATTAATGATATCATTGTTTCTATAAGTAAAACCTACATTGAGATAATAGCTGAGGTCTTTTACTTTGTTATAATTGCTGAAATAGAGAGACAGACTGTTGGTCCATGTATTTTTCAGATCAGGATTTCCCTGGTAGGTTGCCAAAGGATTGGTTTCATCTTTATAGGGGGTAAGCTGTTCTGCAGTAGGAATGGTGAAGCTGGAGTAATTGTAGATACTTAAGTTTTTTCCTTCTCCAAGTTGATAATAAAGGTTCACATTATATTCAGGAAGTACAAAATTTTTCTGTAGATCATATTGCTGTCCGTTAAAGATAGAATTTACTTTCATATCAGAAACATCAAGTTTTACAGAAGCCCAGAAGTTCAGTTTATTTTTGTTGATCTGATAAGTAAGCTCAGGAGAGATTTGATTGATTCTCTGCTTCATATTGTTGGATAAAAGCTGGTTGTATTTTGTATAATCACCAGTTGCATTATCAAAATCATTTACATTTCTTAGATCTCTGGAGGATCTGGTTTCATATTTTACTTCAAAACTTACACTGGACGAATCGGAAATGGGTTCCGTATATCCTGCATTGAAATTAAATGTATTATTCTGATTTTTATTTTTGGCTAGCTGATCTCTGTTGTCAAAAGTAGTACCGCTTTGCTGATAGAAGGTGTTTTGAGACTGATTCAGGTTATCTCTTTTAGATTCAGAAATTGAACTTGTCATATTCGCTGAAATTGAACGTCCTTTTTTCTTGAATTTTCTTGAAAAATAGAGGTAAGGATTAAATGAATTGCTTTCAGAATCGTTACTTGAATAGGAATTACTTTCGTTCAGAAGGCTGCCATTTCTTAAAGAAGAAGATTTAGAGTTATTAAAACTAAAACTGCTGTTTTTAGTGAATCTTGGAGAAAGATAGACACTTGTCATAGAATCCAGTTTTATTTTGACTGAAGTATCAAAACTGTATTGTTTGGATTCATTTTCACCATTACTTTCAGAATTGGTCTGAAGCGTATAATCGGGTAGAAGGGTAGACCTTGAAACTTTGGATCTTGTTTCCGTATTAGAATCGGAATGCATCAGACTGAAAGAATCAAGATCGGCATCTTTTCCCAATTTATCACTATAGTTTAGCCCTATGGTGGTAGATCTTTGAATTCCTTTTGTACCACCTCCCTGATTGTAATAAGTGACATTTCCTACGGTGGAAACTGATCCACCCTGCATCATCCAGGCATTTCGGCCGTTCCCCATACTGTCAAAAACCTCATCCCGTGAAAATCCCTGCGAATTGATATTATTGGAAGAAGCCAGGATACTTACTTTTGTGTCGCCTTTAAAATAACTGGCCAGTCCGCTTCCTTCATACCTCTTGTCTGATCCGTAGCCTACCGTCAGTCTTGTCAGTAAACCTTTATTTTTCTTTTCATCAATATTAAAGTTGATGGTTGTATTCTGAGATTTAGCTGCTTTTCCGCTAAGCTCTTCTTCCTTTGTTTTGGTGGTGGTAAACTGAATATTCTTGATAATATCTGCCGGTAAGTTCTGAAGGGCAATTTTACCGTCTTTGTCAAAGAAAGGTTTTCCGTTGATCATAATCTGATCTACATCTTTTCCGTTGACTGTAATTTTTCCTTCATTACTGATCTCTACACCGGGAATCTGCTTCAGAAGTTCCTCAATTTTACTGTCAGGACGCACTTTTATAGATGCTGCGTTGAATTCAATGGTATCTTTTTTAATTTTTACTGGAGATACCGTAATTTTTACCTCATCAATATTATTAATGATACCCTGTTTCTCAAGCTGAATATCTCCTAAAGATAAAGACTGGTCTATTTTCTCAAATTTTTTAGAATAAGAAGACAGTTTTTCGGCATCAATTTTCAGGATAGAAGGTTCTTTTATATCATCAATTTTCAAAGAGAATTTACCTTCTTTATTGGTTGCGGTATAATTGACAATGGATGAATCTTTTTGTTTCAAAAGATAGACGGTGGCATTTTCTATCGCTTTTTTGTCAGGATCCGATATTTTCCCGTCGATGTGTAATTTTTGTGCATGCAGTATAATGGCCGTGAATACCAAAGCCAATAGCAACATAGTTTTCTTCATTAGTTTTTTTTTCAGAGCGGTAAAAATATAAAAACATCCCTAAGTTGGGATGTTTCTATGCTTTTTTTGTGAAAATTTATTATTATTTAATAAAAATTATGCTCTTAAATATCTTGAATAAGCATATCCTTCCTGACCGTCATCAGTTTTCACTTTCCACCAGTCATCAGAAGTCTGTTCAATTAAAGTTACAGAAGAACCTTTTGCAGCTTTACCTACAACGGCAGCTTCAGTAGAAGGCTCCTGTCTGATATTCAGGTTAGAATCTTCAGTGGCAACCGTTAAAGAAGCTCCGGAAATAAGACCTGCAACCTGTACATCAATATTGATATCTGAAGCAGAATAAGTAGAATCAATAGCTCCTAAAGCATTCCATACAGCATCTTTAGCCGCAGTATTGGAAGCATTTCCAGAAACATAAAGAATACCGTCCTGCTCCTGAACCTGAAGATTTGCGATTCCTGCAGACTGTGCCGCTGAAACTACACTTGAATATTTATCTTGTAATTCGCTCATTTTAAATTATTTTACGATTAGGTTGTTGTTATACTTTCCGATTTTCAAAGCATCCACAGATTCTTTGATTTTTCTAGCCTGTAAACCAGAAACATTTCCTGTAAGAGTAAGCTGTCCGTTTACAACTTCTACTTTTACAGAAGGGAAATCCTTCACCGCATCCTGAACTTTTTTCTGAACAGCAGGATCTACAGCAGAAGCCGTTTCAACCGGTGCTGCAGTTGGAGCAGCAGCTATTGTAGACATATCCATTACGTCTTTTACTCCGCTGATCGCTTTTAATTTTGCAATCATCGCATCTTTCGACTGCTGATCTGCAAAAGTTCCGCTTAAGTGAGCTACACCTTCTTTTACTTCCACAGAAGCATTGGGATTAGAAGTTACCACCGTTGTAGCCTGAGTCTGAAGATCGGCATCAGAAACTTTCTTTTTACAAGAAATAGCACCGAAAGATACAGCTACAGCTAATGCAGCCATTGCAATAGTTTTTTTCATATTGTATATTTATTTTAATGTTGTTATACACTCAAATGTAATAATAAAATTTGTACCAAAAGAATAAAAATTCAATAAATGTTTTTAAATTTTTTTACAATATTTTCTAAATCAAGGTTTTAATTTTCAGGTATTGAAAACTTAGTAGACATAATGTGAAATTTATCCACATTTTTAAAATATACTGCCAATTCTAAAACTATTATATTTGCGCAAATTGAAACTTATATATGAAAGGACAGAATAAACTTTTTATAGCAATTATCATTGCCCTTGTTGTGGGTGTAGGGATTGGAGGTGTTGTGCATGTGAGTTATCCGGAAAGTGCAGAACCTTTTTCCAAGAACATAAAACTGTTAGGAACGGTTTTTATCAGATTGGTACAGATGATTATTGCGCCTTTGGTTTTTACAACTTTGGTAGTGGGAATTGCCAAAATGAGTGATATTAAAATGATTGGAAGGGTAGGAACAAAAGCAATGCTTTGGTTTATTTCTGCTTCTTTGGTTTCTCTTTTTATCGGGTTGATCCTTGTTAACTGGCTTGAACCGGGACATGTTACCAAACTACCGATCCAGGATGTTTCTTCTGCTGATGAACTTCTTAAAAACAGTAAAAGTTTTTCTATGGAAGACTTCGTAAAGCACATGATTCCTAAAAGTTTATTTGAAGCCTTTGCTACCAATGAAGTATTGCAGATTGTTGTATTTGCCGTAATGTTTGGAGTTGCACTGGCTAATTTGGGTGAAGAATATGCTAAACCTGTGGTGAAGCTTTTTGATATCATTGCTCATGCGATCCTTAAAATGGTAGGGTATATCATGTGGTTTGCCCCGCTAGGAGTATTAGGAGCTATTGCAGCAGTGGTTGCTACTAATGGTTTTGAAATCTTTAAAGTATACGCTATTTATTTGAGAGATTTCTTCTTTGCAATCGGTGTTCTTTGGCTTGTTCTGTTACTGGTAGGCTATTTTATTTTAGGAAACCGTCTTTTTGATTTATTAAAAAGAATTAAAGAACCATTACTAATCGCTTTCTCTACAACAAGTTCAGAAGCTGTATTCCCGAAATTGGTGGAAGAGCTTGAAAAATTTGGGTGTAACAGCAGAGTAGTATCTTTTATTTTACCTTTAGGGTATTCATTCAATCTGGATGGAAGTATGATGTATATGACATTTGCTTCAATCTTTATTGCACAGATCTACGGTATTGAAATGACGATCGGACAGCAGATTACCATGCTTTTGGTATTAATGCTTACTTCAAAAGGAATTGCAGGGGTTCCGAGAGCTTCTCTTGTGATTATTGTAGCAACCTGTTCTATGTTTGGAATTCCTCCGGAAGGAATTGCTTTGATTTTGCCAATTGACCATTTCTGCGATATGGGTAGAAGTATGACCAACGTACTTGGAAATACACTGGCAACTACAGCGGTTTCTAAATGGGAAGGACAGCTGACTGAACCATTAGACAAAATTTAAATAATAATGAGTTTAAATAACTTAGAAAATCATAAAAGCCATATTGAAGAATATGGCTTTGCTGTTATCAATCATGTGTTTTCACAGAAAGAACTTGAAGATATCAACCTTGTTCTGCGAAATATAGATACCTCAAAAGAGAACTTCAGAAAGTCTGAAGATCTGTTTGCTATAAGACAGTTTTTAAAAGAAGTTCCGGAAATTAAAAACCTGGTTTTTAATGAAAACATTAGAAAAGTGATAAAGGAGATCTTCGGAGAGAGATATTTTGTGGTTAAAAGCATTTATTTTGATAAGCCTGAAACTTCCAACTGGTATGTAGCCTATCATCAGGATCTTACTATTTCTGTGGATAAAAAACTGGAGCTTGCCAACTTTGGTCCATGGACAACCAAACAAAATCAGTTTGCAGTACAGCCTCCACTGAATATTTTGGAAAATATCTATACCATCAGAATCCATCTGGATGATACTGATGAAAATAACGGAGCACTGAAAGTAGTTCCCAAATCCCATGCAAAAGGTATTTACAGACCGGAAACCATTGACTGGACAGTAGAAACAGAAGAAATCTGCAACGTGGAAAAAGGCGGAATTATGATCATGAAACCTTTAACGCTTCATGGATCCAACCGAACCACCAACGGAAAGAAAAGAAGAGTAATCCACATCGAATTTTCTGATATCGAACTTCCGGAAGTCCTGCAATGGTCCGAAAGAATGAATGGATAAAAAACGCGCCCTTCGAAAATTCGAAGGGCGCGTTTTTTATGGTCGAATGCTGAAAGAAGGAATTATTTTAGTCACAAGATATGACTTCACCGTATGGGTCATTTATATTTTCTTTGTTGTAAGAGAGAAAGAGCAGAGCTTCTTTTGGGTTGGGATTCCAGAAAGATACCGGCGTGGAGACGATCATATTAGTTTTCAGTATCTTTTCTATCGTACTATCCTTACTTCCAAAAGTTGTAACAGGAGTAATTTCCTGAATTTTTGACCTGTCATTTATTTTTACTTTATAGATAGCAAAAGGCTGCTTAGGTTTAAATCCACTGATTTTTGATAAATCAGATTTATATTCAGTTTGGAATTCATCATAGCAACGGGTAAACTGTAAGCCCATAAACCTGAATTTATTATTATCTAAATAGGTAAAGACTTTTTCCTGATTTTTCAGCCACGATTTTTCAACTTTTGTTGGTTTATTTTCCAGTTTTGATTTTGGAGTACAGGATGAGATGGAGTAGGTGTTATTGGATGGGTTTAAAAAGATCAAATATCTTTCGTTGGGCAATACATCAACTTCACATGCCCCGGAATAGGAGTTTCCAATTAGCCCTCTTACATTCATTGTTTTAATTGTTGTTGTTCCCTTGTACACTTTTTCAAATTCAATATCTGCTTTGTATGTTCTTTGCTCGGTATTTTCATCATACACTCTTACAATTTTAATAATGCCCACAATGCTGGCATTTAAATAATTCTGTGATAATGTTTCATATACACATTTACAGGCTGAAACTTTTAGGGTACTTAAAAGTAAAAAGACTAGTAATGATAATTTTTTCATAAGTGTTTTCATTGTTTTATTTCACAGCAATCTCATCAATAAAGATATAAGCGTCACCGCCTGCTCCCTGGTGCCATTCTGGAAGTTTTCCGAAGAAGTAAGCCTTTACTTTGATGTATCGGGCTTCGGTAGGAAGAATTTCGGTAGAAAAATCTTTGGTCTGTACTTTCTCATCTTTAGGATCAATATCATTGTCAACGGTTTTCAAAAGGATAAAATCTTTTCCGTTCATAGAAGCGTAATATTCTACTTTTTTAGGCATCAGAATCCATGCTCTGCTGTCCTGAAGATAGGTGGAAGATAAATATTTGATGTTTTGAGGCGATTTAAAATCAATGACAGCTTCAAAATTTTGTCCTTGATAACCTTGCCATTCGCCTTTTCTCCAGTTTACATCCCCTCTGATTCCGTCAATAAGAGCCAGTTTTCCGGTAGCACTGTATTGCGGAGTCACTTTTGACAGAATATTGATGTCCCAATAATTAGGTCTTCTGTTGAAATTAGCGGTGGTTACAGAGCTTTTCTCACCGTTTCTTTCAGCGTAAGCCATTACCTGAGTCGTTTTGGTGATAGAAAATGGGGCTTTATAAGTAGAGAAAGTCTTTCTTTTATTGCTGTCACTGTCATCCATTGTCATGTAATATACTTTGTCATTGGGATTCAGTGGCGTGATCTCAACTTTGGTAGAAAAATCAAAGATTCTGTCTGCTGAAATTACAGGGGAAGCCGTTTGTTCAGCATATTTAAAATCTTTAACAGGCTTTACATTTTCGAAGCCTAGTTTTTTAAGTTCTGCTCTGCCTATGTTTTTAGTAATTGTTCTTGTAGTACCGTCTTCAAGATGAATTTTAATTTCGTCAAAATAAGGTGTTGTTGTTTCCCATTCCGGTAATCCCGGAGTAACAGAATAAATTCCCATTGAGCTTAAAATATACCATGCACTCATCTGGCCGCAGTCTTCATTTCCGATCAGTCCGTCCGGGGTGTTTTTATAAAAATTATCAAGGATGTACTTTATTTTGGCATCTGTTTTTTCAGGTTTATCTACAAAATTGTACAGGTAAGCAATGTGGTGGCTAGGCTCATTTCCCTGAGCGTATTGTCCCATCAATCCTGTGATGTCTACTTGCTCTCTTCCCGTAGTTTTATCAGGAGCGGTAAAAATGGCATCTATAAACTGTTCAAATTTTTCTTTTCCGCCATGGGCTGCAATAAGACCTGGAATATCCTGCTGTACAGAATACGAATAATGCCATGAGTTTCCTTCCGTATAATTGTTGTTAACTTCTCTTGGATCAAAAGGTTCGTACCAGTTTCCATTTTTTCTTGGCTGCATAAAACCTGTTTTTGGATTGTAAAGGTTTTTCCAGTTCTGAGAACGTTTCATGAAATACTGATAGTCTTCTTTCTTGCCTAAAATTTTTGCCATTTGAGCAATACACCAGTCGTCATAGGCATATTCTACTGTTTTGGAAACACTTTCATGCTCATCATCTATGCTGATATAATTATTTTGCTTGTAAGCATTCAACCCGAAAATATCCTGCATGGCAGAACCTTTTGCAGCCTGAAATGCCTTTTCATAATCAAACCCCTGAATTCCTTTCGCCATAGCATCTGCAATGACGGAAACAGAGTGGTAACCGATCATACATTCTGTTTCGTTGGAAGCCAGTTCCCAAACCGGAAGTTTTCCCCCCTGTTCGTATTGTTTGATGAAAGTATTGATGAAATCTGCGGTTCTTTTTCTGTCGATTAAAGTCATCAACGGATGTGCACCTCTGAAAGTATCCCAAAGTGAGAATACCGTATAATAATCGAAACCATTGGCATTATACAGTTTGTTATCTCTGCCTCTGTATTTTCCATCCACATCCATATTGATGTTCGGTTGGGTGAAAACATGGTAAAGAGCGGTGTAGAAAACTGCTAATTTATTTTTATCATCAGATTTTACTTCAATTTTTGAAAGCTCTTTGTCCCACTCGGTTTGTGCCTGTTTTCTTACAGCTTCAAAGTCCTTCGATTGTCCTTCTGCCAGCATATTTTTTCCTGCACCTTCATAACCTGTAGGAGAAATAGAAACTTTTACATTGATTTTTTCTCCTTTTTTAACTTGAGCTGAAAATGCCAGCGCAAGTTTTGTTCCGGTTAAAAGATTGCTTTCCTGTTTTCCGTTAACCTCTTTTTTTGAAATTTTCATAGGTTTTGAAAACTCAATTCTTGAGTAGATATATTGGTTGGTAGCCCACGCTTCACTTCTTCTGAATACCTCAATGGTTTTATCATCAATGATTTTCACTTCACCTTCCAGAAGTTTATCTCTGTGGTTGAGGTCTAAGATAATATTGGCATTCCCTGCATTGTTGAAGGTGTATTCGTGATAACCAACTCTTTTGGTGGTTGTCAGACGTACATCAATATTGTTTTTATCTAATTTGACCGCATAAAATCCGGCTGTTGCTTTTTCATTTTTATGCGAAAATTTTGAAGAATAATCCTTACTGTTCAGACTTGGGTTTCCCATGGTTGGCATCAGCATGATATCTCCGTAATCCGAAACTCCTGTACCATTTAGGTGCGTGTGAGAAAAACCATAGATCACAGAGTCAGAATAATGATATCCGCTGCATCCGTCCCAGCTTCCGTCAATTCTTGTATCGGGAGAAGGCTGTACCATCCCGAAGGGAACGATAGCACCGGGAAAAGTGTGGCCATGGCCTCCGGTCCCTATAAATGGATTAACATATTGGGAGTAATTCTGTGCGGAAATAATCTGAGTAATAAATATAGAAAATGCAATGAGCCCTTTTTTCATGTTTTGATTTTATAAAGGCGAAGATATTGAAAAACAGTAAGACAGATGTAATAAAAGACGATAGCAGTTTGTCTTATTAAAAACGATATAATTCATGAAGAAGATGTTACTCGCTGCGATCATGCTGCTGCCCGTCACTGCATTGGCTCAAAGTATAACAGGGAAGATCACCCAAACCGGAAATGCTGTTCCTTATGTTGAGGTGGTTGCCGTAAAAGATCAGAAAAAGCAGACCGCCATTTCAGATGAAAAAGGAAATTATTCCCTGAAACTTTCAGAAAATGGAAACTATACCATTAAGCTTATACAGGATGGCATAGAAATATCCAGTAAAGATATTATCATCAACGGAGAGGTGAAGCAGGATTTTTCTGTTGAAAAAAGAAAAGAAAAACAGATCGAAGGTGTTACGTTAACTGCCAGAAAAAAGCTGATTGAAAGAAAAGCAGACAGGCTGGTCTTCAATGTTTCTAATTCTATGGCCTCACAGGGAATGGACGGGGCCGATGCTCTTGCAACAACACCATTGGTAAAAGTAGATGATAACACAGGAGTTTCCATTGTCGGGAAAAGTGGAGTAGCGGTAATGATTAATGACCGAATTCTGAATTTATCAGATGCTGAACTTGTTACTTACCTGAAAAGTCTCAGGTCCGAAAATATAGAAAAAATTGAAGTTATTACTTCACCTCCTGCGAAATACGAAGCACAGGGAAACAGCGGATTGATCAATATTGTTTTAAAGAAAAATCAGAATCTTGGGTGGAGCGGAAGCTTAACTTCCAGTCTTCAGCAGCAGACGTATACCGGAAATTCAAACAGTGTGACAGTGAATTATCAGAATGAAAAATTGCGAACTTCACTAAAATTAAGACAGAATAAAAATGAAAAACATTCTTACGAAAACTATTGGATAGAAGGAGCCGACGGTCTTAAAAGTAATGATAACAGAAGGGATTTTGGAGACGGGCTGGGTGCCAATTTAAGTCTGGATTATCAGTTGGGTAAGAAATCTAATGTCGGGTTTATTTATGATGTAGGATTTGGTCACTCCAATATGGATATTACGAATACTTCAAACTATTTCCAGAACGGTAATTACACGAATACACTTCTTACTGATGCAGAACATAGAGCTACAAGCAGACAACATACTGTGAGTGCTTATTATGATCTTAAATTCGGGAAGCAGGACAACAAATTAAGCATTACAGGAAATTATTTTTCCAATACTCCGGACACTACGATTGATTTTACTACCACAGAAAGTTCCGGTGATCAATTTGTTGTAAAATCACCTTCTATAGTTGATTATAAAATTTATTCCGGACAGGCGGATCTTACCTTACCTTATTCGTTTGCAAAGACAGAAACGGGAGTGAAGTTCACCAATTTTGATAATAATTCCAGTATATTTTATCAGAACTTAACGAACGGAGAATATATTACAGATCCTCTGAAAAGCAATGAATTTGAGTATAACGAAAAAAACTATGCAGCTTATATGAGTTTTGAAAAATCATTCAACGAAAAATGGTCTGCAAAAGCAGGTTTACGTTACGAATATTCTGTGGTGAACGGAAATTCTTTAACGTCCGGGCAGCAGACCGAAAATTCTTACGGGAAGTTTTTTCCTACGGCTTATGTTACCTATAAAAGCAACGAAAATCATACTTTCAACCTGAATTATTCCAAAAGAATCAACAGACCGGGATTCCGTGCTATTAATCCATACCGCTGGTACATCAATATCAATTCTTATTTTACAGGAAATCCTTTCCTGAAGCCGTCTATCAATCATAATTTTGAGCTTTCGTATGTTTATAAAGGAAAATTGTCCGCATCAGCTTATTTTCAGAGAACAGTGGACGCATTTGGCCAGTTGGCTAATCTGAAAGGTGAAAACAGAGTGAGTACTTTTGAAAATTACTACAATCAGAATAGTATGGGAGTTTCTCTTAATTATTCAGATACTTTTTTCAAAAAATGGGAAGCCAATTACTCTGCCAATTATTCTTATATGAATACCGATGTTTTTGCTACCGATGCCCTTTCCAGAAAAGGAAACAGCTATGATTTCGATTTTCAGAATAATATATCACTCAACTCCAGCAAAACAGTACAGCTCATTCTGAATTACTGGTTCCGACTGCCTTCAAATTCCGGAAATTCATATATGAAATTTGCAGGAAATCTTACTTCAGGCCTGAAACTGAATCTTATGGAAAAGAGTCTTCAGCTGAATATATTTGTTTCCGATATTTTGAAGCAGGGGAAAAGTCTGGGTGAAATTTATTATACTACAGGAACGCATTCTTACAATAATTATTACGATGCCAGAAGGCTTACGGTGTCTGCTACCTATACTTTTGGAAATAAAAAAGTAAAAGGAATGGATCGCAATGTAAGGTTTGATGAAAAAAACAGAGCAAACTAGTAATTTGTTTAAGTCATTTTTATGTTTCATGTCATTCTGAATGAAGCGAAGTGGAATGAAGAATCTCTTCCTTCATCAGAAATCGAAGATTCGACATAGTCAATGATAATACACAATACTTACACTTCTCCTTCAAAGAAATCATTGAGATATTCCTCTTGATCTTTTTCTTCCCTTCCGGAGCCCAAATATTTCTTCCAGGACTGGGATTCATGATAGACGATGCCCATTTCCCAAACACAGTAAGTTGGGAGGTGGGTTTTGTTTCTGTCCCATATTTCAAACCTGCCGGAACCATTGTAATAGACACTTTCCCACAGTTCATTTTCACTACGCCAGGTGCAGACTAATAGGAGGTAGTTTTCCCCGCATCGGTGCATAATGATAAATCCGAGGTCATCAATATTCTGAAAATTTTCCTCTGCATTTTCAATACATATTTGAGCATTAAGAATATCCTGTGAAGAGATTTCTGCAGGATCAGACGCTAGGTCGTACCATTTTAATTTTGTTTTCCCAACGGTGAAAAGTCCTTTAGGTAATGCGTACTTGGAAGGGTAAGTGTTGTTTTTTATATTCATTGTTTTGTGATGGTGAAAGTGTTAATAAATCTAATTATTTTATTTTAAATAAGTATTCATAAATATTTTTATTCATAAATAAATACCACAAAAGTGTTATTTGAATCGAATTTGAAATTTCATAAATTTGATGATAAACTAATAATTTCAAGTGCAGCATATTTCAAAATATTTTTAGAATAACAACACTTGGAAAACGAAGACAAACTCAATCAATAACACGATGGAAACACTGTTTTTTTACCTTCTGCTGCTCGTTGCAGCTGCATTTTTGATATTTTACTTTAAAGACAGTCTGTATTCTGCTAAAAAAGTGAAAATATTCAAAGATATTTATGAGAAATATCCCTATTACTTTATTCCTCAAAAACCTGTGAAATGGTTTGATTTCACAGGATTGATGAATAGTTTCAGAATGGTTTCTCTCTCAGCGGATATTCTTTCCATTATTGATAAAAGAGAAATGCAGACCGCTTTGGGAAAAGATACAGGAAGAGAACTGATAGAGAATAATTGTGATGAATCGGAAGAAGAATTCTGGTTTGATTTCATTGCAGATACAGGAGATGGTTTTGATGCTACTACCTCTGTTTTTTATCATTTAACAAGAGACAGCTATACCTATTCTTTTAGAAATGAATTTGACAGGGATGTGGAGAACGAGTCTGAAATTAAACTGAAAAGAGGATCTGTTCTGGTTGTAGGAGGAGATCTCGTATATCCTGTAGGTTCTGAAATCAATTACAGAGACCGTTTCAAAGGACCTTTAAGACTGGTAGCTCCGGATACAAGAGAATTTGGGCCAATTCTTATTGCTACACCAGGCAATCATGACTGGTATGATGGTTTAAGTGCTTTTTTCAGGCTGATGTGCCAGCGAAGTAAAATCAGTGATTACAGAACGGTACAGAACAGAAGCTATTTTGCCTATTCATTAAGAAAAAATGTACACTTAATGGGTATTGACAATCAGCTGCTGGGTGATATTGATATTCCTCAAATGACTTTTTTTACGGAATATGTAGAAAAAATTTCAAAAGGGAATGATGTCAACCACGTGATACTGCTCATTGCAGAACCCTACTGGTACAATTATGATATAAAAGACAGACATAAAAGAAGACAGCGAATGGACAGCCTGGAATATATCATCAGAACGATGAAAGAAGCTGTCAGAAAATTAGAGGCCAGTAATATCAAATCAGAAATTATTTTTGATGTGGTGCTTACAGGAGATATTCATCATTATTCTCATTACAAATTAGATGAAAATGTGAAAGGCTACGACAAAGAAATCAAGCATTATATTACTTCAGGAGGAGGAGGGGCTTTCGGTCATATTACCCATTTCTTAAAAGATGAAATCAAGCTTCCTATTTTACAAAATACAACGACTACAGAACTGAAATACGAACTGGACGGCAAATATCCTTCTAAAGAAAAGTCAGGGAAGAAAACATTCTGGAACCTTATTTTCTTTATCATTAATTACGAATTCACCGTATTACTGTTTTTTCTTTCATCAATCGTGGCCTGTATCTTTTGCTATTCAGATTCTCTTCTGAAATGGCTGGTATTATTACTGATTCCTATCGTATTTTGTTTTATCATCACCAAAGTCACCAGTACAGAATGTTCAGCAGAAGAACAATGGAAGAGTAAAATGATGCGGATAGCTTTGTTTTTGCTGTCGTTTGGGATTCAATTGTGGGTATTTGCGATATTTCCTGAATATGATAAAGTTATTTTTTTACAGGATAGCCATTTGTCTTTTGTTGATGGCCTGAAAAACTTTTTTAAAGTTCCGGCTGGAAACAATTATCTGATTGCGCAGGTTATTATTTCTGCTCTTTTGCAATCCATACTTTTTGGATGGTATATTCTTGCAGGCTATCATCTTTTCAAATTTTATATTACTGAAATCTCTTCAGGAAAAATAAATACAGGCAATAAAAACTTTCTGAAGTTTAAAATAACAGATAAAGAAATTGTCATCTATGTAGTGGCTATCAGGAAAACATACCAATGGATGAGTCTGTTGAAAAAGAAACAGGCTTTCCATTTACAGCGAGAGATGCTTACGGAAGATCCGAAGAAATTTATCAAAGATAATTTTAAACTGGATCCGGACAGGAATGTAAAAATTATTGATAAAATAACAATTCCATTATAATTTCAGTTTCAAAACAACGATAACCTCAAAAACCAAACTCATGGAAACTAATTTAAAAAAACCGGCTCATGATGATCATAACGGAGTTCTGATCTCCTATTATCAATTGCGAATGTTTATCGGACTGTTAGGATTTCTCCTTTCATTTCTTCTTATTTTGACCACTTATTTTCTGAAGGATGAACATCCGTTCAAAGTAAGTATCAGTCATTATTACTATAGTTTCGGACATGTGATCTTTGTTGGGACCTTATGTATTCTGGGTGGATTATTTGCTACCTACAGAGGGAAAGACAAATATGAAAACATGCTTTCCAATTTTGCCGGGGTAATGGCCGTTTTGGTTGCTGTATTTCCCACAAGATTTAAAGGGTATGGAGGAAATATTTACATCAATATCGATAAAGTAAATTACCAGGACTGGTTCAGCTGGGTGCACTATATCAGTGCTGGATTGCTTTTTCTGTCATTTGCCGTTTTCTGTCTCTATTTCTTTCAAAAAAGTGATAAAAAACAGGAAGGGAAACCTATTTCTGAAGAAGAAGCACTTAAAAAAAGCCGTAGAAATCTGTATTATAAAATCTGTGGCTGGGGAATACTGATCAGTCTTGCCTGCATTGGCCTTATTGCTCTTTTGGTGGATGATTCGGCTTCTGATAATCAATTTTTAATATATTCTACCCTTATTTTTGAAACCACATCCCTGTTTTTCTTTTCTACTTCCTGGCTGTTAAAATCCAGTGAATTCTGGAACAAAAATATCCCGTTGGTAACCTATTTCAGATGATAATCTGTCGGTATATAAAGGGTTGAAAGTCTGTGTTTACAAAAGAATTTATCTATGATTGTGTTTACTTATTCTAAATAGGTGAAAAATGCGTAAATTTGTAAACAATTTATATTTATATGTTGACGAAAGAAAAGGTTCAGGATTTCCTTAAAGAAATAGAAGTAGACGACTTGGTGAGTAATTTTCAAATTATGGGTAATGATGTTTATATTGACATGACTGCTCATTCGCCTGCAATGCACGAAAAGAAAAAACTGGAGGCTGCCATGAAACAGGCTTTTGCCAGTGAGTTTGGAGAAGACGTTCATTTAAAACTTAAGATCGTTTCTCCGGAGCCTAGTGAAATTCAGCAAAGTCAGATCAAAGGAAAACAAATTCCGGGAATTCAAAATATTATCGCTATTGCTTCCGGTAAAGGAGGAGTGGGAAAATCTACAGTGTCTGCAAATATGGCAGTAACATTGGCTAAAATGGGATTCAAAGTAGGATTATTAGATGCTGATATCTATGGTCCTTCAGTTCCTACGATGTTTGATACAGAAGGTGAAAAACCAATTTCTGTAGAAGTGAATGGTAAGAGCCTGATGAAACCTGTTGAGAATTATGGCGTGAAAATGCTTTCAATCGGGTATTTCTCAGGAGCTAATCAGGCGGTAGTGTGGAGAGGTCCTATGGCTTCAAAAGCATTAAACCAGATGATCAGAGATGCTGCATGGGGAGAACTGGATTTCTTATTAATAGATCTTCCTCCGGGAACAGGTGACATTCACTTGTCTATTATTCAGGAAGTGCCGGTAACAGGAGCAGTGATTGTAAGTACACCTCAGCATGTTGCATTGGCAGACGTAAGAAAAGGAATTGCGATGTTCCAGATGGAAAGTATCAATATTCCGGTTCTTGGATTAATCGAAAATATGGCGTATTTTACACCGGAAGAACTTCCTGACAATAAATATTATATCTTTGGAAACCAGGGAGCGCAATATTTAGCTGAAGATCTTGGAATTCCTGTATTGGGAGAAATTCCGTTGATCCAAAGCATTAGAGAAGCAGGAGATGTAGGAAGACCGGCTGCGCTTCAGGAAGGATCTAAAATTGCAGAGATCTACACAGAAACTGCCAGAAAAATGGTAGAAAGCTTAGTGGAAAGAAACAAAAGTCTTCCTCCTACTGAAGCCGTGAAGATTTCAACAATGGCAGGATGCTCTCCAAAAGCAAAATAATAATAACTTTCAATAAAATTTGAAGAAACCGAATCGAACTGAAAAATATGGAAACAAACATAACACACGAAGATACAGTAACAAGAGTAATGGAAGCTCTCGAAAGCATCAGACCATTTTTGAATAAAGATGGAGGTGATATTGAGCTTATTGATGTGAAAGATAATCAGGTGTTTGTGAAACTTTTGGGTAACTGTTCCGGTTGTTCACTGAATTTTTCAACCTTAAAATTAGGGGTTGAAAATACCATCAAACAACATGCTCCGGAAATCGAAAAGGTAATCAACGTAGAGTAAAATTATATCTGAGATATTTTTAAAAAGACAGGCTTTTTTAAGGCCTGTCTTTTTTATATTAAACCTCACAGGTTTTCAAAACCTGTGAGATTTCTGATGATAAATTTAATTCAATAGAACCTTTATATTGTAATCTTCAAAGATCTCTACAATTTCTATAAACTTTGTTTTAAGTATTGCTTTACTCCTTTTATGATTGAGCCAATTGATTTCTGAGATGGATTTTACTCCAAAATCTCCACGCAGACAATCATACAAAGAATATATATTGCGTCCGAAGTATCCTGAGATCCCATGTATTTCCTCTCCCAGTGTACAGAAAAAACCATCTAAGCTGTGAAATTCATTTCCATCAATTTGAATGTTAATATTTTCTCTGATTATTTCAGGTTTACAAGAATGTAAAGCATACACAAGCCATCCTTGAAGTTCGTCTTTTCTAAAATTTTTCCAGATATTTTTTTCAATCATTTCATTATTGAATTTCATATCCATGGCTTTTTGATACCCTTTAGGACTGGTCCATGCAAAACCACTTAGAATGATATTTTTTTTGGATTTGCTTATTTTTATACTACTGATAAAAGTACCCGATATGATGTTATTTTCCTGATCAAGGTTATAAATGAAACCATTGTTTTCATAAATTTTAGAGGCGTTTTCTATAGCAGAAATAAGACTGGGTACGTTATGAACATTCACCAGCCTTATTTTTTTATAAGCAATAGGATTAGCTCCTTCAATATTCTTTACCTGATCTATGAAAGTGATAATTTCAGGATCATTTCCTGTATCTAATGCAAATCCAAACATGCAATTAGTCTTTTTAAAATATTTTTATTGTTTTACCACTTTATTTCCTACTCCCGTAATGGAAACATCAGGTTTTCCGGACTTTGTTCCGGAAGTTCGGTAATAGACTACATTGTCACCACCTTCCATGGAGATTTTGTCCACTTTATCAACATATACTTTATTACCTGTTCCGGAGACCTCAATCTTCTTTGCACTTCCTTTGATTGTTAATGTATTATCACCACCTTCTACCTCAACTGTCCCTCCATTGAGAGCATAATTGAGGGTGTGGCCTACACCTTCCACATGTACAACTTTATTACCTTCTGTTTTTTCTACGCCTTTTTGGGATTCTACTTTTCTGGATTGTGAAAATGCGGTTCCTGTTCCTAGTAAAAGGAGAATCAAAATTCCTCCTGTTTTCATATTTTTCATTGTGAATTGGGTTTTTGTTGAAGGTAAATATAGATATAAAATGATTTTTTCAAGAATTTTAAAAGTTAAATCATCTTAAATTTCGCCATAACAAAAAAGCCTCGGATTTTCCGAAGCTTTACAATAGAATGGTATACTGTAATTTATGTTTACTTTACTATGACTCTCTTAATTTGTCCTTCTGACGTTTTTACAAGATAAACACCGGTAGAAAGATTGGAAGTGCTTATTGTTAATGCATTCTTCTCTTTTCCGATTAATTTTCCGGACATATCATATAATTCGTAATCTTGCTTTCTGTTAAAGTAAAGTGTATTTCCTTTGTTGACAGGATTTGGGAATACGTTGAAAGTCGACTGTTCAGTTTTTACCTCGCCGGTTCCAAGTGTTGCTGGCATCGCTACTTCATACATGGATAAAGTTCCGCTGATCTCATTGGCGATAATCACATAACCTTTATTCGTAGTTGTATTTTCAGGAGCGATGTAGATGATTCCTTCAGGGCCATTATCCCCTCCGTATGCTGAGGTAGAACGGGAATGTTTATAATCTGTGAACGTAGGATTATTAGGATCTGTGATGTTATAAACCATAACTCCTCCAGTTCTTTCTAGTGTGATGAAAGCATAAGTCTGTCCGTTTATCTTTCCTAGTGCTACACCTTCCGGTTCAGGACCTTTGGCACGGCTTCTGTTTTTAGCACCATTAGATTCATTATCTGCATTGAAAATTAATGGATGATTAGCGGCAATATACCGTTCAAACTGATCTCCACTGTCGTAGACAATCTGTTTAGTATCTGCATTGAAAATGGAGAAAGAACGGGCTCCTAAAGCGGCCATTTCTTCAAACTCTGCATCTCCGTCCGTATTTCCTGTAGCTGAGGAAACCCTGAACCTTCCAAGATTATAAGAAGCCTTTAAAATATTGGAATTCGGAAACAATACAGGATCTAAAGTATAGTTGTTTGCTCCTACGGTCGTTCTTTCACTGTATCCTGAAAGATCTTTTTCGTCACCTTCATTGGCTGTTACAATATAATTTGTGCTTCCTACTTTATAATTTTGTACTGCATCCGGTACATAATAAGCTTTTACGGGCCAATTGGCAATTAAAACCTCTCCGTTATTGTCCGAAGCATCAAATCCATTACCAGGAAGGCTCATGTCTTTTTTGCCCAATCCCCAAACTCCTGTGATGGTTTTAGTAGCCAGATTAACTTCGGCAATGGCATTGTTTTCCTGAAGCGTTACCCATGCTTTCTGACTGTCGGCACTGATGGTTACGTATTCAGGCTCCAGATCCTGAGAAAGCGTGTTATTCGTTCTTACTTTTCTTAAACCGGTAGCCGTTAATGCTGCTACCTGAGAATCAAAACTGTTGAAGTTAAGAGTCGTTACATTGCTTTGGGTAAGACTTCCTATACCTCCGGAAATATCAATGATGCTGATGGTTCCTTCAGGATCTACCGTATAGGCGTCATTAGGTTCTCCTTCATTGGCAGTAACCACTTTTGTCCCGTCAGGAGAGAAAGTTATCATATCCGGTAAAGCTCCTACAGTTACCTGCTTCAGGAAATTTCCATTGATATCAAAGAATACGACAGAACCGTTTTGCTGAGGATCGGTATTTGGGGAAGCGGCTGCAATGATTCCGTTTTTCACGGCAATACTTGTGATTCCGCCATAAGGAGTCATATTCACTGTTTTTACCACTGATGGTGTTGCCGGATTACTGAAGTCGATAATGTCAAAAACATCTGTAATGGAGCTGATCGTGAATAAACGTTGTGTTGATGGATCATGAACTACAATTTCCGTAGAACTGTTATTACTTCCTGAGGGATCAAAACTTAGGAGATAATTCAGCTGAATCTGATGGGAAGGAACCGGGGCCGGTTTATCATTATCTACAATATAAACGGTTGCAGAATTGTCTCCTGAAATAGTAGCTCCAACCGGATTTTCAAGGCTTACAACAAAATATTCTGACTGTTGTTCTGCCAAGGTGTCATCAATAATCGGAATATTAACCGTATAACTCGTTGTAGACGGAGTAATATTGATTGTTTGATTGGCTAAAGTAAAATCATTACTGTCAGCTGTACTGAATGGCGCTGGTTTTACAACAAGATTGACCGTAGAGGTTGAAGGATTGGTGATATTGATTTTAAATGCAAGGGTTCCTGCATTTTCATTCACTTTTATAAAATTCTTTTCTAAAGAAATCGTTGTTCCGACAGTTGTAAAAGTGCTGGAAGTAACAGTAGTAACTCCATTATCACTGAAGTCTTCTACCGTATTAGGTTTAAGCGCTACATAATAAGTCTGTCCCAGCGCGAGGCCGGAAGTTGGGATTACAGTGATGGTATTGTTGCTGAAAGTTGTAGTGAAGGGAACTTGGGTACCTGCAGCATTTCCAAGACGGAATTCAATAAGGTTTTGTGCATTAGAATCGTTGATCGCAGAATTATCGGTTAATCTTACATTTTCATTAAAAGATAAAGTAGGATTTACAGTAGTGGGAATGTTATTCGTATTATTAGCGGGAAGATAAGTGACTGAAGGTGGGGTAGTATCAACGCTTCCTATCGGGGCTGCGTCTACTGTAAAGTTATCAAAACGATTGTTTCCTCCTGTTCCGCCTCCCGTTGCAGAAAATTCTACCTTTAATTTAAAGTTAGGATTGTTATTGGCTCCCTGTATAGCGGAGAAATCCAGGGTCACCAGCTGTGGATCGGCATCCTGAGGACTCACCGTCTGGAATGGTACAAAAGTAGTTCCGTTGGTAGAATAAGACCAGGTTTGAGTTCCTGCTCCCTGCGCAGATCTTCTTGTAGTGAACTTAGCAATAACATTGTTGTATCCTGTCGTAGGAAGGTTGAACTGCAAAGCTCCACCAATCGGATTATTGAACCTTAAATGAGTTCCGGATGCATCACCGTTTCTGGCATTTAAATTTTGAGAACTAAAATTCTGTCCGGTACCGCCTGCAAAGTCGATTATACTTGTTCCTCCTACTACAGCTGCCAGAGAACCGTTCACCAATGTAGATGAAGGTGCAGTGACTGTAGCCGCAGAAGAGTTATCGTTAAAATTCCAGTAATGAATCAGTGTCTGTCCGAAAAGACCGCTCTGAAAAAAGAATGCGGCTATCACAGACCCTTTTAATAGGTAGTTGTTGATCATTTTTACTTCAATTAGATAAATGCAAAAATGAACTTTAAATTTCGCAACTATTTTAATGGAATTTTAAGAAATGTTTAAAAAATAGGTTTATTTCTAATAAAAGATAAAAATGTGATGGAAAAAAGAATTTTAGGATGATATTATTTGCCGGATTTGCCGGAGAAGTTTAAAATTGTTCCTGATTTATTTCCTTCCAACGGATGTTTCTGCATATAAAAATATCCTGAAACAGCAGTCACAAGCAAGAGTACAAAAATAACCAGAACAATTCTTTTTAACATGTCTCTCATATCGCTAAGTTTTTAATATCTCTAATTTCTAAAGTAGATGTAGGGTATCCGTTTTGTGTCACTTTGATCATTGCTCTACCCACTTCGTGTAAAGTTAATGATTTTGACTGAAAAAAAACAGGAAAAATCCAAATAAAAGGTTTAAAAAACCATTTTACATTCAATTGACCCTCAACTGGTTTCATAAATCCGGGACGGAAATTATAAGCCCCTTTGAAATTCATCTTTTTTAAAGCATTTTCTGTTCTGCCTTTCACGCGTGCCCACATCAGTTTTCCACTCTCTGTGCTGTCTGTGCTTGCTCCGGAAACATAGCTGAATACCATGTCCGGATTTTGGTTCAAAACAGCTTTCGCAAAGTGAATGGTTGTATCGTAAGTGATTTTGGTATAATCTTCTTCATTCATTCCTACACTGCTGATTCCGGCACAGAAAAAACAGGCATCATAACCTTTCAGTTTTTCATCATGAAGGTCTATGGATAAAAAGTCGGAGATAAGATATTCTTTCAGCTTGGGATGTGTTTTTCCAGAGGGTTTTCTGCTTACGCTCAGGATCTCGGAAACATTCGGATTTTCAAGACATTCCATTAAAACACCTTCGCCTACCATTCCTGTAGCCCCTGTAAGAATTATTTTGATTGAGTTCATTGCTTTGCTATTGATATGGGTATGACGGATGAGGATGATGTTTTACTTTAAATTTTTTTGATAAATGATGTTGTCTTAAATGTCTGGATTTAATAATTCAATAGGGGTGGGCTTTAGCCCGCCTTAAAAAATGAGCCACCTTCTATTGGCTTTAGCCAAAACTTAATAACAGAGATTGCTTTGTCACTTATGAACCATGTTCGCAAACCTTCAGCCTGTTCGCAATGATAAAATAAAAAGCCAGCACAAAAATGGCTGGCTTTCAATAGTATCGTTTGCTGTTACTTTTTATTTTGCAGCTGACTGTAAATATTATGAATCAATCCGTCTGCCACAGAAATTTTTGGGACAAAAATCCTGTTGATGTCAGACCATGACATAACATTATTGAAGATACTAAGAGCATGTACCAATACGTCGGCACGGTCTTCTCTAAGATTGTAGTTGGTCATTCTTTCTTCCACAGACAGTTCATTGAACTCTTTATAAACCTTTTTCAGATGAGCTAAAGACATCGGTTTTCCGTCTTTGGTTTTGCTCATAGAGAACACTTTGTTGATGTTTCCTCCTGATCCGATGGCAACAATCGGTTTTTTGCTGACAATATTGTCTTTGATTTCATCCTTCATTTCTTTCCAGTTTTCCATGGTAACCAGATTATTAAGAAGACGGATGGTTCCGATATTGAAAGATTTTTCGTAAACCATTTTACCGTTTTCGTAAAAGGTAAGCTCTGTAGAACCTCCACCTACGTCAATGTATAAATAGGCAAATTCTTTGTCAAGACCTTCTGCGACATGGTTTTCATAAATAAGAGTAGCTTCTTCATCACCGGAAATGATTTCAATATCAATTCCTGATGCATCTTTTACCAGATTGATGATTTCATTACCATTAGCTGCATCACGCATGGCACTTGTGGCACAGGCTCTGTAATGATCCACTTTGTATATTTTCATGAGGTCACTGAAGATTTTCATGGAATCAATAACCATTTTTTCTCTTTCCGGACCTATTTTCCCAATAGTGAAAACATCCATTCCCAGTCTCAGAGGAATTCTGAGAAGGTTCAGCTTGATGAATTCGGGTTTTCTGTTATTGATCTTTACTTCATTGATAAGAAGGCGGGCTGCATTACTCCCTATGTCTATCGCTGCTATCTTCATTTTTTAGTTGTTTTAGCTTTTAAATATTTATAGGTTTCTATTTGTGAACGACATTCTTTTTTATCATTTCTTATATATTCATTACCCAGTCTTTTATCCAGAATTCTGGCTTTTACATTATCCCTAAGCTGAATATCAAGAATATCTTTTAATTCTTTCTTAAGGTTTTTGTCAGTGATTTTAGCGGCTGCTTCAATCCTGTAATCCAGGTTTCTGGTCATCCAGTCAGCGGAAGAAATGTACATGTCTTCGGAACCTTTATTGTAGAAATACATTACTCTTGCATGTTCCAGATATTCGTCTACAATACTTATGGCTTTTATTTTTTCTTTAAAATCCTTTTGGTTTACGGCACAATAGATTCCTCTTACGATTAATCTGATTACCACTCCGGCTTTGGCTGCATCATATAGTTTTTCTATCAGCAGTCTGTCGCTCATAGAGTTTACTTTTACGATGATTTCTGCCCTTCGTCCGGCTTTGGCTTCTTCAATTTCTTTATCAATATGGTGAACAATCTTTTCACGCATAAATTGAGGGCAAACTAATAAATTTTTACAAGTTTTCAAAATCGGAATGAAATCATCTTTCGGTTTTTTCAGTACATTGAATACTTTATTGATGTCTGCCATGATTCCACGGTCTGCAGTCAGCAACAAATGATCTCCATATATTCTTGCCGTTTTTTCATTGAAATTTCCGGTACTTACAAATCCATACTGGATGGTTTTATTGTGTGCTCTTTTTTTGATGATACACAGCTTGGCATGTACTTTTTTGTTAGGAATCCCGACAAGAACATTGATTCCTTCCGGTTCCAGCATATCTTTCCATTCCAGGTTGGATTCTTCATCAAACCTTGCCTGAAGCTCCAGCATTACAGTCACTTCCTTACCATTTCTGGCAGCATAGATCAGGGCATTGATAATTTTTGAACTGCTTGCCAGACGATAAGCAGTAATTTGTATAGATTTTACATCCGGATCCATAGCGGCCTCACGCAGAAGGTCAATCACCGGATTGTATTTGTGGTAAGGGAAAGTAAGAAGAATGTCTTCTTTTAAAATAACATCTGTCACTCTTTCTCCGTGTTCAAACGCCTGATGCGTAAAAGAAGTTCTTTCCACGGGTCTTTCATACTTTTCAAAAACATCTGGAAAATCCATGAAGTGCTTGAAATTATGAATTTTTCCTCCTGGAATGATGCTGTCTTTTTTGGTTAAATTCAGTTTTCTGATAAGGAGCTCCAGCAAAGCTTTATCCATATCTTTATCAAAAACAAAACGGGTAGGTTTTCCTTTTCTTCTGTTTTTAAGCCCTTTTTCTATTTTTTCTGCGAAGTTGGTTTTGATGTCATTGTCAAGATCAAGCTCAGCATCTTTTGTTACTTTAAAAGCATTGGCAGAGAATTCATCATATCCGAAATAAGAAAATATATGCGGAAGATTAAAGGTAATCACATCCTCAAGTAACATCACATTTTTCTCTTCCGGATCTTCCGTTGGAAGTAATACAAATCTTCCTACAAAACGGGACGGAATTTCAATAATTGCATAATTGCTGGAATACTGCCAGTCTTTTTTTCTCATTGCAACACCCAGATACAGACTCTTGTCTCTAAGATAAGGCATTGGCGTATTTTCGTGAAGAAGAATCGGAATCACATTAGATTCTACCACTTCATCGAAATATTGGCGGACAAACTCCTTTTGTTTTACAGTCAGGTTTTTGGAGTTTTTAATAGAAACTTTATGATCAGCCATTTCAGTCTGGATTTTTTTCCAGGTTTTATCAAAATTCAGCTGTTGTCTCATCACAATTTCATTGATGCGCTGAAGAATTTTGGACGGCGGCTGGTAGAAAGATTCGGCAATCACTTTTTCCTTAAAATCCATGGCACGCTTTAATCCTGCAACACGCACTCTGAAAAATTCATCTAAATTGTTGGAGAAAATTCCGAGGAAACGTATTCTTAAATGTAAGGGAACTTTTTCATCCATGGCTTCCTGCAAAACTCTTTCATTAAAGGCCAGCCATGTGATATCTCGTGGATTAAAGTGTATTGACATTCTAAATGTGTATATTTTATCAAAAATAATAATTCGCCAAGATTCTTACTCTATTTCTTAGGTTAAACTTTGATTAATTTTTAAAGATTGGTGAATTAATTTGCTGTGTTGATAATGAATATATTGATAATCAGTCTGTTTTGTAAATTTTAATATTGAGAGTATCCTGATTTTATGGAGCAAATGATATTGAATGTATAGGAAAAGGTTATACTGTAAAAGATTTCATGACAGAGAAGGATCAATGAATGTGTTTAAGTATCTGTTGAAAATGCAGAGAGTCCTGATATGTGGCATTCTGCTAAAGTTAATATGAAAAAATTACCATTTTAAATCATACAAAACCTCGATTTTATCGGGTTTTTTATTTTTATTGTGTCATTTTGTCATAATTCTTTGAATGGTACAGATATTGAGAAATTGAGAGTGTAAATTAAATTAAAAATAGAAAAAATATAAAATATTATGAGTAAAATAATTGGAATTGACTTAGGAACAACCAACTCTTGTGTTGCTGTAATGGAGGGTAAAGACCCTGTTGTTATTCCTAACGCAGAAGGTAAGAGAACTACTCCTTCTATCGTAGCTTTTACGGAAGACGGAGAGAGAAAAGTAGGTGATCCTGCAAAAAGACAGGCTGTAACGAATCCAACAAAAACTGTTTACTCTATCAAAAGATTTATTGGAACTCACTTTAAAGATGATGCTTCTGAAATCACAAGAGTACCTTATAAAGTGGTTGCCGGACCAAACGATACTGTAAAAGTAAAAATCGACGATAGAGAATATACACCACAGGAAATTTCTGCAATGACACTTCAGAAAATGAAGAAAACTGCTGAAGATTATCTTGGACAAGAAGTAACAAGAGCGGTAATTACTGTTCCTGCATACTTCAACGATGCACAGAGACAAGCTACTAAAGAAGCTGGAGAAATTGCAGGTCTTAAAGTAGAAAGAATTATCAACGAACCTACAGCTGCAGCATTAGCTTACGGTCTTGATAAAAACCATAAAGATCAGAAAATCGCAGTATATGACCTTGGAGGTGGTACTTTCGATATCTCTATCCTTGATTTAGGAGACGGTGTATTCGAAGTATTGTCTACAAACGGTGATACTCACTTAGGAGGTGATGACTTTGATGATGTGATCATCAACTGGATGGCTGATGAGTTCAAAGCTGAGGAAGGTGTTGAATTAAAATCTGATGCAATTGCTCTTCAAAGATTGAAAGAAGCTGCTGAAAAAGCTAAAATTGAATTATCTTCTTCTCCTCAGACTGAGATCAACTTACCATATATCACAGCTACTGCTACAGGTCCAAAACACTTAGTGAAGACTTTAACAAAAGCTAAATTCGAGCAATTATCTGCTGATCTTGTAAGAAGATCTATGGAGCCTGTTGCTAAAGCATTAAAAGATGCTGGTTTATCAACTTCTGATATTGACGAAGTAATCTTGGTAGGTGGTTCTACAAGAATTCCGATCATCCAGGAAGAAGTAGAAAAATTCTTCGGTAAAAAACCATCTAAAGGAGTGAATCCGGATGAGGTTGTAGCTATTGGTGCAGCTATCCAGGGAGGTGTATTGACAGGTGATGTAAAAGATGTATTACTACTTGACGTTACTCCACTTTCTTTAGGTATCGAAACAATGGGTTCTGTATTCACTAAATTAATTGAAGCGAACACTACGATCCCAACTAAAAAATCTGAAGTATTCTCTACAGCTTCTGACAACCAGCCAGCTGTAAGCATCAGAGTAGGACAAGGTGAAAGATCTATGTTCAACGATAACAAAGAAATCGGTAGATTCGATCTTCAGGATATTCCACCAGCACCAAGAGGAGTTCCTCAAATTGAAGTAACATTCGATATTGATGCTAACGGTATCCTAAGTGTATCTGCTAAAGATAAAGGAACTGGTAAAGAGCAGTCTATCAAAATCCAGGCTTCTTCAGGTCTTTCTGACGAAGAAATCGAAAGAATGAAGAAAGAAGCTCAGGAAAACTCTGCAGCGGATGCTAAGAGAAAAGAAGAAGTTGAAATCTTCAACAAAGCTGACGGATTGATCTTCCAGACTGAAAAGCAATTGAAAGAATTCGGTGAGAAACTTTCTGCTGACAAAAAAGCAGCAATCGAAGCAGCTCACGCAGAATTAAAAACAGCTTTCGAAGCTAAAAATGCTGATGACGTAAAAGCTAAAACTGAAGCGTTGGATGCAGCATGGATGGCAGCTTCTGAAGAATTATATGCAGCTGGTCAACAGCCGGGTGCTGATGCAGGTGCTGGAGCTCAGAACGCTGGTGGAAACGCCGGAACTGAAGATGTACAGGATGCAGACTTCGAAGAAGTAAAATAATTATTGATTAATTTCAGTTATAAATAAAAAAAACAGCAAACATTGTTTGCTGTTTTTTTTATTCCTAATCCTCTTACAGTTGTAAAATTCAACATTTAAGTCGTATTTGGGTTGACGATTTTAAGCCATGTCTTCGTTAAGATGAAAAATTTATATAATATTGAAAGGAGAGGAATAAGCTGCTTTCAATGTTTTTTTTTGATGATAAAAATTTGGCTTGTTTTATGCTATATTCACCAAGTTAATTAAAAAAAAATGACAATATGAAAAAGAAGTTATTCACCTTATTAGCTTTTGGATTATTTACAATAGCTATTAATGCTCAGGAAACTGTAAAGCAGGAAGCTAAAAATGTAGGCAATGCTATTCAGAGAGGAGCAAAAGCAACAGGAAAAGGAGTGAAAGATGGTGCAGAATGGGTTGGAGATAAAACTCAAAAAGGGGCAAAAGCTACAAAAAAAGGTGTTAAAAACAGCACAAAATGGGTTGGAAAAACGGCTACCAAAGGTGCAAAAAGTGTGAAGAATGTTGCTGTGAAAGGCGCAGATGCAGTTTCAGATGGTTATAAAGATGTAAAAGCAGATTTAAAAAAATAATTTTTCTGAAGAATAAAAAAAAACGACTCTTATTAGAGTCGTGGTTTTTTTTTTTTTTTTTTTAGAGTAATAATAAAAAAAAAAAAAATAATAGTTGGGGGTGGGGTTTTTTTTTTTTTTTTTTTTAATTTTTTAAATCTTTTTAAAAAAAATTTTTTTTTTTAAAAAAAAAAAAAAAACGACTCTTATTAGAGTCGTTTTTTTTTTAATATTACTTATCCAGATTAAATAAAAACCACTTTCAGATTATAGAAGGTGGTTTTTATTATTATTTCTTAGAATATATTATAAGAAAAAAAGTTGAGGCTGCTCATTATAATGTGCCTTTGAAGTCATTATTTGTGGTGATTTGTATTATTATTTTATTCTTTATGTAGGGAATTGTATATCGATATTCTTTAATTTTAAGTTAAAATAACTTAAATAATTTCAATAACTTACTTTTTATTTAGAATAATTATAATTAATTTTGCCGTCTAAATATTTTAAGGGTGAAATTATCGTTATTAGTTGGTGTTGCTTTTCTGGCAGCAGGCGGATTCTTGTCTGCCCAAAAAGTTGAGTTTTATCATAATGGGGAACTTAAAAGGGGAACCATAAATACCAACGGTTATTCTCCGTTGAAATGTAAGCTTATCATTGCTGATCAATTTAAAATGTCTTTTATAGGACAATGTGAAATAAATTTTCGGAATGAGAAAAATAAACGAGAAAAAATCACCTTAAAAGACGGAGAGGAGCTGAAGCTGAAAATAATTCCTGATAAAGAAAGTCCTTTAGGAAAGTCTGAAATCAGAATAGAAGGAGTACAGCTTACTGCAAGAAAAAAACAGTTTTCTGAAATTGCTATCCAACAGGAAGCCCTTCAGAATTTACAGTCTTTTTCTCTTGGAGACGTACTTCAGCAATTACCTGGTCAATACGTACAACAATTTGATAACACGCAGTTTAAAAATATTGTTTTCAGAACGGCCAGTGGTGCTTCAGTAACAGGCTCAGGAAATATTCCCGGAGGTGATGATTTTGGGAACAGGGCATTTGGAGTACAATTGATGGTCAACGATATTGCATTATCCAATAACGAAAACATGCAGAGCTATGATTCTGCCAACAGCGGTCCTTTCGGAATAAGCTTTAATACTACCACTAATGGAGGAAACTTAACGCCAAGCCAGCCGAATTATGGTGTCGATTTAAGAGAAATCCCGACTGAGAATATCGAAAGTATTGAAGTAATACAGGGAGTTCCGGATGCCAAGTACGGGGATTTAACATCAGGACTTATTAAAGTAACAACCATTGCTAAAGCATCACCGCTCCGTTTGGATGCTTCCCTTAGAGAAGGAACTTATCAGGTAGGGCTTACAAAAGGTTTTAAGCTTAAAAACAATAATGCGCTTAATGTGTCTGTAGACTACATGAATTCACTTTCTGATCCAAGAACCAGTCTGGTAGGATATGACAGAACGAATGTGAATTTCCTATGGTCATCAAGAAGTAAAAACGGGTTTACCAATAAACTTTCAGCATCATTTTCTACCAATACGAGTAAAGGAAAGAGAGATCCGGATGATCTTGACGGAATGATCATCAATGTAGACAATAAAAGCTTTTCATTAGGAAATAATATCAGTTATAATTTTTACCAAAATGGAAGAAAACCATTTTTCAGAACGATAAATGCAGATGTAGGAATCAGTTATTCAACACAGCTTACAGAGCGCAGGTACTGGCTGAACCAAGGTGCGCGCCCTTATGGAAACTCAACCACAGATGGGGTTTATTATGCTCCTTATACACCGCCAAGTTATGAGAATCAGGCTTTTTCCGAGGGTAAACCTCTTAATATCTTCACGGATGTAAGTGTAAACGGTAGTAAGATTACAACCTCAAAATGGGTTCACATGTACAGCATAGGTGCCAATTTCAGATATGGAAACAATTTTGGAAAAGGGCGGTATGGAACAGCAGGACAGTTTACAACATTCAGTGCTGCAGGACAGGGATCCAATGGAATGAGAGATTTTAATTACCGTGATAATGTTTTTGCCACCAAGCAGTATGCATTTTATATCCAGGATAATATTACGAAAGCTTTTGCCAACAAACATATCTTAAAAACCAATCTGGGACTTCGTTACGATCTGCAAAATTCATTTTCTACTTATTCACCAAGGGTTAATACCTCATACCAAATGGGGAAATTTTCTGTGAGAGGAGGTTTTGGACTGACTTCCAAGGCTCCATCATTGAATCAGATCTATACCGCACCAAGATATTTTGACTTCCTTCTTGGGGATTATCGTTTGCCGGGATATTACTCGGCTGCTATCATGCAGACCGTAGTGACTCCGGGGGATAATGCCAATCTTAAACCGTCACGAAGCTGGAAAACCGAAGTGGGAGTTGATTACAGATTTCCTTTTGCAACGGTTAACCTTACGGCTTATTACAATAGACTATTTGACGGATTTACCACAGCAAGTGTTCATAAAATCATGGACAAAGCGAAAGTGAATGTCAATATATCAGGAACCAATGTGCCTACTTTCGAAATTGTCGGAACGGAAAAATTTAACTATCTCCAGAATCGAATTGTGAATGGATACTCATCAGTGGATAAAGGACTGGAGCTGATGGCAAGTTTCAAAAAGATAGAAGCCTTAAATCTTGTAATTGGGTTCAATGCCAGTTATGTAGAAACTTCCGGTCATAAGGATGAAGGTCTTTATAAAATCAGTGCTCCTGCTATTGTTGATAAAGATTATGAATACGGAATTTACAATGATTCAAGAAATAAAAGTTCCATGGCCAGAGCCAGTTTCAGTTTTGATTATCATCTTGCTTCATCAGGATTGATTATTGGTCTTAGAACAGATCATTTCCTTTCAGACAGAAGACTGAATGGTGCTAATGATATTTATCCGATAGGCTATATCAAACATGACGGAGAATCACAGATGATTCCTGAAAACGACCGTACCAATCCGAAATACCAAGGACTTTTCCTGAAGCCTTCAGAAGAAAAATTATCAGGGTTATATAACAAAACCTTGCATAATATCCATTTAAGAGTCACTAAAGATTTCTTAAGCGGTTTCAGACTGTCCATCTATGTAAGTAATGTTTTCAATTTAAAAGCATACGACGAAAGAGGAACCGTATACGGAAATTTCACTTCTACCTCATTCGGAGGAAATATTTCATACAGATTTTAATACTATTAAAAATAAACTTGAACATAATGAAACGATTAATACTATTACTAATAATTCCTGTCCTTGTACTTATAGGCTGCAACAGAGATGATGACTTTGGAAAGAATAACGAGATCAAACCTGTTCCGTTTACTGTAAATATTAAATATGATGCATCCAAATATCCATCCGTTGCAGATAAAGGGGTAGCGAATGTAACCGTTATCATGAAGAATACAGCAACAGGAGATCAGATTACAGGGAAAACAGATGCTAACGGTGATCTTATATTAAATGCTGTTTTACCGGGAAACTATAGCGTTCAGGCAGAACTGCAGTTAAAACAAAGTGAATATGAGCAGCAGATTGGAGAAGAAACAAGCTATGAAATTGTACACTTTGGAGGTTTTGATGAGAAAGTAACGATTAATGCCAATACATCTTCAAAATTGATCAGAATTACCAGCGGAAACCTTGGAGATCTTGTTATTAAACAATATTATTATGCAGGTTCAGATACAAAGCTGGGAGCCAATTTCAGAGATCAGTTTATTGAAATTCATAACAATTCTGACCAGACTATTTATGCTGACGGTTTATATCTGGTTTTTCTGGAAGGTAATACGAATAACAATCCGACCACTTATACTTTATCTAACGGACAGTACGACTGGAGCAAAACTGCCGGTGGCGGATCTGCTGCCAATACAGACTATGTTTATTCCAACATACTCATTAAAATACCTGGAACTGGAAGTCAATATCCGATTTTACCGGGAAAAAGCATTGTTATAGCCCAAACAGCTATTAACCATAAAATGCCTTTTGATGATATTAACGGTACAGGAGTCGCCATTCAGGAGCCTGACAGAACGGTAGATCTTAGCCATGCAGACTTTGAAACCTATATGGGAGACTATAATACGAGTATCGGGAAGAAGCCTTTTGCTTGGGATATTCAGAATATTATGGTGCCGGATATGCTGGTTTCATACTGGAGTATTGCCTCCAATGACTTAATTCTTAATGTGAATTCAATGTTAGGTTTAGGGATTCTGAGAGCAACTGATACAGAAGTGACAACATGGAAAAAAGTAGCCTCTCCAAAGGCGCCAACCGGAACGCTGTTCCTGCAAATCCCCAAAAACTATATCATAGACGGAATTGATATTACAGACAAAGAGCAAAAAGCACCAAAAGATTTTCCTGCAGACATAGACGCATCAAGAACTTTTATTGTGAATGCAGTAGGACAGGCAGAAGGCACTTTTACAGGACTTTCTGTGATCCGTAAAACAAAGGAAATTATCAATGGACGTGTGGTATTGCAGGATACAAATAATTCTGCCAATGATTTTGTAACGATTAAAGCAAACCCTCGAGGATATGCACAATAATAAAAATAAGACGATTAAAGTTTTTCAATACAGCATTTTGGGATTGGCTGCATTAAGCAGTCAGTTCTTTCATGCTCAGGCAACTCAGTTAGACAGTATTAATATAAGTTCTGTAGAAAAGAATATCAGGATCAATGATCCCTATATTGCATTTTTCCAGCCTTTGGATTTTTCACGTACAACCTTTCAGTATTCTTCTACAAAACAAAATTTTAAGAGAGTACAGACTGCGGGAGAAACGGGAAGCTTTAGTTTCCTTTCTGAAGGTGTTTACAAGCTCAATGATAAAATTGCACTATCAGGAAGACTTAAAGCAGACAAAACTACCGAAGAAGATGTTCCTTATATTTTAAGTGATGAGAGAACTACCAATTCTTCCTTTATCTATAACCCCTCTTATTATTGGGTTCCTCGTACGGCAAGATGGCAGAAACAAAGCTATTTTATCAATGGACAGTTTGCCTATAATCCTGTAAAACCAGTGATTCTTCAAGTAGGAGGAGAAGGTGTTTATGCTAAATCTTACCGCCAGAATGCAGATCCGAGACCTAAAGTAGACGATTATAAATATAAAGCATTTGCAAAATTAGGATTGAAATGGAAGCAGCATGCTGTTTTTGGAAAGCTGAGCTATGTACATCATTATAAGGGAAATGATATCATGTTTGTGAATATGAAAGGAAATGTACCTGCCAATGACAGTATTTATATCCGTTATAATGAAGGTTATGGTAATCAGTACATTGGAAATACCCAATATAAAACTTCCGAATATAAAATGGGAGGATATATCTGGGGAGGAGAATATGCTTATAACACTGCTAATACTCATTTTTCCGCAGGATATGATTATAAAAATCTGATTGAACGTTTCTACAGGGTTTTTGAATATCAGGATGCAAGTTTCAACTGGCAGAAAGACTATACAAAATATTCCGGACTGAAAACTGATCTGCATAGCTTTTATCTTAATTTCCTAGGAAATTATAATGGTAAAAAATGGGCATCCATGATGACTTATCAGGATCAGCTGGATACGAATTATAATTATCCTTTGGAATACACATCATACCGTCTGGAACAGAAAAACCTTTTCTGGCAGAATAGCGTAGTTTGGTTCAATCATAAAAATGAAGCTTTTAAAATTCTTTTTGATGCAGCCTATGGAAAAAACCATGTAAGGGATTTATCTGTAGTGATGGACAGAAAACTGTCTTTTTTCAATTACCGTATCGGAGCAGAAAAGGAATTTGCTTTACAGCCTTCGCATAAACTGGCAATCGGGCTTTCGCAGAATCTTTATGTGCCTTTGGAAAAAGAATTCAATTATCAGCCTTATCAAAGCACAAAAGAGAATATCTTTGCAACGAAGATAGCTCAGCCGGACTTTGCCTATGATGCAACGCCTAAAATTGGTCTTAATTTTAATACAAGTTATATTTTTGATCAGAACAAAATCAGGTATGAGCTGTTTGGGAGTTTTTCTCAGACCTGGCTGATGAACAGTACTTATAAAAATCAGGTAGACTACAATGGCAGAGCCAATCATGTTGCCCTGGTAGGATTGAATGTTTATTATTAAAAAAATAATGAAAGACAGATATATTGCTTTTCTGGCAGTTGCCGGAATAATATCTTTACTAAGTTATACTTCTAATGACCCCACGGGATATTCCGTGGAAGAGCTTCGTACGCTATACAGCAGCGGAGATCAGAGCAAATGGCCCGTTCCCCATTTATTTGATGAAGCCAAAGAAGGTTTTCAGGATATCGGACCTTTGTCTAAAATGAGTTTTCCTGAAGACAACCCTTATTCCGAAGATAAAATGGAACTGGGAAAAATGTTATTCTTTGATCCGAGACTTTCCAAAAGCGGACAAATTTCCTGCGCCAACTGTCACAATCCTGAAATAGGATGGTCGGATGGAAGCAGAGTTTCCTTTGGTCATGACCGACAGACGGGAACCAGAAATGCACCTACTCTGGTGAATATAGGATATGCCAAAACATTCTTCTGGGATGGCCGTTCAGCTACTTTGGAAGAGCAGGTGAAAGCGCCTATCGAAAATCCGGTAGAAATGAATCTCCATATGTCCATGGCGACGAAAAATATCAGAAAAATTAAAGATTATAAACCTTTCTTTGTAAAAGCTTTCGGGAATGGAGAAGTAACGGAGGAGAAAATAGCAAAAGCCGTGGCAACATTTGAACGTTCTCTGATCAGTCCGCCATCAAAGTTTGATAAATTCGTTTCCGGGAAAAAAGATGCTTTAACGGATTCTGAAATCAATGGTCTTCATTTATTCCGGACTAAAGCGAATTGCATCAACTGTCACAATACTCCTTATTTCTCCGATCAGAAGTTCCATAATTTGGGACTGACTTATTACGGAAGAAAATATGAAGATCTGGGAAGATATATCGTTACGAAAAAAAATGAAGATGTAGGAAAATTCAAAACGCCTACACTGAGAGAAGTTTCGGAGAACAAACCTTATATGCATAACGGACTTTTCCCTGAGCTGGCCAATATCGTCATGATGTACAACGCCGGAATGGGCAGAGAAACCCCAAAAGCAGATCAGATGAATGATCCTAAATTTCCCCACAAATCAGGAATGGTAGAAAAACTGAATTTGACAGATGATGAAGTATTTGATATCGTAGCATTTTTGAAAACTCTGAACAGCTACAAATACAAAATGCGCCCACCAGAATTACCGAAATCTTAATCGTTATAATAAAACTCTTCCAATCGGGAGAGTTTTTTTGTGAAAGATAGTAGTCATTTCTTTTTTGTCAGATTCCATGACTCATTATTGGTTTGAATATATGTAAATAATTAATCGTAATTATTCTTTAATGCTGTAACAAATCTTTAATTATTAATATTTTATGAAAATTGATTAATGAATTATGAAAAGTAGTTTTAATTTGTATATTTGATTTTTATTTAGAATAAATAAAAATATAGTTTTAAAAATAATTAATGATTACAATTTTATCCATCTAATCCACATTTTCACTAAAAAACTATGGAACAACAAAACAAAAGAATCCTCACTCTGGATTTAATAAAAGGTATAAGCGTCATTGGAATGATCATTATACATACCTTATTGGTGTATGCCAATGTAAAATCACAATATGAAACAGCCATCGGCAGTTTTATTGTTTTTCTCGGAAGAGGAACTTCCATTTTCCTGATCTGTATGGGAATCACCTTCATGACTTCCAGTCATCAAAGTCTTAAGAGCGCATTAAAGCGAGGTGTTTTACTGGTATTTGCAGGTCTGTTCATGAATTTTATGAAGTTTATGATCCCCGTGATTTTTAATTTTGCTCCCGATAATTTTATGCAAAAATACGGATGGCATGCACCTATTGAACAGCAGTATGTATATCTTGTACAGCTGGGAGATATTTTACAGCTGGCAGGAATGTCTTTATTGTTCGTTGGGTTTATCAGAGAGTATATTAAAAATAAATATATCATGCTGGCTATAGGTTTATTCGTTGCCCTGATCTCCAGAGAAGTGAGCGCAATTAACCTGGACTATCCTATGATCAATTATGTTCTCGATCTTCTTTTTAATACGGATTATCCGGCCTATGTTTATTTCCCGGTTTTCCCATGGATGGCTTTTATTATCATAGGAATGTTTTTCGGGAAATGGTTTCAGGAACTGAACTATAATACCAAACAGATATTTAGAAAGATGCTGTATGTGGGACTTTTGTTCATTGCGATAGGGGCACCATTGGTTTTTCTGTATGGTGACTATAATTATAACGGTTTTTACCATATGGGGCCTGGCGGGGTTATTTATTTTGCAGGCTGGACGTTGTTCTTTTTATGGCTGATCAATACCATTACGGCCAATGTGAAAGAAAATGGCTTTATGCGTGTCCTGAAATACTGCAGTAAAAACTTAACTTCAATGTACATGATCCAATGGATACTGATCTCATGGGGAAAAGGTATTTTCGGATACAGACAGCATGAAATTGGCTATGTGTCAGTACTCATTGTGTTGTATATCATTCTCACTTTTTCAGTTCAGACTCTGGTGGATCTTATAAGAAAGAAAAAAACTTTAATTGATTTCAGACCGATTTCACCGAATAAAACCGCGTTAAAATAACGCCAATCCTATTTTTTTTTAAATTATGATCAACCACAGTAAAAAATTTACTGTGGTTTTGTTTTATCAGTGGTTTAAAGAATTTCTACTTCCTCAGGCACTATAAAAAGAATGGTACAGCCTTGTTCAGACTTCACGGAATGTTTAAAATTTGGTGGAGTATACAAATAATCTCCCTTTTCAAGTTGGGCTCCTGCAATTGTGGCATCACCTTCCATGATAAACAATTCTTCTCCGGCAGGATGATTGTGATAAGGATAGCTGGCCCCCGGTTCAAATTTTAAAAGTATACTGGTAGAGCGGTTTTTTTCAGCATCAAATTTTAAAGATTTTACAAAAATACCTTCATAATGAATCCCTTTTTCAATTAAAGGCTGCCATTCTTTTTGTTCTGTTTTTACGATGTAATCGTGGATGTTGGTGTTCATGATATATAAATTTTAATTGTTGTTAATGTAGAAGCTGGTCTAAACTCCATGTGTAACGGGAAAAAGTACTCAGGAGAAAAGCTCCGGCGCTGAATGCAAAAACCGAATAATCCAGAGGCTCTTTAATCCCAAAAGAAATGCTCATAGCAGTTGCAAAAAATAAGGTGAGAACAGAGGCGCACCATGCAGTTTTTTTTACCTGAAAACCCACAAGAAGCAGAATCCCAATTGACAATTCAGCAGTTGTAGATAATACTGCAATAGAAGCTGCCCAAGACTGTGGTAAAAATGAATTGGTTTCAGCAGTATAATGAACAAAATTTTTCCAGCCGGAAGATCGTGTTCCCCAAAGATTCAGTCTGCTTGCCACAGCAGATAAAAATCCGAAGGCCAAAGCAATTCTTAATAAAAAAGTGGCGGCATCCTGTTGAGTTTTCATACGTATAATTTTTAGGTCTTAATTACAGTACAAAGTTCAGCGAAAGCCGTCGTATAAAGAATAGACAATTCCGGAAAAAGCATATAATATTTGAAGGAAGCGGAAAGAGGAGAGCTGGAGAATGGAAGTTAATATGAAGCTGCTGATTTCTTCTTTCAGATTTCCTTTACTGTTTTCTGATAATCTTTAGGAGAACGTGAAGTATGTTTTTTAAAGAAATTAGAAAAATAAAAAGGATCATTGAAACCAAGCTGATAAGCAATTTCCTTTACCGTTAGTTTTTCATAGAGTAAAAGTCTCTTGGCTTCAGAAATAGTAAGACTGTAGATCACATTCTGAGCGGTTTTGTTGGTATGGAGCTTTGAGATCTCATTCAGTTTTGCTTCAGTGGTTCCAAGGATATCAGCAAAATGAGAGATCTGATAATTGTTTTTAAAATGATCCCTTACACTTTCAAGAAACTTTAGAAATAAAGCATCCGGTTTCCAGATTTCATCGCCATTGGCTATTTTACTGCGGTTGATTTCCACCAACAGCAATTCAACAAGAGAATGTGTAGAGATCAGGTACTGGTAAGGCTGTTCCTGAATTTCTTTTTCTATGATATTCAATGTTTCAGAAAATATTTCAGGATGTTGTACCGTTATCATTTCATTCATTCCGAAATGACAAAAAAGCCCGTTGTGAAAGATAAGTTCAATATCACTGTCACTTTTACAGAAAAAATCCAATGTGAATTCCAATGCAGTAATTTCTCCTTCCACAGATTTTAATTGATGAAACTGTCCCGAAGTAATGGTTACAGCCTGACCGGTTTTCAGAATAAAAATATTTTCGTCAATAAGAATTTCAGCACTTCCATGATGACACCAGAATAAAGTGTACCTGATGACTCTCCTTGGCTCAGGATGCCCTGACTGATCAGAATATTTTTTTATTTCTATCATGGTGTGAATCTGTTACTGGTTTATATTTCTTTTTTACAATAGTAAAGGAGCACTTTATTATAGACTAAATTACGAAATGTTTAACTAAATTGATTAATTCATGAAGTTATATTGTTAGAGAAAAATACCTAAATTCGTGTAGATTTAAAATAAAAATTCAGAATGAAATACTCTAAAATTATTGTCATTGTTTCTCTATTGCTGTTTCAGTTGGGAGCAGCGCAGGAAAAAGCAGATGTTGTATTAAATAAGGCTCTCACGGAAGCTAAAGCAGGTAAGAAAAATGTTTTATTGGTATTCCATGCTTCATGGTGCAAATGGTGTAAGATGATGGAAAAGAATATGGATCTTCCTGAAACCAAACCCATTTTTGATAAAAGATTTGTTACTGCTTATCTTGACGTTCAGGAAAGAGGAGATAAGAAAAGCCTTGAAAACCCTGGCGGACAAGAGCTGATGAATAAATATAAAGGTGAAAATGCCGGACTTCCTTTCTGGCTGATTCTAAATCCAAAAGGAGAGGTATTGGCAGATTCTTTTGATGCCAAAGGAGAAAATCTGGGATCACCAGCCACTCCGGAAGAAGTAACCGCTTTCATTGCCAAGCTGGGGAAAGCTTCAAAACTAAGTAATGAAGAAGCCCAGACCATAGAAAAGATATTTGTGAAAAAATAAGACTTAAAAAAATAGAAAAATCCCTCCAATAAGTTCATTGGAGAGATTTTTATTATATGATCAGTTGACTAAAGCTTCTTATAGTAATATTCAATATTTGTCCATAAAACCTGATCTCCTGACTTTACCATTTGAGAAGGATTGGAAAAAATATTTCCAAAAACATTTTCGTATTGGGTAGTCCCAAAATGTGCGCTTTTAGTGATCAGCAGCCCTTCTTCATCGGTTCTGGGTACTCTCTTAATGTATCTGTACGTTCTTTTTAATGTGAACGAAGACGTATTTTTATTGAAATCACCAATGTAAGTGGGTTTATTACTATTATTCTCTTTGATGAGTACAGAGTCATTGACAATCGTGAAACTATAAGTAAAATCTGTAGATGAGGTTTCGGAAATTAACCTGATCGTTTTGTTGGTAAGATCAAAGCTTATTTTTTTCCAGGCAGGTTGCTGGTAAAGACTCCAGTAATCGTTGAGATAAGATTCGTCCGGCATAGATTTTTCCCCATTGGATCCCTTGTACAGAACTGTATTTTTTACATCATAGCTTTTAAATTCAAATTGATACATTTCTTTATCAATTGGTCTTGGATCATCATGGGTATTGTCATTATTTTCACAGGAGATTAATGACAATGCCATCATCAAGGCATAAAAGTAGTATTTCATGGGTACATTTTTACAAAAATAGGGGTTTCACAGATATTGGTAAAATAAAATAGAACGGAAGTTGTATTTAATGGAGTGAAAAGTGAAAAAAATAAGGCGAAAGGGTAAAAAATTAAATTTACCATTTCGCCTTTATGCTTTAATTTATTTGCCAAAATAGATCTGATCTTGCTTCTGCTGCTCATTATAAATGATCTGGAAGCTGACAGGCATATATTGATAAAGGAGTTTCCAATGTTGGATTTTTGCGTGCTTTTTGAAGCTTTCAAAAGATCTTACGAACATGTTTTCAATCATGTCTCTTACATAAGAATTCCCATTTCTGTAAAGCCAGTCCATCAGCTTAATATGATGGGCTATAATACTGATTTTAGACTCCTGTAACAGGTTCTTTAAGTAGTTTACGGTTGCCTGCATAATTCCTGCAAAATTGTCCTGAACAGACAACTGTATGATTTCATTACGAAGTGGCGGATAGAAAAATTTTAAGTACTCAACAGCTAATTTTTGATTAATAGTTTGCATTTGTTCTTTCATCATAATTAATAATTTTTCAAACACTTATTAATGCAGCGAAATGTATACCAAAATTTATAAACATGCCGCAAAAATAAATACACCTACAATCACAGCGATGTGAGTGAGTAGTATCTCTGCATTGTGTCTGTTAGTCGTGGTTTTCCAGGTTTTCCAGTCTGAAATTCTTCTTATTTTATTTTTCATAATCTATTGATTGTGAGTTATTTTGATTTTTGTTTAATTTAAACACTTTGTAATAAAACGGCTTAATAATGTAACAAAACCTTTATATGCCGTGAGTGTAAATTTGTCTCGAATATACTTTTTGCAGGTTGGCAGAAATATGGCTAAAAATCACTTTTCTGTATTCCTCACTGCAGAAAGCGGTACAATTGTCCAGAGAATAGATAAAAGTAGTCTCAATAGCATTCTTTAATACTGTATCTCCGTCAGTGTATATTTTGTCCATTTTCTGTAAACTTCTGAACAGCAGGTTTCTGTCATTTTGGCGGATCATATTTTTAATACGTTCCGTAAAAGTCCGGATGATGCTGTATGAGTTTTGGATTTTAATTTCTTTTACTTCCTTTTCAAAATCGGGAACCACGTCTGTGATTTCCTTTACTGCTTGTAGATAGTTCATAATAGTATATTTTAATGGTGATTGTTTTCCAGTAATTTGATGATGGCACCAAAGATGAAAATGGTTAAAAAAGCGAAAAAGAGCATATGATAAGGCTTCAGCCACTTTGGAGTTTCTGGTCCTTTGCTTTTTAACCTTCTGAGCTTGTCTATTCTGTTTAATGTTTTTAAGTCCATTTTCTATGTTTTCAAATCATGATGCCAATGGTATTCCGTTGGAAATAAATTTAATTTAATGAACTGAAATACAGTTTATTGTGGTTTTTATGTGTTACTTTTTAAACAAAAAAACATGTCAAAATGATAAGGTTTTTATCAAATTGAAAATAAAAGAGAAAATTATTGCTGTCACTCTATTACAAAAGAGCGGCGGAGAATTCCCCTCCCTTGGAGGGGTGGCGAAAATTCAAAGAATTTTTGACGGGGTGGTAAAATTTATCCGGTACAAAATGACATTTTTTAAGTTTCGCAGAAAGAATAAGAATGAATATCTTTGCAGTCCAAATATTCAGAAAAATGTTTTCAAAAATAATAGTACACAGAGTCGGAAATAAGATCAACGGGGATTCCCTGACGATTTCACAGGAGGAATTGAAACTGGAAGAAGGAATGGCAGAAATGCTTGAAGATTACTTTTTAGGCTCCTTTAAGTCGGAAGAAACGTTCCATTTTTACAGTGACACTTACCTGGTAAATAATCCGGTTTACAGTGCAGTATCAGAAATTTTTGATGATAAAGCTAAGTTCATCTGGGAATCTGAGAACATTGCAAAACACCTTTTTGAAGCGGCTGAAAACCCAAGAGTTCAGAGTGGAGAACTTTTCATTGTTCTTTTTGAAGATGAAAGTGACCGCCCGGATAAAGTAGACAAAATCGGAATCTTTAAAACAGAGAAGAGAGAATCTTTCCTGAAAATTAATCCTTCCGAAGAAACTTTTGATATTGAAAAAGATCAGGGAATTGGCTTATCTAAAATTGATAAAGCTGCTTTGATTTACAACAACAATAAAGAAACCGGATATGTACTTTCTGTAGTTGACAACAACAAAAATGGAGATATGTATTACTGGTTCGAAGATTTTCTGAAAGTAAAACAGCGTGATGATGAATATTTCCACACGCAGGAAGCTTTGATGGTCTATAAAGATTATATCACAAAGCAACTTCCTCAGGAATTTGAAGTTTCCAAGGCAGATCAGGCAGATTTCCTGAATAAATCTATCAATTTCTTCAAAGAAAAAGAAGAATTTAAACTGGACGAATTTGCCAATGAAGTACTGGGAGACGAACATGTAATTGAAAGTTTTGTAAACTTTAAAACAGACTACGAACAGGACATGCAGGTAAATATCGCTGAAGAATTTCCCATCAGTGAAGCAGCGGTAAAAAAGACACAGAGACACTTTAAAAGTATTATTAAATTAGATAAAAACTTCCACATCTACATCCACGGAGACAGACAAAAACTGGAAATGGGTGAGGATGATAAAGGAAAATACTACAGACTGTATTTCGAGAAAGAGGTGTAAAAAGAAGTCGGCCAATCCATAATAATATCATAACTTTATCAGACCACACAAAATAACAGTTATGAAATTCATGATCATTTTCTGGGCCGTCTACATCCTTTTTTTCTGTATACCTTTTCCGATATTCATTTATATGATGACTTCGGAAGAAACAGCAGAACCGAGAAATTCATTAGCCGTGAGCTATGGATATCTCGGTTTTTCTTTTGTAGTATGGGGCTACATTCTTGTTTACTTTGTTCATAATCTTTTTATTAAAACATTTAAAGAAAGAAGCACCATTCAATCAATTTTGCAAAATGGTGTTCCAAGAGAGGCCAAAATTATTGACTACAAGCTTCTGAAATATGATCCAAAGTCTAATATCAACATCATTGAGATTGTTCTTTCTTTTGCTAATCTGAGGAATGTTCAGATCGAACACAAGATGATGTTTCATGATATAAAGCCTCTGGAAAAAAGATTTGATACAGGAAATACCGTTACAGTTTTACTCAATCCCAATCCTTCAAAAAATCCTTATTTTATTCTGGCCGGTCAGCAGACCCAGTTTAACTCTTCGGGAATGATTCTGAGATTTATATTCATAGTGTTGATGATCGCTTATGTGATGGGGCTGTATTATTATTTCTATACCAAAGAATCTTATGATTTTGGGTGGAGTTTTCTCACCTTTATGCACCCGATTATTTTCAGCGGTGTGATGATTCTTATTTTCGTATTGATTTTCCAGTTTATTTTTGGAAAGTTTTTCAAGAATGAAAAAGAAGAACGCCTAATGTTTATGGGACGAAATGCTAAAGCCAATATCATCAGTGTAAGCCAGACTGGACTTACGGTAAATGATCAACCCCAAATCATGTTTCAGGTAAGTTTCAAAGATTTCAGAGGAACGGAACATATCACTGTTTACAAGAAAATTGTCAGCCTTTTGAATCTCTCTTCTGTACCGAAACAGGGAACCGTTGAAATTATATATGATGAAAATGATCCGAAGAAAATTATTATTCCTAAAGGTATTTAGAGTAGAAAAACTAAAATGAGAAAGGGAAAAAATGCTAAATTACTTTTGCCTTATTCATTATCTTTGCTTCCTTAGCCTAAATCATATGAAAACAACAATTGTCGATTTAACAAAACCGATTCAGTATAATGCAGGAGACCCATGGTTCATGCGGGTAAAAATCAAACATAAAGCCCATAGGAAATCACACTGGTTGATTAGGTTGGCATTGAGACTTCCATCAAGACTTTTCCCTAAAAACTGGACAGGCTGGGCAGATGATACCATTAAAAATATGGGACTTCATGCCACTACTCATATTGATGCTCCATGGCATTATGGGCCTGTTGTAGAAGGGAAACCCGCTAAAACGATAGATCAGATTCCGCTGGAGTGGTGCTATGGAGACGGAATTGTAATCGACTGTACCCACAAAGAAGATTTTGTTGCCATCACCATTGATGATCTGAAAAAAGATTTGGATAAAAACGGAATCACGATAAAGGAAGGAAATATTGTACTGATCAGAACCGATCGTGATAAAATGATGGGAACCCCGGATTTTGTAGAAAAAGGAACAGGAATGAGCAAAGAAGCTACAGAATGGTTGATTGACCAAGGCGTAAAAGTAATGGGAATCGACCAATGGGGCTGGGATCTTCCTCTGAAATATATGGCTCAGAAAGCCAAAGAACTCAATGACCCCGAGTTCTTCTGGGAAGGCCACCGTGTAGGAATCGAAAAAGAATATTTACACATCGAACAGCTTACCAATCTTGGAGCGCTGCCTCCATCCGGATTTAAAATCTGTGTATTTCCCCTTAAAATTGTGGGTGGTTCTGCTGCTCCGGCGAGAGTGGTGGCGATGATGGATGCATAAAAAGAAAAAAATCACCTTTGGCAAAAAATAAAAGGACGAATTTGATGATTCAAATTCGTCCTTTTACCTATTATTATCTTTGTTTTTTCAGACTAATTTTTCTTCCTGAAAAACAAAGCTCTGTTATACTCAAAATTCATTCTTGCTATATTCAGGACGGAAATTCCCTGAGGACATTCCACTTCACAGGCTTCCGTATTGGAGCAGTGCCCGAATAATTCCGTATCCATTTGGGTAATCATATCCAAAACTCTCTTGCTTCGTTCTTCTTTTCCCTGAGGAAGGAGTGCCATGTGTGTGATTTTTGCAGAGGTAAACAAGGCTGCACTTCCATTTTTACAGGTAGCAACACAAGCTCCACATCCGATACATGCCGCAGAATCAAAGGCTTCCTCAGCGGTTTGGTGAGTCACCGGAATAGAAGTCGCATCAGGTGCCTGACCTGTATTGACAGATACAAAGCCTCCCGAAGAGATAATTCTGTCAAAGGCAGAACGGTCTACTTTTAAATCTTTTTTCACCGGAAAAGCTTCGGAACGGAATGGTTCTATCAAAATGGTTTCTCCATCCTTAAAAGACCGTAAATGAAGCTGGCAGGTAGTTGTATTTTTCAAAGGACCATGGGCAATACCGTTAATCATCATCCCACATTGTCCGCAGATTCCTTCACGGCAGTCGTGATCAAACTCTACAGGCTCATCCCCTTCAATGATCAGTTTTTCGTTTAAGGTATCCAGCATTTCTAAGAAAGACATATGAGAATTCAGTCCTTTCAGGTCATAACCGACCAGTTTTCCTTCACTTTTTCTGTCTTTCTGTCTCCATATCTTAAGATGTAAATCCATAATTTTTGTTTTTTATTTGTAACTTCTTACCGTTGGCTGAATCTCTTCAAAGATCAAAGGTTCCCTGATCAGTTCAGGTTCGGCATTTTCACCTGCCCATGCCCATGCCGATATAAATTGGTATTCTGCATCATTTCTCATGGCTTCTCCGTCCGCAGTCTGGAATTCTTCTCTGAAATGAGCTCCACAGGATTCGTTACGGGTTAAGGCATCATAGCACATCAGTTCTCCTATTTCGAAATAATCGGCTACACGGCCTGCTTTTTCCAGTTCGGTATTCATTTTATCTCCCTGTCCGGAAACTCTTACATCTTTGTAGAATTCCTGTTTTAGTTTTCGGATTTCCTGAATGGCGTATTTCAGCCCTTCTTCATTTCTGGCCAGTCCGCAATAATCATACAGGAGTTTTCCTAATGTTTTGTGGAAATAATCAACGGTTTTAGTTCCTTTGATATTGATAAAATCGTTGATCTGTTTTTTAACTGCATTTTCCGCCTGTTCAAATTCAGGAGTATCCGGTGAGATTTTTCCGGTGTGAATTTCATCAGCCAGATAATTGGCAATGGTGTAAGGAGCAATGAAGTATCCGTCTACAGAAGCCTGCAGAAGTGAATTCGCTCCTAATCTGTTCGCTCCGTGATCTGCAAAATTAGCTTCACCCAAAGCAAACAATCCCGTGACAGTAGTCATCAGTTCATAATCTACCCAAAGTCCGCCCATTGAGAAGTGTGCAGAAGGGGAGATCATCATGGGTTCTTTATACGCATCATATCCTGTTATTTTAAGATACATATCGAATAAGTTCCCATATTTTTCCTGAATCTTACCTTTTCCCTGTTCCTGTATCGCTTTTGAAAAATCAAGATAAACGGCATTTTTCAACGGTCCAATTCCGAAACCGGCATCAATTCTCTCTTTGGCTGCACGGGACGAAATATCCCTCGGAGCAAGATTTCCAAAAGCCGGATATCTTCTTTCCAGATAATAATCTCTTTCATTTTCAGGAATATCATTGGGAGGTCTGTTTTCACCTTCTTTTAACGGAACCCAGATTCGTCCGTCATTACGTAATGATTCGGACATTAAAGTCAGCTTAGACTGATAATCTCCGGATTGCGGAAGGGAAGTAGGATGCACCTGAATCCAGCTTGGGGAAGCCATTAAAGCCCCTTTTTTATGGGCTCTCCAGATTGCAGAGCCATTACAACCCATGGCAAGAGTGGACAGGTAATAGATTTTTCCGTAACCTCCCGTTGCCAATATTACAGCGTGTGCTGCATGTCTTTCAATGTCTCCTGTGTCTAAGTTCCTTACGATAATTCCTCTGGCTTTCCCATCAACAGTAACCAGATCCAGCATTTCGTGTCTTGAAAATAATTGTACAGAACCTTTTCCGACCTGTCTCATCAAGGCCTGATAAGCACCCAGAAGAAGCTGCTGTCCCGTTTGTCCTCTCGCATAGAACGTACGGCTTACCTGAACGCCTCCGAATGAACGGTTATTCAGATATCCTCCATATTCACGTCCGAAAGGAACGCCTTGCGCTACAGCCTGGTCGATGAGGTTCAGAGAACATTCTGCCATTCTGTATACATTGGCTTCACGGGCTCTGAAATCTCCTCCTTTCAAGGTATCTACAAACATTCTGTAGACACTGTCGCCATCGTTTTTATAATTTTTTGCAGCATTCACACCTCCCTGCGCTGCCACAGAGTGTGCTCTTCTCGGGCTGTCCTGGAAACAGAATGATTTCACATTGTATCCCATTTCTCCCAAGGAAGCTGCGATTGAACTTCCTGCCAGTCCGGTTCCTACAACAATGACATCCAGTTTTTTACGGTTGGCAGGGTTAACGAGTCTTGCTTTCTTTTTATAATTTCCCCATTTATGTTCCAATGGGCCTTGTGGTATTTTTGAATCTAAAATCATGATCGTTCTGTTTATTGATAAGTAAAAAATACATAGATGGGCATCAATGCAAAACCTACACAGATAATGATTGAATAAGCAATCCCAACAGTCTTAAACCATTTTACAAACTTAGGATGGTAAAGTCCCAGTGTTCTTACAGCACTGTGTATCCCATGAATAAGATGATAACACAGAGCGATCATTGATAAAACATAAATGATAACATACCACCACTCTTTAAAGACATTCACGACCAGAATGTAGAGATCTTTATTTCCGTTTTGATCCAAAGGAGGGGTTCCGAATTTGTAGATATACCAGAAATTCTGAAAATGAATTACCAGAAAGATCAGAATCAACGTTCCTAGAATTCCCATATTTCGGGAAGCCCATTTGCTGGCTCTTCCACGTCTGTCTTTGTTGTAATCTCCACCAGACTTTCTGTTTTTTAACGTGATAATTAATCCGTCTACTGCATGCAGAATGATACTGGCATACAAAACGTAGGAAACTATTTTGATGATAATATTTCCTGATAAAAAATGCGAATACGCATTAAACTGCAGGTGTGCCTGCTCTTGCGGAAGGAAAAGCTGAAGATTTCCAAGGAAATGAATCAACAGGAAGAATCCCAAAAAGAGTCCGGTAAGGCACATCAGCATTTTTCTTGACAATGTTGATAACATATTTTTGATTTAATGATTAATAATATCCTAAGACTTTCATCCACAATCCTCCTACAACCATATAAATGATCAATAGAACGATTCCTATTTCAAGACCTCTTACCCACCAGGCTTTCAGGTCAACATATCCGCTTCCGAAGAATACCGGAGCCGGACCGTGCCCGTAATGCGTAAGCACTCCATAAATAGATCCCATGAAACCAAGCATCATCGCCAATAACATAGGTGGAATTCCCAAGGAAACACCCACGCCAAGCAATGCAGCATACATCGCAGCTACGTGAGCCGTAGCACTGGCAAAAATATAGTGACTGAAGAAATAGACTATAATAATCACCGGGAAGGCTACCTGCCAGCTCAAACCTCCAATTTGTACTTTGATAAGATTACTGAACCAGCCAATGAATCCCAATTCATTTAAAGAACTTGCCATCATTACCAATACGGCGAACCAAACGATAGTATCCCATGCTCCCTTTTCTCCTTTTACGTCTTCCCAGGTTAATACTGAAGTTAACAGCAATAAGGTTAATCCGATGAATGCTGTAGTGGTAGCATCAATAGAAAGTGCACCGCCAAATATCCAAAGCGCTAACAGAATAAAAAATGCAAGCAGCATCAGCCATTCGTTTCTGGAAATAGGTCCCATTTCTTTTAATTTCTGAGCGGCCATTTTCGGAGCATCACCTGTTTTTTTCAGTTCAGGCGGATATAATTTGTACAATACCAACGGAACCACAAAGAATGCTACTGCACCGGGAATGAAACCTGCGGCAGCCCATGACATCCAGGTAATATCAATACCAAGGTTGGCTGCAAATTTCTGACACATCGGGTTACTTGCTGTTCCGGTAAGGAACATGGAAGAAGCGATAAGGTTCATGTAGTAACTGTTCAACGTTAAGAATGATCCTAATTTTCTATGGGTTTCCGGTTTTTCAGGAACGGAATCAAAGCTTATTGCCATAGATTTCATGATCGGGTAAATAATTCCACCTCCTCTTGCTGTATTACTTGGAATAGCAGGAGCCAGACAAACATCGGCAAGTCCTAATCCATATGCCAATCCCAGTGAGCTTTTTCCAAAAACTCTGATGAATAAGAAGGCAATACGGTTTCCCAATCCTGTTTTAATAAACCCTCTGGCAATAAAAAATGATATCCCGATTAACCAGATTACTTTGTCTCCGAAACCGGAAAGGGCTTTAGTGATAGATTTTCCTGCGTCTCCCGGAGCAACAACTTGTGTAAGGGCTGTAAAACCAATGGCCATCATACACATAGTACCCATGGGAGCGGCTTTAAGTATGATTCCTAAAATGGTGGCTGCAAAAATGGCAAACAGATGCCAGGCATTCTCTGCAACACCTTTCGGAGCAGGAATGAACCATATGATCAACGCAACAACAAATGTGATCGCTACGTTTTTAATATTAATTTCTTTCATGATACTAACTATTTAATCGTTTAAAATCTGCTCTGTACTTGTACAATGAACAGATTGTTATTGTATTGTGATGTATTTTCTATTTGATACTTGTAGCGGTCAAACTGTACGCCCAGCTGAATTCTTGCGCCATAGTTTTTCAGAAATTCCAAACCGAACATGGGGGTAATCGTTTGTCTTGGGTTGGAAGCCATTCTGAAATTGGTATCAAGATATTCGTAACGGCAAGACAATTCGAAGGCACTCAGATTTTTGTGATTGATCTCATATCTTAAATTCGGAAGGAAATAAGCACCTCGGATCAGATACTGATCAGGATTATCAGGACGCAACTCAGGAGCAATGGAATTGTAAAGAACGTGGTTGGTAGCCTGTTTAGCTTCCAGCTGCATATCAAGGCTCCATTTCGGATCAAACTGGATCAGTGAGCTGAGATCTACTCCCAGAGCATATACTTTTTTGCTGAAAACTTCCCCGGTACCCGCGTTGAGTCCTACGTTGAAATTATATTTTTTGGAAAGTCCAAAAACCAGACGGGTAGAATATTGTTTTCCGTTATCGTTGTCATTGATTTGATTCTTTCCGTTTCCGTTAACTATAGAAACTGCATATTGGAATGGTATTTCTCCAAGCTGAAGCTGTCCTGTGGCAGACATCCCGATCTGGAAACTTGTCCAGCCCAGTTTTCCGAATTCTGTGTATTGATTGGACCAGTCTAAAGATTTAATAATGTCAATAGGATAAGTCTCTTCAATACCGAACCAAGGTCTGAACTGTCCTACGGTAATTGCTAATTTAGGATTGAAAGTGTACTTCAGATAAGCATTTTCAAGAACTCTGCTTTTGGGATCATTTTTAAAATCGGCAAGGTTGGCTAAAACAACTACTTCCGTACGTTTGCTGATCTGTGCCCGAACCTGAACCCTCATGTATTTGAGCATGAAATTGTTATCAGTTCCGGAACCATCGGTATGATGAAGTCCGTTTACATCAACATCTTTACTCATCCCTACCAGATAACGCGCCTGAAAGAGGCCTTTGATCTGCAGCTGCGGATATTTTACATTGTCTTCTTCCTGTGGAGGAGGTGTGGTCTTCAGAGAATCCTGATTTTGCGCATAAGCAGATAACCCGCAGGCCAGCATGCATACGATCAGGCTTTTCTTTTTAGTCGAAAAAAAGGCCATATCTTTTTTGTTTTTATTGTGGAACTTTATTTACCCCATATTTCTTACTGTAAATGAACCTGATGACAGTTGTTTGAAATCATCATTTGGCATACTTAGATCCTTTCCTCTGCTGAAGACAGAATGTTTTACTTAGCGTAAGGATTTTTGTGGTGAAATATCTATTTTAATCCTAAGAATGTGAATGGGGCAGATTCTTTAAAATTTGCATTGGATTTACCGTTATAGGTGTTGTTATTACTCAGATCCAGTTTCATCACCTTTCCTTTAGGGCTCAAATCAAAATCTTTAAGGTCTACCCAAAAGGTGTTTGGAGTAAAAACCGTTTCAAAATAATACACCAGGTTTTTCTGATCCGAAACAGAACGCCATCTTGTTGATGAAATATTCGGTTCCGTTGCAGAAGTGATTCCGTAAGGAACAGAGCAGTTTCTGATCACGCTGAAAACACTGGCTACCGCTGTACGGGTATCTGCAGTCTGCGGAATTGCATTGATGTAATATGAAGCTCTTACAAAACGGTCTGCAGCACGGTTAGTTCCCGGAAGCATTACCGTTCCCGGAATCCCTTTCCAGTAATTGTTAAGTGCCAGCTGTTCTTCAAAAACAGGAGAGTTGGTCATTACCGTATAAGACGGATCATGATGAATAACCAGTTTTCCGTCAATATATTCAAATACCGCATTGTCTCCTGAAGCATCAGAAATGGAAAGATGAACGGTTGTAAATCTTTCTGTTCCCGGAATATAATCACTTACAATAACGAACGGTTCTTTTCGTGAAAATTCTACCGCTTCTTTTACCGTAGCAAAATTATCAAGATAATATTGTGCCCATAATGAAATGGCAATTCCCTTTTTACTTCCTTTTCCATCAAATTTTGGATATTGGGATTCTCCTAACCAAAGTAAGTTGGCAACCAATCCTTTCTCATTCATCCCATCTGCAGAAGCTATGTCCCATGAAGAGCTGATAAGACTCCCGTATTTGGTGGTCCACTTTACAGATTTAGAGCCTACCTGCCCGTTGCGGTCTATTCCTTTTGGAAAAACCCAAAGGTTGGCCGGAATCTCATCACGCCAATCCATAGATCGGGCTGTGATAACGGTATTCTGGGGACCTTTGTAGACGACCCTTGTGCAGGCTTCTGATGGATTCCATAATCCCATAGAGAGGACCAGAGAAAATAAAATTAATGGGAACTTTTTCATAATAGTATTATTTGAATTTAAATTTTATATTGAATTTATTATGAATAATTCAATGTATTTTTATCATATTCATTATTTGGTGATATAAATTTAACAAAATTTGTTTAAATAAAACAATTATTAAGGTTAATAATATGCAATCCATGCTATGAATCATGGTTAAAGATTGAACAGTTTGATTATTAGATTTTTTTTTGTATATTTTAGAGATATGGCATAAAAAAAGGTAAAAAATGAAGAATATTTTAATGTGCTTTTAATACTTTTTTCCCTTGGAAATCTCCCATGAATGCTTGAAAGTGTGAACTTTAAAATCGGATACCACAAAAGTGAAAATTGTTTAAAAAATCATTATATTTGATTAATAGACTGAAGAGATATATGAATTTTGTAGAATGTCATGAAGAACCTATCCATATTCCGGGTTCTATACAAAGTTTTGGTTACTTGATTGGCATTGATGCGGATTCCCGTACCATCACTTTTTTTAGCAGGAATATCTCGGATATATTTACAATCGAAAGTCCGGAAAAGCTTTTCGACAGGAAGCTTACAGACTTTCCGGAAAGTTTTCAGAGTATTATCAATTCGGAAATATATACTTCACTGGAAAGATTTACCAGACGTAAAAACGAAACCTATTTTGACAAGATTTTCATCGGCGAAAAAGAATATCACTTTTCTGTTTTCAGGAGTGAAGCCCATATCTTCCTGGAATTTGAAGAAGTACTGATCAATCCTGACAAACGGATTTCCAATAAATACGATAATTTTTACATCATTGATAATGAAAAGGAACTCTGGAATCATCTTCTGGAAACCTTGACGAAGGTAGTGAACTATGACCGCATGATGGTTTATAAATTCATGATGGACGGTTCCGGGAAAGTAATTGCGGAAAGGAAAAATGAAAACATGGAAAGCTTTCTTGGTCTTCATTATCCGGAATCTGATATTCCGAAACAGGCACGCGATCTTTATCTGAAGAAAAGAAAAAGAATTTTCAGCAATGTGTTTGCCGATACTGTTCCCATTTTAAGCAAAAGCCTTGAAAGTATTGATCTTACCTTTTCAGCATCCAGAGGGATGTCGCCTATTCATGGGCAGTATCTTAAAAATTCAGGAGCTGCTTCAAGCTTCAGCGTTTCTATTATTATTGATGATCATCTCTGGGGGTTGGTAACCTGTCAGAATGTAGAACCAAAGCATATCGACCTGGAAGATAGAGTACAGGCCGGAATTTTTACAGCACTGGCAGCAAATGCCTATTCATCATTCAAATCCAAACGTGAGCTGAATTACCGCCTGGAACTGAATGAAAAAATAGCTGAACTAAAAACGAAATTTTTAAAACACAATCATCTGCTTGATTCTCTTATTGAAAGTAAAACAGAGATACAAAACTTACCGGAAGCAGATGGATTAGCCATTATTTCGGATGACAGCATTATAACATCGGGAAGTACACCGGACATTGAAAGCATTGCAAAAATTATACAATGGGCATTGGGACATACCAATGACCGTATTTATGTAAGCAGAAGCTTCCTTAAAGATCAGGGTGAAGAACTGAAACTGTCTACAAATGCTGCAGGAGTGATCATCTATTTTATCGAAAGAGATAAAAACGAGATGCTGATCTGGTTCCGTAAAGAGTTTGATGAGCATATCGACTGGGCGGGAAATCCTGAAAAAAGAGTAGCTGTTTTTTCTCAAAACGGAGAGGAAAGACAAATGATATCGCCCAGAACCTCTTTCCAGATTTTTACAGAAAACATTAAAGGGTATTCCACAAGATGGAACTCCCGAAATATAAGTGCAGTGCATGCTGTACGGGATTTAATTTTAGAAACATCCCACAAAAACTATAATGCTATCAAAAGCCTGAATGATGAGCTTAAGAAAGTGAATGAAGAGCTTGACAGTTTTTCTTATACTATTTCTCATGATTTAGGAACTCCACTGACAGTAATGAAACTGAATGCACAGATGCTTCTGGGAAATCTTGCCGGAGATACTGAAAAAAGCAAAACAAAGATTAATACGATTATTGAGGAGATTGATAGTATGGCTGAAATGATGCAGGATGTATTGCAGCTCAGCCGTGCTAAGCACAGTGAAGTTCAGCTTGAAAGTCTGAAAACAGCTTCTACGATCTGCAAAATTTCAGAAAATGCTAAAATGACGTACGGAAGCCCGACCAGTGAGGTTATTATTAAAGAATGTCCTGATGTTTTAGGAGATAAGACAATGCTTCACCAGGTATTTCTGAATATTATCAATAATGCCGTAAAATATTCTTCTCACAAAGAGAATCCAAAAGTGGAAATAGAAGGAACGGAAGATGGGGAGGTTATTATTTACAGAATTTCCGATAATGGTATTGGTATTCCCGAAGAGGAAAAGCATAAGATGTTTAAGATCTTCAACAGAATGGATAATGCCAAGAAATTTAAAGGAAACGGGATCGGATTGTCTATTGTGCACCGTATCATGAAAAGAATTGGTGGAAATGTGGATTTTGAAAGCAATGGAGAGGGTACTTCTTTTATTTTAACGTTCAAAAAGCCCTATATTTGAGAAACTTTTAAAACGTTATTTATGGTATCAGAATATCTTAAACAGAATACAGCAGATTATCACGATGCGGCAGAGAAACTTTTTAATTCTGAAAAGATTTTTAATAAAACCTTCACCCTGGAGGATTATAAAAAAATTATCCATACCAATTATCTGATGCTTCTGCACAGTGAAGATAAAATCTTCAGCAGTCTTTCTGATAAGTATGCAGAAAAACTTCAGCTGGATGCGAGAAAAAAGCTTTCCCTTATCGAAAAAGATCTGAAAAGCCTTTCTCTGAATAATCAGGAAGCTTCTCATCCTCTTGAATTTAATAATGAACATGAAGCGCTTGGAGCGATGTATGTGATTGAAGGTTCTACGCTTGGAGGAAATGTGATTGCCAAGCAGCTATCTAAAACGGAAGGTTTTGATGAGGTTACCTTCAACTTTTTCGGATGTTATCAGGAGAATACAGGGCCAATGTGGAAAAATTTCAAGGAAATTCTGGATACTGAAGTAGCAGAAGAAAACTACAATGACGTGCTTTCCGGTGCTAAAAAACTCTATACGTTTTTACTGAACGTCAACTAATTTATTTTAATTCTAATTAAATTCCTGAAAAATTGCTCAATTTTTCAGGAATTGTTAAATTTGGGGAGTTTCAAATTTAAACTTAACTAACAAAAAATAATTTTTAAAAAGTAACAATATGAAAGTAACTGTAGTAGGTGCAGGCGCTGTAGGAGCAAGCTGTGCGGAATACATCGCAATGAAGAACTTCTGTTCAGAAGTAGTTTTGGTAGACATTAAAGAAGGGTTTGCTGAAGGGAAAGCAATGGATTTGATGCAGACAGCATCTCTTAACGGATTTGATACAAAAATTACGGGTACAACAGGAGATTACAGCAAAACTGCAGGTTCTCATGTAGCGGTAATCACTTCCGGGATTCCTAGAAAACCTGGAATGACAAGAGAAGAATTGATCGGTATCAACGCAGGTATCGTGAAAGAAGTTACTGAAAACTTAGTAAAACATTCTCCGGAAGTAATCATTATCGTGGTTTCTAACCCAATGGATACTATGGCTTACCTTGTTCACAAAACTTCAGGTCTTCCTAAGCACAAAATCATTGGAATGGGTGGTGCATTAGACTCTGCAAGATTCAAATACAGATTGGCTGAAGCATTAGAAGCTCCAATTTCTGATGTAGACGGAATGGTAATCGCTGCTCACAGTGATACGGGTATGCTTCCATTATTGAGCAAAGCTACAAGAAACGGTGTTCCTGTAACTGAGTTCTTAAGTGATGAGCAACAAAAATATGTAATTGAAGAAACTAAAGTAGGAGGAGCTACTCTTACCAAATTATTAGGAACTTCTGCTTGGTATGCTCCAGGTGCAGCAGTTTCTGTAATGGTTCAGGCAATTGCATGTGACCAGAAGAAAATGATTCCTTGTTCTTTAATGCTTGAAGGAGAATACGGACAAAACGATATCTGCTTAGGAGTTCCTGCTATCATTGGAGCTAATGGAGTAGAATCAATCGTAAATGTAACATTGACTGCTGAAGAGCAATTGAAATTCGCTGAAGCTGCTAATGCAGTAAGAGAGGTGAATGGAGATCTGAAATTTTAATAATTACCCGCTTTAAGCAGGAATTAAAATAATAAAGCCCGGCTGTTTCAATTTGAAACAGCCGGGCTTGTTTTTTGAGCAATATTGAATCATTAAGAAGAATGAAGAAGGTATGATTGATTAAGAAAAATCAAATGATTTTTTAGGTTTAATAGTTTGAGGGATTCGGCGCGGCCGGAGGCCGCGCCGAATCCTATCATCATAAAATTTTCAATACAAGATCACCTCGTGGTATTCACAAAACGACTTACAGCATTCACAAACTCATTATTTTTCTCATAATACAGAAGATGTCCGCCATCAATAACAACTACTTTTTGATTGGGAAACCGGAAAGTCTTATAATGTTGAGTTCCGACTGCTTTATCTTTTTTTCCTGTTATAACAAGCACAGGAACTTTGATATCTTTTGTGATCGGAGCATAATCGGCGTAGTATTCCGGAAAATCTTTAGGTTTTGAGATAACAGCCATTCCGAAGTCGATGATACGGGGATGGAGAGAATCAATTTTATCAGATTCTTTTATGGTTTCGATATCTTCAGTCAGGAATTTATATCCGATTCTTTTTTTTCTTAATGCACTGCTGATTTTTGAGAGTTCTGAAGAAAGACTGTCTTTAGGGATTTCTCTGTTTCTTGCCTGTAAAAGGCTGTTTCCGTATTCAATCTGTTCTTTTACAGATTCATCATTCAGGAAGTGGAGTGTTACATTGGCAAGAATGAGTCCTTTGGTATGCTGGGGATATTTTTTTGCATAATTAACAGCTATAATTCCGCCAAAAGAATGAGCCAGTAGGAAGATCTTTTTCAATTTAAGATGCTGTCTCAGTTCTTCAATATCCTGAATCATTTTGTCAAGGTGATAATTTTCAGAAGTGCCGGATTCGCCTGAGCCCCGCTGATCCATATAAATCATCTGCATATTTTTTTCCAGATTGTTTCCGCCCATCAATTCAAAAGATGGATATCCCTGTCCGGGACCTCCGGGAATATAAATACAGGCTTCTCCTTTTCCGGAGACTTTATATTTGATCTTTACATGATCTGAGGTTTCATAAAAGCTTTCAGATGTGTGATTCTGAGCTGAAACTACAGTCAGGGAAACGAAGAAAAAGAGTAGGAGGGCAATTGTTTTCATATTATTATAACAATTGTGAAGGGGTGTTTATTACTAGAATAACAAATAATCAATGTTTACCCCTATGAATGAAGTTTTAGGAGCACATCAGATACATCTCCTGGAATTTGTAAAAGCGAAACTCATTAAGCTAAAAGAATCTTTGGGAGAAAGAGATGGTGAATACTTTATTTGAAGTTTATCAAAAAATACGATCACCAGCTACTTTCACAACATAATATACCCCTTGAGTAAGGGGGGATATCCGGTTATATAAGAGGCTAAAGGGAATTTCATAATGGTCTCTAACCACTTTGATTAAGGCTATAGATACTTATACAACTGGCTAGAGGTCGTTACCTAAAAGGCCGGAGGCACTTATGAACTGACGATAGACACTGGATGAGGTGTCTGGAGACAGTTTACGAAATGGTTACAGCAAATTAATGAGTGGCTGCAGAGACTTACTGGAGTGACCGAGAGCACTTCCGAACCTGCTGAAGACAGTTTATAAAATAGTTCCCAACACTTTAATAAGTAGAAGAGGGATATTTTACCAGACATTTTTTAACCTTTACTTTACAGAATGTATTATCTTTGAATCTTCACAAATTGATTAAGAATGGACTACAAAATACATCAGGGAAGAAATGTAAAACGTTTTAGAGAAATGCTGGGAATAAAGCAGGAAGCATTGGCTCTTGATTTAGGCGAAGACTGGAACCAAAAGAAGATTTCTTTACTTGAACAAAAAGAAACCATTGAAAACCAACTGCTCGAAAAAATATCCGAAGTACTGAAAATTCCCGTAGAAGCTTTTCAAAATTTTGATGAAGAACAGGCTGTGAATATTATAGCGAATACTTTTCAAGATGATGCTGTTGCTTATGCTGAACAATACAAATGTAACATCAACCCAATAGATAAAATTATCCAACTTCACGAAGAAAAAATCGCTTTGTATGAACGTATGCTGAAGGAAAAGGATGAAATGATGAGCAGGCTGGAAAAATTGCTTGAAAAGTAAGAGATAAAAGATAAAAACCACTGCTGGAGCAGTGGTTTTGTTTTTTTGTGGACACGAGCGAGACGCTCAAGCCAGCGGGGGGCTCTTTCCCATTATATTTATATTTAAAATTAGAGTATTGAAAATCAATACTCTAATTTATTACCAGCACGTTTGAAATATTATTTGAAATTTCAAAAATTAATAGTAATCATATTTTATTGCAAATACCCAAAACACAATACATAAAAATGTAAAAATTAACACAATTTTTCTCGACTCTTTTACAATTTTTTTATTTGCATAGAAAGTATTGATTTTTTCCGTCAAATCGTCATCACCAATTAATTTAGAAGTTACGAAAATGTATCCAAAAGCGATTCCTATTATTATTGGATACAGGAATACTTTTGAAGGGAGTCCAATAGTTTTATCTACTATCATTAATGTTGGAAATTCTAATAATAACCATAAAGGAAACCCCAAAGATAATATTGAGTAAAAATTTTTATTTTTATGTGTTTTATAATAAATATGTGTTTGCAAATAACACTCATAATAAGCGTATAGATAAGCATTTTTAATTTTATTCATAATTTATATAACTAGAGTATTGAATTTTCAATACTCTAGTTTGTTGGAATATTCCCTTGGTTTATATTCTTTAACCCAATTCTAGATTATTTTCATTTGGAGATGTAAAATCAAAAAAAACTTTTGAATAGTCTTCTGCGAAAACAAACAGCCTATTCGTAATATTATACCTTACAACAACAACAAATTTTACATATTCAACAGATTCGTTTTTAATTAAAAGAAGATTATTTAAGATCTCATATGTTAATTCTTTTATACTTTCGCTTTTAGCTAGTTTATTTCTTCCTTTATAAGACATAATTACATCATCCAACAATAAAGGATGATTTGAATATGAGATTTCAAAATCATCTAATTGAGGATCATATTCTTGTATTTTACGATATATCAATTTTTCCATTTTTTTAGTAACATTTTGTTTTATTATTGAGAGATAGGGAGAGCATATTCTACTAGAAGAAGATGCACATAATATGTTCTTTTACCAGTAAAATGAAGTTATATTTAATTGTTTATATCCCGCCATAATATTCCTAATATTTGAGTCTCTTTATCATTGATAAATATAGTAAAATCCTTTTCGTTATAATCAAAGTTAGAAATAATCACACTTTTACTATTAAATATATTAAGATTGTTTAATAGTTCATCATAGCCTTGAATTTTTAAATTTTCATTTACAGTATGATTGATTTCATTTCTTACAGAGTATATAGAATTTGCTTTATTTTTATCGATAAGAATATATTCAAATTTATCTATTGATTTTAAATAATTATATATGGTTACATATAAATAATTATCACTTTGCTTTTTAAATAAATTCAATATTCTTTGAAAGTTGCTTGTTTCCATTTACTTGCGTTTTACTATTGTTGGTATCTGTAACTTCAAGAGCTCCTTCGCTGTTTTTTGCAAAACTTATCCTGGTTGAACTACGTTCGCAGCCTTCGTCAAAGCTACTCTTTCACTTGTATGTCAAGATGATCTATGTACTGGTAAATATATTGGTTTCTCTAGAAAACAGAATAAAAGCCACTGCTTTTTGCAGTGGCTTTTGTATTTTACTCACAGGCCCGAGTGATACGCTCGCTCCAACGGAGGAATGCTTTCTTTAACGGAGAAGATAAGTGTAAATTGTTTTATTACAGTCCATTACCTTTCGTAAAATCTCTTTTTAATTTATTTTTAAAATCTTCAAAGTCGGCATGAAAAAAATAGGGTGGAGGTGTAGCAAACCGAAATATTAGCTCGTCCATAAAAAAAGCTACTCTTTCCCAACAGTTATCTTCGTATTCATCATAATTATATTTATGATGTATATTCTTGCTAAATTCAACAAAATCTTTTTCTGTCAAATGATATTTATTTTTATACAAATTTATGTATTCAAATATTGAAAAGAAGAAATCTCTATACTGATCTATAGTGAGTCTAGAGAGATTTTCTGGATTAAATTCAATATATAATTTTTCTAAAATTTTTCTTATGATAATATCTCTTTCTTCCATATATTTAATTATTTTACGGGTTGCCAAGCTGGGGCAGTACTTTGAATCAATGCTCTAAATGTTCCTACATTCATAGGGATCGCAGGTCGAATCTGTCCATAGTTTGGAACATCGGGATTCAGAACTGGTAACCCTACTAAACCATAAGACATTAAAGAGCTTGCTGGTATTCTAAAAATTGTTCCTTTTCCTCTGCTAAAATCAGGAACATTAGGTGGTATTACATCACCATAGCCTACAGTAACAGATAAACCATTTGCGAAAAGGGGTGTTATCATCGTAGAGTTAGAAAGAAGATTAACATCTCTATCTCTTAAGCCTAGTTTATCTAGACCTTCTCCAACCATAGGCATACCATTTACATTTCTCATATTTCTGTATAAATATAAATTACTAGATTCATCAGCAGGTTCATCTGTTATTCCTGTAACAGGTACATTCCAGGGTAAATCTCTTGTCCAGTTATATTCTGGATCTTTCATCATTGTAGGTGTTAAGACGGCTCCTAAAGTTGTTGCTCCAATTGCTACTGAAGCTGCTTCTACAGTTGAAAAAAATTCTGCAATTCGTGTTGCTTCTCCAACTTCAACAGTAGGAATTCTAGAAATTGTAGCCCCAGGTGCAAACATGCTAATTCCTGCACCTTTATTTCTTCCTAACAGTCTTCCAAAGAAATTACCTATCCGATTAAAAATATTAGGTTTTGGCCCTTGAGCAGGTCCACTACCGCCACCTTGCCCATCATTACCCAGGGCTTTAGTCTCTATCATTGTACCTCCTTCATTACGGTAATACAATGGCATATTTCTTTCGTCAGTCAAACCTGTTCTACCTAAGAAATCTAATATAGCACTTCCTGAATTGTATCCCCCCTGTAGGTTATCTATCGTAAGTCTTCCATCCGGATCTATAAACCTTATTGGGTTGTTGTTTCCATAATGGTATGGGGTAAACCTTCTGGATGCTTCAGCTAATGGATCAATCACGCCCCATCTGCCTAAATCCGGCATGTACATTCTTGCTCCGTAATCAAACATCCCAGTTTCCTGAAGTTCTTTCCCATTATATTTATAAGAGTAATAACCTCCAAAACTGGATATACTTAACATTCCTGAAATATGGTTGAGGCCAAAAGGATAATAATTGTTGGTATCTGTAACTTCAAGAGCTCCTTCGCTGTTTTTTGCAAAACTTATCCTGGTATTTCCAAGATGATCCCTGTATTGGTAAATATAGCGGTTTTCTGTGAAACTGTAGACTCCTTCTGCAGTGGGAACAAAATCTAAATTCCACACTCCCTGTCCTGGAAGCCCAATACCATTTACTCCTTTATAAGCCTGCTGTTCAAAAGCATTTCCGGTTCTGCATGTTAAACATATTCCGCCTCCTGCAGTATAGCTGTATTGGAAACCATCCAGATAATCCGTCATCTTGGTACTCGTTGATCCACGAAACGGTGTAGTAGAAAATGTTTTTCTTAGTTTGGTTCCATCTGCACGGTAAAGATAATCTATAATACTGCTTGAAGATCCTCCAAACGGACTTCCCTGCTGAATTGTATAATTATTGGAAAGATTCAGGTAGTTGTATCCAATAGATTGAATGCCCTTATCCAGCATATCTTTCATATTTCCGTTCAGATCATAAGTAATAGGGTTGTTTCCTCCTTCATATCCTGTGTCATTCAATGAGCTTTCTATGACCTTATCCAGGCGGTTTCCTGTATACTGATAGGCAAGATCATCCACAAGAGTAGAGGTAGTTCCTGTTACCGGAAAAGCATTTCTTCTCAGCGTGGCGATATTTCCGTTGAGGTCGTAGGTCAGGTTCTCATTATAATTGTTGTTATAAGGATTGGTAGCATTTGGTTCTGTATAGATTGCATCTTTCAGTCTGTTAAGAACATCATAGGAGTAAGAATATCTTTTCAAAACATTTTCAGATGAATTCTTCCAGTCTATTTCTGCTACATTCCCATTAAATTTCCCGGAAGCAATATTGGTATAAACAGGATTCTGGTATTTTATTTCATAGCCAAAAAGTTTACCGTTCAGGTTTGCCGGATCGTTGATTTTAGTAAGCCATCCTCGGATGTTATAAGTGTAATCAACAGTCTGAAGGGGAGAAGCCGCAGAAGTTCCGCCTACTTTTTTAGATTCCAGCTGAGAAAGCTCATTATACTTATTCTGGGTCAGGATCTCCGGAGTATTGCTGTCTATCTGATGGGTATGGGTAAGCAGCCTGTTTTGGTTATCGTACGTGAACGTTTCAGTAATCACTCTCTCCGTATCGGTATTTAATCTTTTGTGATAGGCTTTTGTCTGAAGTGGTACTCCCACAAAATCCAGGTTTGATTCTGTTTTGGTATAACCTCCTAAATGATTAATAGAGTATCCTCCAATGGCTCTTCCTTTGGTATCGTAATAGCTATAACTCTTAGTCCAGTTGTCATCCTCTATATTCTTTACAAGGCTCATGACGGGTAAGGTTCGTGTGCTTACATTTCCTGCCGGATCATCTGTCATAATTGTTTTTCCTGCAATATTTGAAGGGAATGAAGGATTGAAACTATACTGCGGATAGGTGTCATAGTAGTTTACAGATAATAACTTTACCCAAACAACATTAGGATAGGTTTGGTTCGGATCGTAAAAAACATCCATACCTTCACGGTTAAAGAATGGGAAGTCGGTTCTTTTAACATTATTGGAAACAAAATTATTGGCTAAAGCCTGTTCTGAAATTCTGTTTCCTCCGGCTGAGATTCCGGTAAAGGCCACTCTTCCGAACTGGTCATATTTGGTATATAACCATTGTCCTTTTTGGTTTAGCTCAGCATCCTGGCTTCCTACCAATCTGTTTTGTCTGTCATAGATCATAGATTCCAGGCCTTTTCCCGGAAGTTTCTTTTCTACGAGTCTTCCTTTATTGTCATATTTGTACTGATAGCAGAGATCATCCAGAATCTGCTGCGTTACAACATTGTTATTAGAGGTAATCTGAGCCTCTGCTTTCGGAGAAATGACATAGATAAGCTGCCCATAATCGTTGTAGAGATAATAGGTATCTGCATTTTCTGTAGCGCTAATAACTTTTCTAGCCAGAACAGTTTGTCCCAATCCATTGGTAAATTCAATGGTTTTATTACCATCTTCATCCGTTCCTGAATTTTTCACCAATACTTTTTCATTATAGAAAGAAACGGTAGGAACAGATGAAACTGTTGTCGCGCTGACCCATGAGTTGGTAAAAGAGAACTTCTTAACTTTGTCTGAGTTTTTGTTGATTTCATAGGCTGCTTTTCGGGTATGACCTGAATTCATAGCCCACTCAGCTCCGGGGCTTGCGGTTTCGAGCACTCTCGCTAGGGGAGAAGCTTCCAGTTTTTGTTCGGAATACGCGTTGGGAACTCCGTAATAAGTATTGGCTGTGGCTTCAGAAACATTCTGTATTCCAAGGTTGGAAGTGGGCATTGGAACCGGTAAAATACTTCTGGTTTGTCTTCCCAGCTGATCATAGGTAACCGGCATTACAATATCCTGCCCTAAAGGAGTAGATTTTACCTGAATGGTCTGTTTGGGTCTTCCCAAACCATCAAAATATTGTATGGTTTCTGATTTTTTACTGCCGTCTTCAGATAGAGAAACTTTGCTGTAGACATAGTTCTCTGTCGTAGTCTGTGCAAAAACAGACATAGAAAGAGCCAAAGCGAAAACCGAAACATATTTTTTCATCTTCAGTTTTCCTGTATGGGTTATGTTTGTATTGTTTTTCATCGTTTAGTTTTTGTTGTTGTATTGGTATTCTTTTACCATAATTCCTTCATTATTGAAGACTTTCTGCAGCCTGCCGAAAGAATCATACTGATATTTTGCGGCCATACCATTGGGCGAAATTGTAGTGGTCATTCCAATCATCGGGTCATAAGTATAGGCTGTGATCACGAAATTTTTAAGAGCAGCATCTTTTCTGAAGGTATTCAGTGCATTGATCAATGCTGTTTCTTTTGCAGCTTCATTAGCCGGAGTGGCATCAGCATCTTCGTTAGAGGCATTCACAATGGATGTGATAAGTGCAGCAGGAATGTCCGAGAGCTTTGCACCTTCTATTTTGGCAATTGGCATGGTCTTGTTATATCCCCAGATTACGGTAGTAGGCATTCCTCCTGTAGAAGAGTCCGCAGCATCCGGAAATGCTCTGTACTGCACAAGATTTCCTTTGTCATCATAAATATCATTAACGGCATTTTTAATGGACTGGGTAAGATCATCAGGTAAAAATCCGATTACAGAAGTTGGATATAAGTGCGTGGTATCATCATATCGGGTTTCTGTTTTAGAAAGGGTAACCCCATTTTTTTTGGATTCAGTAGTAATTACCCTGTCTCTGATTCCTGCTACAAATAAACGCATAGCAGCTGGCTTAGGATATTTATAATTTTCTTCCAGAATATCTCCTTCAGGAGTAATCGTTTTTTTGCCTGTAATATTAAGATTTGTGGTTTCTCTTGTGGATTCTATTGTTGAAGAAATAGCATCCTGTCCTACAAAAGAAGTAGTGGTATTGGTCTGCTTGGTAATAATTGAGTTCTTTACTGTACCCCCTGAATTCATTATGTCATTAAGTTGATAAGGATTTCCTATAGATGTTAATTGATAGGTATTTTCTTCTTTTGTTACCAGCGTATTATTGGCATCAAAAACTTCTTTTTTATCTAAAAGACCATTAACAAGGATATTGTAATGAGATGCCGGACTTGCTAACCCTCCTTCAGGATCTATATTCTCAGGATGATCCTTCAACGTTTCAAAATAATATTTTGCATATCCTTTATTCTGACCAATGGTTTCTTTTACATTCTTATAAACCACGGGACTGTCCTTCAGCCAAGCCAAATAACCACTTGTTTTGGCATTATCGCCAAATTGCTGATAAGAGTAATAACGGGTTTCAGAATCTACAGGAATTCCATTTTCAAGAAATTCTATTTTTTTGATTCTGACTCCATTTCCGGTAGTATAGTTGGGAAGGGGAATAGATCTGTATCTGATTCTTTTGATGGTAACAGTACCGCCGCCGCCTGTTCCCAGTACTTTGAAAGTATTGGTTCCCGGCATAAATTTCATATTACCATCATTTCCTAGTACTGATGAGGTTAGCTCAATATCAACAGAAGGAGTCAAGCCTGGATCCCATACCGGAGAATCGGTGTAGTAAGCGGTGACGTCTACACAGTACATAAGATAACTTCCTCCCTCGGAGTCGTCCGGGTTTGAAGGAATGTTGAAGGTGTAAGTATCTGAAAAATGAGTGTCAAAATTAAAAGTACCTACAGTTTCCAAAACCTGTGCATCTTGATCTATAAATTCATACGGACGGATGTACTGATCACCGGAAATAGTCCAGGGATCTAGTATATTAGTCTTTTTAACCTCATACTGATTGGGTTCAAATTCATACCTTGTTTGTCCACCTGTAGGATATTTTATGGTGCTGAGAAGCCCTACATTTAAAAACTTTGGACTATCAGGATCATTAAGGCAGTGGCATTTAAATTCTGTCCAGTTGCTTCCTGTAAAAGAACTGTTGTTATATTCAAAACTTGTTTTTTCAAATTGCGTAGATGTTCCATATTTTTGAACTGAATGAAGCATTCTTCTGTCATAGAAACCATCAGGCACTGCCTCCGCTGTACATGAGGATAGTAAAGGTTCAGTATAAGTAAATCCGCTATCCTCACTTTGCAGGGTATATTTCTGAATCACTTTTCCGGCTTTGTTTTTCAAGGCTACGGTTTGAAGCTGATAAGGGTCTGTTAATTTCTTTCGAAGAGCCTCATTAAAATTATAGCTGAATTCAATGGAACCAAAATCTGGTGAAGTTACTTTGCTGATTTTCAAACTTTTCATAGTGAGAGTCTGATCGTTAGGTACATAGCTATCCTCAATGTATGTGAAAAGTAGTGGTTCATTCTGATAAACATCCTTTATTTTAGTAAGATAATAAGCTGACACATACGAGGTAGAGTTATTATTCTTTTTAAAAATATTCTGATCTTTATTATTAAAAAAATAAGTATTTCCTGATGGATCAACAACTTTAAAAGTATCTTCTGCTTGATTATAAGTAAGATCCAGATTGGTATGAGTGATATAAGTAATTTCTTTTTGTCCCGAAGCATTAGCTTTTAACAAAAACTTACCATTAAATCCCATAAAGGAATAATAATAAATATCGGTAGGTATACTATTATATTGGTTTATTGATCTGTAAATAAGACAGCTTGTCCCATACAAAGACCAACCTAACCCGACATCAGAAGCTTTGCTTGTTTTACCTGCATTGCCGGGGTGGTAAGATATTCCTACGTTAACCCCTATTCCAGGGTTATGAGTAGCTAGTGCAAAGAAAGGAATATTAATGTCCGGAACCCCTGTGGATAATGATATAGGAGCATTGATGAAACTAGACATTGATGCTGCAGAAGGTGCCGAGGTGAAACTTTCGCCTGATGCACCTTGTGAGAATAATAATCCTGAACAAAATGTAAGCAGGAATACTATAATCTTATGTTTTTTTCTCATGATGTTATTTCTTAATTAATTTGGCATTCGCTGTTTTGTTAGTATCAGTTTTTATCGCAACCAGATAAGCTCCCTGAACCAAAGCCTGGGTATTAATCTTAGTCACTCTGTTTTTGGTTTTAATACTTTGAAGCTGTCTTCCGCTCATGTCGTACAACAGAATATCAGCTTCTTTAAAATCAAAACCAATTTCAACATAAGCATAATCTGATACTGGATTTGGATAGATTTTGATATCATACTTTTCAATTAACTGATCAACCTGTTTGTCGCCCAGCTTTACAATCTTCCAGTTTTCTTTGCCCAGCTCTTCTGCACTGGTTCCGGCCAGAACAATTGAACCATCTCTGTTAAGCTTTAAATCAGAAAGTCTTTCTTCCTTCTTTCTGGATTCTCCTTTTACATGTTTTCTCCACTGTTCATTTCCATTCTGATCAAGATAAAGCATCCAGAAAGTTTCATCATCAGTTTGGATTCTTCCTTCAGCTTGAGTATAGCCTCCCAACAAAATTCCTTTGGATGATTTATTATCTGCAGAATGTAGAACGCTCATTCCCATCAAAATATCACGGTTTTTGAAATTGTAGGATTTCTGCCACTGCTCATCCCCTCTTTCGTTTAAAGAAATCAGCCAAAGATCTGTTCCTTCTTCAATGCCTACAGTTTTGTTTCCTGATCTTTCTGATCTTGATTCTCCACCAATGATAAAGCCGTTTGAAGTTAAAGCCAGGGTTCTGATATGATCATCTCCTTTTCCTCCAAAATTCTTTTCCCATTCAACTTTTCCGGTTTTGTCTAACTTGACAATCCAATAGTCGCCTTCACCGAAGTTTTCAGTTTGCTTTGAGGTTGCAGATAGTAGGTTATGGGTTGCAGTTCTTTCAGACGGAGTATTTGTATTGATCGTTGATTGCTGATTATTTGTTTTAACAGATGTACTTCTGGAATAAATACCTAGTAATGCTCCACCATCACGAGTTGGAATCATTTTCTCCACTTCATCTAAACCTTTTCCACCTAAAATTAATTGTGATAATTCTTTTCCGTCTTTATCTAATCTTGTAATCCAGACATCTTTGGAACCATAGCCTTTTGAAGAGTTCTGTATATTACCCGCGACGAAAAATCCTAAATCTGTTGTTTGAATAACAGCTCTTGCTTCTTCATCAGAAGAACTTCCCAAGGTTTTCTGCCATAATTCATCACCAAATTCATTGATTCTGATCAGCCAGATATCTGATCCTCCTTTGGAATCCTCTTTTTTATCCAGTCCTTTTCCTGAGTAAGAGGTTCCTGCTAAAAGAAATCCGCCATCTTGAGTGGTAACTGTTGCAGATAAATAATCATGATTCTGTCCGGAGAAGTATTTTTCCCAGACTTCTTCTCCCTGCTGGTTCAGTTTTACCAGGTGAAAATCGTAACCGTTGTTTTGCTTACTTGCAGAAGTCTGTTGTTGATTGGTCTGAATTGAGCTTCCTGTGATCAAATATTGTTGATCAATAGTTGTGGTAACCTGGCTTAGAAAATCCTGGGTAGAGGATTTGATATCTTTCTGCCACACCACTTCCTGGGCAGATATGCCCAAGGCTGCACATATAGTATATGCACTGAGATAAAATTTTCTCATGTCAATGTCGTTTTCTGAGTTAATAATTAGTTTTAAAAACCGTGCAAATTTAACACTTTTTAAGACGTGAAAATTGAATTAATGTGGTATGTTTTTAAATCATACTATTAATAATTGAATTCACTTTATTTTATATTAAAATTTATCTTATTGTAATGCAAAATTATCTATGTGTCACGACAAAACCTGTCGTATTATTTTATGAATATTTATTATTAAAAAAGTCACCCGATCAGGTGACTTATATTGAAAACTACATTAAAATTTAATAAAAAAGAGCGGTAAAAACCGCCCTCAACAAAATTTTATCTAACAAATATTTTTTACATATAAACGCACCCACAGCCCGTTTCCCATTCCTGGCACAGACGCATAGGTTCATTACATCCCGGGTTGCCGCCACCACCGCCGGAAACTCTGTAACAGGTACCGTCACTGCAATAATAAGAACCTATAGTTGGCGGACAATTTCCATCCATATCACATACTGCGTACGGAGTGTCACCACCACTGATCAGGACTAGCTGATTTCTTTTTAGCTTTTTTAAATTTTTCATAGTAATCATGTTTTAATTTGTTGATTACTAATGTATAGAAAAATTAGCACACCAGCAAGTGTTCTAATTGATAAAGAGTAGATGAGTTTATTATAATACTTATTTTATTATTAATTTATTCCATATCTAAGGTCATAAAAAGAGCGAGTTCCTCTGAATTATTGTAAAGCCTTGTATTCAGTCCGGTAATATTGAATCCCATTCTTCTGTAAAATTGTATGGCAGGGTAGTTGGTGTTTTGGGTCTCCAGTTCAATAACCCTGCAGCTTAATCTTCTGGCTTCTTTAATGGCATTTTTAATCAGCATAATACCGATTCCCTCTCGTCTGTGTTTTTCATCGATCAGGATATTTTCAATATAAAAACTGTTGTTCCAGGTTCTGTGTTCACAGATGATCCAGCCTGCAAGCTCTTCATTCACATAAGCACCGAAAGAGTTTCCCTGTTCAATGATCCTATTGAGTTCCTCAAGCTCTTCAGAAGTTGTTTCCCAGATTTTGGTATAAGGTAAAGACTTTTCCTTTAAAATGAATTCAAAAGACCCTCCAAATTCAATAGAGGAAACCGAATAGATAATTTCTGTTGTATAGCCATTAAGTCCCCAGTTTACACTTGGGTTAGAAGACAATTTTTGTAGTTTTCTTATTTCCACATTATATATTTTAAGGTTATTGAATTTCTGTACAGATTTCTACCAGATAATTGTTGGGATCTTTGATATAAGCTGTTTTCTGTCCCCATGGTTTTACTGCAATATTTTCATAAAGAACAGCTCCGTTTTTAATTGCTTTTTCTACCAAAGCTTCTACATTATCTGTGGTAAATCCCAGTTCTATTCCGAAAGGCTGGTCTTGTGTTTTTGCTGTTATAAATCCTTTTTTTATATTGGAATTTGCAAGACTGACAGAGGCGAATGACAGGCTCGTTTCTCCGGTCAGCAGTTCACCATAATCCTTTTCAGGGGTGATGAATTTTATTTCGGAATCGAAAGTGTTTTTATAAAAATTCATGGATTGCTCTACATCTTCCACATACAGAATAACATATTTGAATTTGATCATAATATTCAATTAAAAGGGGTTTATTTTTTGTTTACAATATATTCTTCATCCAACATCAGTTCTACATTGGGACCCTGTAAAGGATACTCTTTGAAGGTTCCGAGATGGCTAAAATGAAGAGGATATTTCTGAGTGAGCTGCCTTACTTTAGTTCCAAAAGAATTGATATTCACCTTTTGAACAGAATCTTTCTTCTGTCTGCCATTACTGAAAAAAAGCATGAGATTACAATGGTCTTTAAATTCGAAATCATTATAGTAAAATACATGGATGTTTTCTTCTCTGCAGATCTGCGCCAGGTCATTAATTAACTCTTTTTTATTTTTTAAAGGTAAGTTACAATCAATTCTGACAGAATAGTTTTCAGCATTGCTTTTCCTGAAATCAGAACTTACCATTTGAATAAAACGATGCTCAATACTTTTGAATTCTTCTTTTTCCGGACTATAGTTTTTGCTGGATTGAATGGCAAAAGGAAGGCTTGAATCTACTAATACTGCATTTTCACGGATCATAAGCTTTTCGATCTCTAAGGCAAATTGAAAATGAAAATCAAAAAGCATATAGTCTTCAATATTGATGATCAGTTGGTTTTCATTGATATCTATATGTAAATAGGTTTCTTTACAATGAGTTTTAAGTTCTTCCAGCTTTTCAAGAAAACTATCTTTATTTTCAATTTGAATTCTTGCAGCCAGCTCAGCAGGATTATCGGCATGCCCACCAAACCCCGGATAAAACTTGAAAAACTGAAAGTCATATAATTGATCCGGAAATTTAAAATACCAGTATACGCCTAGAATCATAGCAGATTGATTGATGAATTGTAGAATAATCAAAATTAAATAAAATTTCACACTCCAAAACTTTCAAAACCCTTAAATTTGTTGGCAATAAAAATTTACTTGGATGCTTAGGAACATTTCAATTGCGGCAGCTACTTTATTGTCCGTAGTTACAATCAATGCGCAGAAGAACAGAAATACCCAACTGGAAAGACCCAAATTAGTTGTAGGCCTGGTAGTAGACCAGATGCGTTGGGACTATTTGTACCGTTTTTATAGTAAGTATGGGAATGATGGTTTCAAAAGACTTTTGAATACAGGATATTCTTTGAATAATGTACATATTCCTTATGTACCTACTATTACTGCTTTGGGACATACTTGTATTTATACAGGATCGGTTCCGGCTATTCACGGGATTGCAGGAAATGACTGGACAGATAAAGAAACGGGAAAAGGAGTGTACTGTACTGCGGATGAAAGCGTTCAGCCCGTAGGAACTACCAATACAAAAATCGGAAGCCACTCTCCGAAAAACCTTTGGTCGACCACAGTAACTGACGAATTGAGACTGGCAACCAACTTCCAGGGGAAAGTAGTAGGGGTTTCTTTGAAAGACCGTGCATCTATTCTTCCTGCAGGACACACTCCAAACGGAGCTTTCTGGTTTGATGACAGTACAGGAAATTTCATTACCAGTACATGGTATATGAATGACCTTCCTCAGTGGGTAAAATCATTTAATTCTCAGAATCTTCCTGAAAAACTAGTAGCCAACGGTTGGAATACTTTACTTCCGATCAACGAATATACAGAAAGTGCACCGGACAATTCCTCCTGGGAAGGTCTCTTGGGAAGTGCAAAAACACCTACTTTCCCTTATAGCAATTTAGCAAAGGATTATCAGACTAAAAAAGACAATATCCGTTATACGCCTTTCGGAAATACACTAACATTAAAGTTGGCAGAAGCTTCTGTAGAAGGTGAAAAACTGGGTGGAGATAATATTACAGACTTCTTAGCCATCAACCTAGCATCTACAGATTATGCCGGGCATAAATTCGGACCGAATTCTATTGAAGTAGAGGATGTTTACATCAGATTAGATCAGGATTTAGCAGAATTCTTCAAATACCTGGATTCAAAAGTAGGAAAAGGTGAATATACTGTTTTCCTTTCTGCGGACCATGGAGGAGCACATTCTGTAGGATTCCTTAAAGAACATAAAATCCCGACAGGTTTCTTCGGTGAAGATGCAGAAAAGAATCTGAGCCAGAAGCTGAAAGAGAAATTTGGAGCTGATAAATTGATCAATGCTATTGATAACTATCAGATTTATTTCGATAGAAAAGTGTTGGCAGACAGTAAGCTTGAATTGGATGATGTAAGAAACTTTGCTGTAAAAGAAATTGAAAAAGATCCTACTGTTTTATATGCTGTTTCTGTAGACAAAGTGCAGGAGTCAAGCATTCCAGAGCCCATCAAACAAAGAATTATTAATGGAATCAACAGACAGAGAAGTGGAGATATCCAGTTAATTTCTCACGATTCTATGCTTCCTCCATATTCTAAAACAGGAACTACACACAGCGTTTGGAACTCTTATGATTCTCATATTCCATTAATCTTTATGGGGTGGGGAGTAAAACAAGGAGAAAGCAACAAAGAATATCACATGACAGATATTGCACCTACAGTATCTTCTTTATTGAAAATTCAGTTCCCAAGCGGAAACGTTGGAAACCCAATTACGGAAGTTATTGGCAGATAATTAAAGATTATAGAACAAAACTCTGTTTAAAAATTTTTGGAACCATTAAGATTGTATTAAGGTGTTAAGAGTATTAAGATAAGCTCCGTTTTAAGCTTAAAAATCAGAATGATTTATCTTAACTATACTTTATTTCTTAAATTATCCTTAATGGTTTAATAAATATTTTTTTGATAAGTTTAAACGGATCTAGTATAAAAAAAACATCCCAATTTGGGATGTTTTTTGTTTTCAAAGCTTATTGGTTTCGTATCATTTGCTGAATCTCTTTATGAAACTTTTTATTCTGTTTTTTTATTTTGACAATAAAATATAAAAGAATAACGATCAAAATACATCCCAGCAGTACTGCACCCATTTTAATGTAGCGATAATAAGACTTCAGCTTTTCACTTTTTAAAGCGGTTTCTTTATTATGGTTATCAATTACCTGATTAATGGATTTCAGTTCATTCTGCTTTCTTTTAAAGCGCATTTCTAAGGACTTTTTATTATACTGCTGATAGAGCTTCTGCTGTCCCATCGCAAGATAATTTTCAGCCAGTTCTTTGTAAAGTCCTTCATTCAGGATGATATCTCCCGTGTTTTTACAAAGGTTTTCAGCTTTTAATAATAGGTTTATGGCAGATTGATTTTCATGTCTTTGTTTGTGTATTTCAGAAATTCCTTTCAAGGCAAATGCTTCCAGACTTTTAGCATAATTCTTTCTGGCATAGTTGATAGACTGTGAAAAAGCTTCCTGTGCCTTATCAATTTGATTGAGATTAAGATAACAATAGCCTATATTGTAGTACACCACACTCATATTGGAATAGGTGGTTTTCTTAACCGGGACTTTATCATAATTTTGTATTGAAATCAGAAATTTTTCCAAAGCAATTTCTGAATTAGACTGGCTTTTATAGACCATTCCTCTTATTGCATGGCTTGCAGCGGTTTCAATGTATTTTTCGGGATTCTTCTCCGGAATTCTTGCGATATACTGATCTGCTTCATTCAGAGTTTCAAGACATTTGCTGAAAAGTTCCATTTGCTGATACTGGATAGCCACTGAAATAAGAACTCCGGCCTGACTTTTAGGATCATTGGTTTTCTGGGAAAGTTCTTTCGCTTTTAAAATATATTGTAAAGATTCTTCAAAGTTTCTTTTTGCAATATTGGCCGTGGAAAGAAGCATATAAAGATTAATAGAGGTCTTTACATCAGGAGAATTTTTCAATAACTGTTCTCCTATTTTAATGGCCTTATCAGGATTGTCATAAATTTCGAGTTTAGCTTTTTTTATTAAGACACTATCTGGTGTCTTTTGGGCTTTCGTGAAAATACAAAAGAATAAAAAGAATAAGGATACTATCTTTAAAAATGGTTTCATACGGCTTTAGTTTTACTGATTTCCTGAATATAAACATTGGGAGACATTCCGGTAACAGATTTGAAAACAGTTGTAAATGCGCTGTGCGACGAAAAACCGGAATATTCTGCGAGATAACTCACTTTATAATTAAGAAAAGTAGAATCCTCTCTTAATAGCTGTACAATATGATTGATCCTGAGTTTGTTGATATATCCGTTAAAATTTTTCTCCTTATTGTTGATCACTTCCGAAAGATATTTTGTATTAATTTCCATTTGAGAAGAGAGTAAAGAAAGAGACATGTTTTTATTCAGATATCGGTCGGATTTTTCAAATTCTTCAAGCTTCTGGAGAATTTCATCCTCTTTTTCCCTTGATATCTTTGTAGAGCCGGAATCTTTTGTTGCAGCATTCGTTTTGTTTAATGTGATGGGTTGGGATTTCTGTCCGATCTGTTTTTCAAAAAAGTCAAACTGCTTTTTTAAGTCTTTATTTTTGCTTTTAATTATTAGAAAATAAATAAACAGACCTATAACAATCAATGATAAAAAGAGAGCCAAAAACCAGGTAGATCTGGTCAGCATATGTTTTTGGAATTCAATATTTTTATTTTGATTGGTTTCAACAAGTTTTACAAGGTATCGTATGCCTTCTTTCGAACTTGAATCCGTTTTTGCTTTTAAATCATTGTGAAGTTTATTGTACTGATGGTATTTTTCATCATTATGAACCGCGTAATAGTTGCGGGATAGAGATTCGTAAATTTTAATTTTTAAATTGTTAAAAGGCAGGTTTTCAACTAATGTAAGTCCGGTTTCCAGCTTTTCAATGGCTGTTGTATAATCCTGTTTCAGAAAATAATATTGGGAAATATTTTCGTAAGCCAATCCTAGAAGAAAAGGTTTGCTTTTCCAATGTTCAAGATCTGAAATGATATTGTCTATAAGTGTTTTATATTCCGTTAGTTTATTTTGTTTCAACAGATAAGAAGCCCGGAAAATTTTGTTTTCTATTTTTAAAATTTTGTTCTCTTCATTATGATCGCTGAGGTATTGATTGCTTTTATCCAGATTTTGTAATGCTGTAGGATAATCTCTGTTGATCCCTGAATTCAAAGCCTGAAGTTGGTACAATTTTGCAGTGGTAATTCTCAAAGCCGGATCAGTGCTTTTAAGAAGTTTCTGATCAGATAGAAGATTACTGATGATTCTTTTGGACTGATTATACAAACCTAAGTTTTGATATTGATCCGCAAGATTATAACCACTGAATATCTGCATGAAATAAGAAAGTCCGGTTTTCTGATCAGTATCTTCATTTTGAGCAAAAATATTCACTGATTGTACATAATCACCCTTCATGGCATAGGCTTGTGAAATGATGTTTTGGAGAACCATTTTATGTTCCGTATTCTGATCACTCACGAGAATTCCCTGAGTATAACTTATACATTCATCAGAGTTCTGATAGAGTTTCAGAAATGCCTTATCGGCTAAAATAGTAAAGTCCGGGCCAGACTGCCCACTGATAAAAAGAGAGCCGAAAATGAAAACAAACAGTAGGATTCTTCTGTTATGGTGAAATAATTGATAAGTAAATAATTTGTTTTTTGTGTTTTTTTGAATAGTTCCGGTAAAATCCATATTCAAAACGTTTATTCTTATGTTATTGTTTATTAGTGTTTTAAAAATTAAATTCTTTTGAAATTCACGAATTATGAAAGTCTATTTCTTTTAGCAGGGTGAATATTGTATTAATATTGTTTTCACCAATTCGAAACGCTAAATATAATAAAATATGAAAAATTTTTACAGAATGTCAATGAAAATATTGACCGCTTATTTTTTCCTGAATTTTAGTTTTGCGGAAGCTCAGCTTACTGTAATAGGTTTAGGAAATTATAATGTAGGAGCAGTTTCGGATAATGGAGTGGTAAGTATGCATACAAGTGCCGGAGGAGTTTACAAATGGGATGCTGCCGGAGGACTTGTACAGATAGGTTCAATATCAAATGGATATCCGGCTTCCGGAAGAACAATTGTTTCGAATGACGGAACCAAAATCTCTTCTTCCGTTACCAATGCAGCAACGGGATTCAATGAAATATCAACTTATGATGTAGCAAGTTCTACCTGGGTAAACAGAGGCGGGCTTGTTCCTACCGGATGGGACGGAAGTGTAAGTTCTACCTGGGGAATGACTACCAATGGAAATACTATTGTAGGTCTGGGCTTTCTTACCGCAGCAAATGCACACGCTGTAAAATGGGATGAAGCCAGCGGAATGGTAGATTTGGGAAGTATGGTTCCCGGACGCAGTTCCAGAGCCAATGCCATCAATGCGGCAGGAACAGTAATTGTGGGTTGGCAGGATGAACCGACAGGTATCAGAAGCGGTGCAAAATGGCAGGACGGAGTAGAAAGTTTTATCACAGATAATAACGGAAATAATGTAGGAGAAGCAGGCGGAATTTCTGCAGACGGAAATACCATCATAGGAGCAGCAAATCCTAATCCCTATGTATGGAATGCTGTGAGTGGACTTACTTATATAACGCATCCTAATGCTTCGTTCAGTTTCAAAGGAGGAGCAACAGGAATTTCGGCGGACGGGAAAACGGTGATTGGATTTTACAGAGCATTCGGAGCTCCTCCTATGTCGGGAGAAGGCTTTATCTGGAATTCATCTACCGGAAGGATTAATCTGAATGATTATGCCGTATCCTTAGGAATTGCAACCAATGGAGTAACAATGGGGCTTCCTTTGGCCATTTCACAAGACGGAAAGAAAATTGCCGGAACAGGGACGAATGCCTCAGGTCAAATGATCGCTTTCTATCTGGATATTACAGCGTTTTTATCAGTGAACGATGCTGTAAAAGAGAAAGATAATATCGGTATTTATCCTAATCCGGTAGCTGATATATTATATTTTAAAGGAACAGGAAGAATAGAGAAAGCTGAAGTTTATAATTTGGTTGGACAAAGGGTGAAAACATTCAATACTGTAGAAGGGCAGATTGATGTTTCATCCTTGTCAAAAGGAGATTATATTCTGCAATATTCTGTGAAAGGAGGAAAGCAGGAGAACTATAAGTTTATTAAAAAATAACATATATAAATAGTAAAGTAGTGGGATGAATGGCCGTTTTCAATATTGAAAGCGGCTGTTCTTTTTTATCTGCTGAATTAAAAAGATAGGTTTTTTTAAGCGTAGGCTGGTTTTTTGGCGAATACATATAAAAAACTATCTTTGCAAAAATTTTGGTTTCCAGTATTTTGGAATGAAAAGGGAATCGGGTGTAACTCCCGGACTGTCCCCGCAACTGTAAATCGCAATAAAAGTTTCTGCAAAAAACCACTGTTTAAAACGGGAAGGAGCAGAATGCGAAAGTCAGGAGACCTGCCAGGATTATAATTATAAAAACCTATTGCTTTCGGAGGAAAAGTAAAAAAGTATGGATATAAAAAGATCTTTAGTACTGCTTTTTTCATCATATGGCTGTTTTCTTTTTGGACAAGAGAAAGCTATAGATACTATTTTTGTCTTCGACAATCAGATGAACAGGGTGAAGCTTTTTCATCCCGTAAAAACAATTTCGGCAGAAGATGCCGAGAAAAACTCCAGCAATCTTTCAGAGCTCCTAAGATTTCAGTCACAGGTCTATATTAAAGAAAATGGCCGTGGTGCTGTTTCTTCACCATCTTTCAGAGGAACTACCGCGCAGCAGACTGCTTTTGTGTGGAACGGAATTAATATCAACTCCAATTTTTTGGGGCAGGGAGATATCAATAATATTGCTTTGTTTGGCTACGATCAGATTGGAATAAAAGCTGGTGGAGGAAGTGTAATCTATGGAAGCGGTGCTATCGGGGGAAGTATCCACCTGAATAATACCCTTGATTTTAATAAAGGGTTCCACGGTTCCTTATTTTCAGAAGTCGCTTCATTTAATACCTATAATAATTTTGTAAAAGGTTCTTACAGCAATGATAAGTTCAGTTTTAAAGCTTCAGGAAATTATTCTGTAAGTGAAAATAATTATGAAGTAAGTGATCTGAATTACATCAACAGAAACGGAAATTATTACAATACAACGTTCAATGTAGGAACATCCTATAAAATAACAAATGATCATAAAATTTCGTGGCAAAGCCAGTTTTTTGATTCTTCACAGCACTATCCCGTGTATGAAGAAACAGGAACAAAAACGAAATATAAGACTCAAAGTGTAAGAAGCCTTCTTTCCTGGGACTGGAACAAAGCGAAGTTCAGTAATTCCCTTAAAGCAGCTTATACGGAAGAAAATTTCCAGTATTTTGGCTCGTTAAGCCAGCCTAAATCAAGCGGAGGAACCGGTAAGAATTATATCTTTAAAAATGATTTCAATTATTTCCTGAATTCAAAATGGAATTTTAATATCATCGGAGAATTTCAGGTCAATAAAGGAGAAGGATACCAAAGCGGAATATCCAGTGTCAGCAGAAATGTTGGCTCAATATCAGGATTGTTGAGGTATTTTGCGACGAAAGACCTGCGTTTTGAAGGTGGATTCAAGAAAGATTTTGTAGAAGATGTGAAATCACCGTTTATGTACTCATTCTCTGGAAAATGGAGCGCTGCAAAATGGTATGATGTAAGCGTTAATGTTTCAAAAAACTTCAGATATCCGTCCTTCAATGATATTTATTATGAACCGGGAGGAAATAAAGATCTGAGACCGGAAACTTCTACGCAGGTTGATATGACGAACGAATTTAAAGTGGGAGATTTCAGACTTACCTTGTCTCCTTACTATATGAATGTGACCGATCTTATTGTATGGCTTCCGACTGCTTTAGGCTACTGGCAGGCATTCAATGTCAATAAATCAGAATCTTACGGACTAGAATCTCAGTTGTCTTTCAGCAAGCAGCTGGGAAATCATAAAATCCGTGCGAATGCAGGGTATTACTACGCAAAATCTATTGACAAAGAAACGAAGATGCAGAGACCTTACGTTCCTATGCACAGAGGAAATGTGAATGTAGATTATGAATATGGCTTCTTTAAATTTTTTGCTCAGGCACTGTTGAATGGGGTTACCTATACCACAAGTGATGAAAAGAGATCAGATGCAATAGATCCTTATTTTCTTTTAAATATGGGTGTTTCTGCAACGTTGGCAAAAAAATATACCCTAGGGTTTAAAGTGAATAATCTTACGGATACTTACTATAAAACAGTTTCTTTTTATCCTTTACCCAAAAGAAATTATAGCGTGTATGCAGCAATAAATTTTTAAAAATTAAAATTGAATAAATTATGAAAATAACTAAACTTTTAACTGTCCTATTTGCAGTAATGTTATTGTTTAACATTTCTTCATGTACAAGTGATTCTCAGGATTTTGAAATCTCTCCGATCACTTACCAGAATGGATATTTTATTGCTAATGAAGGTAACTTCAATAGTCAGGGTGCAAAAGTAACATTCCTGACAAGAGATTTAAGCATGAAGCAGGACGATATATATGGATATAACAACAATAAAGAGATCCTTGGTGACGTTCTTCAGACTATTGGTCTTAACGGAAACAAGGCTTATCTTGTCATCAACAACTCAAACAAAATTGTTGTCGTAGACCGTTTTACATTCAAAAGATTAGCTGTAATTACTGACCAGATTGATAACCCAAGAGGAATTACTTTTGCGAACGACTTTATCTATGTTGCCAACCTGAATTTCTCCACGAATGCAACAAGTGTAACGAAATATAAAGCTTCTGACTATTCATTTGTAAGCAAAATCACTATGACAGGTGGGGCTGATAAAACAGTAGAAGCAGGTGGAAATGTTTTTGTACAGAATGCTACATCAGGATTCGGAAATATGATTACTTATATCAATACTTCTAATGACAGCAAAACTGAAATTTCTGTTCCGAATGGTAAGATTAACAGTACTATTTCATACAAATCTAATGTTTACACAGTTTCTTCTACAGCTGCAGATTCTTATATCTATAAGATTTCAAGTACAGGAGCAATGACACCGGTAGTTACACTGACAGGAATTCCAAGTGCTACAAATCTTCAGATTGATAACGATAAAATCTATTTCAGCGCTGGAAATAAAGTGTATACAACAAGTTTAGCTACACCTACAATTCCTACAACTCCATTATTAACAGCTGCAGATGGTGGTCCTTATTTTACGCTTTATGGATTTAACGTTATTGATGGAAGAATCTTTGCATCAGATGTTAAGCAATTTACAGCAGAAAGCGAAATGGTAATATATTCAGCCACTAACGGCAGCAAAATAGGATCTGTTAAAACAGGAGGTCTTGGTGCTAACGGAACTTTCTTAAACCCGTAATAATTTATACTTCTAAAAATATAATTTTTTATTTTTTCATCATTTGTGTTTTTTTCCGGTCGGTTTCTTTTGAAGCCGGCCGGCTTTGTTTTTATAGGTGGTATAGAAAAAGCCCGGCGGGATGGAACATCCCGCCGGGCTTTTGTATTATTTATTTGTTGAATCAGATTGTTAATCCTAATTTCTCTGCTTCAGCAATCACAAACTTTGTAGCTTCTTCCTTTTCATTAGGAATTTCACCTTCAAGAATGGCTTCTTTTACTTTCTCTTTCAGAATACCAATTTCACGGCCTGGTTTAAGATTGAACATTTCCATAATCTCTTCTCCGGTAATAGGAGGCTGGAAGTTTCTTACCTGATCTTTTTCTTCCACTTCTTTGATCTTTACTGCTACATATTCAAAGTTTCTTTTGAATTTCTCCTGCTTTTTAGAATTTTTAGTGGTAATATCTGCTTTACAAAGCGTAAAAAGATCTTCCAGATTTTCTCCGGCATCAAATAAAAGTCTTCTCAATGCAGCATCTGAAGTATCATCAGTGATCAAAGCAATGGGTCTTGATGAAAGCTTTACCATTTTCTGCACATATTTCATGTCACTTCCCAAAGGTAATTTTAATCTTTGGAAAAGTGTTTTTACCATTTTTGAACCCAAAAATTCATGTCCGTGAAACGTCCATCCTGTTCCTTCCACAAACTTTTTTGTAGGTGCTTTCCCAATATCATGGAGTAGGGCAGCCCAGCGAAGCCAAAGATTATCTGTATTCACGGAAATATTATCTACAACTTCTAAGGTGTGATAAAAATTATCCTTGTGCGTTTGTCCCTCTACTTCTTCCACTCCTTTCAGTTCTATCAGTTCAGGGATAACAAGTTTCATAAGACCGGTTTGTTCCATTAGCCTTAATCCGACAGAAGGTTTTTCAGAAAGCATAATTTTATTAAATTCTACCATGATTCTTTCCATAGAAACAATCTTGATTCTTTCTGCTTCCTGTTGAATAGCCTGCAGAGAGTTTTCCTCAATTTTAAAATTTAAAGTTGACGCAAAACGTACCGCTCTCATCATCCTCAATGGATCATCAGAATAGGTCTGAGCAGGTTCTAAAGGAGTTCTTAATATTTCTTTTTCAAGATCTTCAATCCCATTGAAAGGATCTACCAGTTCTCCGAAATTATCTTTATTTAAAGAAATTGCCATCGCATTGATGGTGAAATCTCTTCGTTTCTGGTCGTCTTCCAGGCTTCCGCCTTCCACTTCCGGTTTTCGGCTGTTTTCAGTATAGCTTTCCTTTCTTGCTCCCACAAACTCAAGCTCAAGGTCTTTATACTTGATCATGGCTGTGCCATACGTTTTGAATACGGAAACCTTTAATTTAGGATCTATATCCTGCGCTACATTTTGAGCAAGTTCAATACCGCTTTGTTCTGTTACAAAGTCTATATCTGTGGAAGCTTTTCTGTTCATCAGAAGGTCACGTACATAACCGCCCACAATATATACGGACTGGTTATTCCTTTCTGCTGCTTCAGAAATGATTTTAAATAGTTTTAAATTCTTATTTTGATTAAGATTAATTTTCATCGTTAATAATAGTGACAATTTCTACGTATGTTACCCATTAATCATAATGAGCATACATTTTACTAATTTTTCCATCTTCATTAAAAAACATGACTTCAACAGCATGTTTATCCATAATTGACTTATAAAATAATGCTACCGAATCTACTCCCGTTGTGGAATGAATAAGATCAAAATGGAGATCCGGAAATTTTTCCAAAGCCTTTCTCCAGTATTCACGAACAGCTTCTTTTCCTTGTAAAGAGCTTTCTTTACCGCCTGTAGCCAGAGAAATCATGGGAGTTGAGATCTCAATATCATCCGAATAATGCGAGAGTATATCCTCTAAATCATGAGAATTCCATGCATTAACCCATATTTGAGCAAATTCCTGATGATCCATAGCAAATAATTTATGAGTTGAGTTTGCAAAGATAGAACTAAAAAAAAGAAATCCTGCCGATATGAACGGGCAAGACTCTAAAAAGTATATATAAAAGCTCAGAATTCTTATTCCCGCAGCACTTTTATTCTATTATCACTCCATATTTTGATTACAGAAGAACCTGAATATTTTGAAACCTTTTCTCTGTCTTCTTCCACAGCATAATCTACAAGGCTGATCATCTCTTCAGAAATATCAGAAAATTTCAACGGACTTTTCTCACCACTGAAGTTGGCCGAAGTTGAAACCAAAGGTCTGTTCAGTTTTGTAATCAGTTTTTTACAGAAATCATTTTTTACCAATCGGATTCCGATGCTTCCGTCTTCTGCAAGAAGTTCTTTAGGCAGACCTCTTGGATTTTCGTAAACAATTGTTACCGGTTTTTCGCTGAGATCAATAATTTCCCAGGCCATCTCAGGAACATCCACCAAATCCTGAAGTCTTTTTTCAGACTCCACAAGGATGATCATGGATTTATTTTTTTCACGCTTTTTGATGTCAAAAATTTTATTGACAGCTTCTATATTGGTCGCATCACAACCAATTCCCCAGATGGTATCTGTAGGATAAAGAATTGTTCCGCCGGATTTTAATATTTCAATAATATGTTCCATAAGTGTATGTGAATTCAAAGAATGGATAAAGGTAGAAAATCTATGAGTTTTAGGCAAAAAATTGGGATGTAAATGTATTTTGATAGGTTTTGGCTAAAGCCAATGAAAGGTGGTATATAATGTAAAAACGGGCTAAAGCCCGTTTCTATTGATGTTTTTGTGGTGTAATTAAAAGATTTAATGAATTATTAGAGATTTTATTCCATTCAATAGAAATGGGCTTTAGCCCATTAAAAAAATGAATATAAATTCTATGGCTTTAGCCGAAACGTATAATGATTAAAACTTTTTTTAATTATTACATCCATCCCAACTTCGATAAATATCTTTCCTCAATAATATTCAGGTGGTGATAATTATGTCCTACAATCAGCTTTCCAATGGTTTCTACCGTAATTTCATGGCCATTGGCCGTACCGGTATTTTGTAAAGCGGAAGGATGAAGTGTTTCTAATAGAATCTGAGAAGATTTTCTCACCAGTTTATATTCTTCCAAAAGGGATTCAAGAGTTCTTTCATTTGCAAAAGATTGGTCGGCATATTCATTTTCATCAAATCCCGGAAGATTATTTTTCTCTCCTCTGGCGAAAGCTAATATTCTGTATTGGAAAACTCTTTCTGTATCTGAAAGGTGGAGTAGAAGTCCTTTCAACGTCCATTTTCCTTCTGCATAAGCAAAATGAGACTGTTCTTCGGTGAGATTGGAATAAATTCCTATGGTTTTATCACCTGATATTTTCAGTTCGTTTAACCAGTCTCCTGATGGGATCTGATCTAAATATCTTTGGATGTATTTTTGAAAATCGGTCATATCATTTTTTGTTTTAGTGGTGGTTTTGGGATGTGGGTATTCGAGATTTGGGTTAGTGAGTGTAATTTATAAATTATTTATTACTCATGATTAGTCCACTCGTAGAAATTGACAGAGTCATAAAGCTCAAAGCCGCATGATGGATAAAGCTGATTTCCGATGTCATTGGTCTTTCCTGTTTCTAAAAGAATACCGCATGCTTTTGATGAACGGCACAGTTCTTTGGATTTTTCAATCAGTTCTTTAGAATAACCTTTTCCTCTATGATTTTCATTCACATAAAGATCGTTCAGCAACCAGTAACGCTGCATTCTTGTAGACGAAAATATGGGGTATAACTGTACGAAACCGTTTAATGTTCCATTTTCTTCTGAAACAAAAATTTCCGAGTCTTTATTTTCCAGTCTTTCCTGAAGAAAATTGGTTGCAGCAGGAATATCTGATGTTTTATGATAAAATATTCTGTACTGATCGAATAATGCCGCCAATTGTGGTAAGTCGGAAATAACTGCTTCTCTTGTATTTTTCATAGATAATCAAGGTTATAAAAAAATGAGAAAGATTAGACAATCCTTCTCATTTTTTATATGGTTTATTAAGAAAAAGCTTTCTCAAGATCTGCAATCAGATCTTCAGCATCCTCAATACCTACGCTTAAACGAACAAGGTCATCAGTGATTCCCAATTCAGCACGTTTTTCTGCCGGAATTGAAGCGTGTGTCATCAGAGCAGGGTGATTAGCCAGAGATTCTACTCCTCCTAAAGATTCTGCAAGGGTGAATACTCTTACTTTTTCTAAGAATTTGATTGCATCTTCTTTCTTTCCGGATTTGAAAGTGAATGAAACCATTCCTCCGGATTCCTTCATTTGAGATTTTGCCAATTCATATTGTGGATGAGATTCCAGACCTGGATAAATTACTTTGTCTACAGCCGGATGCGTTTCAAGGTATTTTGCTACAGCAAGACCGTTGTCAGAGTGTCTCTGCATTCTTAAGGCAAGGGTTTTGATTCCTCTTAATACAAGATAAGAATCGTGAGGTCCTAAAATACCACCACTCGCAAACTGGATAAAGTGAAGTTTATCTCCCAGTTCAGTATCTTTAGCAATAAGCGCTCCTGCAATCACATCTGAGTGCCCTCCTAAATATTTTGTAGCAGAGTGCATCACAATGTCAGCTCCCAAATCAATTGGTCTCTGGATATAAGGTGTAGCGAAAGTATTATCTACCGCTACTAAAATATCTTTTCCTTTTGCTATTTCTACTACCGCTTTGATGTCTACCAATTTCATCAGTGGGTTAGTTGGTGTTTCTACCCAGATCAGTTTTGTTTTATCAGTAATTACATCAGCAATTTTAGAAACATCATCAAAATTCACGAAAGTAAACTTCAGCTGATATTTTTCGAAAAGCCTGGTGAACATTCTGTAAGTACCTCCGTAAAGATCATCTACAGCAATTACTTCATCACCAGGGTTTAATAATTTTAAAACACAGTCGATGGCAGCAAGGCCAGAACCGAAAGCCAAGCCTCTGGCTCCGTTTTCAATGCTTGCTAAAGAGTCTTCCAATGCCTGTCTCGTAGGGTTGGCTGCTCTTGAATATTCATATCCGGAATGTACACCCGGGCTTTTCTGCGCAAACGTAGAGGTCAAAAATACAGGTACATTTACAGAACCTGTTGCAGACTCATGGTGCTGCCCTCCGTGAATTACTTTTGTATTAAAATTCATAATTTTTTGCTTTAGGCTTGGGCATTAAACAATAAATATACTGGTTAAGCCCTTTGTTTTATTAAAATTTGCTCTAGCTGAGTGCAAAAAGCTTACCGCTTACTGCCTGCAGCGTATCGCAATTGTATTTTTTTACTTAATAGCAGATTTCACAGCGAACTCTTCAGCAATTTCTTCCATCCACTGCGCTACATCTTCTTCACCCGTAGCTCTCTGATAGGTGTTTCCTAAAGATATTAAAATCTGGTGGATAAACATCTTCATCTGGTCTACAGGCATTTCTTTCGTCCAAAGATCTATTCTTAGTGCCTCCATTGCTTTTTCATCCCAAACAGAAATCATCGTTGCTTTAGTCTCCTGTTTTTCAATACCTCCATCCTGGGCGTTCCATATAATATTTTCCGGTACGTGATTTTCATCAAGCTCTACATCTATCGTAATCTGAGTCTTTCTCATTTTTCTATTTTTTCTAAATTCTAAATTTTCTATTATTTAAGTTTCGGTTTATAACCGGATTGATTAAAAATTGTGGTAGCGTCCATTTTCAAAAACTCTGTTAACTTCGTTTCTGGTTTTTCTTTCAGATAGGCCTTACAAATCTGCCATCCTGTAAAAATTCCGATTCGTGGCGAGGATTCATTGTCAATCTCCGTATAGAATTTTGAGAATGGTCCCGGCGAAATAAAACGTTCTCCCAGTCTTGGGTCATCTCCGAAGATCAGATTGCTTTCTACAAAATAGTTCCAGATATTCGCTTCATTGCTCTTTGCCCAATCGTACTGCTTTTGAGTATAGTTCATTTTCAGATAATCAGGAGTATCAGGAAGAAAAGCATCCTGAAGAATCATTACTTTTCCGTTCAGAATAATCTGATCAATGAATTTCTGGTGGTCAGGAGATTCTGTTACAATATTTTCTGCAAAAAGCTGTGATACCTTAGGAACAATATTCTGCGGATTCATCGATTTTTGGAAATACAATTCCAATCCTTTATAATTGGCATTTCCGTCTCCCATAAAGCCGGTAACATCTATAAATAAAAGATTACCTTTTTCGTCATAAAATATAGGATCCTGAACCATCTGTAAAGCAGATGAGAACAAATATACTTTTGGATTTTTAAACTGTGGAAAGTAATATTTAATATGTGAAAATAAACTTTGAAGTTCCGTTTGCAGCTTTGCCTGATCTATTTTTCCAATAGCTTCCTTGTAGATTTTGATCTCTTCAGCATTCACTCTTCTTTTCCCGAAATCAGTATCAGAAACACTTCCCTGAAACCATGGGAATTGAGCTTTAAACTGATCCAAAGGAATATTCGGATTGTAGAATTCTTTGGAAATATCTGTAACGTCAACCTTTTCGGCAGTTTGTTTTACTTCTACTTTCCATTGGTTTTCAGATTCTTTTTTGCAGGAAACAAGTCCGGCAGCTAAAACAGAAGAAAGCGCAATATATCTAAAAATCTTCATTATTTTTACATGGAATTTAAGTTTACAAAAATAAGGATTAAATACACAATTCATGATGAAAATTAAAATATTTACCACCCTTTTCCTTATTTCAGGATTTTCTTTTTTCTATGGGCAAAAGCTTGAATTTAAAGATAAAAACTTTGAAAAAGCAGTACTCGAAAATTTTGATCTTAATAAAAACGGAACTCTTGAATTTCAGGAAGCCGGCATGGTGACCAATCTGTTCCTCGTTCAGAAAGGAATTGCTTCCATAGAAGACCTGCGCTTTTTTAAAAATGTAAAAATGGTTATTCTGGATGATAATACAATTTCGAATATGATGGTAAGCAATTTGGATCAGCTAGAATTGTTTTCGTGTACGGGATGCAAAATTTCATCATTCAAAGCAGAAAATCTTAAAAACCTGACTTCTTTATATCTGGATAATAATCTGCTTGAAAGTATTTCGCTTGCAGGAATTCCAAAAATTGATCAATTAACATTATCTTTAAATCAATTAAAAACAATTGACCTGACTCAGTTAAAAAAATTAAGAAAACTAAATCTGGAACATAATAAACTTCAAAAAATTGATATCTCCGGAACCCCGGCCTTGCAAACTCTGAATATAACAGGGAATAGAATAAAAGAAACGGATATCAAAAAAGGAACAAAAACAGAAGTCACCATTTTTGGGATTGGAGAATAAAAACTAATGATTATGACAATAGAAACTCAACGACTGATTTTAAGAAAACTCGAAGATGAAGATTTTGAACGCATATTTCTTCTGGATTCCGACCCTGAAGTCATGAAATATATTGGTGTACCGGTTTTGACGGATATCAATGAATCAAAAAATGTCATCAGCATGATTCAAAAGCAATATGAAGAAAATGGTGTGGGAAGATTGGGTGTTGTGGAAAAAGAAAGCGGGCTTCTGATAGGATGGAGCGGTTTAAAATTATTGACCCATGAAACGAATGGCTACAAAAATGTACTGGAACTGGGATATCGTTTTCTTCCGGAATCATGGGGAAAAGGATACGCCGTAGAATCTGGAATAGCTTCTCTGGATTATGGTTTTAACGAACTGAATGCGGAAGTTATCTATGCTTATGCTCATTCTGAACATGCTGCTTCCAATCATATTTTAAGAAAATTAGGATTTGAAAAAACAAGCGAATTTGAAGAACCGGACGGAATTTGCTTCTGGTACGAACTGAAGCGTGAAAAATATAATAAAAAATGATAACAATACGACAGGAAGAGAGCAAGGACTATCAACAAGTCTTTCAGCTTACGGAAGAGGCGTTCAGGGAAATGGAACACAGTGATCATCAGGAACAGTTTCTGGTAGAAAAATTGAGAGGATCTGAAGCTTTTATCCCAGAATTATCATTGGTGGCAGAAGATGCAAACGGAACAATTGCCGGACATATTCTGTTTACAAAAATTAAAATTATCAATGATCAAGAATCATTTGATTCTCTTGCTTTGGCACCTGTTTCCGTAAAGCCTGAGTTTCAAAATCAGGGGATCGGTGCGAAATTGATTCTACAGGGACACCACATTGCGAAAGAACTGGGATATGAATCTGTGATATTGATCGGGCACGAAAAATATTATCCGCGCTTTGGTTACAAAAAAACAAGTAATTTTGGCATTTCTTTTCCATTCGATATTCCGGAAGAAAACGGAATGGCTGTAGAATTGGTAAAAGATGGATTAAATAATAAAAAAGGAGTGGTGAAATACCCTCAGGAATTTGGAATAGACTAAAAAAATAAACGATGCAGACACAAAAAGTGATAGATCATATTGTAAGCTGGTTAAAAGATTATGCAACAAAAGCAAGAGTAAACGGATATGTAATCGGAGTTTCCGGAGGGGTAGATTCCGGAGTGGTTTCAACGCTGGCAGCAATGACAGGACTGAAAACATTACTGATCGAAATGCCGATTCGTCAGAAAGCCGACCAGGTAGACCGTGCACAGGATCATATGAACGACCTTAAATCAAGATTCCCTAACGTAGAAACCATGTCGGTAGATCTGACGCCTGCTTTTGAGGAATTGTATAAAACTTTTGATGTAAAAGATGACCTGTATCCTAACGAAAAACTGGCTTTTGCCAATACAAGATCCCGTTTGAGAATGCTTACGCTATATTATTACGGACAGCTGAACGGACTTTTGGTTTGTGGAACCGGAAATAAAGTGGAAGATTTCGGAATCGGGTTTTATACAAAATACGGAGATGGGGGAGTAGACGTTTCTCCTATTGCAGATCTTTATAAGACTGAAGTGTATCAACTTGCCAAAGGGCTTAATTTGATCAAAAGCATTCAGGAAGCAATTCCTACCGACGGGCTTTGGGATGTAGACAGAACAGACGAACAGCAAATCGGGGCAACCTATCCGGAGCTGGAGGAAATCCAGAAAGAATACGGAACTAAAACTGCAGATGACTATGAAGGAAGAGATAAGGAAGTATTTCTGATCTTTGACAGAATGCATAAAGCTGCAAAACACAAAATGGATCCTATTCCGGTTTGTGATATTCCGGAAGAGTGGAGAGCATAAAATATTATTACATTAAATACTAGTTATGAATTATGAACGGTAAAATAAGATCCTTGTTTTTTATATGTCTTGGGCTCCTTTTCGGGATGGGTGTAATGTATGTTTACAGAAACTTTATTGAAGATAAGAAAGGGCAGCCGGGTTCGAAAACAGAAACAGTAAGTTATGGCAGTACCTCTTCGGATGGAGTATCCGGTAATGGAAATTCATCGGTTCAGGTTTCTATAGAACAGCTTACGGAAGAGAAAACGGTGATCAGTTATGTGAAGCAAAATCATAAACTTCCGGATTATTATATTACGAAAAATGAAGCAAGAAAACAGGGTTGGGATCCTTCCAGAGGAAATCTTTGTGATGTGCTTCCAGGAAAAGCTATTGGTGGAGATAAATTCGGAAACAGGGAAGGACGTCTGCCGGATGGAGAAAAATATTTTGAAGCAGATGTAAACTATCATTGCGGTGGAAGAAATGCTGATCGTATTATCTACACTCAAAATGGTGATGTATACCTTACCAAAAACCATTATAAAAGTTTTGAAAAACAGTAAGGTCATTGCGAGGAACGAAGTGACGAAGCAATCTCTAAAATAATCACACGTGAAAGCAGGTTTTGTCTACATCATGACAAATAAAAATCACACAACTCTTTATACAGGAGTTACTTCAAATCTGCCTAAACGTGTTCAGCAACATAAAGAATCATATTATTCTCAAAGTTTTACCTCAAGATATAATTTGTATATACTTGTGTATTGGGAATCCTTTCAGGAAATTGGAGATGCTATATTTAGGGAAAAACAAATAAAAGCAGGTTCCCGACAAAAGAAACTGGATTTAATTAATAATATAAATCCTGATTGGAAAGACCTTACAGATGACATTGAGAATATCATGGATGTTTTTTGAGATTGCTTCGTCGCAGAGCTCCTCGCAATGACTAATGTATAATTTGCATTTAAATAGCTATAAGTATTAATTTTGAAGAATATTAGATTTCTTTACCTTTTAATTATTTTATTTCTGATGCTTTCATGTTCGGAAAAGAAAAGTGTGGTAAAGGAAAAGGAAGAGAAACAAGCCATAACAATACTCATACAGCCGTTTAAAGATATTAAGGAGGAAACTGTAGTAAAAGTAAACGAAGGAATAAAAAATGTATATCCCAATGTAAAAGTTCTGGATGCCATAGATTTTCCGGCAAATACTTATTATAAAGAGAGAAACCGATATAGAGCAGATTCAATCATTAAATTTTTGAATAAGGAAACAAAAGACGGTTTTGTTATAATTGGACTTACTACAAAAGATATCAGTGCCACCAGAGGAAAGATCAAGGATTTTGGGATCATGGGGTTGGGGTATAGACCAGGAAGGGCTTGTGTAGCTTCAAATTTCAGACTGAGTAAAGAAAACCAGGATGAGCAGTTTTACAAAATAGCCATTCATGAGCTGGGACATACGCAGGGGCTGCCGCATTGCCCTGAAAAAATGTGTTTTATGAGAGATGCAGAAGGCAAGAATCCTACTAATGAAGAAACGGATTTCTGCAAAAAATGTAAAACTTTTTTAATCAATAAAAATTGGAAATTTAGTTCAATATGAAGACAATATATATCGATTTTACAGACATAGGTGACTATGAAGATTTTTACGCCCAGCTAAAGGAAAAAGTTCAGCTTCCTGAACATTTTGGGGATAATCTTGATGCACTTTTTGATACCATTACCGGTGATCTGGAAATGCCGCTCCATTTAGAATTCGTAAATATGACTGTAGATCAGCTTGAGATTTTTGAAGACCTTCTGACTACTCTGGAAGATGCGGAAGAAGAAGTTGGAGAATTTAGCTTTAGCTACTATCTGGAGCAGTACGAAGACGAAGATGATGATGTAGAATCTGAAGAATAAAGAAAAAAAAGGCTGTTTCAAATTATGAGACAGTCTTTTTTATGTTGAAGCATGAAGTTTGTTTTATTTAAAATTCTTATTAATCCATATCAAGGTTCAAGACCTTGACATGGATTAGAATCCCGTTTTTTGCAAACTTGCTATTTCGTTTCAGTTACAAAAATGTTGAATCAAAATAAAAAGGAAGCAGATCTTTCACTGCATGCACTTTTACAACCTCCTCATTCATACTTGAGAAATAAAGATCAATATTCTCATCCTGTTTGGTTTCATACTCAATTAAACTCTGGCGGCAGGCTCCACAAGGAGGAATCGGTGGATTCTTTTCGTGAAACTCTTTAGGACCACCTACAACGAAGATCTTTTTTATCTTCACATTTGGAAAATTGGCGGCTACCCAAAAAACAGTCGTTCTTTCTGCACAGAGTCCAGACGGATAAGCTGCATTTTCCTGGTTATTCCCGGAATAGATTTCTCCGTTTTCCAATAATACGGAACATCCTACCAAAAATTGAGAATATGGCGCATAAGCATTCTCACGAGCCTCTTTGGCTCTTTCAAATAATTGTTTTTCTATATCGCTCAGTTCACTGCTATTTTTAAAATATTCGTAACCGATCTGTATGTCTTTTTTCATATATTGTAGACTAAAAAAGGGGGGTAAAATTAGTTCTTTTTAATGAGGTAGGCAATATTTTATTCTTCCAGTGAAAAGTTCAATTTTTTAAAGAATAGAAATGTTATATACACCAATAAAATTCAGAAATGTAGAGTTGAAAAACAGATGGGTAATGTCTCCCATGTGTATGTATTCATGTGAAAACGGAGAAGCTAACGACTTCCATTTTGTACACTACGGAAGCAGATCACAGGGTGGTACAGGGCTATTGATTGTAGAAGCTACAGGAGTAGAGCCCAAAGGAAGAATTACCAATCACTGCATGGGGATCTGGAATGATGAGCAGGCAGAGAAACTGCAGAGAATTGTAGAATTTGTTCATAAAAATTCAGATAGTAAAATAGGAATCCAGCTGGCTCATGCCGGAAGAAAAGGCTCCACATGGAATAACCTGCAGATTTCTCTGGAAGAAGGCTGGGAAACCGTTGCGCCAAGTCCTATTCCTTATCATCCGACAGAAAGAATTCCACATACATTAACGACAGATGAGGTGAAGGAACAAGTTCAGAATTTTAAAAAAGCTGCCAGAAGAGCAGTAGAAGCTGGGTTTGATGTTATTGAAATTCATGGAGCACACGGATATCTGATTCATCAGTTTTTGTCACCGCTTTCCAATATCAGAACAGACGAATACGGCGGAAGTTTTGAAAACAGAATCAGGTTTCTGATAGAAATTGTAGATGCTGTTAATGAAGAGCTAAATGAAAACACAGCCCTTTTTGTAAGAATTTCAGGTACTGAATATGCAGAAAATGGCTGGGACATTCAAAGCAGTGTCGAGCTGGCAAAAATTTTAAAAGAACATGCTGTAGACCTTATTGATGTATCCAGCGGCGGAAATATTCATGGAGCCAAAATTTCAGTTTTTGATGGCTATCAGGTTCCTTTTTCATCCCAGGTTAGAAATGAAGCTGAAGTAAAAACCGGAGCGGTAGGTTTAATTACCAAAATTGAGCAGGCTGAAGAAATTCTTCAGAAAGGTGATGCAGATCTTATTTTTGTAGCAAGAGAGATTCTGAGAAACCCCTATATTGCTGTTCAGGGATCTTTTGAAATGAATGAAGACTGCTTTTTCCCGCATCAGTATACCAGAGCTAAAATCTCTTCTTAATTAACAGAATCTTCGCAAAAACTCAGAAATGGATATTAATGATTTCATGCTTACCTGTCCCAGTAAGAAATTCCTGGGAGTAGAATGCCTTGGATGCGGTGCTCAGCGGGCCATTGTATTGGTGTTTGAAGGGAAATTTGCGGAAGCTTTTCAAATGTATCCTGCTGTGTATACCTTGTTGTTATTCTTTTTTACTTTAGGGCTGAGTTTTATTGATAAAAAAAGGAAATACGGCAATATTTTAATGATAATGATTATCATTAACCTTATTATTATGGTAATCGGGTATATGTATAAACATCATTAACCTAAGAGAAATAATACACTAAATATTTGATATTGAATAAAATACCTGAAATATGTTTTCCTTTGTATTCCTGTTTTTATAGGGTTGTTTAGGAAATTTTCAACAAAAAATAAAATAAATTAGTTTAAAATTCTAAAATTAATTTTTAATCCTGAATTTTTAAAATGTCGTAGAACTACTACAATTTCTGAAAGAGTGCCCTAAAAACTTTTTAAATCAGAACATGAACTCTATCTTTGTTATATAAATCCTATATCAGGGAACAGTAATAAATGATTAAAATGTAAGAATATGGCAGGAAATTCAAGAGGGATCTTAAAATTCAATGGAGGTGAAGGTCAGAAGTTATTAAAGCTTAACTATAGCGTATCAAGATCTACAGACGTTTCAGGACGTGTAGCATCTGATCCGTCAAACGCACTCATTAAAGTAACAATTGAAGCAACAGAAAAATCTGATGTTTTAGAAAGCTTACTAAACAGCAAATATAAACCTACAAACGGAGAAATTCAGTTTAATAAATCTCATGAAGAAGGAACACTGATTTCTTTGAAGTGGGAAAACGGCTATGTAATTCAGCATGAAGTAGACTTTGATGCAATAAACAGCAACAATATGCTGATCAGCTTCGTAGTAAGTGCAGAAAGCATTACGTATGGAAACTCATTCTATGACGGACTTTGGCCAATGAGCTAGGTCTTTCATGAACTAAAAATAAAAGACTGTCCCTAATAAGACGGTCTTTTTTTACCTAAGACTATATTCTACAGTATCTTTTGTTTTTATTTTTAAACTCCCGACCTGTTGAATAATCGTTTAGAAAACTAATCAAATCACTAAAAAATATGTCAAATACACCTGGAAACTCACAATCGACGTCTTTTCGTCCGACGCAGAATGCGGATGGTATTTCCGAAAACCATCATACAGGTATCAACCGTCTGGTAAAACTTTCCCTTGTCATAGAAGGGAAAATTATCAAGTACTATAAGCATTTCAAGCTTAAACAAAGTACCAGACGACATCACGAATTTACACTGACACTGGCACACGATACTCTGGGAGACAGACAGACCCATTCATTGGAAGAAGCCAATAAATTCCTTGGAAAAAGACTTACAGCCATTATTTCTTATAAAGATATAGACAACAGCCCGGAAAGAAACTTTGTGGGAGTGATTACCGGAGTAGGATTCAGCCAGGAACATATGAGCTTAGGAAATATTGTACTCACCGGATACAGCCCAACCATTCTTCTTGACGGGGCTCCGCATATCCAGAGTTTTGGAGGTACTCAATCTGTTAATGTAGGAATCATTGCAGAAGAAGTGATCAAGCAGGGAATTGATAAAAGCAGATTTGATGTAAGAGTAGATGCCAATAATTTCTCTCAGATTATCTATAGCAGCCAGTATGATGAAACCCATTATAACTATCTGGCAAGAATGGCTGAAGCCTATGGAGAACAGTTTTACTACGACGGTGAGGTCTTACATTTTGGAAAACTTCCCGCTCAGAACAAACCCATTACCCTTACTTACGGAAGCAGTGCCAATGATATCAAAGTTGAATTGAAAGCAGTACACACGAAGCCTCAATTCTACGGGTATAACAGCAATAAAAATGAAAAACTGACCTCTGGTTCCACCCCGATTAAACATGTGGGTGACCTGGCGAAAACAGCCTACAGCCATAACGAATCTATTTATAAAACCCCTGCATTACAGATGGCTCCCATCAAAGCCACTACCCACCTTGATGTGGAGTACTCTCAGAAAAGTGCTTCCGGAAGCGAAGCTGTCAATGTTTTTTCTGTTTCAGGAAATACAACCGTTCCTTTCCTGCATCCGGGTTGTGTAGCAGATGTGCAGATGCGTAAACAGGATTCTAATGAAACCTCTTATTTCACCAGAATCATGATTACAGAAGCCGAACATGAAATTGACACAATAGGTCATTATAACGGAAGCTTCGTAGGAATAGCCGCAGATACAGGATTTCTTCCAAAACCGGAATTCACTGTTCCAAAGGCTGAGCCGCAGACTGCAACGGTAATTTCTAATACAGATCCTGAAGGGCAGGGAAGAATACAGGTAAGATTTGACTGGCAGACGAATGATACCACTCATTTTATCCGTATGATGAGTCCTGATGCCGGAGGAACTGATCAGATTACCCAAAACCGTGGCTATGTAGCTATTCCAGAAGTGGGAGATCAGGTGATGGTTAATTTTGTACACAGTCATCCAGACAGACCTTTCGTAATGGGAGGAATGTTCCACGGAGGAATCGCTTTAGGTGGAGGTGTAAACAATCATCTGAAATCTATTCAAACCAGAAGTGGGATCAGAATTTTAATGAATGATGAAGAGGGAAGTGTAACCATCCTGGATCCAAGCGGAAATACCTATTTCATGGACGGACAGGGTAATATCAGCATGAAAGCCCCTAAAAACTTTACTTTAAATGCAGGTGACAATATCAATATCACTGCAGGAAAAGAAATTTCAATAGGAGCAGGAGCAAGTATTACCAGTACAGCGAACGATAATATTATTTCCATAGCAGGAAAAGATATGAAACTTACAGCTTCAGGAGACATTACTGAAACGTCTGATACCAGAACAGAAATGATAGAAAAAGAATTCAAAAGGCAATCTGAAACATCCAACGAGATAGCAGGTGAAATTTCCATGTTCAGCGAAATGGAAAACATGACCATGCAGAGCGGAAAGATTGTGGAATTCAACAGTGCTGAAAAATCAAAACTTTTCTGATATGGCCATTATAAAAACAGCAACCAATCTGCACATAACAGTCAAAGATTCCTATCATCTTAGCGTAGGAAAAAAGGTGGAGAAAATAGCAAAGAAAATCAATGTGGAAGCCCATAAAGAAAATCTGGTTTTAGCAAGTAACAAGAAGATTATGTCCCATGGTCATAAGTAAATACAAACTGCTGATTCTTTTTATATGGTGTTTTTCATTAACGAATTGTCAGAATAAAAAAATGGAAGAAAAATATAGTTGGCTGGGAACCGTTTCTGCCCCGCAGGAATACCCGATGGAAGTATATGAAGGAGCTATTGTTGCCGATGGTTTTACTTACAGTTTTGATGCAATCTGGGGAACACAGAATACAGGATGGGGTAAAGAAGGCGGTACCATGAACGTGACCACCGAAAGAATGGATGCTCCCCATGAGCTTGAATTCACATGGTATTCTCTGGTAGAAAAAAAATTCTATACCGGAAAATGGAATCTTGATAAACAAAAGATTAAAAACCTTTTTGATGAAGGATTTGTAGATCAGGACACAAAAAAGAAATCTACTTACAATTCTTTTGTTGTAGGACTAGCCCCGCAAGGAAGAGTTGTGCTTTGGATGAAAGGTACTGGAAACCAGAAAGAAATAGGCGCTTTTCAGGCTCATGACACCGTTATTACCAAAGAAAAAGCATACGATAACGCTCAGTATATGCTGAAAGAAGGCTTTGCAGACAGAATGCTGAAAGATCCGTCTTATAAGACATTCAAGCCGGAAGTTCGCGAGAAAATTGAAAAAGAAGGCTATCCTGCAGCAGATATTTACAACCTATACAGAGAAAAGTACAATTGGAAACCTTCCGTGATCCTTCCTGAAGGAGCAGAATGGATCGATTTCGGTTTTACCAATTATAACGGAGAGCAGGAAAACCTTTTTGATCAGAGCTTAAAAGAAAATACCTACAAGAGCAGAGCTGTACCAAGATTCTGCGGTTTTTACTGGAAAGATAAAAACAACAACAGATATGCGGTATGGATAGACTCTTTTGATGACAAAGAAATATTTGATCTTTTTCAGAAATTGGGAAAAGACAAAAATATTGATCTGACCATTTCAGTAAACGAAGACAATACCAAAATCTTAGTGTCTTTAGAATCTGAAAAAGAAAAACTGGTCGTTACCAAAGCAAAAATCAGAGTATCCCGAAAGATAGAATGATAGCATTCAATCAGTCAATTTAAAAACAAGAATTATGCACAACAATCAATTTGGAAGTTATACACCATCTGTATCCAAAGAGGAAGTACTGGATATTACCATTGGGATTTTTTTTGACGGAACCCTGAATAATAAAACCAATACAGACGAAAGAAAAAAAGGAACGGATGCCCATAAAAAACATGGCGGTAAATCTTCAGACAATACCAGTTACAACAATGACTGGAGTAATGTAGCCCGTATGTGGGATAATTATGATAAAAACTTCGGAATTTATATAGAAGGTATCGGTACACAGGATAAAGAAGGAGATGCTACGCTGGGATACGCTTTCGGAACTGGCGAAACCGGAATCAGATCTAAAGTCAGAAAAGGGTGTGAAGAAATTGTAAAAAAAGTAAAAACCATTAAAGCAGAAAAGAAAGCCGATAAAATTGCCGTGCTTACTTTTGATGTATTCGGATTTAGCCGTGGTGCCGCTGCGGCCCGTAATTTTGTATACGAAATTGGAAAAACAAAATATAAAGCCATTTCACGCACGGTTGCCAATGAAGCCGTTTCTGTTACTACCTATTCAGATGACGATGGAAAAGGGGTCGCTTCAGAAGAACTTCCAAAATGGGGACACCTAGGCCTTAAACTCGAAGAAGCAGGATTAAAAGTAGATGTTTTAAAAGTAAGATTCCTGGGAATTTACGATACCGTTTCTTCCTATTCAAAATACCTGTCACCAGTACCTAATTTCAGCAATGATGTAGAAGAACTGAGCCTTAATGATATCGGAAAAGCCCAGACTGTAGTTCACTTTACTGCAGAGGATGAACACAGGGAAAATTTTGACCTTACAAGAGTACATATCGGAACTGAAAAAACATTCCCCGGGGTACACTGTGATGTAGGTGGAGCTTACGAAAACGGACAGGAAACATGGGAAGAAGTTGAAACTTCATGGACTACCAGTACCAAATTAAAAGCATTAAAAACAGAGCTTGAAACCGAAGGATGGTATCATAAAGATCAGCTCACCATTACCCCCGGATTTTATTTATCATTGAGAGGAACACGTTATCTGTTGAAGACATTCAGTTACATTCCTTTGCATTTTATGGCAGAATATGGTGTAGATAAAAATCTTCCTATAACCATTAAGAAACTGACAGATGATAAATATTCCATTTTGGATGATCAGTTTTTAATAGGAATAAAAGACCGTCTCAGATCTTATGTAATGGGAGATGGCAAACCTTATTCCTTCAAACATTTTAAAGCGCTGCGTGATGCTTATGGAGGAAACGAAATCCCGGAAGACCGTTATGCTTCTTACCAGAAAGAAGTAAAAGAACAGGATGATTTAAGAAAGCTTCGTCATGAATATCTTCACTGGTCGGCAAGAAGAGAAGGTATTGGTATGGATCCGAGGCCGAACAGAACAAGGGTTATCCATTTTTAATAAAATAGTATACAAAGAAAGAAATTGAAGCAGGAATATTTTATGCAGAAATACAACATACATACCGTTCAGAAAGATGAAACTTTAAAAAGTATAGCCTCGCGGTACGGGCTGGATAAAGATGTATTAAAACTCTTCCATAATAACCATTGCGTTGTTAAGGATATGATCCTGATCAACCTTAACGGACAGAAAGAACTTTTTGTTCCCAGAACAGCTGTTGCAGATAAAGACAGTTTAGTAAAATTCGGAAAGGGAAACAGCCTTATCCTTCAGCCGGAAAATTCAGTGCGGAAATACAGTGTAGTCATTATCATTGAAAAAGGAAATGCCCAAAGCGAATTAAAATATGAAACATCCGTTCGCTGGCTTAAAACAGAAAAAGGACAACACTTTTTTGAAATAGACAGGACATCGGACCTTTATCTCAACGAAGAAGAAGTCAATGAAATTGCAGATCTGCTGGCGTACAGAACATCAAAGGTTTTATATCCTTTACAGATCAGTACAGATGAACATGGGAAATTTGATGCCATAGAAAATGCTGAGGTGTTTCCTAAAAGATGGCCTGCTGTAAAAGAAGAATTATATAAAGAATTTGAAGGTGAAACCGTGGACGAATACTGCGGAAAGATTGAAAAAGTAATCAGCGAACCTGAAGCTATCAGTCTTTATCTTAAAAATGACTACTTCATCCGTGCCTTGTTCTTTGGGATATACGAGAGCTTTGGAAAGGAATATAGAAGAGAAGTGACAACAACCTTTCCGGTAGTGGACAATGCCATTGAACCCAGATATAGACTGACACTGGAAACAGATCCGCTGAAAGGAGAAACAGGGCTGATCACCATAGAAGGATCCGGAACATTATATGAAGAAAGAGACATTGATGATTTGATAAGAAAATCACCTTTTTCATTGATTATAGAAGATAACCCTGTGATGAATGAAGAAGGAACTTTCAGAATAATAAGCTATTTGAAAGAAGAAACTTCACTTCCGGAATCTCTTTACCTCGAATGCAGTATCATGCTGCAGGAAGAGAAAAAGATTTCAGTATCAGTTTCAGGAATTGATGAAAAATAAAAAACCATTTCACTAAAGATAAAATTAATATGGCAGAAAAACATATTGTAGTACAGGGCGCCATGTGCAAATGCCAGTTCGGACAGGCTCCGGATAAGCTGAAAGTACTTACACATCAAAAAGAATATGCCAATGATAAAAGTGCTTCCAAAAAACTGATCGTTACCACGAAAGAAATAGGAGCAGCCACATTTGAAAAAAATACATTCGGAAACTGCACCAAAATGGGAGTTCCGCCGCCACCCTGCAAAATTATGGTTACAGAATGGCAGAAGTTCTATGATAAAGTACAGCTCAGCAATGGCGGATATATCATTGTAGAAGACAGCAAGGCAGTATGTGCCATTGCCGGAACACCCTGCATTGAAATTATAGACCACGGACAGAGAGCTGAAGCCAGCCAGCAGAATTTCAAAAATGCCGATAAAGATGTTCAGCAGCAGATCAATCCATTGGTAGATTCCGAAGAAATGTATAATGAGCAGCCTTCAGGAGGAGGGCAGGATAGTGCAATCTAAATGATAAGAAAATGGCAAAAGGCGTAAAAAAAATAAAAGTTGTAAGTGGACTGTATTACCCCAAAATGTCTGTACTAGGGCAAAGGGTAACAATAAAACCTGACCAGTGGGTGCAGTTTGGTATTGACGAATGGCTGCCGGGCACTACAGATGCAGACAAAAAGAAACCTCTTACCTGGATGAGGCAGAACAGCAGCAGGAAAATTATTATCAATCAGATGACGTCTGCAGGTGGCTATAAATTTTTAATAGATAAACAATATTGCGGAAGCTATCAGTTTTACATAGAAGTCAGTCTTTCAGGAGTAAGAGATACCAAAAGTAATACAGGATTATTTGTTAAAGGCTGGTGTGATCCCATTATTGTAAGCAGCAAATGGTCTACACAAAAGAACAGCAAAAGCATAAAAAACAATAAAAAGACCGAGTATATTTCCTATGGACATATTGTTCACCTTAACCTGATGACTGAAGGTCTGAATGGAAATGCACTCACCATTGAACTCTGGAATCAGCAGACGGCAAAAAAAGATAAACTTGTACATGTTTATAACAATGTAGAGGTGGTAGACGGTGAAGTAAATCTGAAAATAGAAAATACCTTTGCCTGGATGGCGTATGTGGACAACATTCAGAATGTAGAAGAATTTTATATTAAAGTAAAAGATATTGCATCAAAACAGTACATCAAAGATAGACTTGGTGATGATCTTCATGCCATCTATCTGAATGTAAAAAATAAAATAGTTACCACCAATACCAATGGAGCCCAGAATCAGACTCCAACCAAAGTATATAAGCCGGATGTAAACTCCGTAAGGCAGGAACCATGCAAGTTTGAAATCATCAAGATCACGGAAAATGAAACAAAGGATGGAAAAGCCAACAATACAATAGCTACCGTATTTAAAAACGGGGATGGCGTAAAGCAGATAAAATCTGCGGCATTACAGGAGCATATTCAAAGGACGATTTTTTTTAAATTTGATTCCACAGTTATAGATAAAGATGGAGTTGCAGTCCTGAATAACGTACTCAAATTCCTTCTCGAGCATAAAGACTCCACCATGAATCTCAGTGGGTATGCCTGCGTTATAGGAAAAGAAAATTACAACAGAGGACTTTCTCAAAGAAGAGCAGATGTTGTTAAAAAATTCTTTGCAGACGGAGGATTAGATCCAAGAAGAATCATCTCAGTAGGAAAAGGAGAAGTAGATCCTACCGATGATAAAATGGGAAGAGATAATATCAAATACAAAAATGAGAAAGACTACGAAAACAACCGTAGAGTAGACATCTCATTCGTATTCAATGCCCATGATGCCCAGACGATTAATTATGCAGTAGTGGCTCCTACTTCAGCCACTAAAAAAGAACTCATTATTGATGTTACAGGATTTGATACCAACAGCTGTTTCAGAGATACTAAAAACAAGCATAAAAAAGAAATTTATATCGTAGACGTAGGGCAGGCAATAGATAAAGGAGATACAAAGAAAAGTTTCCAGACTCCATCATTCCCTTACGAAGTCTATGCTCCGCTGAGCAGGTATAATTTTGGAGGAGGAGTTGGGTTTGATGCCCAATCAATGACTGTTATGCAATATATCTGGCCGGCATCTTCCAGCCCAAATCAGTTTCATATGCACGTACATACCTGCAGATATTACAGCAATGAGAAAAGAACTACGGTATTAATAAAAGCATATCCGGATATAAAGTGGAGATTCGCCTTTTTTATCAATCTGAGCAACAGCTTAAGTATAAAATGGCAGAAAATGACTCCCGACAAGCATAAAGAACTTCGAAGTAAAGCATTAAGCCTTGCCAATGAAGAGAAAGGAAAATACACAGATGTAGAGTTCGGAGTAGAACTTAAAGCCTCTTATGACAAACAAAAAGATGGAAGCTATTATTGTAAGCCGGAGCTTACTCTGAAATATAAAGATAAGATCAGTAAACTCTTCTCTATTATTTCTTCCGTTAAAAAAATGTCGCAGGGAATCACATCACAGACAAAAGGTGTGGTATCCAAAGGAGTAGGAAGAAAGCTGCCATTTGAAATAAAATTAAATGCTCCCGCATTATATTTTGGAGCAGAATGGGAAGCAGATGTGAATGAAGCCCATTCTGATATAGGAACCAAACTGATGCTCTTCATTGAAGCAAAGCCTTTGGTTGAACTGGCCATTGTTTTTGACCTTTTGGCTTTAATTGTTCAGGCAGGAGTTGCTGTAGCGACAGCCGGAACTGGAAATGCGCTTGCTCTTGAAATCTTCAATATGGTAAGAGAATGGGCCAGCAAAGGATATGAAACAGAACATGTGGTTATCAATTTTAAAATGTACATTGATCTTGAAGTAAAAGGAAAAGTAGACGGTGTTATCGATGGTTCATTCAGTACCGTGAAAGACGGAGCGGAAGTCAATTTTGATCTGAGCTCCAATATAACCGTTGAATTAAAATCCGGACTCGAGTTAAAAGGAATGTTTGTGGTTATCGGAACTACAAAAAAACCAGAACTGGAAGGACACGTAGAAGGAAAACTAACTGCAGGGGCAACAATGGGAATTACTTCAGGGCATAAATTAAAATATGATTCCACAGCCGGAATTTATTATATTCCGAGTTTAAGTATAGACCCGTGTGTGGGAACAGTAGTGGTTATGGTAAAAGCCGGATTTACCTATAAAAAAGTAAGCTCAGACTGGACTCCGGTAAATTATAACAGAACCCGTACATTTTTTGACGGATTTGATATCATGAAATATTTAGCAGAACTAGCAGGTTATGACAACAAAATGTTACTTTGGGAAAAAAAGAAAAATTAAAAATATGTTTATACTTTTAATCATATCTCTGTTTATATCATCATGCAGTACAGCAAAAGAAGATTTATCTACTATTCTTTTCCCTGTAAAAAAAGAAAAGATTGTAAGTGTTGCAGACTATACAGAGAAGAAATCCATATTAGATGAAAAGCTTACTGCCTATCAGGTAAAAGATATGAATACTTTTAGCTTGTACGGACAGACTTTTGCAAATGAAATTGGAAGCAGCTCTGAAGCCTATGCAGGAAAAAATTATCTTGAGTTTTTAGGAGATTCAAAAGAGATAAACGGCTATAAAATCCATCTGTATACCCAGAAGGAAAGCGAAAAACTGGAAAAACTCCTTCTTGATAAATTAGGAAAACCGGCTTTCGATAAAGGAAACGAAACAGAAAGGAATATCATCTGGGAAACCTCCGGAAAGCTATACATTCTCAATAGTGGAAATGCCGAAATACAAGGAGAAAAAACAAAAGAATCGGATCTGTTGTGTTTAAATACTAACTTTACCACACTGATCATTAATGCTACTCAGGCTACAAAATATTCTGAATACTTAAAATTCAGAATAAAAAATAATAAGAAGGTAGAAAATTACCCTTATAGTGTATATAGTAAGGAACAAAATTAAATAAAAAGTTGAATGAAAAAGATCGTTATATGCCAAATTGTTTTGAGCTTTGTTCTCATGAACTGTCAGGAAAAAGGAACAGGTAAATCTGTTTCCCAGACAGCCAATACCAACGTTATAAATAAAACAGCAAACAACACACAGGGAAAAATGGATTTTAAAGATCTGAAATTCGGAACCAATGGAGAAGAGGTACTCAAAGGAGTTGGATTAACTGCTAATGACAATGCTTCAGGCGATTTTAATACCTCGGTGGATTATGTTGAATTTCAATTTCCAAAAGATAAAAACCTGAACCTGTCGTTGTTTAATAACGCCCTGCAATCGGCTGCGGATGACGTTTCCGTTTTTTATTCAAAGAATGATAAGAAAGTTTGGTGTTACGAAATGGTACTTCAGAACAACCACAATACAGATGCCATTCTGAGTGCTATTGAAAAAAAAGCAGGTCATAAAGCAGACTTTTCAGATAAAAAAGTAAATACAAAAGAAAGACCTATTTTCCTTGATGAAAACGGAGAGTTCAAAACAGATCATATAGAAGAAACAGTGCAGGTTTGGGAAGATAAAGATGCCAAAACAACCTTCTTCACCATCCATACCGTTAATCTATCCAAGAAGCCCAATGAAAATACATTGAAGATCTTTGCTTTAGATAAAACCAGCCCGAAATATAAAGAATGGGTTTCTTACCGCAGTCTCGATATGTTTTACAATAAATAACCACAATAATGGCTAAAGAACCTTACTACACCATTGATTTTACTGCTGTTTATTGCAAATTCGAAGTTCTGGTGAATGATATTCCCGTTATCGCTCTGGAAACAGAAGGACAAATGTCTCCCAACGTCCCTGTTAATTTCGGAATAAGCAGTTCCGGTGAACAGAAAATTGAAATCAAGCTTCTGCCGGTTACAGGAGAACAGCATATAGATTCAAGAACAGTATTTCAATATACCATCAAATTATTTGATGTTTTCAATGACCAATTTGTTCACGAAAAAGATTGTGGTAATTTTCAGTTTTCAGAAAAAGAAACTGCAAAGAAACTGCCTTCACTAAGCCATAAATCATCTTTTCAGGCTGAAATTCCTTATGAAATGATGAGCTGGAAACAAAGCCGTGATCTGCTGTCCATTTCAAAAGATAATTCTTACCTTGGTACCAAACTGGATTCGGCATACAAAAAAATAAGCATTCTTATCGGCTCAAGGCAATATGAATCTTACTTTGAAATGATAAAGGACCGTGAAAAAAATATGGCTTTATCCATGTATTTAAGCGATGCAGATGCAAAAGCAAGACTGAACAGCTTATTAGAAGATTTTAATAATGGCTTTGCAATGATGCCACTGCCGGAAGACAGGATTTTGAAAATCTATGGCAATGGAAAACTGGCAACCTATAAAAAATTGAACGGAGAACCCGCATTTTTCCTTTATAAAGAACAAACCGGTGAAGAATTAATGCTGGAGCTGATGTTTCATATTCCACAAGGAAAAGAAGAATTTGAAGTCATTTAGAAAAGAAAGAAATACGGAAATAATATTCAGATATTTTTACCAGGTTTTAGAATAGATGGGAGTGAAAAAAGGAAGACCATACATTATATATAGCATTTTAGGAATAATAGGGGCGTGCTTTATTTATTTTATTCTGTGGGTTATTTTTAAAGATAAAATGCCGCTGCATAAATATGCTTTTGAAATTGCCAATAATTATGACAGCTATGCAGAAAAAGCAATTATTTTTCTTCCTTTACTTTTTTTTATCTTCGTCTTTATCATTGTAATGAAGCCTAATGCTGCCAAACGTTTTTTACGTCTTCAGTCATCACTTCCGACTTCGAAGATTCATTCGGTGGCAAAAGGACTGGCAGAAATTGAAGGAACATTGGTGATGAAAACCCCTTTATCCTCACCAGTAAAGAATGAAGTCTGCATCGGATATTATTATACCATTGAGGATATCGACAGAGATTCTGATGGCAAAGAAAGCTACAGAACGATTCATCGGGAAACCCAATGCAGTATTTTCCAGATTAAAGATGATACTGGCATGATAGAAGTAGAACCGGAAGGAATAGAGCTGGTTTTATTAGAAGAAACCAATATAAGCAGCCATAGCGGTAAAAGGTACAAAGAAACGCTTTTAAAAGATGGCCAGACGATGCTGTTAGTAGGCTATGCCGATTCCAAAAACGGAACACCCTTCATGAGAAAAGATGAACATTATAAAGTTCTTGGGATTACTTCGTCATCAGGCATCACGGTTTGGAACAAATACCAGCCATTGCTGAGATCATTTATGTTTACCTGCTCCATCATCCTTTTAATAATTATTTATATACTTACACAATAATGAATCAGACGGTCGCAATCATATTACTTATTCTGCTGGGAGTAGTTATCATCAGCTTTCTAATCAATCTTTACAACAAGCTGGTTATGCTTAAATTTAATGTTGATAAAGCCTATGGTAATATTGATGTAGTGCTGAAACAGCGTGTAGATGAGATCCCCAATCTTGTTACGGTTGCCAAACACTTTATGAACTATGAGGAAAAGCTCCTTGCCCGCCTTACAGAGCTCAGAACTTTTTATCATAACAGTACGGATGCCGATAAAAGAACCGAGATTGCCAATGAAACCTCAAAAGCACTTTCTTCATTCTTTGCCGTTTCAGAAAATTATCCCGAACTGAAGTCCAATAATAATTTTCTTGAACTGCAGAAAAGAATTTCCGATCTGGAGAACAAAATAGCAGACAGAAGAGAATTTTTTAATGACAGCGTTAACCTGTATAACATCGGAATTCATGAATTTCCCAATGTGATACTGGCGAAAATGTTAGGTTATAAAGACAAAACTTTACTGGAAATCACAAACGAAGAAAAACATTATGACGGGGTTCAGTTTTAGTACCTTTTTCGGATTAGAAGATAAAATAGCGGATTACCCGGAAGTAACCATTTTCGGAGCTATGTTTCTGCCGCTTTTGTTGTTTATTCCGGTTGCTGTGATAGGATGGATTTTCAGAAAGCTTAAATTCAGCATGTATATTGTTCATGTATTGATGTATACTTTGCTTTTTACATTTATAGTAGGGGCAATTACAATATTTATCCTTTTTTTTATTACCGATAAAAATGGAGTAAAACTAGCCTATTGCTGGCTTACAGTATTCGCGGGAATGTTTTTTTTCAGCCTGATCAATGCCAATACCATTACCAAAATGTTTACAGATTGGTCTAAAATGATCAAAGAAAAACAAAATCAGTAATTTTGGAAAAACATTTAACATGATGAAAAAAGTAAGAGTACTGGTATTAATTTTTGTAGTATTGATCAATATCTGTTGTGGAAGTAAATCATTTGACCTGTCATCGGTTTCTTTAGGTGATGATGCAAAGAAGTATGATTTTGAAAACAAAGATTTATTTCTGAAAGATGCAGCAAAAGAAGATATCACTCAGTATTATGCTGATGAAAACAAAGGGGTAAGCTATGGAAATATTCCATTAGACAATACAATGGGGACAAGGATTACAGTGTACAAAGGGAAAGTAGGAGCTGTCGATACCAATGCTGCCGAAAAATACTCTTTGGAATTTATAGAAAAAATAATGAAAAAACATGGGAACCCTACAGCTTCTATTACGGATAAAGCGACTGTCGATGCCCAACTTGTAAAACCTATTTTTGAAAAGCTAAAAAAACTTTCTCCGGAAAAACTTTCATGGAATCAAAATGAGAAAAATACCTTCACGTATCCTTCCTCTTTTTTTTGGGATGACGGGAAAAACTATTCCATACTAAGTATCTCTATAGAAGATGATGGAAGAATAAGAAATAAATACATTTCTGTTACGAAAGATGCCTATCGTAATAATGCTGTTTTTGGATTAAAATATCCAACACCTCAGGGATCTCCCTGGTATAAATATATGAATTAAAATACTGGCGGTAAGAATAGAACAAAATAAATAAAGAATCGTTTATCTATACTTGAATCATTTTTTCTGTTTTATTATTGATAACAGGATACTAACACTAGCATTATGAAAAAATTGAATTATGTATTAATACCAATGATCTGTTTGGCACTTGCCTCATGCGGCCATCAGAAAAATAAAGATACTGAATCTTTAATCGAAACGCAGGGTAGTACTCAGACAGAACCCTTTAATCTTGCCAAAATTGCTGTTGGAGAAAACATCAATGAAATTTTAAAATCTGCAGGAGCCACAGCAAAAGAAGCTGTACGTACCAATGAAGTTACTCTGATAGGAAATGAAAAACTGGCCTTTTCATCAAAAGAACTGTTACATTTCAACGGAATAGATCTGGAAGGAAAGAATAATAAAAATATTAATAAAGTAATCTTACACTTTGGAAAAGTAGATCATGAGATAGGTCCTCTTGCTAATGAAAAAGAAGATGAATTGGGTATGTATCAGCTTGATATTTATACAGAACAAGAAAAAACTGCACTTTTGGATAACCTGAACAAAACATTGCAGAAACCTAGTTTTGATACCATCCGTGAAGGTTTTGAATCAGAAGTTAAAGATAATGAGATCATCCAGACGCAAAATAAACTCAGACAGGAAGTGGCGATCTGGAGAAATAAAGATATGCTTTATTATTACTGCGAAACCAAAATAGATAACAGACCAGACGAATACCGCTGTAATCTTTTTGTATTCAGAAATAAAGAATGGAAAGATCTTCTCAAAGGATCAGGATATCCCGATCTGGATAAAATTCATTAAAACAAATAAATTAGAGCATTCGCTTAGTCAAATCAGTTTACTGATTCCTCTTCGCTTTCTAAAAATAAGGCAGAAAAAATAAAACCTTTGCGTTAAAAGAAATCCACTCCATCTGCAAGAGTTTCAAAAACAAAAATGCCAGTCTAAAAAGACTGGCATTTTTTATATCAAATTACTATTCGAACTATTTCACTATAAACTGCATCGTCACCTGATCCAGTTTCAAAATATAAACTCCCTGTCCAAGATTTCTTGTTTTAATAGAATTTCCATTTCTGAAAGGCTGATCAATTGTCTGAAGAGTCTTCCCCTGAAGATTATAAATCTCAGCTTTTTTTACTTTCTGAAGATCTCCTTTTACAAAAATCTCCTGATTCGTGATAGGGTTTGGAGAAATTTTAAAACTGTTAGAACCGGTTTCTGCAGGCGCACTTTGAGTCATTTTTGCTGAAGAACCGGAATAGCAAGTCCAGGCAAGGTCATCTATAGCAACCCTGTTACTGGTTGAATTGTTAACAAGGCTTATCACTACATTTCCGGAAATATTGATATTGTTGATGGTTGTAGTTGCTGCTGAAGCACTGTAAGAAATTGTTCCTACACTTGTTCCATTCACTTTTACATCAAAAGTATCATTACTCCCTGTAAACTTAAGTTGTGTAGTGACTGTCAGAGATCCAATACCATTCGCAGAACTGCTCGAAGTTAGTGAACCGTTTCTTACCGTAATCGCTTTATTATTGAGAGTCTGATCAGTTCTTGCATCCGTTGCCGTCCATGAAATACCGCTATTGCTCCAGGTTCTGCTGGAATAAGACGCGCTCGCTGCCGGAATTGTTTCAAAATTTTCATTCGCACAATTGGTAGCTGGAGTCGTTGTTCCGAAGTTGGTAGTACCGGAAACAGTAGAACTGTTCGAAGAAGAATTTCCTGCTGCATCTTTCGCTACAACATAGAAGCTGTAAGTAGTTGAAGGAGTCAGTCCTGAAATGGTTGCTGAAGTTGAGCTTGTTGTAGTTTTCAGGTTTCCATTCATATAAATAGAATAGGCAGTAACACCTACATTATCCGTAGAAGCGTTCCATGAAAGAGAAATGCTACTGGAAGTTTTTCCTGAAACATTCAGGCCTGCTACTGTAGTCGGAGCCTGAGTATCACTTGCCGGCTGTTGAGAACCCCAGATTTGATTCACATAACTAGGATTATCAATAAACGGATTTCTGTTTCCCTGATAAACATAAGACGCATTATTTCTCTTAATCTCAGCCTGAGAAACAGGATCCTGATTGTGCCAGGCCAGAAGAACATTCAGTTCCCATGTCTGCAATCCAGGGAAAGTAGAACTTCCCAGCATATTCCCTGACGAAAAAGAAGAAAGTTTGCTTTGATAGCGGGTTACAAAATAGAAAATCATACGGGCAACATCTCCTTTAAACTCATCAATCGGCTCGAAAACCGTCCCCGAATATCCTGAAGAAACTGATGTGCCAAGCTTTGATCCGTTCAGCGATGTAAAAGAAGCACTTCCAACCTTTCCGTAAGGATAGTTGCTTCTCATCCCATTCACTTTTCCGTCTGTAGCTCTGATAAAATGAATATCTGCAACCATGGGAGAAGCTTCGCTAAAAAGACTTTGAGGAATAACGTGCTCTCTATTATAGCAATTTCCTTCCGTAGAATACGTACCGCATTGGTTGGTTCCCGGAGTAAATTTGTAAGGATCAGTACCGTTAGGTTTTTCAGAATACATATCAAGGATAGAACCATCATTTTCATAGTCCTTATCAATATCAGTAGTTTTATAGGCTGTCCACAATCCGTTGTAGCCTTTATCCTGATGTCCGTTGGTGATAATGCTGCTTAATGCAGTTTTCAGTGCTGCGCCACTTAGCCCGTTGGCAGAATTGTAGTATCCGGCAGGAGCCTGGGCGTGCGAAAGTCCCGCGAATAAAGAGAATAAGATGATTTTTTTCATATCAATACAAGTTTAAGCAAGAATACCACATTTTTGTGAATAAAAAATTACGGAATCGTTAATTTTGAAATGTACTGCATGTAAGAAGTGATGAGTGATGAGTGATGAATTATGAATTATGCTGTGATCAAATATCTGTATCTGTATTCAATTCAATAGGAGTGGGCTTTAGCCCACTCATCAAATAAATCAGAATCCATATGGCTTTAGTCTAAACTTAAAACCTAATAAAAAAAGCCAGTACAAAAGTACCGGCTTATATAATGGATGACTTACATCTTATTTTCTTTGTTGTGGCGGATAATTTTTCATGATCTCAGCCATGATTTCAGGAATCTGTCTTTGTTTCGCTTTTGGTGAATCTACAGAAATTCCGCTTCCGATACCCTGCCAAACCAATTTGTTGGTTTTAGCATCAACCAGGTCTACAATCAGAGCCCCTTCATTATAATTCGTTGTCCAGGTTCTGTTCATACCAACGCCCCATCCAAATGGTCCGCCCCATCCCCACATTCCGTAAGGTGAAGCTGAATTAATATCGGTAACCTTCTTATGATTTGCTTTTACGTTGATAATCAGATCAGGATTTTCTCCCGATTGAAGACCTTTGCTCTGAAGCTGTCTGGACAGTTCGTTCAGCACTCTGTCTTTATCAATATCATTCAGTTTCAGATCATCAATTCTTATTTTATAGGTTTTGAAAGAATTGAAGTTGGCTGTTTCAGCATAATCTGAACGCACCTGAAAAGGACTACAAGAAGTTAGACCTAAAGTAGCAGATGCTAACAAAATAAAAATATATTTTTTCATTTTATTTATTTTTTTTATCACTTTTAATGAATGTATCAGTCTTTTTATCATACCCGTAAGGACAGTGTCTGCATCCGCTTTTACAGCAGTATCCTCTTTTCAGATGGAATTTTTCTGTAAAAACCTTGTACCCCTGTTCATTATAGTAGAAGTCTTCACCTTCTTTGATGTCATAATGGGCCATAAGTTAAACGCTAGTCAAAAAACTTTTTATATTTGTTACTATGATAATTGTGTGCCAAAAGCCTTTAAAAAAATTAAAAATTAATGGCATTGCTCTATTTCCCTTTATCTTCATTAGGAAACCCGAAGATAAGGAAAATAATGTTTTGATTAATCACGAAAAAATTCATTTAAGACAACAACTGGAAATGCTTGTTGTTTTCTTCTATGTTTTCTATGTTATTGAATATTATTATTGGTTTTTCAAGCTCAAAGACGGTTATCTGGCCTACAGAAGAATCTCATTTGAAAGAGAAGCTTACGCTAATGAAAAGAATCTGGATTATCTCAAAAAAAGAAAATTCTGGAGTTTTAGAAAATATATATAAATGTTTATAAATCCTATCGTAATGAGATTTATAAACATTATGTATTTTTGTTTTTAATATTTTGCTTTATTATTCTAAAAACAGATATATTGAATATAAGCTAATTTTTTGTATTGAATCAATAATAGCACGACAATTATTTTAATTGCTTTATAGATATATAATTGCTTAGATGTGATTGATTATAACCACTTCCTCCATTAAAGAATTTACTTGTAGATAAAGTAGCTCCGGTTCCATTATATGATAATTCTTTCAAGTAGAATGTTGCCGCAGCTGTAGTTTTAAGATAAAATGTTTTTAAAACAGTTGAATTTCTTGTATCAGCAGTTGTTGTTCCTTTGTTATTTTGAACATCAACACCGCCTATGATAGTTCCATTAGCATCACCAGCTATATTTTCAAAACTACTAATAGTTATTGGAGCTGTTGCAGGGGTATCAGTGAAATTAGTATTATTTAAAAAAATGACAAGGGAATAGGTTATTTCATACAATCCGGCGGGTAAAGTAAAACCTCCTGTTGATGAGTTGTAAGATCCTCCAAAATTAGCCATATCATTGAATGCAATATTATCAAAAGTAATATCATATTTTTTATTATTAACCGGCATTGACTGATCAACTGTTTTAAAGGCTAAAAATCTTGAGACAAAAGTTCCGGCAGCTGATCCTCCACAAAGGGAGCCCCATGAATTTGCTAAAGTAGAATAGGTCTGTAGACATCCTATAGTGGAATTAAAAATTTGCAACCCATCTGCAGGAGTAGTTATAGCATCCCTTTGAGCAGTTGTTAATCGGGGTATTAGCAATCCCTTAGAGTTAGAAGAAATTTCCAGAGCGGCTGTAGGATTAGGATTACTGGTATTAATACCAATTTGCGCTAAAGCAGTTACAGAAAAAAAGAGGGAAACCGAAGCTAAAATGAAATGTTTTGCTTTCATAATTTATTTAATTTGTGTTTTTATATATTTTTCCAATCAATATAAATTTCAAGTACTATAAAATCTTGATTAAATAAAATGAAATTTATAAAGCATGTGTGTTTTTCATGCAAATTTAATTAGTATATTGATTGTTTTGTGTAGATGTTTGTCTATTTGGGTTTTATTTTATGATTTATTCATTGTGTTGGGTTTTTTTATGGATTTCAATTAGTGATGATTCCAAATGATTTTAAAGAAAAGGTATTCTGGAGGTGAACTCCTTCCAGACAAATTAAAAATATTATTTTTGTTAAATAATTGGTAAAATGCTATTAAAACTTCCTACAGAACCTGTCCTCATTCAGGAAATTCCCATTCATAAAAACGTAAAACTATTCATTAAAAGGGAAGATCAGATTCATGCGCTGATTTCAGGCAACAAATACTGGAAGCTCTTTTATAATGTCAATCACTATCTCGAAAAAAATCCTGAGAATCCCTATATTATTACTTTTGGAGGTGCTTTTTCCAATCATATAGCTGCAGTTTCAGCAGTAGGGAGCCTGGCGGGTATTCCAACATTAGGAATTATAAGAGGAGAAGAATTGCAGCATAAATGGCGTGATAATCCTACTTTACTCTTTGCGAAAAGAAATGGAATGAACCTGAAATTTGTCACCCGTGAAGAATACCGGCACAAAGAAAAACTGACAGAATTCCTTCAGCAGGAGTTTCCGGACGCGTTAGTAGTTCCGGAAGGTGGTACTAATGAAGACGCTGTAGAAGGCGTGAAAATGATGCTCAACAAACAAACAAAAGATTTTGACTATCTTTGCACTGCAGTTGGAACCGGAGGAACCATTGCAGGAATTTCCAAATTTTGTGAAGACAATCAGAAAGTTATAGGATTTAAAGTCGTTGACGATGCTTCACTGGAAAATAAAATTTTTGAATTAACTTTGAGACAGAATTTTAATCTAATAGATTCATGTTTTGGAGGTTACGGTAAAATAAATGATGGAAACATCCGTTTTATCAATGATTTCAAAGAGAAATATGGTATTCCTTTAGAACCGATTTATACAGGAAAAATGATGGAGAAAGTTTTTGAACTGATTGAAGAAGATTATTTTCCTGAGAACAGCAGGATTTTGTGCTTTCATACTGGCGGATTGCAGGGAATTGAGGGAGCTAATCTGCTATTAGAAAAACAGAATAGAAATTTAATTATATAAGTAAAATTGAAAAACATGAAACACTTAGTGTTCCATCTTTCATTTTAAAACAATAAAAATTATAAGATGAAAAGACTTTTCCTATCCATAAGCCTTTTAGTTTTATCAAAATTTTCTGCCCAGACTTGGGCAACCGAAGATCAGTATATTCAGAAGTTTGCTAAATATGCCGTAGAAGAAATGGAAAAATATAAAATTCCTGCTTCTATTACCCTTGCCCAGGGATTATTGGAAACCGGGGGCGGGCAGAGCAGATTGGCACAGGAAGGTAAAAACCACTTCGGTATAAAATGTAAAGAAGACTGGACCGGTAAAACGATGAAACATACCGATGATGCACCCAACGAGTGCTTCCGTGTGTATGAAGATCCCAAACAGTCTTACGAAGACCATTCCGTATTTTTAGCCACCAGAAAATATTACACGAATCTTTTCAAGCTGGATATGAAGGATTACAAAGCATGGGCTTACGGATTAAAAAAAGCAGGCTATGCTACCAATCCGCGCTATGCATCCATTCTGATCACCAAAATTGAAAAGTACAAGCTGTACGAATACGACAATACCAATTCTAATGAAGTATTGTACGCTGTTCTTAAAATGTACCCGGATCTGAAAGACGACAGAACTTTCATGGCCCAGCTGGAACCCTCAAAAGCAACCAGAAAAACTAAAGAACCGGTTACCGTAGAAGTTCCTTACAAACAGACTTCTTACGCACAACAGCAAAAAAGAGTAGAGAGAATCAAAACGAAAGCAGAAATTCTTAACTCTATTCTTATCAAAAGCCACCCTAACGACGGGCTGAAATATATTGTCATTCCTGAAGATACAGATGTGAAATTCATTGCCAACAAATTCAAAGTAAGCGAAAGCAGACTGATGAAATGGAATGAACTGGAGAATGAAACGTTAAAGAAAAATGATATCGTTTTCCTTGAGTCCAAAAACTCTACAGGAAATACAGCTACCTATAAAGCAGAATCCGGAGAAGATATGCATGATATTGCACAGAAATTCGGAATCAAATTAAATAAATTATATGCTAAAAACAGAATGGATGAAGGACAACAGCCATCTGCAGGACAGCTGATTTATTTAATAGACAAAAAACCGCGAAACTAATAACGATTCCAAGACCATGAGAATATTAAATGCGAAATCTAAATATCTGTCGATATTTCTGATATTCATATCGTGTATAATATTTTCTCAGGAGCAAAATTATATTCCTTACAGAAAAGGAAAACTGTGGGGATTGTGTGATACCAACAAATTTATAGTTGTACAGCCGCAATATAGCAGTATAAGCAGCTATGACGAATCCATAAGAGGGTTTCATGCAGAACAAAACGGGCGATTTGGTATCATAGACAGAAATTCAGTGATGGTCATGCCATTTATTTCTAACCTACCTATATCTTTAGAGGGCGATAAATATCTGGTTTTTGATGGATGGGATTATTATTACTATTCCATTAAAACAAAAATGCGTCTTGACAAATATATTAAGCAAGAAAGTTATCCTGTAAGAGACCGTGGCTGGGAAAATTATAATCCACTTTACAGAAATAATGCAAAATTGACATTAAGCTGGGATGATCTTGATGATGACGATCTTGATATGCTGGAGCCCTATGATAATGATGGCTATCAATTGAATTATAAGGATAGTTTTTTGGAGATAATGTCGGGGGATGTCTATATTGGAATTTATATTCCTAAACTTAAGAAACTAATCCTCAATACACCGGATATGGCATATGTGGGATGGCAGTTTTATAAAGGAAAACCCTATATTTTTACAACCAGCACCTCAGGCCTTTTCGGATTGGTAGATGAAAACCTGCGGGAAATTTATCCCATACGGTATAATATGATCAAACTGATAGATGACAGCCAATTAGTTATTCTTTCAGAGCCTGATCCGAATAATCATAAGAATGTAATTTTCACGACAATTCTTCCCAATAATAAGGTTTTATATGGAAAGTTTGAACCAGCCATGACACTTTGGAAAAATGGAAATCCTTTTCAGATATATTACACGGTAATTGATGGGCTGAAGAACTATGCAGGAGAAGATGGAACCCCTTACTTTGAGGGTTAAACAATAAAATAAAAGAAAAAATGAAGTATCAAAGAAGTTCGGCTTTATTTGATGAAGCCTACAAATACATTCCGGGAGGGGTAAACTCTCCGGTAAGAGCATTCAAATCCGTAGGAGGAGTGCCTGTTTTTATGAAATCGGCAAAAGGAGCCTACCTTACCGATGCAGATGACAATACTTACATCGATTACATCAACTCGTGGGGTCCAGCTATTTTAGGACACACCCATCCTGAAGTATTGGAAGAACTGAAAATACAGGCAGAGAAAGGATTCTCTTTCGGAGCTCCTACAGAACTGGAAACAGAAATTGCAAAATTCATTATTGAAAATGTCCCGAATATTGACCAGATCAGAATGGTTTCTTCAGGAACAGAAGCATGTATGAGTGCCATCAGACTGGCAAGAGGATATACAGGAAGAGATAAAATCGTAAAATTTGAAGGCTGTTATCACGGGCATTCAGATTCATTTCTGATCAAAGCCGGAAGTGGTGCTGCTACATTCGGAAATCCAAATTCTCCAGGGGTAACTGCCGGAACAGCAAAAGATACTTTGTTAGCCCGTTATAATGATTTTGAACAGGTTGAAGATTTATTCCGTCATAATCAGGGAGAAATTGCAGCTGTAATTATAGAACCGGTTGCAGGAAATATGGGGTGCGTATTACCAGAAAATGATTTCTTACAAAAGCTGAGAAAAATCTGTGATGAAAACGGAGCTTTATTAATCTTCGATGAGGTTATGACTGGTTTCAGACTGGCATTTGGAGGAGCTCAAGAACTTTTCAATGTAAAAGCAGATTTAGTGACTTACGGAAAAGTAATCGGAGGAGGTCTTCCGGTAGGAGCTTTCGCAGGAAGAAATGAAATTATGGACCATCTGGCACCCAAAGGAGGAGTTTACCAGGCGGGAACATTAAGTGGAAATCCTCTGGCCATGAGAGCCGGATTAAAAACACTTCAGCTTATTAAAAATGATCCTGAATTTTTCAGCAGATTAGAGAAGACAACAGAAACATTAGATTTTGAAATCGGGAAAATTCTGAACGAAAAAGGAATCGCTCACAGAATCAACAGAAAGGGTTCTATGATGTCTGTATTCTTCCATATTAAAAGCGTTTCCAACTTTGATGAAGCACAGGAAGCAAATCATTCTTTGTTTAATAATTTCTTCCACCAGATGCTTCAGAATGGAGTATATCTTCCGCCAAGTGGCTACGAAACATACTTCATCAGTGATGCCATCAAAGATAGAGAGATTGACATGACGCTTGAAGCTGTAAGAAAATTTGAATACTCTAATAAGTAAATATAAATAGAACCGGATTTTACATCCGGTTTTTTTATGCAAAAGAATTTCATGTTTCTTCGTAATGGATAAAGAGCTTGATAAAATATCCATAATGTTTGTCACTCCGACGGAGTCTCAACAAAGTAAAACAACATAATCTGGATTCCTACGGAATGACAATTGCCATGGATACCTTTTTATAGTAATATGAAAATATAAACCGGGTATTTTAGCAAGTAAACACTACAAAGCATAAATCATACAGATTTTGTAATAAACTATACACCTCGTTCAGAGTACTTCTTTTTAATTTTGTATCAAATAGATTGGAAATGAAGGCCTCAGACAATAATATTTCCCGCAAGGACTTTATCCGGAACTCGGCTTTGGCTGTGGCGGGGCTCACTTTAATCCCAAATATCATGACTGCATCCCCTTTCTCTGATGAAAAAAATATGTCAGCAAAAGGAAAAATGAGCCTTAAAAATGTTTGTTTGGAAACAGGTTTTGAATACAAGGATGGGGAAGTAGCCTCCACCAAAACAGATCTGTTTTATGTAGAAGTTGAAAACGGAAAAATCACAAAGATTAGTCCTAATCAACCCAATGCTAAAGCTGTGGATGCAAAAGGACTATTGATGCTTCCTGCATTTAAAGACATGCATATTCACCTTGATAAAACCTTTTATGGAGATCAATGGCAGGCTGTAAGAAAAAGGACAGGAGGTATCAAAGGTATGATAGAGCTGGAGCAGAAAATGCTTCCTGAGATGTTGAAGAACTCCACCTTTAAAGCAGAGAAACTGATTGAGTTATTACAGTCTAAGGGAACTTCCTATGCAAGAAGCCACGTGAATATTGAACCAACTTCAAAACTTCAGTCATTAAAAAACCTGCAGAAAGCTTTAGAAAATAAAAAGAAAAGCTTTGGAGCGGAATTGGTTGCCTTTCCACAGCATGGAGTGTTTTATACGGATTCTGTGCCTTATCTGAAAGAAGCGGCAAAGATGGATATTGATTTTATCGGAGGAGTAGACCCGTTCAATATCGATGGAGACATTGAAAAAGTGGTAGATTTTACTGTTCAGCTTGCTCTGGATAATAAAAAAGGAATAGATATCCACCTGCATGAAACCGGAGATTCCGGATTGAAAACGGTAGAGTATCTTATTAAAAAAGTAAATGAAAACCCTGCTCTGAAAGGGAAGGCTTATTTAAGCCACTGTTTTATTCTGGCTAAATTAGAAGCGGCAAAACAGGAAGAGATCGCTGAAAAATTAGGTGAAGCACAGATCGGAATTGTTTCTACAATCCCTTTTGGCAGAATGATTATGCCTATACCAACGCTTTACAAACATAATGTAACCGTTCTTACCGGAAATGACAGTATTGTTGATCACTGGAATACTTTCGGAACAGGAAGTGTACTTCAGAAAGCTAATTTAATGGCTCAGTTGTATGGATATTCAACAGAATTTTTATTATCAAGGAGTTTAAAACTGGCAACAGGAAATATACTGCCGTTAGATGATAAAGGAATCCAGCAATGGCCAAAATCTGGAGATACAGCAGATTTTGTATTAATCAACGCAAGTTGTTCAGCAGAAGCGGTATCAAGAATTTCAAAGGTGGAATCATTGGTGCACGATGGAAATATTGTCTTTTAATCCAACCTACAAAGCGATAAATAAATTTATATATTTTAGTTGTGTTTTTTGTAACCGCAAAGGGTGTAAAAGTTTTACGGGGGAAAGCCAGAGAATTTAGTAAGATTTTCGTAGACAGCCACAGAATGCAGATGGAAGCAGAAGATGGAGTGGTTTAGATAAAACTTTTGTTCCTTTTGTGGTTATTTTAGTTTTCTCTCACAAATTTTAGTAATTTTAGGAGAAAATCAGGCAGAGTGAGCAGCCATACGGATCATTTTCCTATTTTAGGAATTCAGGAATTTAGTGAAAATCAGCTGAAAGGCTGTAATCTGCTGTTCAATGAACTTTCGGGGGCACGTTCCATTGATGATCCCCACAAGCATGATTTTTTTATCATCAATCTTTTTGAGCAAGGAGCCGGCTCACATACCATAGATTTTACAGAATATCAAGTGAAGGATTATCAGATTCATCTTGTTTTTCCGGATCAGGTGCACCAATGGATCATTGAAAAGGAAACCATAGGATATCAGCTGATGATCAGCAGAGAATGGTTTGAAAGTTTTCTGCCTTCGTTAAGATTTTCTGCCTCCTATTACCAGAATCATCCGGTAATCAATCTTTCCAAAGAAGTTTTTGAAACTTTTCTGTATGAATTTCAGGAAATCAAAAAAGAGCTGAACGGTGAAAAAGTATTTTGGGAACTGATTCAGAAAAGAAGTGAATTGATCGGTTTGCTGGTGAGTAAATCTGTGGAGGGGGCTTTCAAAGATTTTGAAATCTATAACTCAAATCCTATTATTTCAAAATTCCTGAATCTTATTGATGAACATTTTAAAACAGAAAGATCCGTTTCTTTCTATGCGGATAAACTGAATATCTCTGCCAATTATCTGAATATTGTCTGCAAAAAAAATCTCAATGCTTCGGCTTCATCGCTTATTCAGGACCGTATTTTACTGGAAGCAAAAAGACTTTTAAAAGTTTCCGAAATGTCTGTAAAAGATATCGTGTATGATCTCGGTTTCTACGATCATGCCAGCTTTTCCAAATTCTTTAAAGCACAGACGGGGATGACGCCTTCCCAATTCAAAGAATAATCTGTACAAAACAAGACATAATTGATACACCGGTTTTACCTTCAGACCGGGTTAATTTTGTATTGTTAAATTTAAAATCATGCAATTTCCCTATCAATTAACTGCAAAAGGAAAATATTCCCTTAAGAATGTCCGCCTGGAAACAGGTTTTGAATACGAAAATGAAGAAGTTATCGGAACAAAAACTGATCTTTTCAGTATTGAAATTGAAGACGGAAAAATAAAAGCAGTCAAAGCCAATGATCCTGCGTCCAAAGCGATAGATGCTAAAGGATATCTGATGCTTCCGGCATTCAGAGATATGCACATCCACCTGGATAAAACTTTGTATGGTCTCCCTTGGCAGGCACTTTCTCCAAAAAGAAGAACGGTGAAAGATATGATTGCTTATGAACAGGAAATCATTCCGGAATTGCTGAAAACTTCCGTAAGCAGAGCGGAACAGCTGATCAGTCTGCAGCAGCATTACGGAACTCATTTTGCGAGAACCCATTTCAATATTGATCCTACATCAGGATTGAAATCTTTGGAGCATCTTGAACAGGCTCTTGAAAATAAAAAAGATTCTTTCAAAGCTGAACTGGTAGCCTTCCCACAGCATGGAGTTTATTATACGGAATCTGCTCCTTTGATGAAAGAAGCAGCCCAACTCAGAAGTGTAGGATTTATCGGTGGATTGGATCCATTGAGTATTGACGGAAGCATTGAGAAAGTAATGGACTTTACAGTTCAGCTGGCTCTGGATCACAATAAAGGAATTGATATCCACCTGCATGAAGTAGGAGAGTCCGGGATGAAAACGATCAATTATCTGATTGATAAAGCAATCGAAAATCCGGCACTTCAGGGAAAAACATTTGTAAGTCATGCATTTGCTTTAGCTCATCTTTCACCCAAAGAAACAGAGCATATTGCCGAAAGGCTGGCTACAGGAAAAGTGGGAATCGCTTCTTCTGTTCCTTTTAAAGGAACAGTAATGCCTATTCCAACCCTGAAAAAATATGGAGTGAATGTATTAATTGGAAATGATAATGTACAGGATTACTGGAGCACTTTCGGATCCGGGAGTATGCTGCAGAAAGCCAATCTGATTGCAGAATTGTATGGTTATGCCACAGAATATGCATTATCAAGAGCCTTGCAGTTTGCGACTCAAAGTATTCTTCCTCTGGATGAAAAAGGAAAGCAGCAATGGCCTAAAGCCGGAGATGAAGCTGCCATTGTTCTTGCAGACGCTTCATGTTCTGCAGAAGCCGTTTCCAGAATATCTGAAATAAAGGCCCTGATGAATGACGGGAACTTATTTTGGAGAAATTAATCTGAAGTATATATATTTTTATACACTTGTTTTTTGTAACTGCCATCGGAAGCTTTTCTGGTGGCTTTTTTTGAATTATGAATTATAAATGATGAATGATGAATGATGAATGATGAAGTTTTGGGGTTTGGGATTCATGATACCGTCATTAGGGTTGTGAATTTTGTGATTTCTTATCTTCAATTCAATAGGAACCGGCTATTATCCTGAGCATAGTCGAAGAGAGACCGTTTAGTTTAAATAAAAATTCTTATGGTTTTAGCCAAAGCCTATTAATAAAATCCATGGTCAAATTAAAAAAAAATACTGTTCATATTCCCTTTTTCTATTTTTACAATGTGAACACCTATTCATATTCAGAATTCTTAATATTTGTAATATTCAATAATAACTATAAAAAAAGCCCTCGGAAAATACTTCCGAAGGCCTTCTATTTGAAATTAAATCTAAGTACTATATGTTATAAGTTGAAGTTCGTCCAACCTGCATACCAAGTATCGTTGGCATCCTTTACAGCACCTTTGTAAGTTACCTGAGTGAACCAAGTAGCTAATTTAGGATTAGTAAACGCTCCTCCGGTTAATAGTGGAGAACCTGCACTAGGAGTAAAGTTTGGTGTAGTTCCTGCAGGAGCCCAAGCACCAGCAAGTTTTACATCAGCAGTAGAAGCAAGGATTGTATTTCCTTTAGCATTAAACCAAGTTGTAAGATCGTTTAATGTATACGTTGTCGGAGTAGATGTAGACGGTCCGAATTTTAAAGGAGTCTGGTTTCCTGCTAAAACATTGTTTTCAAAGAATAATTTGTTACCTACAATATTGTTATCCGTTGGAGCACCTTTTGTAGCATCAATGAATAAACCTACAGGGAATCCTGTGAATACAGAGTTGAATACAGAGATAGAAGAGTTTCTTCTGATCTGTAATGCATTCTGGAATAATGCGTTGATAGATCCAGGAGCCGCAGAGTTGATTGGCCCGATGATCGTCATGTTAGAGAATGTTGCTGAAGTTTGAGGCGTTAAAGTAGAACCGTTAGCATCATTATCAGATTCAAAAGCGTTAGAACCTGAAACGTCTGCTACCTGAGAATCTCTTACTGCAATACCAAACTGAATATTTCCTGAGAAACCGTTATCTGTATCGAAATCATCATCAAGACCTTTGTAAGAAATAAGGTGAGAACAGTTTACTGTTCCTCCGAACCATTCAAAACTGTCATCATTAGCATAAGCAACTTCTACGTAGTCTACTGTAGTTCCGTTACCTACGCCACCGAACGTAAGTCCGTTGATCTCTTTATCCGGTAAGAATGCATATCCTGCATATTCTATTCTTACATATTTTAATACACCACTGTTGTCAGCAGCATTATTTCCACCGTAAAGTCCAAGACCTTCAGAGTTGTTGATCCCTCCTTCAATCTCTCCAACTCCGTTTGCTCCACCGAAAGAAGCATTAGTAGGAGCATTTCCTAAGATTACTACACCTGCCCAGTCTCCTCTTTTAGGACTTGGTTTTTCAGAAGTGAAGATAATTGGATTGGCAGCAGTACCTTCTGCCATGATTTTACTTCCTTTTGTAATGATCAAAGCTCCGTTTTTATCAGCTTCACCTACAATCTTTGTACCTGGCTCGATAGTTAAAGTAGCTCCGTTAGTTACATATACTAGTCCTCTTAGCTTATAGATTTTATTGGCTTTAAGCGTAAGGCTGGAAGTGATCTTTCCTGAAAGAATAAGGTTTTCAGTATCTCCGTTTCCGTTACCTCCATTTTGAATAATGGTAGGTCCATCTTCTTCTATATTTCTACATGCGGTAGTTGAAACTAGAGCGCCAAGCATTAAAGAATATAAAACGAACTTTTTCATGTTATAAAGAATTAAATTATTTATTAGATTATTTTGTTGAGTGAATTAAAAATTGTATCCCAGTGTTAAACTGATATTGGTTCCTGAAAGTCTTTCAATAGCAAGAGCATCTTTGTTATCATACTTACCGTTGTCGTTCAGGTCATGGTAGAATTTTGCACGACGGTTCAGGATATCTGAAACATTCAGCTTGATCTCTCCCTTGTTGCTCCAGATCTTTTTAGCAAGCTGGAAGTCTAAAAGAGGTCTTGGTGCTTCCCAGATTGGTGGTACCTGATCGTTTCCTACATAAAGGATTCTTCTTCCGATCATGTTGAATAAAACTGTAGAAGACCATCCTGATTTTTCAGTATCATACTGAAGGCTTACGTTAACAGTATAAGGAGATTGTCCCTGCATTGGTCTGTCAATCTTAGTAGCTTCGTCTGTTACTTTGTTTTTAATTAAAGCTACGTTTCCACCCAGCGTAAAGTTTTTAAGAGCACTTAAAAAATCCAGTTTTTTTCTTACTTCCAATTCTACTCCGTAAGCATCAGCTTTATCTACGTTAAGGTAGTTGAAGGTATTACTGGTTCCTACCCCAGACTGGTTGAAGTATAATTCGATAGGTTTTTTAAAGTTTTTATAGAAACCAGCCACGGATATGATTTCTCCGTTTCTTGGATAATATTCCCAACGAACGTCAGCACTCGTGATTTTAGTTCTTTCAATAGATTTATTACCGATTACAGTAGCTCCAAGGTCAAAATCATAATATGCTAAAGGAGAAACCTCTCTGAATTCCGGTCTTACAACAGTTTGTGAACCTGCAAGACGGATATTCATTTTAGGATTTACCTTGAATGTTAAGTTAACAGCTGGTAAAAAGTCTGTAACACGTGTGTTGACAAAACGGTCATCACTTTTCTTCGTGCTTCCTACCAATTGGTCAAAGTTTTCAACTCTTAATCCCCAAACTGCTCTTAACCATGGTGTAAAGTTATTGTCGAACTGTAAATATCCTGCGTTAAGGATCGTATTCGCAATATATCTGTATTGATTTCCTGCAATTTCATCAAATGTAAACCCACCATTACCACCGAAATTCTCAGGATTGAAAATGGTTTCGAAAGGTTGAGAAAGTAATCCCTGGTTGAATTTTTCAAGTCTTACAGAGAATGGTCTTGAGTTGTATATTCTGTCTTTTACCTGGAATAAATAACCTCCTTTGATTGTTTGTTTCTGGCCAAACATCGTGAATGTCTTAGAGATATCACCTCCTGCATTATATAGATAATCACTTAAAGTAGAGTAGAATACACTTCCTGATTTTTGAGAAAGACCATTAGAAATCAATGCTAAATATGGACTTCCTGTCATGTTTGTGTATTGGTTATACTGCAAACGCTGTAGCAAAGGAATATACTGATCCAGAATCCCGAAGCTTCCGTACCAGTTTACGGTAAGACCGCCAAGAGCATCTATTTTATGAGTACCGGTAAGGGTAGAGTTATAGAAAGTAGTTTCTTTAAATCCTATCTCCCTTGCCATAATATTGGTTCCGTTGATCGGATCGAATTCAAAGTCCTTACCAGTTCTGAAGGACATGTGGTTCACCGTATTATTAGTGATGATATTCTTTAGGGAAATTTTATTGTTGCTGTTTAGCTTTAAAGCTAAGTTCAACATTCCTCCTAAAATAATATCATTGCTGTATTTTTCTGTAAAATAATCGAAGTTGGTATCAGCAAGCTGGTCGTTGATGGTAAAGAAACGGTTGGTAGACTCAGTTCTTCTTTTGCTGTTACTGTAGTTTAAAACTGCAATTACCCCTAAGTCTTTTCCGAATACTTTGGTATTAAATCCTCCGTCTAACTGTAAACTGATATTTTCAGGATAACCGATACTGTTGTATCCCAAATTCTTTGTGTATCCTTTACCTATTTCTGTTTTCTGACCTTCAGTAAGAATGCTGAATGCATTTTTTGCAGGCATATTGCTAGGAAGCTTTCTGTAACCGTCATCAATTCCTAAAAAGTCCCATTTTCCTCCTTTCTGCATATGGAATTCCTGTCCCATCGTAGCTGTATTTCCTCCTACACCTACCTGTACATTGAAGAAATTCTTATTAGGTATATCCTTAGTATTTACCTGAATCAATGCACCTCCCCATTCTCCGGTATATTCAGGAATGAAAGTTTTGTTGATAACAAGAGTTTCGATAACGTTTGCCGGGAAAAGATCAAAAGAGAAAGTCTTTCTGTCTGGTTCCGTACTGGATAACTGAATACCATTTAACATCGCCTGGTTGTAACGATCTGATAAACCTCTTACTACGATATATTTTCCTTCAGATAAACTCACCCCGGAAACTCTTTTCAGAACTTCACCCGTGTTTCTGTCCGGACTTCTTTTAATGGCTTCAACACCGATAACCTGAGAAACTACACCGGCGTTTTTCTGTAAACCGATGGTAGAGGCTATGGTTTCTTTTCTTGCGTTTGATTTTATGACAACTCCCTCGATTTCTTTTTCTTTAGTAGAGGGCTTATCCAGAACGATATCAAGATGAGTATTACCTTCATTTTTAATGATAACCTCGCTGATCTCTTTTCTGTTATACCCATTGGAGCTTACCGTTACAATGTAATTGGTACCAGGGGAAAGGTTGATAGAGTAGTATCCGGAAATGTCAGTAGTTACCTCCTGTCCATTTACTTTTACTTTTACCCCTTCTATAGGAGTGTTATCTTTCTCGTCCAATACCCTACCTTCCAAAATTTGGCTTTGTGCAAAAGCATAGCCAGCAGAAAACAAGGCAAGTAGCATAATGCTCTTGTGGAGTTGTTTTTTCATTTTACTTCTTTTACTTCTTTTTCAAGGGCAAAATAAAGGCTAAGTTTTTAGGAAAACTTTAGGATAATCTTAATTAATTGTGAAGTTTGTATTAACGGATGGATAGATTTTACAGTTATCAATGTTTTATTTATATAATTATAATTTTTGATTTAATTTTAAATATTATTCCTTATATTTGATTTGTGTGTATTTATTGGTTAGTTTTTTTATTGATTTTATAATTTTAGGTTAAAATGTAGTTTTTTAATAATTAGTTAACATTTGGCGAATAGATAAAATCAATTGAAATAATTAATTTTGTGGGAATTCTTAAACTAGAAGATGAGCAAAAAAATTCTTTTAATAGACGATGAACTGGACATTTTAGAGATTCTGTCTTACAATTTGGAAAAGGAAGGGTATGATATCTATACAGCTACCAACGGTAACGAAGGTATAGAAAAAGCAAAGGAAATTGTTCCGGACCTTATCTTATTAGATGTCATGATGCCTGAAAAAGATGGTATAGAAACCTGTCAGGAACTTCGTAAAGTGAAAGAACTTCAAAAAACACTTATTGTGTTCCTTTCTGCAAGAAGCGAAGAATTTTCTCAGTTAGCAGGTTTTCAGGCGGGTGCCAATGATTACATCGTAAAACTGATCAAACCGAAAATCCTTATCTCTAAAGTAAATGCATTATTACAGCTGACTTCTCAGGTGTCTGATAATGCAAAACTAATCGAAATCGGAGACCTTGTTATCGACAAAGATAATTTCAGAGTTTCCAAAAGCGGACAGCAATTTCTTCTTCCCAAAAAAGAATTTGATTTGCTTTACCTTTTGGCTTCCAATACTGAAAAAGTTTTCAAGAGAGAAGAAATTCTGGAAAAAGTTTGGGGTAATGATGTGATTGTAGGAGAGAGAACTATTGATGTTCACATTAGAAGGCTTAGAGAAAAATTAGGAATCAATACGATTCAGACATTAAAAGGGATTGGATACAAACTGATCGTTTAATTCGCTAAAAATCTTAACTTTACGTTCAATCATTAAAACGTTGTAAAATTGAAATTTTACAGACTTACCCTCGTTGCCTCCTGTCTGCTGACACTGGTAATGTTCCTTTTAGTAGTCGTATTCGACTCACTGAAAGATATCTATTATGAGACCCCTTTGTTTAAAACGGGTCTTTTCATCTGTATTGTCCTGATCTTTATGATCAACTGTGTGGTATTGGAACTCCTTTTCAATTACTACAGCAGAAAACAGGTTAAAGGCCTTTCCGGGTTTCTTCCGCAGGAAATAGTGCAGAATCATGACGAAAATATAACCATCAAAGAATTAGGAGAAAGATTTTCAGATCTCAATCAGCAGCAGGTATCAGAAATTGATATGATGAAAGAGATGGAAAGCTACCGTAAAGAATACATCGGAAATGTATCCCATGAGCTGAAAACCCCTCTGTTTTCTATCCAGGGATATGTAGAAACTCTTAGAGACGGTGGAGTAGACAACCTTACCATCAGAGATAAATACCTGGAGAGGATAGATATATCTGTAGAAAGACTGATCGCTATCGTGAAAGATCTGGATATGATCAACAGGCTGGAAGCCGGCGAAATTAATCTTACCGTTTCAAAATTTGATGTCAACCTTCTGATCAAAGAGATTTTTGACCTTCTTGATCTTGAAGCTGAAAAACGAAATACAACATTACAGATTCAGACCCTTCATCCGCAGATCTTTGTGGAGGCTGATAAACAAAAGATTTCCCAGGTTTTTATTAATCTTATTTCTAATGCGATTCATTATGCCAACAGACAGGAAGCAAAAGTAATCGTAAAAACCAGTGTCCTGAAAAATAAGGTACTGATAGAAGTTATAGACAACGGAATGGGAATCAAATCTGAAATTCTTCCAAGAATCTTTGAAAGATTTTACCGTGTAGAAACCAGCAGAAGCAGGAGAGAAGGCGGTTCCGGGCTCGGATTGGCCATCGTAAAACACATCCTTGAAGCACATAACGAAAATATTACCGTAGAAAGTGTCTACCTTGAAGGGACAAAGTTCAGTTTTATGCTTGAAAAAAGTAAATAATTCCGGCAAAATGTAAGAAAAAAAAATATTTTAAAAAATCCTGAAATATTTTTTTGTCACATGTCATTTATTATATATTTGCAACAGAGATTTATCATAATTATAAAGGCAAAAAAGTAATTTAAGAAACTGATATGGTTTACAAAATCCGCGTAATATTAGATGCGAAAGAGGATATTTTCCGTGATATCGAAGTTAAGGGAAAACAAACGTTATGGAACTTACATTTAGGAATTAAAAGTGCATTCAGTCTGCAGGGAGATGAGCTTTCTACTTTTAATCTGTTAGAAGATGACGGAACAATCGTAAAAAGTGTCCCATTAGAAGATATGAGTGATGATGGTGATGGTGAGATTATGTCAGATGTTTACATTGATGAAGCTTTTGCAAATGTAGGCGACAAAGCACAGTTCCAGTACGGACTTCTTGATCTTTGGGAGTTTTTCTGTGAGCTTGTAGAAGTAATTGAAGAAACAAAAGGAGTTAATTATCCTATCACAGTATACAGATTTGGAAACGTTCCATTGAAAGCACCTAGCAAAAACGGAAGTGCCGGAGGATCTAAAAAGAAATCAGCAATGCCTTTGGCAGATGACGAGTTTGGTTTTGATGATGATTTTGGAGCAGGAGGAAATTTCTCAGATGAAGACGATGACAGCTTTGATGATGAGGAAGAAGAAGACTACAATGACGATGTCTTTGATGATGAAGATGACAATGATGACGAAAGATAGTCAACAAAATATATCAGCCCTGGATTTTGATCCGGGGCTTTTTTTATAGTGAAAAGATAAAATAGCAAAAAGAGAATTTATAAATAAACTGATTTTGTCATTTCCCCTTTCCACCCAAAAAACAATTCTTACTTTTGCTAAAAATAGATTGATGAAAAAATTAATTTTATTAGCTGTAATTGGTCTGGGAATTGTTTCCTGTACCACTCAAAAAAATACAAGGAAGATGACAGAACTGCCAAAAGATTGGAAACATAACACAAATATCTACGAAGTAAACATAAGACAATATACTCAGGAAGGAACTTTCAAAGCATTTGCAAAAGAAATGCCCCGCCTGAAATCTATGGGAGTAAAAACACTCTGGTTTATGCCTATTACCCCAATTGCACAGCAGAATAAAAAAGGAAGTATGGGCAGCCCTTATGCAGCTGCAGATTATACTTCCATTAACCCCGAATTCGGCACCCTGCAGGATTTTAAAGATATGGTGAATGAAGCCCACAGATTAGGATTTAAAGTAATCATAGACTGGGTGGCCAATCACACAGGCTGGGATCATGTGTGGACAAAAACACATCCCGAATTTTATCTGAAAGATCCGGATGGTAAATTTCATATTGCTTCCGGAATGGATGATATTATAGAATTGGATTATAAAAATCCGGAAATGCGTCTGGCCATGATAGATGCCATGAAATACTGGGTACAGGAAACCAATATTGATGGTTTCCGATGTGATCTTGCTTCATGGGTAGAAGTAGATTTCTGGCAGCAGGCACGTCCTGAAGTAGAAAAAGTGAAACCTCTTTTCTGGCTGGGAGAATTCGATGAATTGGAAAGTCCGGAGTATGGAAAAGTTTTCGATGCCAGCTATTCATGGAAATGGATGCACAAGTCTGCAGATTATTACAAAAAAAATGAACCTCTTCAGGAATTGAAGGATCTTCTGAGACAATATTCCAATATCGGAGATGCTTCAATGAGAGCATGGTTTACAGCAAACCATGATGAAAACTCATGGAACGGAACTGAATATGAAAAATATGGAGTCATTACAAAACCTATGGCAGTATTCTCCGCAACATGGAACGGTGTACCGTTATTATATTCAGGTCAGGAGCTCCCAAATATGAAAAGACTGGAGTTTTTCGAGAAAGACGTTATCAAATGGACGAATACTTATCAGACAGCCGGTTTCTATAAAACATTATTGGATTTAAAAGCTTCCAACCCGGTTTTAAGAGGCGGTGATCCTAATGTGACTACATATCTTCTCAATACCACAGCCAATGATAAGATTCTGGCCTTTGTAAGAAAAAACGGAAAAGATGAAGTATTGGTTGTTTTAAATATGTCAAAAGAACCTGTCAATTTTTCAATTGAAGACGAACATGTATCAGGAACATTCAGAAATGTTTTTGATAAAACCAAAAGAGATTTCAGCAATGGAAAAGACTTCAGTTTCAAGGTTTCTGATTATGCCGTATTTGAAAAATAAACAATATAGCCTCTGAATTACTGGCTTAAACTGTAAAATCTTAATGAAAAGTCTTTAAAGGTACTCAATTCCCCTCCTCCGGAGGGGTGTCAAAATCATAGATTTTGACGGGGTGGTTTTTACCATTCATCATAAAACAACGACCATTGCAATGAACAAACAGGAAATAATCAATATTATTAAAGCAAAAGCTGCCGACAAAATCCAGTATTTTGAAATCCTTATCGCAGAAACACGAGCTTCCAACAACGATACGAAAAGCTCAATGGGTGACAAATATGAAACGGGCAGAGAAATGCTTCAGCAGGAAATTAATAATCTTCAAAGGCAGCTTAATGAAGTATTGAATCAGCAGGCAGTTTTGCAGAAAATAACATCTGATCCTTCAGAAAAAGTTCAGAATGGCGCATTGGTAAAAACTGATAGAGGATTGTTTTATATCGCTGTCTCCATGGGAGAAATTGTTTTTGAGAAACAGAAAATCATGACGGTTTCGGCAGAGTCACCTTTGGTAAAAGTGATGTATGGCAAAAAAGCAGGAGAAACATTTACGGTGAATACCATTCATCAGACCATTGAAAATATATGGTAAAATTAATTCTGTTAGATTACAGATATACAGTTGTTTAATAGAAAATAGACATAACCCCTATAAAAAGCATTCATAAAAGTGAGTGCTTTTTTTGTTGGTTTTTACTAAATTTGGAACTTAAAATCTCATTCAAAATGCAAAACTACCTGGACCTTTTACAGCATATTTTAGACAACGGAACTGATAAAACCGACAGAACAGGCACTGGAACAAGAAGTGTATTCGGATATCAGCTGAGATATGATCTGTCTAAAGGATTTCCTTTGGTAACCACAAAAAAAGTGCATTTAAAATCCATTATTTATGAGTTGCTTTGGTTCCTGAAAGGAGAAACCAATATCAAATATCTTAAAGATAACGGAGTAAGCATCTGGGATGAATGGGCAGATGAAAATGGAGATCTGGGACCGGTATATGGAGCACAGTGGAGAAGCTGGAGTGGAGCAGACGGAAAAGTGGTTGATCAGATCACAGAAGTAATTGACCAGATTAAAAAGAACCCTGATTCCAGAAGACTGATTGTATCAGCATGGAATGTTGCAGAAATTCCGAACATGGCTTTGGCGCCTTGCCACGCTTTGTTTCAGTTTTATGTAGCAGATGGTAAACTTTCTTTGCAGCTGTATCAGAGAAGTGCAGACGTATTCCTTGGAGTACCGTTTAATATTGCAAGCTATGCTTTGCTGTTGATGATGGTAGCACAGGTTTGTGATCTGGAAGTAGGGGATTATGTTCACAGTTTTGGTGATGTTCATATTTACAATAATCACTTTGAGCAGGTGAACAGACAGCTTGGAAGAGAACCTAAGTCACTTCCTGCTATGAAGCTGAATCCAGACGTTAAAAACATCTTTGATTTTGATTTTGAAGACTTCACATTAGAAAACTATGATCCACATCCAGGGATTAAAGCTCCTGTAGCAATCTAGTATTTTTTCTAATATTTTTTTTATTCTGATATTTCTATTACTTTTGGAATTGTTAAAAAACCAATGTAATTGGAACACTTATGAAAGAAAAAAGAAATAATTATCAGATATTATTGAATATCTTGATTATTGTTCACAGCCTTTATATCTGCCTGTCTGTTTTTAAAGAAAAAGTACTACTCACAGATGATCTGGCAAGGGTATATGAATTAAAAACTGTTTCAGGGTCCTATTTCAGTTATATTTATTCCTTTCTGGATTCTGTAACCATGGCAGCAAGACCTGTCTCGGGACTGGTGACGGGAACTCTGTTCTATCTGGTAAAAAATAATGAATCTTTATATTTTTTAGGACTTCTCTTTTTTCCACTTTCATTAGCAGTGCTGTATTGGGTCGCTAAAAATATATTCTCCAAAGAACTGGCCAGCCTGATTATTCTGTTATACTCAATCTCTATAATAGGTACAAGTATTCAGTTTTCCTCCCTCATGCTGAATTCAAACCTGGCCACTATTTTCTTCTCTTTAAGCATTTATTTTGCGTACGTCCGGAAATGTATTGTAGTCAGTTCTATTTGCTTTATAGCTTCAGTGCTGAGTTATGAAATATTTTTACCTTTAATACTGATCAATCTTTTCATGATTAAAGAAAATAGAAAAAGAATTCTATTTGCAGTACTTACATTGGGCGCAATTGTGATCTTTAGAAAAGTTATCCAGCCTAATATATTTGAACACTCCTATCAAAGAGATAATGTCAATAAAGTATTTGAGATTAAAAGAGTGATGTTTGTGATCGTTCTTTCCTTAAAAATGTTTTTCTATGACTTCTTTGTTGGTATTTATAAAGGAGTATTGCATTTAAGAAAAATGAATGTTTTAGAATTAATCATTTCGGTAATCATACCTTTTGTAGTCTATAAAGTATTCTATAATTTCGACTTTAAAAATAAATCACATAATTTCAAAAAATTATGTATCTTTTCTTTGATTTCCATACTGCTGGGGCTGAGTATTTTTCTTCTCTCTTCCTATATTCCTACACTTTTCGGATTTGAAAACCGAAATCTGGGAGCTATAAGGCTTTTTTATACCCTGTTTATTATTTCAGGTGTAATCTGGTTGTCTGTACAACTGAAATTACAGCAGAAAACAATCCGTATTTTTCTATCAGCAATAGCGTTTTTATTTATTATTACCAATATCAGCGTAAAAGATTCATGGATCTATGCCACTAAGTTTAATAATGAATTATTTGGTAAATTGAACACTGCGCTCAAAGAAAATCATATTGAAAGCGGCGTAATCTGCCTTGAATATGGGATGTCTGAAGAGCTTAAATCCAATCCTGATTTTACTCTAAGAGAACCTATTTTCTACAAAGCTTGGGAAAGCCCTCAATTGTGCAGGATGAATGGCATTGACCCTCTCCGGATTCGGGTAGATAACATATATGATAATCCCGATTGTAAGGTGAAATTTCTTTACAAAAACGGGAAAATGATTCTTACAAAATAATCAGTACCACAAAAATCTTGATATAAAAGCCTAATCAAGCTTCCTTTTAGTAATTGTTTCTTACATTTGAAAGAACAACTCTGGTATTCAATCTTTGAAAGGAGATAGGTAGTATAATTGTAAACTAATTTCAAATGCTAAAAAAATTATGAAGTATTTAAAAATTAATATAGAAGAAAATGCAGACATTGAAGCCCTGAAAAATGCAGTACTTCAATTGAAAGGAGTTGCGTCAGCAGAAATCATTGATGACGAAAATCCGGAAAGTGAACTGAAAAAAGCCTTTGCCAAAACAAAGGAACAGCTTAAAACGGGTGACTATGAAACTTTAGTCAATGATATTTTCGACATCATCATCAAAAAATAATTCTAAAAAATAATAAAGTAGACCAATGAGAAAGGCCATTTTGTCAATTGCTATACTCGGGATTTTATTTTCCGCAAATGTATCAGCACAAACTGAAACTTCAGGAAGGGAAAAAGTATACAGAGCTACTCCCACTAAAGTAACAGAACTTAAACACACAAAGCTAAAAGTAAATTTCGATTATCAGAAAGAACAGATGAATGGGGAAGAATGGCTTACTGCCTCACCTTATTTTTATGCTGCAAACGAACTTACACTGGATGCAAAAGGAATGCTGATTCATGAAGTAGCTCTTGATAATAACGGTAAAAAAACTCCTTTAAAATACGATTACAAAAATGATGTTCTGAAAATAAGTCTGGATAAAACATACCAGAAAAATCAGGATTATACAGTCTATATCAAATATACCTCCCGCCCCAATGAAGTGAAGCAGCAGGGAAGTATGGCTATCAATGATGCAAAAGGGCTCTATTTTATCAATGCCCAGGGAACAGACCCGGGCAAACCAACACAAATCTGGACACAGGGAGAAACAGAATCTTCTTCCGCATGGTTTCCGACGATTGATAAACCCAATCAAAAGACAACACAGGAAATTTATATGACGGTTCCTGATAAATATGTAACCCTTTCCAATGGTATTCTAAAAGAATCCCAAAAAGAATCCAATGGACTTAGAACCGATCATTGGGTGATGGATAAGAGACACTCTACTTATCTTTTCTTTATGGGAGTAGGAGAATATGCTATTGTAAAAGACAAATGGAAAAATGTTCCGGTTGATTATTATATTGAAAAAGAATTTGAGCCTTACGCGAAGCAGATCTACGGAAATACTCCGGAAATGATTGACTTTTTCTCTAAAAAATTGAACTATGATTATCCATGGGCAAAATATGCTCAGATTTCCGGAAGAGATTATGTGAGCGGAGCGATGGAAAATACCACAGCTACCCTTCATGGAAGTGATATCCTTCAGAAACCGGGACAGCTTATTGATGAAAATACATGGGAAGATACGATTGCCCATGAACTTTTTCACCATTGGTTTGGAGATCTGGTGACTGCAGAAAGCTGGAGTAATCTTACCGTTAACGAATCTTTTGCCAATTATTCCGAATACCTTTGGAATGAATATAAATATGGAAAAGATCAGGCAGATTACCATCTGATGACAGACGTGAATCAGTATATTCACAATCCATCCGATTTTAATAAAAATCTGGTGAGATTCAATTATGAATCCCGAGAAGATGTTTTTGACCTGGTAACCTATCAGAAAGGAGGCGGAATTTTAAATATGCTGAGAAACTACCTCGGAGACGATGCTTTCTTTGCCGGAATGAACAATTATCTGAAAACCAACGAATATCAGAATGCAGAAGCACACCAACTAAGATTATCTTTTGAAAAAGTATCCGGTAAAGACTTAAACTGGTTCTTTAATCAATGGTATTTCGGAAGTGGAAACCCGAAAATAAATTCCTCATTTACATTTGAACCTGTGAAAAAACAGGTGACGGTAATCATTAATCAAACTCAGGAAAAACCATTTGAATTTCCTCTGGCTATAGATGTCTATGACAATGGTAAACCCAAAAGATACAATGTCTGGGTAAATGCGGATGCAAAAAATACATTTAGTTTTGATGTTTCTAAGACTCCGGATCTGGTTAATATCAATGCTGACGGGGTTTTATTGGCAGAAATCACAGATACCCAAACTCCGGAACAGAATCTGATTCAGTTTACAAATTCTAAAGAGTTTAAAAGCAGATATCTGGCCTTAAACGGCATCAAAGATCAGGAAGGAAAAAGCCCTGCTGCAATAAAATTATTGGCTGCTGCATTAAAAGATCCTTTTTTCAGAGTGAGAATAAAAGCTTTAGATTTAATAGATCTTACCAACCCTGAACAAATGAAGACTCTGGGCGCTGAAGTTGAGAAACTGGCATCCAATGACCCTAAAACATTAACTCAGGCTGCTGCTATTGCCGCTTTAGGAAAGACAAAAGATAAAAAATACCTTCCATTATTTGAAAAAGGAGTAAGTGCTGTTTCCAATGCAGTAAGAGGTAGTTCAATGGGTGCACTTCTTTCCATTGATCCGTCAAGAGCCAATAATCTGGCCGATAAAATTGATATGAAAGGAGCGTCCGATGCATTACAGGCACAGTTGCTTCCAATTATTGTGAAAAATAAAATCACATCCCAGATAGAAAATATTGCGCCTCTTGCCACTTTCTATCCGTTTATTAAATTCCAGAATCCGGAATTAGGAAAAGCAGCAGAAGATGGTTTCAACTGGATTATGACTTCTGATAACCTGAAAGCAACAGAAAGCATCACAAAAATAGCAGGATATGCCAAAAATCAGATGGGTGACAATCCACAGGCTAAAATGATGATGGTTCAGATACTGAAAGACGGCTTGAGCAAAAAAATGGAACTGCTGAAACAGAATCCACAAAATGCTGCAAGTATCAACAAGCAGATTGATGCCCTCAATAAAGCAATTGAAAACTATAAATAAGCAGACAAAGCCGGCAGATTTGCCGGCTTTCTTTTTACCTCTAAATGAAAAGAAATTGTCATAATATATTTTTAAAATACATTGGTTTTTAATGATATTACAAAAATCAGCATTTTTTACCACCGTTTTTTACGTTATCTTTCATAAATTCGTTTAAAATTTAGACAATTATGAGTTTTGGAATTGAAGCAGCGGGCTATTATGTGCCTGGTTTATATTTGGAGATTAAGGATTTAGCAGAAAAAAGAGGAATAGAACCGGCAAAATTGGAAAAAGGATTAGGTCTTCATAAAATGGGACTTGCTGATGTTCACGAAGACGCTGCCACTTTTGCGGCAGAAGCATTACTGAAGCTTATAAAAGATTACGATATCAATCCTAAGGAAATAGCAAGAGTATATCTGGGAACAGAAAGTGCTGTGGATGCAGCAAAACCTACCGCTTCCTATGCTGTACAGATGGTGGAAAAGGTGTTGGAAGAGGAATTTGGAGCAAGGTCTTTCAAAAACTGCGATGTACTGGATATGACTTTTGCCTGTGTAGGAGGAGTGGATGCGTTACATAACGCTCTGGACTTTGTAAGAGTGAATCCTGATAAAAAAGCAGTAGTGATTGCCAGTGATTATGCAAAATATGAATTAGCTTCTTCAGGAGAATATACACAGGGAGGTGGAGCTGTGGCTCTTTTGGTTTCATCAAAACCGGATCTTCTTGAAATTGAAAATAACTGGGGTGTTGCTTCAGAAAGTGTCTTTGATTTTTTTAAACCTAGAAGAACTTACCTTAAAGAAGATTTGGAAGGAGCTCCGGAAAATTATCCTGAAAAAATTGAAATTTTTACAGATGAACCTGTTTTTGATGGACAATATTCTAACCAGTGTTATCAGGATAGGATAAAAGAAGCTTATTATCATTATAAAGAAATAACCGGACAGGAAAAGCCTTATGAAAACTGGAAGTATATTATTTTCCATCTTCCATATGCCTTCCATGGAAAAAGAGTTTTTACAGAAATTTACAGTATTGAGAATGGTTTTTCCTATGAAACAGCAGATGAACAGAAAGCTGTTGCGAAATCAGAAAATTATCTGAAATTAATTAACGATAAAATAGAAAAGACACAGAGAGCTTCATCCGAGATAGGGAATATGTACACTGCTTCTATTTTTATGGCTTTTCTTTCTGCATTACAAACATCTTTTAACGAAAATGAAGACCTTTCCGGAAAAGAAATAGGTTTTGTGGGCTATGGAAGCGGATCTAAATCAAAGGTGTTTGCCGGAAAAATTTCTGAAAACTGGAAAAAAGTAGTTGAAAAATGGAATTTATTTGAAAGCTTAAACCAAAGAACTGCAGTAAACTTTGAAACCTATGAAAAGCTTCACAGAAAGCAGCTGAAAGAATCTGTAAACAACCCATATAAAGGCTTTGGGCTTGTTTCCGTGGAAGCTGAAAATCCGGTTTTGATTGGAGCCAGATATTACAGTTATCAATAGTAAAACTATTTTAAATGTAAAATATAAAGCATCCCATATTTACGGGGTGCTTTACTTTTTTATGAACGTTAAAAACGGTCTCAGATTCTATCATTTTACAGTTGAGTTATTTTTAAATTAAATGACAAAATAGTTAAAAAAATACAGTGAATAGGGGTAGAAATTTTGCCGGTATTAATCGAATTATAAATATAGTATATTAACTGTTTTTTAAATTTAATTTTAATGGACTATCTTAAAATAGGGGGTCGCCGGCTTTTAAAGTGTATTTTTTAAATAAAATTTAAGATAATTTATCGGTTTTTTCTTCATTTTCATCAAAATTAAAAATTTGATTTGTTTATTTATTTCATTTAAAATATAATTATTGGTTAATTTTTTTAATTAAATATGTTAAATAAGTGTAAGTGAATTTTAATTTTAAAATTTATTAAAATTCCGTTAATGTTTAATTTGGCTTATTTTTCGTTAATTTTTTAAATATAATTAAAATGATTCTACATCATTTTTTAAGTATGGATGTGAATCTCTCCTTTCTGGAAGCCTGTTTTCAGCGTTTAATGAATTGATGGTATAGATATTTATCGACATATTTGTCCCTTGAATATATTAAAATCTGTTAATATGAATGTGAAATTAAGCGTTTTGACAGTCGGTGTTCTGTTTTTTACAGGACAGACTGTATTAGCTCAGGAAAAGGACTCTAAGAACAGTAAGGACAAAGAGACAAAACTGGAGGAAGTTGTTGTTTTAGGTTATAGCAAGACTGCTACTAAAGCGAAAACCACTACATCTTCGGTTACTGTTGGTGCTGAAACCTTAGAAAACAGACCTAATATCTCGGTACTGAACTCGATTCAGGGTACTGCTCCCGGGATAGTAGTGAATTCAGCATCTGGATCTCCAGGTTCTGGAAAATTCAACATTTTGATCAGAGGTGCGAGTTCCCTTAACGGTTCTACAGATCCTTTGTATGTTGTGGATGGAGTAATTACTTCCGGTTCTCAGTTCAGAAACCTGAACTCTTATGACATTGATACGTTCAGTATCCTGAAAGATGCTCAGGCAACTGCTATCTATGGTAACAGAGCTGCGAATGGAGTTGTAGTAATTACGACTAAAGGAGGAAAATTCAACTCTGGACTGAAAGTATCTTATGATGCATTAACTTCGTTCAGTAAATTACCTACTTCTGATTATAACATGTCAGACGGTAGACAGCTTTTACAGCTTCAAAAGACTTTAGGAACTGCTAAAGGTAATACTTTATCTCAGGATCAGATCAATAACTGGGGTACTAATACAGACTGGAGTAAACAATTTACCCGTATCGGTATTTCTCAGCAGCACAACCTTTCAATTACAGGTGGTGGGGAAAACATCAATAACTTCTTATCTCTAGGATATCTTGATAGTGAAGGTACTGTAAGATCTACAGACTTCAAGAGATTTACGATGAGAAATAACCTTAATGGTAAGTCTAAAGACGGAAAATTAACTTTCGGGGCTATTATGGGGTTAGGATATTCCAGAAGAAACCAGCTGGATGATGAAACGAATACAGGTATTTCCAATAATACCCTTCAGAATCCTTTATTCGGAGGTGTTCTTTCATTACCATATGCAGCACCTTCTCCATATGCAAATGGACAAGAGTTGTATAACGCTATTAAAGGAGATGCAACTAACAACAGACACTGGATTCTTCAGGATAACATCAATGGAGGAATCAGAAACAGATTTACAGAATTAAGTATCTCTGCCAATGCGAACGTAAACTATAAAATTACAGATTATTTAAGCGTTGGAAACAGAACAGGTATTGAATATAAGCAATACGAAAGAAACTTCGCAAGATCACCACTAGGATACCTTGCAATCAGTGTAGCTAAAGGAGATGGATCTACATATGGAGGATTCGAAGACTTCTCAACAACAAGAGATCTTACTTTCAACAGTATTACGAATATTTCATTCAACAAATCTTTTGGAGATCACACAATTAGTGCTGGTGCTTATTTAGATTATATCAAAGCGCACGTAAGCTCAACAAGCCAAAGACAAAATGGTCTGAACCCATTACAATGGGAATTCGGTGCAGGAACTGGTTATATTCCATTTAACCCGGATACACCCAACATCTACAGACCTTCTAACAGTGCTACAAAAGTAACTGCTGGTACATTAGCTTACTTTGCAACAGCAGACTACGATTACAAAGATAAATATGGAGTAAGTGGAGTTGTAAGAAGAGATGGTTCTTACCGTTTCCTTCCTACCAACAGATGGGAGACTTTCTGGTCAGTAGCAGCAAGATGGAATATTGACAAAGAAGAATTCATGGCTAATTCCGGATTCAGATTACTTAAGTTGAGAGCTTCAATCGGTACTACAGGTAACCAGAACTTAGGAATTGCTAGTGATAACCAAAACCCATTAGCGCTTCTTCCAAACAACTTCCTTGATCTTTATAACGGTTTCTCAGGATACCAGAATTTATTAGGATATAACTTTGTTAACTTATCAAATCCTTACTTAGAGTGGGAGCAGGTAAAACAAAGCAACATCGGATTGGATTTCAATTATAAAGGATTGGTTGAAGGTAGTGTTGATTACTATCAGAAAAGAACATCAAGAATGTTCAATGACCTTCAAAAATCATCAGTTACGGGGTATTACTCAATCAGAGGTAATGATGGAGTTCTTGATAACAAAGGTATTGAAGGGATGATCAAGTACAACGTGATCAGAAACGAAAATACAAGATTCTCTGTATTCGTTAACGGTGCATACAACTCTAACAAGATTGTTTCTATGAACAGCGAAAATCTTGCAGGAGATGTTGTAAATGCTATCGGAGGACCTGCTGGTCAGTATCAGCTATATTCATACGTTGGTGTAAACCGTGATAACGGAAACTTACAGTTTTTAGATAAAAACGGAAACATCACTGAGGCTCCGACATCTGCAGACAGAGTATTGACAGGAAAATCAAGATATGCTAAGTTTACAGGAGGTTTCGGATTCAACTTACAACACAAAGGCTGGTTCCTTGATACGTTATTCTCTTTCCAACAAGGAGGATGGATCTATGATAACTTACAGTCATGGATTATGGATCCAAGTGCAGCTGGAACAAGAAACCTTTCAGCAGATTTATTGAACGCTTGGACTCCTGATAACAGAGATACTGATGTACCTGCATTAAAAGCGAGCAACCTTAGCTTAGGTTCTTCAGACAGATTCTTACACAGATCAGATTTTATCAGACTTAAGAATATCTCTATAGGATATAACTTCAGCAAAAGTCAGTTAGGTAAACTGCCGGTAAAAGGAATCAAAGTATTTGTTCAGGCAGAAAACCTTTATACATGGACAGATTGGAAAGGATTTGATCCGGAGCCGATTACTTCGTATTCACTAAATGTTTACCCTAACCCAAAAACCGTATCTGTAGGTTTAAATGTTGATTTTTAATAGAGAAGAATTATGAAAAGAATTATAAACACAATATTAGTTGTAGCAACCCTATCATCTGCAGCATTTACGCTGAACAGCTGTCAGGATGCACTAGATATAAAACAGGCAGGACAATTAGAAGGACAAGACCTGTATACAAGTGTAGCTAATCTTAATGATATTTTGAATGGATCTGTATACGCTCAGTTAGACCCAATTGACGAGATCTATTTCACAGCTGTTTTTACAGACGAAGTAAAACCAGGATCTGGTAGTGGAGGACAGGAATATACGCTGCACAGACATTTCCTTGATCCATCCAGCGCTGTTATTACAGGAGGAACAGTAGGTACTGTTGCGAGTGACGGAATCTGGTTGAATAACTATAGAGTAATCAACAGAGTCAACAGACTTCTTGAAGGAGCGAAAAATATTACCCCTGCTTCTGCAGAAGAGAAAAATACATACAATGCAATCCTTGCACAAGCAAGAGCTATCAGAGCATATTGTTATGTACAGTTAGAGGCTTATTTCTCTAGTGATATGAAAAACCCTAATGCTTTAGGAGTTATCCTTTTAAAAGATGTTCCTTCTACTGAAGCACAATTGCCAAGAGCAAAAAATCAGGATGTATATGATTTCATCAATGCTGATTTAGACTATGCAAGAGGAATCTTAGAAAACGCTACAACTCCAAGAAGATATAAGGTAGATAAGAATTTTGTAAACGCTGTTGCTGCTCGTTTTAACCTTTACAGAGGTGAAATGGCACTGGCTAAGCAAAATGCAGAATCAGTAATCAACGGATCTGGTCTTTCTCTTACAATTGCAACTCCAATCACGGGTAACAATGCGGCAGTACCAGTTACTGAAGCTGATGGTTCTGTATTCCAATCCGGAGCTTTTACTGAACCTACTACAGACAAGTGGAATATTGCATTCTATGGAGGAATTGATGAGAAAAGTGGAAATGGTATTGCAGGAGGTTCTTTCAACCCATACAGAAGAATGTGGGCAGATACTGAGAACGGAGAATCTATTTTCTCTCTAAACAGACTTCCTTTAGGAGCAGGTGCTGCTATTGGAGGAAAATGGAATACCAACCAGTCTAACCTTAGTGGAGCACCAATGTGGTTCTGGGGAAGAAACCTATATAACCTATTTAAAAATACTCCGGGAGATATTAGAAAATATGCTTACGTAGATCCTTCATCAAAACCAAATTCAAATTATGCAGCTGCAACAGGAGGAAATACCAGAACTGACGGATTGGTTATTGACAAATATCCTGGTAAAACAAGTACAGCGACAAGAAATGACGTAAAAGTTTTCAGATTGTCAGAAATGTACTTCATCATAGCAGAAGCTGAAGTAGCGGCAGGAAATCTTACAGCAGCTCACGATAGAATTCAGCAGGTGAGAGTAGCTAGAAACTTCCAGGGAGCAGCTACAACGCCTACTTATGCATCTGCACAATTCGCTTATGCAGATATCTTGAAAGAGCGTAGAGTGGAATTAGCACTTGAAGGGCACCGTTTCATCGACCTTAAGAGACTTGCTGTAGCAGCTAATGTATCTATGGACAGAAACCCTACGGATGATATTATCGATGTGAAAAATCTTCCGAATGGTGATTACAGATATACATTACCTATTCCAATCAGAGAAATCTCTGCTAACCCGAACGTTAAGCAGAATGACAAATATTAAGATTTAATTTTAATATATTTTTAAGAAGAGTCCCGGTAACGGGGCTCTTTTTTTTGTGAAATTATCGTAGGAATGTTCTGTCCTGATAACTTTTAGGAGTTACGCCCTCCAGCTGCTTAAATACTCTTGAAAAATAATTGGTGTCCGAAAAACCTGTCTGAAAAGCGGTTTCCTTAATGCTGATCTGGCTGGCAAGAAGTTCTTTCGCTTTGCTAATCCTTTCCTGTAGAATAAAATCATTCGGGGAAGTTCCCAGTTCATCTTTGAACATTTTAAAGAAATTCGACTTGCTTACATAAGCCAGTTTGGCGATGCTGTCAATAGATAATTTCTGATGCAGATTTCTTTTAATATAATCCACTACAAAGCCTATTCTCGATTTATTCTTAACGATATTCTTTTCTACCATGCTTCTTGCCTGGGTCTGCATTAATCTGATCAGAAGTTCTTTCAATGCAAAATCTGCCATAATATCTTTTTGAGAATTATCATCCATGGCAATTCTCATAATATTATTGGTCGCAGAAGCAAGCGCTTTATTATTGAACAGAAAATACTCATCCAGCTGAATGTTCCATTGTGAAGTTTCATCCACCTTAGGAAGATGATAGTTGAGGTAATTGAGAGAATCCTCAATAAAATCCGGATTAAGGCTTAAAGAAATACATTGCGTAGGGGTTTCATCCGCTTCAGGAAAATCAATCACCATCGTTTCTCCCGGAGCAACAAGGATGCTTTCTCCCGGATAATAATCAAAATAATTGGTCTTTTTATCCAGTTTCATATGTTTTTTACCTCTAAGCATGGCCGTAAATGCAATATTGTCAAAATGAAGTTTTACGTCAAAAGCAGCCTTATGGGTCTCATAAATACTAAATTCACAATTGTTTAGATTGAATTTCGTCTGGTTTTCAACAAGACTCAATAGTTGGTTTTCCTTATGTAATTCAGGAGTATTTAATAATATCTTACTATTGTTATTCATTTCTAAAATTTTTTGGATCGGAAGTAACTCAAATATAGAAAATTTGAGAGTACGTTGCTGTTAATAAAATACTAAAATTGAACCCTCTGCACTATTTTACACTTTTTTTATACGATTGTGCTATACTCTTTTTGGCTTCTCAGTGTAATTTGGCAATATCGAAAAATAAAAACAATACTAATATGAGCACTATTACAGAACCAAAATCAACAACGCTTTTACAGCGTCCAGAGTTTAAAAGCAGATATGATAACTATATTGATGGAAAATTCACTCCGCCTGTTAAAGGACAATATTTTGATGTAGTTTCTCCGGTAGACGGAAAAAAATTCACACAGGTTGCTCATTCTTCCAAGGAGGATTTGGAATTGGCTGTAAATGCCGCAGAAAAAGCATTTCAGACATGGAAGAATACTTCATCTACGGAAAGAAGCATTATCCTGAATAAAATTGCAGACAGAATAGAACAGAATTTAGAATATCTGGCAACAGTAGAAACAATTGATAACGGAAAAGCCGTGAGAGAAACGCTGGCAGCAGATTTACCTTTAGCCATTGATCACTTCAGATATTTCGCTTCCGTAATTCGTGCTGATGAAGGATCTCATAACGAACTGGACAAAGATACCGTATCTCTGATTGTTCACGAACCTCTTGGCGTAATTGCACAGATCATCCCTTGGAATTTTCCGATTTTAATGGCAGTTTGGAAACTGGCTCCGGCATTAGCAGCAGGAAACTGTGTCGTTTTGAAACCGGCAGAAAGTACCCCTGTTTCTATTATGGTTTTAATGGAGCTTATTGGTGACCTTTTACCAGCAGGAGTTATTAATATTGTCAATGGATTCGGGGCAGAACTCGGGAGAGCTCTGGTGACCAATCCGAAAGTGGCAAAAGCGGCATTTACCGGCTCTACCGCTACAGGACGTCTGGTAATGCAGTATGCTACAGAAAATATTATTCCGGTAACCCTTGAATTGGGAGGGAAATCCCCCAACGTTTTCTTCAATTCTGTAATGGATGCTGATGATGAATTTTTAGATAAAGCGATAGAAGGAGCAGTTCTTTTTGCTCTTAACCAGGGAGAGATCTGTACATGCCCTTCAAGACTTCTTGTTCAGGAAGGTATTGCAGATGCCTTCATCGAAAGAGTGATTGAAAGAGTAAAAGCTATCAAAGTAGGAAATCCGCTGGATAAAACCGTGATGATGGGAGCGCAGGCTTCACAGATTCAGAAGGACAAAATTCTCTCTTACATTCAGTTGGGAATAGAAGAAGGAGCAGAAGTGCTTGTAGGAGGAGCTGTAAACGACTTGGGAGACGATCTTGAAGGTGGATACTACATCCAGCCTACTATTTTCAAAGGAGACAACAGAATGAGAATTTTCCAGGAAGAAATTTTCGGTCCGGTGCTGGCATTTACCACGTTCAAAGATGAAGAAGAAGCTGTCAAAATTGCTAATGATACCATTTACGGACTTGGGGCAGGAGTGTGGACAAGAGATGCTCACCAGCTGTACAATATTCCACGCCAGATTGAAGCGGGGAGAGTATGGGTAAACCAATATCACTCTTATCCTGCCGGAGCACCTTTCGGAGGTTACAAACAATCGGGAATCGGAAGAGAAAACCATAAAATGATGCTCGACCATTACCGTCAAACCAAAAACATGCTGATTTCTTATAACAAGAATAAGTTAGGTTTCTTTTAATATTATTTAGGACGTGCCCGCTTGCCTTGGCGTTGTCCAGGGCAAACCGGTCGGGCTATCCAGGGCTGCACTTCGTTTCGGTGCTCCATTGCATTCCGCACCGGCTCGTTCCTCGCCGCCCTTCCTATCCCTCACGCAGAGAAATTCTCTGTTTAAAAGTGGAGATAAAAACTAATAACCCCAAATAACTCAATCCAAAAAATAAGATATGATTCCAAAAACAATGAAAGCGGCAGTAGTTCAGGGCTACGGTCAACCCCTGAAAATAGAAGAAGTACCTGTAAGAGAACCCGGAAGATATGAAGTGCTTGTCAAAGTAATTGCCTGCGGAGTTTGCCATACAGACCTGCATGCTGTAGATGGCGACTGGCCTGCAAAACCCAAGATGCCTCTTATCCCCGGACATGAAGGAGTAGGAATTGTAGTAGCCTGTGGACCGGAAGCTTTTGTAAAAGAAGGAGATGCCGTAGGAGTTCCGTGGTTGTACAGTGCATGCGGATGCTGCGATTATTGTATCACAGGATGGGAAACCCTTTGTGAAGCACAGAAAAATGGAGGCTACAGCGTAGATGGAGGATTTGCAGAATATGTCATTGCAGATTCAAGATATGTAGGACATTTGAAATCTGATGTCAACTTCCTTGAAATTGCTCCCATATTATGTGCCGGAGTAACGGTTTATAAAGGATTGAAAGAAACAGAAACAAAACCCGGAGAATGGGTTGCCATCTCAGGAATCGGAGGGCTGGGACACGTAGCTGTTCAGTATGCAAAAGCAATGGGAATGCACGTAGCAGCCATTGATGTTGCAGATGATAAGCTTGAGCTGGCGAAAAAATTAGGAGCAGACCTTGTAGTGAATGCAAAAAACACAGATCCTGGAGAATATTTACATAAAGAAGTTGGCGGAATGCACGGAGCATTGATTACAGCAGTTTCACCTATTGCTTTCAAACAAGGAATCGATGTGTTAAGAAGAAAGGGAACAATTGCTCTCAATGGCCTTCCTCCCGGATCTTTTGAACTTCCCATTTTTGAAACAGTTCTGAAAAGAATTACTGTCAGAGGTTCTATTGTAGGAACAAGAAAAGATTTGCAGGAAGCATTGGATTTTGCCAATGAAGGATTGGTAAAAGCTACAGTCACTTCCGCAAAATTAGAAGATATCAATGATGTTTTTGATAAAATGAAAAAAGGTCAAATTGACGGCAGAATCGTTTTAGATATTGCCGGTTCAAATTAATTGATGATGTGTTGTGGGATCCCGGTTAGATTTATTTTACCGGGATTTTTTATCAATATAAGGTTTGTATTAAGCTAAAATAAAGACAATGGAAACAAAAATATCAAGACTTTCCGCAACGGAACAGGCGCTTGAAATAATCCGTAAACTGGAAGACCAATACGGTCCTCTCATGTTTTATCAGGCAGGAGGATGCTGTGAAGGTACTCAGCCGCAATGCTTCGAAAAAGGAGGATTCTTTCCCAGAATGAATGATGCAATGATCGGTACTATTAATGGACATGAGTTCTGGATAGACCGTGATCTTTTCGAATACTGGAAATATTCACATTTTACACTCGATATTACAGACGGTTTCGGGCCCGGTGGCTTTTCCTTGGAAACCCCTTTAGGAAAAACTTTTAAAGTTCATTACAGGCTTTTTACTCCCGATGAGTACGAAAATCTGGAACCGGTAAAACGTAGTGAATAGGATTAATATTAAGGTTTTTGAGCAATATAAATCAGCTCTCTTTCAAATTCATATTTACCCCTTAAAATTCCCCTTTTTAAAATGAAATACTGAGCAACAGCAATTACTAAAGCGACTGCTGCAAACATAAAATTCTGTTGATCACCTCTTATATTCACCAATATTGCCACTAAGCAAAAGCAAAGAATGAAAAACCAATTTAAAATCTGAAGTCCTGATGGGAAAAAATCTATCACCACAGAGGATTTACCGTTTTTATCAGAAATAGTTCCATGAAATACAGGATTACTTCTGTTCATATCAAAGAGTCTTTCTCTTCTTTTGATTGTAAAACTGTTCGCATCAATCATCCCTCGATATTCAAACCGTGTGGGAATTGCAGAGTCTCTTTCCAATGAGATAAAGGTTGTATTGGTCTTATAAGTTACTTTCCATAGCCTTTGTATGAGTTCAGCGCTGTTGATATCGAGATCAAGATTCAGGCTGCTATACAAGCCAATGGTTTTGAAAAATGAGTTCATGGGTTAAAAGAAAAATGGTTAAACTATGGTCAGACCTTCACAAACCGGTTGACAAACATGGCCGCGACGATATCTCCTACAGCATTCAGAACTGTCGCCAAAGGATCTACCAAAGTCCCGATGATCATCACAGCAGGAATAGCTTCCTGAGGGAGTTTATAAACAGAAATCATCAGCATTTCACCAATATATCCACCGTTAGGAATCCCACCGGCTACAATACTCACAAAAACCGTAATTCCTAATGCTAAAAGCAGATTGGCAGGATCAAAGAAGTCTCTCCCAATGATTAGGAATGCTACATAAATCTTAATAATAGAAGACATGGAAGATCCATTTTTATGCAATGTAGTCCCAATAGGAATAACCAGGTTAGCAATAGAATTTGGAATACCGATTTTTGAAGCTGCCTGTAAATTGGCCGGCATCGTTGCAAAACTGCTGCAGGTACTTATTGCAGTTAAAGTAGGGTAGATCGCATTCGTCCAGAAGCTTTTAACTCCTTTCTGCCCATTGGCCATAAAAGCATAAATAGAAAAGAATACAAGAAAATAAATAATTCCTGCAATATAATAAAGTCCCAGAGGCTTTGCATAAAATCCGAAAAGCTGTGGTCCCAAAGTCGCCACCTGATAAGCAAAATAGGCACCTAAACCAATGGGTGCAAGTTTCATCACCAATAGAAGAAGTTCTTTCATTACTTCATATCCTGAAGCAATAAAAACTCTGAAAGGCTGTCCTTGCTCACCTGTTTTTCTGGCCGCAAATCCTGTCAGAAATGCAAACACCAAAAGGGCCAGCATATTTCTTCTGGAAAAAAGTTCAGTAAATTCACCTACTGTAAAGAAGCTTACAATTCTGTTGCCCCAGCTGTCCTCATTCGCAGCTTCCGTAATCATCTCAGAACTTCCGGAAACTCCTGAAACCGGGAAAAGGTATACTGCACAAATCGTAAAAATTGCTGCCGTGAGAATAAAGAATAAAAAGGTAAGTGCCATCACAAGAATGATTTTACCAAATTTAGATTGCTGCTCCAGAGAAGCAATAGAATTGGATACGGCAAAAAATACCAAAGGAACTACGCTCACAAAAAGAAGATTCAGAAAAATATCTCCCAAAGGTTTAATGTATTCCACAATACCCGGGGCAACAATTCCAATGATGCTTCCAATAGTGATTCCTAAAAGTAAAAATATAATTCCGGAGTAGTTTTTCAGTACCTCTTTCATGCAGTGCTTTTTATCAAAGATAGGTTTATTTTTAACATTCTGTTATACAATTTTCAGACCTAAAATTCATAAATTTGGGTAAACCTCATTTCTATGGCTTATATAGATTACTATAAGATTTTAGGCGTAGATAAAAGCGCAACACAGGATGATATCAAAAAAGCCTACCGAAAACAGGCAAGAAAACATCATCCCGATCTCAATCCCGGAGACAAAGAAGCAGAAAAAAAATTCAAAGAACTGAATGAAGCAAATGAAGTGCTCAGTAATCCGGAAAACAGATCAAAATATGACAAGTACGGAGAAAACTGGAAGCATGGCGAAGAATACGAAAAAGCCCAGCAGCAGCAAAGACAGTATCAGCAGCAGAGTTATAACGGAGGATATTCCGGTGCAGACTTTGGTGAAGGGGAAGATTTTTCAGATTTCTTCCAGAATATGTTTGGCGGAGCAGGTGGTGGATTCGGTAAAAGTTCGAGAGGAAGAGCTTCCGGCAAATTCAAAGGTCAGGATATAAAAGCTGAGCTGAATCTGAATTTAAGAGATGCTGCAAAAACTCATCCGCAAACTTTTGATATCAATGGAAAAAAAGTAAGAATCACGATTCCTGCAGGTGTATATGACGGGCAGCAGATCAAGCTGAAAGGGCATGGAAATCCGGGAGTAAACGGAGGTCCGAGCGGAGATTTATATATTACCTTCAACATCCCGGCTGATCCGGATTTTGAAAGAATTGGTGATGACCTGAAAACCAAAGTAGTCATTGATCTGTATACTGCTGTTTTAGGAGGAGAAGTGAAAGTAAATACGCTGGAAGGAAGTGTAAACCTTAAAGTAAAACCGGAAACCCAAGCAGGAATGACGGTAAGACTGAAAGGAAAAGGTTTTCCTGTCTATAAAAAAGAAGGAGAACACGGAGATCTTTTTGTAACCTATGAAGTGAAACTGCCAACGAATCTTACTGAAAAGCAGAAAGAACTTTTTGAACAACTAAAAAATTCCTAAGCTATGAGTGAAAGAATATCACGGGAAGAACTCGTAAAAATCTATAATATAGAAATCACTTTTTTTGATGAACTTGTAGACTATGGGCTGCTTAATATTCAGATTGAAAACAATATTCATTACCTGATGTATGATGATCTGCCCGATCTGGAAAAATTTGCCAACTGGCATTATGATCTTGAAATTAATCTGCCCGGCCTTGAAGTGATTCATAGTATGCTAAACAAATTGGATGCTCTGAACCGCAGAAACAGAGAACTGATGAACAAACTTTCTGCTATAAGTGATCAATATGAAGATATTTAGCTTAGTTTTGTAGCTTTTTAAAGCAAATTTTATAATTATGAACGAAGAAAAGGTGATTACACTAAAACCGGAGAGAAAGATTTTTGAAGATATTTATTTTAGCGGTAATCAGGGAAGCCTGCTTTTTTCACCTACTACAAAAAGTAAAACTATTACTACCATTGCTGCTGCTGTGATTGTTTTCGTCGTTTTTCTTTTAAAAGATCTTTTGAGTAAAGAAAATACAGGTATTTTGTACTTTTTGAGTTTTATATTTTTGCTTTGCGCTGTTTTTTTATCGGTAAGCGTTAATAAAGTGTCAAGATGGAAGAAACAGGTTAATCATTACCTAAATGTACTTGAAAAATGCAAAGTATACGAAATCAGATTTGATCAGAATTTTTTCACAGTCAATATTGATGGTGAAAAAGAAACCAGCGAATGGAAAGATTTTGAATACTTTGACAGTAATAATGAATTTATTTCTCTTGAAGGAAAATACAGTTATATGTTTCCCAGAAAAGCAATGAGTGAGAAAGAATATAGTTTTCTTAAGAATACATTGAAAGAGAGAGTGAAAATCGATCAATAATAATAAAAACGGAGCAAAATTATTTTGCTCCGTTTTTATTATTTACAAGTTAGCTTATTTGCTTTCTTCCAGCCAGCCCATTTCCTTCATCCACTCGTCATTGTAGATTTTTCCTACATATCTTGAACCGTGGTCGTGAAGTAAAACAACAATTACATCATCTTTAGTGAACTGATCTTTCATTTGGATCAAAGAAGCAATTGCACTTCCGGCGGAATATCCGCAGAAAATTCCTTCTTCTTTAGCCAGTTTTCTTGCATAGATTGCACCATCTTTATCCGTTACTTTTTCAAAGTGGTCAATTACAGACATATCATAGTTTTCAGGAATGATATCTTCCCCGATTCCTTCTGTAATATAAGTATAAGCATGATCATAATGAAGTTCACCTGTTTCGTGGAATTCTTTCAGAATAGAACCGTAAGTATCCACCCCGATTACTTTGATGTCCTGATTTTTTTCTTTGAAGAATGTTCCACATCCTGTGATAGTACCTCCTGTTCCGGCTCCTACTACAAAGTGGGTCAGTTTTCCTTCGGTCTGCTCCCAGATCTCAGGAGCTGTAGACTCATAATGAGCGGCTCTGTTGGATAAATTGTCGTATTGGTTTACATACCATCCGTTTTCCGTTTCTTTAGCAAGTCTTTTTGAAACCGAATAATAAGAACGTGGATCGGTAGGTTTTACATCGGTAGGACAAACAATTACTTCAGCCCCTACAGCACGAAGAATATCACATTTTTCTTTAGACTGTTTTGAATTGGTCACAAAGATACATTTGTACCCTTTGATGATCGCTGCTAATGCAAGTCCCATTCCTGTATTTCCGGAAGTTCCTTCGATAATAGTTCCCCCAGGTTTTAATCTGCCGTCTTTTTCGGCATCTTCTATCATTTTAAGAGCCATTCTGTCCTTTACGGAGTTTCCAGGATTGAAGGTCTCTACTTTTGCTAATACTAATGCCGGAAAATCTTCACCTAATACTTTGTTAAGCTTTACCAGCGGTGTGTTACCTATCGTTTCAAGGATATTTTTTGCGTATTTCATAAATGTTTTATAAGCGGCGCAAAGATAAGGCTTTTAAAATTATCTGTGCTGTGGATAACATGTGGATAAGTTGTGGATAAAACTGAAATCACCTGATGTACAGTCAATAACTTCCAATTATCAATTATCAAGCTAGTTGTACTTAATCGCTTTTACCGGAGAAATTTTACTGATCAGGTAACTTGGAATAATCAAAGCCAGTCCTGAAATAATAAGAATTCCCACTGAGATAGAGATAATTGCAATTGGATTAAGATCTACGGGAACTGTACTTACATAATAATTTTCCGGATTAAGTTTTATCACCCCAAAGAATTTCTGAATCAAAATAAGTCCCAATCCGATAGCATTTCCATACAAAAGTCCAGGAATCATAATAATCAGGGTATAGTTGATGAAAGTAGCTCTTATCTGTGAATTGCTTGCTCCCAATGTTTTTAGAAGACCAATAGAATTCGTTCTTTCAATAATAAGGATCAGAAGAACCATAATGATATTGATCACTACAACAATCAGCATAATGATGATGATCAGTGCAATATTGGTATCAAAAATACTAATCCAATCCGTAATCTGAGGAAATTTTTCAGTAGCTTTTTCAGCATAATTTTTATAGCCGATCAGTTTTTCAATTTCAGGAAAATCTTTGTCGATGTCATTTACATTTTTCAGGAAAATATCAATTCCACCAATTTCATCAGGCTTCATATCCTGAATTTTTCTTGCATGGTTAATTCCCCCAATGACAAACTGTTCGTCAATTAATTTAATATCCGTTCTGTAGATACCAATGACTCTGAATTTACGGTAAAGCGGTTTTTGATCTGCCTTTAAAAATACGGTAACAATGCTGTCATTTACTTTAAGGTGAAGATCATTGGCTACTTTCTGCGAAATAGCAACATCATTATTGAACCCTTTTTCTGTTACTTTCGGAGTGGTACCGGCGATAAGAAATTTTTTAAACCTTAAGCTGTCAAAGTCTTTTCCAATTCCTTTAAATATGATCCCTGCGAAATTGTGCTCATTACGCATAATTCCGGTTACTGTCACATATTTTTGGGTACTTTCCACATCGGGGAGTTCTTTTATTTTGGCAACATTTAGTCCCTGATTATCAAGTACCGAGGTGTTGTATGAAGAATTCGATCGTGTGGATCTTACCGTAATATGTCCGCTGAAATCCGCCAGTCTCTCTTTGATCGCTTTTTTGGACCCAAAACCGGTGGCTACAGTAATTAAGGAAACAATAATTCCCAATGCTACGGAAAGCCTGCCAATGAAGATGATAACCCTTGAAAGGTTATTTTTGTTATCTTTGGAAAATGCTATTTTTCTAGAGAAATATAAAGGAAATTTCAAGCTTATGAATTTAGATTTCAAAATTAAAAATTTACTTCTGATTTGCCTAATTTTTTTAGGAGTATTCAACCAATATTATTCTCAGACTCAAGTTCAATTGGATTTTAAAACCGGGGCAGACCAGCCTGAAGTTTATTTACCGCTTTTAAAAGATAAAACAATTGGTGTGGTAACCAATCAGACGGGTTTGATGAACGACAGAACTCACCTGGTTGATTTTCTGGTAAAAAATGGAGTTAAAATCAAGTCGATTTTTGCTCCTGAACATGGTTTCCGAGGAGATGCCGATGCAGGTGCAAAAGTAAAAAACGGAGTAGATATAAAAACGGGAATTCCTATTGTTTCTCTTTATGGCAATAATAAAAAGCCAAAACCGGAGCAGCTTTCCGGAATTGATATTGTGGTTTTTGATATCCAGGATGTTGGAGTAAGATTCTACACCTATATTTCTACGTTGTCTTACCTGATGGAGGCTGGTGCTGAAAATAACGTAGAGATAATGGTACTGGATCGCCCCAATCCCCATGACGGATATACTGATGGTCCTGTCTTGAGAAAAAAATGGACAAGTTTTGTAGGAATGCATGAAGTTCCTGTTGTATATGGGCTTACGATAGGAGAGTACGGAAAGATGGTGAATGGTGAAAAGTGGCTGAAAAATGGAGTTCAGGCTAAATACAGTCTTATTCCGATGAAGAATTATCATAAAAAGCAGCGCTATCCGATGCTTGATAAGCCTTCCCCTAATTTACCTAATGATAAAGCAATCAATTTATATCCAAGTCTGTGCTTTTTTGAAGGAACTCAGGTTTCTGTAGGAAGAGGAACAGACCTGCCTTTCCAGATTTATGGTTCCCCCTGGACGGAAAATCTTCCCTATCAGTTTACTCCAAAGCCAAGTTATGGTGCCAAAGATCCTTTTTTGAATGGGAAATTATGTTATGGTGAAAATCTTTCTAATTATCCTAATGATTTAAGAGAATTGAATCTTGAATGGGTCATCAAAGCTTATCAGAATTATAAAAATTCTCAGCAGGATTTCTTCCTGAAAAATCTTTGGTTCGATACCTTATCCGGGACTGATGAATTCAGAAAACAGATCATTGACGGAAAATCCATTCCGGAAATTAAAGCTTCCTGGAAAAAAGATCTGGAAAATTTCGAAAAGATCAGAACCCGATATGTGGTATATGAAGATTAATTAATCAAAATTTTGGGGCGGATTTTTATCATTTCTGCCCTTATTTAATATAAAGAGCCCGACGGTCAACCCAACAACTCCTGCAAAAGCAGTCATTAAAGCCCTCTGTAATTTATCTGGCAGATCGTTCCCGATATAGTTCATCAAAAAAAGAATCACAAAAGTGATCACCGAAATAATGATATGATTTCTTCCGAATGGCTTCATTGTATTATTTTAATTTGTAAGAAATCATTACCCCTCCTCTATACGGAATAATCTCACCACTTTTATTAAACTTTTCAGCAGAATCATAACGTCTTCCTGTAGTACGGTCATATCCCTTATAAAAACCTTGTGAGGTTCCAACTGTTCCATAAATGTCAAGATTCCATCGTTCAGACAACTGAAACTGATATCCTGCTGTAATCCCTAGCATAATAGAAAATCCTCTTTGATACAGATTCGAATTATTAAGGGTTTCTCCATTCCAGTTTACAAAATTTATATCTTTCCAATAATTCCATTTTGCAGCATTATAAGCTGCAAAAGAAACGTTGGCACCTAAGTACCAGTGTTTGAAAGCTTCATTGAAATAATATCTTCCTTCTGCAGATACGGAATAGAATTGCAATTCATGTCCTGCAAAAGATTTCCATGGTGAAATGAATACATCTCCCTGAAGTGTATATTTAGGGCTTATCTGTTTTTCTATTCCAAGATTTAGAATTCCTATTGGAGCAAATAAAGCATTTCCTTTTATGTATAAACTTTTATCCTGTCCTCCTTCTTCCTTTTCCTGAGCGTTCAATGTACTTGCTGACAGGAAAGCTAAAATGCCTGCTGCTAATAATTTATAATTCATCCGGTATGTATTGTTATTTTATCTGCTTTAATAGTTCTTCTGCTAGTTGAGAATCCTTATTGCCCTGAGCTGCCATATTTTTAGACATTTCAGCATAGTTTTTTGCCATCTCTTTATTTCCTGTAAGATAATAGAGTTTGGCAAGTATATAAGTGTTTTCGGAAGTTTCACTTCTCATGACAGACTTTTCTGCCCATTCAGTTGCTTTTTTTAATGAAGCTGGTGCTTTCACATGATCTGCAAATACCCATGCTGCTCTTAAAAGCTCATTAGGGTCAAATGTGTCAGCATTTTTATAATAATCTAAAGCTGCCTTTTCGTACTCCGGAAAATTACTGTTTTGCTCGTAGTAGCTTAGTTTCGTCTGATTCAGTTTTTTTTGAGCAGCTTCTTTTCCTACCAATGGTTCAGCTGTTTTCATGAAATAGTCATCGTTGATTCTTTTATTTTTATCATCAATAGACTGTTCTACTATTTTACCTAATTTCAGCTGTGCATCAAATTCGTTGTATGTTTCTTCAGGAAGAAATTTGATGATCTCTGCTTTTCTGGATGCAAAGACATTATAATTGGTGTCTTCAGATGATTTTACAAAATAGAGAAGAAATCCTATCTCATCTTTGGTCAATTCTTCAGTTTTCTTTTTATTTTGAAAATATCTTTCAGAAGCTTTTTTGGCAAAATCATAATCTGTGTTGGCGTTCAGTTTCATGATGTTGATCAGAAATTCCGGATCTTTTTCACCACTGGCAAAACGATCTTTCAGAGAACCTTTTTTGTTTCCGGATGAATTGATATCCTGTGCCATTGCAACAAACATACTTTCTTCCATATATCCTGTATTTCTGGATACAAGCTCACCTTCACCATTCAGGAAAAGATAAGTAGGATAGGAGCGTACTCCAAATTTCGAAGCAATATCTCTACCTTCTCCTTTTTCCATATCAAATCTTGCATTAATGAAGTTGGTATTATAATAATCACTCACCGACTTCTGGGTAAAAACATTTTTCTCCATCATTTTGCAAGGCCCACACCAGGAAGCATATGCATCAATAAAAACCAGTTTCTTTTCCTTCTTGGCTTTTGCAATAATATCCTTGAATGGCAGCTCCTGAAACTTGATGGATTCCTGAGCTGAGATAGCAATGGTACAAAAAATAGATATCCCGGAGATGATCTTCTTCATTTTCAAATAAGATTTGTAGGCGAAGATAATTAATTTTCGAAATATAGAGTGCTGAATCTATTGTATGAATGACGATATTAACTAACTTTAAGACTTAAACAGGTTTATGATTTTTGCTTTTTTTGGTAAAAAGTGAGGAAATTGATAAGGTTTGAATATCCGTTTCAATTCACAAATATGCCATATCTGGTGATTTTTCAAAAAAATAAAATCTAAATATAATTCACTTTACGGTCCTGAAATCTTTGTTATATCTTTGCAAACGAATAATTTATATGTAGAGGAACCCGCAATTTAGAGAATTTGATTATTAATTTTAAACACGCTTTATCCAAAAAGTCCATTTATATTACCGCCTTGTCTGCCTGCCTGATTGCTGTGGCAGCATTTGCTGTTTTGAGTCTTCTGATCACTGAAGACAGCCGAAAAAACACCGATGATTTTGCAAAGAAAACATTCTTCCGAAAATATGAGTCGATAGAACATGAATTCAGAAATATTGAAGATTATCAATATCTGCTTCGTGCGCTGATTCAGAAAGATGGCTTGAAGAATTATAAAGACTATTCTTTAGTTTTAAATGATTTAAACAAAAAAAGAAATCTTCTCCCGTACAGCTGGTATTACTATGAAAACAGGAGTTCAGGAAAATCTGAGAGCAATAACCCTTTGTCCGATATTTTCAAGAATACAGATAATAAAGAAAAATCCATTGTTATAAAAAATAATGGTCCGGGGCATTTCAAAGATCTTTTAGTTACTAAAAAAGACAGTATGTACTGGATTAGTTATGATTCTCTGGTATTACCTGATAAAAACAAGCTGTATTATGGGTCTACCGTGAGTCTGGATGATCTTCATCAATATTTTATTAATGTTGATAAAAGTTCCAATACTTACGCTTATGTCTTTACTAAGGAGGGAATCTGCATTACCCATCCTGAGAAAAAATACATCGGAAAGAATATTTTTGATTTTACAGATATTAAACCTAATGATACGCTGACCTGTAAAACCGAAGCAGGATATACTAAAGGAACAGCTGTTTCAGAATATCTTGGAGTGGAAGTAACACGGTTCATAAAACCATTGAAAACTGATAATTTTGATGGTTATACAGTTGTAAATCACGTAAATTTTATCATCGATGAAAATATCAGCAAGATAAAAACCTATACCGTTTACATTTTTCTGGCGGCCTTGTTTCTTATTGTAACAGTCTTTATATTATTTCAAAGAGCAACCAATCTGGCTTATCAGGAAAAAGAAAAAATACAGACTGAGAAGAATTTATTGCTGATAGAAAATGAAAAGATGCATAAAGCTGAAGTGATCAATCAGCTTCAGCAGCTTAAAAATAATATCAATCCACATTTTCTTTTCAATTCATTGAATTCCCTTTATATGCTGATCGGGATCAATAAAGAAAACGCGCAGAAGTTTACCATGAATCTTTCCAAGATCTACAGGTATCTGATAGTGCCTCCGAAAGAAAATATTGTTAAGGTTTCTCAGGAAATCAAATTTATACAGCATTATATGGAACTTCTGAAAAGTAGGTTTGATGAAGAGATAAAGTTTGAAATGATTATTAATCATCCTGAAAGTCTGGAAAAAAGGATTCCGTATTTATCCCTTCAGATTGTCACGGAGAATGCTGTAAAACACAATATTGCCACAATAGATCAACCTCTGGAAATTATCATTATTGTTGATATGGAAGGTATCACAGTAAAGAATACCTGGCAGCCTAAAACGGAACCGGTACAGGGAGAAAAATTCGGAATTGATTATTTGAACCAGGTTTATGAGTATTTTAAGAATAATCTTCTTCATATTTCTGTAGATGGTGAATATTTCATATGTTTTTTGCCATTAATGAAGTGAAAATAAAAATCCATTCACTCCCAAAATATCACCACTCACTCCCTAATATTTATATATGATTCACGATACCTATAGCTTTGCTTACTGAAACTAAGATATTTACTATTTGGAATGAATCGGACTATTTTAATGAAGAATTACAGACTTGCTCTGTATCTCGGTCTTGCTATGGCTTCACCAATGGCAGTAGCACAGAAAAAAGATAAAGATACGGTAAAGGTCAACAAAGAAAAAACAGATAAGACAGAGACATCCTCGTCGAAAAAAACAAAAAAAATTGAAGACCTGATCAAAAAAGGAACCTATAAAAAGGGACTTTTTAATACCATTCAGGTGAAAACGGATATTTATTTTGAAATTCCAGACAGTTTGATGGGACGTCAGTTTTTGGTGGTCAACAAGCTGTCTCAGGTACCCATGCAGGTCAATGAGGCAGGTTTGAACAAAGGAATGAATTATGAAAATAAAGTCATTTCCTTTCACCGTGATCCTGTAGCTAAAAAGGTATGGGTGAAAACGGTGGTTCCTAAAGTGTCTTCACCAAAAAATGATGCTATTACAAAATCTGTAAAAGACAACTTTTCAGAATCTGTAATTGAAGTCTTTGATATTGAAGCACAAAACAGTGACTCTACAGCGGTGGCCATTAAAGTGAACAAAGTTTTTGATGGAAATCAGAAAAGTTTTAATGATGTGTTAGCCAATGTAGGATTAGGAGGATCTGTGAAGTCAAGCCTTTCTTATATAGAAGGAGTGAAGACATTCCCTAAAAACCTTGTAGTGAAGTCTCAATTGTCTACTTCTGTAAATGAAGGCGGGGTAGATCTTCCGGTAACATTAGGAGTCACTACCAATCTGGTTCTGCTTTCTAAAATACCGATGAAACCAAGAGTAGCCGATTCAAGAGTAGGATTTTTCTCCGAAAAACACTGGTCGTTTAATGACAATCAGCAAAAAATGGATGAAAAGTTTTTCATTACCAAATGGAATCTGGAACCCAAAGACGAAGACAAAGAAAAATACTTAAGAGGTGAGCTGGTAGAGCCTAAAAAACCGATTGTTTATTATATCGATCCGGCAACACCAAAACAATGGCGTGAGAAAATCATTGCCGGAGTACATGACTGGCAGGCGGCGTTTGAGCAAGCAGGATTTAAAAATGCAGTGATTGCGAAAATGCCGGACGAAAAAGATGAAGATTTTGATATTGATGATGTAAGATATTCTGTGATTACTTACGCCGCGTCGCCAAAGTCAAATGCAATGGGACCCTCTGTGGTAGACCCGAGAAGTGGTGAAATTATCGAAGCAGATATCATCTGGTGGCATAATGTAATGACTTCTCTTCATGACTGGATGAGAATTCAGACAGGACCTATCGACCCAAAAGCTAGAGGAAATAAATTCAGTGATGAACATATGGGTGAAGCTATCCGCTTTGTTTCATCTCATGAAGTAGGTCACACCTTCGGATTGAAGCACAATATGGGAGCATCCTTTGCATTCCCTGTAGAGTCGCTTCGTTCAAAAGAGTTTACAGATAAAATGGGTGGTACGGCACCTTCCATTATGGATTATGCACGTTACAATTACGTAGCTCAGCCGGAAGATGGCGTTACAGCAATCACTCCGAAAATTGGTCTTTACGATAAATATGCCATAGACTGGGGTTACCGTTGGTATCCGGATGAATTTGTAGAGAAAAAAGCGCTGAAAAACTTAATTGAAAAACATGAGGATGACCCAATGTATTTCTATGGTGAGCAGCAAAGCTACCTGGAAACCATTGACCCGCGTTCGCAGTCGGAAGATTTAGGTGATGATGCGATGAAAGCCAGCGAGTACGGAATGAAAAACCTGAAAGTTGTCATCAATAATCTCTTAAAATGGACGTATGAAGATGGTAAAGAATATACTGATGCCGGAAAACTGTATCTGGGGGTTATCGGACAGTGGGATCTGTATACAGGTCATGTGATGGCTAATGTAGGAGGAATTTACCTGAACAATACTGTTTTTGGTAACAAGAAAAAGGCTTACGAAGCAGTTCCTGCGGAAATTCAGAGAAGAGCAGTTGATTATCTTGTTAAAAACGCTATCAACCTTCCGGAGTGGTTATTCTTTAATCCGATTACGGAAAAAACGTATCCGGTTAAAGATTCACCAATGGGGCCATTCGAGCAAACGCCATATACTCTTGCAAGAGGAATGCAGTATGGAAATATTTACTCCCTGCTGATGGATGACAGACTGCTGAGGTTACTTGAAAACGAATTGAAGCACCAGGTTTCAGGATCAAAAGAGGTGATCTATACTGTTGAAAACTTATTTGATCAGGTGAGAACAGCCATTTTCAGCAAAAAAGGAAACCTTACAATGTTTGAAAAGATGACTCAGAAAAATTATGTGGATGCTTTGATTGTTTCTGTGAACAAATTATTTGAAAAAACAGCAGTGAAAGGATTGAAAGCGGAGGATAATTTGAACATCCCAACCATCTGCAATTTCCATGAAGATGATCACGGTTTGAGAAATATCAATTATTCATCCATGAAGAGAGTATCAGAAGTGACTACTTACAAAAGGGCAGAACTTCAGAAGGTTCTGGACTTACTGAACAGAACAAGATACAGGGGAGATGATGCTTCCAGAGCACATTACACAGATTTAATTATTCGTATTCAAGAGGCTTTAAACAAATAAACGGCAATGAAAAAAACTCTAATACTTTTACCTCTTTTAGCTGCTAACATCGCAATGGCTCAGCAAAAGAAAACCATCACTGGGAAAATAGAAGATGGAAATACTTCTCATATCATTACCGGTGCATCTATAAAAATTGAGACACAATCGGTCTCTACAAAAACAGAATTAGAAGGAATTATCGAAAGTGTATCAGTAGGTACGGTTACCGATAAGGACGGAAAATTCATATTGGAAATTCCTGCCGATACAAAAACGGTATTGGTAAGCTATCCAGGTTATGAATCCAGAGTGATTCAGCTTAATGAAGGGCAGACTAACTATACTATCAGACTAACTTCTGAAGTTTCAGATAAAAATAAAATCCAGGAAGTAATCATCACCGGTTACCAGAAAATTGAAAAGCGTAAGCAGACTTCAGCGGTTTCTACAGTAAAAATGGACAACATCAGCCAGGCTGGTGTTGCCAGCGTGGACCAAATGCTGGCAGGGCAGATTGCTGGTGTGGCAGTAACTCCCGAAACCGGTGCTCCTGGTAGTCCTGCGAAGATCAGAATCAGAGGTACAGCCTCTCTTTCCGGTCCTCAGGATCCATTATGGGTAATAGACGGTCTTCCATTAGAAGGAAATGATGTTCCTAACTTTACCGATAAAGACAATATTGACCAGCTTCAGAACTTCTCTATCGCAGGGCTTAACCCTAACGATATTGAAGATATTACCATCCTTAAAGATGCTGCTGCAACAGCCATTTATGGAGCAAGAGCAGCAAACGGGGTAATTTCTATTACCACAAAAAAAGGAAAGAAAGGAAGTCTGAAACTGAACTTTTCAGCAGATACTTTCGTGACATCCCGTCCTGATTTTGGTAAACTGAACCTTTTAAATGCTTCTGAAAAAGTAGACCTGGAACTGATGCTTGCAAAGCGTGCAGATCTTACTTACCGCGCAGATAAAGGAGAAGTGATGAGAATTCTGACTCAGAACAGTCAGCTTGATGCTTTCAGAAATGGAGGTTTTGATGCATTGAATTCATTGACTCGCCAGCAGATCAACGGTTTAAGAAACAACGATACAAACTGGGGTAAACTGTTGTACAGAAATGCCGTCAACAAGCAATACGGGTTAAGTGTTTCCGGAGGAAGTGATCGTGCAGATTACTATTTCTCACTGGGATACTATGATGAAGAAGGAACAACTATCGGTACAGGTTTTAAACGTTATAACCTGACTTTAAAAAACAATTATAAATTAAGCGATAAGTTAAATGCAGGAATCTCTATTTTCGGAACGCAAAGTGAACGTACATCTTTTGTAACGGATGCTGATGCTTCTATCAACCCTGTTAATTATTCAAGAAACGCCAATCCTTATCTGAAACCTTTCAATGCAGACGGAAGTTATAACTATGATAAAGATATGGATGGTTATGAGGATCGTTATATTCCTTTCAATTTTCTTGAGGAAAGAGAAAATACAAACTATTCACTGAAAAATAACTCTTTGAAAGCGATTTTAGATTTAGAATATAAAGCTTCAAAAAGTTTAAGATTTACTTCTCAGTTAGGTATTCAGTATGATACCAATAAAACAGAGAAATTTGCTGCAGAGAATACCTACTTCACCAGAAAAATAAGAGAAAATACCCGTTATTACAAAGACGGAAAATACAATTACTTTCTACCGGCTGGTGCTGTAAAACAAAACTGGGATAATGATTTCTTCCAGTACAACTGGAAATTGCAGGCGGCGTACAGCACGAAGATCAATTCAAAGCACGAAATTGATTTGATGGCAGGAACGGAAATTCGTAAAACAGAAGATAATACGACCATTACAAGAGCTTTTGGATATGATCCAAAAACAAGAAGAGCTACGGCCATTGTTTTCCCGAATTCAGGATTTGCAGCTGATAAAAGATATGAAACATACCGTGAAGCAGCTCCTATAGAAAATGCTTATGCTTCTATGTTTGCGACAGCGTCTTACACCTACGATCAGAAATATACTTTCTTCGGAAGTGTAAGATATGATGGAACCAACCTTTTCGGGGTGAATAAAAAATATAAATACCTTCCAATATGGGCAGTTTCAGGATCCTGGCTGGTGACGAAGGAAGACTTTATGAAAAATATTTCTGCAGTATCTAACCTTAGGCTAAGAGCTTCTTACGGTCTTCAGGGAAATATCGACAGAAATACTTCGCCATTCTTTATCGGTGAATACAGTGATGCAACTATTCTTCCGGGAGTAAAAGAAGGAGTCATCAATGTTATCAGCCCTCCGAACGATAAATTGAGGTGGGAAAAAACGACCAACACCAACGTAGGACTTGATTTAGGATTGTTCAATAACCGTGTGAGCCTTACCGCTGACGTCTACAGTAGAAAAGGAACAGATATGATCAGTATGAGAGAAACTCCTCTTGAAACAGGTTTTGAATACACGATGATGAACTGGGGTAGTTTGACCAATAAAGGTTTTGAATTGGCAATATCTACCAGAAACATCAATCATGATAATTTCAAATGGACTACCACGATCAACTTTGCACACAACAAGAGTAGAGTATTGAGTGAGCAGCCCCGCGACAATGCTTTCCTTCCTTCAAGAGAAGGTCTGCCTGTAAATGCAGTTTTTGCTTTGAAAACCGCAGGAATGGATGAACAAGGAAACCCATTGTTCTGGAAAGGGGATCAAAAGATTTCCGCAGCAGAATTCTTTAAATTATATGATGTGTATGCAGATTTTCTTCCGGGACAGCTTGTGAATACAAAACTTTCAAACGCTGAGCTGAGAAGTCTATTTACGTACGTTGGAGATAGAGATCCGAAATTTACCGGAGGTATTATTAACACATTTAAGGTAAGTGATTTTGACCTTACTATCTCTGCAACATTCAATCTGAAGCAGACGGTAATGAGAACACCTTCTTACCGAGGTATGGATCTGGATAGAGGAAGAAACTATACAAGAGATATCTATGAAGCAGGAGGTTCGCTTCCAGGAATTACAAGTCCTGAAATGGATGCTAATCCGGACGGATGGATGGCGAATAAATGGTTTGCCAGCAATCGCTCAAGCGCATACAATCTGCTTGATGTATGGGCAAAAGAGATCAGCTATATCAGAATCAGCAGCATCCGTTTAGGCTATACGCTTCCTAAAGAATTTACAAATCCTATGGGAATCAGCAGCTTGAGACTGAGTGTTGAAGGACGTAACCTTTTTGTATTCAGTAACGGATATAAAGGATATTTCGATCCGGAAACGTATGGTAATATTTATGCACAGCCTATCACCAAATCGGTGACCGTAGGATTTAATGTTTCTTTTTAAAACTTGAGAAAAAATGAGAAAAATTACAACAATCATAGCGCTTACAGCAATCAGTCTTATCAATATCGGATGTGACAGATTTTTAGATATTCAACCTGAAGGAAAAATCATTCCTGTTACAGCTGAAGATTACCGAAAAGTACTTACATCAGCGTATTCAAAATATCCGGTTCACAAATCTATGGTAGCCCTTCGTACCGATGAAACAAGTATTGATGATAATGGAGTAGATTTTATTTCTAATCGTGAAATGGCAATGTGGAAAGATTCGAACTATGACTCTAACTCTGTGGAGCTTCCTTGGTTAAGCTTTTATAACGTAAACTTCTATCTGAATCAGATCATCAATGAAGGAAGCAAAACAATGCAGGATTCTCCGGAGAAGAATCAGATTCTAGCAGAAGCTTATGCTCTTCGTGCTTACCTGTATTTTGATTTGGTGAATTTATATGGAAAGCCATACAACAGTGCTACAGCTTTTACAGACAGAGGAGTTCCGATCAACCTGGAAATTGATCTTGAAGAGGTATTGAAGCCATCATCAGTGCAGGAAGTATACAATCAGGTTCATTCAGATCTTAAAAAAGCAGAGGATTTGATGGTGGAGCAGAAACAGGCATTGGGAGTTAATTATAGATTCTCCAAAACAGCATTGTTGGCATTTGAAGCAAGAACAGCTCTATACGAAGGAGACTGGAACAAAGCTTTAAACTTTGCAGATCAGGTATTGGCAGTAAAAAGTGATTTGAGCAATTTGAATACCGCAAATACAGTACCTAATCATTATGCTTCCCCGGAATCTATTATGGCCTTGGATAATACATGGGATAACTCTATAAAAAACTTATGTTTTGCATCTCCGGAACTTATTTCTTCATATAATTCTGCTACAGATAAAAGGTTTGGCATGTATTTTGAAAAAAATGGTAGTAAGTATAAAGTCACCAAAGGAGGAAGTTTAGAATTTAAAGTGTCTTTCAGAACAGCAGAACAGTATTTTATAAAATCTGAAGCATTGTTAAAGTTGAATAAACTGGCTGAAGCTAAAGAAACCCTTTTGAAAGTCCTAAAAAACAGATATACTCCGGACGGATATACTTCAGTACAAAATGCCGTGTCTTCAATGGATTCTACAGCATTTATGACTTTTATTCTGGATGAAAGATTCAGAGAATTTGCTTTGGAAGGACAAAGATGGTTCGACTTAAGAAGAGCAAATCAGAAAAAAATAAGCCATATAATCAGTGGCAAAGAGTATATTCTTCAGCAGAATGATCCGCGATATACCATTGAATATCCAATGAGTGCGAAGAAGAATAACCCTAATTTATAAAACTTCATATCAAATTCAATACAGAGGAAACCGCTTGAACTTAATTGTTTTAGCGGTTTTTTTGTACTTTTGCAGCGTTATGAAAATTGCCATTATAGAAGATGAGCTGCTGGCTGTGAATTATCTGAAAAATCTTTTAGATACACAGAGTATTGTCCCTGTTACAGAGACGGTTGTTCTTCGGTCCAAAAAACAGGCAATTGATTTTTTTGAAAAAGATTCTGCAGATCTTATTTTTATGGATATCCATCTTGGCGATGGAATGAGCCTTGAAATCTTTGAGCATGTAGAACTTTTTACCCCAATCATTTTTATTACTGCATTTGACGAATATGCTATGAGAGTTTTCAGGCATTTCACCATTGATTATCTTCTGAAACCTTTTGAAGAAGAGGATTTACATAAAGCTTTACAAAAGTTTATCTCCATAAGAAATAATTTTGATCCTGAGCCGGTTCTTAAATCCATTTCCTCATTAAGACAGCCGGATGATGAGATGATGAAACGTTTTATGGTAAGAGAAGGGAATAAGCTTAAATCAATAGACGAGCATAATACCGCTTATTTTTTTGCCTCAGGGAAATACCTTTTCCTGACTACAAAAGATCATCAGACCTATATTTATGATGATACCATTAAAGATATTATTCAGAAGCTGAATCCTGAGATCTTCTTTAAAATAAACCGCAAGTTTATCGTTAATAAAGAAGCCGTTTCTGAGATTATCAAACATTCCAGTCAAAAAGTAGAGCTAAGACTTTCCCCGGAACCGGAAGTGAATGCTGAAGTTTTTATCAGTAAAATGCAGATTGCTGAATGCCTGAACTGGCTGAACAGCTGATTGCGCCTTAAAAATATCTAGTTAAATTTTTCTGATTATATTAAATGCAAAGATTATTTTTACTCATTGTATTGAAAAATTACGTGAAATTAAAACATACAAAAAAAATCAGAATAGGAATTTTCCTATTCTGATTTAAATATATTTGAATGATTGAACTAGTCAGTCTTTTAAAGAATAATCGTACTTATATAACTATCATTCTTTAATAATCTTAGATTGATATGCATTGGTTCCGTCATTTATTGAAATAATATAAATTCCAGTTTTCAAATCCTGGATTTTATCATTAATTTCTTTATTTACCTCACTTAAAGAACCTTTTGCAGAAATAAATGATTTCCCTGTCATATCATATAATTCTGCTTTCAGATTTTCTCTTGAATTTTTAATATCAATCACTAATTTTTGTCCATTTTTTAAAGGATTAGGATAAACACTGAATTCATTATTATTTATTTTAGTATCCTTAGCAGCTAGCGTATATGCCGGATAAACCAGTATTTTTTGTCCATTGTATCCTACGGCATACACGTTCAGAGCGTTGGCAGGATAATCCACATACGTATTTGCCAATGTAGTATCTCCTGTTCCTACAATAGAAACACTGATTAGCTGATTACTTGCATTATAGGTTTCAAAGGCAACAGCATTATTCCATTTAGAATTATCTACCAATAAAAACTGTCCTTGTGTATTGGTCGTAATCTGTGCTCCCACACCCGTAACTCCCGAAACAGGCTGCATATTCTTGAATGCATTGACACTATTCGCTGAAAGATAATTGATAACCGGAGATACAGGTTTAGCATATCCTTTTGCCAGAACATAGCTTTTCACATCATCAATCATGCTTTGCGTAATGGTCATTTGAGCATTGCTATAATCCGATATTGTCCCATTGATTGGCTTTAAAAAACCTGTGTTTGTGAAGAAATCTGTAAGGTCTTCCTGCACAGCGTCACAGGTGTTTTTTACAAAATTCATTACCAATTGTCCTTGTGTAAGCTGAGTTTCGTTTGTATTTCTTACTTTCTCAGCTACTGCAGCAAACCAGTGTGCATAATCTACTCCCGGAACTGTAGGGGTAACTGTAGGCGTATCTTCATCAGACATATCTGAATCAAATGCAAGGGTTGAAGCACCTTTCGATGCACCCGCCAATTGATAATACAATTCTAATTGCCAGAACGGAACAAGGCTTCTGAAATTTGCGTCAGCAGGATTCACATAATCAGTTCTGAACTGATCCATAATACTCTTCCCGTTAATTTGTGTCTGAATAATAATTTCTCCAAATCTGTTTCCTGCTACTTGAGGAAAGGCTGTTTTATCGGCAACTTCACCTTCCAGTCTTGTAAACCTGTTGCTGCCTGTAGGTGAGTACATATTATAGTAGGCCCATGATGAGTATAAATTGTTAGTGATTTCTGTTGTTCCAACCCAATTTAATCCTGGTCTTACCTGATTGATATGACCTAATTCATGTGCCACACCCCAAATATCAAGTCCCGGTGCTGAGGTTGAATTGGACAATCCCCAGGTAAGATCTAAATGAACTCCCATACCTCCTGCAAACCATCCTCCTGTAGATTCCATATAAACAAGCTGTCTGTTTTTAAAATTTTTATTGAATTTAAAGAAGCCCATCATTTCCCTTTCAGACTTGGCAATTGCATCGTACTTATCTATCAAAGGCTGAGCAGTTGTGAAATGGAAATTACTTACCGCAGACTTATTGGTAACCAGTTTTGTATAATACCCCTCTATATCAATTTTTGGATAGACATCATTAGTCAGCATTTCTGCCCATTCTGTAGATGTCGTCCCTTTTTTATAAATACCATTTACAATACCTGCTGTGATATTTACAGTTACAGGCGCAGCGTTTACATCATCAGTGTAATATGCAATATATCCCAAACCTGTATTAGAAATAGCGAGGATATTTATTCCGTTTTTTAGTTCATATGTTTTTTCAGGAGACGATCCTTCAGTAGCAAAATCTCTTATTTTTAAGTAAACTTTGTTTTCAGATGTAATATCTTTCGCAAAAACAATAGCAGTAGTATTAGGCTGAAATGCTATTCCTGTGGGGTTTTCATATCCATTATAATTTCCTATTTTGTATTGGACGTTTATTGATTCAATTGTTTTATATGCTGTAAAAGTCTGGACTCTGTATTTTTTATTGTAGGTGTTATTGAATAAACACTGAGCTAATCCTTTCATAAAAGGTGAGGAAATAGCATCAATATCCTGCTGGGTTACAGTTGGTTTTAAAGTGCTGAAAATTGGGTCATTAAAAATATTTGAATACGCTGAAGGGTTAAAACTATTAGGGCTGGTCTTAAAAAATTCCATTTCGGCACAGCTGGCAAAATCATTTTTACCATCGAGAACTTCAATTTTTATATTTAAAGGAGTAATTGCGGAAGGAAAGTTTACCGTTTTTATGGCGGATGTCTGTCCGAAATTCTGAGTAGAAATAGTAACGTAAGCAGGATTAGAAACTGTATTATAACTTATTTTTACATTTCCAAAAAGTCCGTTTGGCCCGCCATCCTGTCTTGGGGTATACCTTAAATAATTCATAGCTGTCTGCCCATCAAACTTATAAATCAGAGAAATAGGAAAAGTGGCTGCTGTTGCATTCCAGTCGCAATGATAAAGTGTGCTTACATCGCCATCAAATGAATTTTCTATATTTTCTCCCGGTTGGAAACTTGAAGCTGAAGATCCTGTCACCTGGGGCAGCACAGGGATATCTGCATAAGCTGAAAACTCATTGGTTGCCAATGTACATTCTGTTTGTACAGGATCCATCTGCTCTGTGGAATAAAATTCCATCTCAGCACAACTTGAAAAATTATTCTGAGCACTTAGAACATCAATCCTAATAACATCAGGATGAACAATTGCTGTTGGCAAATCTATTGTTTTTGCCGTATTATCCGCTGCCCAGGAAATAACTCCGGTTGCTGTCGTAAAAACAGTAGGAGCGGATTGCGTAGAATAAGAAATCTTCACACTTGTCCAGATTCCGTTAGGACCTGTTGTTCTGGGCTTGTATATTAACCTTTTTATACTTTTTACCCGATTAGAAAATTTGAAATTTAACTGGTCCGGAAGTGCTGTACTCAAATTATACTGAGAATGATAAAGAGTATTTACATTATTATCAATAGACTGCCCGGCTTCCTGTCCGGATTGTGCAGGCTGTAACGAGTTTACATACGCTACAGGCATCTTATACTGCTGTGCAAAAACTGTCTGTAAAAAGAACAGAAGTAAAATAATAAAATAATTGTTTTTCATTTGGTGTAAATTTTTGGTTAAAAAATAATTAAATGATAAGGTATTAATATCTTATAGAAGTATGACTGCCATCTAAATCTTCACTAGATAAATCCAGCTTTGATTTGTTTTTGAATAATAGTTATATCCAGCAACCTTCCCAAACATTACTTGTGCACTATTTATGATAATGATAAAAAACTTTTTACAGGTAAATACTCCCATCGCACTCCTGTTTTAAGTTTCTGGTATATTTATATTTAAAACCGTTTTCTCAAAATTAAGAATTAAAGTAATTCCATAAACTTATCCCTACCTGTTTTTGAGTATTCACTACCAGTTGACTTGTATTGTTCCGAAATAGCTTTATTAAGCTAGTAGAAATGACAAAAAAATCAAAACAAAACTTAAATAGGGGGCTTATAAAAGGCGGGTAAAATCTCAGATAATCAGTTTTTTATAGTTGTGGATAATGGCATATTAGTAAAATTGAAGCCGGTAAAAATGTGATCTTTGGTATTCTCATTTTTTTAAGAAGTAACTGGAAATTCCCTGCACGGCACTTTTGTTCATATCAGTAGTGATCGGTTGTCTAACAGTGGAACTTAGCAAAACAGGTCAACTGGTGGTGCGCACATAAAAACAGGTAGGTACTAGTTTGTACAGCTATTTTAATTCTTAATTTTGGAAAGAAGGCTTTCAGTATAGGATATGTAAGTACTTGAGGGAGTTATAATAGAAAGTGGAATAATACCCAATTTTCTGACCCTAAAATGAGGATTTTCACCAAGAGGTCTTTTGACGGAGATCGTTAACTATATATTCCTGGAATTTTATAAAACTAAAAAATTTTTAAATAACATCATTAAAAAATGAATACAAATCACCAACCTACACTAATAGTTTTAGCCGCCGGAATGGGCAGTAGATATGGAAGTCTCAAACAGATAGACACATTTACACCACAGGGAGATACTATTATAGATTTTTCTTTATATGATGCATTGCAAGCAGGTTTTAAGAAATTTGTTTTCATCATTCGTAAGAATTTTGAAAAAGAATTTAAAGAGATCTTTGAAAAAAAGCTAAAAAATAAAGCCGAAATAGAATATGTATTTCAGGAAATAGATACCGTTCCGGCAAAATACCTTAATCCAGAGCGTACCAAACCATGGGGTACCGGGCAGGCATTATTACTTACTAAAGATGTGGTACACGAAAATTTTGCCATTATTAATGCTGATGATTTTTATGGGAGAGATGCCTTTATGACGATGTATGATTTTCTGAAAAAAACAGACATCAACACTTATAATTTTAGTATGATAGGGTATTTATTGAAAAATACGGTTTCAGATCATGGGTATGTTTCCCGAGGGGTGTGTGATGTAGATTGTAATGGAACCCTATTAAACGTGACTGAAAGAATCCATATAGAGAAAAATAAAAACGAATTAAGGTACAAAGAAGATGATGAGACCTTTACAACAATTGAAGGGGATGTAAAAGTATCAATGAACTTTTGGGGATTCACACCAAAGTGCTTTGAACTTATTGATGATTCTTTTACAAGATTTTTGGAAAAAAATAAAGGAAGTTTAAAAGCAGAATACTATTTACCAACTTTGGTTGCAGATAGTATAGCGTCTGGAAAAGCTAATGTAAAATTACTGAAATCTGATGACAAGTGGTTTGGAGTTACCTATCCTGAAGATAAAAAAAAGGTGCAAAAAGCTATTTCAGAATTAAAAATGAAGAAACTTTACCCAGAAAATTTATGGGAATAATCTAACTTTATAACTGGTAAATTAAAAATGTAAGAATAGGATTCTTATAACTGAAAAAATAGTTAATTGAGAATTTAGAAATACAAATTCTATATATAAATTTAATTTTAGTACATCACAAAACCCAATTAATATGTTAAAGAGCACAATAGATTCTTCTACAGGATTTGAAAAAAGATTTGAAAAGATAGAAACAGTTATTTTCACGGATTCGCTTTCAGCTTCAAAATCTGTAGCAAAAGAGATCTCAGATCTTATACGTGTAAAGCAGTCTCAAAAACAACCTTGTATTTTAGGGCTGGCAACAGGTTCCTCACCCAAAAGCTTATATGCCGAATTGGTACGTATGCACAGAGAAGAAGGCTTGAGTTTCAAAAATGTAGTCACTTTCAACCTTGATGAATATTATCCTATGGAACCCGATTCCATACATAGTTATGTCCGTTTTATGAAAGAGTTATTGTTTGATAAAGTAGATATTCTTCCTGAAAATTATCACATTCCAGACGGAACATTATCTAAAGAAGAAATAGCAGACTATTGTACTGAATACGAACTTAAAATAGAAGCCTTAGGCGGAATAGATCTGCAGGTTCTGGGTATTGGTGGTAATGGTCATATCGGGTTTAATGAATCGGGCTCCTTGCAAAATTCCAAAACCCGTCTTGTAGCGTTAGATCATATCACAAGAGTCGCTGCAAGCAATGAGTTTTTAGGACTGTCAAATACCCCCAGAACAGCTATTACATTGGGAGTAAAGAAAATAATGGAAGCGAAAAGAGTCATACTGTTAGCATGGGGTGAATCTAAATCAAATATTATAAAAGAGTCTGTAGAAGGTCCTGTTACCAACCTGGTGCCAGCTTCCTATTTGCAAGAACACAAAAACGCTACTTTTGTATTGGATCAGGGAGCAGCTCATAAACTAACCCGAATTAATACTCCATGGCTGGTAGAAAAAATAGAATGGACTGATACCTTAATCCGAAAAGCCGTTTTGGGATTAGCCCAAAAAATAAAAAAACCTATATTAAAGCTTACTGATTCTGATTATATAGAAAACGGAATGAGCGATTTGCTGGCAGACAAAGGGCCGGCTTACGATATCAACATCCAAATTTTCAATAAATTACAACATACCATAACCGGCTGGCCAGGAGGAAAGCCGGGAGCTGACGATACTAATAGACCAGAAAGAAAGGCCCCGGCTAAGAAAAGAGTGCTTATATTCAGTCCACATCCGGATGATGATATTATTAGTATGGGTGGAACTTTCATAAGACTACATCAACAGGGGCATGAAGTTCATGTAGCTTATCAAACCTCTGGAAATATAGCAGTAGCGGATTCTGAAGCATTGCGATTTGCCAATTTTGTGTGTGATTACAACGAAATGTTTGGCATAGAAAATGGTCCGGCGAAAAAGATTTTTGATAAAGCAGTCAAATTTTTACAAAATAAAAAAAATAGCGATATAGACATTCCAGAAGTAAGATATATCAAGGGCTTAATAAGGAAAGGAGAAGCAAGATCTACCTGCTATTACGTGGGAATACCAGACAGTCAGATTCATTTTTTGGAAATGCCCTTCTATGAGACAGGCAGAATAGAGAAAAAACCATTGAGCAAAGAAGACATAGAAATTGTAACCGATATAATAGACAAAGTAAAGCCACATCAAATATTTGCGGCTGGTGATTTAGCAGATCCTCACGGAACGCATAAAGTGTGTTTAGATGCTATTTTTGAATCCGTTAAAAATTTAAAACCGAAGGAATACATGAAGGATTGTTGGTTATGGCTATATAGAGGAGCATGGAAAGAGTGGTCTATAGAAGAAATAGAAATGGCAGTTCCACTAAGCCCGGACCAAATTTTGGAGAAGCGCTATGGGATTTTCAAACATCAATCTCAAAAAGATGGAGTAGTATTCCAAGGGACAGACATGAGAGAATTCTGGCAAAGAGCAGAAGAAAGAAACAGGGAAACAGCAGAAACTTATCATAAAATGGGACTTGCTACTTATGCTGCCATGGAAGCTTTTGTAAGGTGGGAATTCTAAAAAGTTGAATAATGTCTTAATCAAAAAAGATATTTTGTCATAAAAAAATAACGTTGATGTTTATTAAATCACACAAAAAATAAGATTTTAACTTTGCTGAGGTAGATAATTAGGGGAAATTTGAAACCAAAACGAATACCTTTGATATTATTCAGCAAATTCTATAGAAGAAATTTCACTTCCTAAAGGTTGGTGAAAGGGTTATTATGTCTGTATTTCAAAGATATATTGAGGATATTTTAGGTTGCTGAAAAAGTTTTGGGTAGTTGTGCCAGAAACTCTTTATATTTTGTTCTATGCCTTGGTATAACGTAATTCTTCACCGGTACAAATACAGAATCTATAAATCAAATTTAATATATATTACTTCTTTACTGATATAGCTCTTTAATCAGTATTGAGGGTAGTCTTGGGCGGATTTTTTCCGCCCATTATTATTTTAACCTTTAAAACTCACCTTATTATTTGATTGGTGATCCATGAATAACAAGGTGAAAACATTCTTATAGTACAAAAAAATCAATAGGTTAAATTTTTTTCTCTTGGAAAATAGAGAAGCAAGAGGCGGGTCTGCCAACTATAATCAATCTCTCGGAGCTTCCTGATAAAGCATGGTCAAATAATTTTCAAACTGGTGGTAAAGGTACAAAAACTGGTAGCTACCAGTATGGAGGTATGATGTAAAACTATACATTTGAGTCACACAGGGTTAATATTATAGTAATAGTGAGTTCACACTCAGAAAAGGAAAATAAGAAGAGAGTATATGGCGTATTTGGACATGATCAGGAGGTTTCATTTACAGATTTTTCCAATTGTGGCAGAACAGAGGTTTATACTAAAAAATAAGGAAGATCATTATTTTTTTGTTCTTGCCTGGAAAAAATGGAAAACGGATATGGTTTTATAATTCAACATCATTTGAAAAACTAAAACTAAATCTCAGACAAAATGTTTTGACTAAAAGGACATTGTTAAAAAATAAACTGCTCAATACAATGAAGGATATGAGGTAGTGAAGGGGGTATAAAAATAAGAGCGATTGCATTTAAAAATGAAAGCAATACTGAAATAGTCATTGAGTTCTACAGAATCTGAAGAGCAAAAGAATAAGACAAGACCTTTAGATTTTTCTTATTAGATCTTATTCATAAAGAAAGATTGGTAAGAATCGAACTACCCTTAGATAGAATAATATTGTTATAAAAGTCAATAAAATATGAAGAAAACTACAATTTGTATTTTGAGTGCCATTCTAATGTCATCTATCACATTAGTGGATGCACAGGAAACTAAAAACAAACCTTCTGACTCCATCACTAAAAAAGTAAAAGATGTGGAAGAAATTGTTTTAGTAGGATTTGGAAAACAGAAAAAAGGAACCGTTTCCGGATCTATAGCTTCTGTTGATAAAAAGATACTACAGGATCGCCCAACAACAAGCTTAACAGCGAGTATACAAGGTGCTTTGCCGGGAGTTACCATTAAGTCTTCTTTAGGAGATGTAGGTTCTGCACCTTCCCCAATAAATGTAAGGGGAAGAAGTGTTGCCGGTAATTCACCATTCTATATTATAGATGGTATGCCTTCTAGTGCTGCAGATTTTTCCAGGCTAAGCCCGGCTGATGTTGAAAATATAAGCATATTAAAAGATGCTTCAGCAGCTATCTATGGTTCAAGAGCTGGTTATGGTGTAATTCTTGTCGAGACCAAAAAAGGCGGTGGAGGTAAGATGAGTATAGGCTATAATATGTATAATGCCTATCAGTCACCCACTTATTTGCCTAAGTATGTAGATGCTGTTGAATATATGAAACTGAAAAATGAAGCATATTACAACGCTAATAATAATGTCGGTCATTTTTCTCAATACAAGCAGGATCAAATAGATCTTACAGCTGCAGGTACAGACCCGGATAGATACCCTAACACAGACTGGTATAAAGCAACTTATAGAAAAATGGCCAATGTGCTTAATAATGAGATTAATGTATCAGGTGGAGATAAAACCCGTTATTTTGCAAGTTTAGGGTATTTGAAACAGGAATCTCTATCGCCTACAAAAGGCATGGATAGATATTCTTTTAGGACAAATACATCCTCCAAATTAAGTGATAAACTTACCGTAAATTCTAATATATCATTTATCAAACAAATGGTCAATGATCAGGGAGGTGATATTAATACTGCGGAATTGGCAAGAATAACCCCTACTATGGTATTAAGGCAATCCAATGGATGGTGGGGATCTGTTAATGCTGGTAAAGTAGATAATACATTTGCGAATACCAATCCTGTAAGAAATAACATAGAAGGGGGAGATTCCAAGTTAAATGATCAAAAATTTATGGGGGCATTATCCGCAAGCTACATTCCTGTAAAAGGATTGAATATAGATGCTCAAATCAGCTATTCAAACTGGAACTATCGTAAAGGTACTTTTGTAAATACATTAAATCCTGTATATAATTTTTTAACTAACGCTCCTATTGGTTCAACGGCGAGAGCGATTAATAACTATAGTGAAGAATGGAAGTCTGATGAATGGCTTAATACCCAGGTTTTGATAAGTTATGAAAAAAAGATATCCTCACATTATTTTAAAGTGTTGGGAGGTACTTCCTATGAAGACTATACAACCAGACTTATATATGGTAAAAAATCTAATATACCAAAAGACGGATTACATTCTTTAAGTGCTCTTTCTACCCTTGATGGAACCTTAGATGAATTAAAGTCTAATACTCAGCAATATGCTTTCCAATCTGTTTTCGCTCGTATTAATTATAATTATCAGGAAAAATATTTTTTAGAAGGTATTATAAGGGCAGATGCATCTTCACGTTTTGCTAAAGAAAACAGATGGGGATATTTTCCTGCAGTTATGGCTTCCTGGAGGTTAGATAAGGAGGATTTCATTAAAAGCCTGAGTTTTATCAATACACTAAAATTAAGAGGTTCTTATGGCAGCACCGGATCTATCAATACCATTGGTTATTATGACAATCAGACCTATATGAATAATGCTTCTTCAGTTCTGGGGAATGTTATAGTAGGGGCAATGGTACCAGGTAAGCTTGGATTCTCGGGTATAGGTTGGGAAACAATTGTTACCAAAAATATAGGACTAGACGGATCTTTATTCAATAATACTTTTACTTTCTCGGTAGATTTATATAACCGTCTTACAAAAGGTGCTTTAATGAAAAATCAATTACCATATGAAACAGGTGTACTCATAGACAGTGATCCAGACAAAAACGAAACACCGCCAATTAATGCAGGTGATGTAGAAAATAAAGGGATAGAAATTAGTTTGGGATATAATAAAAGTTTTGAAAATGGAGACTTTTATATCAATGCTAATTTTGCTAAAAACCACAATAATATTCTTTCACTTGTAAATAACCAACCTTTATATGAAAATAACTGGATAACACAAGTAGGGGGCTCAATTGGAGATTTCTATGGATACAAAACTGCCGGTCTCTTAACCCAAGAGGATATTAATAATCATTATCCTAAATTATATAGCACCTCTCAGGCTGGTGATATAAAATATGTGGATGTTAATGGAGACGGAGTTGTTAATGAGAACGATAGAACAGTAATAGGAAACGATGTTCCTAGTTTTACTTATGGTCTAAGCATAGGTGGCAGATATAAAAGTTTTGATCTTAGTGTAGTAGGGCAAGGGGTAGCTAATGTTCAGGTATATCTGGATAAAGAATCTTCTCAGGCATTTTTTAATGGTGCCGGTGCAAAACAATATGTTTCAGATAATAGATGGACTCCGGAAAATCCAAATCCAAATGCCTTGTATCCTAGGATATTGCCAGCTGGGGGAGGAACTCAAAATATAGGTGTTACTTCAGATTTTTGGCTTTTTGATGCAAGTTATTTTAGAATTAAGTCTATTACTTTGGGATATTCTATTCCTCAGGAAACAATTAGCCGCATAGGACTGAAAAAATTCAGAATATATGTAAACTTAGAGAATTATTTTACACTGAGAGGAGATAAACGAATGAAAGATTTTGATCCTGAAATGGCTAGCGCCCGTTCAACATATCCATACTTAAAAACCATATCGTTTGGTATCAATGCAACTTTTTAATTTATTAAACATCTGAAAATGAAAAAAATAAAAATTATATTATTATCAGCTTCCCTGGCTATAGTGACTAGTTCTTGTAATTTAGATAGGTTTCCAGAAGACAAAGTATCAGAAGAAACATTTTGGAAAACTGAAAAAGACGCTACCTTGGCATTAAATGGTGTTTACAAATATTTTTCTGATGCCGCTCTTAGCAATTTGTATAACGATAGTTTTACCGATAATTCATTTGCTCAATATCCCTGGGAAACAACTGCAGTAGATGCTTCTGCAGGAAATATACTTCCTACAATAGATTTCGGATATGATTTTACTACAATTAGAAGAGCAAATACTTTTTTGGAAAAAATTGATGAAATTCCCATGGACAAAAATTTGGCCGGCAGATATAAAGCAGAGGCCAGGTTTATAAGAGCTTTTAATTATTTTGATTTATCTCAACGCTTTGGAGCTCTTCCACTCGTGCAAAAATCAGGTGAATTGGATGGTTCCACCCTTACACCTATTTCTGAAACTCAAATTGATGATTTTGTAACAAGTGAACTAAATGCTATAGAAAATGATTTACCAGCTGCCTATCCCTCTAGTCAAGACAAAGGTAGAATAACAAAAGGCGTTGTATTAGCATTTAAGGCAAGAGTATATTTATACACAGGAAAATATAAGGAAGCTTATGAAGCTGCTCAATCAGTAATTAATTCAGGAACTTACGAGCTTTTCAGTACGACTTCAGTAGACACAAGTACAGATTATGACAGCTTTGTTACCTTTACTTCTGCAACAGATAAAGATAATTTTTATAAAGGCTTAAGTAATTATCAAGCGTTGTTCTGGGCTAAAAATAATGGCAACAAAGAATCAATTTTAGAAGCTCAATATGTACCGGATTCTAAAGGAATATTTAGTAATAACATGGCCCTTTACCTATTGCCGAATGAAGAGAGTGGATGGAGTTCTATAACCCCAACAATTGATTTGGTAAATGCCTATTGGAATAAAGATGGAACGGCATTTACGCCCCCTTCTAATGCTACAAGAGCTTCAAATTATAATCATGGTAATCCAAATAACGCCTATCTGGATGAATTTAAAAACAGAGATACCCGTTTATATGCAAGTATAATGCATCCAAATGGACCATGGTCTTACTTAAAAGGTTTTGGGACAAGTACACTGTTCAAATGGAGTGAAGGTGGAAACAATACATCTAAGATAGGCTATAATTATAAAAAAATGGCAGATTATGGCTCATTAGATGAGAACTTAAATATGAGCAACAATTTTATGCTTATCCGCTATGCAGAAGTATTACTCATATATGCCGAAGCAAAAAATGAATTCTTTGGCCCGGATTCTACTATTTATGATGCATTAAATCAAATTAGAAGTAGAGCAGGCATGGTAGGAGTTAGCAACGCACAAACAAAAGAAACCCTAAGAGAAATTATAAGAAATGAAAGAAGAATAGAACTTGCAAATGAAGGACACAGATTCTATGATATCAGAAGATGGAAGATTGCACCAAATGTAATGAAAACAGTTTATGATATTACCAATACACAGGTTGCAACAAGAGTTTGGGATGATAGATTTTACAGATTTCCTTATCCTCAAAAGGCTGTGGATCTAAATCCGAACCTAAAAGAAGCTCAAGCAGCAAAGGGATACTAAATATATATGAAAAAAGATGATTAGCAATTGGCGTTGATGCTAAATATTTTCATTGTTTTAAAGCTATAGTTTTGGATTCCCAATAAGGCTGATGAAATCAATAATACCATTAGATAATCTTAAATGAGAAATTGTAAAATATGGTATTCGGTTTTCTATTAATTAAACAAACACTTTATGAAAAACAAATTATTTTTGTTGATATTATTGATATCGGTGATCTACAAAGGTCAGGACTTTTCTTCAAAGAAAACCGTAATGGAAGAAGATGAAGATATTGAATATGAAGTTAAGCATAAGTCTATGTCTTGGTTTTCAGAAATGAAAGATTATGCAGACTATTTTAAAATCAAATCGAATTTTGATAAGTATTTTGGAAACCACAGATGGGAAAAAAGTAAACCACGAAGTCTTGGTGAAGACTGGCTTAGAACGAAGCTGTTTTATTTGAATGAGAAAGGAAAAGTAGTTCCGGAACCTTTTTTAATAAACGATTCAAAAACCAAGAATGGGTTATTAATAAATACGCAGACCCAAGTGGGAACCTGGTCTATGATTGGTCCTGTAAATAGTGCTAATACATCTTATTCAGTCCAGGGAAACCATGGAGGGTATGTGTATCTAAATAAAATTGATCCTACGAATCCTCAGAAGATATTTGTATCTTTTGTCACCGGTGGGCTATGGCGTACAATTGATGGAGGTTCAACTTGGAATTTGGTTGATAATGGCTTCCCTGATTCTAAATATAATGATATAGATGTGTGTATCGCCAATCCGCAAATTGTTTATGCATTAAGTGATAATCAGCTTATTAAATCTACCGATGGAGGCCTTAATTGGCTTACAACCACTATGACTGCTAACAACTATCCGGGCAAAGCATATGATATTGCAGTTTCACCTGCAAATCCGGATATTGTAGTTGTTCGTTGGGGTACATCGCTTTATCGCACAATCGATGGAGGAAGCTCTTGGAATGAAGTTTATACTGGGCTTCCTAATTATGCAATATGGGACTCATCAATACACAGTGAGTGTTTGGAATGGGATACAAATAATAGTAATTCTGTTTATTTTGCCAGTACTTCCAATAATAATGTTTTCAAAGTTTATAAATCTGTGGATCAGGGAGCAAGTTTTTCCCAATTGAATTCTACAACGTTGAATGCGTCTTCAAATGGTCAAATCATCGGATGGACAAAGGTGTTTTTACCTAGTAATAATGCGACCTCATTCTACATAGCTGTAGGTACAGGCTCGAGCGCTTATGGTCATAATGCAGTTCATTTATACAAATTAAATAAATTAGCAGGAAATGTAGAGCTTACCAGAACAAATATGATTTCTGGTATTGGAGATCCGGTTAATCATGATCCGGTACTACACCACGGAGATATTCAGATGGATCGTAATGATGAAAATAAAATGGCTTATGGAGGGTATGCAAATATAAAAATACATATTTCTACAAACAATGGTGTTTCATTTTCAATACCGTCAGGAACAACTCATTCTGATATCAGGAGTATTGATTTTGTCAACGGAAAGCTAATTGTAGGAAGTGATGGAGAAATGGTATATTCTAATGATTTGGGAAATACTTTGACAACAAAAACGAATAGTATCAGCAATCATGAATTATGGGGGTTTGGCAGTGCTTTTAAAAGTAATTTAGTTGCATCAGGAAATAACCATGGCCCTGTTATGATAAAAGAAGACGGTAATGGTTTTACTTGGTACAATGGGACAGGTGCAGATCAGGGAAATACAGATGTAAATCCTTTGGATGACCGTTATATATACAGTCAGGGATATAGTAACTATCGTTATTTTAGAACCGGGGTACATACTTTAACAAATGAATCTAATTTTTTAGATTTGGGAGGACTCTATGATTATTTCAATTCTATAGAATTTCATCCTAATAAATATTACACAATTATTACACATCATGCAGGTCAATATCCGAATGGAAATCCTAATCTTGCAACATGGAAAAACTCTCTTATCAAAACTGAAGATAACGGAAACAGCATTTCTATTGTTAAGACTTTTAGTAAACAAGTCTTCAGAGAAAAAATTTCTGCTAAGAATCCAAATGCAATGTGCGTTGTAGAAGGTATTACCAATAATAAGCTTTGGAAAACCACAGATGAAGGAGCAACCTGGACTGATATAACACCCAATACAACCATTACGCTAGGTCCGAAAAATATATCAGATATTGCTGTTGGAGATAATAATGCTAATGAAATTTGGGTTACATATAGTGGAGTTCAGTCAGACTGCAAAGTTTTAAAATCTGATGATGGTGGAGCTACCTGGACTAATCTTAGTTCTTCTGTGCTCACTACTTCTCCTATCACGAAAATTATTTTCCAAAGAGGATCAAACGGTGGAGTGTATGTAGGCAATAAAGCAGGAGTGTTTTACAAGAATAACAGTATGAGTAATTGGGTGATGCTGGGTGATGGTCTTCCTATGTGTGATGTTCGCTTTATGTTTATTAATTATAATGAGAATAAGTTAAAAATAGGAACTTCTAGGGGTGCTTTTGAACATACCTTGTATGAGATAAGCCCACCTAGTGCTCTAATATCAGCTGATAAAAACAAAATATATTGTCCGGTAACAGAAAAAGTACAGTTTAAAGATTATTCAGTGGTTCGTAATGCCAGCGCAACATGGCAATGGAGCTTCCCTGGCGCAACCCCTTCAACTTCATCATTGGAAAATCCAACAGTATCTTATAAAGACGCTCCGAATGGATTGTATTCTGTAACATTAACTGTAACAGATCAGTATGGTACGAGTACACAAACATTAAATAATTTTATTGAAGTAAATAATCAATGTGTTCAAAATTTCGATCCGGCTAAAGATTATAAAATCATAAACCGTGCAAGTGGGAAATCCCTTGATGTATATTCCGGATCTTTGGCTGATGGAGCGAAAGTGATTCAATGGGACTATACCGGGGGCAACAATCAGAAATGGAAATTGTCTCAAACAGGAGGGAGTTATAAAATAATCAATAAGAATAGTAACAAACTGATTGATAATCCTTCTAGTTCCACTGCTGACGGTACAATAATGACCCAATATGTTGATAATGGGGGGGCAAACCAGCAATGGCAGATAGTAAATTTAGGCACTGGATATTATAAAATCATCAATGTTTCAAGTGGCAAAGCATTAGATAACTCCGGATCCAGTACAACAAATGGTACAGATATAGTACAGTGGACTTATGGAGGAGGAAATAACCAGCAATGGCAAATTATAGAAGTATTTGATCCGGCTAAAGATTATAAAATTATAAACCGTGCAAGCGGGAAATCTCTTGATGTATATTCTGCATCTTTGGCTGATGGAGCGAAACTGATTCAAATGGACTATACCGCGGGAAATAACCAGAAATGGAAATTGGCTCAAACAGGAGGAAATTATAAAATAATCAATAAGAATAGCAGCAAACTGGTTGATAACCCTTCTAGTTCCACTACTGACGGTACAATAATGACCCAATATATTGATAATGGAGGGGTAAACCAGCAATGGCAGTTAGTGGATTTAGGTACGGGATATTATAAAATCATCAATGCTTCAAGTGGCAAAGCATTAGATAACTCCGGATCCAGTACAACAAATGGTACAAATATAGTACAGTGGACTTATGGAGGGGGGAATAACCAGCAATGGAAAATTGTTGATGCGGCTTCTTCAACTGGAAAGATGGCTGGTTCTGTGATGCCACTAGACCAAAGCAATACTATTCAAAAGCTGATTGTATATCCAAATCCTTTAAAAAGCAATACGCCAGTAAAAATAGACGTGCCGGCAGGATGGAAAAATTCTACATTATTTGTATTCGATAGTCTAGGAAAATTAATGGTAAATGCTACATTAAAGGAAGGCGTAAACGAGATGTTACTTAATGTATCCACCGGGGTTTATTATTTAAAAATTGTCAATCAAAATGATACTTTTAGTACAAAACTTATTGTGAAATAAATATTGTTTTGATTCGTTAGAAAAGCCCATCATATAATTTATGATGGAGCTTTTTAGCTAACCTTGGTTTAGGATAAGAGAATTAAGGATAATGGGGCGAAACTGGAAATTTTTCTAGTTGTGCTGAAATGAAATTTTATTCCTCTGGCACTGGATTAATTAAAAATTAATCAGTGATTATTTGAGCAGACAGATTTTATGATGTCTGTTATTAAAATAAATATGGGTCGCTTTTTAAACAAAATCGTTGAATAAGTTATCCATATTTTTTAAAAAGGCAGCTATTTTTTTGAAAGTCTTAATATAACAAAAGATTATAGTTAGTTTTATCTTAAATATTGATCGAGCAGTATACAATGTAAATTAATAAATAAAATCAAGATAAATGAATGCAGTTTTAAATTCAAAAATTCAAAAGATTTTACTCCTGAGCTCTTTTCTTTTTTTCTTCATTGGAAAAACTCAGGCTCAAAAAATTGAAAATGTTTCTAAGAAAGGAGAAACTTCAGTAGAAGTTTTGTTTTCTGACAACAAAAAAATACTAATAGATTTTTATGGAGAAAATATTTTTCGATTATTTTTGGATCCCAAAGGCGGAGAAGTAAGAAATCCCGAAGCGACACCTCCTGCTCAAATTTTGGTAGATCAGCCTAGAAAAAAAGTAAAAGAAATTGCTGTCAACAATTTACCACAGACTATTTCTATCTCTACCAGTAAAATGAAAATAGAAATTGAAAAAACAACTTCTTTATTTAAAGTATTCAACTTGAACCTTAATAAAGAAGTCTTTTCTTTTATGGCTCCCATTGAATTTAATTCTAAAGAAGCAGCGCTGACTTTATCCCAAGGAAAAGATGAATATTTCTATGGAGGAGGTGTACAAAACGGTCGATTTTCTCATAAAGGAAATACTATTTTAATTGTTAATCAAAATAACTGGACTGATGGTGGCGTAGCCTCTCCAAATCCTTATTATTGGTCTACAAATGGATACGGTTTTATGTGGCATACTTTCAAAAAAGGATATTATGATTTCGGTAAACAAAATAAAAATGAAGTGAAGCTGGCTCATGAGACTAATTACCTGGACGTTTTCTTTATGATAAATGATAATCCTAAATCTTTGTTGAACGATTTTTACCAGCTCACAGGAAATCCTGTGCTTTTACCCAAGTTTGGTTTTTATGAAGGACATCTTAATGCCTACAACAGAGATTATTGGAAAGAAGATGATAAAGGAATCCTATTTGAAGATGGAAAAAGATATAAAGAGAGCCAAAAAGACAATGGTGGAGTTAAAGAATCTTTAAATGGTGAAAAAAATAATTATCAGTTTTCTGCAAGAGCAGTGATAGACCGTTATAAAAATGCAGATATGCCTTTAGGATGGATTTTGCCAAATGATGGTTATGGTGCAGGATACGGACAAACAGAAACTTTAGAAGGTAATATCGCAAATTTAAAATCATTTGGAGATTATGCCAGAAAAAATGGAGTGGAAATAGGATTATGGACACAATCTGATCTGCATCCAAAAGAAGGAATAGGTGCCCTTCTGCAAAGAGATATCATAAAAGAAGTAGGTGACGCAGGCGTAAGAGTGTTAAAAACGGATGTTGCCTGGGTAGGCCCTGGCTATTCATTCGGGCTTAATGGCATTTCAGATGTAGCTCAAATAATACCACGCTATAGTAATGGGAGCCGTCCTTTTATCATATCGCTAGACGGCTGGGCTGGTTCACAACGATATGCAGGTATTTGGACAGGAGACCAAACTGGTGGAGAGTGGGAATACATCAGATTCCACATTCCTACCTATATAGGTTCTGGTTTGTCTGGCCAGCCTAACATTACTTCGGATATGGATGGTATTTTTGGCGGGAAAAATCCAATCATCAATACAAGGGATTTCCAATGGAAAACCTTTACTCCTATGCAGCTCAACATGGATGGATGGGGAACCAATGAAAAGTATCCCCATGCTTTGGGTGAATCAGCTGCTTCTATTAACAGGAACTATTTAAAATTGAAATCCAGCCTGCTTCCTTATACCTATAGTATAGCGAAGGAAGCCGTAGAAGGATTGCCAATGATCAGAGCAATGTTTTTAGATGAAGCTAATGAATATACATTAGGAAAATCTACTCAGTATCAGTACCGATATGGCCCCTATTTCTTAGTAGCTCCTGTATATCAAGCTACAAAAATGGATAAAGAAGGAAATGATATTAGAAATAATATTTACCTCCCTAAAGGAAATTGGATTGATTATTTCACAGGGCAGACTTATGAAGGAGAGATTGTCTTAAATCATTTCGATGCCCCAATTTGGAAACTTCCTCTATTTGTGAAGCCAGGCGCTATTATTCCGATGGTAAATGCCAATAACAATGTTCATCAAATCAATAAAAAATTAAGAATTTATGAAGTGTATCCTTCAGACAAATCTAGTTTTACAGAATATGATGACGATGGTGTAACCGAAAATTACAGAAAAAAAGAATCTGTAAGCACTCTTATAGAAAGTAATGTTGTAAAAAATACTGCAGCAATAAGCATTTCTCCTACTCAAGGTAATTTTAATGGTTTTGAAAAAGAAAAAATGACAGAATTTAGAATTAATGTCACTCAAAAACCATCTGGTGTAAAACTTTCAATTGGAGGTAAAAATATAAAACTGAATACAGTAAATACTTTAGATGAATTCAATAATGCCACAAACGTATACTTTTACAACAGCAAACCAGAATTCAATAATTTCTCTACAAAAGATTCTGAATTTTCAAAAGTTTCGATTTCCCGAAATCCACAAGTTTGGGTAAAATCAGAAATTACCGATATCAGCAAAAACAAAGTAGAGCTTGTTATTAAAGATTACCAATTTACTAATTCTAACCAATTAAAAAATAATTCCGGAGCATTTGCAGAAACGTTAAAACCAACCACTTCAGAAAATGCAAACACCGCATATTCTATATTGCCATCGTGGAATAAAATCCCTAATGCTGATTATTACGAAATATTATATAACAATATGGTATACAGTAATATAAAAGATACCTCTTTCTTGTTTGAAGGATTGGCTCCTGAAACGAAATATGATTTCAAATTAAGAGCTGTAAATAAAACCAATACTTCTGATTGGGTTTCTTTTTCGTCTGGAACCAATAAAAATCCTTACGAATTTGCAATTAAAGGCATAAAAGCCACAGCCACAATTCCAAGTCAGGAAGGAGAAGAGATAGAAAATCTTTTTGATCAGGATGTGAGCACGGGCTGGCATTCGGACTATGAAAAAAGCAAAGTCCCTTTTGAAATAATTTTAGATTTAGGCTCTATTAATACCATAAGCAAATTGGAATATATTCCTAGAAACAGTGGCTACAACGGAATATTTATGAATGGTAAAATTTCGTATAGTGATAATAAAAAAGATTGGACAGAACTTGGCTCTTTTACGTGGGATAGAAATAATAAAAGTAAATCTTTAGATTTCACCAAACATCCTACTACACGATTTATGAAGATTGAAGTCAGCAATGCTTTCAAAAACTTTGGCAGTGGAAATGAATTATATGTATTCAAAGTTCCAGGGTCTTCAAGTTTGCTTCCAGGCGATATCAACAATGATCAGAAGATTGATATGAATGACTTTACTTCATATATGAATTATACAGGTTTGAGAAAAGGAGATTCTGATTTTGAAGGGTATATTAGCAATGGAGATATAAATAAAAACGGTTTCATTGATGCATTGGATATTTCTAACGTAGCTGTAAAGATAGATGGAGGAGTAAGCGATGAAGAATTGAAACCACTGCAAGGCAGCATTACAGTCTCTGCTTCAAAAAAGCAATATGCTAAGAATGATATTGTTGAAGTAGTAGTAAAAGGTAGTAATCTGCAATCGGTAAATGCATTGAGTTTTGCTATTCCATATAATCAAGAAGAATTGGAATATATAGGAATTACCCCATTAAATATCGGACAAATGGAAAACCTGACTTATGATAGACTGCATACCAACAAGGAGAAGATATTATATCCTACGCTGGTTAATGTAGGACAAAAACGTCCTTTAGAAGGCACAGCGGATTTATTTATTATCAAATTTAAAGCAAAACGAAACGGATCATTTAATATAAAAGCTACTAACGGATTGCTGGTTGATAAAACACTGAATTCTATTGACTTTTAATGACAAAGTTGTTTAAAAGCAAAAAGAAAGAATTTACATTTTTTTGACATTAATCTCACGAAATGAGTAAGTTAAAAAATCAAGGCTTGGATTTTATAATCTGAGCCTTTTTTCAAAAATAAATGTAAGCTGGTTGAGAATACATCTGTTTTTTAGCTTTTGTTTGTGTTTTTATGAAATAATTTTTGATAAAAAACTTAATTCAAATCAATTATAAGGAATTCCTGATAATTAAATCAGAAGCATTTTCGATTCTTTCTTGTTTGGCATTAAGAATCATCTCTGCCAAGATCTTTCCCATTTGCCAAAAATCCGTAGAAATCGTAGTAATGCCATTTTCTACAATCCCTTTAAGAGGCGTTTCGTTGTAGGAGATAATTCCGAAATCCTTTTTAATCTTTAGCTTCTGCTTTTTAGATTGCTTAATAACGTTTACCAAGTGTTTATCATCAGGAATTATGAATACGTCTCCATTCAGTATTTCCTCATCGGTAAAATTACTGATAATGATATGTTTCTTTTTATACTGCTCACAAAAACTGGTAAATCCTTCTACCATACCTATTGGTTCTTTTTTTCCCGGGAAAATAAGAATCAATCTTTGGTAGGCTTCAAGCAAAGTTTTTGCTTTTGATAAACCATTATACATGTCTTTTGCGAAATTCTGGTGTACTGATGAATATTCTCTTAAATGTAAACTGGTTTGGTCTAATATATAAACGTCCTTCTTTGGAAGCTTCTTAATAATGCAAGCTGTATCATTCATATTACCTGGCATTATTATGTATTTTGTGTAGTTTCCATTATTTTCTTCAATTAACTTTTTGAAGACATCTATATTGAAATAGTGGAAAAAAACATGGATATTAGATCTTTGTTGCAGCTCTTCCAAAAATGAATTATAAAGGGTTTCCTTGAAAGCATTCAGCTCATCAAATAATAGAAAAATTCGCTCTTCAAAATCCCAATCGGTACTTTTTATATAATATCCCTTACCCAAAATGGCATTTACAATTCCTCTTTTTTTCAGTGTTTCGTAGGCATATAGGACAGTGTCTCTGGAAATACCAAACTCCATACACACCTTATTGATGGAAGGTAGTTTGTCATTTTTTTTTAACAGTTGCTGAGCAAGAGCTTGTTCAATGGAATTAATAATCTGCTGGTATTTAGGAACAACCGAATCGGGGATTATTTTTATAAGCTTCATAATATTTCCAATTTTTTAAAACTAGTAGTAAATATACAAAAACTGGTAGGAACAAGTATGGAAGTGTTTGTTAAATTTATACATTTGATAATATAAGGTTTCTTTTTGTGTTATTTTGTTGCGAAAAATTCGATTTTGTTCTAAATGATCTATCGGAAGTGATAAACTATTGAATACTCTAGAGTGCATAAAAATGCTAAAAAGTATAGAAATCTATGAAAAATTTACTATAAAAATTTTTAAGCGTGGGAAAACTATCGACATTTGATTTGGCTATATTTCTAATTTATTTTTTGGTTGTAACAGGATACGGCTTATGGATATACAAGCGAAAAAAATCAAAAACTACAGGAAGTAAAGATTATTTCCTTGCAGAAGGCTCACTTACATGGTGGGCAATTGGAGCGAGTTTGATTGCATCTAATATTTCGGCAGAACAATTCATTGGGATGAGTGGGGAAGGTTTCTTCATAGGAGTAGCTGTTGCCGTGTACGAATGGCTGGCTGCAATTGCACTTATCATTATTGCAGTGTGGTTTATTCCTATTTATCTCAAAAATAAGATTTATACGATGCCCCAGTTTTTGGAAACACGATATAATAAGTCTGTTTCTCTTATTATGGCTGTTTTTTGGCTATTTTTATATGTAATTGTTAATCTTACTTCCATTCTTTATTTAGGAGCTGTAGCTATTGATTCATTGCTTGGTGGAGGTCATCTGCATATCATTATGATTGCACTTTTACTAATGGCTTTGTTTATTGGATTGGGAGGAATGAAAGTCATTGGCTACACGGATGTTATTCAGGTAACAGTTCTTATTATTGGTGGTTTTGCTACAGTTTATATGGCATTACAGGTTGTGGATCAAAGGATTAACGGTGCTGCTGTTGGAAATGCCTTAACGGGTTTAAATACCCTTTTGAAAGAAGCTCCGGGACATTTCAAACTCATTCTGGATAAACCACAAATTACAACAACTTCTTTATCAATGCCAGAAAATTTAGCAGTACAGAAATATGTCGTTTTGCCAGGTTTAGCAATGTATTTTGCTGGACAATGGATTGTACAGCTTAATTATTGGGGATGTAACCAATACATTACTCAAAGAGCATTAGGAGCAGACTTGAAAACAGCAAGAACAGGAATTTTATTTGCTGGATTTTTAAAACTTTTTATGCCTGTAATTGTTGTGCTTCCTGGGATTGCAGCTTACGTACTCTATACAAAAGGTCATTTGTCAAATTTTAATGGGGTAAAAGATAGTGCCTATTCTGCAATGCTGGGGTTGCTTCCATCTGGACTTAAAGGTCTTGCAGTTGCTGCTTTAACAGCTGCAATTGTAGCATCACTTGCTGGAAAAGTAAATAGTATATCCACAATTTTTACTTTAGATATTTATAAAAAATATTTAAAAACCAACACCTCTGAAATACAAATGGTAAGAACAGGACGTTGGGCAATTATAGTGGCGATGTTGATTGCTTTGGTATTTACATGGACAGATATTTTGGGAATCGGTGGAGAAGGTGGTTTCACATTTATACAAAAATATACGGGTTTTATTAGTCCGGGTGTATTTGCTATGTTTATTTTAGGGATGTTTTGGAAAAGAACTACCGGAACTGCTGCTATAGTTGGAGTTATTCTTGGTTTTTTATTATCTATATTTTTTAACAGCTTTGCCGTTGAGCTATTTGGAAAAGAAACATGGATTTATACAGCATTCACTTATGAAAAATTAGAAAACGGTGTGGTGAAAACGATTACAGAGATTCCTTTCCTTATCAATATGGGGTGGTCATTTTTCATTACTGCAGCTGTAATGGTTCTCTTAAGTGTTTTAGAACCAAAAGTAAATCCAAAAGCTTTTATTGCAGACAAACATATGTTCAATGTGGACAATAGAACATTATTCCTGATCGTCATTATTGTATTACTTCTAACTGCTATTTATGTTCGTTTCTGGTAATAGAAATAATTTTGAGTGTTGCATTTGAGAAAAATGAGAAATGGTGTTTTTTTACAAAAATTTATTCCATACACCCATTATTTGTGGAAGCTTGTTTGTTATTTTTTTTAGCAGTTGTTGGGTAAGAGCTTATTAAAATATTTCCAAATTTTTAAACTGGTGGTAAATCTATAAAAACCGGTAGGAACTAGTGTGATAGTATCGAGTAATTTTATAAATTTATTTTACTAACTAAACTAGATTTATAATACATACTATGAAGCTTATTAAAAATATAACTTTAGCCTTGTGCTTAGTAGGGGTAAATTTGATAAATGCGCAGCAGAAACCTATTAAATATGAATCTTTCAAAATCGAAAAAGGAGAATTTAAATTTAACGGACAGGCAGTTAAATTGCATTCAGGTGAGATTCATTATGCTAGGATTCCTCATGAGTATTGGAGACATCGCTTAAAAATGGTTAAAGCGATGGGACTAAATACAATAGCTACTTATGTATTTTGGAATTATCACGAAATAGCTCCTGGAAAATGGGATTTTCAAACCGGGAACCGAAACTTACCTGAATTCTTAAAAATAGCAAAAGAAGAAGGCTTAATGGTCATTCTTCGTCCGGGACCTTATGTATGCGCAGAATGGGAATTCGGTGGTTATCCTTGGTTTTTGCAAAACGATAAGGATATGAAAATCAGAGAATACAATACTCCTTTTTTAAATTCAACAAAAGCATATTTCACAGAGCTTTACAAAGTGGTAAAACCTTATCTGATTGTTAATGGAGGCCCTATTGTTATGGTGCAGGGAGAAAATGAATTTGGATCTTTTGTTGCTCAACGAGAAGACATTAAGCTGGAAGATCATAAAAAATACAGTTCATCCGTATTTGATCAATTAAAAGAAGTTGGTTTCAAAGGAATGGAGTTTTTTACTTCAGATGGAGACTGGTTATTTGAAGGAGGCGCTTTGCCTGGCGCTTTGCCAACTGCAAATGGAGACGAAGATCCAGAAAATATTAAGAAAGAAGTCAAGAAATTTCATAATGATGAAGGTCCTTTTATGGTAGCAGAATACTATCCAGGGTGGTTAGATCATTGGGCAGAACCTTTCCCTCGTAAAGCTGCGGAAAGAGTAAAAAGCCACATTGAAAAATTCATGAATAATGATATTTCTTTTAATATTTACATGGTGCATGGAGGAACTAACTTTGGGTTTACCTCTGGAGCTAATTATGATAAAACTCATGATATACAGCCGAGTATGACCAGTTATGATTATGATGCTCCCATTACTGAAGCAGGTTGGGAAACCGAAAAGTATTTGAAATTAAGAGAATTATTAAAAACTTCCTCTACACCTCCTATTCCTGCAAAAATTCCAGTCATTCAAATTCAGGGTATTAAATTGTCTCAGGCAATTGATTTAGAAAATGTAAAAAATAATGTAAAACCTGTAATTAATGACAATCCTTTAACTTTTGAGCAATTAAATCAAGGGCATGGCTATGTTTGGTACAGCAAAAACTTTAATCAGCCAATTAAAGGAACTTTAAAACTTGATGGATTAAGAGATTATGCGATTGTTTATGTGAATGGAGAAAAAGTTGGAGAGCTTAATCGTTACTATAAAAAATATGAATGTGAAGTTAATATACCCTTCAATGGAAAATTAGACATTCTGGTAGAAAACATGGGAAGAATTAACTATGGAGCTGCTATTAATAAGAATACAAAAGGAATTATTTCTCCTGTATTTATTAATGACCGAAAAATCACTGGAGATTGGGAAATGTATGGGCTTCCTTTTGAAAAGGCTCCAGTAATTGATGCAAAACAAAAATCTGATTTAAAAGAGAACAGACCAACCATATACAAAGGAAGTTTTAATGTATCCAAAGTGGGAGATACTTTCTTAGATATGCGACCTTTTGGGAAGGGAATTGTATTTGTTAACGGTATTAATTTAGGAAGATATTGGTCAGTAGGGCCGCAACAGACATTATATTTACCAGGGTGTTATTTAAAAAAGGATAATAATGAGATTATTATTTTTGAACAGAAAAATAATAAAATTAATAAAGAATTAAACACATTATCCGAACCTATTTTGGACAAATTAATCCCTGAAAACGGGTCAAACTGATATAAATAATAAACTCAATATGAGTAATTCATTTAACAGCAAAGATCATCCACATAGAAGATATAATCCTTTATTGGATGAATGGGTTTTAGTATCACCGCAAAGAGCAAAACGGCCATGGCAAGGACAACAGGAAGAACCATTACCAAGCGTTCAAAATCAATATGACCCCGAATGCTATTTATGCCCGGGAAATTCAAGAATTAACGGAGTCCAAAACCCTCAGTATGAAGGTGTATATGTATTCGATAATGATTTTGGATCTTTATTAAGCGAAGGAGTATCCTTCAATGAAACCGAGGATGAATTATTTAAAATTGAACCTGAAAGAGGAATTAACCGGGTAATTTGCTTTTCACACGACCATTCATTGACTCTTCCTGAGATGACTGTGGAGGCAATTACAAACGTGGTGTCTACTTGGAAAGAAGAATATCAGAATCTGGGAGAACTGGATTACATTAATCATGTTCAGATTTTTGAAAATAAAGGAGCAATTATGGGATGTAGTAATCCTCATCCTCATGGGCAGATTTGGGCGCAGTCATCCATTCCTTCTCAGGTAGCTAGGACCCAGCAAAATTTGAAGAACTATCATGACAAAAACGGAACAACGCTTCTGTCTGATTATCTTCAAAGAGAAATAGAAATTAATGAGCGGATTATATTAGAAAATAAGGCTTTTATGGCTTTGGTTCCATTCTGGGCAACCTGGCCATTTGAAACAATAATTATAAGTAAAAAGCCTTTAAAAAGCCTATTGGATTTTTCACATGAAGATCAGGCTTTATTGGCCCAGATGTTGAAAGATTTAACTACGAAATACGATAATATTTTCTCCACTTCTTTTCCTTATTCTGCAGGAATACATCAGGCTCCTACAGATTCAGAGTCCCACGAAGAATGGCATTTTCATATGCATTTTTATCCCCCTTTGCTTCGCTCAGCTAGCGTGAAAAAATTTATGGTGGGATACGAAATGTTAGCAGAAGCCCAAAGAGATATTACTCCGGAACAAAGCGCAGAAATTCTTAAAAAAAGTTCAACAATTCATTATAATAATAAATAAAATAGCTCTTAATAAAAATAGGCTGTTTTATAAATTAGATACAAATAAATGTCAAATATTAAATATATTGATTCTTTAATTAAAGAGGGTGAAGTCCCTTTTTTTAGAGAATTATATGGACGAAATTCAGAATTATTACATCAGCAGGCAATCCGATATACCAAAACATTAACTCGTTTCAAAGAAGTTTTTGGTGATAAAGAGGTTTCTGTATTCAGCTCACCGGGACGAACCGAAATAGGGGGCAATCATACAGACCATAATCATGGTCGCGTATTAGCGGGCGCAGTAAATTTAGATAATATTGCCATTGCTGCTAAAAATAATTCAAATATAATTCGCATTAAATCGTCAGGTTATCAAACATTTGAAGTAGATTTAACTCATCTTATACCCAATGAAAATGAATTTTCAACTCCAAACGCTCTTGTCCGTGGGATTAATGCCCGATTAAATGAATTGGGATATGAAATAGGAGGATTTGATGCCGTAATTGACGGATGCGTTCCTAAAGGTTCTGGATTAAGTTCGTCAGCATCATTTGAAGTATTAATAGGAGTAATCGTTAGTCATTTATTTAATGAAGGTAAATTAGATCCTATATTAAATGCTCGTATAGGACAATATGCAGAAAATGTTTTCTTTGGAAAACCTTGTGGATTAATGGATCAGGTAGCTTGTTCGGTAGGAGGATTGGTAAGCATTGATTTTGCTGATGTAGAGAATCCTATTGTTAAGAAAGTAGATTTTGATTTTGAATCTACTGGTTTTTCTTTAGTCATTACAGATACTAGAGGGGATCATACCAATTTGAATCATGAATATGCTGTTTTACCTAAAGAGATGAAAGACGTTGCTGCCCATTTAGGATGTAACGTACTGAGAGAAACTACTTTGGAAAAAGTAATGGATGTTGCACCTTCTATTCGTCAGAAAGTGGGAGATCGGGCTATTTTAAGAGCAATTCATTTTGAATGCGAAAATGACCGGGTAGTAGATGAAGTATCGGCATTAGAGAAGAAGGATTTTAAAAAATTTTTGCAATTGGTAATAGATTCAGGACACAGTTCGTATATGTATAATCAAAATGTTTATGTATCAAGTAACATAAAAGAACAAGCAGTTTCATTGGGATTGGCGTATAGCGAAGTCATATTAAAAGGTGCTGGAGCCTGGCGTGTGCATGGGGGAGGATTTGCAGGAACGATACAAGCCTTTGTTCCTGAGGATTTGCTTGAAAGATATATTACAACTTTAAATCATTTATTTGGTGCAGGTTCTTGTCATGCTTTATTTATTCGACAAAAAGGAGCTGTTAAATTAGACTTTTAAAATAATGGGTGTCATCAATGAAGTGGCTTTTAATACAGTTCACAACAATCAAAAAGTGCAATTATTTACTTTGAAAAATAAGAATGGGATGATTGTACAAATCACTAATTATGGTGCAATCATAGTTAGTATTAATGTTAAAGATAAAGATGGGAAATTGGCAGATGTGGTGCAGGGGTATGATACAGCACAAGAATATATTGATAATAATGAGTCTTATCAAGGAGCTATTTGTGGTAGATATGCTAATCGTATTAAAAAAGGAAAATTTACATTAAACAGAAAAGAATACGCATTAACAGTTAATGATGGAGGCAATCATTTGCATGGTGGTTCGATTGGTTTTGATAAAAAAATATGGGATGTTAAAGAGTCTTCTGCCTCGAAAGTGACTTTTCAATACACTTCTCCTGACGGGGAAGAGGGGTATCCGGGTACAGTAACTGTAACAGTAACCTATTCTATTAGTGAAAAGAATGAATTGCGATTAGATTGTTCAGGGACAACAGATCAGGAAACTATACTCAATCTGGTGAACCATTCTTATTTTAATTTGGCAGGAGAAGGTAGTGGAACAATATATAATCATCAATTGCAGATGGAGGCTGATTTTTATACGCCTCTTACAAAAACTAATGAACCTACAGGTGAGATTTTAACTGTAAAAAATACCCCGTTTGATTTTACTTCCTTAATAGGTATTGGAGATAGAATTGATTCTGGTCACGATCAGCTTGCTATTGGGAATGGATATGATCATAATTTTGTTTTAAAACACCGTATGCATAGTTTAGAGTTAGCCGCTACCGCTATAGAGCCGCAATCGGGTAGAAAAATGGAAGTATTTACCACTATGCCGGGCTTACAATTTTATACTGCCAATTGGATAAATAATGAAAAAGGAAAAGAGAATCACATATACCAGGAAAGAGAGGCATTTTGTTTAGAAACGCAAAATTTCCCCGATGCAATTAATCAATCTCATTTTCCATCACCAATCCTAACTCCTAAAAATGTATATGAACATTCAACTATTTACAAATTCTCAATTATTGACAGTAAAATTAGATTTGATAGTCAAAAATAATTGGTTAAATTTTGAGGAACTTATTAGCTTCATACAGACACTTTCCTTTGACATATGATCAAAAAAATAACCCTTCAAATTGTAAAATTTGAAGGGTTTGTTAGAAATTGTTTAATTTCTAGTGGTTTCTCCAGGAATCGAACCAGGGACACATGGATTTTCAATCCATTGCTCTACCAACTGAGCTAAGAAACCATTTATGTTTTCGTTTATTACTTCGTTGTTTTAAAGTGATGCAAAAGTATAACATTTTATAATACCGCGCAAGTTTTTTCATTTATTTTTTTGAAAGAATATGTTGGTATAGCTTGTTTTTGGTTTCAATGATCTGTTCATCAGTATTTTGATGGGTCTTAATTTTTTTTTCATTTTTTCCAGAATATTATTTTTAGCAGTTTCCTGTCAGTGTATTTTCAATGCTGAAATTGTTTTTTGTTCTGATAGTACTGTCCTTATCTGTTCTTGAAAGAAAATAATTTCCCATTATTTCTCTGTTTTATAGAATATTAAACAAGTAATTAAATTACTTTGAATATAAATAGCTGTAAATGTCAAACACTTGATTTATAGTGTATAAATTGCCTAACAAGCGTTAGTCGTACTATTACGACATTTTTTAAAATTTAATCATAAATTAAATTTGTTTTTTATAAATACATCTATATTTGGTGATATAGAAAACAAAAATCACAAAAATAATAACGATCAAAATTTACAATCATGGCAGAAAGAAATTCAAGAGGAATTTTAAAATTCAACAACGGTGAAGGGCAAAAGCTATTAAAACTGAACTACAGCGTATCAAGAGCTACTGACGTATCAGGACGTGTAGCATCAGATCCTTCTAATGCTCTTATCAAAATCACGGTGGAAGCTACTGATAAATCAGATATCCTGGAAAGTTTACTGAACGGAAAGTACAAGCCTACAGTAGGAGAGATTACTTTCAATAAATCTCACGAAGAAGGAACCTTGACAACATTGAAATGGACAAACGGTTACGTAATTCAGCACGAAGTAGATTTCGATGCAGTAGATGAAAATAGCATGTACATCAGCTTTGTGGTAAGTGCAGAACAGATTGACCTGGGGAATTCTTCTTATTTCGGAGCATGGCCTTCTTAAATCTATTCAGAATTTAAATATCAGGCAGAATGGTACACCCGGTTCAAGGGCTGCTGTTCTGCCTTTTTTAACCTTATAGCACAACTGTTTATTTATAATAAAGTTCTGAAAAAAAACACCTAATCACTATGAAAAAAAGCACCTCGAATTCCGATAAGATTTCTGAGAATCATATTCCCGGGATCAACCGTGTGGTAAAACTGGATATTGTGATTGAAGGTAAAATCATCAAACACTTCAAGCATTTTCGTCTGCAGCAAAGTGTAAGACGTCATCATAATTTTGAACTTATTCTGGCCCATGATTCACTTGGGGAAGCTCAAAACCATACCCTGGAACAAGCCCGCCAGTTTTTGGGGAAAAGAATTACCATCGTTTTCAAATACAAAGATTACGAAAGCGAAAGCCCGGAAAGAACCTTTGTAGGGGTTATCACCAAAGCCGCATTCAGCCAGGAAAAAATGAGTCTTGGAAATATTGTACTTCGGGGGCAGAGCCCAACCATCCTGATGGATGCAGCTCCCCATACCCAGAGTTTTGGTGGAGATCAGGCTGTGAATACCGGAATCATTGCCAACAAAATATTTAAAGAAGCGCTGGGATCAGAGAAATTTGATTTCAGAGTAGATACTCAGAATAAAAGCTATATCAATTATAGTTCACAATATAACGAAACCCATTACAACTATCTTGCAAGAACTGCAGAAGCTTATGGAGAACAGTTTTATTACGATGGTGAAGTTCTTCATTTCGGGAAACTTCCCCCTTCAGAAAAACCAATTCGCCTCGTATACGGAAACAATGCCAGCGATGTACAGGTAGAACTGAATGCGGTACATACCAATCCTCAGTTTTTTGGGTATAACAGCAGCAGCCATACTAAAATGGAAGGCTCTGAAAATAATATCAGACATTTGGGAGAAATACCCTCAAAAGCATATGAACTCAACAACAGTATCTTTAAAACGCCATCTCTGTCGCCCGTACCCATCAATGCCAATATGTTTATGGATGTAAGCGATTCCCAGAAAAGTGCTGCCGGAAGCGCTGCCGTGGAAGTATTTACTGTTGCTGGAAATACGACAGTTCCGTTTCTATATCCCGGATGCCTTGCTGACATTGAAATGCGTAAGCCGGATACCAGTCAAACGTCCTACTTTACAAAACTCACCATCACTGAAGTGAATCACGAAGTCAATGCCAGAGGATATTACAACGGTAGTTTTGAAGCCATTGCTGAAGGAACAGGCTTTATGCCGAAACCAGATTTTATATTACCTAAAGCCGAACCGCAGGTTGCCACCGTTATTTCCAATACAGATCCGCTTAATCAGGGAAGAATACAGGTAAGATTCGATTGGCAGAAAAATCCGGATACCACTCATTTTATCAGAATGATGAGCCCCGATGCCGGAGGAACAGATATGATCACTCAAAACAGAGGTTTTGTAGCAGTACCGGAAGTAGGAGATCAGGTAATGGTCGGTTTTGAATATCATCACCCGGATTTTCCATTTGCCATGGGAGGAATGTTTCACGGACAGGTTGCATTGGGAGGCAGTATTAATAATCATCTTAAATCTATTCAGACAAGAAGCGGAAACAAAGTAATCTTTAACGATCAGGAAGGAAGTATTTTCATTGAAGATCCAAGTGGTAATACTTACCTCATGGATGGAAAAGGCAATATTGTAGTGAATGCTCCCAAAAATATCACCTTTACTGCAGGAGAAAATGTACAGATCAGCGCAGGGAAAAATATCATCGCTTCTGCTCAGAGGAATGTAAATATCATGGCTGGGGAAGATATCACGGAAACAGCCAATGATGATTATAACCTTACAGCAAGCAATATTATTGAAACGGCTGAAGCCGGCAGAAAATCTACAGCTAAAAATATTACGGAAAATATGGAAGCTGGCTCTTACATCAGTACAAAAGATGCCATTAATGTAGAAAGTGCCAAGGAAGTCCTTATCAATAGTGGTAAACAGGTAAAAATGCAGTAATATGGCGGGCGAAGGCGGAAATATCGTACGGAATGTCTTTGGGAAATCCTACAAAGAGGCAGAACAGATCATGAAAGATGCTTCCAAGGGTACTTTGGATTTTAAATCTCCACAGGAAAATACCTTTTATGGAAAAAAGGGAGGGAAGAAATTTGATGAATATCAGGCGAAAAAAGAAACTCTTCCAGTGAGAGTTTTAAAAGTAAAATGTTATGAAGATTTTGCATGTACAAAAGAAGTAACGGTTATAGAAAAAGAAAGAAAATATTTTTATAAAGTAACCCAATATAATAGAACTCCTACTAAAGCAGAAGTGAAAAATCTTAAATGGGCAATACAATATGATGATGGAAGTATTTCGAATGCTATGCAAGTAACTGGAGAAGAGAAGATTTCTTTTTTTGTTTCTGATAATAGTCAGGTAATGAGAGTTCGTGTATTTGCCTTTTTTAAAACACCAAATAAAAACGCAAGTATAGAAGTATTTACAAAACATATAGAATTAGAAATTACAGATAAATCAGTTGGGTATTCCATAATGAGATTGTTTGATGTAGCAGATGACTTTACAACGACAATGTTAAAAGATAAGTTTCCTGCTTGTATTGTTAATGTTTATAGTGTAACAATAAAATACTATGAGGGAAATGAAGTTGTAGAACATGGGAGTTTTGGTGTTACCAGGGATGGATGGCAAAAAATTGATGAGAAAGATGGAAAATATTTTATGATAAACAGAGCCTTTGAACCTAAAGAAAGTAATCAAAACACTTATAAAGTTGCTCATAGTTTTGTTCCATCTCAATATAAAGGATTAATGAAAATAGATGCTTTTGAATTACATTCTTTTGCAGGAAAAGCAAATTTACCTGCAGAACCAATTTATACAAATTATAAATTGGATAATAAAACACCTATTACTCATAGTAGAAATAAAATAGATGAGGTTACGAATGTAAATATTCATATTGGAGGACATTATACTAGAGGGCGGACAATGAAAAGGCCAGTAGAAGTTCAATATTCTTCTCCTACAACAGGAATACCTACAGGAACAAGTTATAAGATCGAGGAGGTCGGAATCCATTGGCTTGGAGGGTCATTGGGATGTTTTGCTTTTGTTGAACCAGAAGATATAAAACCCGATATAAAATCGGCATTTGCAGCTCATAATAATAATGAATATAGTAAGCACACATCAAATCGACCTTGGCAAAATATAGTTGATAAAATACATAAATTAGAAGCTGAATATAAAGCTCAGATAATAGTTAAAGTTGTTAAGCGAAGTAATTATAAAAAAGTAATTCCTGATTTCGATCCAAAAAGCATTTTATGGGAATAATAAATAATAAATCTAAAATAGCTATAGGTATAATAATATCTTTAGGAGTTGTTTTTCTAATAAGGGCATATGTTATCTATTCCTTTTACAAAAATGATGAATTGTACGGAGATGGTATTCCTGATAGTACTAAGTATGACAGAGAATTTTTGTCAACAGTGTTATATTCTGTTTTGATAATGATTTTTCTGTCTGGTATTAGTATTCTGATATTTAGAAGAAAACAGAAATGAATTCAATTTAAGTATTGGATAATTATTAGATGAATAAAAAATCTCATATTGCTTATCAATAAAACCATAGTATGAGGCCTTCTACATTAATTTTTATAACTATAACCTTAATAATCTGCAATAAAAGTGACAATTTGGGTGGTTATAGAGAAAATTATAGATAAGCATTTTGATTTCTAAAAGTAGGTAACAGTAAAATTAATGAAGAAATATTTTATTCCAAAATGAAGAAAAGAATCATAAATGCAGGAGGATTTATAGGAATATTATTCTCAATATGGGACTCAATGGTTGATAATGCTGATACAGCTTCATTAGAAGACCATTTAAGTGTTGGATTTGTTTTCAGCTCGGTTTTTAGTTTGAAAACATTGATTTATTTGTCGATTGGTATGTTCTCCGGATGGATAATCAATTTTATGATCAATAAAATCAGCGAACTGCATAGAGAGTGGAATGACTTTTAAATTACAGAAAATAATAAAACCAATATGGTAGAAACGAGAGTAAAACCTTTTCAGAGATATACATCAGGAATCCACCATTATCAGGTGGAAAATGCTCTTGAAATACAGTTTGGAGAAGCAAAAGGGTTTTATTCATCTTTTAAAATTGTGCTGCAGGAAAAAGTAAATGAAGATCACACCAAAAACTGGCTGATAGAAAAGGCAGAAGATTCCTCTTTTCCATCTGAAAATAAATTCATGGAAATTCTGCATGTGTTGGAACAAAGCTCTTATCCGCTGGAAATAAAAGTGGATGAAAAAGGAAGCTTTCTAAGTGCTGCAGATCATCAGAAAAATATAGAAAACTGGAAGCTCAAAACAGCAGGACTTCAGGAAAAATACCAGAATGTGGATGTTTTCAGAAATCAATATCTGTCAGCATATGAAGATGAAGCTGGTTTTTATAAAAATAAACTTAAAGAACCCTTTTGGAATCTTTTGCTCTTTGCTCCGTATTATGTTGATAACGGTGGAAAAAATGAAGAATCCATCATGTGGAATATCAAAGGAATCGGAGATGTAGAATGCTTAGGAATTATCATTGCAGAACAGAGAGAATATGGTTTTGATGCCCTTTTTACTTCTGAAATTAAAGTTCCGGAAATAATACAAAAGGAATTAGATAAAAAATATCTGTATCAGGCGGGACAGTATAAGGTAAAATTACAAATAGAAATGGAATACAACTCCCATAAAAAGCAGTATTCCAAAAAGAAAGCTGACTTTATATTGTCAGATGGAGAAAAAACAGTATACCGGGAAACGATTACAATGACTTAATCTTTATGAACAAATGACATGGCGGATAAAGGATACATCATTATAGAAGGAGCTACAGCATACTGCAGCAGCTCTGTAACCAACAATTCCAATGGAACAGCCGTTCCGATGGAAGTGAAAAGCCAGAAAAAAAAGCTGGGCAAAAACAAATATTTTGCACAGAATAAACCTGTAGCAACATATCTTGATGACAAAGCTGAAAGCTTCGGAGGAGGAAACGGATTCGGAAACTGTAAAGGTTCAGATGGCAAAACTTATCCTTGCAAAGGCAAATGCAATATCAAATATAGAGACTATTATGAAAACGTAGAATTCAACAAGAGTATGAAAATCCTGTTGGATGCTTCTACCGGAAACTGCCCTGGATATGGTGTTCCTGGAACCATTGCTTTTGCAACGACGGGCCAGGCTAATAATGTTTCGCAAATAGAAGTGAAAGAAGCCGACGAGTTTTCCGTAGCCAACATTTCTCCGCAATGGCCCTCATCTTCTGCTTCTGAGGCAAATATAGCAGTGTCATCAATTTCAATGGTAAGACCAATACCAACAGATAAACTAAGTAGCACTTACTATTATATTAAAGGAATGAATGGCCCGCTTCTTCCTATTATGAACCCTTTTGGCGGGGATAATCTGGATTTGAAAGCTCAGTTCAAAGGGGATGAGAAAAAGATTATCTGGGCACTTTTCAAAGGAGAAGGAACGAAAGATAAAATAAAAACATTTATTGGATTGGGGAGCAATTTCAGCCAGTCCATGAGTAAAATATTCGACGGGCTTACTGAAGGAAAGTACAGACTGGAAGCTTATGGTAAAAAAGCTGGTGATGCCAAATGTTCTATTAACGTAGAGGTCATACAGGATTTTGTCAAGAAAATTGTCAGTCCCGGTTCTTCAACGTTGATCAATATTCCTTTACCCTTATCTATTGAGCGTAAACTCAACAGTACGACGGATCAGACAAAAATACTGAACAGAGGATTCTTTATGCCTGTAAATACCGTTCACTGGATCGTAAAACAAGGAACGGCAGTCTTGTATAACAGTTCTTCCGGAGCCTCATCTTCTCATCTTGTTTCTGTAACAGGCGCAGGCGATCGTGTGATTCTTATTTTTAAAAATGCAGGTAAATATACTGTAGAAGCTTTTACAGATCCTACAGATCCCAAACCGCAGTCTGTAGAAATTCAAATCGAAAACAGTCTTGGAGTAATGGGGGTTAAGGGAGAACCCGGTCTGGTGAGATTCAGTGATACCATTAAAGTGCAGGCTTCAAAGTTTAATGTCAATTATATGCCTTCCGGTACTTCCGTGTACTGGTATCTTAAAAAAGAAGGTATTGGAAGAGTGGCTTTATTTGAAAATTCACCTTCCTTCAGGACAGGGATAATCAATAAAAAAGTTGCTGAATTGCTTTATAATGATGCAAAATTAGCCAGTAATCAGTATTTCGGTAAATATATACTTGAAGCCTACGCTAATCCGCTGGGAACTGGAAAACAGCCTGGCTTTTCCGGATCAGATTGCTTTAACTTTGAAGTCATTCAAAATATCATTGATAAATTTACCCTTCCGGCTGCCAATATTCCGAAAGGAACAAAAATAAAATATACAGCAACAGCAAGAATCGCTGCATTGGCAGGCAATGAAGCTATAAAAATAGAAGTTCCGGATAAAGTGACCAATAACGGAGACGGAACCATTACATTTAATGATCTCGGAGAATACACGATTTCCGTATATTTAACAGGTGATTATACCGACGGGAAGAAAATAGAAGCTAAAGTAAAAGTCTCAGAACCTGCCGTAAAAAGAGCACTTTGGGCTTATGGAACCGGAGTAAAACGTACCGAAACCGGATTTGGAGAAGAAACCTACGGATTTATTGAAATTGATGGACTTCAGAATCAGGCTTTAAAAGTAAAAGTATGGGTAAAAGGAGAAGGCGATGATTTCTATAAAGAGAAAGACAAATACATGCTGGAGGAGAAAACAGTCACGTTGAACAATGAAGGCAAAGCGTCCTTCCTTATTACTACCAATGACGATTACAAGAAAAAATTACTGGCTGCTATTCCAAAAACAACAGAGAATCCTAATCCGTCCTACCGTATTGTGTTTACAGTAGAGCTTCAGGCAAGCTCATCTGGAGATATCGTACTTCCGGGGAATATTACCATTCAGGGAACGCGTCCTGTAGTTGTAGACAATACCACAACTTGTCTTGAAGTTTTAGATGCTAATGAAGAATTGGTGATCACTTCCGAACAGAAAATTGTCTCCATTATGTTTTCTACCGAAGATGGTAAAGACATTCAGCGGATGCAGACCTTCTATGGTAAAACTCATAAACTTTGGGTACATACCGTGAATATGACAGAGGAAGTTTTGAAGATTGACGTTCTTAAGGAGATCCCTAAAGAAGGACTGAACGAACAAGATCATATCACGTATACCCACGAAAGCAAACAGAGCTACAACGAAGAAAAAACAGGAAAAGACGGCTTACTTGAAGTTTCGTTTACAGCAAAGGAAGAATGGAAAAACCCACCGAAAAACTTTGATTACTATATAGCACAGGTTTCCCGTCAGGTTCAGGATCCTGCTGATCCCAAAAAGAAAGTCTGGAAAATAGAAAAAAGCCAGTTGACCATCAACAATACACTTCCTGCCGATCTTGTCAGAACAGAAGATATGGAGAAATTGGGGATTAAAGCTTATAAAAAAGACGGAACTCCCTTCACAAAAGAAGAAATGCTGGAACTTAGAAAGCAATTTATCTTCTATGAAAGTGGCTGCCTGAAAGTATCTCAAAAAGAAACACCCGAAGCTATTGATAATGATGTAATGCCTGTTGTTGTGGAAATGGCGGAGGTGAAGAGGGATGGAGGTGAATGTCCACGATGCAAAGCAGAGATTACTTTGGAAGAATTAAAGCAAGTTTTTTTTAATGGAAATAAATCTTTAATAGAAAAATGTCTGCCTTATATTAATACGTATTTTGAGAAATTTAATATAAATACTTGCAGACGTAAGGCTCATTTCTTTTCACAAGTGAGGACAGAAACAGATTTAGTAAATTTAACTGAAGATTTGCGTTATAGTTATAATACATTATTTAATAGTGATTTAGCATATTATAAAGGTAATACTGAAAGATGTAAACAAGATGCTTTAAATGATAGATCAATAGGAATTAATGCATATGGAACTAGATTGGGAAACAGAGTAGGAACGGATGATGGATTTGATTTAAGAGGAAGAGGGTTTATAATGGTAACAGGGAGAGATAATTATAAAGGATTTCAAAGATTTTACAATGCACATAGGGCTAGCCTTGGATTATCTGAAATAAAATTTGTAACATTAGACACAGATTTTACAGAGGAACATCCTGAAAAGTTAGCGGAAGAGCAATATGCTGTTTTATCAGGAATTAGTTTCTGGATTACCAAAGGACTTAATGAAATTGTAAGTAATGGGACTGATGAATTAAAAACCATAAATGATCTTGTAGATGTTATCAATAGTAAAACAAGTTCACGCGATAAAAGAAGAGCTTCTTATCAGGGAGGAAAATATATTTATAAAAAGAAAGAGGGTAATTACATTACCGGAACAAAAGCTATTTTTAAAGTAGATCAATGTGGCAAAAGAAAAGATACAGGAATGGCTCTTGCTGGTAAGGCTCCGTGGATGCCTTTTGCTTTCCCAGAAATTGGGCAGAAAGCTATTGCTGGTTCAGAAAATAACCCTAGAATTAGTGAGTACTTTAATGAATCTTCTAATGGAAAAGGTCTTAATGAGGGAACCAATTGGTGTGGTGCTTTTGTAAGTTGGGTTTTTGCACAGTCAGGATATTCTCCACCTCCTTTGTCTTGTAGAGCTGCTATGTGGCAGTTCTGGAAACAACTAGATAAGAGTAAACCTATTTATGGGGCGGCAGCCGTAATTGATTGGGGTGAAAATGAATCAGCAAGTGCTGATGGGAAAAATGTAGGAGGAGATGGGCATATTACTTTTGTAATAGGAAAAACAGAAGATGGTAAACACTATTATTGTTTAGGTGGAAATCAAGGAGGAGTAAAAGGAGCGAGAACTGTAAAAATATCAAAATATTCAGTTGATGATATTGATTGGTTTGTTATCCCTCCAACTTATATCCCAACAGAAGATGAATATAATTTAAAGGTTATGACTAGTGAAGCAGATGTTGATTCTCAGTCAAGCACAAGAAGTAATTAAATATTAATATATTATGAAAAATATTCTATTAATAGGGATTGTATTAATGATGAATAAATGTAACTCTCAGAAACCAACTAATAATATGTCAAATACACATTATATAAAGCAAGATTCAGATTCTTATATTCCTGTATTAAAATCACAATTAGCAGCTGGTGCAAGTGGAGAGAAAAATGAAACTGATTATCCCACATATAAGTTTACATTGAAAGATTTAGAAAGTACAGAATCTATTATAGCAAAAGAATTAGAAGATAATGGGTATAAAAAACCAGGTACAGAAGAATTCATCAATAAAATTAATACGATCTTCAAAAGGGTAATTGATCCTAAATCAGAATCTAAGTACTTACATATCAATTTTGAAGATAAATGTTCTAAAGACTTAAAACTGTATAAAAATTCAAACAGTATTGATGTAAATCCATACAGTACTTATGTTTTTAAGAATGGGCTTTTCATTTCAGATTTATACAGTATTCCTGAAATAATGGATTATACTAAAAATTCTGAATTATCTCAGTTTGAAAATGATGCTGAGAATAATAATCATATAAAAGATATAAAAATATATTATTGGAAAGATATAGCTGAGTTAAAAAATATAAGAAAACAAAATATTAAGACAATTGTTGCCAGAAATATGTATTTCTTCAATAATAATAAATCCTACATAACATGGTTAGTACAAAATGATCAAATTTTTATTAAAAATCTTATTAAATTTTTTGGATATGATGGAGAATCAAAATTTAATGAATATGTTATTAATAATCTGAATTTAAATTCCTTAAATAATGGACATGAACTTTTGAGTTATATTGTTTCTAAAGATTGTGAAGGGCAATTAGATATAAGAACCTCATTTCTTAATTCCTATGAATCTATTTATAATAATTCGAAAAATGTAAATGATATATTGATATTAAAATATGTAAGCTCAAAACTTATAAATAATGAATCTAAAAATAGTTTTAATGATAAAGAGAGAATGAAGATTTTGGCGGCTATAGCCAATATTTTTGATCCAATATTTAAAAAGTCTCATCACGATGGCCAAAACTGGGGAGAAGTGACAATATTAGCTGATTACAGAGATTTTATAGGTGAAGAAGACTGGAATAAAGTTAAAAATGAATATAAAATAAATAATTATTATAATTTACCGAATTTAAAATCAATGATCGAATATGCAGATTTATTTGATAGTGTTGGCGCTCCGGATTAAATTCATAATTAAAAAGAAGTATATCTCAAAATATGCTTCTTTTTATTTCTTAAACACAAATTTAATGTGATGAAAATTTTAAATGTTTTGATGGCGTCTCTACTATTCACGAGTGTTAATAATAAGGGGCAAGAAAAAAAAGATATTTATTCTATTATTGACAGAAAATATCAGAGTGATAGTATTGTAGAAAGTGTCTTAAAAAAACAACTTAAACAAGGATCAACTTACACTATTGATGAGGCTGGTGCTGGATTGCAAAAAATCCAATTTGAAACTAAGGAGTTGGAAGCTGCAGCAATTGTGGCTGGTGAATTGTTAATGTCAAATGGCTTTAACACTTTGGGCGCTGAAGATTTTAATAAAAAAATCAAAAATATTTTTGGAAGAATTATCGACTCACATTCTCAATCAAATTTTTTATATGTCAATTTTTTTGATAAATGTGACAGAAAACCAGCCATGTATCATAATAATGAAATAGATTATGAAGGACTGTTCATAGATAAGCAAAGAAAAATAATTACAGACTTCTATTATATACCTGAACTTGTTAATCATCAAAAAGAGTATTCTCAATTAAATGATGTGGAAAATATCATTATAATAAGAAAATCAAGTATAGACAATTTAGATATTGAAATACCACATTGGAAAGATATTGCCAATTTAAATGAAACTCGGAAAAAGAATATTCAGACAATTATAGCCAGAAACATGTATTTATTCAATGATAATAAACTTTACGCAGAATGGCTGGTAGACAATGATAAAAGATTTGTCCAGTTGCTAGTGAAAAATTTTGGTTTTACTAAGGAATTGAAGTTCAATGATCTTACGATGAATGAGTATCTGAACAATTATCAAACCTCTTCCGACATCGGTGATATTATTTTTGTTAAAAACTGTAAAGGAGAATTAGGAATAAGAACCGAACTTTTAAAGTATATAAAAGAGCATACAAAATCAGATGAAAACAGACTTCTGAATGCTTTAGAAAACTTTGGGTATGCATTGAAGGATAATACCAATTTTACAGCAGATGAAAAATATAAAATACTTGCATACATAGGCAATACAGTTGATCCTTTTTATTTGAATTTTGCTGGGGTTAATTCAGGAAACGCGGTATGGAATGCTGAAAGTATACTTTATAATAGCATTGTAAATGATAAAAATATTATTTCGGTATTTAAACAAAATAATTATTATGGACTTCCTGATTTAAAAGATAGTTTGGCAAGAGTTCAGGCAATTATGGAACATGATTCAGAATAATAAAAAGCCAGCTATTAAGTAAAGTAGCTGGCTTTTATTTTAAATCATAATTTTATGGAAGTGTTGAAAAATTGATGTTCGGTGCCTGTGCAGGAGCTGTAACAGTAAACTGTGACCCGGGAGCAACAGTTGTATTAAAGAATCCACCATTCTGCAAAAAGAAAGCATTGCCATTTGACCCTCCCATAGCATCTATTCTTTGTTTTGCATTATAAGTGTTATCTACGCTGAACTTTGCGCCGGAAATAGCTGCCCAGTTCCCGTCTGAAGTTCTTACCCATTGATTTTTGAATTCTGCTTTTCTGCCCTGATATCCATTTTCCGGATTAAAGCTTTCAACGAAACTATAAAAGCTTTTAAGGTAGGTGCTGGTCTGAGGTCTTTTCCAGCTGGCTATCAATTTCCATGTTGTAGTATCCGGAGATAAAAACCAGGCTGTAAAATCTGTTTTTCCGGTTCCATCAGGTTCACCTTTTAACAAGAATTTATAGGTTTGTCCTGCGACCCAGTTGTATTTATAATAGCTTTGTCCACCGGAACCCTCATTGCCGAATTCGCCGATTGTTACTCCGGAACCTGCTCTGTTCAGAACAATTTTATGATCGGGAGGAATATTATTCGGATCATCTGTTTCAAATGGGCTCCATACAGAGAACAAAATTCTTCTTTCCGTAGCAGAGTTTACCTGCATTCCAAAATAACCCGCACTAAAACCATTGGCCATAAAATAAGACCCAATCTTATCTTCTCCCGCTGGAACTGTTACTTCGTTGTAATAATAGCTGACATTACTCGTCGTTGGAATTACATAGTTCAGGTGACAGGAAGGTCCTCTGCGTGCCCAATAATAGTAGGAAGGATCATTACTGTACACATTGGTTCCGGTAGAAGCAGCTCCGCTAAATGTCACATCACTTACATCAGCAAAATATCCACCGGTTTTTGAGACGCCCTGAAGATCAACTTTTACATAACCAGGAGAGGAAATCGTAAAATCCCCAACGGTATAATCCTTAGAAGTAGACCCGGTTAAAGTAACATTTTTGGATGTCCCGCCTACAGTTACTTTTACAACACTCGTGCCTGAAGGAACGGAAGCTTTTAATCCAATGTTTAACGTTCCTGTGTTGCTCACTCTGAAATATGTGCTGATAACAGTACTGGAGTTTGTCCAGTTACCTAAATTGGAGGAAGTGATAACCTCGCTGGCACCCGAAGGTTTTACCGTTAAAAAAGAATTTCCGGCAACCGGAACACTGAAAGACGATGCATTCCTTAAAGCTGAGGTGTTTTTTTGTGTAGCAGCAGTGTCTTCTGCTGTCAGAGTGGTTTCTGCACATGATTGGAAAATGAGCAGAGCAGCGATACCCAGAAAAGTATCGGCTAATAATTTTATTCTCATAATAGTATTTGTAATTTGGTTTTACTGTACTAAATTAAGTTTTACCTGTCAAATAAAAAATTAATTCCCATTATTTTGATTAATTTTTTTATCCTTAGATAAATATACTCATGAAAATAGGGTGTATTTTATATTAATCCTGAATATTTCAGGAAGGAACAGAATGTGGGGAAAGAACCCAAATATAAAAAACAAAAAAACCTCTAAACTAAATTAGAGGTTTTAAAGTGGTTTCTCCAGGAATCGAACCAGGGACACATGGATTTTCAATCCATTGCTCTACCAACTGAGCTAAGAAACCATTGTATTTTTGTTTGACTTACTTCGTTGTTTTAAAGTGATGCAAAAGTAGTAAGATTTAGTATACAAAGCAAGTATTCATCGTACTTTTTTTGAATAAAGTTAAAAACTTACTGATTATCAGCCGGATTATTTTCCTGCTCCTTTCTGATCTGTTCGCTCATCTCTTCCAATACAGGTTTTATCGTGTTTTCAGGAAGATCACTGATTCGGATATACATCAATCCGTCAATCGCATCATTGAAGTTTGGATCCACGTTGAAAGCGATTACTTTAGCGTTTTGCTTGATGTATTTTTTGATCAGAACAGGAAGTCTCAATTCAGGTTCAAGGTCATCAATGATCTTGTCCAGCTTGTTAAGGTCAGATTCCATTTCCTCAAAGAAAATATTCTTATCCCTGTCACGAAGCTTTACCTTGTATTCGTTCCTTGGAGTGATATATTGAGCTACGGCAGAATCAAAATAATTCGAACGCATAAATTCAATCATCAGCGATTTTGAGAATTCCGAGAATTTGTTGGAAATACTCACGCCACCCATAAGGAATTTATGATCAGGATTTCTCAGACATACATGCACAATTCCCCTCCATAAAAGGAAAAGTGGAAGCGGTTTTTGCTGATATTCCTGACAGATATAGGCACGGCCCATTTCAATCACTTTTTTAAAGAAAGGATGAATGTCCTGCTCAAACTCAAATAAAGAGCTTGTATAGAAACCTTTGATGCCGTACTTCTTCATTACCTCTCTACCCAGTGCCATTCTGTAAGCACCAGCCAGTTTTTTCTCACCGTTATCCCAAAGAAACAGGTGGTGGTAATGCTTATCATATTCATCAAGGTCAAACGGAAGATTACTTCCTTCACCTACTGCACGGAAAGTAAGCTCTCTCTGACGTCCGATTTCCCTCATAATAGAAGGAATTTCTTCATAAGTCGTAAAGTAGATCTCATAATTCCCGTTGCTGAACAGCATTTTATCAGTTCCTCTCAGTTTGTCAACATCTTTTATAATGTCTTCTACAGGAGTTTCGTCGATGATGTTCTGAACAATATTTTCTTCCTTAAGCAAAGGAAATTTTACTGATAAATTCTGAAGATTGATGCTTTGAGCAAGGGATTTTCTCTTTTCATAGTAAGATTTCATCATATATACCTTACGTTTCAGAAATTCTCCCAATTCCTCAATTGTTTCCATTTCATCCATTGCCTTTACCGTAATAGAACGCCCGATTCTGATTCTGATAGGTTTTTCTCTATCATTCATCATTTCTGCGGGAAGCATCAGTGTCTGTAAATTCGGATGAAGCTTAGCCACCTGATAAAAAAGTCGGCTGTTCTTCGCATGGAAATACATAGGAACTACCGGCACTTTAGCCATTCTGATAAGCTTAAGTGCCGTTTTTTCCCATTCTTTATCTAAAATTTCTCCGTAAGGATTGTTTTTGTTAGAAACTTCTCCCGCAGGAAAAATACCTACACAGCCTCCGTTTTGCAAATGCTTGAGGGTTTCACGCATTCCTGAAGAGCTGCTGTAAGCTTCTTTTCTGTTTTCAAAAGGGTTTACAGCGATTACATACGGTTCCATTGGTTTGATTTTTTCCAAAAGGAAATTCCCCATCACCTTGAAATCCGGACGAACCTCTGATAAGACCTTGCACATAAGAATTCCGTCAATAGCACCCAACGGGTGATTGGAAACCAGAATAAACGGTCCCGTTTTCGGAATCTTTGCCAGATCCTCTTCAAAAGCTACATAGCTTAGGTTTCTTTCTCTCACAAATGAGTCGAAAAAGTCTTTGCCTTCCTTGTCTTTTAGTTTGTCGTATAATCTATTTACTTCGTTTATTTTAGCAATGCTCATCACAGCAGATGCTACCGGGTTCTTGAGAAACCCAAGTTTACTTAAGCCGGAAGCTTTGATCAGATCGTTTTTCGAAATTAAACTCATGTGTGTTTAGTCGCAATTAATATTATTGTGTTACCATTTGAAGCGTATTCTTAGAAATTTGTTCTAACAATACATTCTTTTCATGGTAAAATTTATCAATGTGATCCATCTTCGCATTTCTTACTGTGAATAAAGATACATTTTTAATTGCTTCGGTTTTAAAAATTTTTTGAAGCTCTTCGTTGAGCTCATCAATATGATTAAACTTATCCTCAAGGCACAGTGCCAGGGAGATCGCAGAATTCTGCATCAGGGAAACTTTGATCTTATATTTAGATAAAAATCCGAAAATTAAGCTCATATGATCTTCTGCAATAAAAGAGAAGTCTCTTGTTGAGATTTTCAAAAGATCCTGATTTTCTTTTAAAATATAAGATTCTTCCTGTTGGTTTTTGTCGGAAGCACCTACTTTTGTTCCTTCTTTAGTAGGATCCACGAAAGATTTTACATAAAAAGGAATATTTTTTTGTTGTAGCGGCTGCAATGTTTTCGGGTGAATAACGCTGGCTCCGTAATACGCCATTTCAATTGCTTCTTCATAAGAAATATTGGAAAGAAGAGATACGTCATTGAACTTTCTTGGATCTCCGGTCATTACTCCAGGTACATCTTTCCAGATTGTCATTGCTTCAGCATTTAAGCAGTAAGCAAAAATAGCAGCAGAGTAGTCAGAACCCTCTCTTCCTAACGTTACCGTAAAATTATTGTCGTCCGAACCTATGAATCCCTGAGTTACGTAGCAGATTTCAGGATTAAGATTGGAGATGAATTCTTCCGTTCTTGCCCAGTCTACAGCACCTTCTCTGTATGAATTATCTGTTTTTACATAATCTCTTGCATCCAGCCATTGATTGGTAAATTGAATTTCATTCAGGTATTCACTCAAAATTTTAGTAGAAATCATTTCTCCGCAGCTTACCACCTGATCATAAACAAAGTTGTAGTTGGGAGACTTATTTCTTCTTAAAAAAGAATCAATATCATCAAAAAATAGATTGATTTCAGAAAAAACTGCATGATTTTCAGGAAAAAGTCCTTCCGCAATCTCAATGTGTTTTCGTTTTATCTTTTCAATCTCAGTTTGATAGTTATCCTTTTTGAAATAAAGTTCTACAACTTTTTCCAACTCATTCGTCGTCTTGCCCATTGCTGAAATTACCAGCAAGCATTTGGCAAATCCCTGGCTTTTTAGAACCATAGACACGTTTTTCACACTTTCAGCATCTTTTACTGATGCTCCTCCAAACTTGAAAATTTTCATTAAATTGTTAAAAATAAAATTGTTAGATAAAAAATTACATGAGTTTTTTACGGACGTCAAAATTATAAATTTACAACGAGATATGAAATAGCCCAGCGAAGAGATAGAATTAAGATTTCCTTAAAATCAACAAATATTGAAATAATCTGGATTTTTCATCAGTCTGATGTAACAAATTCGGAGGCATAATTTTCAATAACAATCTTGTATTATGTTGTTTTTTGATTGTATTGTATTGAAATACAGTGGTTAATCTCTTTTGTAATTAAATTTTCTTAATGCGATAAATTTTCCGAAATTTGGGCAAAACGTAAAAAGAAAAATATGTCAAATCAACCATTACAGACTTTAGGAGAATTTCTTATAGATAAGCAGGACGATTTTCAGTATTCTACAGGTGAATTTTCTCGTCTTCTAAGTGCAATAAGATTGGCTTCGAAAGTGGTAAACAGAGAAGTAAATAAAGCCGGAATTGTAGATATTACAGGTGCTGCAGGAAACCAAAATGTGCAAGGTGAAGAACAGCAGAAATTGGATGTAATCGCTAATGAAATTTTTATTACGGCTTTGTCTCAAAGAGAGGTTGTTTGTGGTATTGCTTCTGAGGAAAATGATGATTTTATCGATATTAAATGTGGTGAAAATGGTCATTTAAGCAAATACGTAGTATTGATCGATCCTTTGGACGGATCTTCCAATATTGATGTCAATGTTTCCGTAGGAACTATTTTCTCAATTTACAGAAGAGTTACTGAACCAGGAACCCCGGTACAGCTGGAAGACTTTTTACAAAAAGGAATCAATCAGATTGCAGCAGGATATGTTATTTATGGTTCTTCTACCATGATTGTGTATACTACCGGAAATGGAGTAAACGGATTTACACTGGATCCTTCTTTAGGGACGTATTATCTTTCTCATCCGAATATGACTTTCCCAAAAACGGGTAAAATCTATTCTATCAACGAAGGAAATTATATCAAATTCCCTCAGGGAGTTAAAAATTATCTTAAATACTGCCAGATGGAAGAAGGAGACCGTCCTTATACATCAAGATATATCGGTTCTCTGGTAGCAGATTTCCACAGAAATATGCTGAAAGGAGGAATTTATATCTATCCTTCTTACTCTCAGGCTCCGAATGGTAAATTAAGACTTTTATACGAATGTAATCCAATGGCATTTCTTGCGGAACAGGCAGGAGGAAAAGCAACAGACGGATTCAGAAGAATTCTTGAAGTAGAACCTACAGAACTTCACCAGAGAATTCCATTCTTCTGTGGAAGTATTGATATGGTGGAAAAAGCTGAAGAATTTATGCGTATCGACAGCGTAAAATAATGGAAGCAAGTTATTTACAATATTTGTTACAATTTAAGCGCCCGAGTGGAACATCTCGCGGCGTTTTGCTTGATAAAGAGACCTATATTCTGACCATTTCTGAAAATGGGAAAAAAGGAATAGGAGAATGTGCCATTTTCAGAGGACTGAGCTTTGATGACAGACCTGATTATGAAAGTAAATTAAAATGGCTTTGTGAAAATATCAATCAGGATTCAGCTTTTTTGAAAGAAGAACTGAAAGAATTTCCGTCAATCTGGTTTGGATATGAACAGGCTGTTCAAAATCTGAAATATGGTGACAGTATTTATTTTCCAAGTGAGTTTACCGAAGGAAAATCTGCCATTACCATCAACGGTCTGATATGGATGGGTGATGCAGGATATATGGAAGAACAGATTCAGGAGAAACTGGAAAAAGGATTCCATTGCATTAAGTTAAAAATTGGAGTTGATTGGAAATCCGAACATATTATTCTCCAGAAATTGAGAGAAAAATTTTCAAAAGATCAGCTTGAGCTTCGTGTAGATGCCAACGGAGGATTCAGTAAAGAGGAAGCGGTTACTGTTTTGCAACAGTTAGCAGATCTTCATATACATTCTATCGAACAGCCTATCAAAGCCGGAAACTGGACAGGTATGGCTGAGTTATGCGCCGAAACACCCACTCCGATTGCTTTGGATGAAGAACTGATCGGAATTATTGATCCTGAAAAAAAGAAACAGCTTTTAGAAGTCATTAAGCCTCAATATATTATTTTAAAACCGGCTTTAGTAGGTGGTTTTTCAGGTTCGGATGAATGGATTTCTCTGGCAGAAAATCAGGATATAGGCTGGTGGATTACGTCAGCGCTGGAAAGCAATATAGGATTGAATGCCATTGCTCAGTATACATTTACCAAAAAAAATCCAATGCCTCAAGGTTTAGGCACTGGAGCTTTATTTGTCAATAATTTTGAATCCGATTTAGAACTCAGAAATGAGCTGCTTTGGTTCAAAAAAAAATGATTAAAAGTTAATTAGCATAATGGTGGTGGTGAATCCGGACATGTAGTCTGGCCACAGTAGTCTGGTCCCCATGATCTGCAGCACATAGCCACCGGATTCCAGCTATTACATCCAAGAGGTGGTCTTCCTCCTTTGATCGTTTTTAATTCTCCTCTGTTGATTTTTTTTAGATTTTTCATGTTATTAATTTTATTTGATTGTCAAGTAAATGTCGAAAACTTTTTTCAATTATACAACATGTTGGGAATTATTTTTATAATATTTAACTTAGTTGTGAAAATTTTATATTATGATATGAAATGATGGAAACAGTTTTCTGATGAGATAGTGGTATCACATTAGCTGCAATCATTCAATTACTTTTTTTGAAGCTATATACTTATAAGCTTTTTCCATTTTCACCTGTATAAGAGATTACTTTGGTTCCTAAATAATCGCAATCATATTATTGATTAATCTCTCTTTTTTTAATGTCCAGAATAGTGATTACTAATTCCTATTGTGCCTTATATTAAAAAAATATTAGAGACATATTAAAATTCGCTTAGAATTGGATTAGAATTTTGCAACAAAGTTGCATTTTAATAAGAAGCAATTTAAATTTACTGGACAAATTAAAAAAAATATTAAAAAATGAACAACAAAGTCAAGATTAGAAATACTCTTAAAACAATTAGCGCAGGATTTCTCATTGCATTTTATGTCTCGTCTTGTACGGAAAATGACAACATCGATGAGACAAAACCAATTTCAGCATCAGAGGATATTGGAGCAGGATTAAAAAGTTCTAAAATTAGTGAAGCAGATTTGTTAAAAGCCGGCTGGACAGTTGTTAAAGATATTAAATCTTCTTTTTCGGCAAATAATGAAGATGCTTACTCTAAGAATGCAACAACTTCTGAAGAGCAAAAGTTTAAATTAACTGCTCAACACCTAAGTCAATTAGGTTACGATGTAAATAACCCTAAAGTCATTTTAGAAAAATTCATTTTTAGGGATATACGTCCGGATGGAGTTAATTTTAATTCGGAACTTAAGGTGGGTGATGTTTCTAACCAGGAAACGGGGGATGCTCATGTTCTTCTAGGGAAGCCTTCAATAGAGGTTGTAAGTGAAGATTTTCAAATGCCAGATGAAGCGTATGTGACTGAGGTAATAAACAATGGTGATAAGGAGACAACTCTGACCAAAAAATATACATATAAACAAGGATATAAAACCACTTGGCAACGTAAGGTAAATGGATCTCTTAAGGTAGGTGCAAAGCTTTCAATTGGAATTCCTACTGGCTTTTTTAAAGGTGAAGTATCAACGGAAGTAACAGTAGGCGGAGAAACTACTGATGGTACTGAGACGTCAACAGAAAAAACTATCGAAGATGCAATTCCAGTTCCAGTTCCAGCTCACTCAAAAGTGAAGGTTGCTATCATAACGAAAATAACAAAATCAACAGTAAAGTATTCTGTTCCTATGTCAATTATGGGAAGTGCCTGGACAAATTATTATACTAGAGTTGATAATCATTATTTCTGGGGACTCCCTGCCTCTGGAGTAGATAATAGTGGGTTTAGTAATTATGGTTTAACACATGGGAATTTAACATCTGAATCTGGCGAAGCTGCATCTATCGCTAGTGTAGAGACTAAAATTATCATTAGCAAAGCTGAACCATTATAATAAAAAAATATAATTTTAAAAAAAAGATTTTCATTGCCTTTAAATTTTTAAAATTAGAATCTTTTACGGTTATAGTTGAATAGCAATGTTAATTTACTCAAAGCTTCTAAAGAAAAGCCATAAAAAGAGGTTAAACATTAAATATTAAAGAATAGGCCCGATACGAAATCGGGCCTTATTTTCTTCCTATTATGAAGTAATCTGAAGTTTTGTTTTATTTATCATGATTCAGGTTTAAGTATTGGGTAACTTATGTCTCTTTGAATCAAATAAATGTAGGTTTTCTAAAGCTTCTTGAGTAATTAATTGAGATTATTCAACATATTTGTTAGACGATTACAAGTTATATATATGCTGTTATCATAAAATAGTAAAAAGATGAGACACTCGCATTGTAATGAGAATACAAGTTTAGGATACTTATCAAAAATAAATCAAATATTTAAACATGAAAATACATTCCTACATCAGATCTGTAGGAATAGTAATTATAATCGCTTTGTCTAAAGGATAAAGTAGTTGTTGGGTCGGATAGTTTTTTGTTTAAGGTTATTGACTCAGTTAAATCACATCTTTTACGAAGATGGCCTTCTTTATATAGTTTAAAATATAAGAAAACCTTTTTTTAATCTGTTCCATAATAAAAAATTGTAATTCCCTATAGATTGAATTGGCAATCTTTATGCCATACTATAAAAGTGAATTAATTTTAACGTATAGTTCATTTTTTAAGGATTATTTTAATTATTTGTTAAGAAATAATTGTGAAAATATTTTCGTTATCTTTTGATCTGTTGGAGATTAGGTTTCTGTCTATTCCGTTCAGATTCTGGAAGATATCATTTTGTACCTGCGAGCTGGAAAGGTATCCCCAATGATTCCCCACTTCATATTTAAGGCTGTTAAGCAGATCATCTTTTACAAAGGTACAGTCGATAATGGAGACAATATCTTTGAATTGGTCAATATTACTTGGCCCATTTTTACCAAGTCTTGGGGTGAGGATATTTTTCGTAAACTGAGAAGCTCCCAGAATGAGATCCTGCCTGTTCAGATAAATGGAAATTCGGTTGGCTAATAATGGCAGTTTATTGTATGAATCTTCAGAATCTTCAAATACTTTATAACTTACATCTGCATTCAATAATAAAACCTGGTCAATAACGCGCAGTATATTCTCTCTTTTAAGGCTGTAAAGCATGCTTTGAAGCACTCTGTTTCCCAAAGAATGAGCCATGATATGAATTCTTTGGTTGCAGGGTTTAAGATCCCGGTTGGAAAAAATATCTTTTAAAAATTGGGTATAGAAATAAAACATTCTCATCAGAGATGCCCCGGAATTAATGCTGGAAGCCTTATCATCAAAATAACTTAAAGGAATCATACTTCCTGAGGCTGGCCAGCTTACGAACAAAATATGTTCTACAGGGGATGCCGGATTGTCAATGAATATTTTCTTAAGATCAAGAATAGCCTTTAATTCATCATCAAAATCATACAGATATCCATGGATAAAGATCAGTACATCACTTCTGTCTTTAGTGGAAGACATATTTTTGTACAGTTCGTAAAACATTCTTTGGGTTCCGCCAAGATTATTAGCTGTAAGAGAAAATTTTTTGATTCCTTTTTCGCTCAGCAAAACATCTAAAACATCTTCATAACCCTGTTTTTCAGGTTCGGAGAAAAGCTTGTAATTTAAAATATTCCTGTTGGTGTAATCTTTCTTTTTTTTAGCCTGTGCAGTAGGTTCCTGATAATTGTCAAAATCACATTTGGCAATTCTGAAATTAGGAATTGAGTATTCATCATTGGAAAAAGAGTCTACTTTTTCACCTTTATGACGAATAATTTTCCGGTTGCTTAAGATATAAACGCCCATGATGGTAAATAGTTACAATGGTTTTAGCTTTCTCTAAATTAGTGAAAATTCCTGAAATACAAAGGATAAGGCTTTTAAATTATCACTTTTACAAACGCTTATTTTTCCGTAACTTTGTGAAACTTTTTTTGCTAAAAAATAAAAGCTACTTTAATGGAAGAAGAAAAAAAATCACTCAATTTTATTGAGCAAATTATTGAAGATGATCTGGCAAACGGTCTGAATAGAGATCAGATCCGTTTCCGTTTTCCACCTGAACCGAATGGTTACCTGCATGTAGGGCACACAAAAGCCATCTGCATCAACTTCGGTCTTGGTGAAAAATACAACGCTCCCGTAAACCTTCGTTTCGACGATACGAACCCTGAAAAAGAAGAACAGGAATTCGTAGATTCTATCATGAAAGATGTTGAATGGTTAGGTTTCAAATGGGATAAAGTCTTGTACGCATCCGATTACTTCCAGCAGCTTTACGATTGGGCAGTTCAGTTAATTAAAGAAGGAAAAGCTTATGTAGATGAGCAGCCATCTGAAGTAATTACTGAACAAAGAAAGAATCCTGCAGAACCGGGAATTGAATCTCCATACAGAAACCGTCCTGTTGAAGAGTCGTTAGATTTATTCGAAAGGATGAAAAACGGAGAATTTGAAAGTGGTTCAATGTCTCTTCGTGCAAAAATCGACATGGTTTCACCAAATATGAATATGCGAGACCCTGTTATGTACAGAATTTTGAATAAACCTCATCACAGAACAGGTACAGCGTGGAAAATTTATCCAATGTACGACTGGGCTCATGGTGAATCTGATTATATTGAACAAATTTCGCACTCGCTTTGTTCTTTGGAGTTTGAAAACCACAGACCTTTGTACAACTGGTATTTGGATCAGGTTTACGAAGACGGAAAGGTAAAAAACAAGCAGAGAGAATTTGCCAGAATGAATGTTTCCTATATGATTACTTCCAAAAGAAAGCTTCAGAGACTGGTAGCCGAAGGGGTAGTAACCGGATGGGATGACCCTAGAATGCCTACCATTTCTGGGATGAGAAGAAAAGGATATACTCCAACTTCTATCAGAAACTTTATTGATAAAGTAGGGGTAGCAAAAAGAGAAAACCTTATCGAAATCCAATTGCTTGACTTCTGTGTACGTGAAGACCTGAACAAGGTAGCTAAGCGTGTAATGGCAGTGGTAGATCCTGTAAAATTGGTAATTGAAAACTATCCAGAAGACAAAGAAGAATGGTTAGAGACTGAAAACAATCCTGAGCAGGAAAATGCAGGAACAAGAGAAGTACCATTCTCAAGAGAACTGTATATTGAACGTGAAGACTTCAAAGAGGAAGCTAACAATAAATTCTTCAGACTTAAATTAGGTGGCGAAGTTCGTTTAAAATCTGCTTATATCATCAAAGCTGAAAGAGTAGAGAAGGACGAAAATGGTGAAATAACTACCATCTACGCTACGTATGATGAGAAGAGTAAATCCGGAAGCGGAACAGAAGAAAGTTTAAGAAAGGTAAAAGGGACTTTACACTGGGTATCTGCAAAACATGCTCTTCCTGTAGAAGTGAGAACTTACAATCATTTGTTTACAGTAGAGCAGCCTGATGCAGAAAAAGATGTAGACTTCTTAAACTTCATCAACCCTGAGTCTATAGCAATTGTAAAAGGATTTGCTGAGCCAAGCCTGAAGGATGTAGCTGTTGGAGAGCCATTACAGTTCCAGAGAATTGGGTACTTTACAAAAGATCAGGATTCTACAGACGATGCATTGGTATTTAACCGTACAGTAACGTTAAAAGATTCTTTTAAACCTGAATAATTTTTCGGGAATATATAATACATAAAGCAGGACTTCATTTGGAGTCCTGCTTTTTATTTTAATAGTTTAAAATCTGAAGTTTATAATTCTATTTCAAAAAGTCTTTGTCAAGGTATGCAGGATTGGGATATTTATAAAATCCTTCACCCGTCAGTACTCCCAGTTTTCCTTTATCAATATAATCTTCTTTTAATTTTTGAACAGCTTTGATCTTTAATGGATCCTCAGTTTCTTCAGCTTCCATTTTATTAATATTGTAAGCTGTTGTAATTCCTACAACATCCAGAATACCGAATGGTCCTACAGGTGCACCTGTGGCTACCATCCATGTCTTATCAATCGTTTCAACATCGGACACTTCATCAATCCAAAGATTGACTGCCGCCCCAAGCAATGGAACCAATAAGGAGTTGACAATATATCCCGGCTGTTCTTTATGGATAGGGAGTGCTACCATTCCGATTGCTTTCGCAAATTTGATTACAGAATCAAATACTTCCTGAGAAGTTCCAGGATGACGCATTACTTCTCCGGTATTGTGTTTCCAGATTTCATTGGCGAAATGGAGCGCCACAAATTTTTCCGGTCTTCCCGTGTCTTCAGCAAACTGGCTTGGAAGCAGGGTAGAAGAGTTTGTTGCAAATACTGTTTTTTCAGGAGCTACCTTAGCCAGCTTATGATAGAATTCTATTTTAATGGCTGGATCTTCAGGAACAGCTTCTATCAGAAGATCGGCATCTTTCACTGCTTCGGCAAGGTCAGATGAATAGCTGATATTTTTAAATGTGACATCAAGTTGTGCCTGTGTTGCATTCAAATCCTTTTGGTAAGCTTCACTTAAAGCGGTGAATTTACCTTTGGCTTTTTCCAATACTTCATCGTTGATATCATAAACGGTAACGTTGAATCCGTGATAGGCAGTCTGGAAGGCGATCTGGTATCCTAACACGCCACTTCCTGCTATTGTAATATTTTTAAAATCCATGAGATTGATTTTTAGTCTTTTACTCCTTTTACCCATTCCTGAAATCTGCTCAAGAAAGATTCATGCTCTTCTTTTTCTTCAGGGCGGTTGACCAGAATATGTTCAAAATAAGTTCCTTTTAATATTTTTCTTAGAATTCCTTCTCCTAAGAAAGGTTTGTAGTCATTAAGTGCCTGAGTAGCTTTTAATAAATGTCGGATGTCATATTGCAGCGGATTGATGTCCGGAACCTGTTTGTTAAGGTTCAGAAGATTGTAAACGGCAATTCTTGCTGTTCTCACAGAGCTTTCCATCGTGAATACAACGTCATTATTGGTTTCTACAAACTGCCCAACAAGGCCTAGGTTGGTACATCCCTCGGGAACTACTCTTGGACGGTCTCCCATTGCTCTCGGCATGAACATAGACGTAATATAAGGCATGAATGCTGTACGTACAATGGTATTTTCTACAACGTTATCCAGTTGATCTGTCATTCCTAAATGGTAACATAATTCGGCAAGAATCTCATTTCCGGTACATTGAGGCATTGGCTTTTTAATGTAATTACCTTCTTTATCCATCAACAAGGCGTATACCCATACTACAAGGATATCATCCGGCTGAGTGGGGAAGTGAGGCTGTCTGTTGCAGGTAAAGCTCATCACCCAATTAGAGTCTGTAATGGTAATAATACCTCCTGTAGCTGTTCTTCCGGAATAAGGATCATTTACACACAGTTCTTTCAGTTTTTCTGTGAAAGCGGAAGGGCGGCAGGTTAATGTAGCAGATTCCCATGAAGATTTTTCAATGTGGCTACAGAACTTTTCCGGTTTCCCGAATACTTCAGATTTTGCTGCCAGATTTTTCCATAGTTTCCAACCTGCACTTTGTCCGGCACTGCTGTTGTCAATCGTAACTTCAGGAACAGAATTATTGTCTCCATAGAAAGTACTTTCGGTCATTGATCCGGTAGTTACAATAACGTAATCATCCTTACCGATCGGTATTCTTACTTCCTCTCCGTTTTGTTCTGTAATGATTCCTTCTACTGTTTTTCCTTCCGTATTGATATGGATATCAAGATCTTTTACCAATGTATTGAACTGGATCTGTACTCCTTTTTCTACCAGAAAGTTTTTTAATGGAGTTACATACGTGTCGTACTGATTGTATTTTGGGAATACGAGGCATGAGAAGTCTTTCATTCCGTCAATAGCATGGAGGAATCTGTGCATATACAGTTTCAGTTCCAGCAAGCTGTGCCAGTTTTCGAAGGCAAACATAGAACGCCAAAAGAACCAGAAATTACTGTCGAGGAAAGATTGAGAAAAATAATCTTCAATTGTAAGATCATCAAGCTCTTCTTTTTTCTTTAGCAGAAGTTTTACAATCGCCAGCTGATCTTTTTTCTCAAGACCGAATTTACTGAAATCCTGAATCTGTCCCTGATTATGGATCAGTCTTGCTTTAGAATAATTCGGGTCATTGTCATTAACGAGACGGTATTCATCCAATACACTGTATGGTGCAGGCAGTTCCAAAGCAGGAATATCCTGGAACATATCCCATAAATTTTCATAGGTCATATCCATTTCCCTTCCTCCACGGATAATATAACCGTCTTTTGCATTACCGGCTCCATCAAGAGATCCGCCTTCAACATTCAGCTGATCAAGGAAAATAATATTTTTGCCGGGAACACGGCCATCACGGATGAAATAATAAGCGGCAGACATTCCTGCAATTCCGCTTCCTACAATATAGATTTTACTGTTTTCGTAAGATTGTAAAGGAATTCCTTTATTACGTTGATAGTTTCCGATCTGATCGGAGAAAGGCATTGTTTTTTCAGGAGTGTTAATCTGAACTTCTTTACTTGAATCCGGTTCGTGGTTCACGTTTCCGAACTGGTCAGAGGCATTTAAAAATTTGTCGAATTTTGAATTGATCGTACTCATCTTGTATTGTTTTTAATTAACAATATAAAGGTACCTCTATTCACAAAGCGATATATATCCCCAAGTTCAGAATTATTATCCCCAAATTCTCATGATTGAATATTTTCTTTCATTCTGTATTCTGAAGGAGAAAGCGCAGTATGTTTTTTGAAAAAACGGCCAAATGCCGAGGCGGAATTAAACTGAAGTTCAAAAGCAATTTCCGAAATGGTGAGATCAGGATTTCCAAGCATGACATAAGCTTCTTTTAATAGAGCTTCGTCAATGACCTCATGAGGTGTTTTTCCGCTTGCTTTTTTAATGATTTCGATAAGATATTTATTGGAAACATGGAGCTGATCTGCATAAAACTGAACCGTTCGCTCCCGGGTAATATTTTCTCTGATCAGTTTACTGAATTTCAGATAAAGATCTTTTTTTCCTTCTTCTTTTACCGGATTTGTAGAATTTTGCTGTTCTATAATTTCAGCGGTTTCCAGCAACAAATGAAAAATAATGGTGCGGATAATTTCTTCTGTAAATTTTCCCTGCTTTTTGGATTTTTTATCAAGATCATCCAAAAGATTTTGCAGCACCGAAGAATTTTTTGCTGATGTTTTTACAATGCTGTAAGAACCCTTAGAGAAAATATTCATTTTCTCGATGATAAACGGATTGGAAATATTTTTAATCAGAAAATTTTTGTCAAAGAACAGCAGTTTCATTGTAAAATCATCACTGGTCTTTACAAACTTCACAATAGTAGAAGGGGCAGCCATCAAAAAACTGTGAGCATCCACTTTATATTTCTGGCGGTCTATCTCAATATTGATTTCTCCTGAAGTACAAATGCAAAGTGCATAATAATCCATTCTGAAAGGAGCCTTAGGAAATTTAAAAATGGGTTTTCCGGAAGAAATATAGTAGGATTGCCGACAGTCAATACTGTAAAAGGATAGCGTATCATGTAAATTTTCGTAGGTTACCATTCTTACGTGCTGGTTAAATTTTTATTGTGTTTGACTGTGTTTTTAGTCCGAAAACCCTTGTTGTTACTGCAATTTACGATTTTTATAAAAGTCTTTAGGTTTTAAATTGTAAAAAAATATTTTTTTTCAGGACACAGTTGATCGTCTGTTTTAATGGATGTTATTGATAAAAAAGGGTTTTAAATAAAGGCTTTTGGGTTATTTTTATCTAATTTTGCACTTTCAAATTCCCCCAAAATAGTATTGTGAGATTAATTAACGTATATACGAGTTCTTTCAAAGGACTCTCGCAGGAGAGTTGGATGCTGGCGTTGGTAATGCTCATCAACAGGGCTGGTTCTATGGTACTTCCGTTTCTGGGAGTTTATATGACAAATCATTTACACTTCAGTATTGAAAATTCAGGAATTGTACTGAGCTTTTTTGGAATAGGCTCGGTTCTTGGATCATGGCTGGGAGGCATGATCACTGATAAAATAGGGGAGTACAGGGTACAGAGCCTGAGCTTACTTCTCAGTGTTCCTTTATTCTGTCTGATCCCGCTTTTTACAACGGAAGCAGGTTTGGCCGGGATTATTTTAGCCCAAAGTATTGTAAGTGAAACTTTCCGTCCGGCCAACTCAGTAGCCATTACCAAATATGCAAGACCTGAAAATATTACGCGTGCCTTTTCACTGAACCGTATGGCCGTAAATCTTGGATTTTCTATCGGTCCGGCATTAGGGGGTATTTTATCTGCAATTTCTTATGAGTTTCTGTTTTTCAGCAATGCACTGGCTGCTTTGCTGGCAGGGCTGATGTATATCTGGTTTTTTAAGGATCGAGCAAGAGTGGCGAAAGAGAAAGCTAAAACAGTAAAAGAAGCGGTTGTAGTTAAGAAAGAAAGTTCTCCTTACCGCGATGGTAAGTTTTTAATTTATTGCGCATTCTGTATGCTGTTTGCGATATGTTTCTTCCAGTTATTCAGTACTCTGACGATATTTTATAAGGATACTGCACATCTGAGTCAGCAAAATATCGGATATATTCTGGGGTACAGCGGATTTCTGATTGTATTGCTGGAAATGGGATTGGTACAGGTAGCTGAGAAATATTTTACTTTAGCTTTTACAATGCTGTTCGGAACTTTTCTGTGCGGAATATCGTATGCCATGCTGGCTTTTGATTACAGTATGATTGCCCTTGTACTGTCCATGACATTACTGTGTGTAGGGGAAATATGGACACTTCCCTTTATGTCCACTATTACAGCATTACGTTCGGGTGAGAATAATAAAGGGGCTTACATGGGATTGAATGGAATTTCTTTTTCAATAGCATTCATCGTTACGCCTTACATAGGAACATTGATTGCTGAAAAATTAGGCTTCAGTATATTGTGGATCGGAACAGGAGTATTGGCAGTGGCTATTGCCATAGGTTTTTACTTTATCATTCCATGGATGCTTAAGGATAAAAATAAAGTTGAAGAAGAGGTAATATAAGAGATATCATGCTTTTGACTCATGAGTACAAAAAGTTTCGGGCAATTTCGTAGAAATTGCCCGAAACTTTTTTGATATATTAATGTTTAATATTAGGATTTGGAAAGAATGGTATCAATGATCATGTTTGCATGAATTCTCGAATTCTCAATGAACCAGAGGTGAGTATCTTTTCCTCCACATACCACTCCTGCAAGATAGAGATTAGAAATATTGGTTTCCATCGTTTCGATATTATAAAACGGATTCAGGCAGTCGCTATTAAGTTCAATCCCTGAATTTCTCAGGAAGTCAAAATCGGGAAGATATCCGGTCATGGCCAGTACAAAATCATTGTCAATTTCATGAATTTCTCCTTTCTCATCTTTAAAAACAATGGTATCTTCTTTGATTTCGATCATTTCTGCATTAAAATGAGTTCTAATACTGCCTTCGGCAATTCTGTTTTCAATATCAGGTTTTACCCAATATTTTACACTTTTGGAAATCTCAGAATGACGGACAATCATCGTTACTTCAGCCCCTTTTCTATAGGTTTCCAGGGCCGCATCTACAGCAGAATTGCTTGATCCTACAACCACTATTTTCTGCCTTGCGTAAGGATAAGGTTCGGTATAATAATGCTTGACCTTCGGAAGATGTTCACCCGGGATATTCATGAGATTTGGGATGTCGTAAAATCCGGTTGCAATCACTACATTCTTGGCCAAATAGTTTGCTTTTGTCGTTTTGATCTCAAATATTTCAGCATTTTTTGAAACATTCAATACTTTTTCATAGAGGTTGATATTTAGTTTTTTCTGTCGGGCAATTCCCTGATAATATTCCAGAGCTTCCTGTCTTCCCGGTTTGGGAGCCGCAGAAATAAAAGGAATTTCGTCAATTTCCAGTTTTTCAGCAGTAGAGAAAAAGCGCATGTATAAAGGATAATTGTACAGTGAGTTGACAATGGTTCCTTTTTCTATGATTAAATGAGTAAGGTTGTTTTTTTGAGCTTCAATAGCACAGTTTAGGCCGATAGGCCCGGCTCCGATAATGAGAATGTCCAAAATTTCCATAGAACAAAGGTACAACTGAAATTATAAATTATGAATGATAATCTATGAATTATCAATCACCAATCATCATTTATCATTTATGAATTATAGCTGTTGGCATCAGTTTTGGTACTCTTTTTATCCACCAAAAAAACTTATCATATGAAAAAAAAGATTATTCCTCTATTAGCTATGAGTACAGTATTAGTTCTCAGTGTTGCTACAGCCTGTAAAAAAGAGGCTGGCAAACCTGTTCCCAATCAAATTGATTCCATTGCACAGAATAAAGTTGACAGTGCTGGAACCGTTCAAAATAACGTTAATAAAGAAGCTGTTTTAAAACAGACCAATGATGAGGTTTTAAAAGCTTTAAAAGATAAAGATTATACCACTTTTGCCTCTTTGATTCACCCTGAAAAAGGAGTCCGCTTTTCCATGTACGCTTTTGTGGATGTAAAAGAAGATAAACATTTTTCTAAAGCAGATTTTGAGAAATATCAACCCACTAAAACACTGTTTACATGGGGTGCCCATGATGGTTCCGGAGATCCTTATAAAGCGACGATCAATGATTATCTAAGCAAGTGGGTATTTTCTAAAGATTTTACTACCTCACAATATTCAATGAATAAATTCATTGGTGGAGGTAATTCTCTGAATAATTTAAAGGAAATCTATCCTAAAGATGACTTCACTGAAAACTATATTAAAGGAACCGAAAAATATGGTAATATGGACTGGAAAACGGTTCGTTTTGTGTTTGAAGAATTTCAGGGTAAATATTATCTGGTTGCTGTTTTGAACGATCAGTGGACGATATAGAAGTTAAAGGCGGGCAGATCAGGAATAAATTTCCTGCTTCCAGCCTCTAACTTCCATTCTGCTTTATTTCAAAACCTCAGTTAGTTGACGGGTAAGGTTTCTTCTTGAAAACTGTTCAATATGCTGCGTGTTTTCGAGAAGGCTGCCGTTTTTCCAAAGTTCAAATTTTTCAAGAATAAACTTCTTTACCGTTTCTGTGTCCTGATAGTTAAAATGTTTGCCAGCCTGTGTTTCTTCTAGGATTTTTGCCACATCCGCTTTGTCCGGACCAAATGAAATAATCTGTTTTCCTGAAGCCAGGTATTCAAATATCTTTCCGGGGATAATTCCTTTTGATGATTCATTTGGGAAATTGGTGATTAGAAGTAGATCAGAATTCTGCATTTCCTCTACCGCCTTACCATGAGAGAGATATCCAAGGTTCAGGATATGATTTTTCAGCTTTGAATTTTCAATAGTCTGAAGGATTTTATCATCGATTCTTCCTACAAATTTCAATGAAAAATTGGCTGCGAAATCAGTGTTTTCTATGATCAGTTCATCAAGTGTTTTCCATAGATTTTCCGGATTTCTGAGTTGTTCCAAAACTCCGATATAACTAAGTGTAAATTTATTTTCAGCCTTTTGCCCTTTCACTTTTTCGTCCGAATCACTTTCATCAAACCCATTCGTAATGCAAACGGCATTAGCTCCTGCTTTTCTGAAGTTTTCAGCATCGGTATAACTTGTTGCCAGCGTGATGTCTGCTTTTTTAAATACAGCGCTTTCAAGCTGACGGTGTTTTTTATCCGAGCTTTTTGTTAATTTCAAGTGTTTGTAATAGGAAATCTCTGTCCATGGATCACGGAAATCGGCAATCCATTTCAGGTTCGGTATTTTATTTTTCAATCCTAAACCAATCAAATGGAGCGAGTGGGGCGGACCTGATGTTACAATGGTATTTATGTTATTTTCTTTCAGGTATTTTTCCAAAAATGTAACGGAAGGTTTTACCCAAAAGACTCTGGCATCCGGAATGAAAAAATTACCTCGCACCCAGATTGAAAGTTTGGATTTCCAGCTTTGATTTTTTCCTACATCAAATTGTCCGGCCTTAAATTTCTTATTGCTTTTATTCAGTTTTTCTGCCAGCTGATAAGGTTCCCATATTTTGGTTCTTACCATCTCAATATTTTCCGGAACATCTTTCATCAGCGTTTCATCCAGCAATGGATAGCTTGGATTTTCCGGAGTATAAATGATGGGTTTCCAGCCAAAATCTGGCAGATATTTTGCAAACTTCAGCCATCTTTGAACACCAGGACCTCCCGCAGGAGGCCAGTAATAGGTAATAATCAATATTTTCTTTTGTTCCATTTATTTACTTTTGTGTCATTCTGAACGAAGCGCAGCGCAGTGAAGAATCTCACTCTATCTCTTCATTGAGAAATCTCCAATCTGGATTGAATTCTTTAATTAAGTTTTCTTTTTTTTGTCTAGTCCAGCCTTTTATTTGCTTTTCCCTTGTTATTGCTATCTCAATTTCATTAAAATGTTCAAAATATATTAAATAAAAGCATTTATATTTTGTGGTGAAACTCTTTTCAGTAGCTTCTGGATTTTTATGCCAATATAATCTATTATTTAAATCGTTAGTAACTCCTGTATATAATACTGTTTTTGTCTTATTAGTCAGTATATAAACATAGTAATTATGTGTACCTAACGTTTTCATATTTAATTTTGAGATTCTTCATTACGCTATGCTTCATTCAGAATGACATACCGCAATAATTATTTTAAGCTTTTTGTTCAGCTGCAATCTCTTTTTTCTTGTTCTTATTCATCCAGAAAATTCCAAAGGCAGCTAACAGGATAAATAATCCGAATGAAAGAAGAGAAACCCATTTCCCTTTTTCAATCACCTCCGGTTCGAAAACCATTCTGATATGGTGATTTCCTGCCGGAACATGCACTGCACGAAGTAAATAATCTGCTTTAATGTATGGAACTTCTTTCTCATCTACCAGCACTTTCCATCCGTGAGGATAATACACTTCAGAGAATACCGCTAATTGAGGGGTCTTCGACTGAGATTTAAATTCAAGTTCGTTAGGCTGATATTTCGTAAGATTGATAAATGCTGTAGAATCTGCCTGAACTGGTTTACCATCAAAATACGATTTATCAGATGATGCGATAACCGCTGTTTTTTTATTATCAACAGTTCCGATAGATTTAATTTCCTGATTAGGGCTATCTACAAACTTCAAGTCGCTTACAAACCATGCGTTTCCATTGGCTTTTGGATTTGGAACAACCTGTGGCTGATCAGGACCTCCGAAAACCAGATATTTAGCATTTAATAAATTTAATACATTAGGTGTTTTTACACTGTCAACATTGTTGATATACTCATTCAATACATCATCATATCTTCTTAGTTTTACAGCGTGATAACCACCGATTGAAGCTTTAAAATAAGAAGTATTAGTCTCACTTGTTACTCCCAGTGTCTGATTGTAAATTCTGTAGTGAGTTTTATCTTTTTCAGCAATGGTTTCCAATGTTTTGTTGATGTTTACATTGGATAAAATAGATTCCAGATTTGGATTTCCCTGAACTTTTTCAGCCAAAAGATCTGAACTTTCTGTCTGGAAAGGATTTTCTGCAAATATTTTATCTACATAGTTTTCATCGTTTAAGTAACGTTTGTTTACAGTCCAAAGATCAAATAAACTCACGACTCCGATTACTACTAAAGCAATATTCTGATTAAGCTTTTTCTTTAAAGTTAAGAACAATGCTGCAGCGGTAATAGCTACATAAATGAAAGCTTTTATGGCGTCTATTCTGAATAATTTATATCTTTCATCTACAAGATAATCGAGTAGGAAAGGAGGGAAATAAGTCTTTTCACCTTCTGTTGAAAACCCTAATAATGATTTTCCAAAGACCAAAAGAATTAATAATAATCCTAAAGTTCCACCACCTACATAAAGAAGAATCTTTTGTTTGTATTCCTCAGTCAGTTTTTCGTCCGTGAAGAATCTGTATAACCCCAGAATGGCAATCAGAGGGAATAATAGCTCTATAACCACTAAGATGGAAGATGGTGCTCTGAATTTATTATAGAACGGCACATAATCAATAAAGAAATCGGATAAAGGCATGAAATTGCTTCCCCATGCCAGTAAAATAGTCAATATAGAAGCACCCAAAATCCAGTAACGGTATTTTTTCGAAGCAAAGAAAAATCCTAACACTGCAAGGAAACATACAATAGCTCCCTGATAGGCAGGTCCTGAAGTTCCCGGCTGATCTCCCCAATACGTCATTCCGCCGAAACCTTTGGAAATTCTGTCCATTTCTGCCTGCGAACCTACATTTTCCTGAACAAGTTCCTGAACTCTGTTCATCATCTCTTTCCCTTCCGGCTCCTGGCTTCCTCCACCCATTAATCTTGGGATGAAAAGGTTTAACGTTTCAAGCTGTCCGTAGCTCCACATCAGCATACTTTCTTTATCCATTCCGGATTTTCCTGAAGTATGGCTGTCGTTATCTAAAATTTGTTTTCCACGAACTGTTTCTTTTACATATTCGGAATTGGCCATGATTCTTTGCGAGTTCATTCCAACCCCGATAATACATGATGCAGCGATAATTCCCGATGAGATCAGGAAGTGCTTCATTGGTGTCTTTTTCTGGATAGCTCTGATCAATTCAGACAAGAATAAAAATCCTAGCGCAAGGAAAAGATAATACGTCATCTGCGGGTGATTGGCAGCAATCTGCAGTCCCATGAAAAGGGTTGTGACGATGAATCCCCAGATGTATTGTTTTCTGATATAAACGAGTAAAATTCCGGCTAGCAGCGGGGCAAAATATTCAATGGTATTTACTTTACCATTGTGTCCGGCTGCAATAATAATATAGAAATAGGTCGAAAGCCCGAAGAAAGTGGCTCCTAAGAGTGCGTATTTCCAGTTTCTGACCACTACCATTCCCAAAAGGAAGAAACCTGCAAAAAGCAGGAAGAGATAATTTACCGGCCTTGGCAGGAAATTCAGATTGCTGTCGATTTTTTTGATGATGTCACCTTTAAACTGGCTTCCCATCTGATAAGTCGGCATTCCTCCAAACATGGAGTCACTCCAATAGGTTTCATTTCCTGTGCTGGCTCTATAGTCGAGCAGTTCTTTTGCTCCTCCTCTGTATTGAACGATATCATGCTGAAAAAGCTGTTTTCCCGTAAATACAGGAGTGGAATATAAAAATGCTAAAACTATAAATACTACTAATGAAGCTGCAATATAAATTAAGTTTTTATTTTTTGCCATGCTGGTTATTATCTTTTATTTCTTGGAAATTTTACCTTTTGTCCTTACTCTCTTTCACCTCTTCATAGTCTACAGTTTCTGCATCCCATTTAAGGTTCTGTTTATTATTCTTATTCGAGTCGTGTATGTCCTGCTGCCCGTTGTTTTTATTATTGTTATTAAAACGGTAACTATAAAATGTCTTAAAGAAGATTCTTTTCAGAATATTCCAGACAAAGAAAATAATAATGGCAGAGAGTACTAACTCAAGAATGTACTTCATAATTTAAAAAATTTAAAGTTCAGGGTTTAAAACTTAAACCCTGAATGCATTTAATTCAGTTATTTTATTTAGCAGATGGGTTTACCATTACGGAAGAATTAGAAACGCTTTTCATAGACTGAGACTGTTTTCCGTCTGAAATAGATTCTATCTGTGTCGTTTTTACGGTAATATTCTGGTTGGTAATCCATCCTGTGCTTTCGTCAAACTTAATGGTTCCGTTCTGAACCAGTTCACTACTCAAGCTGTGAGTAATCGGTCCCTGAGCTTTCTTTTCAGTTTTCTTAGGAATACCTCCGGTTACTGCAATTTCTGCACTTCCGTTTCCTAAGCTTTTCATTACATAATTGGAAGTTACTTTTACGTTTCCGCTTGGATCAGCATTTTCAGAAGTTGACCATTTTTCACCAATTTTTACTCCTTTTTTAGGAATAATCATCAGGTTTTTATGGAACTGATCTTTTAATACTTTTTCGTTGAATGACTGCTTAAGGCTTGCTACTACGCTTGCCTTTTGATTGGCATCTTTGATAAGCGTCCCTACCGCAGTGCCCACTTTAGCATACACAGCATCAAACCCTGTGATGGAAATTACGTTACCTTTTGTATCCATTTTCATGGCAAGTTTGTTTCCGGTAAGCGCTTTGTTTACATTCCAGATCATTTTAAGATCATCTTCTTTAGGAATAGGTAGTTTTGTATCTACCACTACTGTTTTTCCCTGTGCAGACTGAGAATTTCTTTTCGCAACAAGATTAAGGGTCATTTCATATACATTTCCCTTAATATCATTCACTACGAAGTTCATTTCATCTGTAGACTCGCTGGTTGCAGTGATCGATTTTCCCTGAGGATCCGTCATTGTTTTTACATCTCTCTGATAGGTGGTAAGAGGGTAAGTCTTTCCTTTTTCAAGTTTGAAAGTTTGTGTAATAACGCCTGCAGAATCTTTGATTGCCGGGTTTTCTGCTACTTTCGCTACAGAATCAGCAGGTACTTCTACCGTTACTGTTTTTCCTGTTTTAGGATCTACTTTCGTTATTTTTGCTGTTTCTTTTTTACAAGATACAAGAGCTATTGATGATATAAGCGCAAGCGCTGCAATATTCTTCATTTGATTTTTTTAACTTTATTTTTTACTACTATTTCTTATTATATTTTCTGCAATATTATACAGTTTCCCCTGAGATTGTGCATCAGATTCATTAGATAGGACAATGACTCCCATATTTTTTGAAGGGTATATCTGAAGTGCACTTGAAAAACCAAATGTACCTCCGGTATGCCATATAGTCTTACTGCCATCTTCTGAAGTATTAATTTTCCAGAATAATCCGGCTCCCAGTCCTTCGCTTTTTGGCATCGGAGTATGAGATAACTGAACATATTTGTCATCTTTCCCCAGATGATACTCAATATATTTTACCATATCTCCTGTGGTAGAAAGAATTCCGCCTGCAGGAGCAAACACCGTGTTGATATTTCTGGGCATTACTTTGCCTTTTTCACTATAACCATTCAATAGCTTTGCAGAATTTGTACCAATAATGGTTTGATTCATCTTTAACGGTTTCGTGATATATTCAGCAAGTAGATTTTCATAGCTTTTATGATATACTTTTTCCAGGATATCGCCTGCAATCTGTGTTCCTACATTAGAGTATTTAAACTTTGTTCCCGGTATGAAATCAATTTTTACCTGATGAAGATCTTCATAAAACTTCTTTTTTGAATAGTTTTTATAAAAATCAGACAATGCTGTGGCAATAGAATCCATTGGCTTTTTGAAAGTTTCCGACTGATCCGGTAAAAATTGGGGCAGCCCCGATGAATTGTTTGTAAGATCAGCAATCGTTATCGGATGTTTTTCAAATTCAAGATTAGGATAATTTCCGTCTAAATATTTCCGGATATCGTCATCCATTTTAATTTTCCCATCTATTATGGCATGTGCCAGAAGAGTTCCGGTAAATGTTTTGGTGATGGATGCAATCTCGTATGGGCTTTTGGAAGTTGGAAGTTCAGACTTGCCGATTTCCGTGGTTCCATAATTATAAAAATAACTTTTACCATCTTTGAAAACGCCTATTGAAAGTCCTACGCATGCAGGATTCTGCATATAAACGAGAGCTTCTTTTTGAACCATCTTATCAAGTTCAGTGGTAAGGCGGTTGTCTGTAGCTGTATTTTTTGTCTGTGCATTCAAAGCGAATGGTGCAAAAAATAATGGTAAAAGTGATTTTATTTTCATGGTTTTAAGGATTTGGTAACACGGTCATTTTCTGTCTTACCGCTTCATACAAAATCGCCCCACATGCTACAGAAACATTCAGAGATTGAGTTTTTCCTTCAATAGGAAGTTTTATTTTTTCGTCAGCATGATGCAAAACTTCTTTAGAAATTCCGGTTTCTTCATTTCCCATTACAATAGCACATGGCTCTGTGAAGTTCACATCATAGATTAATTTCTGAGCTTTTTCACTGGCTGCATATACAGAAATTCCGCTTTGCTGAAGGAAATCTACAGTATGTGCCAGATTGTTTTCTTTACATATTTTGATGTTATAAATACCTCCTGCTGAAGTTTTTATCGCATCAGAATTGATAGGAGCAGCTCCTTTTTCCGGAATGATAACCGCATCAATTCCTACACATTCTGCCGTTCTGCAGATCGCTCCGAAGTTTCTTACATCAGTAAGCCTGTCCAAAATCAGAAGAAAAGGAGTTTTTCCCTGTTCGAATAACTGTGGAACAATATCCTCCACTTTATGAAACGGTACATCCGAGATAAAAGCGACCACACCCTGGTGGTTTTTTCTTGTAAAACGGTTCAGTTTTTCAACCGGAACATAATTGGGACGGATTTTATTTTTAGCTAAAATTGCTTTTAATTCAGCATAAATAGGACCCTGAAGTGCATTTTGCACAAAGATCTTGTCAATAGTTTTTCCTGCTTCAATTGCTTCAATCACGGGACGCAGCCCGAAAATAAAATCGTCTTTTTTATCTGTCATCTTATTATTTTAAATAGTGAGTTGTAAAATGTGAATTTTCTTTGTAAGTCGATGTAATGGATGTATATTCACATTTGATCATTGACTTGCATAGCAAAATTCACTATCTCCCTTTTTCCCCTAAAATTGCTCTTTTCTGTGCCAGCACATATCCGTAGTGAAGACTTTCGTGCATATTGTTGAAGATAATGGCATCCTGAATACTTTTCAGATCCATTCCGAAACTAGTAGTATATGGAGTATAGTCTGAAAAGAAATCACTGTCATAATCCTTCATTAAAATCTTAGAAGTTTCTGTCAGTAAAAATTCAAGATCTTCTACTTCAGATTTCTGAACATTTAAGTTGGGTAAAGTACCTTTTTTATAGGTTTCAATCCAGTATTTATCAATACGGAAAGGGTTTCCACTCAGGTAATAATGCAGAAGCTGCTGTGTAGCAACAGTATGTGCAATATTCCAGTAGATATTGTTGTTGAAACCATCCGGAATCAGAATCAGATCTTCATGGGATGTATTCTGAAGGACGTCTAAAAGGTTCTTTCTTACCTGTCTGTGCGCTTGAAAATGATAATTCATTTTGCAAAATTTTTAATCACCAAAAATAGTTTAATAAACTGGAAATGACAATTTTTGAGCGGGTGATTAAGGCAAAATTTATATATTTTTATGAAAAAATCGGATAATCCTGTTGAGTTTTAAGACTTCAGCAGTTCTTGACCTTGCATCAATACTGGAATATTTAACAAACTTTAACTCAAAAATAGCATTTATTGTGTTGATTAATGCAAGTATTTATCAGAAATTTACCACTTATTTTAAATCAAGCTATGTCAGAGATATATCAAGCTGAAGATATCCGCCAATTGACGGAAAAAGTAAAGGAAAAAAACTACTTATTTTCTCTTCTGAGACAGGAAATCAACAAAGTTATTATTGGGCAGGAATACATGATAGACCGACTTTTGGTGGGGCTTCTTGGGAATGGTCACGTTCTTTTGGAAGGAGTGCCTGGATTGGCCAAAACTCTTGCGATAAAGACACTGGCTGATGCTGTTCATGGTGAGTTTTCAAGAATCCAGTTCACACCGGATTTACTTCCTGCGGATGTAGTGGGAACCATGATTTTTAATATCAAAGACAATGATTTTTCCATAAAAAAAGGACCTGTATTTGCCAACTTTGTGCTAGCGGATGAGATTAACCGTGCACCGGCAAAAGTACAGTCGGCTCTTTTGGAGGTGATGCAGGAAAAACAGGTGACAATTGGTGATGAAACCATGAAACTTCCAAAACCGTTTCTGGTATTGGCAACGCAGAACCCGATTGATCAGGAAGGAACTTATCTGCTGCCCGAAGCGCAGAGTGACCGTTTCATGCTGAAGTGTACCATCGATTATCCGGCTTTCGAAGATGAAAGACAGGTGATGAGAATGGTTTCAACGTCACATCAGCCAACAGTGAAGCCCGTGATTGCCCTTCAGGATATTGTTGATGCAAAAGAATTGATCAACCAGATTTATCTGGATGAGAAAATTGAAAAATATATCCTGGATATGGTGTTTGCGACACGTTATCCGGAAAATTATGGTCTTTCTGAACTTAAGAACTACATCAGTTTCGGAGCTTCTCCAAGAGCTTCCATTAACCTTGCTATTGCTTCAAGAGCTTATGCGTTCCTGAAAGGAAGAGCTTTTGTGATTCCTGAAGATGTAAAAGCACTGGCGAAAGATGTATTAAGACACAGGATGGGCCTGACTTTCGAGGCTGAAGCTGAAGAAGTGACAACAGAAGAAATCATCAACAGAATTTTAGCAAAAATCCAGGCACCGTAATGAGTGATGTAATAATCAGAAAAGCAGTTCAGGAAGATTGTGCCCCAATGTTGGATCTAATCAGAGAACTGGCAGAATATGAAAAGGCACTGCATGAAGTAACGGTAACGCTGGATGATTTTACCCAGGATGGTTTTGGTGCTTCTCCTGTATGGGGAGCTTTTGTTGCGGAATATGAAGGCAAGATTGTAGGAATATCATTATATTATGACAGGTATTCAACATGGAAAGGAAGAAGACTGTATCTTGAAGATCTTGTAGTGACTGAAAACCTGAGAGGAAAGCAAATAGGAAAGAAGTTATTTGATGCTACGCTGGAATATGGTAAAACCAATGATTACAGCGGAATGGTCTTCCAGGTATTGAACTGGAATGAACCGGCAATCAATTTTTATAAAAAATACAGCACAAAGTTTGATAACGAGTGGTCGAATGTATCCATTGAGTTTAAAGATTAATCCGAAATATTAATCCTGCAACTCAAACATTAAACTTTGAATTTTAAACATTGAATCTTAAACTTGTCTATGCAGATAAAAGATATTGTAAAAAAAGTAAAGCAGATTGAAATCCGTACCAGAAAAAAGACGGAGGCTGCTTTGATGGGGCAATATCACAGTGCCTTTAAAGGGCAGGGGATGACTTTTTCAGAAGTCCGTCCGTATCAGTTTGGAGATGAAATCAGAAGAATCGACTGGAATAAAACCGCACGTTTCCGTGAGCCGTTTGTAAAAGTGATGGAAGAAGAAAGGGAGCTGACGATGATGATTCTTGTAGATATTTCCGCTTCCATGGATTATGGAACAAAAGTTCAGCTGAAAAGAGAATATGTAGCTGAAATTGCAGCCAGTTTAGGGTTTTCAGCAGCTGGAAATAATGATAAAGTAGGATTGATTCTATTTGCTGATAAAGTATATAAAGTAATCCCACCTCAGAAAGGAAGAAAACATATTCTTTCCATCATCAGTAATATTCTGACGGCAGATTATGTTCCTGCAGAATCTAAAATAGACAAAGCCATGGAATATATGATGGGGATTTTTAAAAGGAAATCTCTGGTTTTTCTGTTTTCAGATTTTGAAGATGAATATGATTCCAAAATGTTGAGAGTGGCTTCAAAGAAACATCAGCTGCTGGGAATGAGGATTTATGATGAAAAAGACAATGAAATTCCTGACGTAGGATATGCCCGTTTATATGATGTAGAAACTGGAAAGGAAATATGGGCCAATACTTCCAGTGCAAGATGGCGCTATACTTTTGCAGAAGCTCAAAAACAGAAACTGAGAGCTCTGGAAGAAGATTTTGCCAATAGTTCTGCAAGTTTTATGAATATCAATACCGGCTCGGATTATTCAAAATTATTGTATAATTATTTTCAGAAAAAATAAACATCGGACTCAGTTCGTAACTTAAAAACATCAGGCGTTTGCCTTTATTATTTTAACATTGAGAAAAATACTTTTAATATTATCTTTCCTGATCTGTGCGAATGCTTTTTCACAGATATTATCCTCTAACGTAGAAAAGAAAACCCTTGCTCTGGGAGAAATCAATCATCTTACCATCAAGATAGATAATCTTAATGAACAGCAGGTAACTTCAGCAGCCAAAAATGAACTGCTCCCATTTCATTTTGAAGAAACCAAAGACAGTATAGGACAAAATGCCAATTCTTACGAAAGAAAGATTGAATTTGCTGTTTTTGAGGAAGGAAAATTTACCATTCCGGAACTGGAATTCAAAGTGGGAGATAAAATACTTAAAACCATTCCTTACGAAATTGATGTCATTAATACTGCTCAAAAAGCAGATCAGATCAATGATATCATGAATAATAAGCAGGTGAAACTTGAAGCTAAAGATTACTGGGAGCTTTATAAGTTTTATATTCTTGCGGCATTGGCAGCCATTGCACTCATTATTGCTATTATTATGTTCATAAAATGGGGGAGAAAAGCGAAGGATGCTCCTGTAGTGGCTACCAATCAGACCTTAAAAGAACTGGATTCTCTTAAAAAGAAAAAATATATTGAAGGTGGAAACTTCCGTTCATTCTATGTAGAACTGATCGATATTTCCAGAACCTTCATTACAAAACAATACCGCCTTCCTGCAGATGTACTTCTTACAGATGACCTTATTGATGTTATGAAAAAGAATAATACGATCTCGCAGGATAACGAAAAAATAATTGAAGATGTATTCCTGAGAGGAGATTTGGTGAAATTTGCCAAAACATTCCCTGATCAGGAAACTATGGAAAGAGATTTTGCCAATATCAGAGACTTTGTGAAAAGATCATCCAAAGATTTAGAATTCGAAAACTTAAGAAAGGATGTTTAATTTTGAGTTTTACAGTCCGTGGTTCTTATTACTTTTTCTGCTGTTTATCCCACTTTTAATTAAAGATGCCGGGAGACGCAAAAGAAAAGGGATAAAAGTTCCTACCATAAAAAATATGGATCACAGCGGAGGAATTCAGGGGGTACTTTTTTTACTTAAAATCTCAAAGTATATCATTCTTTCAGCTTTGATTATTGCGATGGCCAGACCGAGAACATTTACGGTTTCGCAGGATAGAGATGATACAAAGGGAGTAGATATTATGCTATCTATTGACGTTTCTTTAAGTATGCTGGCGAAGGATTTGAATCCGGACAGAATTACCGCACTGAAAGATATTGCCGTAAAATTTGTTCAGAAACGTCCGAATGACAGAATAGGAGTCGTAGCGTATGCTGCAGAAGCTTTTACTAAAGTTCCTGTTACCTCAGACCATCAGGTTGTTATTGATGAAATTAAAAACCTGAACTCGGCAGGTCTTGAACCGGGAACGGCCATCGGAGAGGGGCTTTCCGTAGCAGTGAATCATTTGATTAAAAGTAAAGCCAAAAGTAAAGTAGTTATCCTTATGACGGATGGAGTAAGCAATATTCAGAATGCTATTCCTCCACAGCTTGCTGCCGAACTGGCAAAAAATAATAATATAAAGGTATATTCAATCGGAATCGGGACCAATGGTTATGCCCTGATGCCGACATCACAGGACATCTTTGGAGATCTTATCTTTACTGAAACGGAGGTTACTATTGATGAAAATACCTTACGGGAAATAGCACAGACTACAGGAGGAAAGTATTTCAGAGCGACCTCCAACAGCAGTCTGGAAGAAGTATATGATGAGATCAACCAACTGGAAAAATCTGATGTGAAGGTTTCCAAGCTGTACAATTATGAAGAATATTTCAAAATATTCCTTTGGATTGCATTAGCGATGTTGGTGTTGGATGCATTGTTGAGATGGGTGTTTTATAAAATTTTAAGCTGATGAGTTGGTCTTTAGGAAATTATTGGTATTTATTTTTACTGTTGCTTCTGCCGCTGTTAGCTGTCTTTTTGATCCGTTTTTTAAAGTGGAGAAACAAAAAAAGAGAAATTTTTGCAGGCAGTCAGTTTCACGATAATTTATTTGAAAAAAGTTCGGGATTTACAAAGTTTTTTCCTGCTTTATATTTATTAGGGACACTGTTTCTGATCTTTTCTATTATTGATCTTTTGAATGGTTCAGAAGAGGTGAAAAGTACTCAGAAACTGAACAATGTGATCTTCATGCTGGATGTATCCAATTCTATGAATGCCGAAGATATAGATCCAAGCCGTCTTACAGAGGCTAAAAATCTGATGCTGGCTACCATGAAGAAAATGAATAATGATAAAGTAGGTATCGTCATTTTTGCCGGGCATGCAATGTCTATTATGCCTCTTACAACCGATTATAATTCTGCGGAGACTTATATAAGCGGTCTTGAAACAAACTCTATGCAGATTCAGGGAACGGATTTCCTGAAGGGGATGCAGGCTGCTGCTGAGAAATTTAAAAATGTAAGCAAAGGGTCCAGAAAAGTCATCTTACTGAGTGATGGTGAAGATAATGAAGGAAATGATAATGCGACTATAAGATTAGCTAATAAAGAAGGAATAAGCATTACTTCTGTAGGAGTAGGCACAGATGAAGGAGCCCCGGTTCCGGAATATGTTTTCGGACAGCTGATGGGATATAAGACGGATGCGAATGGAGGTACAGTGATTTCTAAGAGACAGACGGAAGCTTTAAAGAAAATGGCAGAATCTACCGATGGAGCTTATATTGACGGAAATAACATCAATGAAGCTCCGGACAGAATTGCAGACGCAATAAATAAGAAGTCTGCAGGTGCTGAAACCATGGTGAAATCTCAGAATGCCAATCATTATTATCAATATTTTCTTGCAGTATCTATTCTGTTTTTCTTTTTAATTTATATTTTTAATCCTAAAAAAGATTTTAATGTATAGATTTCGCTTATTTATAGAAGAAATTCTACAAGTACTTTAACCGAATTTTAACAAATAAAACTCTGTTTCTTAACATATAAAGGAATAATTTTGCAAGTAATGAATACTAAAATCATATTTTTATCGTTTATTGTTGCCATCTCGTTCTCAGGCATCTTGTTTGGGCAGGAAAACTACAGAAATTTAGTTCACGAAGGCAATCAGAAATTTGACGGTAAAGATTATGACGGAGCCTCCTCAAAATATATGGAAGCGATAAAATCTAATGATAAAGATTTTACCGCTCATTATAATATGGGGAATGCTTTGTATAAAAGTAAAAAATACGAAGAGGCAAAGGCAGAGTTTGAAAAAGCTGAAAAACTTTCACAAACCCTTCCCGATAAAACAGCCGTTCTTCATAATTTAGGGAATGCTTACATGCAGATGAACCAGCCGGAAAAAGCCGCTGACTATTATAAAAAAGCACTGAAGCAGGATCCCCACAGTGAGGTAACCAGAAAAAATTATGAGATTGCCAAACTGAAAGAGAAAGAAAAAGAACAACAAAAGAACCAGCAGAATAACTCAGGTAAAGGCGGCGGTGGAAATGATCAGAACAAAGGTGATGATCAGAAAGGCGACAAAGACAAAAAACAGGATCAGGGAAATGGCCCGCAAAACGAAGGTAAAAGCGACCAGGGCGATAATCCTAAGCAGAATCAGAATAATGAAGGCAAAATGCCAAAGAATCTTGAAAATGCGATCTTAGATAAGATAAACGAAAAAGAAAAAGAAACCGCCAGAAGAATTTTAAACAAAAATTCTTATTCGATGCCTGAAAGCAACGAGAAAGATTGGTGATGCAGCACAAATTGATTTACATATTGCTTACCCTCGCATCCGTAATTACTTACGGACAGGTAAATCTTACTTTGGATGCTGATAAATCCGAGTATGCCGGGAAAGATATTGTAAATCTTACTATTGTTCTTGAACTGAACGGAACCGACCTTGTACAGCAGACAGGTTTCCAGCTTCCGGATCTTTCAAAATTTAATATTATAGGAAGTGGATCTGTTACCAACACCGTGATTGATCCCGCTACCAATACTTTAATTACCCAAAAAGTCTCCAGAATTGCCCTTGAACCTAAGAAAAAAGGGAAAATAAAAATTGGTTCAGTTCTGGTGACAGTTAACAATAAAATCTATAAAACAGAACCTTTTGACGTCAATATCCGTGATATTGTAGACAGAAGATCATTAGCAGCCAATACATCCAATGATGTCTACCTGAATATGGAGATTGATGACCGGGATGTATATCAGGATCAGCCTACAATTGCTGTTCTCAGAGTGTATTCAAGAAATATGGATAACCTGAGAAAAGTAAAGAATATTCATCTTCCTCAGCAGGACAATATCAATGTGCATCCTATTAATTTTGATAAATCTGAGATAGATCCGTCAGGATATGGAAATATGCCTTCACAGGTATTGGCAATGTTTATGGTATTTCCAAATGAAGCGGGATACGTGGAAGTTCCTGGTGTGTCAGCTTCTGTAAGTACTTATTCTAACAAAGCCAAGATTGTTTCCAATAAAGTAAAAATTAATGTGAGAAAACTGCCGGAAGGAGCTCCTGAGTCCTTTAAAAATGCAGTTGGAAACTTTAATGTAAATGTATATAATGCTTCCAAAGAAAAGCCGGAAGCCAAAAAACCACTGAATGTTGTGGTGAAAGTTTCGGGTGAAGGTAACTTACCGGATATGGAACTTCCTAAAATTGCAGCCTCTCCGGACTATGAAGTTTTTGCTCCGAAAATCACCTCCAAAGTTTTTCCGGGAAGCACAGGGATGAAAGGTGAGATTCTGGCTAATTATGTTATTATTCCAAACAAGTCCGGAACAATTTCAATCAAAACCGAGCAATTTGCATTCTTTGATCCTGAAAGCAAAGAATATGTAGATTTGGGACAAAAAACACTGGATTTGAACGCTTTTTCTCATGATCAGATCCTGGAAGACCGTTCTACAGTAGAGAAGGTAAATGAGTATACGAATAACCTCCTTGAAACGGTAAATACTCCGGTTTTAAAAACAACCTCTTTCAAAGTAAAAGAAAAAAGTAAGTTCCATTGGAATATCCTTTTAACTAATATTGCCATTCTGATAAGCCTCTTTATCGCTTATTTATTATTTAAAAATTGGCAAAAAAAACGTACATTAGTTAGGGAAACCGTACCGTCAAAACCTTTAGGTTCAGTGGCTGAAACAGAAAAAGAGATCAGAGAATTGCTGAAAACGGATATCAATGATTATTTCGGATATCTGGAAAATCTTAAAGACAACGGAGAGTATGAAAAGTTCTTTATAACACTGGAAGAATTGGATCAGGAAGTAAGAAGCCAGTATTTCCAAGGCTCTACTGCTGAGTTTAAGACTTTTCTTGAAAAACACAAAGGGTCTTCAGTTGCAGAAGAATACAGCAAGCTGCAGCAGAAAGTTCAGATGGAGAAATACAATCCTGTGAAATCTACTGATGCCCTTGAAGAACTTTTGAAAACAATTGTTAATTTATATTCACAAATTAGCAAATAATCAGTTTATTTTCATATTTTTGCGAAATTTTTAATTACAAAGAGATGGAAATTTTTGATGGTTTCTCTATTAAAGAGATCGTTACCAGCTTCATGGTTCTTTTCGCCGTTATTGATATTATCGGCTCAGTTCCTATTATAGTAAGCCTTCAGCAGAAGTTTGGAAAGATTGAAGCCGGAAAAGCTGCAGTTACTGCTGGTGCTATTATGATCGTTTTCCTGTTCGTAGGAAATAAGATCCTTAAGCTTATTGGAGTGGACGTCAATTCCTTCGCAATTGCCGGAGCTTTTGTGATTTTTGTCATAGCGCTGGAAATGATTTTAGGAATTGAAATCAATAAGACAACTGAAGCAAAGGCTGCATCTATTGTACCCATCGCGTTTCCGTTGGTTGCGGGTGCCGGAACACTAACAACTGCACTATCTCTTAGAGCTGAATTTCATGATATTAATATTATCTTCGGAATTGTTCTTAATACAATTTTCGTATATTTGGTGCTGAAATCAGCGAAATGGTTGGAGAGGAAAATTGGGGATGCTACTTTGATGATCCTTCAAAAAGTTTTCGGAATCATCCTTTTGGCAATTTCAATTAAATTATTCACCGCAAATTTTGCCCAGCTGGTGCAGAATTATATTAATTTTTAAGAGTCATGAAGAAGTTTTATAAAGTATTTTTAGTACTGTTCATTGTATTCATCACCATCAATCTTTATGCTATCAACTGGCAGGCAACAGATATCTTAGGAGATGAAGATAACGTTAGGTTTGCATTCTCAGCTGGAGCTGCTGCAATAGGTCTTATCCTGCTTTTCGTAATGGATACATGGAGTAGAATCGGTTTAAAGAAATAATTAAATATTTCATATAGATATAAGCCTCTTTCATTTTGAAGGAGGTTTTTGTTTTTTAGGTGGTAGGGTTTAGGTGGTAGGAATTATGAATTATGAATTATGAATTATGAATTATGAATTATGAATTATGAATTATGAATTATGAATTATGAATTAT
>NZ_JBOZOF010000003.1:0-751693 GCF_050753305.1 Chryseobacterium sp. 'Rf worker isolate 10'
AGAGAGGTCGGAGGGTTTGAGAATTGGAGCGTGGGAGGGTTTTTCATGAGTAATGAGTAATGAGTAATGAGTAATGAGTAATGAGTAATGAAAGGTATACCTATATATAATAGTAGATATCTTTCTAGAAATATTCTTTTCTAGGTTTGGGATAAAGCCAGCTGAATGATTTGTGTTCATCAAACAGGCTTCGTTCGTCTAAGCTCAAGGTTATAGTCCGTTTCTATTGAATCGCCAGGTACAATGAACCACAGATCGCTTGGGTTGGCACAGAGGATAATGGATATAATATATATAAGAGAAAAGTCGATGATACAGAATACAGCTATTCTATGTCCCGGACAGCATTGTCACTCAGTAGGAGTTTGGACAAAACTCTTTCCATAAAATTAAAATACCAGAATATTCACCGTAAGTAAAATGCTTCGACTAAGCTCAGCATGACACCGCTAATACTTACTGCTGAAAAAACCCAGACACTATACTATAATTTTACTTCCTTTACAATTCTCATCAACAAGTCTGGATTCCTGTGAAATGACACAATGGGAATAGCAGGATAGCCGCATATCTCTACACTGGTTATTGTATAGGAATGATAGATTTAAAAACGTCAGACTCACTACAACCTGAACTCCACAACCCGAAACTAGGAACTCGAAACACAATAACCCAAATCACTATACCCTGAAACTCATCATTCATCATTCATAATTCATAATTCATCATTCATAACCCCTTCCCTAGCCCTGATAGAAATGGTTACCCCGCAGATTGCGTGGGAAAGTGGGTTGGCTTGAGCGTCGGAGAGCACTGGCGCGAGGAGTATGAATGGATAGCAGGATGAAGCTCCTGAGAATGTTCGGGAGTTCGAGAGTTGGTAGGAAAAATTGGAAATTACAATAAGGAAGATGAAATTCCATCTATACCATATATTATATAATAAGCAGAATTACTTCAAAGTTATGATTAATCAAATAATCTCAATTGCTGCTCTCGGGTTCCGGTAAAGTTGGCTGTAGAAAGTTTTGGGAATTCTTTACCTTCAAAAAACTTCTTTCTGCCAATCTTAAAGGTGGTGTGAATCATTTCGGCGATATTACCCTCTCCTCTTTGTCTTTCAAAATATCTTTTATCACCCAGTTTTCCACCACGCATAGATCTGATGAGATTTAATACTTTCTGTGCTCTGTCCGGAAAATGGGATTCAATCCAATTCACAAAGACAGGTTCAACGGTATCATTTAATCTTACCAAGGTATATCCGAATCCTAATGCTCCTGCATCAGAAATAGCCTTTAATATATTCAATGGTTCATCACTATTGAGCCCGGGAATAATGGGAGCAACCATTACATGTACGGGAATATTGTTTTCGGAAAGGAGTTCGACGGCTTTTAGTTTATTCTTTGCAGAGCTTGTTCTTGGTTCCATTTTTCGTCTCAGCTCTTCATTGATTGTTGGAATGCTTAAAGAAACGGAAACCAAATTTTGTTCTGCCATCGGTTTTAAAATATCAAGATCTCTTAGTACCAGTGCGTTTTTTGTCAGAATATTGACAGGGTGTCTGTAATCAAGACAAACCTGCAGTAATTTTCTGGTAATTTCGAATTGTCTTTCGGCCGGCTGATAGCAATCTGTGTTTCCGGACAACAAAATCGGGGCTGCTTTATAGCCTCTCTTTTGAAAAAACTTTTCCAGGAGTTCGGGAGCATTTTTCTTTACCATGATTTTTCTTTCAAAATCAATTCCTGCGCTATAGCCCCAATATTCGTGAGTAGGTCTTGCAAAACAGTAAGAGCATCCGTGTTCGCATCCCTGATAGGGATTCATGGAATATTCCATCGGAAGGTCTTCGCTTTTGACCTGATTGACAATTGTTTTGGGAAATACTTCAGTGAAAGAGGTCTTTATGGATTCGAAATCTTCATCTTCAGGCTCATAGGTATACCTGTCGAAACGATTGACAACGTTTCGCTGAGCTCCCTGACCTTTTATAAATTTTTCGTTTTGCATTCTGATGTAAAATTAGAGTGGAATTTTCATAAAATAATGAGTTTTAACATTAAAGTTTTCCACAAAAAAATCCGGCACTTTCAAAAGTGCCGGATTTAAACATAATTAAATATATCTTTTTACTACTTCAGCGCGTAAAATTCCACTCCGTGTGTTTCATCGTCGTGGTTCTTTTCATCAAAGTGTCTGTGATAATCCGAATAGGAATCACTATATTTTTTATCTTTTTTTGTCAAAATTTTTTTAATACTAATTAAGCCTAATACTGCCAAAAGACCTACTCCTCCTGCCAGTAAAACTCCAACTTCTTTTTTCATATTTTCTCTGATTTATTATTGATACCATTGCAAAAAGTATACCTATTTTATTTTTTTAAATTATAAATTTTGTTAACATTAAACTTTATTTTTAAGAAAACTGTAATCTGCTATTTTTCTTATATTTAAAGAATGCAATGGTTTAATTATTGTACTTAAAAACAAAAATATTATTATGGAAAACCAAGAAAACTTCGACAGAATGACGACCTTAAGCCAAGTGATGAAAACGCTTTCTGAAAGAGGAATACATAGGGAATTCAGGATGAATGAAAAGTGTGAAATGAAGTTTGAAAACTCTGATAAGGTTTATCAGCCCGCTGAACTGGTGATTTTAAAAACTTACCGTTTCGAGGGAGACAGTAATCCTGATGATAATGCCGTACTTTATGTGGTAAAGGATGGTGCCGGAAATCGTGGAATGATCATAGATTCTTATGGAGCGGACAGCAATTATCCGGGTGAAGAGTTTGATAAGTTTCTAAGGGATATTCCTGTTTTGGAAAGTGATGAATTCAATTTTTAACCGATCTTTCTTATATTTATTTTTTAAACCATTAAGACTGTTTTAATTAAAAACTTGTTTTTGTTTGTTTTGCTCGGCAAGTAATGATTCGATCTTAATGGTTTAAAGAATTATTCTTCAGATTTTTCTTTTTTTCCGAATATATTGTTCAGAAAACCTTTCTTTTCTTTTTTCTCTTCTTTCGGTTTGGAGGTTTTATTTTTGATCTCCTGTTTTATTTCTTTTACGGACTGTTTCATTTCTTTTACCGATGAAACTGCATTTTTCACTTTCTTTTCTGTTTTTTCTACATTTACACCTATCAGTGTCTTCTTTAATCCCTGCTCAATTCCTTTCCAGAAGAGATTGAAGAAAGACTTTGTGGGATCACGTTCTACGTTTTCTACTGCAACAGACTCTGGAAAACTTCCAGAATCTGATTTTATGAAAATATTGGCCACAGCCGTCAGAAAGCCTTTTTTCTCATGATTATTCTTATTTAAAACTGCAATTTTAAGATCTTTATGCTTAAGATTAAAGGTTCCGTGTAATCCGGCAGGGTTTCCTTTAAAATTAAAAAGCATTTCCTGAATAGTTCCCGCAGTTGCCGTCACATGAAGATAAGGTCTTATAAAAGGATTGATTCCGCTGACAGGAAGATTGGTTGTTTTTCCTGAGATTGCAAACCCATCGTTCTGATCAGCTACATCAAAGCTCCAGTTTACGGAAAGTGGTGAGAGGTTCATGAAAGAACAGTTGATTTTAATATCCACTTTTGTGGGTTTCCCTTTTGTTTTAGCAGAATTCAGATTTTTGACATTCATATTAAAGTTACTGAATGTCAACTTTCCAGGTCCCATACTTTCCGGAGTATCTTCTTCGTATACCAAGACGGAATTTTTCAGATCAAGATTATTAATTGTCATTGGAATTTTGATTGAACGAAGCATTTTTGAATACAACGCCTTTATTTTTGGATCGTCTTTCGGGATTTTACTTCTGAAAATATTAGCGTTTGCAGACTCAATGCCTACATGGGAAGCGTTCACCATTTTATTATGAGAAAACAGATCCCACTCTCCTTCTGCGGTTATTTGTCCGGCCTTCAAGTCGTATAAATCTCTCTCAACAGGTATCATTTTGATAAACTGGGCTCTTGAAACGAGAGGTTTCATAGCAAAATTGTTGATTTGGATTTTATTTTTATTCAGCTTCAGAAGCCCAAGGCTCATGTTATAGAATTTCGTTTTGTAAGCAAGATTTCTGGTGGTTACATAATAGTCTTTTACCTTAAAAGAAAGTCCTGGCTGATTGGATTTGGGGGATAATTCAATATTATTTGCAGTGGCATTCAAATCATGAAAAGCCAACGGTTCTTTCCCATTATCATAAATAATATTTGAGTTTTTCAAAGACATTTTCCTTACGATAACAGACTGTATGATTCCGGGTTCAGAAGTCTTATTTTGTTTCTTTTCCCCTGCTTTGATGGTGCCGTTTATATTATTTACGAGAACATCTTTGAGATCCAGATTCAGTTTTTTATCAACGAACTCGAGTTTATTGATATGAAAAGCAATATGATCTGTTTTCAAATTTATTGTTGATTTTCCAGCTGCAGAAGAACCCGGTGTGAGTACAACATCCAGAATTTCACCGTTTGTAGGTTTCAGAGCCAGACTTCTAATGACAATATTCTGATGATTGGAATATACAATATCTCTTCCTGAAAGCAGAAAATCTTTATATCCGATAGGAATGACTTGCTCTGAACTTTCTTTATCAAATTTAAGTTGATTGATATTTAAGTTAAGATTTCCAACAGACAACAGTTTATTCCCATCAGGTTTGTTGATCTGAACTACGGCATTATTCAGTTTTATATTTTTTAAATCAACCTCAAAGTTTGATTTTTTTTCATTCTTTTTAGCTTTTATTCCTGTTTTATATACTGTAAAAGCTGGGTTTTGGAAATCAGCATTGGTAAGAGAGACTTTATTTTTATTCAAAATCACATCTTTGAATTCCATTTTTGGAATGACACATTCAAATAATTGAGTTTTTTTAGGATAAAACTTTTTAAACTGGGCAAAAGAAAGAAGCGGAGTGAGTCTGAAATTCCCAACAGACATCTGCCCATCACGTGTGTTTATAGTACTGATGGTAATAGCATACGTTTCATCCGGGCGGAAAAAGAATCTTTCTCCTTTAATACTGTATCTGTCAAATACGATGGGCAATTTATTTTCTACAGATTCTTCCGTCATCTGTAAGTTTTCTACAAACAGATTCAGTTTCTGTACTGATAAAAATTTTTGTTTTGAATGTCTGAAAACAGCAATTTTACCATCTTTGATCCTGATATTTTCGAATAAGAACGGATTTCTTTTCTTTCCGGTTTTATGGTCAACAGGTTTTGCAAGGATAACATTTAGATTAGGTTTTGCCAAAAGCAGATCAGATGAGCTTATTCTTTTATTAAAAATGGCATCATAAATCCCGAAACGGCTTATTTTCAGGGTATCAATCGTTCCCTGTAAACCAATAACATCTGTATTTTGCGGATCTTTACTGTTAACGGAAATTTGTGTTGCAAAGATATTTCCTGTTCCTAAATCTACATCCAGGGTTTTGTAGGAAACTTTATAAGCTGTATTCTTTTTTATATAGTCAGGAAGCTGGGTTTTCAACCATATATTCAGTCCGAAATTCGCGGCAAGAAGAATTCCTGCCAGGATCCCGAAACTTATCAATAGTCTTTTAACCCATTTCCTCATATTTTGTGATTTGGTTCTTACTTTATTGTATAGATCAATTCTTTATTTCAAGTTCGATCACGTATCCTTCGTGTCCTCTTACATTGATGAAATTTCCTCCTTCAAATCCAAGATACTGTCCTTTAATGCCTGTAAGCCTTCCTTTAAATTCAGGTTTTTTGTCTAAAGTAAATGAAGTGACTTTCTCCGGTTTTTCAAAAGGATAGTCGAACGCCCACAATTCTTCACCTTCGCTATAGAATTTCTGAAAATCTTCAGGGAAATATTCTTTAATCTTCTGTCTGAAATCTGCAAGGTCAATTTCTCCTTCAAAATCATCCTGAAGCATTTTTCTCCAGTTGGTTTTATCCTGCAAATGATCTTTCAAAGCAACTTCTATCATTCCCGCTTCATAACGGTTCTCTGTTCTTGCAATAGGTAATGCAAAAGTCGCACCCTGATCAATCCATCTTGTAGGAATTTGTGTATTTCTGGTTACCCCTACTTTTACATCTCCGGTATAAGCAAGATAAACAGTATGTGGCTGCAGCTGAATTTGTTTTTCAACTTCAAGATCACGCTCTGCAACGCCTAAATGTGCTGTAGAAAGCTCCGGACGGATAATGGTATCACTGGCATAAGGACTTTCAAAAAAACAGCTTTTGCAGAATCCCATTCTATAAATAGGCTTATTGAGTCCGCAATTTACACATTGGAATCCGGTATGTTTAATGCTTAACTCCTTCCCAAACAGCTCATTCATGTGGATCAGATCTCCTGAAAGATTGAGATAGTACTGGATTGGCTTGGCGTCGAAGCTTGTCATTTTTAAAATTTGCCCTTGAAACTGCATATTATATTTATATTACTTTTTTAAGTAAATTTAATGATTATATTTTTCAAAAGTAAAATTTATATTTTTGCACTAATAAAAAATACAAATGGTTTATCTTATAACAGGCGGTAGTGGGTTCATCGGTTCCCATTTAATTGAACGATTGTTGAGAAATGGACATTCTGTCATAAACATTGACAATTTTGATGATTTCTACAACTATCGGGTAAAAATTAAAAATACTTTAGAGTCAATTGGCAAAATTTCGGATTTTGAATTCTCTGAAAAGGAAACCGATATCCAACGTTTGGCTTCCCTCACCCATTCTGATCAATACTCCCTCTATTGGCAGGATATCCGGGATAAAAAAGGCCTTGAAAATATATTTAAAAATCATCCTATTGATATGGTGGTTCATCTGGCAGCTCTTGCTGGTGTACGCCCTTCTATCGAACGTCCTCTGGAGTATGAAGAAGTAAATGTACGCGGAACAATGAATCTTTGGGAGCTTTGTAAGGATTTCAATATTAAAAAATTTATTTGCGCCTCCTCTTCAAGTGTTTATGGAAACAACGAAAAGATTCCTTTTTCAGAGACTGATAATGTAGATAATCCTATTTCACCTTATGCTGCTACCAAAAAAAGCGGTGAGATTATAGGGCATGTTTATCATTCATTATATAATATAGATATCATCCAACTTAGATTCTTCACTGTATATGGGCCAAGACAAAGGCCGGATCTCGCTATACACAAGTTTGTAAAGCTAATTTCAGAAGATCAGGAAATTCCTTTTTATGGGGATGGAAGCACTGCCAGAGATTATACTTATATAGATGATATTATTGATGGAATTACCAAGTCTATCCTTTATCTGGAAACTCATTCCGGCGTTTATGAGATCCTTAATCTGGGCGAAAACCAGGTAATCACTTTATCTGAGATGGTAAACACAATAGAAATGGCACTTGGAAAAACTGCCATTAAAAAAATTCTGCCAATGCAGCCGGGAGATGTCACAAAAACGAATGCCGATATTACCAAAGCAAAGGATTTAATAGGGTACAAACCGGCCACTGACTTCCAAAATGGCATAAAAAAATTTGTGGAATGGTTTTTGAGAAAACGACATTAAGTAAATTGCTGACACAGCTGCCAGCCAGTTTGTGCCAGCCATTTATAAGAAAAAATTATAAAAAGAATTGAAAATCAAGTATAAAAAAGTTTATTATACAACCTATTTTTATACTTTTGCAAAAAATTAGAAAATTATGTACTGGACATTAGAATTAGCTTCATATTTAAGTGACGCACCTTGGCCAATGACAAAAGCAGAGCTTATCGACTACGCAATCAGAACTGGTGCACCTATGGAAGTAGTAGAAAACCTTCAGGCTATTGAAGACGAAGGAGAAATTTATGAATCTATCGAAGAAGTATGGAGTGACTATCCTACTGATGAGGATTTCCTTTGGAACGAGGACGAATATTAATAAAGCGATAAGCTTTAGGCTGCGTGCTTAGAGCTTTTTTGCCCTTTTTATATATTAATTTACACGATAAGTGTTATTTAAAACGCTTAAAGCATTTTGCATTAAGCATAAAGCAAAAAATTTATGAGTTTTTTAAACAAAGTTCTTAAAGGGTTTTTGGGAGACAAGAAAGCGCAGGACCTAAAAGAAGTAAAAAAAGTTGTAACAAAAATCAAAGCTGTAGAACCTAACATCCAACAATTGTCGGATGATGGGTTGAGACAAAAAACGGCTGAGTTTAAAGAGAATATAAAATCTGCAACCAGCAAGATTACAGCTCAAATAGAACAGGTAAAAGAGCAGATAAAAAATTCAACCAATGTTGACGAAAAAGAAGCTCTTTTTACAAAAATTGAGTCTCTAAAGAAAGAATCATACGAAATTGAAGAAAAAGTTCTGATTCAGGTTCTTCCCGAAGCTTTTGCATTGATCAAAGAAACGGCAAGAAGATGGGCTCAGAATGGAGAAATCCGTGTAACTGCTAGTGACTGGGACAGAGAACTGGCTGCTGCAGGAAAAGATTTCGTTAGCATTCAGGGAGACACAGCTGTTTGGAAAAACTCATGGGACGCTGCCGGAACTCCTGTAGTTTGGGATATGGTCCACTATGATGTTCAGTTTATCGGAGGGGTTATTCTTCACAGTGGTAAAATTGCCGAGATGGCAACCGGTGAAGGTAAAACTTTGGTAGGAACATTACCTATTTACTTAAATTCACTTCCGGAAAGAGGAGTACACGTTGTAACCGTGAACGACTACCTTGCAAAAAGAGACTCCGCATGGATGGGTCCTCTTTATCAGTTCCACGGAATGTCTATCGATTGTATCGATAACCACCAGCCGAACTCAGACGGAAGAAGAAAAGCATACAACTCGGATATTACTTACGGAACGAATAACGAATTCGGTTTCGATTATCTGAGAGATAACATGGTGACATCACCTTCAGAATTGGTACAAAGAGAACTGAACTTTGCGATCGTGGATGAAGTTGACTCTGTATTGGTAGATGACGCAAGAACACCTTTGATCATCTCTGGTCCGGTTCCTCAGGGAGACAGACAGGAGTTTGATGTTCTTAAACCTTCTATCGACAGAATTGTTGAAGTACAAAAGAAAACGGTTTCTGCTATTTTTAATGAAGCGAAAAAATTAATCGCTGCAGGAAATACAAAAGAAGGTGGATTCAAATTGCTTCAGGCATACAGAGGTCTTCCAAAAAACAGACAATTAATCAAATTCTTATCGGAAAGCGGAAACAGAGCATTGCTTCAGAAAGTTGAAGCGCAGTATATGCAGGACAACAACCGTGATATGCCGATTGTGGATAAAGATCTTTACTTCGTAATCGAAGAGAAAAATAATCAGGTAGATCTTACAGACAAAGGTGTTGAGTACATGTCTCAAGGAAACTCAGATTCAAACTTCTTTGTACTTCCGGATATCGGAACTGAGATTGCTGAATTAGAAGCTAAAAACTTATCTAAAGAAGAAGAGTTTGAAGCTAAAGAGAGACTTTTCTCAGATTTTGCTGAAAAATCTGAACGTGTTCACACAATGAGCCAGCTATTGAAAGCATACACATTATTTGAAAAAGATGATGAGTATGTAGTGATTGATGGTGAAGTAAAAATCGTTGATGAACAGACAGGTCGTATCATGGAAGGACGTCGTTATTCTGACGGTCTTCACCAGGCGATCGAAGCGAAAGAGAATGTAAAAATTGAGGCTGCTACTCAAACTTTTGCAACGATCACGCTTCAGAATTATTTCCGTATGTACAACAAACTTGCGGGGATGACAGGTACTGCTGAAACAGAAGCTGGAGAGCTTTGGGAGATCTACAAATTAGATGTTGTGGTAATTCCTACCAACCGAGTTATTTTAAGAGATGACAAGCAAGATTTGGTTTTCAAAACCAATAGAGAAAAATATAACGCTGTAATTGAAGAAATTGAAAAATTAACAGCAGCAAGAAGACCTGTACTTGTAGGTACTACTTCTGTTGAGATTTCTCAGTTATTATCAAAAGCACTTCAGTTAAGAAAGATTCCACACCAGGTATTGAACGCGAAACTTCACAAGAAGGAAGCAGAGATTGTAGCTGGAGCAGGACAGCCGGGAGTTGTAACGATTGCAACAAACATGGCAGGTCGTGGTACGGATATTAAGCTTTCTAAAGAAGTAAAAGAAGCTGGAGGTTTAGCGATCATCGGTACAGAAAGACACGACTCAAGACGTGTTGACAGACAGTTAAGAGGTAGAGCAGGACGTCAGGGAGATCCGGGAAGTTCTCAGTTCTATGTATCTCTTGAAGATAACTTAATGCGTTTGTTCGGTTCTGAAAGAATTGCTAAAATGATGGACAGAATGGGTCATAAAGAAGGTGAAGTAATTCAGCATTCTATGATCAGCAAGTCTATTGAAAGAGCTCAGAAAAAAGTAGAAGAAAATAACTTCGGAACAAGAAAGAGACTTCTTGAGTATGATGACGTAATGAACAAACAACGTGACGTAATCTATAAGAGAAGAAAGAATGCTCTTTTCGGAGACCATTTGAAATATGACATCACGAATATGATTTTTGATGTTGCCAATTCTATCGCTGCGAAAGGAAAGGCTTCAGGAAGTTATAAAGATTTTGAATACGAAATCATTAAAACCTTCACCATGGAATCTCCGGTTTCCCAAAGTGATTTTAATAACAAGAATGTTCAGGATCTTACTAATATCTTATTCCAGGCGGCTCAGGAAGATTACAAAATGAAACTGAACCTATTGAAAGAGAAATCATTCCCAATCATTGAGAATGTATATCAAAATCAAGGTTCTATGTTCAAAATGATCCAGGTTCCTTTCACTGACGGACACAAAACAATGACTATCGTAGCTGATCTTAAAGAAGCTTATGATACTCAGTGTGAAAGTTTGGTGAACGATTTCGAAAAGAACATCACTTTATCAATTATCGATGAAAACTGGAAACTTCACCTTCGTGAGATGGACGACTTAAGAAGATCTTCACAAGGAGCTGTTTACGAACAGAAAGATCCATTGGTAATTTACAAACAGGAATCTTTCCACTTATTCAGTGAAATGATCGACAAATTAAACAAAGAGATTATTTCTTTCTTATACAAAGGAGAAATCCCAGCTTAAGAAAATTTTAATAAAATCATATAAAAACCGCTCTGGCATTGGCTAGAGCGGTTTTTTGTTATTCATTATATAACATTTCATGATAAATATCAATCTTATTATTTATTTAGAATACTTAAAAATAATATATTTGCAAAAAATTTGACTTTCATGAAAAATGTACTGATCTGTGCTTCTGCACTGGGAACAATGCTGGTTTCTGCCCAAAAAAAGGATTCTTTAACCACTAAAAGCATTGACGAAGTAATCATCAATACATATGTAAAGAAAGACAGTGAATACTCCAACAAAATGCCTTTAAAAGCAATAGAGGATCCACAGGTATATTCTTCTATTGACAAAGGAGTGCTGGAAAACCAATTGCTATTTACCGTAGATGATGCTTTCAGGAATGTGGCGGGTGCACAGAAAATGTGGAGCGCTACAAACAGAGCCGGAGATGGAGGTATTTATCTTAATTTAAGAGGTTTTGTAGCCGGAAACTCCATCAGGAATGGTATGGTTGCTCCTATTACTACTTCTATGGATGCTATTAACGTAGAAAGAATTGAAGTTTTAAAAGGTCCTTCTGCAACATTATTCGGAAGTAATGTGACTTCTTACGGAGGTGTTGTGAACAGAGTGACTAAAAAACCCTTCGAAACTTTTGCAGGTGCTGTTTCTTTAGCAGGGGGAAGTTATAATTACTACAGAGTTCAGGCAGATGTAAATGCTCCTCTTACGAAAGATAAAAAATTATTATTCAGATTAAATACAGCTTATACCAATCAGGGAACTTTTCAGAGAACCAATGCAAAGAACTCATTTTACGCATTTACTCCATCCATCACTTACCGTCCTACGGATAATTTGGAGATCAATGCGGAGCTGGAAATGTTTGAAACCAATTCATATCCTGAAACAGCATTCTTTTTCTATGTTCCGAGCGCACAGCTTGGTGCAGACAGTATGGATAAGCTGGAAAAGCTAGGTTATAACTATAAGCAGTCTTACACAGGAGAAGGCCTTAAAACTATTGGTAAAGCAAGAAACTTCTTTGGGCAGGTGAACTATAAGATTAATGAGCATATCAAATCCTCTACGAATGTAAGCACTTCTTATTCTTATTCAGACGGATTTAATCCTTATTTCTATTTTGCTCCGAAAGGCATGGTAACAGGAATTCCTACAGATACAGAATTGGGAGTTGTAAGAGCAGATCAGTCAACTAAAGACAGCAAAAGAACGTATTTTCAGGTTCAGCAGAACTTCAATTTTGATTTCAACATCGGAAGTGTAAGAAACAGAACGGTTGCCGGTTTCGATTATATGAGACTGAATGATAACCAATACTTTATGTTCACCAATTTTGACTGGGTTCCGTTCACGGGTACAGATTATTCTAATATGAATGGACAGACATTGGGAGCAATGTATGACAACCTGAGAAAACAGCCTGATTTTGAGAAAAACAACACCTATATAAGCGCTGGTAAAAAAGATACTTACAGTGGTTATATTTCCAATGTAATTACTCCTATAACCGGTCTTAACATTCTTACTTCATTACGGTATGAAACGAATAACTACAGAGGCGGACAGGTAGGACAAAATAAAACAGCCGAATACAAACAGGGAGCATGGTCACCAAAATTTGGCCTAGTTTATCAAATTCTTCCTGAGAAATTATCCGTATTTGGAAATTATCAGAACAGCTTTACCGTAAATGGATATTATACTTCAGACAAGGCCGGAAATGTGACCCTTTCAACTCCTGAAAAAGCTAATCAGTTTGAAGGTGGTATCAAAACAAACCTTATCAAAGGAAGAATTACTACAACGCTAAGCTACTACAATATCCAGGTAAAAAACACCCTTCTGAATACGGGTGAAATGACAGGAACAGGACAGGCTGTACAAAACCAGGCTGGCTTACTAAGAAGCCAGGGAGTAGAACTGGAAGCAAACGCCTATCTGATCAAAGGATTCTCTGTAATTGCCGGAGTAAGCTATAACGATATGAAATATACAGAAGCTGATAATACGGTAATCGGCAGAAGACCCGCTACGGCATCATCTCCATGGTTGGTTAACTTCAATGCAAGTTACCAGTTTCTTGACGGGAAACTAAAAGGACTTGGATTCGGAGTTGGAGGAAATTACGCAAGCGACAACAAGATTGTGAATTCTACGACGATGGGTACTTTCATCCTTCCAAAATATCTGGTACTGAATGCTAATGCATTTTACGATACCAAAAAATTCAGAATCGGGGTAAAAGTAGACAACTTTACCAACGAACATTACTGGAGCGGATATACTACTGCCAATGCCCAGGCACTTGCCAATGTATTAGGAAGCTTTACTTATAAATTTTAACTGTAGAGTAAAAAATAATTACTCCCCTTATAAACAATGAAAAGAATAACAATAGGAGCTGCATTATTAACTTCCATGTTAAGTTTTGCACAGGAAAAAAAAGACACCATCAAATCCAACGATATTGAAGAAGTAGTTGTTAACGGACGATATTATCAGAAGTATAAGCTTAATGAGGTTTCCGGTTCTCTGAGAATCCAGACTCCGATTCTTGAGCTTCCTCAGAATGTACAGTCTATAAGTTCTCAGGTTCTTGCTGATCAGCTGACTTTAAACATGTCTGAAGGAATTGTTCGTAACGTGAGCGGGGCAAGAAAGGTGGAACACTGGGACAATGTGTACTCCAATGTTTTCATGAGAGGGGCAAGTATTGCCACTTTTATGAATGGAATGAATGTTTCCTCTACATGGGGACCCATCAATCCTGATGCATCTATCATAGACCGGATTGAATTTGTAAAAGGTCCTGCCGGATTTATGGGCTCTATGGGAGATCCAGCTGGGTTTTATAATGTGGTAACTAAAAAACCTACCGGAAAGTTTGCCAATAGTGTACGTTTCACAACGGGAAGTTATAACCTCTTCAGAGGGGAAGCCGATCTGGATGGAGTTCTTGTAAAAGACGGGGTTTTAGACTACCGTATCAACTTAATGGGTAGTTCTAACAATTCATGGGTGGAAAATGATAAAACAAGCAAAATTATTGTTGCTCCTTCCATCACTTTCAGACCAACAAAGACTACTACATTTACGGCTCAATACAATTATCAGTATTTAAAATTCAATCAGCCCGGAGCTTACCTGATGTCTAACGACGGATACGCTTCACTGAATGTACATACCAACTTTAATGATCCTAATTTCAAGAAAACCGAGGTAAAAGATCAGAGTTTATTTTTAACCTTAGACCAAAAGCTTTTCAAAGATTGGGTTTGGAGCACACAGTATGCTTATATGGACCTGAATTACGACGGGGGCTCATGGTGGGGAACTTTTGACCCTACCAATAAAAATGTTTTAAACAGAACAGTAAGCAACTGGCAGGCTAAAGGAAAGAACCATATTTTCCAGACGTATGTAAGAGGAAAGCTTAATACAGGAAATATTGTACATAAAATTATTGCAGGATTCGATTACGGAGACAGAAAGTACAATGCAGACTTTTCATCTTTTGCAGGAGGTCCATTCCCAATTGATATTTATAATGTCAACTATGGTGTAGATCCTTCCAAACTTCCTTCTTCTGATTTTTACACTTTAAACCCATCTGCTCCGTTTTATGATGATGAAGGTGTAAAATATACCTCATATTATGCTCAGGATCAGATCGAAATGTTTAACAACAAGCTAAGAATAACATTAGCAGGAAGATACACAAGCGGTACTACTTATGCCGGATATCCATACTATTCACCGGGAAATGTTATTCCTAAAAACAAAGCAGGAGAATTCACGCCGAGAGTGGGAATCAGCTATTCTATCCTAAGCGATTTCTCTGTGTATGGAATCTATGATAAAACTTTTGTTCCACAATCTGCAGTAGGAATTAATAATACTCAGATCACAGATCCTTTCAGAGGACAGAACATTGAATTCGGATTGAAGAAAGACTGGTTCGGAGGAAAATGGAACTCTACTTTTGCTGTATATGAAATCAGAAGACAAAATATTCTTGTTGCCGGAGCTAAAGAACAAAATGGAGGAAATCCTTTTCAGGTTGCTACAGGCGAACAGAGAGCAAGAGGTTTTGAAACTGATATCAAAGGAGAAATCATCAAAGGCCTGAACATTGTTATCAACTATGCTTATACAGATGCAAAAACCATCAAAGATACAGATCCGACAAGAATTGGAATTCAGTCTCCGGGAAATGCAAAAAATGTACAGAATACCTGGCTAAGCTATAGGTTCGAAAATGGGCTTATAAAAGGTTTCGGAATTTCAGCAGGTTATCAGTATCAGGGAGGAAGACAATCCTGGTTTGGAGTAAATGCCGCAAAAGATCAGAGCCTTCCGGATTATTTCGATACCAACTTCGGGGTTTCTTATGTTGCTAAAAAATTTGATGTCAACCTAATCTTGAATAATGTTCTTAACAAAAAACTGTACAGCGGATACAGAGGAGATGCAGGTGAATATGCATGGATCTACAATGCTCCGCGTAACTGGAGATTATCAATAGGATATAAATTTTAAAAATTCAAAGGTTAGCCCCTCCCCGGGGTTAACTTTTTGCTATGAGAAAAAAGCATCATCATACAAAGAAAGCTCCTTCAAAAAAATGGTCAGCCAAACTTCATTTGTGGTTTGGTTTATCTGTTGGTATTATTGTATTTATAGTCTCTCTTTCGGGGACTTTATATGTTTTTAAGGACGAAATACAGAATAGCCTGCGAAAAGAAGCTATTTATCTGAAAAAAGAGGAGATCGGAACAAAATCTTTACCGATTAACCTTCTTCGTGAAAAAGTATCGCTGGAACTTAATGAAAAATATCCTGTAAGTGCTGTAGAAATTCCATTGGACAAAACGAAATCCTATCAGTTTGAGTACTATGATAAAAGCAAAAAGGGATGGAACTATTTTCAGCAGGTACGCATCAACAAGTTGATTTATGTGAATCAGTATACCGGGCAAATCCTTGCTGTTTACAATGAAAAATATGATGTCTTTAGTATTTTGAAATACCTCCACTGGGGACTGCTGCTCAACTCAGAATGGGGACCATACACCGTAGGAATCCCAACCGTTCTTTTCATTGTTATGCTGATTACAGGAATCATTTTATGGTGGCCTAAAAATAAAAATGCCAGAAAAGGACGTTTCTGGTTCAATTGGGAAAATGTAAAAAACTGGAAGCGTAAAAATTATGATCTTCATAATGTACTTGGATTTTATGCATCATTTATTGCTTTGCTTCTATGTGTTACAGGGCTTTATTTTGCTTATCCTTATGTAAAAAATACATTCACATTTGCCTTATCAGGCTCATGGGAGCTTCCAAAGGAAAAAGAAAGAAAATCTCCGGACTCTCTGATGGCTAAAAATGAAGCTGTTTTTGATCTGGCTGCGGCACAGACAGAAAAGCTATATGCAAAATCCTCCAGCTTCAGAATTAATCTAAACGGAAAGAATAAAAAAGGAAAAGAACTGAAGAGCCTTCCGGTAACGGTTTACGGACTGGATGGAAGATACAGCGAAAGAAACATCCTGACATTTGATAAATACTCCGGAAAACTACTGGCCAACAAACCTCATCACAATCTCAATACTGCCGAGAAATATTCCAACGCTAATTATGATATCCATACCGGATCCTACTTCGGAATCATTGGAAAAATCATCTGGTTTATGGCCGGCCTGACATGTACATCACTCCCTGTAACCGGATTCCTGGTTTGGTGGGGAAAAAGAAAGAAAAAAGGAAAGAAAATATAATGAAAAAAGCGCTTTTATCAGCTGCCTGTCTAGGAACAACTGCCGTTTTTGCCCAGGTAAAAGATACTCTACAAACTAAAAATGTAGACGAGGTTGTCATGACTGCCTCCAGAAAAAGGGAAAACATAAAAGAAGTTCCAAGCTCTATCACAGTGGTAGGAGAAAAACAGATTCAGTCTCAGCTGACTGTTAACTCAGATATTACAAGCATCCTGCAGTATACGGTTCCCAGTTTAGGAACCAATTCCGGGCAGACTTCCAACTCCGGACAGACGTTAAGAGGGCGCCAGGTTTTGGTTTTGATCGATGGAATTCCACAGTCTACCCCACTTCGTAACGGAGCAAGAGATTTAAGAACTATCGACCCTTCAGCCATCGAAAGAATCGAGGTGATCAAAGGTGCATCTTCCATCTACGGAAACGGTGCAGACGGAGGGATCATCAATTATATTACAAAAAGAAACAAATCAGATAAAAAGATTTCCGGAATTTCACAGATTGGCCTTACCGGACAGCCATATGGTGGTACTTTAGGAGTAAGAGCCAGCCAGCTTTTATCCGGAAAGATCAATAAGTTTGACTATACCCTTTCATTAGCCTACGAAAGAACGGGATATACAAAAGATGGAGATGGTGTTTTGATAAGTCCAACCTACAGTATTGCCAAAATGGACAACTACAACGGATTGCTGAAAGTAGGTTATGATATCAACGAGAATCAAAGAATTGAAGCATCTTATATCGGTTATTCTTCAAGATCAGATCTGAATGTAGGATTAAAAACAGGAAAATACGGCATCACGCCTACCATTGGGGAAGGAATTGGAAAAGGATTGGAAACAACGCCTCAGGGAACTCCTAAAAACCATAACATCAGATTGAGCTATGACAATAAGAACCTGTTTGCCGGAACTTCTTTGAATATCAACCTTTATTATCAGGATTTCAAAACCGTTTACGGATACAGCGATACGTTTTTCAATGGCGGTCAGTCTAATGTCATTTCAAAAAAAGCTGGAGCAAGATTCAATTTTGACACCCAGCTTTGGAATTCAGCCAACTCTCAGGGAGAAATCATCTACGGAGCTGATATTCTGAATGATGAAACTGTACAAAAGCTGGAAGACGGCCGTTTCTGGACTCCGAACATGAGTATGACCAATATTGCGCCTTTCGTGCTGGCAAAAATTGATCTGTTTAAAAAATTAACCATCAAAGGAGGTCTTCGCTACGAAAATATTAAAGTAAATGTAGATGACTTCAATACGCTTTCTACCCTGAAAAGTGACGGAACTTTCACCAAAAGTATTCCTGTTGCCGGCGGAAAACTGAACTATAATGCATTGGTTGGAAATATTGGTATCCGTTATAATATTGAGCCTTATATCAACCTTTTCGGAAGCTTCTCTCAGGCTTACTCTATCAATGAATTAGGAAGAATCTTAAGAACCTCAACCTCTGAAACCATCAATAGCCTGGAAACAAAACCCATTATCGTTAACAACTATGAATTGGGTGCAACAGGACAACTTTCAAGCTGGCTGAATTATGAACTAACCTCTTATGTGAGTACATCTAAATTAGGTGCATCATTTGTACAAAGTCCGGACAGGGCATTAATGATTCAGAGATCTCCGGAGATAGTATACGGAGTGGAGGGATTTTTACACTTTACCCCTACAAAATGGATTCAGTTTGGAGGAAGCTACAGCTGGATGGAAGGAATTACTTCTGTAAAAGATGACGGTGATTATTCTGCAAAAATCAACAACAGCAGAATTTCTGCACCTAAAGTACTGGCTTATGTTCAGGCGAGGCCTGTTCCTGCTTTATCCGTTGGTCTTGATATGCTTCACTCTTTCCAGCAAAACAGATTTGAACCTAATGCTAAAACGGGACAATATGCCTACGGTGAGGGGTTTGTTCCTGAATATACTGTTTTTAATTTCAAATCAAGTTATGAAGTTAGCAGCAACTGGAGGCTGTCATTAGGTATTGAAAACCTATTCAACAAAGTATATCAGCCTGCTATTTCATGGTGGACAGCCAGAGACAGTGACTTCACGAATGCTCTTGGATTAAGAGGAACATTCATGATTGAATATAAATTTTAATTAAACTAAATAAAAAGTAAAACATATCTTTGCTTTACTTTTTACTGCTATATGAAGAAAAATCATCATCATAAAAAGAAACCTGGATTCTTTAAGAAATGGTCTGCCAAGCTGCACCTGTGGTTTGGATTGGGAATAGGTTTTCTGATCTTTATTATCTCTATTACAGGAGCATTATACGTTTTTAAGGATGAAGTAGAAAATGTCACCCGAAAAGATGTCATGTACCATCATGAGCAAAATATCGAGCAGAAACAGGTACTTCCTATCCGAGTGATGGAAAAGGCTGTTGCGGAGCAGGTAAAAGAGAAATACCCAATCCACTGGGTAAACGTTCCTATTGACAAGACGCAGTCTTATATGTTCTTCTGGTATGAGCATAATACGGATGCCTGGAACTATTTTGATGAATTTCCTATCTACAAACAAGCTTATGTAAACCCATACACCGGAAAAGTACTGAGAGTATATGATGAGAAAAACGGCTTCTTCAACATTGTAAAAATGATCCACTGGAGCTACCTTTTAAAACAGGACTGGGGAACTTATGTGGTAGGAATTCCTGTTATTATCTTTATTATTATGCTGATCTCCGGGATTATTCTATGGTGGCCCAAAAATAAAGCAGCAAGAAAACAGCGTTTTGCTTTCAAATGGAAAAATATTAAAAGCTGGAAACGAAAAAACTATGATCTTCATAATGTATTAGGGTTTTATGCCTCAATTTTCGCGTTAATATTCTCTATTACAGGGCTTTTCTATGCATTTTTTGTAGTGCAGGCAATGATTTATGTGATATTTTCCGGTGGAGAAACCAAATACCCTGACTTCTCACACATTAAAACAAAAGCTCCTATTGAGCTGAGAACAGAAGGAACACTGGATAAAATCATCAATACAGTACAGACAAAATATCCTGATTCCTACGGTTTTGCCATAGACTTAGGACATCCACATATGGATGACCATGAGCATCCGAACTTTGAGGTGTATGTGAAACACCTTTCTTATTCTTATCATAAAAGCAGCAGCTTAATCTTTGATGAAAACTCAGGAGAGCTTCTTCATACTCATGATCCGAAGGACAAAAACTTTGGGGAAAAGGTAGTGAGCGCCAATTATGATATTCACGTAGGCGCTATTTTAGGGCTTCCAACCAAGATCATTGCATTTGTTGTAAGTATTATCTGTGCCTCTCTTCCGGTAACCGGATTTATGATCTGGTGGGGAAGAAAAAAGAAAAAACCGGCAAAACCAGTTTAACATATTAAATAAAACGGAGTTAATAATCTATTAATACAATCTTTTTTATAATTTTAGCCCCTAGAATTTAATAATAGAAATGTCATTAATAGATTTATCAAAACAAGTTGCCCTTGGAGTTGACATCGGCGGAACCAATACTAAATTCGGAATCGTAAACCACCGTGGAGAAGTTCTGGATAAAGGAAATCTGAGAACTGATGCCTATGACAAAGTGGAAGATTTCATCGATGCTTTATATGAACATGTTCGTCCAATGATGGAAAAGTATGGTACAGAAGCACACTTTGACGGAATCGGGGTTGGCGCACCGAACGCCAACTATTACAAAGGAACCATAGAACTGGCTCCAAACCTTCCCTGGAAAGGAGTAATTCCTTTCGCTGAACTGATGACTGCAAAATTTAATCTGCCCTGTACAGTAACCAATGATGCGAATGCTGCAGCACTGGGAGAAATGCTTTTCGGAGCAGCAAGAGGGATGAAAGATTTTATCATGATTACCCTGGGAACAGGCGTAGGAAGTGGAATTATTGCTAACGGAAGCTTAATCTATGGACATGATGGATTTGCCGGGGAATTGGGACATACGATTGTAAAACCAGGGGGTAGAAAACACTGGAGTACAGGTTCTGAAGGAAGCCTGGAGGCCTATGCTTCTGCTACAGGAATTACCATTACAGCTAAGAAAATGAGAGCGGAGTTCCCGGAATCTATGCTGAACCAGTATCCTGAAGACGAGATCAATTCTAAAACAGTATACGAATGTGCTATGAATGAAGACCCGATTGCTATTGAGGTTTTCAGATATACAGGTCAGAAGCTGGGTGAAGCAATAGCCAATTTTGTGATGTTCTCTTCGCCTGAAGCTATTCTTCTTTTCGGAGGAGTAATCAAAGCAGGAGATTTTATTTTAAAGCCGGCTAAACTTCATATGGAAAGAAACCTTCTTCCAATTTTCAGAAATAAAGTGAAACTGGTATTCAGTGAACTTGACGAAGCAGATGCTGCCATTCTTGGAGCAAGTGCTTTGGTTTGGGAAAAATAACTGAACGCTATTTTAATAATATAGAGCATCCTTTTTTAGGGTGCTTTTGTTTTTCACTACAGATTACACAGATTTTCACAGATGATTATGTTGTATTTCTTTGTGTTTATTTGTGAAAGTATTGGTGTTATTTGTCCTTAAGATTAAAAATTCAGCTTAATTAAGATGCTTCGACTCCGCTCAGCATGACATTGCTAATACTACATGCTTTAAGAGACTTTTGACATTATTTCTGGCATCGTATATTTCACAGATAAGTACGTTTTGCTTTCCTTGTGCTTATTTGTGAAAACATTGGTGTTATTTGTGTTTAAAACTAAAATGGGAGGATAGAATTCATCCTAATTGAGATGCTTCGACCCAGCTCAGCATGACACTGCTAATACTAACTGCCTAAAAAAACCTGGTGTTATCTCTGTTATTTTATATTCTACATTCACCTATAAAAATGTTTGCTAATTGTGTTTAAAATCATTTGTCACATCTATCATTGCAATTTGAGTTTACAACATAAAATCATGTTCAAATGAAAAAGTTTTTCATACTTTTGATCAGCTTTTTCCGTGTCTGGAAAAGATCATAAAACAATATAATTACGCAAAATGGACAACAATAATTTAGAACAGATTACTTTCGGAGGCGGATGTTTCTGGTGTGTGGAAAGCTGTTTCAATATGCTTAAGGGAGTACAGTCTGCTATTTCAGGATATTCCGGTGGACATAAAGATAACCCGACGTATCAGGAAGTTTGCACTGGAGAGACAGGACATGCAGAAGTGGTGCAGATCACTTATGATCCAGCTATTATTTCTTATGAACAACTGATGGATGTATTTTTCTTTTTGCATGATCCTACTCAACTTAACAGACAGGGGAATGATATCGGGACTCAATACCGTTCTGTAATTTATTATAAAGATGATGCTGAGAAATCAAAGGCTGAGGAAGCGATCAAAGTATCTCAGGAATCAGGAAGATGGGCTGGAACTTACGTGACAGAATTAACGAAATTCGATAAATTCTGGGCAGCAGAACAATACCACCAGGGATATTACAACGAAAACCCGACACAACCTTATTGCAGCGCTGTGGTAGGTCCTAAAATTCAGAAATTCAAAAAACATTTCGGAGAACTGGGAATGTTGAATGCAGAATAAAACGTGATATTTTAAGTTTCGGCAAATCCCATATAAAATAACAGAAGCGAAGAGGAAATCTCTTCGCTTCTTGTTTGACGCAAAAAATAATTGTTTATATGAAAAAACTAATATCCTGGATTCTGTGTAAAATCTTTTGAGGCATCAATGGTTGCCTGAGGGATTGGGAAAATCCTTCTGTAAGGCTGAGAAGCAGGTTTCGCTGTTCCCGGTAAATCAAATTTCTTGAATCTGATCATCGCCTTTCTTCTGTACATCTCCCAATACAGTTCATATCCTGATTCTTTAAACAGTGTATTCTCATCTAAAGAAGCAATGGCAACTCCCGGAGTATTGTTCTTTAAAGCATCATTTGTTCTGCTTGTTCTCAGTTTATTGACATCAGCCAAAGCTCCCGCTAAATTCCCGCTTCTTAAGTAGGCTTCTGCTCTCATCATATAGATAGTTCCTAATCTGTACAATGGCACATCCATTCCGCTTGTTCCGTTGTTTCCATAGCCTGGATCAAATTCAAATTTAAAGTTTCTTACTCCTCTGTTGATCTGAGCCTGTGTAAATACAGATTCAGAAGGGTTGTCAAAATTCAGTTCAGGAGTGAAATCTGCAGCAAGCGTGGTATTTTTTTCGGTAAATAATTTGTAGACCTTAATTCTTCCGTCTGATGTCATATCAAAGTTTCCGTCTGCAAGAAGCTTAGGACCGTATTGCTGGCCTACCTGCAACCCTCTGTTGAAATGAAACCATGGTTTTCCGGTTCCTTCTACTTTACTTGATGATGGTACACTTACATCTGTTCCGTCATTTCTGAACCATGTTCCATCCGCATACTGATAAGATCTCTGAAAACGTGGATCATCATGATTTCCGTTCCATGAATAATAGAATTCCGGGGTGATACATGAGGCATTGGTTCCTCTGTTGTCTGGAGATGGTTTCTGGATTCTTTCCATAGACATGTACGCAAGGTCATTATCTGAAGTTTTGTCTGTATTCTTCTTCTGAACAATAGAGAAGATCATTTCCTTACTTGTATCATTATTGATATCAAAATTGTGGAAATAGTTAGACTCCAAGCTGAAATTTGGATTGTTGATCAACAAATTGGAATACTCAATTACTTTATCCATATCCGTTCCTGAACCATTCACCGCCTGTTCCAAAAAGTTAAAAGATCCTGCAGTTTTATTCTTCAAAACAGCTCTGTTCAGGTACATATCTGCAAGAAATGCATAGGCTGCCTGTTTCGTAAATCTTCCGGCGTGCGTGTTCTGTGTCTTAATATCTGCCAGATTGGGAATAAGCCCTTCCACTTCAGTGATCAAAGCATCAATGGTAGTTTCTGCTTTTCTAATCTGAATAGGAGCATTAATATTATTGGGATCTCTGTAAGGAGCCTGCCCGAAAAGATCAATCGTTGTATACGTATAGTAGGCCAATAGTCCTTTTGCTTCAGCTAAAAATAAAGCCCTGTTGGTACTGTTGCTTTTTTCAATACTTGAAATGGCTGTCAAAGACTTTGTAATTCCAAAATTCAGGGAATTCCAGGTTGTTTTTACTACATCACTGCCTGCATCCCATGAGAATTCATGCATCGCTCTCCATTTTCCGCCATCACCCCAGTCGCTTCCTCTTGTTGGTAATAACGCTTCATCAGTAGAATATTCCTGCAAGGCAAAAACGTTTCCGTGGTCTACAAAAGTTCCGTCTCCCAGCTGGCTGTAAGCAGCGGCAAGAGCAGCTTCAGGATCTGCCGTTTCAGAACCCAATACCTCATCGATCACTTTTTCATCCAGATTGGTACATCCCATTAAAGAAAATACAGCAATGGATAATATAATTTTATTGATATTTAAAAATTTAGATTTCATGATTTCTTTTCAATTAAAATTTAACAGTAGCTCCCAAAATGAAAGTCTTTGCAGATGGATATGTGGTGTAATCAATTCCCAGTGACTGGTTTCCACTTACCTGTTTGTTTGTATCCACTAATGGATCATACCCTGTGTAGCTTGTAATAGTGAACAGGTTTTGTGCACTTACGTAAAGATTGATGCTTCTGAGGAACTTCAGCTGGCTGGTATCGAAGGTATATCCTAGTTTCACGTTATTTAATCTGATAAAGTCTGACTTTTCAAGATAAAGGGATGATAGCTGAGGCTGATTGGTGAAATTGGCTCCTGATTCGTAGAAGTTTTTCAAAACGTTTCTGTCTGAAGCTAAGTTGTTGATATTTAAATCCAATGCAGTATTATTCACAAGGTAGCCACCCGTTTGTCCGATGAAAGAGAATGAGAAATCAAACTTCTTGTATTTCATATAAGAATTAATCCCGAAAGTGAAATTCGGAATAGCTCCCTCAAAGATCTTTCTGTCATTCTGATCAATTCTTCCGTCACCATTTACATCTTCATAGATATATTTTCCGTTGGCATCCACTCCCAAATAATTCAGCATGTAGAAAGATCCTGCTTCATAGCCATTCTTGTAAATATTGGCTGTCACTCCGGAAAGCCCAGGTCCTGAAACCTCCCCTGAATAAATAGCCGAAACCGGAAGGTCTTTTACTACATTATTCACCGTAGCTCCGTTGACATCAAAGTTCCATGTGAAATTTTCAGTTTTAATAATTTCTGAACCTAAAGAGAATTCAAAGCCTTTATTGACAATCTTGGCATCAACATTTTTCCATACCGTGCTTGTAGGGCTTAAGGGTCTGGAAGGGATATTCAGAATCGGGTCTTTTGTTACTTTGTTGTAGTATTCTAGTGATCCATACAATTTGTTTCTCCATAAGCTGAAGTCTGCTCCAATATTGGTCTGCTCCACCACTTCCCATTTCAGATCAGGGTTGGGAGTTCTGTTGATCACCACTCCATTGATCAGGTTCAAATTATCATACAAATAGTATCCTCCGGATGGCGACAGTGAAGAGCTCGCCTGAGTAATCTTATTCGGAACTTCCTGGTTACCGGTTTGTCCCCAGCTTCCTCTTAATTTTAATTCATTAATAATTTGAGAATCCTTCAGGAAATTTTCATTAGAAATTGTCCATCCCACTGCAACAGAAGGGAAATATCCGTATTTGTTGTTTTGACCGAAACGGGTAGAACCGTCAGCTCTCAATGAAGCCGTTAATAAATATTTTTTATCAAAATTATAATTTACCCTTCCAAAATAAGACTGCAGCTCATTCTCCTGAGCATATCCCGCAGCCGGAATAAATGCTTCCCCAGAATACCCAGGATTGATTTCCGGAGAAATTCCTGCTCCCTGATTCGCAATATTTTTTACTCCAAAATATGTTCCTGTAGTTTTGAATTTCTGGTATGAAAAACCACCTAATAAGCTGAAATTGTGTTTATTTAAACTAATATCATAGGTTAAGTAATGTTCCAAAAGTACATTATAGGAATCAAGATTAGCCTGAACGTACATTCCTTTTGGCGTTCTGTCTGTAATGTTCGGATACATGGTTGTATTTCTCTCAGACATTGTTTTATCAATCCCCAGGTTAAACTTATAATTCAACCCCGGTAAAATTCTCAATGTGGCCTCTGTATTCCCCAACACTCTGAAAGTATTGGTTTTATCATTGTAAACGCTCAATAGATACAATGGATTGTAATGAGCATTCATATTGAAGTTGGTAAAGTTTCCGTTCTGATCATATACTGAACGTGTAGGATTCGCCATCAAAGCATGGATAATCACCTGGCCGTCAGAACCTGCGTTGGCTCCGTTCGGAATTCCGGTTTCTTTGATGTCACTTGCCGTAAGGTTGAGCTTAATCTTTAATCGTTTGTTGTCAAAGAAAGATTCTTCTGCATTCAGACGGGCTGTCGTTCTTTTGAAACCACTATTCAGAATAATCCCGTCCTGATCCATATGAGAGATAGACGCAAAGTAATTTCCGGTTTCCGTGGATTTTGAAAATGATACTGAGTGGTTGGAAGACACTGCATTTCTGAAAATCTCATCCTGCCAGTCTGTATTTCCGCCATGGTCGTATAATTTGTTGATTCCTGCCGACCTGTATTCATCAGCGCTCATCAGATCTAGTTTTTTAATGACTGAAGAAAAACCTAAATACGTATCATATGTAAACAAAGGCTCCCCTTTTCTTCCTCTTTTTGTCGTTACCAAAACAACACCGTTTGATCCTCTTGCTCCGTAGATAGCTGCTGCAGAAGCATCTTTTAAAACAGTGATGGATTCAATATCACTGGTATTTAAAAAGTTGAGCGGGTTTTTTGCCTGAGCATTTCCTAAACCGATATTCGGGCCTGTAGCACTTACGGCATCGTTACTCAAAGGCACTCCATCTACAACGAATAAAGGGGTACTTCCGCTTCGGATAGAACCGATCCCTCTGATGGAAACATTCACTCCCGCTCCAGGTTCTCCACTAGACTGAACGATACGGACACCTGCGATTTTTCCCTGCATCAGGTTGTCAACGGAAATGTTCATTCCTTCTTTGAAATTCTCGGCTTTCAGCTGGCTCACTGCTCCTGTTAAATCAGATTTCTTCTGAGAACCATACCCTACCAGCGTAACCTCTTCAATAGAAGTTGATCCTTTTGGGGGTTCTAGTTTTACAGAAACTGAAGTACTTGAGATTTTCACCATCTGAGTTCCATATCCTTCGTAAGAAATAGACAAGGTCTGCCCGATATTGGCCGAAATAGTAAAGTTTCCCGATGCATCGGTAGAAGCAGTGTCTCCGGTTTCTACAACCGTGATTTTAGCGCCTTCAATGGCACCTCCTTTCTGATCCGTTACATTTCCGGAAATGGTTTCGTTTACCTGCGAAAACACAGGATAGTTTGAAGTAAATCCTTTAGCATCAGCTTGGTTCGCCACCAAAAAAATTAATGCAATCGGAATTAGCTTTTTAAACTTAAAAAAATTAATTTTGTGGTACATATCAATAAGTAAAGTAATTGCAAGACGTTACATTGCTTATCAAAAAGCCGCTGTTGTTCCCGCAACAGTGGTTTTCTTTTCAGGCAACGGTTAGTTTTTATTTCGGCATACAAAGTAAAAGGATCTACCACAAATCTATTTTAACATAATATTATCTTAAAGTCAACAAAATATAAATATCTCAATTTGAGAGAATAGAAACAGGCTAGATATCAAATATTTATATTCCATTATTTTTCTATTATTCACAGAATTTTAAAAATTACTTAACATAATATATAAATCATTCCCTGTGAAGAGTAATTAATTTCGCGTTTAAAATGTATCGAAATGAAAAAGGCTGTTTATCTTGGCATTTGTTTATCTTCTTTCAACCTGTTGTGGGCACAATTCCATTCTCTGAATAATGTAAAGATTAATGAAATTCAGGTTATTGGATCTCATAATTCTTATAAAAAAGCGATTCTTCCTGAAGTATATCGTTATTTGTCTCAAAAAGATACCCTGAACGCTCTGCCAAGGATTCAGTATGAACACATCCCTATTCTTCAGCAGCTGGATCTGGGATTGAGAAATCTGGAAATTGATGTATATGCAGACAGCAAAGGAGGAAAATATGCCCATCCTAAAATTCTGGATCTGGTAAAGACCACCGAGCCTTTTGATCCGGAAGGTAAAATGAAAAAGCCGGGTTATAAGATGATCCATATTACAGATATTGATTATCAGACATGGTATTATACATTAGAAGACTGTCTGAAGGATCTGAAAAAATGGTCTGATAAACATCCTGATCACGATCCGGTTTTTATAACGCTTGAACCTAAAGATGGAAAAGCCAATCAGTTTGGAACAGAGCCGGAACATTATACGTCAAAACTTTTTGATGATCTCGATAATGAGTTAAAAAAATATCTGGGAAAAGATAAAATAATTATTCCGGATGATATCCGTGGTTCTTATACAACACTTAATGAAGCTGTTGTAAAGAAAAACTGGCCTAAAGTAAGAGATGTAAAAGGAAAATTCCTTTTTGTAATGGATAACAATGGAGAAAACAGGGATTTGTATATTAAAGATCATCCTTCATTAAAAGGGAGAATGATTTTCACGAATTCCACTCCGGGAACTCCTGAATCTGCTGTTTTATTTATGAATGAACCCAAGAAAGACGATATTGTAATTAAAGATCTGGTTAAAAAAGGATACATCATTCGTACCAGAGCTGATGCCGATACCATGGAAGCACGAAGTGAGGATTATTCAAGGTTTGAGAAAGCTAAGGAAAGCGGCGCGCAAATCATTACAACAGATTATTATTATCCAAGCAAATTATTCAAATCCAATTATAAGGTAAGTTTTGATAATAACACTTATGAAAGAATGAACCCTGTAACAGGAAAATAGTCCTGTTTTGCTATTAGATTTATAATTGAGGAGGCTGTCTGAAAGGGCAGCCTTTCTGTTTTTCAAACACTAATGACGTTAATGTTTTTCACAAATAACACAGGAAAACAGAATACAATTTCTTGTATTTAATCACCGCAAAGTATTTTAAAGCAGTTAGTATTAGCCATGTAATGCCGAGCTTAGTCGAAGCATTTTAATTTTAAACACTAATGCTTTTCACGAATAGACACAACCAATCTATTAAACATAAGGCAAATGTTTATAAAGCACAGAGATTTAGAGCTTTCTTATTTCTTTCCTCCTCAAGTCTATTTCAAAATGATCTGCAGGATCTCCATGGGAAAGTAATGAAAGGATTCTAAAAACAGATTTCAACTGCTGAACAAATGGGTCATCTTTCGAGTCTTGCTCCTTGTACAATTTCTCCAATAACTGATACTGCTTCAGTCTCTCTTCGGGAATATCCTTTCCTGCCAGCTCATCTGCAGACTGAAACTTATATAGATCCAATAACAGATCATCAAAAGACCAGTTTTTAAAATCTTCAGATCTGATTCTTTTCTTTTTTAACTGATCTTTATTATGAATGAGTAAGAGAAGGTCTTCACCATTTAAATTTTTAGTCTTTTCAATAAAATCTTTTGGCCAGTCATCCGGAATCATCCGTAGGCGAACCAGTTCTTTTAAATGAAAGAGCATAAAATCATGATAGGATTTTGTCTTTAAAATATCTTTATTCCAAAGTATTTTACCTGTGCTGTTTTGTAAAACTTCATATTCCTTTTCGTATAGAGGAAACAATTCATCGAAGCGGGGAACTTCATTTAAAACCTCGGTTGTCACTTCCATCTTATCAGGAGATTGGATGGTCAGAACTTTATACGCAGGAAGATAAGCTGCCAGTGATGGCACCTGAACATTCACCAAAATATTATCTCCTACCCTTCTGATACCGGTATCATTAATATGCATATGCCCAGCAAAATGAATTTGTAGTCCTACTTCAGTAAATACTTTTGCTACTTCTTCCTGAGGAACACGTTCCAATTGCCACTTTTTCTCACCTAACAAGCTTTTAATTTCATGCGTTGCTCCATCATTGAAGTCAATCATAGGATAATGGGTAAAAGCAATCAGGGTTTTATTATTTTTCTTTGCTTCGGCAGCCAGTTTTTTTACCCATAGGATTAAATGCTGTTTGTTGGTCAGTACATTATTATAGCCAATAGCCGCTCCTTTATAGTTGGACGTATTTTCAGGGTGTTCATTGATGTTTTTCGGAACATAAGTATTCCCATCTATAGCAATCATCCATACATCTTTCACAGGTTCAACAACATAACTTAAATCCGGGACAGAAAACCCTTTGGCAACTTCATACATTCTTTGGTGATAATCCGCAGACTGCAACCCTTTTTTGTACGAATAATTTTTAAAAGAATCATGATCAAAGGGTGTACCCCAGTAGAAATCTTCTTTTTTAGGATAGAACCCAAAATCTTTTAATTCATTCAAAATTTCAAGATATCCGGATTCAGCAATATCTTTTGTGATCACTTTACCCGTTGATTTTCCGATATTTTCTTTGCTGTAAATCCCTAGTGTCTTTCCATCTTCTCCAAGAAAATCATCTTTCCCTCCATCGTTTCTGAAAGGTCCTACCGGATCATGGTTCCCTGTTGTCAAATAAAAACGAATTCCATATTTCTGATGATAATGTTCTAAAATAGCATGCAGCCCGCGAAGGTTATAAGCCTGCCCGTCATCTGAAAAGTCTCCGGGCATGGCTACGATTTTAATTCCTTTTGCAGCAATATCATCAAGCGCTTTGAGAAAAGCAAAATAGTTCTCATTGAAAATTCTTGTAGAATGCAATTGAGAATCCATTGTTCTCAGAATAGTAGGTTTTCCTGTTTTAGGATTTATAATTCCTTTAAAATCATGATCCGAAAAACTACCGTATAAATCCTGAAAATGTACATCGGAAAGAAATGCTATCTGAGCAGGTTTCTGTGCCGATAGAAATGCAGATATAAAAATTAAACAGGAGAATATTCTTTTATTCATCTTAAAATAAGACGAAATTAATGGAATAAGTAAGGATTTGTTTTAATTGAATTTTAAATAATTGTGAAGGAAAGTTATTCTGACATTATGGGATCAGTATTTCTTCCGCAGTATTTTTTAATAATATATGCAGTTGATTTTTTTAATTCCTTCTTGTTCTCCGGATCAATCCCATCCATCGTAAAAAACTCTACTTTCCCATTGACCTTTGAATACCATGTTTTTCCCAGTGCATTCTCTACTGTAAGCGTGTCTTTCCTTGTAATACGTTTGAAATATTTAATCTGAATCGTATCCTTGGGAACAACAATCAATGAAGGATTTCCATCCTTACAATCAGTCGGTTTATATTCGTTTTTGTCCCAATACATACAGTTTTTTTCAATGCCTGCTATACTGAAAAAACTTAGTGGTTCATTTCTGTTTCTGTTTCCGGAAGAGCAATAATAATTCCCAATCAAAAAACTTCCAAGGATAAATATTCCTACCATGCCTAAGCTATTCTGCTTGACAAATTCCGGCATTTTAAAATGCTGCTCATTGATGATATTAATATTGATTTTGGAAAGCCTTTCTGATATTATCTCTTCATCCTGATCCACACTTATTTTTACTGTGGTCAGATTTTTTTTCTCATCATTCCTGATAAAGGTCCTTGAAAAATCTGTAAAATCTTTATATCCGATATACTGGCTCATTTTATTCAGTCTCTCCGGCTCAATATTCCTGCTGCTATTACCTTCAACAAAGTCTTCATAATATCGTATGAATGTTTTCTCTGAAATTTCATAAAATTTCAGGTTATCAATAAAACAAAGATGCAGATAAGAAGCCAATCCACTTTTTGTGGTTTTCTCTGACTCTTTTCTTGCCTGCTCAAATACTTCATTAATCAGTAGTTTTTTCTTGGACATAAACAGTGTTTTCGGGCATTACAAAGTAGATGAATTTCAATCATACCACATTACGGATTTCCGTAATAACTCCACACTTATTTACTGTCTATTGATGTCTATGTTTTGTCTAACATGTCACTTCTTTTTTACCGCAAATTTGCCTTAGAAATCAACGAAAAACTAATCATTACAAAAAAAGCTGATTTCAAAAAACCAGAGAAAACAGAGGTTAAACTCCGGATTGGGAAGCAGATGTTTCACCTCCGTTTTTAAAGGTTCACTTCCCTAAAAAATTAAGAAGCGCTTCGAAATTTTAACAGTGTACAGCTCGCGATAAAAACTTCGCGAGAGGAAGAAATACGGTTTCAACTTCGAAAATTTTAAAGGAAATGATCCAATTTATTTTGATGCTATTAGGCTTAACCTTTTCAAATAATAATGCCAATACATCAGCAACTGCAAATAATAATGTAACTATACAATCCGAAGCAAGCTCTACAGACCTTGGAAGCTCTATGGCAGAAAGCGGAAGTGATGGTGATACAAGTGGAGAGACAGGACAGATATTACCTCCAAAAAAATAATTACTCAAAAGGACAATGAAAATTGTCCTTTTTTTAATACCTTTAGTTGCTATCAATTATTATCATGTATGCCGGGTATAAATTTCTAGGAGTCTTCCTTTTATTCGTTAGCTGCAACTTTTCCGAAAACAAGAATCCTCTGGTGAAAGCCCCTTCTGCTGAAGCGGACAAAATGTATAATGAAGCAACCGAACTCTATAATAATGATAATGAGAGGGCCTTTACTCTACTTTCAAAAGCAGAAAGTATCTATAAACTAAAGAATGACTCTTCCAATATAGCATCCTGTTTAACAACTAAAGCTATTATACTAAATGATATTGGTGATTATCTTAGCAGTAACGAAAGAGCTATTGATGCTTTAAATCTCTTAAAACTACCCAGAGATTCTAACTTTCTGCCATCAATTTATAACAATCTTGCAATTTCAGAAAAAAACCTCAAACATTATGAAGATGCTCTTGTCTGGTATCATAAGGCTTTGTATGCAAGTTCAGATAAACATCAGAAGATTATCATTAAAAATAATATTGCCGATGTATATGGAAAACTGAAAAGGTATTACGAGGGAATCCGCATTTGTCAATCTTTGCTTAAGGATAAAAGTCTTCAACAATATGATATAGATTATGCCAGAGTTCTTGACAATTACAATTATATCAGCTGGCTTGAAAACAATGATTATAAAGCTGAAAAAGGCTTATTAGAGGCTTTTTCTTTAAGACAAAAAATCAATGACAAGTCCGGACTGATATCCAGTCATTCTCATCTTGCAGAATATTATTTATGTTTTGATAAGGCCAAAGCCCTTTACCATATCAATGAAAAATATCGCCTGGCAAAAGCAATCAAAAATCCTAATGATAGACTAGAAGCACTTGAGTTCTTGGTGAAAAATGATATAGGAGATCATTTACAGGATTATTTTACAGAATATCAGTATCTGAATGATAGTATTCAGCTGTCCAGAGATAAGGCAAAAAACAGATTTGCGCTGATAGAATTTGATGTAGAAAAAAAGAACGCAGAAAACCAACAATTAAAGATTATTACAGTTCAAAAACAAAACAGAATTTTAAAACAGAATGTTGTTTTAGGATTTCTGTCTTTAAGCCTTATTGGTGTTTGGGCATGGTATAAAAGAAGAAAAAAAAGATTGCAGCGGGAAAATGAGTTAAAAATAAAAGAGCATCAACTTCATCTTTCCAAAAAGGTTCACGATGTAGTCGCCAACGGTATTTATCAGGTAATGACCAAAATAGAAAATCAGGAACATTTTGATAAAGAAAAGGCTTTAGATGAGCTAGAGTTTGTATATGAAAAATCCAGAGATATTTCTTATGAGAAGACTACTTCCGAAAATAAGCAGGAATTCAGCAAGAGAATATCAACTCTTATTGCATCTTTTAATAACGAAAATGTAAAAACTTATCTGGCCGGAAATGATGAAAGTATTTGGAATACACTGAAAGAATTTACCCGTGAAGAGATCTACCAGGTAATGCGGGAACTTCTGGTCAATATGAAAAAACATAGTCATGCCACCCATGTTGTTTTCAAATTTGAAAGAAAAAATAATATCATACAAATTCAATATACAGACAATGGAATCGGCATTTCAGAAGGGATCACTTATAAAAATGGTTTGACAAATACGGGTTCCCGTATTGAAGCTATCCATGGAGAAATTATTTTTGACACTGAAACCGAAAAGGGATTGAAAATTTATATTTCATTTCCTGCTTCTTAAAAAAGAAAAAGAATGTTCAAAAAAATTTTAATAGCTGAAGATCACGAAAGCAGTAGTATTTCTGTACAGAAAACATTAGAAGACCTTAATATTTCCACCACAGATTATGTATATTATTGTGATGATGCACTAGCTAAAATTCAAAAATCCATTCGTGAAAATGATCTTTATGATTTGTTAATTACAGATCTTTCTTTTGAAGAAGACCACAATATACAAAATCTTAAAGATGGAAAAGAATTGATAAAAACCATTAAAAAGCTACAACCTTCTTTAAAAATCATTGTCTTTTCAGCGGAGCACAAATCCGGAGTGATAGACAATCTTTTTAATGAATATGGAATTAATGGTTTTGTTCGTAAAGCCCGTAATGATTCAAAAGAGCTGAAAAAAGCAATTGCTTCAACCTATGTAAATGAAAATTATCTTTCACTAGATCTTCAACAGGAAGTAAAGAAGCTCAACAATTATGAATTTTCCACGTATGATATCACCCTGGTCTCTTTATTATCCCAAGGCGTTTTACAAAAAAACATACCTGTATATCTTCAAACCAATGATATCAAGCCCAACAGCTTAAGCAGCGTAGAGAAAAAACTGAACAGTATGAAAGAAGATCTTCAGATAACCAATAATGAGCAGCTTGTTGCTTTTTGTAAAGATTTGGGAATTATTTAATCCTTGTTAAAATTACTATTTTATAGAAACCTTTCATTTTTTTGGAAGGTTTTTTTGTTTTACGGCTTTCCGTAAGGATACTATTTTAATGGAATATAAATTTGAGGTATAAATAAAAATAACAGAATGGACCTTAAAATTAAACTTGAGCAATTACAGCAAAAAGTATCAGGATTAAAAGATCAAATTGCAACCGAAGAAGCTACTAAAAATGCATTTGTAATGCCTTTTATACAAATTTTAGGCTATGACATTTTCAATCCTACAGAGGTAATACCTGAACATGTTTGTGATATCGGAACCAAAAAAGGAGAAAAAGTGGATTATGTAATTAAAAATAATGATGAGCCTATTTTTATTATTGAATGCAAACATTGGAAAGAAAGTGCTGACGCACATAATTCTCAACTTCATAGATATTATCATGTTTCTAAAACAAGATTTGGTGTTCTTACAAATGGTATTATTTATAATTTTTATACAGATCTTGAAAAGCCCAATATTATGGATGAAAAACCATTTTTCACTATCAATATGGAGGACTTAAAGGATAGTTCAATAAAAATACTGGAAAGTTTTACTAAAAAAGATTACAATCTGGAGAATATTCTGGACTCCGCAGAAGCATTAAAATATATTAAGGCTATCAGAAAGGAATTCGAAAAAGAAATAGAATCTCCTTCTGATGAAATTGTAAAGCTACTAGTAGGACGATTCTTTGAAAAGCCAATGACAGCTAACAGAATGCTTTCATTTAAAGAATATACAAAAAAAGCATTAGCAACCTCTATTAATGAATCTATTAGTTTTAGGCTTAAATCTGCATTAAATATCAATGAACAAATTGAAAAACAGGAAGATGATATTAAAATGTCTCAACCTATAGATGAGAATAATGACTCTAAAATTGTTACTACTGAAGAAGAGCTTGAGGGTTTCCAAATCGTAAAAGCTATTATGCGAGAAAAAGTTCCGGCATCAAGAATAGCATATAGAGATACATTATCTTATTTTGGAATTTTACTTGATGATAATAATAGAAAACCACTTTGTAGATTACATTTCAATACCGCTAATAAATATATTGAGACGTTTCACAATGGTAAGGATGCAGGAGAAAAAATATTATTGAATAGTCTGGATGAAATTTATAATTTTAGAGAAGAGCTTCATAAAACATTAGAAAACTATTAGCCAGTATAGAGGAAAAACTGAACAGTATGAAAGAAGATCTTCAGATAACCAATAATGAGCAGCTTGTTGCTTTTTGTAAAGATTTGGGAATTATTTAATCCATTACGGATTTCCGTAAGGTTGTTTTTTTTAATAGTCTTAATTTTGATATAGGGAATGATGAAAAACTAATATCACCCAATATAATTTTATACAACAGTTCGAAAAAAGGTATCTCGTTTGAGATACCTTTTTACTTTCTTATCATTTCCGTATGCGGAATATCATCTTCAAGATATTTATTCCCTGTATCTTCAAATCCGAAACCACTGTAAAATCTTAACAGATAATCCTGTGCAGATATTTTAATTTCAGAAGTATGAAAACGGTTTTCTATAGTTTCTATAGCGTATTGTATTAACTGCTTCCCAAGGCTTTTTCCTCTCGCCTGTTCTGTGGTCAGAACTCTTCCGAAAGAAGTTTCATCATATTTTATCCCCTTGTCAAATACACGGCAGTAGGCCAGTACCTGTCCGTTTTCTTCAGCCCAGATATGAACTCCTTTCTGATCATAATTATCCAGATCGGGATAAGGACAGTTCTGCTCAATAACAAAAACATCAATACGCGCCTTCAGTACTGCATACAATTCAGGAACGGTGAACTCCTCAAACGTTTTTATTTTCCAGACAATATTACTCATCGAAACTTATATTATTATTCGTTAAAAACTCATTGGTCTTTTGGATAAAATCGAGGATCTTGTCTCCACCCTCTTTCTTTTCCGCAGAAGTAATATACAGCTCAGGAAGATCTTCCCACGTTTTATGAAGTTCAGCCTTATAGTCTTCAACATTTTTGACAACTACGTTCGGCTTTAGTTTATCTGCCTTGGTAAAGACAATGGAAAATGGTATTCCACTTTCCCCGCACCACTGGATGAATTCCAGATCAATTTTCTGTGGACTGTGTCTTGAATCTACCAAAACAAAAAGGTTCACCAGATTTCTTCTGTTCAGAATATAATTGGTGATCAGTTTTTCAAAATCCTTTCGCTGAACTTTTGAAACCTTTGCATACCCATATCCCGGTAAGTCGGTAAGATACCAGTTTTCATTCACCAAAAAATGATTGATTAGCTGAGTTTTTCCCGGAGTCCCCGAAGTTTTAGCCAAATCTTTATGATTCATCATCGCATTGATCAGTGATGATTTTCCTACGTTCGACCTTCCGATAAAAGCATATTCGGGAATATTTGGCTCAGGGCATTCCTGCCATTTTCCACTACTCTTTACAAACTCTGCTGTCTTGATAATCATTTTGAATGTATTTTAGAAAAATAAACCATTAAGAAAAGCTCTTAATGGTCATTTATTATTATGTATTTAAACTTTATCTTTTATCCAGTTGTACAGGATTTCATTAAATTCATTTGGCTTTTCCATCATGGCTGCATGCCCGCAATGGTCTATCCAGAATAAATCCGAATTGGGAATAAATTTGTGCATATCTTCTGCCACTTCCGGAGGAGTCACATTATCCTGTTTACCCCAGATCAGACACGTAGGTGTCACAATCTTCGGAAGGTCATTCAACATATTGTGTTTGATGGCACTTCTTGCCAGCATTACCGTTTTTATTCCTTTCATTCTGTCATTCACTACTGCAAAAACTTCATCCACAAGATCTTCTGTTGCCACCTTTGGATCATAGAAAACTTCTTCCGTCTTCTTTCTGATATAAGATCTGTCATTTTTTCTTGGAAAGCTGTCTCCGAAAGTTCTTTCATACAATCCGGAACTTCCTGTAAGAACAAGATTCTTTACAAGATCAGGTCTTGCCAAAGTCAAGATAAGTCCTACATGCCCTCCCATTGAGTTTCCTACAATGCTTACAGGTTCTGAAATATGACTTTCTATAAACTTGATAATATATTTTGCGATAGTGGTAAGATTCGTATTGAGTACAGGAAGATCATAGATGGGTAATTGAGGAACATATACTTTGAACCCCCTTTCCGAAAAAAAATCTACCATTTTATCGAAATTACTCAAACCACCCATTAACCCGTGCAACAGCACTAATGGATGTCCTTCTCCTGCTTCTATATAGGAATATTTCTTTTCTTTTTTTGTACTAAATATCATAAAACGCCTTAATAAAGCCTTGCAAAAATACAAATTAAACCTCAAAAAAATTTTGATTATCCTAATTTAAGATAAAAATAATATAATATTCTCCTTTTTAACTTTTTTTTTCGAAACCGCTTTATTATGGCTTAAATAACACTTTTTACAAGTCTCTTCATATCAGTATTTTACATTATTGAAATTCAATCTTTAATAAAACTTATTAACATTGAGTCAAAAAGTGGGAAAAAGTGGGAAATTTTGGAAATTATTATATAAATTTGTCCCAAATGAAAAATTTCATTGGGACATATGAGTGCAAAATTGACGACAAAGGCCGCTTGAAAGTTCCTTCATCTTTAATTAAACAGATGGAAAACTTCGAAGACAAGGCATTTGTAGTCAAAAGATCTGTGTTCCAACCCTGCCTGGAAGTCTATCCTATGAATGCGTGGGACAAACTGATGGGCAAAATTAATAAACTGAACAGATTCATAAAAAAGAATGCTGATTTCATACGAATGTTTACGGCAGGAGTAAAGACAGTAGAATTGGATAATGCAGGAAGATTACAGATCTCCAAAGACCTGACGATTTTCGCAAATCTTCAAAAAGATATTGTGATTACCAGCGCGGGAGAGCTCTTCGAAATTTGGGATAAAGATGCCTATGAAAAGGTAATCGCCACCAATGAAGCTGATTTTGCAAGCCTTGCCGAAGATGTGATGGGCTCTTTCGATGAAGAATAACTGTAGGTTATTAATAAGATTATATAGTAAATAAAAAACACAATTAAGCATGTATCATAACCCCGTTTTGTTGAAGCAGAGTGTTGATGATTTGGTGACGAATCCTGACGGAATATATGTGGACTGCACCTTTGGAGGCGGAGGCCATTCAAGAGAAATCTTGAGCAGACTTTCCGACAAAGGGAGATTGTTCAGTTTTGATCAGGACCTGGATGCACTTAAAAATACAATTGATGATCCCAGATTTACATTGGTTAATCAGAATTTCAGGTTTCTGGAAAACTCATTACTGATGTACGGAGTTCCTCAGGTGGATGGTGTTTTGGCTGACCTGGGTGTTTCTTCACATCAGTTTGATGAAGCAGACAGAGGTTTTTCCACAAGAAGCAACGCTCCTTTGGATATGAGGATGAATGTAATGCAGAATCTGGATGCCAAAAGAGTGATCAATGAATATGAAGAAAGCGAACTTGCAGACCTTTTCTACCACTATGGAGAATTAAGAGAAGCAAGAAAGCTGGCAAGAGAAATTGTTCATCACAGAAAAACAAAAAGTATAGACACTACGGAAGACCTGAAAAAACTGTTCAGCTATATTCCGCCTCACAAGGTTAATAAGTTCTATGCTCAGCTTTTTCAGGCGATAAGAATTGAAGTAAACCAGGAACTTGAAGTATTGAAAGAAATGCTGGTTCAGGCTTACAATGTTTTAAAACAAGAAGGAAGATTAGTCGTTATTTCTTACCACTCTCTGGAAGACCGTTTGGTAAAAAGATTTCTGAAAAACGGAATGTTCGAAGGAGAACCGGAAAGAGATATCTACGGAAATTATAAAAAGGCATTCGAATTGATAAAGAGTAAAGCAATCATTCCTGATGATCAGGAAATCGAAGAAAACTCAAGAGCAAGAAGTGCCAAAATGAGAACAGGAATTAAAGTATAAATGATAACAGATAACTGGTCAATGATTTTAAAATATCAATCATCATTGATCATTAATCAACCATAAAGAAAGCTTTGGCAAAAAGAACAACAAATCGCCCCCAGAAAAGACTCACTTTTATAGACATTATAAAAGGAAACTTTCTGAATCGTGATGAGATCAAAATACATTACAGGTATTTTCTCTTGTTGTTTATCCTGATGATGGCCATGATTTATACCAATCATCTCGTCAATAAAAAAATAAAAATTGTAAACGCCCTAAAGGAAGAAACAGAAGAATATAAATCACGAAACGCTTACGCCCAGAGTAAGCTGATCAAAGTAAAAATGGAATCAGAGCTGGGGAAAGAGGTTGCCCGGGATTCATTGATGACCCTGGAAAACCACCCTCATAAATTGCTAATAAAACTGGACAGTACAGATGCAAAAGCAAAATGAATACGACAATAAACGTAAGAAAACGTTACGATGGGGCTACCTCTTTGCAGTGGTAGCTTTGTGCGTGTTTGTCATGTTCCTGGCAAGAATTGTCATCCTTCAGAACACCAATGTCCAGGAAATAAAAGATGATTACATTAATAAAAACTATCGTGAGGCTACCTTAAAAGCTGCCCGCGGTAACCTTTTTGCTTCCGATGGTTCTATTCTCGCAACCACAGTGATGCGATATGACATCTATCTTGATTTCAAAACAATGAAAGATACGGTGTACTCCAACAACATCGGAGCACTGACGGATTCTTTGAGCAAAATGTTCGGAAAATCCAGAGGAGAATTCAGACAGAAGTTTGATGAGCAGAAGAAAAAGAAAAACCAGTACTATACCCTGGTAAAAGGACTGGATTTCGATCAATACGACAGAATCCGAAAGTTTCCTATCTTCAAAAGAGGTAAAAACAAAGGAGGATTTATTGTTGACAGAAATTATAAAAGAGAATTGGCTACTTCAGAAATTGGAGCCGGAACCATCGGAATGGATAACGGAGAGCTTAGATCAGGACTGGAAGGAGCTTTCTCAAAATATTTAACCGGAACTGACGGAAAAAGATTAGAACAGAGAATCAATTCTTCCCAATGGAAACCTATCGACTTCTGGAAAGTTCAGGAACCTGTAGACGGAGAAGATGTGTATACTACCTTAGATCTTAGAATTCAAGATATTGCACACTCCGCTCTTGAGAAGCAGCTGATTAATTTCGAAGCCAAACACGGTACCGTAATCGTGATGGAAGTTGAAACCGGAAAAGTACGTGCTCTTGTTAATCTAAGAAGAACAGAATCAGGAGATTACGAAGACTCTTACAACTATGCCCTGAAAGATAATATCGAACCCGGATCCACTTTTAAAACCATTTCGCTTCTGGCCGCAATGGATGACGGATTCATTGATGAAAATACAACAGTAAACGTAGGAAACGGAGTTTGGGTATATGCAAAACAAAGAATCTCTGACGGTCACGGAGGAGGAACTTATGACATCAGTGATGTGTTGGCGAAATCCAGTAACGTAGGAACATCAAAGCTGATCACAAAATATTATGCAGAAAAGCCACAGATCTTCCTTGATCACCTGAGACGTTGGAAATTATTCGACAAAATGGATATAGAGCTTCCGGGAATTACAAAACCGAAGATCGTAACTCCACAGAATAAAAGATGGAATGCTGCAACACTAGCCTCTATTTCTTACGGATATTCTTCCAATATCAACCTGCTGCAATTGACAACTTTCTACAACGGAGTCGCTAATGGAGGTAAAATGCTTAAGCCATTATTCATTGATAAGATCATGAAAGACGGAAAGGTAATGTACAATGCAAAACCTGAAGTAATGGTGAACAAAATGGCTTCTGAAAAAGCAATCAAAATGATGACCAGCGCTTTAACCAAAGCCGTAGAAAAAGGGACAGGACGAAGCATCTTTACTCCTAACCTGAAAATGGCAGGAAAAACAGGTACTGCAAGATTTGAATACTGGCTGCCAGGTCCAATGAAGTACCGTGCATCCTTTGCAGGATTTTATCCCGCAGACGCACCAAAGTACACTTGTTATGTAATGATTAGTGAGCCTAACACAGCAAAAGGATTTTATGGAGGTTCCGTTTCAGCACCGGTGTTTAAAGAAATTGCAGGAAAAACATTCCTGAAAACACCTCAGAATATTGAAAAAGAAATGCTCGTAGACAAAAAGGTAAACCTGAGCAAAATGGTTGAACCTAACGTTAAAGTAGCAGTAAATGATAAGCAGATGCCTAATGTAGTGGGATTAATTGGTAAAAACGTAATCCCTCAGCTGGAAAACCTGGGCTACCGTGTCGACTATAAAGGAGTAGGAAGAATTAAAGAACAATTCCCTCTGGAAGGCACAACAATCAGTAAAAACCAGAGAATTTATTTGTCTCTGCAAAATTAAAACAAGGTTCCGAAAGGACCATTTAAACCAAAATAGGGCAAAGCCTTATTGATAAAGATGATTATAACAGAATTAGTAAACAGAATCCCAGTCTTGGAAATTCACGGTGATAGCAGCCGTGAGGTTACTGAATTGGTGATCGACAGCAGAAAGGTTACAGAAAACTCTCTTTACATTGCTATGAGGGGAACCGTAGTGGATGGTCATTCATTCATTGCATCTGCTATTGAAAAAGGAGCTGCCGCAATCGTTTGCGAAGAATTCCCTGAAACATTGGCTGAAAACGTAACTTATGTTCAGGTAAAAGATTCATCTAAAGCCCTAGGTCATCTTACCTCTAATTTCTATGGAAATCCTTCACAGAAGCTGAAACTGATAGGAGTTACAGGAACCAACGGAAAAACATCTGTTTCTACCCTTCTTTTTGACGTTTTCAAAAATCTGGGATACCCAGCGGCTTTACTTTCCACTGTTGAGATCAGAATTGGTGAAGAAATTATTCCAGCTACCCACACTACTCCTGATGTGATTACCATCAACAGGATTTTAGCTGAAGCCGTAGAAAAAGGATGTGAATTTGCTTTCATGGAAGTAAGCTCACACGGAATTGCCCAAAACAGAATTGAAGGATTACACTTTAAAATAGCGGGCTTCACCAACCTTACTCATGATCATTTGGATTACCATAAAACATTCGAAGAATATTTAAAAACAAAGAAAAGATTCTTCGATCAATTAGAAGATACAGCCATTGCCATCACCAATGTGGATGACAAAAATGGCAACGTCATGCTTCAGAACACTAAGGCAGCAAAGAAGTCTTACGCTTTGAAAACCATGGCAGACTATCACGGAAAATTATTGGAAGTGGATTTCAACGGAATGCTGCTGAACTTCAATGGAAAAGAATTCTGGACGACACTGACCGGGAAATTCAATGTATACAACTTGCTGCTTGTATTCGGAATTGCTGCAGAACTAGGTTTTGAGCAGGATGAAATTCTTCAGGCCATCAGCAAATTAAAAAGAGTTTCCGGAAGATTTGAAACCTTCAAATCAGATGGCGGAATATTCTTTATCGTAGATTATGCGCACACTCCGGATGCTTTGGAAAACATTCTGGACAGCATCAACGATATCAGAACCAAAAACGAAAGATTAATCACCGTATTCGGATGCGGAGGAGACAGAGATCACTCCAAAAGACCTGAAATGGGAAATATTGCCTCCAAAAAATCAACACTGGCAATCATCACTTCAGATAATCCGAGAACTGAAGATCCTGCACAGATCATTAAAGAAATTGAAGCAGGTGTTGAACCTCAGAACTTCAGCAAATACACTTCAATTCCGGACAGAAAAGAAGCCATAAAAATGGCCATAAAGTTTGCAGAACCTAAAGATATCGTCTTAGTTGCCGGAAAAGGCCACGAGACCTATCAGGAGATAAATGGTGTGAGACATCATTTTGACGACAAAGAAGTAATTAATGAGCTTTGGAAATTAATGTCCAAGTAAATTGAAAGATTAAATTCATTTAAAAATTTAAAAATTTGGTATGGCGAAGAATTTTGAAAATTTCCCTGTATATATCAAAAGTTTAGATCTTATTGAAAAAGTCTATATTTTTCTTCAAAGTCAGAGTTTTGTAAAGAATTTGAATTTAATAACCAGATAAAAAGAGCGAGTTTTTCAATTAGCAACAATATTGCGGAAGGCTCAGAATATAATAATAACAGACAATTTATTAGATATTTAAAAATTGCAAAAGGCAGCTGTGCAGAAGTGAAAAGCATGCTGATTGTAAGTAAAAGATTAAAATTAGGTGACGAAAATAAAGCCGAAGAAATTATCATCCTTTCAAGAGAGGTTTCTTCAAACATATCAAACTTTATTAAGTATTTAAGTGAAAATATTGAGAAACCCAATCTTTAAATCTTTAAATAAATTAAATTTTTAAATAATAAAAACCAGAAACATGCTATACTATCTATACGAATATCTAACCGACCATGGAATTCACGTTCCGGGATTAGGAATGTTGAAATACATCTCCTTCCGTGCCGGAATGGCTGTATTATTCTCACTCATCATTGCTCTTGTCTTCGGAAAAAGAGTAATCAATTACCTGAGAACAAAACAGATGGGAGAATTGGTACGTGATCTGGGATTGGATGGTCAAAAACAAAAAGAAGGAACTCCTACCATGGGAGGGCTTATCATTATTTTGGCAACCATCATTCCGGTATTGCTGTTTACAAGAATCACCAATGTGTACATTGTACTGCTGCTGGTTTCTATGTTCTGGATGGGTGCTATTGGTTTCCTGGATGATTATTTAAAGAAAATCAAAAAAAATAAAGACGGTTTAAGTGGTAAATTCAAAATTGTAGGACAGGTCGGATTAGGGCTAATTGTCGGAATTACAATGTATTTCCACCCGGATATTACCGTAAAAAGAAAATATGCAGATGCTAAGGTGGTGAACAGAAACAACGTAGAGCAAAACTTTATGCCTACAGAGAAAATTACTGTTTCTACCGTTCCTTTTGCAAAGAATAATGAGTTCGACTATAGTGGAATGTTATTTTGGATGAATGATAAAGATGCCCATGAGTGGGCATGGATTGTCTTTATTCCTATTGTGATTTTCATTGTAACAGCCGTTTCAAACGGAGCCAATATCACAGATGGAATTGACGGTCTCGCAGCAGGTACAAGCGCCATTATACTGCTTACGCTGGCTCTTTTCGCCTACCTTTCAGGGAACATCATCTTTGCAGATTATCTCAATATTATGTTCCTTCCCAACATGGGAGAAACCACCATTTTTGCCGTGGCAATGGTAGGTGCCGTGATCGGATTCTTCTGGTACAACACCTACCCCGCACAGGTTTTCATGGGAGATACCGGAAGTTTGATGCTGGGAGGAGTAATTGCCGTTTTAGCCATCATTTTAAGAAAAGAATTGCTGATTCCTGTATTATGCGGAATCTTCCTGATTGAAAACGTGTCTGTAATGCTTCAGGTAGTTGTTTTCAAATACAGAAAAAGAAAATACGGGCTGGAATATGCCCAAAACAATAGACTATTCAAAATGTCACCATTACACCATCATTATCAGAAAGAAGGGTTCCACGAAAGTAAAATTGTGAACAGGATGATCATCATCGGAGTAATATTGGCCATTGTATGTCTGATCACATTAAAAATGAGATAAAAATTAAAAGCTGTAAGCAATAAGCAATACGCTTAAAGCCTATAGCATAAAGCTTTTATAATATGAAAATAGTTGTTTTAGGAGGTGGAGAAAGCGGATGCGGAGCTGCTTATTTGGCTAAAAAGAAAGGTCTGGAAGTATTTCTTTCAGATAAAGGAGCCATTAAGGATAACTATAAGCAGTTTCTTACCGATAATGAAATTGAATTTGAAGAAGGAAACCATGATGAAGAAAGGATTTTAAATGCTGACTGGATTGTAAAAAGCCCGGGAATTCCGAAAAAGGCAGATATCATCAATAAAATTCATGATAAAGGAATCAGGCTATCCTCTGAAATTGAATTTGCTTCTGAATTTACAGATGCAAAGATCATTGCCATTACCGGAAGCAACGGAAAAACAACCACTACTTCCCTGATCTATTATATCCTGAAAAATGACGGATTGAATGTAGGTTTAGGAGGAAATATTGGATACAGCTTTGCCAAGCAGGTTGCAGATGAAAACCATGAATATTATGTACTGGAAGTAAGCTCTTTCCAGCTGGATGATATTCAGAATTTCAGACCTTATATTTCTTTATTATTGAATCTGTCTCAGGATCACCTGGATCAGTACAACTACAACTATGAAGAATATGCTTTAGCAAAATTCAGAATCACTGAAAATCAAGAGAATGACAACTTCTTCATCTACAACAAAGATGATGAAATGAGTAAAAGTCTTCTTGAAAAGCTTGAAATAAAGGCTAAAATGATTCCTTTCTCAATAAAAGAGAAGTTACCTGAAGGAGGTTTCATCAATGAAGATGAAATTGTGGTAAAAATGAAAGACGAATTCGCCATGAAAGTGGATGAATTGTCTCTATTGGGAAATCACAATGTAGCCAACAGCCTGGCGGCATCTATTGCCGGTAAGATATTAAAAATCAACAATGAAAGCATCAGACATTCATTGATGACATTCCAGGCCGTAGAGCACAGATTGGAGTTTGTAACTGAAATTGACAATGTAAAATACATCAACGACAGTAAAGCAACCAACGTGAACGCTACTTACTATGCTTTAGAAAGTATGAAAACACCAACCGTATGGATTGTTGGTGGATTAGATAAAGGAAATGACTATACCGAAATTGAAGATTTAGTCAAAAGAAAAGTAAAGGCAATTGTTTGCCTTGGAGTAGATAACAAGAAGATCATAGACTTCTTTAAAGACAAAAAAGAAGTTATTTATGATACTTCAAGCATGGAAGAAGCGGTGAGAATTTCAAAATCATTAGCTAAAAAAGGTGATACCGTTCTATTATCTCCATGCTGCGCAAGCTTTGACTTGTTCAAAAGCTATGAAGACAGAGGACGCCAGTTTAAAGATCAGGTATTAAAAGCCAACGGCCATTAGCCAGAATAGCATTAAATATGGACGAACAGAACACAGAAAGCAGATTTGAATTTCTAAAGGGCGATAAAGTACTTTGGATGGTCATCCTTGTGATCTCCATTTTCTCTATTTTCCCCGTATACTCTGCAAGTTCAAACCTCGAGTATATTGTTAATAACGGAACCACAACAGGTCACGTTATCAAACATATGTTCTTTGTAGTCTTGGGATTAGCAATTATGAGACTGGTAGGAACTATAAAATATGAATACATCGGAAAGCTCAGCAGCATCCTGCTCGGCCTTATGATTATTCTGTTGATTGTTACTATGTTTACCGGACAGACCATTGATGGGGCCAGTGCTTCCAGGTGGCTGAAAATCCCGGGAACACCGATCTCTTTCCAACCCTCATCATTTGCTTTTTTAATGTTAATCATCTATCTGTGCAGATATTTAACCAAGAAGATCACAAGAGAAAGGCTTCCAATAGAGAATATCATGTATATTTTCGGACCTATCCTGCTTGTTTTTGTACTGGTAGCCAAAGATAACGGTTCCACAGCATTGATGATTTTAATGGTTTCCGTAGTCGTTCTTATCATAGGACAGCTTCACTGGAAATACATTGCAGGGTTTATTTCCGCCTCATTTGTAGCGATTGTGTTATTCTTATTAATAGCCCTGAATACGAACATGATTGGCGGAAACCGTGTACATACATGGATGAGCCGTGTAGAAACATTTACTTCAAGCAAAGCCAAATCAGCCGATGTAGATGATGAAAGCGTAAAAGCAAAAAATTATCAGGTAATGCAGGCCAAAGCAGCTATTGTACATGGCGGAATTACCGGAATGGGACCAGGAAAAAGCGCATTGAAACAAATGCTGCCACAATCTGCCTCCGACTTTATTTTTGCGGTCATCGTAGAAGAATATGGCGTGATTGGTGCAGCTTTTCTGATCAGTTTATACCTGATCATGATGATAAGGATTGTAATGATCGCCAGTAAGATGCCGGCGTTTTTCGGATCGCTGCTCGTGCTCAGTCTCGGAGTAATGATCTTTATTCAGCTTTCGGTCAATATAGCCGTTGCTGTAAACCTGATCCCGGTAACAGGACAGCCGCTGCCTTTGATAAGTTACGGAGGAACTTCAATGCTGGTAACCTATTTGCAGTTAGGCATTATTTTAAATATAAGCTCAAGAATCCAGATTTATGATGAAGAAGGAATGGGCAAAAAACAAAGTATAGCAGAAATAAACGATATCGCTTAAAATGGACAAAAAATTGAAAATATTATTATCAGGCGGCGGAACAGGAGGTCATATCTTCCCGGCCATTGCCATTGCTGATGAGATCAAAAAAAGATTTCCTGACGCTGAATTTTTGTTCATTGGTGCCAACGGGAAAATGGAAATGGAAAAAGTTCCACAGGCAGGCTATAAAATTGAAGGAATTGATATCGCAGGAATCGACAGAGGAAATCTGCTATCCAACCTGGGACTGCCTTTCAAGATTCTGAAAAGTTTATCAAAATCTAAAAGGATTATCAAAAACTTCGCTCCCGATTTTGCCGTAGGAACAGGGGGATTTGCCAGCGGACCTGCTCTTTATGAAGCCAGCAAAATGGGAATTCCGATTTTCATACAGGAACAGAATGCTCATGCTGGGGTAACCAATAAAATTTTAAGCAAGAAAGCCAAAGCCGTTTTCACAGCGTATCCAAAAGTAGAAGGTTTTCCAGCAGAGAAAATAAAATTCCTGGGAAATCCGATTCGTGAGAATATTGTTTCAGGAATGCAGGAAACATTCCAGGCAAAAGAAAAAATGGGATTAAATAAAGACAAACTTACGATTCTGTCTGTAGGAGGTTCTTTAGGCTCCAGAACATTGAATAATGCCTGGAAAGAAAATCTTGAAAATCTGAAAGAAAAAGGATATCAATTAATTTGGCAAACAGGAAAGTTGGATTACAAAGAATTGTCTTCCAGCCTCCAACTTCCAGCTTCCATTCATTTGAAAGAATTCATCAAAGATATGGAACTGGCTTATTCTGCTGCGGATGTCATCGTTTCCCGAGCTGGAGCTATTGCCATTTCAGAGTTGGCTGTAGCACAAAAACCGGTGCTTTTGGTTCCTTTCCCTTTTGCAGCGGAAGACCACCAAACGAAAAATGCTATGAATCTTGTTGAAAAAAATGCAGCAAGAATGGTAAAAGATTCTGAAATGCAGGAAAAATTCTGGAATACATTATCAGAGATCTGCGAAAATGAAAGCGTAAGAAAAGAAATGTCTGACAATCTTAAATATTTTGCCAAGCCAAACGCTGCAAAAGAGATTGTAGATGAGATTTTTAAAGTAATAAAATAATTAGGAAAGGCTTCGACAAGCTCAGCCTGACACTGTTAAAATTTAATTTATTAGCGAATTATTAGTGTTAGTTGATTAAAGCTTTATAATATAAAATATTAGTAATAAAACTCTGAACTGGTTAAAGAGTTATTAAAGATTAAAATATAAATGAACATTTTACAAACATATCAAACTTTTTACTTCGTCGGAATCGGAGGTATCGGAATGAGTGCATTAGCACGCTATTTCAATGCATCCGGTAAAAAAGTATTGGGCTACGACAAAACCAATACAAAGCTTACTCAGAACCTGATGAATGAAGGTATTGATATTGTTTTTGAAGATCTTATTGATGAAAGGATCACTTCCCTTCAGAAAGAAGATACACTGGTTATTTATACTCCAGCGATCAAAACTCTCGGCATCCTTGATTATTTCAACCAAAATCAGTTTGAAATTTTAAAAAGAGCTAAGGTTTTAGGGTTAATTACCGAAAACACAGACTGTATTGCGATTGCAGGAACTCATGGAAAGACAACCACGTCTACCCTTGTGGCCCATTTATGTAAAGAAGCAGACCTTCCTTTCTCATGCTTTTTGGGTGGAATTTCTGAAAACTTTAAATCGAACTTCCTGTACAATGGTTCCAAATATTCTGTAGTAGAGGCAGATGAATATGACAGAAGCTTCCTGAACCTGTCTCCGGACTGGGCAGTAGTAACTTCTACAGATGCTGACCACCTGGATATTTATGGAGATAAGAGCCATATTGAAGAAGGATTCAGGCAGTTTGCGGCTTTGGTTCCTAATGATCAGCAGCTTTTTATAAGAAAAGGACTGGAAATTGGCAGAGGGCATCAAACCTATGCAGTGAATGAGCCGGCAGATTATTATTCAGACAACCTGCGCATGGATCACGATAAAATTTATTTTGACTTCCATACACCAACGGAAACGATTAAGGATTTTGTCTGGGAAATTCCGGGAATCCATAATGTGGAAAATGCTACTGTAGCACTGGCTATTCTGCATAATTTAGGCGCAGATTTTGATACGCTGAAAAAGGCAATTGCCAATTTTAAAGGAATTAAAAGAAGATACACAAAACATATTTATCAAAACGGTAAAATTTATATTGATGACTATGCCCACCACCCTACAGAAATTAATGCTGTAATGGGTTCAATCAAAACATTTTATCCTGATAAAAAACTATTGGTAGCCTTCCAGCCACACCTTTTCAGCAGAACAAGAGACTTTGCAGACGGGTTTGCGGAAAGTTTAAGCAGAGCAGATGAGCTTATTCTTCTTGATATTTATCCTGCAAGAGAACTTCAGGAGAATTTTGAAGGTATTACTTCAAGCTGGCTGCTGGATAAAGTAACATTAGATAAAAAAGAAGTATCAACATTATCCGATGCTTTCGAAAAAATAAAAGAAAAAGATTTTGATATCCTTCTTACTGTAGGTGCAGGAAATATAGATACCCTGTATGATCCTATTTGTGAATGGATAGAGAAAATTTGAGTATAAACGCAATGCTCGCGAAGAAAAAATATGAAAAATAAATACAGAATATTAAAAATTGTTGTCACTGTAATTATCTTAGGATTGTTACTGAGCTTCTCATTGAGAAGATTCAGCCGTGAGCAGATTACGGACAATAAGATTTCTGTAAAAATGAGTGAGAAAACTCCGGTTTATTTTGTTGATGAAAAAGATATCAGGGAGATTGTAAAAAAAGAAAATCCATCTGGAAAAGTAGGTGATCTTAATATTCCTTCTTTAGAAAAAAGAATAAATTCTCTTCCTGCAGTTGACAGTGCTAATGTCTACCTGAACCTGAACGGAAAACTGAATCTGGATATCAAACAGAGAGTTCCTGTATTCAGACTCAATAAAGATGGAAAAGACTTTTATGTAGATGAAAAAGGAATTGAGTTTCCTATTTCAAGGACATATTCACATCCGTGTATGCTGGTAACAGGAAATGTAAAACCTGATGAATATGAAAAACTCGCAGAACTGGTAGAAAAGATTGACAAAGATGATTTCAGCAAGAAATATTTTATCGGAATCTCAAAAACCAAAGACAGCTATAATCTTCTGACAAGCGAGGGAAATTACAGAGTAGAGATCGGAGACCTTGATAATATTGATTTTAAAGTAAGAGGATTTAAAACTTTCGTAGAAAAATACCTGGTATTTCAGGATCCTCAGAAATACAGCATGGTTTCTGTAAAATATCAGAACCAGATTGTCACTACTTTAAACCCTTATTTTAAAGAAAATGATAGTATTTTAAAAGCAGGAAAAATGGAATTGGCAAAAGCCCCTACAATAGCGGCTAAAAAAACAGAGACTAAACCAAAAATAGCGGAAGCGAAAAAAGCAAGTTCCACACCGGCCAAACCGAAAGAGGCTACAAAGACAAAAACACATACAAAGGAAACGAAAAAAACAGAGAAAAAAACAGCTGCCCCGGCTAAACCCAAGCCCAAGGCAAAAGTAAAAATAGAATAAGTCCTTCAGGACATATAATACACAAATAGGATATTATCCTTATAAAGAAAAAAGGAAAAAAGTAGAAAAAATCAAATCGATATAAAAATGGAAAATCAAGAGTATTCAGTAGGTCTGGACATCGGGACAACGAAGATAGTCGCGATTGTCGGAAGAAGGAATGCACACGGGAAGATAGAAGTTCTCGGTGTAGGAAAAGCTAAAAGTCTTGGTGTTCATAAAGGGATTGTGAATAATATTTCACAAACCATCAATTCAATCAAGGCTGCAGTATCCGAAGCACAGTCCAGTGCTGGTGTTCCTATCCGCAAAGTTACGGTAGGTATTGCAGGAAAACACATACGTTCTCTGCAGCACTCCGATTATATTATGCGTGAACACCCTGATAAATTTATTACAGACGATGACATTGAAGCATTAAAAGATCAGGTAAAAAAACTGGTCATGCTTCCTGGAGAAGAAATTATCCACGTACTTCCTCAAGAATATAAAGTGGATTCCGAGGGGGAAATTCAAGAGCCCGTAGGGATGCACGGAAAGCGTTTAGAAGCTAACTTCCATGTTGTAGTAGGCCAAATGGGCAGCATCAGAAACATTGCAAGATGTGTTCGTGAAGCCGGATTAGAAATGGAGGCTCTTACTTTAGAGCCATTAGCCTCTTCAGAAGCTGTTCTTACAAAAGAAGAGAAAGAAGCTGGTGTAGCCATCGTTGACATTGGTGGTGGAACAACAGATATTGCCATATTTAAAGATAATATCATCCGTCATACCTGTGTGATCCCATACGGAGGCGGAATTATTACCGAAGATATCAAAGAGGGATGCTCTATTATCGAGAAACATGCAGAACAGCTTAAAGTAAAGTTTGGTTCGGCTGTTCCCGAATTAGAAAAAGACAGTACTTTTGTAACTATTCCGGGGCTTCACGGAAGACCAGACAAAGAGATTTCTTTAAAAACTTTAGCACAGATCATCAATGCGAGAGTAGAAGAAGTTTTGGAAATGGTCAATACAGAACTGAAGGCTTACGGTGCTTTTGAACAAAAGAAAAAACTGATTGCCGGAATTGTTCTCACAGGTGGTGGTTCAAATTTGAAACACCTTCGCCAGCTGGCCAATTATACCACAGGTTTTGACAGCAGAATCGGTTTTGCGAATGAATATATCGCCAACGATAAAAATCAGTACTTGAAAGGCCCTGAATTTGCTACGTCTATCGGGTTACTGATGGAGAGTTTGAAAATTAGAGACAAAAAGCAGAATGCTGATGAAGAGATAGAAATTATCACTGAACAGCCAAAGCAGGAAACAGCTGTAGCACAGACAGAAACGGTTCAACCTATTCAACAGGCAGCGCCAGTTCAGGAGCAGCACTCTTTTGAAAACGAAAAGCAAGAAAATAGAAAAGCGAAGCTAACCTTCGGGCAGTCGCTTATGGAAAAAGTAAAAAAATTCTTTGAAGAAGTAGAGTAAATTATAAATGATGAATGATAAGCGATAAACGATCTTTTCCTTATCAATTATCATTAATCAATTATCAATTATAATTATTAAAAATATAGTTATGGAAAATATAGGTACACAAGGATTTTCATTTGATTTGCCAAAAGGAAATTCATCCATCATAAAAGTAATCGGTGTAGGGGGCGGTGGAAACAACGCTCTAAAGCACATGTACGAGAAAGGAATTCACGGAGTTGATTTCGTGATTTGTAATACGGATGCTCAAACTTTAGATAATAACCCTGTTGCCAATAAAGTACAGTTGGGAACTACCATTACCGAAGGTCTTGGAGCAGGTGCTGACCCTGAAGTGGGAGAAAAATCAGCGATAGAAAGTATTGAAGACATCAAGGCTGCTATGGGCCAAAACACCAAGATGGTGTTCATCACTGCCGGAATGGGTGGTGGTACCGGTACCGGTGCCGCTCCTGTCATTGCTAAAGTAGCAAAAGACATGGGAATTTTAACGGTAGGTATTGTTACTGTTCCTTTTAGCTTTGAAGGTAAAAGAAGATTAGATCAGGCCGAAAATGGTCTTGACAAACTAAAAAATAATGTTGACTCATTAATTGTTATCAATAACGATAAATTAAGACAACAATTCGGAAACCTTGGATTTAAACAGGGATTCTCAAAAGCTGATGAAGTTCTAGCTAATGCCGCAAAAGGAATGGCAGAAGTTATTACAGGGTACTTTGATGTAAACATTGACTTTAGAGATGCTAAATCTGTACTTCAGAATTCTGGTACAGCGTTAATGTCTACAGGAACTGCTTCAGGTGAAAATAAAGCTGAAGAAGCAGTAAGAAAAGCCCTTGATTCCCCATTATTGAACGATAATAAGATTACAGGTGCTAAGAACGTTCTGTTATTGATCAGAAGTGGTGCTGAAGAAGTTACCATGGATGAAATCGGTATCATCATGGATCATATCCAGAAAGAAGCAGGAAACACTGCTGATATTATCTTCGGGGTGGGTGCAGATGAAGAATTAGGAGATGCTGTAAGTGTTCTTGTTATCGCTACAGGATTCTCTAATGACAATAAAAAGTTTGCGGGTCCTACAGAAAAAATCAGAATCAGCCTTAACGATAGTTTTGAAGCTCCAAAAAACTCTCCTTTCAAAACAAGAGAGGAAAGAGAATCAGCTCCTGAAACAACACACGATTTCGGCGGAAAAAACCTTTTCAGATTAGATGATGAAGACCATGATGCTCCATTCAACACAACGTCTACTGAAAAAAAAATGATTATTGAAGAAGAGCAGCCAAGAACTGAAATAAAATTCTTTGATAAAGAGGAAGATACAGTAAATACTCCTGAACAAAACTGGAGAAATGAAGAAGAAGAGCAGGAATACAGCTTGTTCTCCATAGATGAAGAGAATGAAGATCCGAACGATCTTGAGATCCAGTCTTTCTCATTTGATTTTGAAAATAAAAAAGATGAGCCACAGTCCGGGAATACCTTCAACAACTCTTTTTCTGAAGAAAAACCAGTTGAATTCAGCTTCTTTGTAAACGAACCTGTAAGGAATGAACCTAATACAGGTTTTGGACAGCCAAAAGCAGAATTTAATACCCCTGCAAATGCTGCTGTAGCTGAACCTGCTCAGAAGATTGAAACCTTCTACCAAAAACAGGAAGAACCAAAGGCAGAAACAAAACCTGCTTTTGAAAGCAAAACAGAAATTGAAACTCCAAAAACTGAGGAATCAGAATTCACATTTGTGAACAAAACGATGGACCAGGATAGAGTAATTGAAAGAAGAAATAAATTAAAAGAATTCAATTCCCGCTACCAAAGCTTTGACAGCACTAGCGAGTTTGAATCTATTCCTGCTTTCAAAAGAAAAAATATCTCTATTGACGGAAACAATGCTTCAGATCAGAACATTAACACGTACTTATCTGACAACAACGGATCTATGCAGATCAGAGAAAACAGGTTTTTAAATAAAGACGTAGATTAAATGCTATAAGCAGTACGCAGTAAGCCATAGGCTGTCCCAGCCGGATCAAAAAGCTTACTGCTTATTGCCTAAAGCCTAAAGCATATAAACATGAGTTTAGAAAATACAATAAGCGAAGCCATAAAAACAGCCATGAGAGAAAAAGACAGAGTAGCTCTGGATTCTCTGCGTGCTGTAAAATCTCAGATTCTTCTTTTAAAAACAGAAGCAAGAGGCGCTGAAGTTTCTGCTGAGCAGGAAATTGCCATTCTACAGAGAATGATCAAGCAGCGTAAAGATTCTTTTGAGCAGTTCACGGCTCAGGGCAGACAGGATCTTGCAGAAGTAGAAGAGGCTCAAAGCAAAGTAATTGAGCAGTTTTTACCTCAACAGCTTTCTGCTGAAGAATTAGAAACAGAAATTAAGAACATTATTTCTGAAACCGGAGCTGAGTCTATCAAAGATTTAGGGAAGGTAATGGGAGCTGCCTCAAAAGCATTAGCCGGAAAATCTGACGGAAAAAGTATTTCCGAGATGGCTAAAAAGCTCCTTTCATAATGTGATCCGGATTCCGGGATTTGGGGTAATCTCAATCTCCCGGATGCATGTTTCATTCCATAACTAAGGATATACAACCTTTGCATATCGATTTGATTAGAAGCCCGGAACTTTTCAGTTCCGGGCTTCACTTTCTTTGGATATTAAAGTTTGTTAATCAGTTTGATTCTAAACTGAAAAAAAGAATTAAGATACTACCATATTACAGAAGTATTTAAGTGATTGATTGCTTGAGGGAAAGCTTTAAATGTTTTTTCACGGTCGTTTGTTTTTCAGAATCATTTCAAATTTAATAATAATATTTTATTATTCCTAGTATTAATTCACATTTTTTAGAATATTATTGCAATATTAATATTTGGTTAATTTTTTATGACTAAACAATTGATAGTTTTTATATATTGAACAAAAGCAAAGAATTGCTTAACTTTGTAGAGATAAAAAACAAAATATATGTATCCAACAGATTTGGTAATGCCTATGAAGGCAGAGCTTACAGATAAAGGTTTCCAGGACTTAACAACTCCTACTCAGGTAGAAGATGCTTTGAAGCAGTCCGGAACCACATTATTGGTCATCAATTCAGTATGCGGTTGTGCTGCAGGAGCGGCAAGACCAGGAGTAGTGTACTCTCTGACAGGAGATAAGAAACCTGATCATTTAACAACTGTATTTGCAGGATTTGATACTGAGGCCGTAGTAGAAGCAAGAAAACACCTTGCTCCATTCCCTCCAAGTTCTCCATGTGTAGCACTTTTCAAAGATGGTGAATTAGTTCATATGCTGGAAAGACACCACATTGAAGGAAACCCTGCAGGCGCTATTGCAGCAAACCTTCAGGCTGCATACGATGAGTATTGCTAAGAAAACAAACGCCTAAATATCAAACCGTTACAGAATCTGTAGCGGTTTTTTTATTTAATCACTTAAAAAATTTTCTGAAAATTCAAATATCATTATATTTGTTGGAATGGCAACCAAAGCACTTTTCAACACCGTAGTCAACTGGTTTATCCGACAAAGGATAGATCAGATACAGAATTTCATGGACCATCCTATTGAAACACAGAAAGGTATACTCTTTTCTCAGCTGTTTCATGCCGAGGACACGGAATATGGTAAGCTATACGGATTCAATTCTATATCAAGTTATCAGGATTTTAAAAACAAAGTCCCTATTGTTACCTATGAAGAAATGGAGCCCTATATTGAAAAAGCAAGACAGGGATATAAAGATGTGAGCTGGCCCGGACTTATTAAGCATTTTGCCAAATCATCAGGAACTACCAATGCCAAGAGCAAATTTATCCCGATCTCTGCAGAAAGCCTTGAATACTGCCATATGAAGGCAGGAAAAGATATGGTGTCCATTTATGCCAATAATCATCCCGAGAACCAGCTTTTTAATTATAAAAACTTACGCTTAGGAGGAAGTTCAGAATTATATGCAGATTTTAACACAAAATTTGGTGATTTATCTGCTATTTTAATTGACAATCTTCCCTTTTGGGTAGAAATCACCACCACTCCGAGTAAGAAAGTTTCTTTGATGGGAGAATGGGAAAGCAAGCTGAAAGCAATCACTTCTGAAGTAAAAAATGAAGATGTGGGAAGTATCCTTGGAGTGCCAAGCTGGATGATGGTTCTTCTGCAAAGAGTATTGAAGGAAACCAATATAGGAAGTATTTCAGAGCTATGGCCTAATTTGGAGGTGTTTTTTCACGGCGGAATCAGTTTTAAACCCTATAGGGAACAATTCCGGCAGATCATCGGGAAAAACATCAATTACTACGAAATTTATAATGCTTCTGAAGGCTTCTTCGGTATACAGGACAGATCAGACAGCGATGAAATGCTTCTGATGCTGGATTATGGAATTTTTTACGAATTCATTCCTATGGATCAGTTCCATTTTTCAAACCCTAAAGTAGTAAGCCTGGAAGATGTAGAAACCGGAAAGAATTACGCAATGGTAATCACTACCAACGGCGGACTGTGGAGATATCTTATTGGAGACACGGTGGTCTTTACATCTACCAATCCGTTCAGAATAAAAATAACAGGAAGAACAAAACATTATATCAATGCCTTTGGGGAAGAACTAATGATTACTAATGTGGAATCTGCCCTTTCAAGAGCATGTGAAGCAACCGGAGCGCAGATTACAGATTTTACAGGAGCTCCTGTTTTCATGAAAGGAAACGAAGGCGGTGCTCACGAATGGATTTTTGAGTTCAGCCAGCATCCCGATAATCTGGACAATTTTGTTGATGCTTTTGATAAGCATTTAAAGACCATCAATTCAGATTATGAAGCAAAAAGATACAACAATATAACTTTAAAAAGACCTATTGTTCATATCGCTAAAAATAATCTTTTCTATCACTGGCTGGAAGCTAAAGGCAAGCTTGGTGGGCAAAATAAAGTACCAAGATTAAGCAATGACAGAGAATATATCGATCCATTACTGGAAATGAATAAATAAAAGAGAAATAATCTCTTTACAGCTAGAAATAAAAATCCGTAATTCTAATTGAATTACGGATTTTGTTTTATTTACTTAAATCTTCTTTTACTTTTTTCGCAGCTTCTTCTACTTTTGAAGCTCCTTTTTTGGCAGCATCCTTAGCATCCTTCCCTACTTCCTGGGCTCCGGTTTTAATATCTTTTCCTACTTTATTTGCTTCAGTTTTGATATCTTGTCCTGCTTTGTGTAGATCCTGTTTCGTTTTATCTGCTGTTGCGTCAATTTTATCTTTTGCTTTCTGGGCAGCATTGTCAATCTTATTTCCAGCTTCGTCTACTTTTGCTTTCACATCCTCTTTTGCATTGTTGATCTTTGCAGTATCAACAGCATTTGGGGTGTCTGTAACTGTAACTGTCGTTGTGGTAACTGATCCGTCAGCATTTTCTACCTGCTCTGTTTTTGTTGTTGATTTTGTGCATGCTACAGCGAATACCGAGATCGCTACTGCAGCAAAGATTTGTTTTTTCATATTGTCTATTATTAATGATGTTTGTTTTATTGTGTTTTGGTGTCCGGAGCTGATGATGTTTCAGAAGTTTTTTGTTTCTTTTCTGTTTCAGCTTTTTTCTTCTCCTCTTCCTGTTTTGCTTTGTTTTCTTTTTCCAGCTCTGCCTTTAGCTTATTCTCTTCTTCCTGAAGCTTTTTAGCCTGTTTTACAGAGTCCAGATATTGAGGGGATGACATTCTTATCTTTCGGGCAATATCTACTGAAACAGCTCCTGTGGAAAAGGAATCAATAGCAGCAGTATCATACTTCATTTTAACCTCCTGCTCAACAGCGAATCCCGGAGATTCTTTCTTGGAACAGGCAGTAAAAAGGAGGGTAAAAATAAAAATTGCTGACAGTATATTTTTCATGGAACTAATTTAGCAGAAATTCTGCAATTACAGGATAGTGATCCGATAATTTCACAGACTGATCTACCTTATAGCTTAAAGGAATAATAGATTTCGAAGTAAAGATATAATCAATTCTCAAAGGAACCTTATAATCATGAAAACTGCTTGCACTTCCCTTTCCTGCTACCAAAAAGGCATCCTGAAGGTCTTTTCCAAGATTATAATACTCATAAGAATTGGGAACAGAATTAAAATCTCCCGCTAAAATAACCGGGTAAGGTGATAAATCTACCATTTTTCTAATTCTTTTTACCTGATCTTCATGAGCCTGAAATGTAGGGGTCATGTGAGACAATAATGTCGAAACATTTCCAAAACCAAGCGCATCCAACTTCGTAAACATTGATTTATGAAGTCTGAACGGTTCAAGATAAACATTAATAATTCTGATGACTTTTCCATTGATGTCAATATCCGCGTAGAATGAATTTCCACGGGCTTTTTCATCAATCAGTTCTGCCTGTCTTACAATTTTATGTTTTGTTTTCAGAATAACAGAAGGATATTTTATAAGATCCCTCTTGATAGCGCGGTTGGTATCTTTTTCCTGCACAAGGATGATATCCGCATCTTGTTCCTTAATGTAATTTTTTACTTTATCCCAACCATATTCTCCATATTTCACATTGAATGTCAATACTTTAATATCACGTATTGTTTTTACATTTTCTGTTTTGGGTGAAAAATTGATCCATCGTCTGATCGGATTATAGAAAATAAGAGTACCCAGAGCAAAAGCAATTGCTATTTTTTGTTTTTTAAAGATCCATATGAGGGTAAGAATTACATGCGCCAATATCAGATAGGGAAAACCAAGCGACAGCAAATTAAGATTGCCTAAAAGATTAGGCGGAATCCATGCATTCCCCAGTGTGCACAACAGCAAAACAGCAACGGCGATATGTATAAATAGTAATATCTGATTCAACTTCATGAAAAAAACGGTCTTGGTACGGTTTTCTTTCAACAAAAATCCTACCAAGCAGATAACTTTAACTCTTTTTATGATTATTTGCCCTCCCTGAAAAGTTTTACGATGACAGGATAATGATCTGAAATATGTATAGAACGGTCAACTTCATAAGATATTGCCTTTAATGATTTTGAAGAAAAAACATAGTCAATTCTAATGGGAAATTTATAGTCGTGAAAACTAGTAGCACTTCCTTTTCCAGCTGCTAAAAATGCATCTTCAAGCCCGTCTGACAGATGGTAATATTCGTAAGAATTTGGAACAGAATTAAAGTCTCCGGCAAGGATAACGGGATAGGGCGAATTTTCAACAGACTGTCGAATAAAATTTATCTGCTCCTGATGTTTTTTAAAGGTAGGAATCAGTCTTTTAACTACATCTTTTACCTTTTGCTCATTGGCATCGGTATTTCCGTTAAGTCTTACCATATCTTTATCAAAGCGGAATGGATGAAGGTAAACATCAATAAAACGATACACTCTGCCATTAATTTCTATATCCGCCTGTAGACCGGGAACTCTTATATTTTCATCTTGTGGGTCTATTGCTTTCTGGCTGATGATTTTATATCTGGTTAAAATAGCAAAGCCCCCAGCTGGATTCGTTTTTTGATATCCTTCAAACTCATATGACGCTCCGGAATCTTCCTGTAAAAAAATAACATCTGCATTCTGAGATTTCAGGTAAGCTCCGATCTCTTCTACTCTACCACTATTAGCTCTTGTGTTGAAGGAAACGACTTTTATCTCAGAATCTCCATTTTTAGGAGAAGAATAATTCACCCACCTTTTTACCGGATTGATAAAAGCTAAGCCCATAAACATGAATACAAAAGCTCTTTTTTTCCAGCTGAACACCCAGAATACTGTTAAAATGATATAAGAGATCATAAGTACCGGAAAACCTAAAGAAAGCAGATTAAACCACGGAAAAATCTTAGGTGGAACATAGGCATTCAGTAAAGTCCCCAGCAGCAGAAAAAGAATTCCAAGATGCAGGATGAAAAGTATGAGTCGGAAAATTTTCACAAAATTATTTTAATTGAATCTGTACAAATGCTTTTTCCAAATTCGTGCCAACACCCATCCAACCAAAGCACCACCTACGTGGGCAAGGTGAGCAATACCCCCGCCATTGCCGGAAACACCAAGATATATGGAACCAACAACAATAATAGGCAGCAGATATTTTACTTTAATCGGAACCGGAATAAACATGATTCCGATTTTAGAATCCGGATATAAGGTTGCAAAGGCAGCCACTACTCCGAAAATTGCTCCGGACGCCCCCACCATAGGTGTCGCGACGATACCTTTTAAGCTTTCCAGTAATTCTTTTTGTTTAAGAATGGAACCCGTATTTCCAGCAAATTCAACACTTGCGCCGGACAGATATGCATTTACATTAAACCCCAGCTGTTCCAATTCATGGGAAATTTGTTGAACTTCCACAAAGTTCCATGCATTAAATAGGAAAAATGCTCCAAGACCACTTACAAAATATAAAATCAGATATTTTTTATCTCCTAATGTCTGTTCCAGAATGGGGCCAAAGCTAAAAAGTGTCATCATATTAAATAGAATATGCATAATACTTCCATGCATAAACATGTGAGTAATAACCTGCCATGAATGGAAAAAAGGAGAGAATGGATAAAAACCTGCGAGATAACCAATTACCTGGTTTCCCATAAAGTAGGTAACAATAAATACTATAACATTAATGATAATAATATTTCTTGTGATGGGCGGTATATTGTTAAACATATTTTTTAAAATTTGTTTTTAAAGTCGTTAAACGGAACTTCATAAAAGCATCTTTTGCCGTCCGGTAAAAATTCCGGAAAGCCTAATGCTGTAAAGTCTTTAATAAGTTGTTCCGCATCTTTTTTATAAATAAAGTCAAATCTTGACTTCGACTGCATTTTATTCCATTGATTATGGTAATACTGCAAAAATTCTTCTTCCGTCTTATATTCCAGAATCTCAAAAAGGTTTTCCAAGAACTTCATCGCCTGAGTTTCTTTCAGTCCTTCGGGAAGAGAATCTATTCGAAGTACACTTTCATGAGCAATTTTCATGTCAAACCCTAATTCCGGAAGATATTTTTTTATCGAATTATATTTTGTCTTTTCGATTTCATTCATATGATACTCCAGAGAGAAAAGAAGAGCATGGCTGTTTGTATTTGATTTTCTGGTAGATTTATTACCTTCAGAAACCAATAACCTGTGCATTCTTCCCAAATCCAGCATGAGGGTAACGTCTCCTTTATTGAATAGCCAATAACCATTCGGAAGTCTCATCAGATCTTCGTCAAAGTCTTCATCTTCAAATAAATTGATCTTTGAAGGTTCTGCTGTAATATTCTGATGATACATTTCCGTAAGGTTCTGAATTTCCTCCGGATGTACTACATTTTTCTCCTCCAAAAATGGATTGTAATCTTTATCTACAATGATCTCGGGCATTTTGATAATTCCTCCGCTTCTTCCCCCTCCGTTTCCTTTGCTTGGAATCGGTTTATTCATCATTTCATCCAATTCCGGATCTCTATCAAAATCAAGGCTTGGAGAAACATTATAAATTCCCAAAGATCTTTTAATCGTTGAACGAAGCAAAGCAAAAATAAGATGCTCGTCCTCAAATTTCACCTCTGTTTTCTGCGGATGAATATTCACATCTATTTTCTCCGGATCAAGTTCCAGAAAAAGGAAAAACGAAGGCACATATCCTGGCTGAAGAAGTCCTTCAAAAGCCTCCTGTACTGCTTTATTGAAGTAAGGGCTTCTGAAATATCTTCCATTCACAAAAAGAAACTGCTCACCTCTTGCTTTCTTAGCCCCTTCAGGCTTCGCAACGAAACCATGAAGCTTACACCAGATAATATCTTCTTTAATAGGAATCAAAAGTGGCTGAAGTTTTCTTCCGAAAACATCTACAATACGCTGCATCTGACTTCCTTTTCTCAGTCTGAAAACAGCTTCATCATCATGGAACAGGGAAAACTCCAGATTCTCATGAGCCAGCGCAACACGCTGAAATTCATCGATTACGTGTCTGAATTCAATATTATTATTTTTCAGAAACTTCCTTCTTGCAGGAACGTTATAGAAAAGATTTTTTACTAAAAAATTTGATCCGTCCGCTGTCTGAGCCGGGTCCTGAAACTGGAATACTCCGCCTTCGATATAAATATTGGTTCCGATGGAAGTATCTTTCTGTTTTGTTCTGAGCTCCACCTGGGAAACGGCAGCAATAGAAGCCAGCGCTTCACCACGGAATCCTTTCGTAGCAATCTTAAAGATATCTTCTGTCCCTTTGATTTTGGAGGTAGCATGTCTTTCAAATGCCATGCGGGCATCCGTTTCGGACATTCCTTTTCCGTCATCTACCACCTGAATAAGGTTTTTCCCGGCATCCCTGATGATCAGTTCAATTTTCGTTGCATCTGCATCTATAGCATTTTCCAAAAGTTCCTTCACGATGGATGCAGGCCGCTGCACCACCTCTCCCGCTGCAATTTGGTTTGCTACATGATCCGGTAAAAGCTGAATAATATCTGACATAAAAACGTAAATCAACTTACAAAAATAGTCAATGAAAATGGGAATTAAAATACCAAAACCGTGATTTAATATTTAATTATCAACATTTTTGCCTATTTATCCCCAACTGTTTTTTTTAATGTTTGTAATGAAGGGCTTTAGCAAGTTTATTGATCCAATCTGGAATTTTTCATTTCAGTAACCGTGAAAAACAGGACAAAAAGCAATTAATTTATAGATTTTTAAGTTCATTTTTAATAAAAACGCCCTTATTCTATAAAAAAATAAGGGCATTTACAGCTAGTTTATACAAAAAATAATAGTGTGTTTTATATTCTAATCCTCAAAGACAAGCTTTCTTTTCTTCTCTTTTGTAGGAATTCCATGGATTTTCTCATACAGGTAAGCAAAAATATTGGCCTTTCTGTAAATCCTGTTGTATCTGTATTTCGTATTAAAGTGACGGATATGAATTTTATACGCATCGTACCCAATAACAATCAGCAGACATATACTGATGACATAGAACACTCTGAACTCCAGATAGTAATAAGTTAGTCCGGAAAACACCGCTCCCATTACATATGCAAGCATAATACTCATCAGAAGTTTGGCTCTGCCAATCAACTCTCCATTTCTTCTGTATTTTTTCTGTGTAAACATTGATGCCAGGATTCCTAAATCGGTGGTTGTGCCGGTAAGGTGGGTCGTTTTCACAGAGAAGTTGGAGATACTTGCCGTTAATCCGTTTTGAAGCCCGGTAGCAAAAAGCATCAATGCTACTAAATATTCTGTTTCTTCTAATGTTTTCTGGTAATAAAACTGCCCGTATACTCCTACAAAAAGAAGACATATGATTTCCAGCACAATCGGCATAGAATGGGCAAAATATTTACTTTTCTTATTAAAATTGATGACAATAAAGTTGGACAGGAAGCTTCCGAAAAAGAACAAAAAGATCCATCCTCCCACTACTCCTACCTGCGTCCAGTTTCCTTTACTGATCTCAGCGGCTAAAATAGCGTAGTGTCCCGTTACGTTCGACGTAAAAGAGAGGAATATCAATAGGGAAGCAATGTTTATAGTACCTGCCGTGAAGGCAGTCAGCGTCCCCAACCTGATATTGTCTCCCAGTGTCCTGCTGTTACTATAATTTCTTAACATTTTTTATCGTTTTTAAATAGTGTTTAATTTTTAGACCTCTACAAAGATCTCTGCCAGCCTTCCTCTTTCCGGAAGCCTTTCTCTTACTTCTACAGTAATCTCATGAGACTTCAGTTCTTTGCATTTTTTGATATAAGGAATCAGATCAAATTTGCCCTTTCCTTTGCTTTTGATGGATGGAGAATAATAAGCTTCCTCAATATTTTCCGCCTTTACATACTGATTGAATGTTCTTTGGAAACTTCCTGTAAAGACATCACAGATGATTTTGTTAACCAGATGAGGATATTTATTACTGATAATTCCAAAGGCATCACAGAATTCTGCCGGTCTGATTTTATTGAAAACAGATGTTTTGGTGCTGAATAAAAGATCTCTGATAGAATCTCCGGAATCATATCCGGAAGTCAGAAGGATATTATATTGGTTCTGATCTTCTGCTGCATCTTTCTCTTTAAGTACTTTTTTCAATATATTCAATGACTCAAGAGAGTAATCTGTTGCAATTAAAATTGTTTTAGTCATGTTCTTATTATTTTGTATTGTGTTAATCTTTTTTGATGATACAAAACTAGAACGACCATATTAGAAGATCTTTGGAATGAAATTAAAATGTGATTAAAGAGATTAAAATGAGATTAGAAAATTGTTAAGAGAAATTAATATATAGAAAAAACAAAATCAAAAAAAAGGAAATAACATCCTTTTTTTCAGTACAAAACATATTGAAATGATTAAAAAACACTGAAATAGAGATTCTTATTTGTTTATTTCTTCCCCTTTTTGAGTGCTGTAGAAATTAGGAAAACGCATTTGTACGGTTGTTCCTTGATTCTCGTGCGAGCTTACGATCAGTTCACCGTGGTGCATTCTTACGATATTTCTTGCCAGCGGAAGTCCGATTCCGTAGCCTTCATAATTATTGGTATTGGAAGCTCTGAAGAACGGATCATAGATTTTGTTCATTTCTACTTCCGGAATTCCGATACCATTATCTTTTACAATGATATAAACGTCTGTATTTGTAGCCCCAAGTGAAACCTTAACCTGCTGGAAATTAGAATATTTACATCCATTACTGATGATATTAGCCACCGCAAGATGCAATAGCTGTTCGTTCCCCTGTACTTTCAGTTTTTTCGGATTATCAGGAAGCATGCTGATATCAAGATAGATATTATTTCGGGAATCAATTCTTCTGAGGGTTTCAATAACATCCCAAAGCAGCTGGTCAATTCTTACCTTGTCCATTTTCTGAATCTTTCCATCGAATCCGGTTTGGGCAATCATGAGCAAAGCTTTGATTTTTTTGTCCAGCTTTTCGGCTTCATCCAGAATGATTCCAAGAGTTTCTTTGTATTCGTCTGCCGTTCTGCTGATAGAAAGCGCTACATCAGCTTCTCCCATAATGGATGTAAGAGGAGTTCTCAACTCGTGGGAAACATTTCCGATCAGGTGATTCTGGGTTTCGAAAGAAGTTTCTATACGGTTGAGCATATCATTGAAGGTATCTACCAGTTCATTAAGCTCTTTATTATCAGGCTGAGATTCCAGTCTTAAGTGAAGATTTTCAGAACTGATTTCCTTTACTTTTCCGGTAATTTTTAAGATGGGCCTGAATAAAGTTTTAGACAGATAAAAAGAGAAAATCATACTAAAGAAAAGCGATAGCACTATACAGGTAAGCAGCGTTCTTTTTAAAAAGCCCAAATAATAAACAACATAATGGTTTTTGGCGGAAGCGATGGCTATATAATCTTTATCATCATATCTGAAACTCTGCCCTATATAATAGAATTCTTCGTCATTATAATTGGATTCTCCTTCTTTGATAATGTTTTTGAAGAAATATGAAGGAATATGAACCTCCTGAGATATCTTTTTGAAATTGGAATCCGTTGGAACAGCAAAAACATAGTCTTTTTCCATCGGAAGCTCTTCGTCATTCAGGCTGCTCAGAACATAGTTTTCCGGAAGATCAAGATGATCTTTGCTCTTTTCGATCTGGACAATAGTTGCAGTCCTGATCTTCAGCAGTTCATAAAACCTCTGATGTGAAAAATTAACGATAGAAAAGTACACCAAACCACTGAACAGCAAAATGATGGCAGTAAAAACCAACATCAAAAGCACCATCGTTTTGGTCTGATTTGTAATGACTTTGTTAAACATTCATTATGTCTTTTTCAATACATACCCCATTCCTATCACGGTATGAATCAATTTATTATCGTCGTGACTGTCCAGTTTTTTTCTTAAATAGTTCACATACACATCTACCACATTGGTTCCCAATTCGTAGTTTACGCCCCAGACCGCATCCAGAATTTCTGCTCTTGAAATTACTTTTTCCGGGTTATTCAGAAAATACAGCAGCAATTTATATTCTGTTGATGTGAGGGAAATATCTTCTCCGGCGCGGGTTACTTTCTTGGTATAATCATTCACCATCAGATCCGAAAACTGAAATACATGCTCATTATCCGGCTCCGGTTCTGCGATTTCCTGGGGACCGTTATTGTTGCTTCTTCTTAACAGAGACTTCACACGGGCCACCAGTTCGATGAATTTAAAAGGTTTCACCAGATAATCGTCACCTCCGCTTTCCAATCCGAGAACGATATTTTCAGAAGTTCCCAAAGCTGTCAAAAATAAAATTGGAACGCTCTGATTGGTTTTTCTTATTTCTTTGCACACATCCAGACCATTCATTTCCGGAAGCATAATGTCTAAAATTACCAGATCGAAATCATTAGCCTGCACCAGCTGTACTCCTGTACGCCCGTCAAAAGCCACAGAAATTTCATATCCATTTTCCTGAAGTCCCTTTTTAATAAAGGAAACTACACTGGTTTCGTCTTCGATAAGAATAATTTTTTTCATAGATGAAATAAGGAGTTTTACAAAAATAGGGAAATTTTCCTGGGCAGAAAAGGCAAAGGAATCCAAGAAAGCTGAGAAGGCAAATAATAATTTTCAATGAATTGATTCCCTCCCATATCCAAACTCTATAGAATAATATTACCTTTGTTTCAATATAATGATGATAAAATAATTCAGGTTAAATTGCACACAGTATGAATGACTTTTTAATAGGTATCGGCAAGAGATTAAAGGATATTAGAAAAAAGAATAATTTAACCATTAATGATCTGGCTTTCAAAGCCAATGTGAGCAACGGCCTTGTTTCCAGAATTGAAAACGGAAGAACAATTCCTTCACTTCCTGTCCTGCTGGATCTGATCCAGTCGCTTGAAATTGATGCCAGTTATTTTTTTGAAGGGGTTGAGAAAAAATCCAACGCCAAATTCATCTATGTTCCGAAAGAAAATCAGCAAGTTATCGAAAAGGAAGTAGAAGCTGAAGGATTCAAGTATATGCATATTTTCAGCAAAAGTCTCCATTCTTTAGGATTTGAAGCTGTATTGCTGACTCTCGAACCGAATTCTAAGAGAGAAAAGGTAATTACAGATGCCTGGGAATTCAAATACATTTTGAAAGGAGAAGTGAAATATGTGATTGATAATGAAGAAATTCTTTTAAAAGAAGGTGATTCTCTTTATTTCAACGGGAAGTTTCCCCACGTTCCGGTAAGCATCAGTGATGAAAGCTGTGTGATGCTTGTTCTTTATTTTTATACGGCTTAACAGCAATTTTTTAACGCAAAGTTTTTTATGATTTTGCTTTTGTCATTCTGACGAAGGAAAAATCTCTTATTTGCATTAAATAACTTGAGATTCTTCATTACATTTCACTTCATTCAGAATGACAATTGCAGTGTAGATTCGCTATAAATACGCATATAATAATCACACTTCATCAACGACAACGTCGCAATCTTTGCATCCTCATAATATATCCTGTGATTTATTAAACCTTGCGTTTAAATAATCATCTTATTTTTATGCCGTTCATCAATTTTTGATTTTCCGAAACGCACAAAAGTTTACAAATATGCAACTTTTGTTTTCCCGTTTTCTTCCAAGATGAACGAAATATTAACTAAAACAGTCCTGTTTTCAGGAAATTTCTATTTCTGTTATTTTCTGGAAAGATTTGTGAAAAGTATTGAAATAGTGAATTTAAACCTTGTTTCAACTTGTTTTCAAAGATAAACATTAATGATTTTAAAAGTAAAATAAGCGTAACAAATAAGTCTTATTTGTTAAACAATACTTAACACAAAATATTTATATATATTAAAATTATTAGCGTGATTTGCATAAAAAATTTAATATATGTAAAAATGAAAACAAAATTAGAGAAATTACTTACCCTTGTTTTTGTCTGTTTCATGGTCTTTGTTTCAGCACAAAAACAGTTAATTATAGGAACTGTTCTTGATGACAGCCAGCCTCTCCCCGGGGCAACAGTCAAAATAAAAGGCTTATCTAAAAATACAACGACTGATATTGAAGGAAAATTTACCATCAACGATATCAAAGAAGGCCAATATACTTTACAAATCAGCTATATTGGATATGAATCTTCAGATATCAATGTAGATCTAAAACCAGAGCAAACGGTTGACCTGGGAATCATCAAACTTTCCCAGTCCCGAAAAAACATTGATGAAGTCGTGGTTACCGGAACGTTGAAAAATACAGAAGCAAGAGCTTTAAACCTTCAAAAAAATGCCATCAATATTACCAATGTAATTGCCTCAGATGGGATTGGGAAGTTACCAGACAGAAATGCAGCAGAAACAGTACAGCGTGTACAGGGAGTTTCTATTGAAAGAGACCAGGGAGAAGGAAGATTTGTTTCCCTGAGAGGACTTCCGCCATTCTGGGCATCCACAACCATCAATGGAAACAGACTTCCCACTGCCGAGGAAGAAACGACTTCCAGAGCTACTGCATTCGACTTCTTTCCTACGGAACTGATCTCCTATGTACATGTAAACAAATCATTTACCCCGGATATCGAAGCTGACGGAATAGGCGGTGGTGTCAATTTTATCACCAAAACTCCACCGATGAAAACAGAGTTCAAAGCCACTGTGGGAAGCGGTTATAATGCAAAGTCTGATAAGGGAGTTTACAACCTTGGATTCTTGTATGGAGGAAGAACGAAGGATAAAAAATTCGGGTATTTATTCAACTTTGCGCATTTCATAAGAAACTGGTCTACAGATAATTTTGAGGCAAGAAGAAGTGGTGACGAAGGGGTTTTCAGACTGGAACTTCGTGATTACAACGGGGTCAGAAAAACAACAGGAATCAATACCGCTTTTGAATATGTACTCTCTCCAAAAACGACTTTCTATTTAAAAGGAATGTATGGTACATTATCAGATGACGAGACCCATTATAAACACAGAATACGTTTTGATAAATTCAGCAGTACTAATAATACCGCAAGAGTAGAGCTTCAGAATATCCACAACTTACTGATTACGGAACTTACTTCTGTTTCCCTTGGAGCTGTTCATCAATTAAACAAAGGAAAAATCGACTGGGATTTATCGTATTATGACAACAAATTCAAGTATGGAAATATTCCTGATAAACAGAACAATTCTTACTATGTCATCAAGTACACCCAATCTGGTGTAGGCATCAATCCTGATTATATTTCAAATCATGGAAATGGCCCAAGAGCTTACTGGAAAGCAGATGGTGGAAAACTAGATTATAAAAATCCGGATGCATTATTTGGTTTTTACAGTGATCCGAACTTTAAAATGGATGCGTCCCAGATGAGATTTACAGATCTTGAATTTTATAAGGTCTTTGTAGAGGAAAAGGATAAAATCGTAGCGGCTTTCAACCATGAGATCAATGCTTCTGATAATTTGACTTTAAAATATGGTTTTAAATACCGCGATAAAGAACGTAATGCAAAATTCTCCGATATTTTCTACAACTGGAGCACCGGAACAGCGCCTCTTCTGTCTGATTATTCTCAATACATCACGACACAACCTAATGGACCGAAATATTTAAGTGAAATGAATGCCCATATCGGCAATACTTTTGGTCCGGTGCTTTCTACTAAAGGAATGAACCAATTCTGGTATGATCATCAGGGAAATCTGAAAATCAATACTGCAGATTCTGAAGCGCTTGAGTATAATAAAGCATTAGGAAGAAACTTTGATGTATTTGAAAAACATGCTGATGCTTATGGAATGGCAACCTATAAACTGAATGATAAGATTACCATTTTGGGAGGAATCAGGCTATCCAATACCAATACAAAAGTGAAAGGTTACAGCGTGAATGATGATGTATTGACTCCTGTAGAAAATACCAAAAACTATCTGGCTGTTCTTCCGATGATTCATTTAAAATATACACTGAACGATAAAACCAACCTTCGTTTTGCAGCAACAAGAACATTCTCAAGACCGAATTTTGGTGATCTGACTCCCGGAGGAACTTATATTGAGGCAGACAACGAGTTCAAAGGTGGAAACCCTAATCTTAATCCTACCTATTCTTTGAATTTTGATCTGATGGGAGAATATTATTTTTCCAACGTAGGGATTCTTAGTGGCGGCGTTTTCTATAAATCCATTACAGATCCTATTTTTCAGGACTCATTTATCGGAAACTATAACGGAATTACCGGCGTGCAGTTTACAGCTCCCAACAACGGAAAAGCAGCATGGCTTGGAGGTATTGAATTGGGAATTAATAAAAGATTTGATTTCCTTCCGGGAATTTTACAGTACTTCGGAGTACAGTTGAATGCCACATTCATGACTTCAGAAATGGAAAAGCCAAGCAGAAGAACGGTTGCTCTGCCCTACCAGGCAAAGGAACTGTATAACGCACAGCTTTTCTTTGAGAAAAAAGGATTTAATGCAAGATTGGCTTACAACTACAAAGGAAAATATGCTGTAGAATATGCCGAAGAGGATATCAATGATTCTTATTATGGCAAATACAGCAATCTGGACTTCGGAGGTTCTTACCAGTTTACGAAATACCTGACTTTGTATGCGGATGTAAACAATATTCTGAACAAACCTCTGATCTATCACTTCGGTAAAAACGAAGACCGTCCGGAACAGGTGGAATACTATGGAGTACGATTTAATCTAGGAATAAAACTGAACTTCTAACCCATTACCATGGCAAGAACTATCAATAAAAAAACACTGGTAACACTGAAGGCCGCTTTTGCTGCTTTCGGTGTTTACTTCTGCATGTACGGTTTCAGGAAACCTTTTACCGTAGCTTCTTTCGAAGGACTCTCCTATTTCGGAGTTGATTATAAGATTCTGATTATCATCGCTCAGGCAGTAGGTTATTTTATCTCAAAATTCATCGGGATCAAGTTTATTTCCGAGCTGAAACCTCAGAAAAGGATCACTTATCTTTTTACTTTCATTGCTATTGCAGAGCTTGCCCTGTTAGGATTTGCAGCCGTTCCTGCTCCTTACAATATTCTATTTATGTTTATCAATGGGATTCCGTTGGGAATGATCTGGGGAATTGTTTTTTCTTATATCGAAGGACGCAAAACCACAGAAATCATTGGACTTTTTCTATGTTCAAGCTTTGTAGTTTCTTCGGGGTTTACAAAATCTGTAGGGAAATTTTTAATGGATACTTTCTCCATTTCAGAATTCTGGATGCCTTTTTCAGCCGGACTTATTTTTATCATCCCTTTACTGCTTTTCGGACTGCTTTTAAATAAAATTCCAAAGCCTACAGACGAAGATATTTTGCTTAAAAACAAGCGACAGCCGTTGAATGGTTCAGAAAGAAAAGCTTTGATTCAACAGTTTTTTGTACCCATCGTTTGTATCATCTTTTTATATATCAGCTTAACAGTTTTAAGGGATTTCAGAGATAATTTCAACCGTGAAATCTGGGACGGGCTGCATTTTACTTTTGACAGTTCTATTTTCACCCTAACTGAAATTCCTATTGCCATAATGGTTCTCGTGATTTTAAGCTTTATGGTAAAAGTAAAAAACAACAAAAAGGCATTTTCGTATTATCATTACATTCTTTTTGCGGGAATTCTTACGGTAGGACTTTCTACTTATCTGTTTCAACAGGGTTCTCTGTCTCCTTTTTTATGGATGACCATTTCTGGCTTCGGAATGTACATCTGCTATATTCCTTTTAACGGAATTTATTTTGACCGGATGATCGCTGCATTTGAAATCAAAGGGAATGTAGGTTTCCTGATCTATATTGTAGACTCATTCGGGTACCTTGGAAGTGTCTTGATTCTACTTTACAAAAACTTCGGATCAGCTCAGACTTCATGGCTTAATTTCTATATCAATTTAAATTATATTATAACAATCGCTGTTTTAACTCTCTCGATGATTGCTTTTCTGGCTTTCAGAAACAAATCAAAGCCGAAATCAAACACAAATTCTAACCAATTCATCAATTTCGATACGTCGAAAATTTTATAAATTATAGTACAATGACAACAAAATTTGATTTAATCGTTGTAGGAGGTGGAATCTTAGGAACATTCCATGCTTATCATGCGCTGAAGAAAAATCTTAAGGTGGCTTTACTGGAAAGAAATTCTGTTCCTCAGGGTGCCACGGTAAGGAATTTCGGACAGGTAGTGCCTTCCGGAATGGATCTTAAATGGCAGAATTTCGGAAGAGAAAGCCTGAAAATATACAATGAACTTCATGATCAGACAGATCTTACCATCAGACAAAACGGCTCCATCTATATTGCTTCTAATGATGAAGAACTTCAATTGATTGAAGAGCTATATGAAATCAACAGAAATAATGATTATGAATCTGTTTTATTATCAAAAAACGACTGCATCAAAAAATTTGACGGTCTTCGTTCCGACTATTGCAAAGGTGGTTTGTTTTTCCCACAAGAGCTTTCGGTAGATTCTGCAGAGATGATTATAAAGCTTCATAAGCTGCTTCAGGAAAAAATGGGCTTACAGATTTTCTACAATACAACAGTTCTTGAAACCCATGAAGATGATCAGAAATGTACAGCTATTACTGCCGATGGAACAGAATTCAATGCTTCCAAAATCATGATCTGTGGTGGGCACGAGTTTAAAACTTTATATCCTAAAGTATTCAATGACAGCGATCTGGAGGTAAGCAAACTGCAGATGCTTCAGACCAAGCCGCAAGGGATCTATTCACTTCAGGGAAATATTCTTACAGGTCTTTCTGTAAGACGATATGAATCATTCAGCGAATGCCCTTCTTTTCAGAAAATCAAAGCCTTAGAAGACCCGAACTCATTTGAAAAGAAATATGGTGTTCATATTTTATTCAAACAGGCGCTTGACGGTTCTGTCATCATAGGCGATTCTCATGAGTATGCGGATGCTAAAAATGCGGATGATCTTGGGTATGATCTTAATATGGAGATTGATGAATTCATGATTCATGAAGCTAAGAAAATCATTGATCTTCCTACGTATGAAATTCAGAGAAGATGGTTCGGAATTTATTCCCAGTGCAAAACGAAAGATATTTTTGAGCACAGCCCATCTGCCAATATTCATATTGTAACGGGTATCGGAGGAAAAGGAATGACGGGAAGCGGTGGCTTTTCTAAGTTTAATATTGAAAAAATTTACGCATAAAATTGAAATGAAAAATATAGAATTATTAGTTCTGGATATGGCCGGAACAACGATTGATGAGGATAATGTAGTCTACAAAACACTTACCAGCGCTGTGAATGATTACGGTTATGTAGTAAGCCTGGAAAAAGTATTATCCAGTTGTGCCGGAATGGAAAAACTGGAAGCGATCACAAGTCTTTTAAAAGAAATTAATGGAAATGAAGAGGATGCTCCTGCTATTTTTGAGAATTTTTCGGACCAGCTAAAGGAATCCTATAAGAACCTTGACGTAAAACCCATCAACGGAACTGAAAATTTCCTGCTCAGCATGAAGTCTCAAAACAAAAAGATTGTTTTAAATACAGGGTATACATCGGAAATCGCTCAACAGCTTCTAGATAAACTCAACTGGAAAGAAAGTATTCATTTTGATGCTTTGATTACAGCGGACGATGTTTCAGAAAGCCGTCCAAGCCCTGAGATGATTCATCTTGCAATGAAGAAATTCAATATCACTGAAGCCAATAAGGTTTTAAAGGCAGGCGATTCTGTTATTGATATTGAAGAGGGTAAAAATGCGGGATGTGGACTAACAGTAGCTGTTCTATCAGGAGCCCAGACCCAATCAGAACTTGAAAAGGCAGCCCCCGATTATATTCTGAATACCATTTCTGAAGCTGAAGGTATTCTTTAGACTTTTTTCAACTTATTTTTTAATACTTCTTGACACAAATGTTTTCATGGTAATCCATTGGAAATGTTTGTGTTTTTACCACCCCGTCAAAAATTCTTTGAATTTTCGACACCCCTCCGGAGGAGGGGAATATCGTACGTTCGATTGAATATTTGTCAAAACCGGAGATTTTCGGATGCTTTTGTTAACTTAATTTTCGTAAAGACTATTACTTAAAATAAAGTCATTTTTCTTTTGTGACTTTTGTGGTTAGTATTTAGCTTTTTTTGTGACCTTTTTAATTATCAATTAATTAACTTTCAGTTTACAAATATTTACAAATAGTAAATTAATTTTACAATAGTTAAAAATAAATTACTATTTGTAAACTTTCATAATTTCCAAAAACCTATTTCCCTATGAAAACAAAACTATTCTCAATGGTTGTTGTAATGAGCTGTTTCCTTGGAGCTCAGACCAAAAAAGTTCTTTTTATCGGTATTGACGGATGTCGGGCAGATGTAATGATGTCTACCCCTACACCTAACATTCAGAACCTTATCAGCCAGTCTATTTATTCTATCGACGGGCTTTGCGCTGCCACTACCTGGAGCGGAAACGGATGGAGCACCATGCTTACCGGTGTATGGCATACCAAGCACAATGTACAGGACAATAACTTCACCAGTCCGAACTACATCAATTATCCTGATTTTTTAACAAGAGCTGAGACTTATAATCCAGCTTTAAAAACAATTTCTCTTGCACACTGGGCACCTATTAATGATAAAATTGTGAACAATGCTGATGTAAAGACCAATCTGGCAACAGATCTTGCTGTAAAAAATGCAGCGGTAAACGCTTTGCAGAATGACAATCCTGATATTCTTTTTGTAGATTTTGATGATGTAGACCACGCAGGACATTCTTATGGTTTTGCTTCAACCGTTCCTCAGTATGTTTCTTCTATTCAGACCACGGATTCTTACATCGGAGAAATTGTTTCAGCAATGAAAAACAGACCTTCTTACAACAATGAAGACTGGCTGGTTGTATTAACCACCGATCACGGAGCAATTGAAAGTTCTCATGGAGGCGGAAATCTTACGGAAAGAAATATTTTTACGGTCTATTCTAATCCAGGATTTACTCCGCAACAGATCAGCAAAACTGTTTTGGAATCCAATAAAACCTTTAACCAGCTGAATTTTCCAGCAGGAACTTATGCAAAACCAACCAATCAAACTCCTTTTAATTTCGGGGCGAATCAGGATTTTACCATTGAATTTTGGGTAAAACCTAATGCATCCTATTCCAGTGATCCGGTAATGATCAGTAATAAAAACTGGGCGAATGGGAAAAATAAAGGCATTGTTTTCTCAGGATATTCCGGGCAGACTTTTAAGATGAATATTGGTGACGGAACCAACAGAATTGATTTAGTTGGCGGAAAAGTAGAAACCAATAAGTGGAAACATATTGCCGCAAGCTTTGACAGAGATGGCCTTGTAACATTATATGAAGATGGTGTTCCTGTAACTTTTGCTAAAATGAGTACCATCGGAAATATTGATTCCGGACTTCCTTTGACCTTAAATCAGGATGGAACGAATACTTACGGCATCAATCTGGCGGCTTCTTATAAAGATGTAAGAATCTGGAAATCCGCTCTTCCAAATGATGTCATCGTGAATTGGGCTAATCAGGATATTACATCTTCCCATCCCTATTATTCTCAATTACTGGCTAATTGGAGATGTAACGAAACTTCAGGAAATACTTTGACAGATTCCAGTCCGAATGCTAATAATATGACAGTAACAGGTTCTCCGACTTATAATGCAAGCACAGTGAACAATTTTAAAGTGTTTGATTATACTTCAACAACGAGAGAAACAGATCACTTTCCTACAGTATTAAACTGGCTTTGTATTCCGGTACAGTCTTCATGGGGAATTGACGGAATCAACAGAATTCCGGCATGTTCTAACGAAGTATTAGCAGCAAAAGAGACGAAGGTAATCGCTGATGATTTTAAAATATATCCAAATCCAGTTTCAACATTCATTGGGATCCAGTACAAGTCTGAGGATAAAGAAATTAAAGCAGATATCATCGACAGTAAAGGAGCTCTTGTTTCAACGTTGCATTTACAGTCTTCAAGAGGATATTACGATGAAAAAATCAATATCGGAAATCTTCCGGCAGGCGTATATTACATTAAAATCAATGGAAGCAAAAAGTCACTGACCAAGACTTTTATCAAGAAATAAAACAGTAAAGCAATTAGATTTAATTTTAATATTAGAACAAGGATATTCGTATCCGAGTTCTAATATTTTTTTGCTTATTTATTGAAAATCAACTCCATTCGCACATCTGCACGGTCGTACTCAGCATGACCGATAGGTGTATGAATAAAGCCCAGCTTTTCATAAAGTTTAATAGCAGGAACCAGTATTGAATTGGTCACTAAAAAGACTTTTCCTGCATTGAGTTCTTTAGCTTTTTCAACCAATGCATTTCCTAGCAGGTAGCCCAACTTTTTACCTTGAGCTTTAGGACTTACTGCCATTTTTGAAAGCTCAAAAGTAAGGGGATGGTCCTCCGTTTTTACTAATGCACATGTTCCTACTACTTCTCCATCCAGCAAAGCAAAGGCAATGTGTCCTCCTTTATTTAAAATCTCTTCTTCCGGATGATCCAGCAGTTTATAATCTCCCGCTTCCATCACAAAAAATGTTTTGATCCATTCTTCATTCAAAGCTTTGAAAGCTTCTTTATACTGAGGTTCGTAGGCTACAATTTTTACTTCATTCTTATTATCATTCATCACTATAAGGTTTATTAAATTCTGTTTTTTATCATTTTCCCCAGCTTTTCCAGATCACTTTCCACTCTGTCTGTCCATTCTAATGCATAATTCAGACGCATACAGTTCTGATACTGGTTATATTGTGAAAACATTCTTCCAGGGGCAAAGTTTACTTTCTGACTGACAGCCAAATCATAAAGATCTTCCGTACAGATCCGCTTATCCAGTTCCAGCCAGAGCATAAAACCTCCTTTAGGTTCTGATATTTTTGTATTATCCGGAAAATATTCAATCACCGATTTCTGAATCTGAAGGTAGTTGGCGTACAATTTTTTCCTGAACATTCTCAAATGGTGATCATAACGTCCGTGGGCGAGGAAATCCGCAATCACATCTGAAAACAAAGAAGGTCCGCTTACGGTCTGAACCAATTTTTGGCGGATGATTTTTTCTTTAAATTTTCCCGGAGCCACCCATCCTACTCTAAAACCCGGAGCCAATGTCTTAGAAACTGAGCCTACCCACATCACAATTCCTGCTTCATCATAAAACTTACACGGTTTCGGCCTTCCTGCACCGAAATAAATATTTCCGTAAACGTCATCTTCCACTAAAGGAACATTGTATTCGGTAAGCATTTTCACCAGCTCTTTTTTGTTCTCATCAGGCATTTGAAATCCCAGTGGATTATTATAGTTTACCACAAAACAACATGCTGATAGCTTAGGAAGCACTTTTTTTAAAGCATCCAAATCCACTCCAGTAATGGGATGGGTTGGGATTTCTACAGCCTTCAGTCCTAATAACTGAATCGCCTGAAGAATTCCGAAATATACAGGACTTTCCACCGCCACTGAATCCCCCGGCTGGGTCACTGCCATTAAGCAATTATAAACAGCATTCATCGCTCCTGAAGTAATGACCAGATCTTCTTCTGTGATTTTCCCCTCCATGACCATTGACCATTTGGCAATTTCCCGACGCAAAACTTCGCTTCCCTGTACAGGTTCGTAATTGGTTCCGCTGTCGCTTTTCCTCTTCATTACATCAATCATACATTTCTTCATCTTGGCTACCGGAAGAAGACTTTTTCCGGGAATCCCAAGGGCAAACTGTGTGACATCTGTACCTCCGATACTCCCGAATACTTTGTCAATCAGATCCTGGGGGGTATTTTTCCCTTCTGAAACCTTCATCTGAGCTACGGAAGGCAGCGCCAGTTTTCGCTGGGAAGTCTGGCTTACATAGTATCCGTATTTAGGGCGTGATTCTACGAGGGAACGGCTTTCCAGTTCCATATAAGCCTGCTTTATGGTATTAAGGCTTACATTGTATAATTTCTGAGCACTTCTCAATGAGGGCAGCCTGTCTCCAAACTGCAGGGTTTCACTTTTAATCTGCTCTGTGACAGAATTGGCTATTTTAAGGTACAGAACATCTTTAGACATAGAATCGGGGTTTTACGTAAATGTACAATTTTATCCCGTCTTTATTCGGGATTCAACCAGCTGATCATACTGCTGATACTGCTTTTTAACTGTTCCGGATCCTTGAAATTGGGTGTATTATTATTTTTAAAATATCTTTCAGCACGGGAAAAGAAGTTTCTCTTTTCGGCTTCTGTCATTCTGCTTTTATCATAGATTTTAAAAGATATCTGATCTTTTTCATTCACGATAAGGCTGGCAAAAGCTACGGCTTCTTTCCCATTTTTAGCCAAAAGAAATGGAAGTCCGAAATTTTGGTCTGCGATCTTCAAATTCTGTGTTTCCAGAAAAATGTTTTTCAGCACCAACATGTCTGATATATAAGCCTCAGCATATTGAAACTGTTTCTGATGTTGAGTGATTGTTTCCATATTTTCTTCTTTAGCTAAACAAAATTATGGAGTATTTAATATTGGATACAGATACAGAACTATAGAATATTATGGGTACAGAATTTTTTATCTAATTAATTTTATATCTCGCGGATTAAACAGCTTGCACAGGTCATTTGACATATAAAAATCCCTATGCAATCAAATACATAGGGATTTTATTAGCTAAATTGCTTTATAATTTAGATCTTATTTAAAATCTTTATCCTCAATATTTTTATTGTAGTACAAATCGACAAGAGTAACTTCCTGATTTCCATTTTCAGAAAGAAAAGTTGATTTAGTAGCATACCAAAGATCCCCGAATTTTTTATAATCACTTTGTAACACTGTTGAAAAGGTATTCTTTTCTCCATTCTCAACCGTTTCTTCTTTACTTAAAAAGAATGATTTTACATCATAATAAAGGTAGGTTACTTTACCCGTTACATAGGTTGCTTTTATTTTATAATAAATTTTATCTGGATTTTCTTCAATAAGTTCAATCTTGTATAGCTTGGGGTCTATATAGGCAAGCTCATTCATGATATACTTTCTGTCGGCCTTATCCTTAAACTCAGCAGGATCGGCAAGCTTTCTCTCACCGTTAACCAGTTCATAACCAGTTTTCCCATCAAACCACGATCTGTATACAATCCTTCCCTGATATTCAATTTCAAAACTGCCTTTATTGGGCACCATTTCTTTTGTGATCCAATTCACATTTCGGCCGTCCATTACCGTTTCTGATTTGGAATAAAGCGTTTTTATGCTGCTCAGAAGTTTTTTTCCGCCTTCTGCCTGAATCGCTTTTTCAATAATTTCTTTGGCCTTGCTTTCGCTGGATGTTTGTGAGAATAATGGGTTAGAAGCAGCTATCATGCTTACGACTACGATGGTATTCAATAATTTCATGGTTTTGTTTTTTCTGAAGCAAATTTATCAAAAGAAATTTTAAGTCTTCCTTTTGTGTTCAATATTTTAAAGTTATAATGAATTCAATATAAAACAGGGAGATAATATTTACGTTGAAAAAACAAAAAAGCCCTCTGTAAGATGTTACAGAGGGCTTTGTACCCCAGACGGGACTTGAACCCGTACGTCCTTGCGGACACAGGATTTTAAGTCCTGCGTGTCTACCAGTTCCACCACCAGGGCATGGTGTGGGTAAAAAAAAAGATTCGAACCAGAGGTTCCAACCTTCTCAATGATTCTAAAAAATCTTTTAGAATAGTGCGGATGAAGGGACTCGAACCCCCACGCCTCACAGCACCAGATCCTAAGTCTGGCGTGGCTACCAATTACACCACATCCGCTGATTTGCCAATCTCCTTTTACAGATTCAGGCTGTATTTCTTACAAATATAAAATATTTTCTTTAAAGAACACTCTCTATTAAAACAAAAAACCCTCCGTAAGATATTACAGAGGGTCTTGTACCCCAGACGGGACTTGAACCCGTACGTCCTTGCGGACACAGGATTTTAAGTCCTGCGTGTCTACCAGTTCCACCACCAGGGCATGGTGTGGGTAAAAAAAAAGATTCGAACCAGAGGTTCCAACCTTCTCAATGATTCTAAAAAATCTTTTAGAATAGTGCGGATGAAGGGACTCGAACCCCCACGCCTCACAGCACCAGATCCTAAGTCTGGCGTGGCTACCAATTACACCACATCCGCTGGTTTTTTTTATACTGTAAGTTTTAAAGAGCTTGCTTCGTTTTTGTGAGTGCAAATATAGGACAATTTCCTTTAGCACCAAACTTTTCAGAAAAAAAAATTAAATTTTCTACATTTTTTTTTCACGGCACCTTTTATTACATTTCATTTTCTTACTTTTACATCGTTAATATTTACGATATGGAATTACAAGGAACGGTAAAGAAACTTTTTGATGCTCAAACATTTGCGAGCGGGTTTCAAAAAAGAGAAATGGTTATTTTGACCCAAGAACAGTATCCACAGCCGATAAACATAGAATTTTTATCTGATAAAATCAGTTTATTAGATAACCTTAAAGAAGGAGAAAACGTAAAAGTAGGAATCAACATCAGAGGTAGAGAATGGGTTTCTCCTCAGGGTGAAACTAAATACTTCAACTCTATTACAGGGTGGAGAGTAGAGAAAGTTTCTGAGAATGCTTCAGAGCCTACTCAGGCTATGCCTCAGCAATCAGCATCTCCTGTTTCTAATGAGAATCCGTTTGCCGGAGACGATGATGATGATTTACCTTTTTAATTAAAGAATAAAAGATCAAATATAAATCCTGCTTTTTGAAGTGGGATTTTTTTTCTAAAAAATGGTTCGATTAGACGAAAACGAGATTTCATTTCCTGACCCAGAGCTATATGATGGTCATGAGGGAGTGGTTGCTTTTGGAGGTGACCTGTCTGTAGAGCGTATTTGGTTTGCTTATCAACTGGGGATTTTCCCCTGGTACAATCCTGATGAAGAAATTCTCTGGTGGTGCCCTGATCCAAGGTTTGTTTTGGTTCCTGAAGAATTAAAAGTTTCAAAATCAATGAGAAAGATTTTGAATAAAAATATTTTTACTTTCTCAGAAAATCAGAATTTCAGAGAAGTGATCAGGAATTGTCAGCAGGCAACCCGAAAAGGACAATCAGGGACATGGCTTTCTGATGAATTGATGAATTCTTTTATCCAGCTTCATGAATATGGGCTGGCCAAAAGCATTGAAGTATGGCAGGATGGAGAACTTGTAGGAGGCTTTTACGGATTGCAGATCGGAAATGTTTTTTGTGGTGAAAGCATGTTTGCCAAGGTGAGCAATGCTTCCAAAGCAGGGTTTATCCATTTTGTAGAAAGCAACAAAGATAATATTGAACTCATTGACTGTCAATCTCATACCGAGCACCTCGAAAGCTTAGGTGCGAAAATGATTCCTAAAAAAGAATTTCTAAAAATCTTACACGAAAATAATGAACGCAGATAAAGAAAAATGGGTTCTTCTGATCGTCCTTAGTATTATCTGGGGATCATCATTTATTTTAATCAAAAAATCCCTGGAACATTTTAATCCGTTTCAGGTAGGATCTTTGAGAGTTCTTATTGCCGGAATTATCTTACTTCCGGTTGCGATTTCCAATTATAAGCTTTTCCCCAAAAAACACCTGAAATGGTTAATTCTGGCAGCTTTTACTGGAAATTTCATTCCTATGTTTCTGTTTCCGATTGCAGAAACTGAAGTGAGCAGCAGTATTGCAGGGATTATCAATTCTATGATGCCCATTTTTGTGATTATAGTAGGCGCGTTGGTATGGAAGTTCGAAACAACCAAAAAACAGATTATCGGGACCTTAATAAGCTTCACTGGAGTCTGTATTCTTGCATTCGGAGGCGGTGACAGCGGAGAACTGAAAATGATTCCGATCTTATTGTTATTATTGGCTACTTTATGCTATGCAATGAGTACAACGACAGTAAAATCAAAGCTTATGGAGGTTTCATCTACCATCCTCTCTGCTTTTGTTTTCTCATTTGTCTTATTATTTCCTTCTATTATAGCCTTAACAAGTACAGGCTTCTTTTCGGAATTCAGCTTTTCCAGAGATAATCTAATGGGGCTTATGTTTGTGAGTCTTTTATCTGTTTTCGGAACCGGACTGGCAATGACGATGAATTATCGTTTGCTGAAGGTTTCCTCTCCTCTTTTCGCCTCTACGGTTACTTTAGTGATGCCTATTGTGGCTATTATCTGGGGAATATTAGATGGTGAAAAACTGACTTATTTACAGTTTATAGGAGCAGGAATCATTATTGGCGGACTCATATTTTTAAGAACAAATCCAAAAAAGTAAGATTATATTATAAATTAAATTATATTTGGGTGATTTAACTTATAACTATGAAAAAACTTCTACTTTTGGGGTCTATTGCCCTGTCTACACTTTCTTGTTCCAATTCTGACGATACTCCTTTTGACAACAGTGACCCATCTGTTCAAAGCGTGATTCTTCCTACCAGAATGACTATGGATGGTATTGTAATGAAAATCAATTACAACGGAACCAAAATCATCAGCATGATTAACAACATTAATCATGGGCAGAGAATTGAATTTACTTATACTGATGACTATGTTACCGGTATTAAAAATTACGAAAATAATGTTCTTGAAAGTGCGGTTGAATACAGCTATTCTAACGGACGTATGGCAACAGCAGTTACGAAAGAATACTCTACTACCGGAACAATACAGAACACGGTTTCATTTACTTATACTTACACAAGCACCACGGAAATCAGTGTAAAAAGACAAACGAATTCGGGAGCTGCAGGAACTTCTACCATCAACAGTGTATTTACTTATAACAATGGAAATATGGTAAGCAGCGTAGGTTCGGGAACGGGAATGGTAAATGGAAATACAGTTACCTATACTGAAAAAGAGACTTATACTTACACAGATAAAAACTATCCTTTTAAAAATGTAAAAGGTTTTGATAAAATCATATTCAATGGGAATGAAAGTGACGGGGTAAGTATGCTGTTTTCGAATATAAAGAACAGCTTAAGCACTTATAAAGGTGAATTTACCAATACTACAGCTGGTGGAGGAACCGGAAGCGGGACCAGCGCCCACAAGTACACCACAACCTTTAATACTGCCGGCTATCCATCCGTAGAAGACAGACAAACCCTGGATATCAATGGAAACCCTACCAGCAGTGCTCCTGACAAATTTATCTACGAATATAACTTTCAATAAAAAAAACCTGCATTTCAGCAGGTTTTTCTCTTATTTTAGGGGATTCTAATTTTTTCTCTTCACTTTACTGGCTTTTACTTTTTTCACCTCATCTTTAATGAAAGGATATTTTTTCTGCATATCCTTAGCTAAAGACGGATCAAGCTCTAATGCCTTTTGAAGTGATTCCATTCCTTTATCCTCATCTTTCAGATTGTAAAAACAATTACTCAGCTGATAAAAAAGTTCAGCTCTATGATGTTTTTTCAGGGCACTGTTCAAAACAGTGACTGCATCTTCGTACTCTCCTACCAACATCAAAACTTCTGAATAGGCATACCAGTTATAGAATCTGGATGGCTCTGCATCCACCAGCTTTTTAAGACAGGAAAGACTTTCTTCAAACTTCCCTGAATCTATGAATAAAAACGCCAGTCTTTTCTGATAGTCAAGATTGTTTTCATTCAGCTGGGTAGCTTCTTTGGCATAATGCAATGCTTCAGACATTCCGCCCATTTCTTCGTAAAGATAAGACTGCTCCATCATGGCAAGATAAAACTGAGGGTCTTCTCTCAATGATTTCTGGAATGCATTTAAAGCTAAAATAGGCTGTTTCAATGCCTTATTGCACAATCCGATCTTATAAAAAGTAAATGCTTTCGTATATTCCAGCTCCAGCATTTCCTCATAAGTCTCAATGGCCTTCTGGTATTGTCCCAAAGCTTCATAACAAGCCGATTTATTAGCATATACTCCCACAGAGTTTGAGTTGATTGCTAACAGATAATCGTACCCTCTTATGGCTTCATCATAATTTTTTCTGTTGAAATAGAATTGTCCGTATTCAAACCAAGCGGTTTCAGAATAAGGGAATTCGTCTAAATATTCATTAAGAAAGGCAATCGCCTCCTCACTCTTATTCAGGTCACTGAAACACACCATAGCGTTTTCCAGCGAATATTCATCCGTTGGATCTTCCTTCAGTGCTTTTCTGTAATGTTTAAGAGCGTTAAAAGGATCTCCAAGATTCACATATTCATCCGCAATAAAGTTGTGGAGAAAGTTTTCTTCTTCCTCTAATGTCAAAGCTTTTTTGCAGATTTCAATGGATTTTCTGGGATTTCCTAAGTTCGAATAATACTTGGCGTAGCAAACCAAAAAGTCTGTATGCTCCATAGAAGCACCTTTCAGTTCGTCAATAAGTTCTTTCGCCGTATTATACTCTTCCCACTCCAAAAGGATTTCAAGTTTTTTGATCTTGATATCCAACGAATTGGGATGAAGCTTCAGACCATAGCTTACCGCCATATCAGCGTAATTAAAGTCACCCAGCTCCAAATAATAAACGATGATGTCTTCTAACTCTTCGGTATCGAAGTAGAATTCGTCATTGTTTTCCATCATTTCCTCGAACTTTTTTACAAGTTCATTTCCAAAATACTCTTCCAATAGTGTCCTCTTTGTCGGCCCAACGCTTGAATTTACTTACAAACCTCGGCAAACGTTTAGTTAATAATACATCTGAAACTGATATTCAAATATTTATGCAAAGTTGCAACTTTTTTTTGAATTTTCCATTTCATAAATTTCTATTATAAAAATAGTAAAAAAAGAAAACCGATAAAAGGATTGTGGATAAAAAAACGGAAATTGGGGTTAAATTCTTATCACAAGGCGTTTTCCGCTTTGTATCTCAGCATCCCATACGGCTTCGATATTTTTTATATCAACTTCCTGAGTCTCCATTTTAATTTTTCCTTCAACGGCTGCCTGAAACATTTCCGGGATGATTTCTGAAAAAAGAAATACAGATTCTTCTTTCGTCCAGCTTCCCAGCCCAGATCCTGAAATCTGAATATCCGTGCCTCTGAGAATCTGTGAAGACAGCTGAATAGTATCTCCGCTCATTCCTCCTATGTTTACCAGTTTGGTTTTATGAGAAAAGGAACCATCACCTTTGAAAGCAGACAAGATCATTTCTACAGAATGTCCCCAGATATAATCCAAAACGATATCTATAGGGGCTTCTTTATGAAATTCTTTTATTCTTTGCTTAAAATCATGATCTTCCAGCTTGAGAGAAACCACCTCATCGGCACCCAATTCGCGTAAAGACTGCAGAGACTCTTCATTTCTTCCGGTAACGATAATCTTTTTAGCTCCGTATAATCTGGCAATCTGAACAGCAATTCTTCCGGTAATTCCTGTTGCTCCATTGATCAGAACGGTATTTCCCTGTTGTATTCCTGCCTTAAATTTTAATGCCATGGCTGATCCCATTACAGCATTAGGCAATGCGGCGGCTAAAGAAAAGTCCAGCTCTTCAGGAATCGGAATGATCATTTTTTTATCTGCTGCGGCTTTTTCGGCTACGGTTCCTTTTTTGCTGAAAAAATAGACTTTATTTCCATTTTCCAGATATCCTGCTCCATCTGTTCCGATAATTGTTGGCTGATGTTCCTGATTTTCTGTAGAATAATGATTCCCTCCTGCTCTGGCTCTGTCCAGGTTTTTAATAGAGGCTGCTTTTACTGAAACTAAAATTTCATTTTCCTGTACTTCTGGTTCCGGAAAATCTGCATATTGAGGAATACTTCCCTTTTCAAATACTGCTGCTGCTTTCATTCTTTTAATTTTTATACAAAATTAGGAGGGATAAATGCTGTGGAGCGATAACATTTGTTATGAGTTTCAGGAAAGAGAGCTTAAAGAGGGAAGCTTGGAGTTATTAAAGCCCCTCTTTCAATATCTTGCTTTTGATCCTACTGAGATGTACTGTTGTAATTCCGAGATAAGATGCAATATAATGCTGTGGAACCCTTTTAATGATCTCCGGCTTTTGCTTAACCAAATTCAAGTATCGCTGCTGCGGCGTGTCTTTAATGAATGAAAAGAAGTGTTTCATATAGTCGAATACCCTTTCGAAGAGAGCATCCATAAAAAGGTTTCTGAGTTCTGGATTTTCGTAAACTTCTTCCAGAAAAGCCTCCACATCAGGTTTGTTGATTTTGTATAAAATACAGGGTTCTATCGTCTCAAACGATACCATACTCGGCAACCCTTTTTTAAAGCTCTCAAGGGAAGAGAACATAGTGTTTTCGAGAAAAAACTGGAATGTTACGTCTTTCCCGTCATTATTATACCATGCTCTTACGATGCCTTTTTCAATATAATAGGCATTATAGGAAACCTCATCTTCTTTTAAAAGTAAAGTTTTGGCAGGAACTTCCATACGTTCGAAGCTGCCAAGAAATTTTCTCCATTTTTCTTTGGGGAAAGGAAATCTTTTTTTGATATGTTCAAACATTCCTGATATAAAAAAGAACGGACAATGTGTCCGTTCTTCATATGTTTTTAGATTAAACTCTTGATTTTGGCAATGATATCATCTCCTAACTGATCTGCTTCTTCCTGGGATTTCGCTTCAGTATAGATTCTGATAATCGGCTCTGTATTGGATTTTCTAAGATGAACCCAATTGTTTTCAAAGTCTATTTTAACACCATCTACGGTAGAAACATCTTCATTCTTATATTCCTGCTCCATTTTGCTTAAGATAGCATCTACATCAATTTCCGGTGTCAGTTCAATTTTCTTTTTACCCATGAAGTAGCTTGGATATCCTGCTCTTAGTTCAGAAACAGTTTTGTTTTCTTTGGCTAAATGAGTTAAAAACAAGGCTACCCCTACTAAAGAGTCTCTTCCATAATGCAATTCAGGATAGATAATTCCTCCGTTTCCTTCTCCTCCGATCACTGCATTTTTCTCTTTCATCAAAGTAACAACGTTTACTTCTCCTACAGCACTTGCAAAGTATTCTGAATCGTGGGAATTTGCTACATCTCTCAATGCGCGGCTTGAAGAAAGGTTGGAAATTGCAGCCCCTTTTTTATTTTTCAACAGGTAATCAGCCACGGCTACAAGTGTGTATTCTTCACCAAACATTTCCCCTTTTTCATCAATCAGAGCCAGTCTGTCCACATCCGGATCTACTACAACTCCTAAATCGGCGTTTTCTTTTTTCACCAATTCACAAATATCTCCCAAGTGTTCTTTCAACGGTTCAGGATTGTGTGGAAAGTGACCTGTAGGTTCACAGTATAATTTGATCGTTTCACAGCCTAATTTATCCAAAAGCATAGGAATCGCAATTCCTCCTGTAGAGTTTACCGCATCAAGAACTACTTTAAAGTTTTTCGCTTTGATAGCTTCCACATCTACCATTGGTAAATCCAGAATCTGCTGAATATGGATATCAAAAGCATCGTCTCTTGTTTCGTATTTTCCAAGATTATCTACCTCTGCATAGTTGAAGTCTTCACTTTCTGCCAAGGCCAGCACTTCTGCACCGTTTTCACCAGTGATAAATTCTCCTTTTTCGTTTAATAACTTAAGGGCATTCCATTGTTTTGGGTTGTGGGAAGCGGTAAGGATGATTCCTCCGTCTGCATTCAGCTCAGGAACCATTACTTCAACTGTTGGTGTTGTAGAAAGTCCTAGGTCTACCACATTGATTCCCAATCCCTGTAAAGTAGCTGTTACCAGGGAAGAAACCATTTGTCCAGAAATTCTGGCATCTCTTCCGATCACAAGGGTAATATCTTTTTTATTTTTATTGTTCTGAAGCCAGGTTCCGAATGCGGAAGCGAATTTTACCACATCCAGTGGTGTTAAGTTATCATTTACTTTTCCACCGATGGTTCCGCGAATTCCGGAAATAGATTTTATTAACGACATTATGTTTTTAATTTATAGTTTTTCTAAGTTTTCCTGAGCAAAGATACTTAAAAGACCTTTCAACTTATAGAATGGGAATCTTTTTTTGGATTTTATCATAGGTATTTTTCACAACTTTCGGTGGTGCAAAACGATATCCTATGTATAAAAGGCCATAGAGGTTATTATTCTCTACGGTCTGGTTGTTTTTCTGATCATAGGAATTGGCATTAAAATTCATTTTTCCTCCGAATAAAAAGTGATCTGTATTAAAACCTACATGCAGCCCTCCCTGCATTCTTATAGTAGCGTACTGCGCATTTTCTTTTACTCCTCCATTCTGAGAATCCTTGTAGCTGGAGAACTTTCCTCCGATACCTACAGCTAAATAAGGTGAGATATTTACTTTTGTTCCGATGACCCAATTGTAGAAGTATCCGATATTACCTCCAATATTGTATTGGGTTTCTTTGTCTTTTACTCCGTCAATGGTATTTCTGAAAATAGTAAGGTCATAATCTACAAAAGGAACCCAGCTTCCACTGCTTTTCTTTTGCCATTCGCCCTGAGTGTAGATCGTTCTTGCTGAAAAATTTTTGTTAAGAATATAAGAGGTAGAACCTCCAAAACTTTGCACTCTAAGATCAGGAAACTGAAGATATGGATCTCTTCCTTCCTCCCATTGCGGGAAAAGGTCTTTCATATTTTCCACATAAAAGCCTCTTACATTTTTATAATATAGATTTTGGATGATTCTTCCGGGAAAAAACCTGAAGCTGAAATCGGTATAGGAACTTTTCCCTTTCATATAATCGTCACTATTTCCATCTAAAAATCTGGGAGCAAATGACAATGTTGCACTTATAATTCTATAATCTACTGAAACGGATGTTTTTGTTTTATTATTGATGGATAGGATGGTCTTATTGGCATTTTTGCCTTCTCCTTCTGTAAAGACATAACTCTCAATATTGGTATCAAGATTCACACGAATCATTACCTGGTCTGCATAAGACTTGGTATTTGTTGTATCAGACTGTGCCTTTATCTGAAAGGCAAATAAAGAAAATAGTACAGGCAGCCCTGCTTTAAAAAAATTCAAACCGAATAATTTACATTAGAAAAATGAAATTACTACATTTTTTTCAATTATCCGATGAATACAATATTAAGAGCAACCACAGTCTTTGTCGCAGTTGGTTCTTTTGGAGCTGAATTTCTTGGGAGCAAAATTCTTTCTAAGTACTTTAAATAAAGAGTAGCAGGCAAATGCTACAATTAATGCAATAAGTACGTATTGAATGATTAATGATGAGTCCATTACTTTAGAATCTGATATACTATCATCGACACAAAATATGCCAAACCTGTCATCATGACCACCTGAAAGCCGGTCCATTTCCAGCTTTTGGTTTCTCTGTAGACTACTGCAAGTGTAGAAACACACTGCATTGCAAATGCATAGAAAAGAAGAACTGAGATTCCGGTTGCAAAACTGAAGACTTTTTCTCCGTTAGGTTTTACATCTCTTCTCATTTTATCAATTACTTTTACTTCCGGAGCATCATCTTCCAAACTGTAAAGGGTAGACATTGTACCTACGAAAACTTCTCTCGCTACGAAACTTGTAAGGATTCCTACGCCCATTTTCCAGTCGTAACCAAGGGGAGCGATTACAGGTTCTATTCCTTTACCCATTTTAGCAAGGTAAGAATGATCCAGGTGAACGTCTGCAGCCACAAATTCGTTTGTTTTCTGGCTTGGTCCGAAATAGCTCAGGAACCAGATGATGATACTTACAATGAAAATTATTTTTCCGGCTCCGGTAATGAAATCCCAAACTTTACCTAAAACCATTTTAAGGTCATATCCGAAAAGTGGTTTTTTATAGGCAGGAAGATCCATCACCAGATATGTTTTTCCTTTACTTTTAATAAATCTTTTAAGGATAGCTGCTGAGAATAAAGCGACAAGGAAGCCAAGGAGATACATTCCCATCAAAACCAGTGCTTTATATTTTATTCCCAAAAATGTTCCTTCTGAGATAATCAATCCAATGATGATACTGTATACCGGAAGTCTCGCAGAACATGTCATAAAAGGTGTTACTAATATGGTCAGCAGTCTTTCTTTTACGTTTTCAATATTTCTTGTGGAGATTACTGCGGGGATAGCACAGGCCGTTCCTGATACCAGCGGAACAATACTTTTCCCATTAAGTCCGAACGGACGAAGCAATCTGTCCATCAAAAATACAACTCTCGCCATATATCCTGAATCTTCCAACAGATAAAGGAAATACAACAGGATTCCGATTTGAGGTGCAAAAACTACAATTCCTCCAATTCCCGGAACAATTCCGTTTGAAATCAAAGAATTAATGGGTCCTTCGGGAAGGTGTTCGCTGGTGAATGCTGCAAACCATGAGAATGTACTTTCGATCCAGTTCATCGGATATTCTGCAAGGAAGAAAACACTTTGGAAAATCACCAGCAGGATAAGTAAAAAGACTACATATCCCCAGAATTTATGAACTAAAACTTTATCGAGTTTTTCGGTTAATAATTCTTTGAACTGTGCTTTTTTAGAAATAACATCAGCCAGTATTTTGTCTACGTTCTGATATCTTCTAACGGTTTCCTGAACCTGTAATCTTTTTGGTACCAAGCTTTTAGAATCCGGTTCATTCAGCTGTTCCATTACAGAACTTATCCTTCCCAGATCTCCGCCCAATGAAAGGCTCATCCAGGCTTTATATTCATTGTCGAAGCCTTTGTGTGCCGCCAGTTTCTGAATAAAATCTCTGTGTTCGTTAGGGGTTTCAAAAGAAAGGGTATTTGTTTTTACAAACTCGTTGTTGTAAACCGCTTCTCTTACTTCATCAATTCCGATCTGCTCTTTGGCATTGGTCTGAATAATTTTAATGCCTAATGCTTCGGAAAATTTTTGAATATCTATTGTGATTCCTCTTCTTTCTGCCTGGTCAATCTGATTAACAATCAAAATCATTGGAATACCAAGATCCTGAATCTGCTGAAACAGAAGCAAACCTCTTTTTAAACTTAATGCTTCAAGAATATAAACAACTCCTGCATAGTTTTTCTGCTCGTCGATAAGGTATTTGGAAAAAATAGCCTCATCTTCTGAGCTCGGATATACACTGTAAGAACCAGGAAGGTCAATAACCTCTACTTCTTCGTTTTTATAAGTATAGTTCCCCGAATGACTTGCAACGGTAACGCCGGCATAGTTTCCGGTCTTCTGCTTTTTGTTGCAAAGCGTATTAAAAACCGTTGACTTTCCTACATTAGGATTTCCGACTAAAAGTATCTGTTTTTTCTTGTTTTCCTGCATTAATTCAATTCTTCAACAATGATGTAATCTCCTTCTTCCTCACGAAGAGCAATCCGGCTTTTTTCTGCTCCAAACTCCACATACATAGGCCCATTGAACGGCGCCTGATACAAAATTCTGAAAGTGGTTTCCGGAAGAAGCCCCATTTCAATGATTTTATTGGGCATTTTAAGATGGTCGTTATCATACCCCAATATCTTCCCCATTTTGTTTTTAGGGAATCCACTTAATTTATGTAATCCTTTCTCTTTCAAAGCCTAATTTTTAGTCCTGCAAATATACGCTATTTAAATTTAATCTAAATAACGTTTTGGTACAAAAGAAATCAACCCAAATACATTGCTGTATCTGGGTTGATTCAAAATATAATTTAGTTGATATGAATGCTTATTTTTTCTTCTTTTCAGAAGCTTGTTCTTTTTCTATTGGATTGTCATTAGCATTAAAAAAATCTTTAGCCATTTTTTCTTGCTTTTTTGCCATTTCTCCAATTGTTATATCAGATCCTGGCATTTTCATGTTCATCATTTCCGGAGTAATCTTTTGACGAAATTCAGCCATAGGGTCTTGTTTAAAGCTAGCATAAGCCTTTTCAAACTTATCTTTTGTTGTAGGAGTTACGGTTTGAGGAACTCCATATTTTGCATTGATCTTATCTGAATTGGACATTTCTTCATAGTTTTCAATCTTTTTATTTCCACTTAGTTTCCAAGAGTAGTTTTTCTCTGAGTCTTCAATTTTAACAATTAACCCAGGAAGTCCATAAAATTTGTATGGCCCATCTTGAAAAGGAATATCTGTACTAAACCATGCTATCCATTTTCTTCCTCCAAATTCTGTAGTTGCTTTTTGCGTATTATATTCTCCTACTTTTTCTTTTTCTGATAAAATGTTCCAATTGAATTTAATATCATCATCATAACCAAATAAATTCATACTCACTCTATCAACATACTTTTCCTTCATTTCAGGATAAGTTTTAATAATCTTATATGAAAATTTAGGCATTTTAATAAGCTTCGTTATATCCTTCCAGCTTTTTGTTTTTTCCATTTCGTCAACTGCAACTTTAATAATGGAATCTTGAGCTGGAATTGTATAATCCTGGTATATTGATTTTTTTGGAGTAATATCAAGGATAGTAATGATCTTATCCAGTTTTGCCGAATCTTTCTTGGGTTTAAAAGTAAGTTCATAAAAGAAACGATTGGCGGTTTCTTTTGATTCCTGAGCTCCTGCAAATACAAAAAGAGCAATAAGAAATATGGAGAATAACTTTTTCATTATTTCAAGTTTTATATAATTAGTTATCACATGTCTTCTTTTGTTACACTTTTTTTAAATTTTATTTTCTGGGCAACATATTTCTCCAATTTATATTTTGTGATGATTAAAAAATTATGATTCTCTTAAAACAGTTTCATTTTTAAAACGCTTACCTTTAAGTTTCTAAAAAACAAAATATTATGGATACCTTATCTCAATTAAAATCTGAACTGGAGGGAGAATTCCAAACCACGAAAAAATTTATTGAACTGTTCCCTGAAGGAAAAAATGACTTCGCTCCTCATGAAAAAAGTATGAAACTGATGCCTCTTGCTACTCATCTTGTGGAGGTTTTTGAATGGCCGAATACCATTTTAAATACTTCCGAGCTGGATTTTGGCAAAGGAGACTACAAACCAACCATACTTTCTACAAAAGAAGATCTTATGAAAAAGCTGGAAGATGATTATCAGGCTGGCAAAAAGGCTCTTGAAAGCAGTACAGAAAACGATCTGAACCCCAGCTGGACTATTAAAAATGACGGCCACGAACTGGCAAGCTGGAGCAAATATGGAGCGATCCGCCATGCTTTAAACCAGATTACCCATCACAGAGCCCAGCTGGGAGTGTATTACAGACTGAACAATATTCCTTTGCCTGGAAGCTATGGGCCTTCAGCAGACCAGCAAAGTTTTTAATTTTAATACATCAGTATATCTCAACAAAAAACCAATCCGAACGGATTGGTTTTTATTTTATTTAAAGTTGAATTTTACGGTAAACATTACCTGGCTAGGGCGGAGCTGCATTGTCGTTTGTGTAATTGTTGCATCCCCAACGTTTATTTTCTCAAATACTTTCCTATCTGCAATATTCATCCACTTCAGTTCAAAGTCAACTTTTTTCTTAGTCCAGCTGAATTGGTATGAAACATCAAAAAATCCATTGTTTAGTTTTGTTTCCCCTAGTTTCGAATTGATTTGATCCCAATAAAAACCAATCGTATGATTTTCTAAAGGATAGAAGAATACATTTAAATTATGAGTGTAACCTTCTGTTTTTCCAAGATCATTTTGGATAATTCCATTACTTTGTTTGTTCCACGATTTCGTCATATTGAAATCAACACTCATCCACGAGAAATAGGTGTTATTGAATTTAAAACCTAATGTATTCCCATTATTTTTCGTGTTAATATCCTGATCATTTCTTCTTGACTGTGATTTTGACCTTGTATCATTAAATGTTAATGAAGCATTGGTTTTGAATTTTGGAAAATATTTTCCAATTTCCGCATAGAAGCTATTATTTGTTCTTTTATTTTCGCTTTCTATATACTCAATAACGCTAAATCCTAATTCATTGACAGCACTTGAGGCCAGTAAGTTATTTTTTGTATCAGTTAACCGGTATCCTACATTAAAAAATAGATTGTTCAACGGGTTTCTGTATTCCAATCTTATTCCTCCATTTTTTGTATTGGTTTCAGGTATTGGATTTTTAGGATTCATCACGTTAAATCCTCCTGGACTTGTTAGAATATATCCGGCATAAGCTGTTTGGATATCTCCAAAATTATTGCTGATTCCGGCATTCACACTTGCTTTAAAGAATGAAGCAAATGAATATTGGGCAAAAATATTAGGCGTAAATGTTACTTTACTTAATGATTTGGAAACATTTCTAAATGCATCTTCAGCTTTGATATTATTAAAATTAACAGGGAAGCTTGAAAATAAGCTCCATGATTCAGATTTATAATTAATTCCCACTGAAGCTGATGGATTGATTCTTGTAAATTTCAGATCATTTTCATAAGCTAAACTTGCAAAATCCGGCTTATTCCCTGCTGTACTTCCATCGAAGTTTGTTGTCAAATTATCTGTTGATAGATCAAATCCTACTTGTGGTGTAAATGTCCATCCTTTTGTAGAGAAACTGATATTTGCAGAATGTGAAGTGTCTAAAGATTTGATTCTAAAATATTGTAAAGCTGTACTTCCAGGTGTGAAATTAATGGTAGATAATGTTGTACTAGCTGGATCTTTATAAGGAAATTGTAAATAATCAGCTGGAGAAATTTCTAACATCTGCTTGTCATTTTGATAGCTGATATAAGACTTAAAGTTTACCATTTTTTCTTTCCACGGAATGATTGTGCTCAAAGAGTTCTGGAATGAGGTTGTAGGTGATTCCAAAGCTTCGTTCCCAACTCTATATCCGGTTTTATCGTTTCTTTCTGCAAAAGCTCTATCTGCGTTCCAGAATTGAGAAAAAGTAGTTGTATTTTTAAAGAATCCTTTTTTGGCATTTTTAGTAAATATCAATTCTCCTTTCAATTTGTCTGTATAGAAATTGTTTAGAAATCGTGTATTATACTGTGTTCCTTGCTGGATATCTCTAGTAATACTGTTAGATTCTCTTTCCACTGCATTATTAGTATAGTTTGCATTAGCCTTAAGTTCCCATTCTTTCTTTTTATCAATATTTGTAAGATAATTGGCTGACAGATAATGAACACTGTTCATCAAATAGCGTTTTACAGGAAGATCAGGTACAGTAGCGTTTTCTACATCTAACCAGTTATTTTGAGAGATATTGCTTCTTTTGCCTTCCCATGAGCTGCCAAAAGCCAGAATATTCCCTTCATTTTCCACCTGCTCACCCATATTATTGGTTTTATAATTGACCACCCATTGGCTTTTCTGTCCGAAAAACATTGGGGTCAGTTTTACATTCCAAAGCCATGGATCTCCGAAGCCTGTTCCTACTTCCCCTCTCCCTGTCATAGTAACGGAGTTCTTCAGTTTGATATTGATGGCTGCCTGATCTGAAGGCACTTTATCCTGAAGGATTTTTACCGGCTGGTGATTTTCCAGAACTTCTACTTTCTGTACTGCATCTTTCGGAAGAGAATTATTGATCGTTCCGTAGCCGCCTTCCATAAGGTCTTTTCCATTTACATAAAATTTATTGATGGCATTTCCCTGGTAAAGAATTGTTCCGTCCGTATTCACTTCAATTCCGGGAATCTTTTTCATTACATCTGCCAGCGTTCTGTCGTTTTTGCTGTTAAATGCTTTAAGGTCATAAGAAATGGTATCTCCTCTCGCCGTAATCATTTTTGTTTTCAGCTGTACTTCTTTAATTTCTGTAGCTTCAGACTGCATTTTGAAATTCAGGTTCTGATCACTATTGCTGATTTGCTTGGTAAGAGGTTTCTGATTGAAAGCTTTCACTTTAAGATCTACATTAGATTCTGCGGAGGTGAAAGTTACTTTATATTCTCCTTTGGAATTGGTAATTCCGTAAGCCAGAATAGCATCTTTACCAGGTTCTTCTATAGTCACACTGGCACTTGGTATGGCTACCCCGTCATCATCTGTGATTTTTCCTGATACCGTTTTCTGTGCAAAAGTAAGCACAGTAAAGAAAAGCATCAGAAATAAAGAAATATTTTTTTTCATACTTATTATTTGCTCAATTAGTTAATCATTCTCGTTTTTTGTTACACTTCCTATAAAGATGAATTTTATAGATAAAGGTTAAATCAATATCACTACAAACATAGTTATATTTTTTAAACTGTTGAATATTTTTCAAAAATGATGTCTCTTTTTTATCAATTTTAATTCTGTCTGTTAATTTTTATACAGCTGATTGTTTTCTTTCAAAAATTATATTTGGCATACAAAATCTTCAAAATTTTTCATCATTTATTTTTTTAAAATTTGATAACAAAATCTGGATGAACATTATCATATTGAGCATGATAAAAGCAATTTTCAGCAAAAGAGAAAATACTAAAATTCTTATTTAGACTAGATAGTAAAATCTGATTTGAATCATAGATTAAAAAAAAATTAAACGCTATTCCATAAATATATATTTAATAATTTTGTAACATAAAATTTATAAAATGGGAATTATTTTAAAGCCTATAGATGTTGTAGAGGACATTTCGAAAGAAGAATTCTACGAAAAATATCTGAAGCCTAGAAGGCCCGTTGTCATCAGAAATATGGCAAAAAACTGGCCGGCTTACCAAAAATGGACGATGGAATATATGAAGGAGGTTGTAGGAGATGTGGAAGTTCCGCTATATGACAGCTCAAAGGCAGATCCTTCTGCTCCCATCAATGCAGCAGCGGCAAAAATGAAGTTTGGAGATTATATAGATCTTATACAGCGAGAGCCTACCGATCTTAGAATATTTCTTTTTGATCCTATCAAATATGCACCCAAGCTTTTGGAAGATTATATTTCTCCAAAAGAATTAATGGGAGGCTTTCTGGATAAATATCCCAATATGTTCTTTGGTGGAAAAGGATCAGTAACGTTCCTTCACTTTGATATTGATATGGCTCATATTTTCCATACTCACTTCAACGGAAGAAAGCATATTCTTCTTTTTGATTATAAATGGAGAGAAAGACTTTATCAAATCCCCTATGCAACATATGCACTGGAGGATTATGATATAGAAAACCCTGACTTTACAAAATTTCCGGCACTGGATGGTGTAGAAGGAATTGAGTGCTATCTTGAGCATGGTGATACTTTATTCATGCCTACAGGATGGTGGCACTGGATGAAATATCTGGACGGAAGTTTCTCTATTTCTTTAAGAGCATGGGACAAATCATGGGCAGTAAAAGCACATTCTTTGTGGAACCTTACGGTACAGCGTAAATTTGACGATATTATGAAGTCCAATTTCAAAAAGAGTTACATGGACTGGAAAGAGAAAATGGCCGTTAAAAGAGCAGAAATGGCCTTGAAGAGAGGCTTACCAAGATAATTAAAAAGACGTTTCAAATGAAACGTCTTTTTTAGTTTATTCACTAAATATCAATAATTTACAACACTCTGTAAACCGGATACTGCCTGAACGTTTTTTCTTCAAAATAAGGAGAATGTTTATATACCCAATCCAATTGTGCCTCTCCATCTTCAGATAATTTTTTATCCGATGCTTTAGCTGCTTCAAAGGCATCTTTCAGTTTTTTGTCTTTTTTCAAGAGTTCTGCAGCCGTATCTTCGAAAATATAGGCGGAATAATATTCTTTCTGAGCGAGAATTCCATCAAAGAAATTCCAGTTGAAAAATGAATCTAATGCTTCAGGTTCAAGGGTTTCTATAATATATTTTACGCCAGGCTGATTGGTAGAAACCAGATAGTCTCCGGCAGTAAATTTTATATTTTTTGAAGAAGTATCAACTGTAGTTTCAAAATGTAGATAATGTCCTTCATATGGGTTTTTAACGGTTTTAAAGTCTTTGATTTTATAGGACTCTACCGCCAGAGTACTGTCTTTCTGTATCGGTTTCATCAGAATTTTATTTCTTTTAAATTCTTCAATCACACGATACTGTGACTGTGGAATTACATAATATTTAGGAATGGTAATATATCCTGTCGGAACAGCTGTTGTAAAAAGTTTTATATTTTTTGTAAAGGGTTTATTTCTGTCATAATACAGTCTTGGTTTCCCTGAAACTTCACTGGGTTTGTATTTTCCTTCATATCCTTTAAAATCCATGGTAGAGAACTTAGTAGAATCTATTTTCCAGCGAATTCCATATTGTTTTCCGGCTTGGTATTGCTTTAAATTTTCTATGCGAAACTGCTTTATTTTCTGGTAATCTTTGTCTAAATTTTGTAGATTGACCAGCATATATTTATAAGTAGCATCTACTCTTTTGTCATAAGGTTTCAGCATATGGGTTTCAGGAACGGTTCCTAAAGAGTTGAAAAGAGAAGTATATCCTGTAGAATACCTTGGAGAGTCTTCAAATGAAGCAAACCCTACTTCGGGAACATCTCCGTGAATGTTGACATAAGGAGTGCTTTCGTAGCCTATTTTCTTCATATCCTCAAGATTTTTAGCCTGATAATCATTATAGAAATAATTTCCAAGGGTATTTCCCAGACGTTCTTTAAAGGTAGAGATATAGGTGAATGTATATTGATAATCTGCTCCGTTGCTGACATGATTGTCTATGAAAACATCTGGTTGTAACCACTGATAGATTTCCTGGAAACTTCGGGCATTTTTAGAATCTGTCTTGATAAAATCTCTGTTCAGGTCATAATTCCTTGCATTTCCCCTGAAACCATACTGTTCCGGACCATTTTGATTGGCTCTGGAATAGGATCCTCTGTTCAGCATTCCGCTTACATTATAAGCTGAAATAGCAGCAATGATAAAATTCTGTGGAGTTTTGATCTTTTTAGTGGCTAGATCTCTCATCAGCATCATCGTAGCATCAATTCCGTCCGGTTCTCCCGGGTGAATGCCATTATTGACGAACAGAATCGCTTTGTCTTTTCTTAATTTATCAAGATCTTTTTCAGGAAAAGGGTTGTAAACCACCACATAAATGGGTTTCCCATTGTCATCTTCCCCTTTTTTAAGATATTGAATGGTATTGAAGTTCTTAGCTAAATCCTGATAGTAGCTGTTCATTTCATCGTAGGTAACGGTCTGGTTCCCATTCCCTTTTTCAAAAGGGGTCTGAAATGATTTCTGAGCCAAAAACAAAGTAGAACTCAGGGTGAATAAAAGATATTTCAGTTTCATTGAAGTCATATTTTCAGACTTTAAAATTAATCATCTTTTGTGAAAGGGCGAATAAGCGAAATTGTTTTTAAAATAAAAACCTCACAGATTTTGAAACTCTGTGAGGTTTATTTCTCTCGTTTTTTAATTTCTTCCATTTTCATAGGGGTACAAGGATGGAAGCGGATCGCTTTGCCAGAATTGTTTGGAGTCAACATCCATGATGGATAAAGATCCGGTATAAGCTGCTCCGGTATCCATGTTCCAGATATTGGCTTTATTGGCTGGTATCTTAATTCCAATATCAAGAGTGGGCGTATGCCCGATGAATATTTCTTTATATAGAAGCAGTCTTTTAGGATATAACTCTGAATTCTTATTCAGCTTTTTATCCATTGCTACAGCGGTTTCCCAGAGCGTTCTGTCCCACCGGTAATTGCTGGAATAAACTTCTTTTTCCGGCCCGTGCATGGAGGCATATCCTGCATGAATAAACAGCCTTTTCTGATCATCAATATGATAATTTTTCATCCTTTGAAAGAATTCCAGATGAATATCCAGGTCTTCCAGAATGTAGTCTGCATAGCTTTCTACTGTTTTCTGTCCACCATTAAAAAGCCATACATCCGGTTTTTGTCCCAATGCCAACCAGTCTTCGCACCATGCATCATGATTTCCTTTGATGAAAATACATTTTTGTTTTTCGGAAAGTTCGATTAAGAACTGTATGATTTGTGAAGACTCACTCCAGCCGTCTACGTAATCTCCGAGAAAAATCAGTTGATCATTTTCTGTCACGCTTGCTCTTTCAAGAACCTGTTTTAAAGCTTTAAATCCTCCGTGAATGTCTCCTATAACTAATGTTCTGCTCATGTTACTTTGAAATATATTTTGCATCTACAAAATCTGTGAGCCAAACACCGTTTGCAGATTGGTAGAAAGATAAACCTTCCTGATGCATTGTTCCGGTTCTGATGGTCAAAACCACAGGTTTGCCGTGTCTCACTCCGACCTTTGTAGCAGTCTCTTTATCAGCACTTAAGTGTACATGCTGGCGTGTTCTTTTTTCAATTCCTTTTTCTAAAATGGAAGAGATATTTCTTTCTGCTGTTCCGTGGTAAAGAAATTCAGGAGGCTGTTTTGCTTCCAAATCCAGATCCACATCAATAGAATGTCCCTGACTTGCCCTGATCATGGTTTTATCTTCGTTAAAAGCAAAACGCTTCTTATTGTTGGTTTCTACCACCTCATCCAATTCTTCGGGAGTAAAATATATTTTTCTTTTGGCTGATTTCCCTCTCAGCTCTTCTACATCTGCCCAACCGTTTTCATCCAGCTTAAGGTCTATGCTTTCCGGCTGATGCCGTAAGATCAGGCTTAAAAATTTACTTATTTTTTTCTTCTCTATTTCGTTCATGGTTTGTTTTTTAGTTCATTAATTTTTGGTGCAGTTTCTCACATAGTTCTTCAATATCATCTTTCCTCGCCAGTTCAGCAATCCATTCTTGTGGAATACCTTCATATCCGTAATAAATTCCTGCAATTCCTCCGGTGATGGCTCCTGTGGTATCTGTGTCTTCTCCCAAATTTACTGCTTTTAAAACAGCTTCAGAATAGCTTTCGGAGTTCAGAAAACACCATAGAGAAGCTTCCAGGCTGTGGAGAACATATCCGCCACTCTTGATTTCATCTTCAGGATATTGGGAAACATCATTTTTTAGAATTCTTCTGAAAAGCTCAATCTCATTTGGATTAAATCCCTGTTCTTCAGAATAATCTAATGCAATTTTTTGTGTATAAGCATATGCTTCTCTTTTGCTCTTCCCTTTCAACAATTGAATAGTAAAAATAACATAGATGAAACAGGCAAAAACAGAACGGAAATGCCCGTGAGTTATTGCTGAGACTTCTTTTACTGTCAGATAGAGTTTCTGAATATCATTTTCATTTTCAAGATAAAAAGCAAGGGGAAGAATTCTCATTAAAGAACCATTCCCGTTGTCTTCTTCAAAAATATTTCCTGAAAACTTAGCACTTTCACCTTTGATTAATCTTGCCAGAGCATGTCTTGTAGTTCCTCCGATATCGAAAAGCCTTCCATGGGCAGTCCAGTGACCATATTTATTCCACTTCACAAAACTTTGTCCAATGTTTTCCAGATCATAGCCTTTGGTAAGCTCTTCAGCGAGACAAAGTGTAAGAGAGCTGTCATCACTCCACGTTCCTTTGGGCTGATTCCAGGACATGTATTCCAGCATTTTTGTTACCGGAGAACGTTTTAAGTCTTCTCTTTTTTTAAATTCCACCGGAACTCCAAGTGCATCTCCAATACACACACCCATAATTCCCGCTTTTACTTTGTTTTCCATCAGGCTAAATTGACTAATTTATCAAACAATAATTTCATCCCTTGAGTGGCTGTTTCTTTCATTACAACGGCTCTCTGTCCGTATCCAAATCCTGTTTCATTAGGATTGATGACGATTAAAAGACAATCATCTTTGATGTCATGAATCAGTCCGGCAGCCGGATATACCTGCAAAGAAGTTCCGATTACCAGCAGAATATCCGCTTCTTTTACAATTTCTTTTGCTTTTTGATATAAAGGAACATCTTCTCCAAACCAAACGATAAAAGGTCTTAGTTGCGCCCCATCCTCTGCTTTGTCACCGATATTGATATCCTCTTTCTGTTCATAAATCAGGCTTTTATTATTACAAGAACATGACTTGAACAATTCTCCATGAATGTGAAGGATATTGGTAGATCCTGCTCTTTCGTGAAGATCATCTATATTTTGGGTAACAATCTGAACTTCAAAATGCTTTTCCAACTCTGCCAATAATTGATGAGCCTCGTTAGGTTGTACTTCATGCAGCTGGCGTCTTCTCTGGTTGTAAAATTCCAGGACTAAAGCTCTGTCTTTTCTCCATCCTTCCGGACTTGCCACATCCGTTACATTATGATTTTCCCAAAGACCGTCTCCGTCTCTGAAGGTTTTTATTCCGCTTTCGGCGCTGATTCCTGCGCCGCTTAATATGGTTAGTTTTTTCATGGGTTTTTAATTTTTTCTATTAAAACTTGGACTGCAACAATAAGCAGCACGATGATAATAAAAGGTGCCAATAGGATCCCTAAAAAGATATTTCCTATTTTTTCAAGTAGTTTTGGTCCAAATTTCTTTTTCGTTCTATCATTAATAAAATCTACAAAATTTTCTTTATTTGTAAGCTCTTTAGCATATCCCTGCCAGTCATAATTTGTGATAAAGTCTCCGAAAACATAAAGATCAGGAGATTTAGGATCTGATAAATTAAAAAAATAAAAGATTTCAAAATCCCGACAAACAAGAGGTTCGTAATCATTATTATACTGAAAACAAAAAAGACTTTCTGTACTTAACAAGTCGTTTTTCTTCAAAGCCTCTTTTAATTGTCTCTGGTATTTTTTCAGCTTTACAATATCATATTCTACAGGAAAGACATTTGATCTTTTCCCTGCATTCTGAAGATAATAAATATAGTTTTCAGGAAACCGCAGATTCAATTCTTTCTGAAGAAAAGTAATTTCCTCATTTGTCAATCCTACATTCGGATCTTCAGGTTGATCTACGAATCTGAAATTATATTTTTTCACTTTTTAAAAATTCTTTTATCTTAAGTTGAGTTTTTTATTTAAAACCTCATCATCAAATAATAGCGGCTTTTCTTCAGGAACTATCAGATTATCTAGATCATCATTCAATACAAACTGATATTGTTCTGCCACAAAATCAGAAATATTTTCAATCAGAAGAATATCATCCTTAGCAAAAGTCCGAATAAATTCATTCCGTAAACCAATCTGTATGGCTCTTCGTTCCAGTTTATTTCCAAAAGGATCATGATCCGGATCCCACTGCAGCCTCACTGAAGATTCTTTTATCTGCTTCTGCCACTCATCTCTGGAGATCCCAAAACCTTTATTGTAAGAAGAATATACCGCATTTTCCAGATATTTTATGAAAGCATCTTTCTTTAAATGAATAGCCAAAACACTTTCCTGACCTTCTTTTCTACCCCATCCATTTCTGTACATCATCCAAAGAAAATTTGGCTTTATCCACGTCATTCTTTCGAGGCTGAAACCTCCGCCAAAGAATTGATTTTTAACTGCAAATTCTCCAATTTCTTTTCTATAAGACTGATACACTATAATTTTCTCATCATCATATTGAGCCATGATGTGATATCCTTGCTCAGGCCAATCCTGCAGTTGTTCTTTATATTTTTTTAATTTGATTTTCATTGTATTTCTTCAAACGGCTTCAGCATTTCTTCTTTTTTCGTAAGCACGGCGAAAACCACTCTTTTAAATTTATTTTTATATTTCCCCTGGATATATTTTCTGAATAATCCTGCAATTTCTTTTGGGTCATTTTTGAAAACACCACATCCCCAAGCGCCTAAAATCAAGACTTCATTTCCCTGCTGTAGAGCCAGTGAAAGCATTTTATCCATTCTAAGATCCATTGCATCGAGAATTTCATGTGCTCTTTCCGGTTCCTGACGTTTTACCACGCCTGCATTGACTGCCGGAGATGTAATGAAATTACACAGAACAGGTTTAGAAAGCAGTTCTCCCTTATCTTTCCTGAAAACGGGAACTTTGGGACTATAAATCATGGTATCAGTATAAAAACAGGATTCCATTGCCCGGTGAATCGTGTAATAATCCCATGCCTGAAGTAAGCTTTCATATAAACCTGAAGTTCTTGCCAGACTCTCTTCCTGTGCTTCTGCTCCGTTGATAAATCCTCCACCCGGATTTTTTGCTGATGCAAAGTTCAGGCACATGATCTTTTCCTGATTTTCTTCTTCGGCTAATCGTAAAATTGCTTTTAAAGAGCTGCATTTCCATGTTTCAATTTTTGTTTCAAAACTGGCTTCCGGCATCGGAGATTCTTTTATTTTAGAAAGTTGTTCCGGAGTAAAAAGGAAGGTTTCTTTTTTACTGATTTCCAGTTCATTTTCTATATTTATTTTTTCGTTGTTTTCGTTTATATAATATTTTTTGGCGAGGATATCCAAGGTATCTTTTGCCATTCCTTTATTTGTCATAGTTAGTTTTTTAATGTTCAACATCAGTTCTTCCAGTTCAGTATTTGCAGCTTTTTCAAAATGATCTCCTATAAATACTTGGGTTACTTTGATATTTCCTACAATTGCTTTATTAAAACTATCTAGTTCTTCTGACGGAACCCATAGCTCATTGTGGTTTCTTGCTCCTACATTCTGAGCAGGATATTGATCTGCCATTTCTTCCAATACATCAAACTGGGTTACAAAACCAAGATAGTTTCCAGCTACGTCTCTGGTATTCCATTTTTCTGCAATCTCAGAAGCATATTCTTGGTTAAGAACTGGATAAAAAATGGGCTGCCAATCGAGTCTTGGAGGAAATTTTTTAAATCCACTTTCTAAGATTAGAATCATTTCCTTTTCTCCTACTGGTCTATATAATGTTGTTGTTTTCATGGTTTTCATTTTTTATTCAAAATCATACACATACACATACACTTCCACATCATTTGCAAGCAATGTTCTTTCAATTAAGGGCTCTATTTCATCCCATTTTCCTCCTGCTAATCCACATCCGATTCTCGGCATATGTACTGAAGCCTTTTGCTGTGAAGCTTCATGAGTGAGTTTCAATAAACAATCTTCCACTGCATCATATCTTATTGGTGGAACATCTGAATGTGTAATAATCTTATGCTGAGCAATCATATTGCAGACCCAAATATCCTCTTCCGTCTGAACTAGTTGGATTTCTCCAAGGTTAAAATGTTCTTTAGTTTTAAACCACTCTCTGTATCCTTTTTCTGGCTGTTTCCATCTTTTTGAAATGGCAGTTACAAAACCTTTTCCCCAACCTCCAATATTATTACAGATATGAGCAATTATTTTATTCCCTTCAGCATCAGGACGGGTAGCATCACCCTTTATATAGTGTATTGTTTTCATGGTTATTATTTTCTATCATTAAATATAAAAGTAATGCTTTTATTCTATGCCTGATTTCTTCTTTTGAAATTAAAAAATCTGTTTAAAATCTCTTGAATATGGAGAATAAGATCCGTAAACAGCATTAAATTCAACATCCAGATTTTCTAATTTAAATTGTTCATCAATCTGATCTAAACAGGTAATGACAAGATTCTTTTTAGTTGGAAATACATACGCTCCATCAAGCTTTAAGGCATAGTTCAGCAGTTTGTAATCTATCTCTCCGGTTCTTAATTCCTTCTGATATTCATTAAATGTACAGGTTTCTTCTTCATTATTTCTCAGATTCATTTCTTTTTCATTGCTCATCCAGCCGCTTCCGTGGCGGGTTGAGTAGCTTCTGGTCACATAATACATTTCAATGTCTTCAATTTTTAAAAGCTTACAGATTTCGCAGGCATTTTTTGAAGTGGTATGCGCATAGGTCACATTGGGAAAAACGCCGTGATCCATATCGAGTAAAATACCCTGGCTTCCTTCAAAAATAAGGTGGTCGAACGAAGTCAGGTAGTTATAATCATTTATTTTCCAGTCAATGGCTTCAATGGCATCTAAGAAAGGTTTTAAAAGTACATTGATCTCATTTTCATCCACAAAACCATAGTAATAAGCAATTCCTTTCAACTTTTCTATCAGCATCTCTTTGGGTGCTATGAGGTCTATGGCAAATAGTTTATAAGGACTTTCGTTTCTTTTCATGGTTGCTCCCACTCCTTTTCCGCAGGTTCCGTGTTCCAGATTGCGGGTATTTGTTCTGTTTTGCCATACATCAAAAGGAGTTGTCACTTTAGCCAATGGATGAATATGCAGTTCTGTATTTCCATCTTTTGCTTTTAATTCTTCCCTCTCATTGAGCAGAAAAACCGGATGTATGGTACAATGCTCGGTGAAGTAAGAAGGCAGGCCGCGAAATGCACCGCTCGCAAAACTGGAATGTACATGCTTTCTTTCATCAATCATAACGGTGTGTGCTGCCTGCTGTCCTCCTGAAAATCTAATCACAACAGCCTCCGGATTCTGAGAAGCCAGAAAATCTGTGGTAATTCCTTTTCCTTCATCACCAAAACCAAGTCCTATTACTATTTGTGCCTTTTTCATGTCCTTTTATTTTTTAATCCTTAATCACAACAATTTCCAGTGATAATTCCAGATTTCTAAAGCATTTGAAACTGATCTAAACCTCCTGTTTCTATTGTTCCGAAACTTTGATTTTTAAACTTATCACAAATGATTCCTTTGATAACGTTTGGAATTTCTCTGTGATCTTTTATGGATACACAGTTTTGTCCTAATAATTCTTTCCAACCTTTATCTGCTCTCAATGCCTGATCGGAATGCAAAACACTGATATGGTACACTTCATATTTTTTCTTTGCTTCTTCCAGCAATTCAAAATGGGTATAAGTTTGCTGTCCTTTTCCCATAATTTCTCTGATTGCAGAGGCAGAAAGCGTTTTTAAACAAGGTTCATCACCTACGGTAAACAGCAATCCTTTTTGTCCCCTTTTTTCAAATGCATCCGTTCTGGTGTGAAATGCTGCAAAATACCACGCCAAAAGATAGCTTTCACCCGCGTTTCCACCACCTCCGGACTCAATATAAGTTCTAGTAAGCCACATATCCAGTTCTTCATCTCCTGACTCGAATTGTCCCACCTGAAGCGGATAACCATCACATTCATGATCTCCAATTCCAAGGAATAATAAAGCTGGATCTGGAACACCTCCCTGGATAATTCCACCCATTAATTTGGGTAATCCATCTCTGATCAGTTCGTGGGGAATATGTCCCATGCTTCCGGTAACATCCAATCCTAAAATAATAGGAACTGAATGAGGATGAATTTCTGAATCTCTGGATTCTCTGAAAGAAATTCCGTGAGGATTCATAGATTCATGAGCCATTCTTTTGGCATTCTGGGTGAAAATTTCTCCCGCGGATTTTGTTCCGTAACCTGCTTTGCTTGCTCTGTCATAACGAGCGTCTAAATCGTATCTTGTACTTCCCATGACTACATTTTTTTTCCAAATAAATATTCAAATCTCTTTTGAGTCACTTCGAGCTGAATATTCAGATTTCTGATTGTTAATGATAATTCCATATCTTTCTGAACGAATGCCTCCGGATTAAAATCCGCAAAAGTCAGACTGTTTCTGTCTAAAGGACTGATATCAATAAGCCCTTCCTGTTCGCGCTCGAGTTTTTTAATTTTTAATTCGATATCTTCCACTCGGCGTCTGTAAATCAATTCGGAATCTCCTCCGATGATCTTTGCTCTATCTTCTCTGATCTGATCATTATTTCTTTGTAATGATTCGATAAATCTGGGTTTTAACTCATCTTCCATGATCAAATATTTTTATTTGTGTTAATATTACGCTAATTAAACAAGACATAGTAATGCCTTTCTTTTATATGGATGATTTATACTTTTGAATACATGACGTCTGTTCTCAAAACATATTTCAATCCACTAATCAGGGTTTTTCCTTCATGTCTTAAAGGATGATGAAAAATAAGTGCTGTTCCTTTCTTTGGAGCTACTGTAAACAGGTTTTCAAATTCTGTTTCTCCACCTTCAAAATCATCATTCAGATAAATCATAAAAGTGTAGAAACTTTTCTCTTTCTCATTTCTGATATAGCTTCCATCTCTGTGCATTTTAAATTGTTGTCCGGGAGCATATTTATAAACCCTGAGCATTTCATTAAAGTTAAGAAGTTGATATCCATCGTGTTCCTGAGGCAGAAATACTGCAGCCTTGTTGAAAAGCTCTTCAGCCAGTGTAGTATCGAAAATCATCAGCCGGTCATTATTTCTGATCCCTTTATTCATCTGCTGGCGTCCGAATACATTGATTTTTGCTTCTTCAAAAACTTTTTCCTCTGAAAGACTGATATAATGATCACATTCCATTTCATTCAGAAAATCTTCAATCAGAAATATCTGTGGGTGCAATTCTGTTTTTTCCATAATACTATTCTGTGTCTGGTTTGTGTTTTTACCTTCTTAATTCATCCCTTACCTCCATCAAAGCAAATCCTAAAAGGTTTTCTCCGTTCCATAATAAAGGGTTTTCTGCTCTGTTATCTGTTTCCAGCATCCCGATTCCCCAGATTCTATCATAGGGACTTGCCTCCACCAGAACTTTATCTCCGGTTGATAAAAGAAAATCTTTAAATTTTTGATTTTGAGAGAATTTTAAAAGATTTCCCTGAGTTACAATCTGATATTTATGCTCATCCCAAAGTATTGGATTAAAGTTTTTTACTTTTCTACCAAGCGCTTTTGCCTGATTGGGAGTATTTGCACTTAAGATTTCCTTTTCTGTTTCAGGATCATTAAATAATCTGGCTTTTCCTGCCATCATATAATGTTCTGCAGTCTTATAAGTAATCCCGTTTTCTTCAAAACTTCCCGGAAACCATTGGCTGAAACATGATTTGGTAACCATATCTTTTGCCGTATGTCCCCAGAAAAAAAGAAACTTAATCCTTTCTTTTTTCTGAAATCGTTCTGTAATATTCTGTAGGGTGTATTTCATGATTGCGTTATTTTGACACAAATTTAAAAGAATATCATTTTATTAACCAAATTTATTTGCGTTAATTTTACGCTAATAAATATAAACAACTGATTACCAGTTATAAAAATTTAGTTCTATTAAACATTAAAGACACAAATTTTGATCACAAATAACACTAATTTTTAATATGTTTTGGCTAAAGCCGATGGAATTTGTCCATAAAAAACGGGCTAAAGCCCGTTCCTATTGAATATATTCTGCTATTTTTTGCTTCAAGATATTTGTGAAAGTTAGTGCCAAATTATTCGTGAAATGTGTGTTTAAAAAAATCTATTTAATTTCAAAATAAAAGCCTTGCTCTTCTAGCTCTTTATATTTTTCTTTATTAAATGTAAAAAGCTTTCCAGGTCTGCCACTGCCTTCTTTTTTAACGTTATTGGTTTCGTTAAGAAGACCATAGCTCATGATTTTCTTACGGAAGTTTCTTCTATCAATTTCCTGTCCGACAATAGTTTTATAGAGATTTTCAAGGTCTGAAAAAGGGAATTCTTCATTGAGAAGATTGAAACCGATCGGCTGGTACTGAATTTTCGTACGAAGTCTTTTTAGGGCAGTCTCAATGATTGTTTTATGATCAAAAGCTACTGAAGGAAGTTTATTAATACTGAACCACTGCGCATCTTCAGCATCTGAATCAGCAAACAGTTCATGATAAGAAGGGTTCACAAGCCCCAGATAGGCCACAGAAACCACTCTGTTTCTTGGATCGCGGCCCAGATTACCAAAAGTATACAGTTGCTCCAAAAAATCAGGCTTTATGCCGGCTTCTTCATAAAGTTCTCTTTTTACGGCATCATCTACACTTTCATCATCAAGAACAAGTCCTCCAGGAAGTGCCCAACCTCCTTTAAAAGGTTCAATATTTCTTTTAATCAGAAGGATCTGAAGATCTTTTTTATCAAAATATCCGAAAATAACGGCATCTACAGCCACTTTTATATCCTGTAATTTTTTTGGAGACTCCATAAATTGATTTGCGTTACGAATACACAAAGTTACGATTTATGCCTGTATTAAAAAATAATTTTGATTATAATAAAAGTTCTTATCTTTAAGTTATCATTATAAACATCTTAAAACTAAACAATTATGAAAAATTTATTAACAATTCTTTCTGCAGCTTTTTTATTAATAGCTTGTGAAAAAGGAAAAACAACAGCTGCTGCTGGTTCTGATAAAACAGATTCTACAGCTTCAAATTCTGAGTGGAAACCTGTAGATTCAGCAACGGCTATGAAAGACTGGATGGCATACTCAACTCCGGGGGAAATGCAAAAAATGCTTGCAAAATCTGATGGAACATGGAACGGAGAAACTTCCATGTGGATGGAAAATGGAGCAAAACCTATGATCAGTAAATCCGAAGCTACCAATAAAATGATGTTTGGCGGACGTTATCAGATCACTAATCACAAAGGTGACTTTATGGGAATGCCTTTTGAGGGGATGAGCATCGTAGGATACGATAATTCAAAGAAGAAATTTGTCAGTACATGGATTGACAATATGGGAACCGGAATCATGCATAGTGAAGGTGACTGGAATGCTTCCACAAAATCGGTTGAATTTAAAGGAAAAATGACAGATCCTTCAAGACCTGGCAAAGATTGTGATTTCAGAGAAGTATTCACGTTTGTGGATGATAATACTCAAAAACTGGAAATGTATGGCCCTGATTCCAAGACGGGAAAAGAGTATAAAACAATGGAAATAAAATATACCCGTAAAAAATAAATCAATAAAAAAACCGCTTCTGATGAAGCGGTTTTGTTTTATAATGAATTATAAATTAATCATTTAGCTTTAATACAGCCATGAACGCTGATTGCGGTACTTCTACTCTACCGATCTGCTTCATTTTCTTCTTACCTTCTTTCTGCTTTTCCAATAGCTTACGCTTTCTGGAAATATCTCCTCCGTAACATTTTGCGGTAACGTCTTTTCTTAGGGCTTTAATAGTCTCTCTTGCGATAACTTTTGTTCCTAATGCAGCCTGAACAGCAATATCAAACTGTTGTCTAGGGATCAGCTCACGAAGCTTTTCACACATTCTTTTACCGATGTAATAAGCATTAGAATCGTGAATCAGTGAAGATAACGCATCTACCATATCACCATTGATCAGGATATCCATTTTTACAAGTTTGGAAGCTCTGAATCCGATTGGGTGGTAATCAAATGAAGCATATCCTTTAGAGATTGATTTTAGCCTGTCATAGAAGTCGAATACAACCTCAGCAAGCGGCATATTGAAAATTAATTCAACTCTTTCAGATGTCAGATAACTCTGGTTAACGATTTCCCCTCTCTTTTCGATACATAAAGTCATTACCGCTCCTACGAAATCAGATTTTGTAATGATTGAAGCCTTAATGAAAGGTTCTTCTACTCTGTCCATCGTTGAAGGATCCATCATTTCAGATGGGTTGTTGATCAAAATAGGAACTTCAGGTTCTTTTTTAGTATAACCAAAATAAGAAACGTTCGGTACTGTTGTGATCACGTTCATATTGAACTCTCTGTCAAGACGTTCCTGAACAATTTCCATGTGAAGCATTCCTAAGAATCCGCAACGGAAACCAAAACCAAGAGCTGCAGAACTTTCCGGCTCGAAAACCAGAGAAGCATCATTCAGTCTTAATTTTTCAAGAGAGAATCTTAATTCTTCAAAATCTTCAGAATCAATTGGGTAAATCCCGGCAAATACCATTGGTTTTACTTCCTCAAATCCATCAATAGGCCCATCAGCCGGCTTTTCAAAAGAAGTGATGGTATCTCCTACTTTTACTTCACGGGCATCTTTAATTCCGGAAACAAGATATCCTACATCTCCACACTGGATAGTCTTCTTCGGAACCTGCTTCAGTTTCAGAGTACCTACTTCATCAGCTCCGTATTCTTTTCCTGTAGCGAAGAATTTGATCTTTTCATTTTTAGTAATACTTCCGTTCACTATTTTGAAATAAGCTTCAATTCCTCTGAAAGGGTTGTAAACAGAGTCAAAAATCAAAGCCTGAAGCGGACCATCAGGATTTCCAACTGGTGCAGGAATTCTTTCAACAATCTGCTCCAAAAGATGGTGAACCCCCTCTCCTGTTTTTCCTGAAACTCTTAATACATCTTCATATTCGCATCCAATCAGATTCATAATCTCATCGGTTACTTCTTCAGGATTTGCAGATGGAAGGTCAATTTTATTCAAAATCGGAATGATCGTCAAATCATTTTCTAATGCCAGATACAGGTTACTGATGGTTTGTGCCTGAATACTTTGTGCAGCATCCACGATAAGAAGAGCACCTTCACAGGCAGCAATAGAACGGGAAACTTCATAAGAAAAGTCAACGTGTCCCGGGGTATCAATAAGGTTTAAGATATATTTTTCTCCTTTATACTCATAATCCATCTGGATCGCGTGCGACTTGATTGTAATCCCACGTTCTTTCTCCAAATCCATATCATCAAGCGTCTGAGACTGCAATTCTCTTTGGGTAACGGTATTCGTGTACTCCAATAGACGGTCTGCCAGGGTACTTTTACCGTGGTCGATATGAGCGATTATGCAAAAATTTCGTATGTTTTTCATTTAAGAATCTTGTAATTTGCAAAGATAAAAAAAAGCGAGAGATTATTGTCTTTCATTATCTTATTGTATCAATTTATTTATTTTCCGGCAAGAAATACTTTATTTTCCAGCCAATAAATCTTTAAACGTTTTATTTTTCAAAAACATATCCTCCTGTCAAAGAATCAAGATAGACATTAGACTCCATGGTAGATCTGAATCCAACACCCTGAACTGCTCCTGCATTGGCATCGGACGAAGAATCAATTGCAGCACCAATTAATGCTCCTACTAATCCTCCAGCTACTGCTCCTACAAATAATCCTCCGGTTTGGGATGCTGCAAAAAGATTAGTTCTGGAAGAATAGATGTAAAACCCTTTAGCATCTTTATTCATTTCGTCAAACCCTACTGGTGTCGTTTTATATGCCTTTCCATTTTCTACATAACAGTACATTTTATAAAGAGAAGCTTCAAGGTCATTATAGATGAGCTGTACCACTTTTCCTTTTTTGTTCTTTTTTAAAGAATAATCCGGATCAGGTTCCTGGTTATGAAATTTCTGAAAACTAGTGTAAACTCCATCTTTAAGAGCCTCATTATTAAATGCTTTATACCCTTTATTTAAATATTCTTCATATCTATTGATTTCACTTTCAGGGATAAAATACCCGGGAGTAATATTCGGATAATAGGAAGCCTTTATAAATTGAGCGAATATTTCAGCAATCTCGCCGGCCAGGAATATAGAAGGGTGTACTGTTATATTCGGGTTTGAAACAATCACATTATTGTATCTCCCAATAAAGTAATACTTATCATTTCTTTTAATAAAACTTGAAAGTTTAATTCTCACTTTCACATAAGGAAATGTTCTGTTGCTATCCTTTTCTTCATAAATTTTCAGCTCTTCCAGCATCAGAACGATATCATTGTTTCCTAATGTTTTATTATCTTCTTTAAACCAGTTTTCAATAAATCCTTTAAGATCATCATTCGCAAAAGTAAGCTCAACAATGTCTTTTTTATCGTGAATAGCGCCTATATTTTTATCCGGTCTATTATCGATAAAAGTGAGTGATCTTGTAAGCCCCTTTCTGTCTTTGATATTATCTTTAAGCTGTATTATTTCTTTCTTTTGAGCTACGCATAAGGATGAGAGCATAAAGAAGAAAAATAATTTTTTCATTTCTTAATTTTTGGCAAAAATAGAGATTTAGAATAAAAATTAAACGGCTCTCACAGAAAGATCTGTAAGAGCCGTCCAACATTAAAAAAATAAACTATTATGGGTTTTGCTTAGGTTCCGAAGCATTATTATTATTATGTCCGTGAGGGTTTCTTTCATTCATTTTATCTCTCATCATTTTCTCGGAATAAAATAGCTTCAAGACTTTCTGGCAGGGAATTACCTGCTGCATTTTATCTGCATATTTTTTTCTATCTTCTAACAGTTTTTTTCCCAACTCAAAACTTTGTTGTAATTTTAGTTTAGCTTCTTCATCTGATAATGTTTCAGGATCAATGTCAAAATTAAACTGTTTCTTAATTTGTCTCTGGCTTTCCAGATATTCATTGTATAACTGTGTAAATTCAGCTTTATCACTAGGAGCTATATTCAGATTTTCCATAATCATATCATTCCTGAATTTCTTGAGGAGATCTTTTCTCTCTTCCGGAGAAAGATTATTGATGACTTCTTTCCTTTGCTTAGCATCCATTTTTTTCCAGTCATAATCCGTCCTCTGGGCATTTAAGCCAAAGCCGTAAATAATCAAAAACGCAAATAATATCTTTTTCATCTTTTTTAATTATATATATCCAAATAAACGTCCTGAGTTGAATTACTTGCTAACTCTGCAATTTCAGAATTAGAAAAAGAATCCAGGTAATCATTCATTTGTATGTCTTCTTTTTTTGTTACTGTTTTTACCGGTTTTGGTGTCTCTGATATTTTTTCAGTTTCATCTCCGCCTTTAAAAGCATAAACATCTTTATCCGTTTGATTTTCAACCGTTTGATTATTATTTTCAACAGAAGTTAAATCAGATTTTAAAGTTTCATAAGCCTGCTCACTATCTGTCTTTGGTTCTCCGTTATTAGCAGTATATTCTGTTTTAGCACTCAATGTTTTTTCCACAGATTCATTATCTGAATTGAGAACATATGTTGCTCCAAAGATCAAAGCCAGTGATGCCGCTGCTGCATACATCCAATTCAGCTTAAAGACAGGTGCTTTTTTACTTGTCTTTATATCATTCATAACGTTCTCCTGAATATTTTCAAACATATTATCAGGAACTGTGTAAATGTTTTTACGCTCTAGTTTTTCTATGTCGAACTCTTTCATCTCTGTTGGGTCAAAAAATTATCTTTCGTAATTTTCTTTAATATAATCTTCTATTTTCTGTTTGGCATAATGATAATTTGTTTTCAGAGTGCCTACCGACATATCTACAATTTTTGATATCTCTTCGTAGGGCAAATCATCATAATACCTCATCGTAAATACCAGTTTCTGCTTTTCGGGCAGACTCTGTATAGCGTTCTGCAGTAAAATCTGTATTTCTTCAGCATCTCCTCCTGCATTATCGGCAACAAGATTCTGCATATGATACTCCGGATCTTCATCAGTTTTCTGCATTTTCTTCATTTTGTTGACCTGCTGTAGTGCTTCGTTGGTAGCTATTCTGTACAACCAGGTATACAACTGGCTATCATTTTTGAACTGATGAAAATTCTGATATGCTTTAATAAAAGTCTCCTGCAAGGTATCTTGTGCAAGATCTCCGTCCACAATAATTCTTCTTATGTGCCAATACAATCTGCTTTGATAGGCATCCATCAAGGCCCGGACTCCCTTATCCTGGGTCCGTGGATTCTGCATCAACGCAATAATCTCCGCGTCCTTAATCTTCATAAGATGCTTTCACTGTTTTGGATTACAAAAATAACTGAAAGTTAAATTAAAAATTCAATTTTCAGATTAAAAATTAAAATAATATGAGACAGTTACGCAATAAACGTGCCTGTATTCAGGTATCCTATTTCAGAAATCATCTTCCTTTTCCCTCTCAGCTTAAAATCTTATATTTGTTATATGCAAATTGTAATAATCGGTTCCGGAAATGTTGCCTATCATATGGCAAAAGCTTTCACTTTGAAAAGCATTCCCCTGGCCCAGATTTTTGGCAGGAACGAAAAAGAATTAAGTAAAATTTCTGAAGAATTAAAAATTCCTTATTCCATAGATCATCTGGAAGAGGCAGATCTTTATATCATCTGTGTAAGTGATAATTCTGTGGAAGAAGTTTCGAAGATCATTACCAAAAAAGACAGTTTGGTAGCCCATACATCGGGATCCCTTCCAAAAGAAGCGCTTTCCGGTGAATACAGGAAATCCAGCTTATACCCTTTACAGACTTTTTCAAAATCCAAAGAACTGGAATATGAAAAAATTCCGTTTTTTGTAGAGGCAGAGAATAAAGAAGATCAGAAAATATTACTTGATCTCGCTTCCCAAATTTCAGAAAAGGTTATGGAAAGCAGCCATGAAAAAAGAAAATATATTCATCTGACTGCTGTTTTTGCCTGTAATTTTGTGAACCATCTTTTTTCAAGGGCTAAAGAAATTTCAGATTCCCAGGATATTCCTTTTGATTATTTTTTACCCCTGATTGATGAAACGGTGCAGAAAATTCATGAAATTGAACCTAAACTGGCACAAACCGGACCTGCAGTGAGAAATGATGTACGGATCTTACAACTGCATGAAGAGTTATTAAAAGACGAAAGTCTCGAAATTTATAAAACAATGAATCATTCTATTCAGAAAATGTATGAGTTATAAAGAGAAATTAAAAGATATTAAGGCATTTGTATTTGATGTAGACGGAGTTTTCACAGACGGAAGTGTTTATCTTCTTCCGGGAGGAAATATGTGCAGGGTAATGAATGTTCTGGATGGCTATGCAGTAGTAAAAGCATTAAAAAATAATTATCTGATAGGTGTTATTACAGGAGGAAATGATGAAATGGTAAAACACAGAATCAACTATTTGGGTATCAAAGATTATTATCCGAAATCTCACAATAAAATTGAGGATTTTGAGGATTTTAAGAAGAAATACAATCTTAAAAATGAAGAAATTCTGACTATGGGAGATGATCTTCCGGATATTCATATTATGGAAAGTTCGGCTATTGCAGCATGTCCTGAAAATGCAGTTCCTGAAGTAAAAGGTATTTCCGATTATATTTCTCCGAAAAAAGGAGGAACAGGTGCAGTACGTGATGTGATAGAACAGGTGATGAAAGTTCAGGGGAACTGGCATGACGATAATACTCAATCTGTATAATTAACGGTATGAAATTACTTTTAGCATCACAATCGCCAAGAAGAAAAGAACTTCTGTCTAGCCTTGGTTTTGAATTTGAAGTTGTGAAAATAGACTGTGAGGAAATTCTTCCGGAAAATATCAAGATAGAGGAAGCAGCTGCTTATCTTTCTGATCTAAAAGCAGATGCTTTTAGAATCCTTGAAGCAGATGAAGTTCTTTTAACTGCTGATACTGTAGTGGCTGTTGATGATCAGATTCTTGGAAAACCTAAAGATGAAGATGATGCCTTTAAAATGCTTCGCAGTCTTTCGGGGAGAACGCATCAGGTTTATACCGGAATTACCATCAAAACCGCAAATAAAATTTTTACAGAAACTGATGTAGCCGATGTCACCCTTGATGAGCTTTCGGATGAGGAAATAAACTATTACATTCAACATTATAAACCTTTCGATAAAGCGGGCAGCTATGGTATTCAGGAATGGCTTGGAATGGCAAAAATCACCAAGCTTACGGGAAGTTTTTATACCATTATGGGACTTCCTACCCACCTTGTTTACAAAATATTGAAAGAAACCTCTCTGATTTAATCAATTATTGAAGTTACAAATATCAGATAAAGAAGAAATAAAATATTTCCGCAAGAAATATAAATATTATTCATTATAAAATTTTATTATTTTTACAAAATCATCAAACAGCTGATAATAAATAGAAGATTAGCGAGTTATATTGAATAATGAAAAAGAATATATTATTCCTTTTAGTCATTTGTCTTGTTGCTTCCTGTGCTACGAAAACAAAGAAGCCGGAGCAGCGATCAAAACTATTGAAAGGATTTTCCACATACTACAACACTCTTTTTAATGCTAAAGACGCATTGAACAGTGAGTTTACGACCAGAGACAAAGGGCATAAAGACAATTTTTATGCACCTTATATTTCCATTCTGACCTATGAAGACCAGCCTTTAGGAAGTGATCTTGGACAGTCAGAAGCTTTTGCCGAAAATTCTATGAAGATGGCTGAAGTAGCCAACAGACCTTCTGGAAGAGGTGATTCCGGGGCTCCTACCCGGCCTGGCGGACCTTCTGGAAATGGCCCTGCAAGACCCGATGGCGAACAAGGCAAAGGAGCAACTACGCTTGAAATTGCGGAAGCAAAAGCTTTAAAAGCAATTAATAAATATTCTGTAACCAGAAACGGTGAAGAAAAAAACAAGACCATTTTTGATGCTTATATGATCCTTGCCCAGGCAAGAATTTATCGTGGTAAATCACTGGAAGCACTGGATGCTCTTAATTATGTTTTCACCCACATGAAAGATGATAAGAGAATTCCACTGGCAAGAATTTATCAGGGTCTCGCTTATGATAAAATTAAAGATTATCACAGAGCTCATGAGACTTTTGCCAAGCTTAAGGGAGAAGATATCAATAAAAGTTATGCAAAACTGCTGAGCATTTATTATTCTGAATCTCTGCTTGACGCAGGTAAAAAAGAAGAAGCGGCAAAAGAGCTTGATGATGCTTTCGAGCTGAACGGCAATAGAAAGTTAAAGAGCAGAATTGCTTATTTGAGAGGACAGGTTCTTGAAAACCTGGGTCAGAATGATAAAGCAAGAGAAAGCTACACAGCAGCTTATAAATATGCTAATGATTTTGAATTTGAAGTAAAATCCCAAATCGCTATTGCCAAAACTTTTAATGGTAAAGGAGACTATGCAGGAGCAAAGAACTATCTGGAAGGCATCAGTAAGAAAGGAACTTACGGATCCAGAAAGAATGAATTTTATTACGCTTTGGGTTTAATGGCCAACAAAGCCGGAAAAAAAGATGAAGCCCAGCAGTTCTTCAGAAAATCTCTGTTTGAAAAGGTTTCTGATCCTCAAATCCGTGGATTGGCTTATTACGAAATTGGAAAAAGCTATCTGGAAAAGAATGATTATATCGGTGCAGGAAGCTATTATGATTCTGCACTTGCCGTAATGACATATGAGCCTTCAAAAATCTTATTAAAAGACCAATCCGAATACATTAAAAAGATTTCCAAAAACTACTATCTGATCAAAAAGAATGACAGTATTCTTTCTTTAGCCAAGATGGATAATACGCAGAAAACAGATTATTTTACAAAATATATTGCCAAACTAAAGATTAAAGAAGAAAAAGAAGAACTGGAAAGAAAACGTGCTGAAAGGAGCAAAGGATTTGATACAGGAGATTATGGTGCCAATTCTATTTTTGCCAACGGTTCTGCCAATGCTTTTGAAGATTTTGGAGTGACTACAAAATCATTTTACTTCAGCAATACCGGAACAGTAAGTAAAGGTACATCTACGTTTAAGCAAGTATGGGGAGACCGTGCACTTGCTGATAACTGGCGTTATTCGAAGAAAATGGCTTCTATTGAGGATATGAAAAATGAGGCATTGGGGGTAACTTCTGCTCCTAACCCAAGACGTTTTGAACCGGATTATTATATTGAACAGATTCCTACAGATCAGGGTAAATTATCTCAGTTAAAAAAAGACAGAGACACCGCTTCTTTAGGCTTGGGAATCATGTATCAGAACTATTTTACCAACACTCCCCTAGCTACCAAAACGCTGTACGACCTTGTAGATGTAAAACCGGAAGAGAAAGTAATGCTTCAGGCATTATATGAGATTTTTGCCATGAATTATGAAAAAAATCCACAGGCATCTGAAAAAGCAAAACAAATTCTATTAACGGATTATCCATATACTTCTTATGCTGAGTTTGCCAGAAATCCTAAAAACAAAACTTTCGTAAAATCAACAGAAGAAGTTGAAAATGAATATAAAAAGGCCTATGCCCTGTTTGAATCTGAAAAATTTGCAGAAAGTAAGGATATCATAGATCAGACTATTCAGAAGTTCCCTAAAGATGCACTGGTTCCTAAATTATATCTGCTCAATGCTTTCAATGCAGGAAAATCCAGTGGAAAAGAAGTCATGATTCTGCAGCTTGAACAGATTGCCCTGAATTATTCTAAAACTGCCGAAGGCGTTAGAGCTAAAGAAATGCTGAATTACCTGAAAAGTGACCTCAGCTTCCAGGCAACGGATACTAAAGGAAATCCTGTCCCGCAACAGCCTGATAGACCTAATGGAACAGGTATTCCACAAATGAACAACGGAAAAGTACAGAAACTGGAAGACATCACAGAACCTGCTCCACAGCAAAAAGACAAAAAACCAAACGACAACAAGCCAGCATCTAAGTCTCCACCGAGACCACAATAAAATAAAAAAAAGCGAAGAGTTATTCTTCGCTTTTCTTTTTCTTTACTCCATGGAAATCTTTGAGATAAAAAGGCTCAAAATAAGCCATATCTTCAAATTCCCTGTTTTCTATTTTTTCCAGTGTTTTCCTGATAAGATATTGAGAAGAAGGATAAACATTCTCATTAAAAACGGCATCAGGGAGATTCAGTATTTCTTTTGCCTTCTTGGCACCATCGCCTACAAATAATACTTTTTTATCTCTGAATTCTTCAAAAGAAGTTTCATCCAGTATTTTTGCTTCAGTTGGCAACACTTCTTTACCCGTATGAGCGTCATAAACGGCCGTATACACCTCCATTCTCCTAGCATCAACTAATGGCACTACAAAATCATAGTTACTGCCTAAAAAAGGCTCTATCATGCTTTCAAGAGAATTTACAGCAACAAGAGGAACTTTAAGTCCATAACAAAATCCTTTTGCTGAAGCAGCACCGATTCTTAAACCTGTATAAGATCCGGGTCCTTTTCCTAAAGAGACCGCTTCGATTTCTTTAAGTGAAATCCCTGCTCCTTCCAATGCCCATTCCACATAGGTATGAAGGCTTTCAGACTGCTTATAGTTTTCAGAAACTTCTTCGCATACGCACAATAGTTTTTCATTGTCTGATACAGCTACCGAACAGTTCTTGGAAGAGGTTTCCAGATATAGAATTTTCATTTTTTTGTTTTAAGCTAAACTGCAACATTGCAAAAGGCAAAATTGCTTGTAATATTCTGCAAATTTAATCCATTATTTTGGACTATTTTCTATAAATCGTTCTTGGTTCTGCCTGAGCACTTGGGTAGATGGTCATATCTGAAATGGTAACATGTTTTGGCGCATTTACACAATAGGCAATAGCATCTGCAATATCTTCTGCTTTTAAAGCTTCATAACCTGCATATACCGTTGAAGCCTTCTCGCTGTCGCCTTTGAATCTTACCAAAGAGAAGTCTGTCTCTACAGCTCCAGGCTGAATATTGGTTACTTTGATCCCAAACTCAGTAAGTTCCAGTCTCATACCTTCGGAAATAACGTCTACTGCTTTTTTCGTTGCACAGTACACTACTCCATTAGCATAAGTTTGTCTTGCTGCTACAGAACTTATATTTACAATATGACCTAAGTTTTTAGTTTTCATGATTGGAATAATCATTTTGGAAACATAGAGTAATCCCTTCACATTTCCGTCGATCATAGAATCCCAGTCATCCGTCTTACCTGCTGAAAGAGGATCTAATCCGTGAGCATTCCCTGCATTATTAATCAGAACATCAATCTCTTTCCAGTTTTCCGGAAGCGAATTGATAGCGGTTTCCACTTCTTCGAGATTCCTCACATCAAACTTTAAACTAAATATTTCGGTATATTGAGATAACTCAGATTTTACAGCTTCCAGTACCTCACTTCTTCTTCCACAGATAATAATTCTGTTTCCTTGTTTTGCAAGAAGCTCTGCTGTGGATTTACCTATACCGGAAGTAGCTCCGGTGATTAATATTGTCTTCATAATATTGATTTATTAATTGGCATCAAAGGCCTGAAAAGCATCTTTGATATGGTCAATAATTAAGTTCTTATTTTCATCGGGAAGAACGGAAATGATATCAAATCTGACTTCGTTCTCTTTATTGAATTCCTCCAAATAGTGATTGGCTGCGGAAACAATAGATTTTATCTTGGTTTTGGTAACGGCTTCCTGCGGAAGAATGAAAAAATCCGTAGATCTGGCTTTCACTTCCACTACAATAATAACATTATCTTTTTCAGCAATGATATCAATCTCTGCTTTTTGAAAACGGAAATTTCTGACCAGGATTTTATACCCGTTTTTCTGAAGATAATCAACGGCCATATCTTCTGCTATTTTTCCAAAATCGTTATGGTGAGCCATATTCTGTATTTAAGAGTTTGGAGATAGGAGAGTAGTGGTATTTTAAAAATCTATTTTTACTTTAGCACCAATCTTCATTTTAACATTTCCACCAATTAAAAGGGGTCTGTTGTCCTTAATATGTCCATTAGGAAAAGCAAATGCAACAGGGAAATTATACTTTGAAATTCTATCTGAGATCAGCTTGTATGCAAATTCATCAAAGCTTTCTTCAAAGCTTTTATTTTCCTTTTCATCGCCCATATTGGTCATTCCTCCAACGATCAATCCTTTGATCTTACTGAAGACACCTGCAAGCTCCAGACTCATAATCATACGGTCCAGCGCATAGAAATTTTCTCCGATATCTTCGATAAACAAAATCTTGTCCTTAAAGTCAAAAGAATATTTGGTTCCTAAAAGGGCATAAATAAGGGCTAAATTACCTCCAACCAGTTCTCCTTCAATATTCCCTTCTTTATTAAATTGGTGAGATTGCAGACTGTATTTTGGCGTTTTCCCTTTCAGGATGTCAAAAATCAGATCATAGCTTTCATCTGTAACTCCAAAACTGGATGTTTTGATGGTCTGCCCATGGATAGAAACAAAACCTTTTTTCAACAGATAGCTTTGAATTACTGTATTATCAGAATATCCGATGTACCATTTCGGGTTTTCTGTAAAGTTTTTCAACTTCAGGTGCTGAATCAGATGCTGGCATCCGTAACCTCCTCTGGAAGCCCATACAGCCCCAACTTCTTTGTCGTTTAAAGCCCAGTTAATATCTTTTATTCTTTCCTTTTCTGTTCCGGCGTAATTGTATCCGTTTGAAAACTTGGTGTAAAGATGCTCCCCAAGAATGGGTTCAAAACCTCTACTTTTAATCATTTCTATTCCTTTTTCCAGTTGAGAGGCATCTACCGCTCCTGCAGGGGAAATAACAGCTATTTTGTCTCCTTTTTTAAGAGACTTTGGAAAGATCATTTTTTTCATTTTGTTTTTTGATATTTTACTTCTTTTTTCTCTGCTTCCTCAAGTTGTTTTTCAAACTGGTTGAACTTTTTAAAACTCTGCAGGAAAATAAAGAAACTGAAGATAATAAGGATACAGCCAACAACTCTTCTTATTTGGTTGGCCAGTTTTTGTGTTAATTTATCGTGAAACTGCTTAGCAAGAAATATCTTGGCAAGATCTATTGAAAGGTAAGTGGCCAGTACTATGCCTATATATAAAATAAAACTGCTGGTGTCCGGATATTGATTCCTTACGGAAATTACCGTTACCAGCCAGAAAAGGATGACTCCAACATTTAAAAGATTAAAGAAAAAACCGTTGAAAAATGTTTTAAAATAATTTTGACCAATGATTCTTTCTTCGCCGGGCAAATGCATTTTGGTTTTGGTAACCAGCATCACAATCCCATAGATAAAAATAAGAATGGAGGTAATCCTGTAAAAACCAGGGTGTTTATCTATTAAACTTACAATATCTGTACTGGCATAATAGGCCGCTACAATACATAATAAATCTGCAGTAATCACTCCAAGATCCAGCGAAAGGGCATGCTTTGGGCCTCTGGAAAAGCTGGTTTCAATTAAAAGGAAGAAGATGGGTCCTATAAAAACCAGGCTCAGCATAAATCCTAATATGATGGCAGATAGTACAAGTTCTAGCATTAAGTGGTATTTAAAAATGAATAAAAATTCATTTCGTTTTATACAAAGTTATACTTTATGATTTAATTATTCAATAAAGTTGTGATATATCAAGTGGATTTTAAGGAGAGTTTAATCTGAAATTTTTAAGGAAATAGGAGAGGAGAGAGTTTATTCAAAAGTTTTTACTTAAAAAATAAAAGGCTGAGTGTTCAGTAACATCTCAGCCTTTTTTCTATAATTTTATCTACAGTCTTATTAAAGACCTTTTTCTTTATTCCACAATCTTGAAGTCAAGCTGCTTCTGAATAAGATTCGCTTTTACCACTTTGATCTGAACCTCGTCACCCAGCTGGTATTTGTTTCCATGTCTTATTCCGTATACTGCGTGAGTTTTTGCATCATACATATATGAATCATCTACAAGATCTCTAAGCTTGATCAGACCTTCAGCACCGTTTTCAGGAATTTCAACCCAGAAACCGAATTCTGCCACTCCGGAAATCACTCCTTTGAAAGTTTCTCCAAGATGTTTTTCCATGAACTTCACCTGCATAAACTTGATAGAATCTCTTTCCGCATCTGCTGCCAGTCTTTCCATCGCACTGCAATGTTTTGCTTTGTCTTCAAGCTCACCTCTGTTTGGAGATTTCCCCCCGTCCAGATAATGTTGAAGAAGACGGTGTGCAAGCAAATCCGGGTAACGGCGGATAGGAGAGGTAAAGTGGCTGTAATATTCGAAACCAAGACCGTAATGACCAATTGGTTCTGTAGAATATACCGCTTTGCTCATACTTCTCATCGCAAGGGTTTCGATCATATTCTCTTCGCCTTTGCCTTTCACATCATGAAGAAGTTTATTCAAGGATTCTGCAACCTTTTTGGTATTGGCAAGATTCATTTTATATCCGAAAGTAGCTACAAAATCTCTCAAAGATTCTAATTTTGCCGGATCCGGATCATCATGAACCCTGTAAATAAATGTATTGTTGGTGATCTCACCTTTTCTTGACAATGAGACAAATTCCGATACTTTTTTATTGGCTAAAAGCATGAATTCTTCGATCAGGTGATTGGAGTCTTTACTTACTTTAAAGTAAACACCAATTGGCTCGTTATTTTCATCAAGATTGAATCTTACCTCACTTCTGTCAAAAGTAATAGCACCTCTTCTGATACGTTCATGACGTAAAATTTTAGCTAACTTATCAAGCGTATTGATTTCTTCTGCCAGGTCTCCCTGTCCGCTTTCGATACGTTCCTGAGCTTCTTCATAGGTAAATCTTCTGTCTGAATGAATAACTGTTCTTCCAAACCACTGTTTCTGAATTTCTGCATTATCATTCAGTTCAAAAACGGCAGAAAAAGTATATTTATCTTCATTTGGACGAAGAGAACAAACATCATTACTCAATACCTCCGGCAGCATCGGCACGACCCTGTCAACAAGATATACCGAAGTTGCTCTCTTATACGCTTCATCATCCAGCATAGTTCCCGGAACTACATAATGAGATACATCTGCAATATGAACCCCGATTTCCCAGTTTCCATTTTCCAGTTTTCTTATGGATAAAGCATCATCAAAATCTTTCGCATCCTTAGGGTCAATTGTAAATGTACAGATATTACGCATATCCCAGCGCTTTGTAACCTCTTCATCCGTAATACTTCTGTCTATTTTATCTGCATCCGCTTCCACTTCTGATGGAAATTCATAAGGCAGTCCGTATTCCGCAAGAATAGAATGGATCTCTGTTTCATGTTCTCCCGGAGCACCCAGCACCTGAATGATTTCACCTTCCGGATTTTTATCTCCCGGTCTCCATTCTGTCATTTTTACAATGACCTTATCACCATCTTCAGCGGTACTAAATTTCCCTCTTGGAATAAAGATATCTGTGTTGATTGATTTTTTATCACAAACCACAAACCCAAAATCCTTATGAGCAACCTTCTGAAATGTTCCTACAAATTCAGTTCTGTTACGTTCTAAAACTTCTAAAACTGAGCCTTCCAATTTCTTTCCTTTATAATGATAAGTTATAATAAGAACCTTATCTCCCTGCAGTGCATCCTTCACATTTTTGGCGTGAACGAAGACATCATCTTCCATTCCTTCCACATTCACGTAAGCATTTCCACTTTGGTTGAAGTCAATAATTCCGGTAAGTGTTCCTGCAATTTTCAGGTTCACTATATATTTTCCTTTTTCTACTTCTTTGATCTTTTCGGATCCCTGAAGTTTATGCAGTGCCTGGATGACAAGTTCTCTTTGTCTTGGATTTTTATAATCTATTCCGTCAGCGATCTGCTTATAATTATAAATTTTGGATGAATTAGCATTCATAAAACGGAGAATCAGTCTTCCGATTTCCATTAGTTTTAAATCATTTTTATGACTTATATATTTTCTTTTTTTTGGCATTTTAAATTTCTTTTTAATTGTTTTAGTCTTAGTTCAAATAAGACCTTTTTCTAAATCTTCCTCATTCATTCCTTATATATAAGGTTATTCAATTTCATCATTAGATTCTTTCCGTACATCATCAGAAATTATCTTTCAGTTTACTTAGAACGGGAGCTTTAGTTTTGTATAAATTTAATACAATTCTTGAGAAGAAAAGAGAAAAACCTTCTATTAAATATGTTTCAAATATAAGAAAGGCTTTGGAGAATAATAGAGTGTAATTTCTATTGGACACTGCAAATGTACGAATAAAAAATAAATAAGGCTTGTAATGAGATTTACAAGCCTTATTTATTTTAGCAAACTGCAATTTTGTCAACTCTGTTCTGGTGTCTTCCACCTTCGAAATCTGTTGAAAGAAATTTATCTACAATTTCAATCGCCAGTTCCTTTGATATAAATCTCGCCGGCATTGAAATCATGTTGGCATCATTATGCTGTCTTGCCAGGGTTGCAATCTCCGGCATCCAGCACAATGCACATCTTATTTTCTGATGTTTGTTCGCAGTGATCTGTACCCCGTTTCCGCTTCCGCAGATCAGAATTCCAAGCTCGTTTTCTCCGTTTTCAACAGAGGTTGCAGCAGGGTGTACAAAGTCCGGATAATCCACACTGTTTGTGGAAAACGTTCCAAAATCCTGTACTTCAAAACGTTCTGAAAGATAGTTCTTAACAATCTCCTTATATTCATAGCCTGCATGGTCCGCTGCGATAGCAATTTTTCTTTTCATAATACTCTTATTAAGCTTTATTAGATTCTATTTCATTACAAAGGTAAGAATAATAACAATTCGTGTTAGTAAACCCTGAGTTAATTGTGAAAAGGTATGTGAATAACTGTGGAAAACTTTTATCAACTTTCTATTTTTAAAGATCAATTTATTTCGTAATAGAAATTCTTTCCTCAAACTTTTACCACAACTTTCCAGATGTTTTCTTCATCTATCCCCAGCTTTTTCCATAATAAAATAACTAATAACCGCTTCCTTTCAAACTTACCAACATTTGTTAATAACTATGTGAAATAGCGGGTTTACAAGGATTTATATTGTGAGTTAAATATGAATTGTATAAAAGTTGAATGTTATCAATTTTTAGCCTAAAACTTATCCCCGAAACTAACAACACTCAACAACAACTACATTATTCTTTTTTTTATAAGAGAAAAAATTGTTGATTAATGGGTGATTGGGTTCGGGGAAAGTTTTTGAAAACTTTTATTTTAATCAAAGTGTTGAAAAAGTTTAAAACCTTACATTTGTGAAACGAAAATTCAATGAGTTTCCTGAAATTGTCCTGGCGGGATTTGCGGAAATGCAACCCGGAATCTGGCTCAAGGGATTTCATAAGACTTGGAAAAAAATAAATCTACGTATGAAAACAATCAATGATTTCAATTTTAAAGACAAGAAAGCTCTGGTAAGAGTGGACTTCAATGTTCCTCAGGACGATCAGCTGAAGGTGACAGACAATACAAGAATTGTTGCTGTGAAACCGACAGTGGAGAAGATCCTTAATGATGGTGGTTCTGTCATCTTAATTACACACCTTGGAAGACCTAAAGGGGAAGTGAAAGATGAATTTTCTCTTCAACATATTGTTGGCGAAGTTTCTTCTGTTTTAGGAAAAGAAGTAAAGTTTGTGGATGAATGTATCGGGGAGAAAGCGGAGCAGGCTGCTGCAGATCTGAAACCCGGGGAGATCTTATTATTGGAAAATGTTCGTTTTCATAATGAAGAGGAAAAAGGAGATGCAGCATTCGCTGAGAAACTTTCTAAGCTTGGAGACGCTTATGTAAATGATGCCTTTGGTACTGCACACAGAGCTCATGCTTCTACAGCAGTCATTGCACAATATTTCCCGTCAACTAAATATTTCGGTTTACTAATGGCTAGAGAGCTTCAGGCAATTGATAAAGTCTTAAAGAGCGGTGAAAGACCTGTTACAGCTATTCTGGGAGGGTCTAAAGTTTCAACTAAAATTACCATTATAGAAAATATTCTTCCTGCAGTAGATAATCTGATCATTGGAGGAGGTATGGCATTTACCTTTATTAAGGCTCTAGGAGGAAAAATTGGAAATTCTCTTGTAGAAGAAGATAAGATTCCTTTGGCACTTGAAATTTTAGGAAAAGCTAAAGAAAACAAAGTAAAGGTATATTTACCATCTGATACCATCATCGCTGAGAGTTTTAGTAATGATGTGGAAAGAAAAGAGGTTGATATCTATGCAATCCCTGAAGGATGGATGGGTCTTGATGCAGGTCACAAATCAAGAGATCAGTTTAATGATGTATTGTTAAATTCAAGAACTATTCTTTGGAATGGTCCGATTGGAGTTTTTGAAATGTCAAACTTTGCTGGAGGAACTGTTGCATTGGGTGAGAGTATTGCAGAAGCAACAAGACTTGGAGCTTTCTCTTTAGTAGGAGGAGGAGACAGTGTTGCTTTCGTTAAGCAGTTCGGATATGCTGATCAGGTAAGCTATGTTTCTACCGGTGGTGGAGCAATGCTTGAAAGTCTTGAAGGACTTGAGTTGCCAGGGGTAGCTGCGATCAACAATTAATAAGAAAAAAAGAAATATTATGAAGCCTGCTAATTATATTAGCAGGCTTTTTTCTTTCTTAAAATTGTAAGAAAATCCTTTATTCATCGGAGTTTTCAATATATCTTAGATATAACTTAAGGTTATAACGTGTTGGGTTTAATTCTCTTTCAGGTACTTATATTTTTTTGCTAACCTATTATCAGAATATTTTAAAATTAATGGAGATTTTATTTGGGTTTTAAAGGTAATTTTCCAGTATAAATGATCATTCTTTTGCGTTGAAATTTAATATTAAAATTGTTTTTTCTCTTCACAACTAGCATATATATTTTGAAAAGAATTGGTTGGTAGTCGGTATGTGTTTTAATGAAAATTATTACATGGTCTGAGCTTTAATTTCTGATATTTTTGTTAGCTGAAACAAGTACTGCTGTGATCTTTTGAATAAATTTTAAGAGCTATGACTTGAAATCTTTTAATTCTCCAAATTCCATTATTTTGATCAGTTTTATTTTTAATTTCTTTTTTTTCGTTCCTGAAATTGTTTAGTATACACTTTTATGGTGATAGAATAGGAATTTTGAAAAATTTTATTATTTCACATAATTGTGATTGTATTGTAATTTGCTGTTTATCAATAATTAAACTATATTTAAATTAGTTTAATCATGATTTTATATAAAAAATATTAAAGAAATATTTGAAATTATTTGTGAAATGCCATAAAATGAATTGACTAATTTTCTTTTCAAGAAATTTAATTACGTGTTTTAGTTATTTTGATTTTCTATTTCCATGGATTAAAATTATCATGATTTTTTCAATTTTTATTTATTTACATTTTTTGTAATATCGCTTTTCTCATCCTACATTTTTTAAATTTATTCTAAGCAGAAATTGTTCTCATGAAATTTATTTCTAAAATTATATTTTTAAAATATATTTATTTTTTTGAAAATGATAAGATGGAGTAGGGTAGTTGTTTTTTATTTTTCTAACAAAATATTTTTTGATTTGAGAATAAAAATATTTCATGTTACTCCTAAATTTTTATTTTTTCGAGAAAACTGCTTAAAATTGACCTTCATAAATAGCTCTAAAATCAATTTTCTTACTTTTTTCGAGTGCTTGTATATTATTTTATTTTGATGTGAAATTATTGCTGTTTTTATAATAATTTCCTTTCGAAAACCTTATTTTTTGTTTTCTTGATCCAATTTCATGATGGACGGGAGAATGATACATGAAATTAAAGTTTTACTTTAATTAGATAAATAAAATAATTAATTTCTCTTGTCTTTATTTACAAAATGGAGTAGGGGATGTTTTTTTAAAATAAAAATGCAGTTCATTTTTTTCATTTTTATTTTTAATAAAATATAAGATTAGAAAAAAGCAAAAGATATAAAAAAAGAAAACTCAGGATAAATAATCCTGAGTTTTTGTTTTTAAAGTTGAAATATACCGAAAATTGACCTCCGTAAACCGCTTAAAAATCGATTTTCTATCTTTTCTCGATAATATATATCAAACTTGAAAATTCGTTCGAAAATAGTGCTTTTACATTCGAAATCGTTCCGTAGATCACTGCTTTTGCCCAAAATAAGGGTGATTTTTTATATTTTTCGCTGAGCATGGAGATATAATAGGAGTCAAGCACTAAAGGTTTGATCTTTCTCATTTTCCAGTCTGATTTTTTGGAAATTAAATTTTCCATACCATTTTTGGAAAAATGATAGATATGTCTTGGTACATCATAGGCTGCCCAATATTCTTTATAATGTTTTGCATCGTAAGAAGTAGGGTTGGGAACAGCTATAACAAGAATTCCTTTTTCTTTTAATTTCCCATGAAAAGTGCTTAGCATTTCATCCTGGTTTTCTATGTGCTCAAATACATGCCAGAGTGTAATGGCGTCCAAACTGTTTTCTTCAATTTTATTGATGTCATCTAAAATTGAAGCTTTGGTTATTTTTCCGTGTGCAGCTTTTCTTGCATCAGCATCTGGTTCAAACCCGAACGTTTCAAAATCATTCTCTATATATTTTACAAATTCTCCGGCACCACATCCGTAATCAAGAACTTTAGATCCTTTTTTTATTCTGTCTATCAGTATATTTTTTTTGTACTGCAGATTGAAAGACTGAAGAAATTTATAAAGCTTTTCTTTCAGACTTCCGGAATCCTGATGATGAGAAATATAATCTTCACTTTCATAATATCTGGAAATATTGGATGGGATAGGGGTGGTCTTAAATACCCCTTTTGTTTCTGTCTCTTTAATTTCAAATATTTCCTGTGAAAGAAAATGATCTTTTATTTTCATTGAAATCGTTATCTTTTTTATCATGTAAAAAAATTAAGATATTCAGAGATTGGTATAGCCTCATAAATAGCTTAATTTTCGCTTTATTTTTTTTAATGTTTCACGTGAAACATTAATTTTTTAACGTCCTAAATAGACTAGTAAAACGTTTATATCGGATGGTGAAACCCCACTTATTCTCCCTGCCTGTGCAATTGTTTTCGGACGTACGTTAGACATCTTCTGTTTTGCTTCTGTGGAAAGGCTGGAAAGTTTAGTGTAATCAAAATCTTCTGGTATTTTGATATTCTCCAGTCGATTTAATTTTGCTACGTTCTCTTTTTCCTTTTCAATATACCCTTTATATTTGATATTGATCTCAGCTTGTTCTCTTACTTCATTATTATATTGGGAAGAAACTTCTTTAATAAAGTCTATTTCATCCAATTTTTCTAAAGTAATATTAGGTCTGGTAAGGATTTGAGCTGCTCTATAAGCCTGATCTACAGGATTACTCTCAATAGATTCAAGAATAGGATTGATAATGCCAGGTTTTAAAGAAGTTTCTCGTAAAAACTCTTCAAGTGCCTGACTTTCAGATATTTTAGCTCCTACTTTTCTTAATCTGTCTTCTTTTGCCAATCCAAGCTGGAAAGCTTTTTCGGTTAGTCTGATATCTGCATTATCTTGTCTCAAAAGAAGTCTGTATTCTGCTCGAGAAGTAAACATTCTGTAGGGCTCTTCAGTTCCTTTTGTAATCAAATCATCAATCAATACTCCTATATAAGCTTCATCTCTGTTTAAGATGAAATCTCCTTTTTCGTGAACTTTATTATGAGCATTGATCCCGGCAATTAAACCTTGGCCTGCTGCTTCTTCATATCCGGTTGTTCCATTGATCTGACCTGCAAAATATAAATTATCAATTAATTTAGTTTCCAGTGTATGTTTCAATTGGGTAGGAGGGAAGTAGTCATATTCTATAGCGTAACCCGGGCGGAAAACTTTTACATTTTCAAATCCTGGAATATGTTTCATTGCTTTGATCTGTACATCCTCAGGAAGAGAAGAGCTGAATCCGTTTACATAAATTTCTACAGTTTTCCATCCTTCCGGTTCTACGAAAAGCTGGTGTCTGTTTCTCTCTGCAAAACGATTGATTTTATCTTCTATACTTGGGCAGTATCTTGGACCTAAACTTTGAATCGTTCCATTGAACATTGGACTTCTGTCAAAACCTTCTCTTAAAATATCGTGTACCGTTTCGTTGGTATATACAATATGACAGCTTAATTGTTTTGTTAGTTTTGGAGTATCAAGATAGCTGAACTTTTGAGGATTTTCATCTCCTTTCTGTTCTTCCATTTTTGAATAATCCAAACTTCTTCCGTCTACTCTTGGTGGAGTACCTGTTTTCATTCTTCCTGCTTCGAAACCTAAAGTGACCAATTGTTCTGTAATTCCAAATGCTCTTGGTTCACCCATTCTTCCTCCGCCTAATTGTTTGTCTCCAACGTGAATTAATCCGTTAAGAAAAGTTCCGTTAGTAAGAACTACAGATTTTGCTTTGATCTCAATTCCTAAAGAAGTAACCACTCCGGCTACTTTATTATTTTCAACAATCAATTGTTTTACCATATCCTGAAAGAAATCAAGATTGGGAGTATTCTCTAATGCTAAGCGCCATTCTTCGGCAAAAAGCATTCTATCATTTTGGGTTCTCGGAGACCACATCGCAGGACCTTTTGAAAGATTTAGCATCTTGAATTGAATAGCAGATTTGTCTGCCACAATTCCGGAATATCCTCCCATTGCATCAATCTCTCTTACGATCTGTCCTTTTGCGATTCCGCCCATTGCCGGGTTGCAGCTCATCTGTCCGATGGTCTGCATATTCATTGTAATAAGTAGTGTTTTTGAACCGAGGTTAGCTGCTGCGGCTGCAGCTTCACAACCTGCGTGTCCTGCACCTACTACTATCACATCATATATTTCTGAAATCATTTTTATCTCGCTTGTTTTAAGCTTTAAACCTTATCTTTATAACTAATGTTTCACGTGAAACATTTTTGGAGAATGCACTCTAGGTAAACTAATATTGTTGCTAGAACAGAGTACTTTAGATATGGAACTTTAAGTGATTGTTCAATTTTAAATCTATAAATTCCTGTATTTCTCTAAGTACAGATCTTCCATTCTCCGCATCTCTTTTTCTTCCTCTTCCGTCTTGTCTTTATAGCCTGCAAGGTGTAAAATTCCATGGGCTAAAACCCTTCTTAATTCTTCTTCATAATCTCGGGAAAGGGTAGAGGCGTTGTCAGAAATGCGCTGCAAAGATACGAAAATCTCAGCGCTTATTGTCTTGCCTTTTACATAATCAAAAGTGATAATATCTGTATAATAATCATGCTGTAAATAATCCTGATTGATCTTAAGAAGATATTCATCATCACAGAAAATGTAATTGATTTCTCCAAGCTTTTTTCCTTCTGAAAGAATAAGATCTTCCAGCCATTTTTTGTAATCTGTACTTACCGACTCTGGTAAGTTTTCGTAAAAGAACTGTATCATTTTTTTTAAAACCAGTGTCCTAAAATAACACTGAATATACCTTTTTGGTTATTTTTAAGTGAGTGGCTGAAGTTTACTTTTATCTGCCCGAAAGGAGATTTGTAACCTGCCGTTATTCCCAGTGAGCTATAATTTACTTTAACTGCATCTTCAAACTTGATATCGTTTGATAAGTTAGCAAAGCTGAAATTTCCACTGATGAAATAGTTTTTGTTAAACTTAAACTGGATATCGTTAGATGCCAGTATCACATTATTTGTATAAAGCTGGGCGAAATAAAATCCACCAAAGCTTTTGAAATTAATCAGATTCTGTTCAAAAATGCCTCCTAATCTGAATTGGTAAAAGGCGGGGAGGTTTTCTCCAATAGTAAGTCCTCCGAATAGGTTAAGACGATAACTGAATTGCTTGCCAAGAGGGATATTAAGCTTAAGGTCTGCCTTGATCTGAATGATTCTTTTGTCTACTTCAGATTTTAAAAGGTCAATAACCTTTCCTTCTGCAGCAAAATAAACCCCTTTGGTTGGAAATTCTTTATCATCTTGAGTATCGGTTTTAATGAATACATACGGATTTAAAAAACGGCTATAGCGTCTGTTGTCACCATTGCTGTTTTCTGCTTTGAAGTAATCATGGCTGATACCACCGCCAATTGCAAATTTATCTTTCCATGTAGACTGTAAATAAGCTTCATTTCTGAGCCATTCCCAGCGGTCTACTGCATAATTATCGACATTCTTTATATCAAAGCTCATTCCTGATGAATAAAGACCAAATCCTGGAATATATCCATTATCTATAAAATAATTCAGATAATATCTCAAACGGTCACCTACAACAATATCCAGGGAAAGGTTTGAGTTTTTAAATAAAAGTCTCTTTGCAGAGTAATTCAAAAGAAGTCCTGTTTTGAAAACTTCATCATAATGAAGTCCGAATTTTAAAAAATGGCGGGCATCATCTTCAGTCACGTAAAGCTTCAGATAGTTGGCATCATTCTCCTGAACGATATCATAATTGATAAATTTATAATTGTTTGTGGCAACCAGTTTATCAATCATTTTATTAATGCTTCCATAGGTCTGCAGAGAGGGAAGGCGTAATCCCATTTTTCCCAGAGTGTAGTTTTTTCCGTAGATCTTACTTCCTTCAATGGAAATGCTGTCTATCTTATATACATTGGAATAAATTGGGTTTATGCGCTGTCTTAGACGGTCAAATGGCCGTTTTGGAAGCTGGTCCAGCACCTGAGAATATTTTAATCCTTCTACATAGCCGCTATCCAGAATTTTCTTTTTTTCATCATAGCTTGTAGCAGACATTCCTTTAAGGTTGGGTTTTATATTGATGTCTGTGTATTTATACTGCTTTCTGGTATCTTTCTTTATTCCAAAATCAATGACCTGGTTCAGAATGGATATAATATTATTTAAATCTTCTCTTTTTGATAGATCCTGATTAAGGTCCACACCGATGACGATATCAATTCCTTTGTCCTTTAAAGGTTTTGAGGGGTAGTTTACCGTCATGGCGCCATCAATATAAATACTGTCACCTATTTTAACAGGATCCATTAAAGAAGGGAATGCGGAACTCGCCATGATAGATTGCACCAGATCTCCTTTTTCAAAAATCTGCATATTGCCGCTTTCCAGATTGGTAGCAACGCATAAGAAGGGGATTGGCATTTTGGAAAAGTCCTCAATATTGGAAACGTTCTTAAAAAGTTCTTTCAGAAGATAAACATTTCTCTGTCCGGTACTGATAGAGGAGGGAAGTGTGATTTTTCCATTTTTAAGCGGAATGGATAAAAGATATTTGTCTACAGATTTATTGAAAAAGCTGGCTTCCTGCCTTGATTTCGGATCCATAATTAAAGAATAGAAATCCGTATCCATGACTATTTTTTCAATTTCTTTTCCGGAATAGCCTGCAGCATACAATCCACCTACGATAGCTCCCATACTTGTTCCGGAGATATAGTCGACTTTCACTCCCAACGAATCCAAAACTTTAAGAACTCCGACATGTGAAAAACCCTTGGCCCCACCACCTGCAAGTGACAGTCCTATCTTTGGATTTTTCGGAATCACCAAATTTTTTTTTACCTGAGAATGGATCAATAGCAGTGGGAATATGAAAAGCAGAATCAGGATTTTTCTCATAATTAATCTTTTATATAAATCCGTTTCACCCGGGGAGAAATGGAGGTTAATACTTCATAGGTTATCGTTTTGCAGTAGCCTGCAAATTCTTTTAAACTTGGTTTGGCGTTGAAAACAGTTACTGTATCGCCTTCTTTCACATTGGGAATATTGTCAACATTAATCATCATCATATCCATACAGATATTTCCAACGATGGGCGCTAATGTTTTGTTTACTCCAACGTTTCCTACCTGATTTCCGATCAGTCTCGGAATTCCGTCCGCATATCCTACAGGGATCGTTGCAATTCTTGTAGGATGATCAGCCTTATATCTTCTGCTGTAACCTACAGATTCACCGTTTTCAACTGTTGATATCTGTGAAATTACGGTTTTAAAGCTTACAACAGATCTTAATTGCTTCTGAATCTCAGGATCTGCCGATTCTCCAAGCATACCAATACCGATTCTCACCATGTCATGCTGATGATCTTTATAACTTGTTATTCCGGCCGAATTCAGAATATGGCGGATAGGAGTATATCCTAATTTTTCAATAAGATAGCTTGAATTTTTTTCGAAAATCTCAAGCTGTTTCAAAGTAAATTCTTTCTCTTCAGGCATATCAGAAGATGATAAATGGCTAAACATACTTTGTACCTTTACATTTTTCTGGCTTAAAGTTTCACTTAACTGATCCAGTTCAAAATCTTTGAAACCAAGTCGGTGCATTCCGGTTTCCAGTTTAATGTGAATAGGATATTTCTTGTCATATCCGGATTTCTGAACCGCTTCATAAAATAATTCCAGAACTCTGAAACTGTAAATTTCAGGTTCAAGGTTATACTCTATAATCGTTTGATAGCTGTGCTGCTCGGGGTTCATTACAATAATAGGTGTTGTAATTCCTTTTTTACGGAGTTCAACACCTTCATCAACGTAAGCTACACCAAGATAATCTATATGATGATGTTGTAGAAATTCTGATACTTCATAACTTCCCAGACCGTAGGCATTGGCTTTTACCATGGCCATCATTTTAGTTTCCGGTCTCAGAAGTGATTTATGATAATTGATATTATGAAGAATTGCATTAAGGTTTACTTCTAATACCGTATCATGCTTTCTTAACTCAAGAATATCTTTTAATCTTTCTATTTCAAATTTTCTGGCTCCTTTTAGCAGAATGATCTGATTTTCTAATTCAGTAAGATACTTGCTTTCAATTAATTCTTTAGTATCAATGAAAGTATATGTTTTAGCTTTAAATAAATCACTAAAGTTTGAAATTTTATCACCAATTAAGAATACAGAATCAAAATGTTGTTCATTCACCAGTTCAGAGACTTCTTCATACAATTCTTTTGCGTTGGAATTTACTCCTACGATATCTGTTAAGACCAGCGATTTTTTAGATTTATTATATTCATTCAAAAACTGAAGGGCAGTCTTCAAAGAATCGAGGTCGAGATTAAAAGAATCGTTGATGACAATATTGCCCTTAATTCCTTCAATCGCTTCAAGCCTCATTTCAACGGCTTTTAAAAGGTTGATTTTTTCGACGATCTTTTTATTTTCGACATTCAGTTCCTTAAGGACTGTGATAAGCGCCATAGCATTGGTTAATGTCGCTTCGTCTCTTTGATGGACCGGAAAACTGATTTCTTCACCAAAATGTTCAACAATGATGTTTTCATCTTTAGAAATATTGCTGTTGATGAAAACATTATTCTCTTTTTTAAAACCGTAAGAAATTAATTTTTTGTCAGAATAGGAATTTTTAATTTTTTGATCAGCCAAAGAATTGTCACCATTATAAATGATCACCTCAGAATTTTTAAAAAGTCTGATTTTTTCATCAATCAATTCTTCTTCGGAAGAAAAGTTGGCAGCATGAGCTGTTCCGATATGGGTAAGCAATCCGATCTGAGGATGGAAAATATTTTCAAGCTTTTCCATTTCATGCGGTTTTGAAATTCCCACCTCAAAAATTCCCAGCTGATACGAGCTGTTGATCTGAAGAAGAGACAGCGGAAGACCGATCTGAGAATTAAAACTTTTAGGACTTTTTACCGTAGGAAACTCATTCCATAAACATTGATACAACCATTCTTTTAAAATAGTTTTACCATTGCTTCCTGTAATTCCGATAGATTGTAAGTGAGAATTTTCGAAATGATACTTTGCTAATTTTTGAAGAAACTCTACGGAATTTTCAACAATGATCCAGGTTATATTTTCAAACTCCGGATAATGATGTTCAGAAATAATGACATTGATACCTCTGTCAATTGCAGATTCTATAAATTTTTCACCGGAATTTTTATGTGTATTGATCGCGATAAAAGCCGTATTCTTGGTAGAATAAATAATCCTGCTGTCATACGCTATATTTTTAATCAATATATTTCCGTCTCCAATGACCTGTGCATTGGTGATCTCTGCAATGTGTTGTATTGTATAGTTCATTGGTACCCTTTCTGCTTTATTTGGTGCGAAACTGCAAAAAGGTAAAATCACAAAAAGTAATGAACCGGTTATTTTAAACTGATCCTTTTTCAGATTTTACAATAGAGCGCTTTCGCTTTTTATTTTATATTAAGTGAATAGATCTTATGGTTTGGTAAATACAGTTTTATAGTTTTACCTTTTCAACATTTATTTTCTTTTTGAAAGTACTTCGTCAATAAAGACACGGCGGCTTACTGCCTCATAGCTTTCAGTTTCTCCCAATTCTACGAGATTATCTCCCTGTGAAGTTCTCATGGAATAGTTGGCAAGATTACCAGTTCTTTTGCAAATAGCATGCACTTTTGTAACATACTCTGCTGTAGCCATCAAATTGGGCATTGGCCCGAACGGACGGCCCAAAAAATCCATATCCAATCCTGCAATTACTACTCTGATACCACTATTGGCAAGCTGGTTGGCAATATCAACAATACTTTCATCGAAAAACTGAGCTTCATCAATGGCGACTACATCACAATTGGATGCAAGCAGAAGAATTTCATTAGGATTTTCCACTGCTGTACTACGGATTTTATTCTGATTATGAGACACTACATCCTCTTCAGAATACCGTATATCCATTTTGGGTTTAAAAATTTCCACATTCTGTCCTGCCATTTCTGCTCTTCGCAATCTGCGGATCAGTTCCTCGGTTTTTCCCGAAAACATAGAGCCACAAATTACTTCCATCCAACCACTTTGTTTGGAATGATTAATTGTATTTTCTAAAAACATTTGTTAAATTAGCCGTATATTTTTAACATCAAAAGTAAGCAATTTTAATAAGAATCTTATTATGCAGAATATCCAAGATTTAAAGGAAAAGATTTTTTTTGAATCCATGAATATCATTGATAATCTGGACAAAATAAGCAATATAGACGAACTACTTTCCAAGCAAGATCTTGTAGATGAGCTTGCTAACAGGATTTCTTTTTTGAAACTGCTGGAAAAAAATATTGAATATTTCGTTGCAGACAATCCGGTGAAGAATCCGGATCATCAGCATCTCTCTTTTGTGTCAGGAGATACAGATCATCATGATTCAGGAAACGAAGTGACGGAAGAAGAAGCTATTTTTAATAATGAGCTGAACGAAATTGATGAAAATGAAGTTTTCTCAGATGGATCTGAAGAAGAGGAAGCTGTTTTCAACAACCAGTTGAATGAAATTGTTGAAAATGAATTCCATGAAAATATTGTAAGCTTTGCAGAAGAAAACAACGAAGAAAAACTACCGGAAAGTATTCAGGAACAGACTCCTGAACATGAAACCCTGGAGGAAGAAGCTGTTTTCAATAATCAGCTGAACGAAATTGACGAAAATGAAATTTCAGAAGAACAGAGAGCGGTTTTGAGCTTTGTAGATGAAGAAAAGATTCTTGCAGATTCTACACCGGATTCTGATGAAGATCTTAATGAAGACTTGTTTCATCATGAAGTAACGGAAGAAGAAGCCACTTTCAATAATCAGCTTAATGAAATAGAAGAACAGGAAGAAGAATCCGAAAAAGAAACTGATTATGCTGTAGTAAATGATGCTAATGTTACACTACCGGAGACGATACCTAGTATTTTTGATGCAGAAACATTGGATGATGAAATACTGATTGAAGAAAACGAAGAACAATTTGTAGCGTCAAATGTCTCAATAGAGCAGGGAGAAATGGCTACAGAAACTTCCAATGTAGAAAACATTCTGAGTGAGATAAAAAATGATCATTCTGAAGAACCTGTAAAAGAGGAAAGTATTCTTGCTGAAGTATATGACAGAAGAAAAATCGTTGAAATAGACAGGCCTGTTCCTGAAGAAACAGACAGACATCCTTCTGATGAGAGCTTTGAAAACTTAGAAGCATATCAGCAGGAGAAAAAAATAAAATTAGCCAATATCAAAGGATTGAAAGCTGTTCAGTCACTTTTTGATGATGATCACCTGGAAACAGATTTTCCTAAAGACAAAGAACCGATGGTAGTGAAAGAAGATACAGGAAGTATCCTGAAATCCAATATTCCTACCCAATTTATGGAAGCAGACAAGCAGAAACCAGAATTCAAGCTGGATCTGAATGACAGAATTGCTTTCTCAAAAACGCTGTTCGAAGGAAGCCAGTCTGACCTGAATGATGCAGTATATCAGCTGAACCAATTCAAAACACTGGAAGAAGCCAAAGAATATCTTAGTGATCTGTATTACGAAAGAAAGTGGAGTAAAGTGGATGAATATGCGCAGAGACTTTGGATATTGGTGGAAAATAAATTCTTATAATTTTGAGCGGAATCCTATATTTTGTTCCCACACCCGTTGGGAACCTGGAAGATATGACATTCAGGGCAGTAAATGTCCTGAAAGAAGTAGATTATATTTTATGTGAAGACACCAGAACTTCCGGAATACTTTTAAAACATTTTGAGATCTCCAAGCCTTTAAAATCTTATCATTTACATAATGAGCATCAGGCAACAGAGAAAGTAATTACAGACCTTAAAAACGGTCAGAATATAGCAATTATTACCGATGCAGGAACACCTGGAATTTCGGATCCTGGCTACTTACTGGCAAAAGCAGGAGCAGACAATAATATTGATATGATTTGCCTTCCCGGAGCCACAGCTCTGATTCCGGCATTAGTGGTTTCAGGGCTTCCTAACAATGAATTTTTATTCGCTGGTTTTTTACCACAGAAAAAAGGAAGACAAACAAAGCTTAAGCAGCTTGCTGAAGAAAAAAAGACTATCGTTCTTTACGAAAGTCCTCATAAAATCAATACCACGCTGGAGCAGATCAAAGAATTCTTCGGAGAAGAAACCAAAGTAAGCTTAAGCCGTGAAATCTCTAAGAAATTTGAAGAAACTAAACGGGGAACAATCAATGAATTAATTGAATTTTCCAAGAGTAAAACTTTAAAAGGAGAGATCGTTCTTATTGTCAACAATTCTATTTAATTTTCCTTGAAAAAATTAATTTTTGTATTATGTTCTGTAGTCTGTACAGCACAGACTAACCAATATATGAAAGTGATTCTGTCTAAAAAGACAGAAAAGGAAGTAAATTCCTATTCGGAGGGATACGGAACATTCTACGATTCTGGTTATAAAAAACAGGGAATCGTAGATTCTTTGGGGAATATCACCTTTGAATCTCCTTACAAAGGAAGCATTTTACATGTCTTTAAAAACAGATTCATTCTTTATTCTGAAGAAGGAAACAGTAGGAAATCTTCCATTATTGATGAAAAAGGGAAAGAACTTATTCCTTTGGATAATCAGGAGTTTAATACACCATGGTGGAGCAAAGAATGCATTATTTCTTCAAAACAGGATAAAGAAGCCGTGTATGATTTTAACGGAAAGGAAATCATTCCTTACTCTGAGAAGATCCGTTTTTCTGGTAAGAACAGGTTTTTTGTTTTAAAAGATAAAAAATGGTTTCTGTATGACCTTAGCGGAAAGCAGCTCAGCACCCGCGAATTTAAAGAAGATTACAACTTCGAAGACGGAAAAGCTCTGATCATTAATGATGACAACGAAAATGAAATCATTGGAAATAATGGTCAGACACTGCACAAATTTTCGAAACAGATCGTAGATATCAATGCCTATCCTTATCTGATTACCAGAAATAAAAGTACAGGAAAATATGGTTTGATTGATACAGATGAAAATGTCATTGCAGAGGAAATTTTTAATGATATCACACCAGAATATTTTGGTAAAAAGGAATACATCTACCTTACAAAAAATGGAAAGACAACTGTTTTCAATAAAAAAGACAGGAAGCTGCATGCACAGGCTTTTAAATATTTAAATCCTTTATTGAATAATCTTTTCAGTGTTTATAATGATAAAGTAAAAAAATCCGGTATTGTAGATCTGCAGGGGAATATCATCCTTCCTCAGGAATATGATTTTATCAAAAGTTTTACTATTTCGGGCAAAGATTTTATTTACCTTAAAAAAGGAAATGAAGAGCAGTTTCTGGATAAAAATCTTAAGAATATTGTAGGAGAAGGAGTTCAGGTTTTAGGTTTCTATCCGGACAATCTTATCATCGGAAGACAGGATCGTTTCTACAGATTTTCTGTCGCAGATCAGTCGGTATCTGAATTGAAAAATATCAGCCAGATAAAAAATGAAGATGTTGAATATTTTAATCCTCTTAATCAGTACTCAAAACCTTTAGTATGTAAAAATACAGGCAATCTTTATGGCATTCTGGATGGGAAAGGAACAGAAATTGTACCCTTTATTTATGAAGATATTATAACATTCGGGAATGCTGAAAACGAGATTGTGGTAAAAAAAGAAGGCAAATTCGGGGTTTCCAACTTTCAGAATGAACCTCTTAAAGAAATAATTTATGATAAATATTTCTGGCAGAAAGAAGTACTAAAGCTGGATAAAAGCAAAAAAACAGATTTTATTTATTTCACCAGATTTAAAAATAACTCAGCTCAGCTTTAGTAAATATCCAGAGAATTGTCAAAAAAATCCAGTATTTTAACAATTTAAATGGCTTGAATAACATTTTATAATATCTTTGCAAACCGTTTAATTCCCGAAAGGAATTGTAGAAGCTATAAGAGGCAGCTGTCACAAGCTGAACGAGTTATAAAAGAAAATAATTATCAATAGATATGAAAATATTAGAAGGAAAAGTAGCATTAATTACCGGAGCTACAAGAGGAATCGGTAAAGGTATCGCTGAAATGTTTGCTCAGCAAGGGGCAAAAGTAGCATTTACCTACGCTGGTTCTGTAGACAAAGCAAAAGAATTAGAAGCAGCTTTAAGTTCTGTAACCCAAATTAAGGGATATCAGTCTGACGCATCAGATTATGATGCAGCTCAGAAATTGGTGGAAGATGTAATGGCAGAGTTCGGACAGATTGATATTCTGATCAACAATGCAGGAATTACAAAAGATAACCTGTTATTGAGAATGTCTAAAGAAGATTGGGATAAAGTAATCAAAGTAAACTTAGACTCAGTTTTTAACCTTACAAAAGCGGTAATCAAGCCGATGATGAAGGCAAGATCAGGATCTATTATCAATATGACTTCTGTAGTAGGAGTAAAAGGGAATGCCGGACAAGCCAACTATGCCGCTTCTAAAGCTGGGGTTATTGGATTTACGAAATCTGTTGCGTTAGAATTAGGGTCAAGAAATATCAGATGTAATGCTATTGCTCCCGGATTTATTGAAACGGAAATGACTGCTGTCCTGGACGAAAAAACAGTTCAGGGATGGAGAGAAGAAATTCCTATGAAGAGAGGAGGACAGCCTGCAGATATCGCAAATGCGTGTGTATTTTTAGGAAGTGAAATGTCAGCATACATTACCGGACAAACGTTGAACGTTGACGGTGGAATGTTAACTTAAAATATAAAAAGGCTGCATACTTGCAGCCTTTTTTATTCTTTGTAAAATCAATACTAATTAAAAACCTGATTTTCCTGTTCCTGAACTCTGATAAATGTAGTTCTCTTGGAAAGTTCTTTAAGGGTAGATGCTCCTACATAAGTACAGGTAGATCTTACTCCTCCTAAAATATCCTTTACGGTGTCTGCCACAGGACCTTTATACGCTGCTTTCACTGTTTTCCCTTCAGAAGCACGATATTCTGCTACCCCTCCGGAATGCTTATCCATTGCGGTTTTGGAACTCATTCCATAGAAAAGGCGGTATTTTTTACCATTTTCTTCAATTATTTCGCCGCCACTTTCGTCATGGCCGGCAAACATTCCGCCCAGCATTACGAAATCAGCACCACCTCCAAAGGCTTTTGCAACATCTCCTGGTACTTTACAGCCGCCATCAGCAATGATGTGTCCTCCCAAACCATGGGCTGCATCAGCGCATTCAATAATTGCAGAAAGCTGAGGATAGCCGACGCCTGTTTTTACTCTGGTTGTACATACAGATCCAGGGCCAATACCTACTTTTATAATATCTGCACCCACCAAAAGAAGCTCTTCTACCATTTCTCCGGTAACCACATTTCCGGCTATAATAATTTTATCCGGAAAATTAGCTCTTGCTCTCTTCACAAATTCAACGAAATGCTCAGAATAGCCATTGGCTACATCAATGCAGAGAAACTCAATTTTTGGATGCTTTTCGAGAATTTGTCTTATTTTTTCTTCGTCAGCTTTTCCCGTTCCTGTGCTTAAAGCAATATATTGATGAATGCTTTCAGGCTGGCTTTCCAGAAACTGGCTCCATTCTTCAGGGGTATAATGTTTGTGAACCGCAGTAATAATTTTTTCTTTTGCAAGTTCTACAGCCATTTCAAAAGTTCCTACCGTATCCATATTGGCTGCAATTACAGGAACTCCCGTCCATTTTTTCTTAGTATGTTTAAAAGTAAATTCTCTTTTCAAATCAACTTCTGAGCGGGATTTTAAAGTAGAACGTTTAGGGCGGAACATTACATCCTTGAAACCCAGTTTTATGTCATATTCTATACGCATTTTGTAATTATTTGTCAGAATAAAGGTAGTGAATAATATGAAATAGTGTATTTTTGAAATAATGGATTTTCCTGTAACATTTCATATTTTCGGCAAAACGATCCTTGCACATCCTCTTTTTGAGGCTGCCGGAATGTTTTTGGGAATGAGATATTATTTTTATCTGAAACGTAAATCTAAAGAAAAACTTTCATTCAATACCTCTGCTGCAGTTTTGATTGGAGCTACCGCCGGAGCTTTGATAGGTTCCAAATTAATAGGAAATCTTGAAAATCCCTATACGTTATTTGAGAATTTTAGTATTAAAAAATTTTGGTCAAATAATACTATAGTCGGAGGCCTGGCCTTTGGCTTACTTGGTGTGGAGCTTGCAAAGAAGATTGTACATCATAAAGAAAGTACAGGAGATCTTATTGTTTTTCCTTTGATGTTTGCCATTATTATAGGCAGGATAGGGTGTTTCCTTACCGGAATTTATGAAGAAACATATGGCATTCCTACTGATTCTGTTTTTGGAATGCATCTGGGAGATCAATACCTCAGGCATCCTGTTGCTTTATATGAAATAGCTTTTTTAATTGTTCTCTGGCTGGGATTAAAATATATTCAAAATCTTAAGAAATATCCTTCAGGGTTTATTTTTCAATTGTTTATGCTCAGCTATTTTACATTCAGATTCTTATTAGATTTTATAAAACCAAGGGTTGAGATCATAGGAAATCTTGGTATGATTCAAATGGTCTGTATCTGTTTAATTATTTACTATATTTATACTATAAACACCAAGGTTTTATATTTAAAACATTCAAAATGAAAATTTTAACTATTTTAGAAACAGGTAATCTCATGGGTTTAGTCATAATGATCATTGGAGCAATTATTTTGGCTGCTTTGTTTTTTTCCCTTATCGTTACTGTTGTTACAAAAATAATCTATGAAAGGAAGGGAGACCGAAAATTCACTAAAAAACAATTTATTCAAACAATGCTGATCTGCCTTCTGATCTGTGGATTGATCAGTGGCTATATTTGCGGAGGAAATTTTTAAAATTTTTGCTATGCCGGTAAGAAATTATACCTATTACGACTATACAATCAGTCTTTGTCCAGAGTGCCTTAAAAGAGTTGGTGCTAAGATTATCATAGAGGATGAAGCTGTATTTATGACCAAGAGATGTCCTGATCATGGCTTTTTTAAAACAAAAATAGCCTCCGATGTACATTACTATAAAAACATAAGGAACTATAATAAAGCCTCAGAAATGCCACTTCATTTCGGAACCGGTGTAGAATATGGTTGCCCCTATGATTGTGGACTTTGTGTAGATCATGAACAACATAGCTGCCTTTCTATTGTAGAAGTTACAGACCGTTGTAATTTGACTTGCCCTACGTGTTATGCTATGTCTTCTCCGCATTATGGAAGTCATAGAAGTCTGGAAGAAATTGAAGCCATGTTTGATGTTATTGTAAAAAATGAAGGTGAGCCGGACGTTGTTCAAATCAGTGGGGGAGAACCCACAATTCATCCGGAATTTTTCAAAATTATGGATATTGCAAAGTCAAAACCCATTAAACATCTCATGCTGAATACCAATGGAGTCAGAATTGCCAATGATCCTGGGTTTGCTGAACAGCTGGCGACCTATGCTCCTGAGTTTGAAATATACCTTCAGTTTGATTCATTTAAACCGGAAGTATTAGAAGATTTTAGGGGAAAAGATCTTACTGCTGTAAGAATGAAAGCATTGGAAAAACTCAATGAGCTTAATCTTTCCACTACATTAGTTATTGTCCTTCAAAAAGGTAAAAATATTGATGAAATTGGAAAAATTATAGAATTTGCCTTGAAACAAAAATGTGTGAGGGGAATTACTTTCCAGCCTGTTGAAATTGCCGGAAGAAACAGGGAAGATTCTGCTCACGAAAAGATTACTTTAACGGAGGTAAGGCAGGAAATAATCAATCAGTTTCCTTTATTAAACGCTGATGATATTATTCCGGTTCCATGCAACCCGGATTCCCTGGCTATGGGATATATTTTAAAACTTCAGGGTGAAACAATTCCTTTGACCAGGTATATCAATCCTGCAGATCTTCTGAATAATGAATCGAGAAATACTATCGTTTATGAACAGGATAAAGGGTTGCATATGCAGCTGCTGGATATATTCAGTACCGGAATTTCTGTAGATAAAGTACAGCCCAAAGTAAATCAGCTGTTATGCTGTCTTCCGGAAGTTTGTGCTCCGGATCTAGACTATGATAATCTGTTTAGAATAATTATTATGAACTTTATGGATGCTCATGATTTTGATGTACGGGCAGTAAAGAAGTCTTGCGTGCACATCGTCAATAAAGACTTGAAGTTAATTCCTTTTGAAACTATGAACCTTTTCTATAGAGATGAAAAAAAAGCGTATCTCGAAGAACTCAGAAAAGAAGATAAGGTATTATTTTAATACATAAAAAAGCGTGAAATCAAATTTCACGCTTTTACTATTTTTAATTTCGGAGATTTATTTTGCTTCTTTTACATTTTCAAAAGTCATTACCTCTTCCAATGTTTTCATATATTCATAAGCTGTAAGGTCAAATTTTACAGGAACAATAGAAATATATCCGTTTGCCAATGCTGTTTCATCAGCATCTTCAGAATCATCCATATTGTTGAAATAACCGGTTAGCCAATAATACTTTTTACCATGTGGATTTATTCTTTCATCAAAGCTTTCTTCCCATTTGGCATGAGCTTGCTTGCATACTTTTACTCCTTTTATTTCTTCAGCCGGAAGTTTAGGAATATTGACGTTTAGTACAACGCCTTTTGGCATAGGGTTTTCCAGCGTTCTTCTTACAATATTCTGAATAAATTCTTTAGCTTGAGTAAAATCTGCTTCCCAACTGAAATCAAGTAATGAGAATCCAATCGCAGGAATTCCTTCTACACCAGCTTCTACAGCTGCAGACATAGTACCGGAATAAATTACATTGATGGAAGAATTCGCCCCGTGATTGATTCCTGAAACTACAATGTCAGGTCTTCTTGTCAGAATTTTGTCAAGAGCCATTTTTACACAATCTACGGGAGTACCGCTGCATGAAAAATCAGTCTGTGGGCCTTCCAAAGTAACTTCTTCGTAGCTCAGTGTAGAATTAATGGTAATAGCGTGGCCTTTTCCACTTTGAGGAGAGTTTGGTGCTACAACAACTACTTCTCCGATTTCATTCATAAAATTTACAAGGTTTCTGATACCAGGAGCTGTAATTCCATCATCATTAGTCACCAGAATAAGTGGTCTTTCCATAAATTATCTTTATTTTTTTATTTAAATAGGGTGAGTTTGTTCATTTTCAGAATTGAACAAATAGATTTTCAACACATCAAATGTAGTTAAAAATAAGACGCAATAAAACAGAGGTTTATTATTAAGTATAGTGTATTTAGAATTAATACACCAATATTTTGACGATGAAATAAGGATGAAAGCAGAGTGTAAGATGAATTTAAAGTTCAGAACATGAAGCTGAAATGAAGAAAAATTAATAAAGACTAATATCTTCATCACATTTACGTCATAGCTTTGCAGGTGTCTTTACATACATAATTTTTTATTACCCGAACACACCTGCTAAGCCTGACGGTCTTGATTTAAGTGGTTTAACAAAATAATAAACTAATCAAGAGGTTTTCTGCCGGAAATGATATTATAAAGAATAACAACAATGGCAATGACCAGTAAAATGTGAATTAAATAACCCGTACTAATTCCAGGAACTATTCCCAACATTCCTAATAGCCAAACAACTATGCAGATGACTGCGACTAACCATAGTAAACTTTTCATGACTTAATATTTTGAATTTGTATAAGGTAATACTATCATATTTTATGCCCTTATGGGTGAAAATTGATTTTTGTGGTATCTGTTTTAAATTATTGAATATAAATAAAACTCCCTTCAGGCTATACCTGAAGGGAATAATTAAAAATTAAAATAAGTAATACTTTATTTTGCAGTTCTATTTGCCCCACCAGGGTTCCCAGGATTTCCTGGATTGGTAGGAATAGTAGTAGAAGTGCAACTTTTTGAAGAAACTGTTCTGGTAGTCCCTAATGGGCAGCAAAGAAAATACTTAGTTACAACTTTATAAGTAACTGTACAAGAACCTTCTTGTTTGGTCTCGTAACAAACTTTAAACCAACAGCATAGTGTTTTTTCACTGTTAGCATTAGTTCTAAGTTCTTTTGTGTTTGCACTCATAAGTGACGAAGTGCTAAATGTTGCAAGTAATAAACCTGCCAAAATTGTTTTTTTCATCGTGAATTTAATTTAAAAATTAAGGTTAAAATATTTTTTGTAAAAAAAATTATTGATAAAAGGCTACAGCCTGAAATCGGGATCCTGATATATTACCTCCCTGTTCACAGGATATATATGGGTTGCATGTGCCTTCCACTTTAATCGTATGGGTTCCTGCAGTTAGATTGATGAAGAAACTGCCCGTGTTATAAAAAACACCAGTTAAAGCAGGAGGTGGAGTAGGCTCATCAGGGTTTACATAATTCGTAACGGTGTTTGTTGATTTTGTAACGATGTTACCATCCACAACCAAATTGGTTCTAAGCATTTTGATTCTTCCATCTTTTGGAGGTAGGGAAGTACCATGTTCATAAATCTTATTAAGAGGAATAGAAAAATTAATTTGCACCAAGGCATCCTTCGCAAGGGTTATAGTCTTACTTTGAATTTCAATGGGAGTTCTGACATTGCTTGCACTGGTGTCAGCATCATCAATAGCAGCAATTCCTAAAGAATTTAGATCAAATAAAATATCATATGAACGAGTGGCAGGAATAGCACTTTCAGGAACAGATTTTAATACTCCGTTTGCATCTGCAACTACTATTTTATCAACGCCAGAAACGTAAGTGTTGGGAAATAAGGTTCTTACGCGAGCTGTGCCATTAATGTCTAATGTGTTTGTTGGAGTACTAGTGTTTATGCCTACAGCACTGGCTTGTGCATTAAGCATCGCTGAAGCAACAATTGCTACAACAATTGAATAATTTTTTTTCATATTTATGAGTTTAAAAATGTGTTTTTTGAAATGTTTATCAGGCTGTAAAGAGGAAAAATATTTTAGTATTTATTATTTCACTTTTGGAAGAAGTGAATCGTTATACAAAATCAATTTGACCTATGAGTCCTCAAACTTTTCGACTGTGAATCTAATTATTTATCACTACTTTTTGATAAATAATGTCTACTACACATGTACGACATTTGTATAATTATCAGATTTACAATATTATAAAGTTGTATAAAACTGAATGTTTTGAGTTTTTATATCTATGACAAGGGATAAATTTTGAAAAAAGTATTTTCCTTTTAAATCTGGTCCCAATTTTTATAAATTTTAATAACAATGAAGTATTAAATAAGAATGTTTTTTTTAAAATATCATATTCATGTCTTATACTTTTATTTTATTATAAAGTTTTAGTGCGTATATTTTTCTTATCCAATTACAGATGTAAAAAGAGAATGATGTTTCTGATCAAGCTTTTTTGTGTTAGATTATCTCTATATGAACAGAAATTGTATTCCTTTAATAAAAAAATATTTAAAACTGTCTGATAATTGCAAATAAGGTATTAAATTTGATCATTTGTAACAGTACCAAGCTTACTGCTACTAATTACTATACTTATTTAAAAATTAATAAATAAAGACAGTTTATGTGGAAAAATTTCAAACTGAATAAATTTTTACTTCTTATTCCATTAACCAGTCTGATGTTTTGTTTCAACTCGCCAAAGAATGACGATGAAAAGATGCAGACGATCATGGTGAGCGTAAAAAATACACTTTCTTATCTGCATTATAGCCCAAAGACTATCAATGATGCCTATTCGAAGGACGTTTATAAGCATTATTTCGAATTGGTAGACCCTGCAAAAAGATATTTCCTGCAATCTGACATGGATGAATTCAACAAGCATGAAACAAAGCTTGATGATTATATCAGCCAGGGAGATCTTACATTCTATAAACTTACGATTGACAGGCTATACCAGAGAGTAGACGAGATTGATAAAATCACTCAGGATATTTTCAGCAAGCCGATTAATCTTCAGGAAGACGAAACGCTTACCCTAGAACCAAAACTTAAAAAAGTACCTGCCAATAAGCAGGAACAGTATAACGAGTGGAAAAAATTCATCAAATACAATATTCTTCAGGAAGTTGAATCGATGAACAGTAAAGAAGAAGCTCAGAAAGAAAAGAAAGACTCTGTTCAGAAGTATAAACTGAAAGATACTATTAAGCTTAAGGTTCTTACTCAGGATGAAAAGATCAAAAAAGCTACTGATGAAGTAAAAGATCTCGTAAAAGATACCTTTACCCGATTCAAAAAGAGAAAGAAAATGGACTGGTTTACAGTGTATATGAATGCCTATACAGAAGTGTTCGATCCACATACCAACTATTACTCTCCAAAAGATAAAGAAGATTTTGATACCCAGTTTACTGGAAAAGTAATTGGTATCGGAGCATTAATCCAGGAGAAAAAAGGAAACCTCTACTTAGGAGCTCTTACAATAGGTGCACCGGCATGGAAGTCTAAGCAGCTCTCAGAGGGAGATAAAATCCTGAAAGTAAGATCTAAACCGAAAGAAGATGCTGTAAACGTGGTGGGAATGCTTTCTGATGAAGCTGTACGACTGATCAGAGGAGAGAAAGGAACACCTGTTACATTAACTGTTCAGAAAAAAGACGGTACTATCAAAGATGTAACAATGATCCGTGAAGAGGTAGCTATTGAAGATACTTTCGCAAGAAGTATTGTAGTGAATACTCCAAATGGTAAAAAATATGGTTTCATCAACCTTCCAAGCTTTAATGCTGATTTTGAAAATGCCAAAGGAAGAAACGCTTCTGATGACATCAAAAATGAAATCATTAAACTAAAAGAACAGAATATTGAAGGAATCATTCTTGATCTTAGAAATAACGGAGGTGGTTCATTAACTGAAGTGGGAGATATTATGGGGCTTTTCATGGAAGCTGGTCCTTACGTTCAGGTAAAAGACGGAAACGGAAAAATACAGACGCTTAAGAATAAAAATGAAGCTCCGATCTGGACAGGCCCGCTTGTCATTATGCAAAATGAACTTTCGGCTTCTGCTTCTGAAATCCTTGCCGGAGTAATGCAGGATTACGGAAGAGCAATGATCATCGGATCTCCGCAATCTTTCGGAAAAGGAACCGTGCAGACTTTTGTTGATCTGAACAGATTCCTGAACACAGAAGATGATTTCGGATCTTTAAAACTGACTATTCAGAAATTCTACAGGATTACCGGAGAATCTACACAAAGAAAAGGGATCGTTTCTGATATTCAGATGAAAGACTTCTTTACGTATGCTGAAGTAGGAGAGAGATACGACGATTATGCCTTAGCGTGGGATAAAATTCCATCTACAAAATTCCAAAAACTGAATTATTTCAATATTCAGGCTCTTGAGAAAGCAAGTGCAGGAAGAATGGCTAAAAACAGCAATTATCAGTTGTTATTAGAATCTGCTCAATGGAGAGAGAAATTGGATAAAGAAGAAAATATCACTTTGAATATAAACAAGTTTAATGAGCTGATGAAGAACAGAAAATCTCAGATTGAAAAGTTCAAGGCTTTGACAAAATTTGAGAACGGACTTCAGTTTATGATGTATCCAAGTGAAATTGAAAGAGAGAAAAAAGATGAAGCTTTCAAGAAAAAATCTGAAATGTGGATCAAGAATCTGAAAAAAGATCTTTACCTGCAGGAAGCAATGAATATTGTATCAGATATGGGAGCTAAATCCTAAACATAAAAAAACCGCTAATGAAAATTAGCGGTTTTTTTATTGAATAAATAAGGATTATTTAATTTCTACACATCCCACTCTTCCTCCGGCATTTCCGGTAGGCTGGGTATGGAAGTCATCAGCTGCAGCATGTACAATAAGACCTTTTCCGATGATGTTTTTAGACTCATCTGTACAGCCCAGACACCATTTGTCTGTCTTGAAAGTCAATGTTGCCGTTCCGCTCTGATCAGCAACCAGGTTTCCTATATCTCCCATATGGAAATGTTCAGCACCCCACTTACCATGATCATTCTTGGAAGGATTCCAGTGGCCTCCGGTAGAAGTTCCGTCTGCTGCAGAGCAGTCTCCTTTTTCATGAATGTGTACTGCATGAATTCCAGGAGTAAGGTTGGTGATATCCAGCTTCATCGTTACCTCATTTCCGTTTTGAGTAAACTTTGCTGTTCCTCCTGTCTGTGTTCCGCTTTTGGCATTTACGGAGTACATTTTTGTTGTTCCGCATGAAACTGCTAAAAATGCAAATCCCGCCAATAATGCTAATGTTTGTACTTTCATTTTTTAAATGATTTATAGTGATTTTACGATAAATTTAAAAAAGATTTTCCAAAGCGCTTTATGATCCCAGTCTTTTTTAAAAAGATAGTGTAAATAATAACTGCAATTCACCTGCTTTTAGCCTTTAATTTTTAAACCTGGACAAGGAGTCTAACTTCTTTAGAAAGAGAGGAAAAAAGCTTATTTTAGTCTTCAGAAAGTAACTTGTAAATCCGGCATTTCGGCAGAAAAAAAGAAAATGATTATTCTATATACATTCATCAGTAAAGAAAAACATGAGTTTCTATTAGACAAATACCTGCCTGCATTTTCTCAGGAAGCCCAACAGGATATTCTGAGATACAGAAGATGGCAGGATGCACAGCTTTCTTTGCTGGGGAAAGTTCTTTTACAATATGGATTGAGAACCCGCTACAACATCTCTGAAGCAGAAACGGGGGTTCTTCCCAACAAAAAACCTTATTTAAAAGGCCATCATCTTCATTTTAATATCTCGCATTCTAAAGATCTTGTAGTTTGTGCTATTGCAGAATATGCTTTGGGAATAGATATAGAATTTAACGATCCTAAGGTCAGTTATCTTGATTTTAAATTTCAAATGACGAATTATGAATTTCAGGAAATTGATAACTCTGATAATAAAACAAAAGGATTCTTTACCTATTGGACGAGAAAAGAAGCCGTCATAAAAGCCCATGGAGCAGGAATGATGCTTCCTTTGGATACTTTTGAAGTCATAAAAGACGAGTGTACGATTGAAGGTGAAAGTTTCTTTACCAGAGAGATTTTTATTCATGAAGATTACCATAGTTATATAGCCTCTTCAGATCAGAAAATTAAAGAAGTATCCCTTATTTTTAAATATTTTGAAGTATAAATCTTTAGTAAAAAATAAACCGGATTTTTGATAATCGCAATAAAAGACAACAGAATCCGGATCCGGAAAAATATCTTTGTAAATTAACAACTTTGAAGTGGAAAAGTATAAAAAACGGATTGTAAAAACAATTCAATATATTGATAATCATATTGATGGAAATTTGTCTCTGGAGAAAGTTTCAGAGGTGAGTGCCTATTCACCATTTCATTTCCACAGGATATTTAAGCTGGTTACGGGAGAAACTCTTCAGAATTATATTATCAGGAAGAAAATAGAAAAAAGTGCTCTTCATCTGGCGATGCATAAAAGCATGGAGATCAAAGAAATCTATTGGAATCTTGGATTTTCAAACCACTCAGCTTTCTGCAAAACATTCAAAAAATATTACGGTCTTGCACCTACAGAATTTCGCAGATCAGCTCCGGAAAAATTTCACAAGATTTTACAAACACAAAGCAAGAACGGACAAGTTGATACAGTTTTCAGCCAATACATTTGCAATATTGAAAACCTGTTAAACTGGACCAATATGAATTTAAAAATCGAAGTAAAAGAAATGCCTGAAATGAATCTGGCATCCGTAATGAGCCTTGGAATGGCTAATGTAGAACCTTCTTTCAACATCTTGATTGACTGGGCGAAAAAGAAAAACCTGTTTCCTCGGGAGAATGTTAAAATGATTTCTGTATATCACGACAGCTGCAAAATAACACCTCTTGACAAAGTAAGAATTCATGCGTGTATGCTTTTGAATGAAAAACTGAAACAGCAGGAGGGAGAAGTATTTCCCGAAACTATAGATGGTGGAAAATACATTGTTGGAAGCGGTGAAGTTACCCTCAACGACTTTGAACAGTGCTGGGTTTCTTTGTTTTTATGGATGAATGAAAACCACTATTCTACAAGAAGAACCTTCCCCTATGAGATCTATCACACCAATTTTAAAGAACACCCGGAAGGAAAGATGATCGTGGATTTTTGCATTCCGATTCATTAATTACCATTCGGTAGCAAAAGAATGCCTTTCGGTAATAATTTTTTTACAGAAGGGCATTTCTTGTGCTACTTTTGATCCAGAAAACAATAAAAATGAAAACACAAGGACAAAACATACTGTTCCTGATTCTCCTTCTCACTTCCATAATGGGATATTCCCAGGTGAAAATATCGGGAAAAGTTTCCTTCAAAAATAAAGGAGTAGCGGAAGTAAACGTGACGCTGAAAGATACTTATGATGGTACTACAACAGATGCTCAGGGTAATTTTACATTCGAAACTTCAGAAAAAGGAGCTCACGTCATAACTTTTACCCATCCCAAATATGAAAATATTGAAAGGACAGTTACTATTGAGAATCAAGATGTTTCTTTGAGTGTAGATCTTAAAGAACAGATCAGCGAGATTGATGTCGTAGTAGTTTCTGCAGGATCTATTGAAGCCAGCGATAAGAAAAGAGCAACAGCATTACTTAGCCCGATTGATATTTATACAACAGCAGGTGCAGACGGACAGATTTCTTCAGCATTAACCTACCTTCCGGGAGTTCAGAAAGTAGGAGGAACCGAAGGATTGTTCATCCGTGGAGGTACCGGAACGGAATCTAAAATCTTTATGGACGGAAGTCTTATCAATAATTATTTTTCTAATTCTGTTCCGGGAATTGCAGGGAGAGACCAGTTCAATACTTCTCTTTTTAAAGGAAATATCTTTTCAAGTGGCGGCTATTCTGCATTGTATGGGCAGGCTCTTTCTGGAGCATTGATGCTGGAAAGTGTTGATCTTCCTGATGAAAGTTCTTATAATATTGGAATATCACCTATTTTCGTTAATGCCGGATTTCAGAAGCTTGGAGATAATAAAAACTATTCCTACGGAGCTACAGCGGGCTATTCTCTTTTAAGTCTGATGCAGAAAGTCTTTAATTTTAATACAGATTTTGTTGAAGCGCCACAAGGGCTTAATGGGGATCTGAATTTCAGGTTTAAAACAAAATCAGGAGGCTTCTTCAAATATTACGGAATGTTTAATTCTAATAAAATGGGAGTAAGATCAGAAAGCCTTGAACCCGGATATGATTTCAGCCTGGTCAAACTTAACGGCAAAAATACATTTCATAATCTTTCCTTTAAACAGAAATTCGGAAAATACCTTCTGAATGTAGGCGGTTCTTACTCCTACAATAGGTCGGATCTTCATTTTTCTACAGAAACCAATGATATTGAATCCAACAGAAGCCAGCTTCTGACTGATGGAAATTATCTGAATTTTAAAGCCGTTGTTGAAAGAAAAATCAACAGAATCAGTGCGGTAAGAGGAGGAATTGAATTGAATAATACCGATGAAAACCTGAACTTTGAAGCAGTACAGAAACATTATAAGGATTTAATTTCTTCTGCTTTTGTGGAAACTGATCTTGGATTCAGTAATGCATTGTCTGCAAAAATTGGAGTAAGAGCAGAGCACTCTTCTTTTTTAGGAAAAAACAATATTGCCCCTCGTTTTGCTATTGCCTACCGCCTTGCAAAAGACTGGACAACTTCACTGGCATACGGCCTTTTCTATCAGAATCCGGAAAGTAAATACATCAATGGGCCCGCCAATCTTGGTTTCCAGAAATCCCAGCATTATATTTTTCAGGTTCAGAGAGCTTCAGAAGGCAGAACATTACGTTTTGAGGCGTTTTATAAAAAATATGACCAGCTGATCAAAACATTTAATGTTACTCAGGATAAAGAACAAAATCAGCAGATTCAGGCGGCTTTGAACAACAGCGGATATGGATATGCAAAAGGACTGGAGTTTTTCTGGAGAGATAATAAAAAAACATTTGAAAATATAGACTATTGGATCAGCTACTCTTATCTGGATTCAAAAAGAGATTTCCTGAATTATCCTGTAAGCCTGCAGCCAAGTTTTGCTGCTCAGCACACGCTTTCAGCAGTGGCAAAAAGATTTATTCCGGAATGGAAACTTGGGGTAAACTTATCTTATACTTATGCAAAAGGGCGTCCTTATTACGACATTGCTTCCAAAATTGAAAATGGGGAAGCTATCAATTATACCCGAAACGAAGGAAGATTAAAAGATTACAATGCATTGAACTTCAGTGTTAATTATCTCCCGAATATCGGTAAAAAAAATGCGAAAGCTTTTCCTGTATTTGTATTGAGTGTCAGTAATATTTTGGGATCAAAGAATGTATATGGTTATAATTTCTCAGCCGATGGTTCCAGAAGTTCTGCAGTCGTTCCGCCAGTCAATACTTTTGTGTTCATAGGAGCATTTATAAGTTTTGGAGTAGATAAAACGGATGATGCCATCAATAATAATTTATAAAAAACATATCTTAGGACAAACAATACAACTAACTTTTAAAATTTGATAATATGAAAAAATACCTTTTAAGCTTTGCTTTAGCTTTTGTGAGCTTAACAGCTTTTGCACAAGCAGATTATGACAAAATAATGACTGAAAAAATTGCAAAAATAGAAACCTGCAAAACATCTGAAGACTTCCAGGCTTTGGCCAATGATTTTCAGAGAATAGGAAGCAAAGAAAGTACAAAATGGCTTCCGGCATACTATGCAGCATTTTCTTATATCCAAAAAGGAAGAACACTGATGCGAGACGGAAAAATGCAGGAATTGGATGTCATTGCAGATCAGGCTGAGAAACATCTGTCTATGGCTCAGAATCTTGCCGGAGCAGATAATGCAGAAATTCATCTGTTGAGAAAAATGTCTTATTCTCTGAGAATGATGGTGAATCCTGCACAACGCTATATGACAGACGGGGCAAGAGCTGCTGAGGAAATGAATTCTGCGGAAAAACTAGATCCTACAAACCCGAGAATAGCGCTTATCAAAGCAGAAGATGTCTATTTTACTCCTGAACAATACGGAGGAAGCAAAACAAAAGGGCTGGAAATGTTTAAAGATGCTCAGGCAAAATTTAAGGCATACAAACCAAAAACGGCGTTAGATCCGAACTGGGGTAGAGGAGAAGCAGAGTATTTCTTAAGCTTGCCAACAGAAAAAGCGAAATAATTTTATCTATATTTCACTAAAAATCAACCTTCATTCGTGAAGGTTTTTTCATACCATTCAGGGATGAAAATAAGCCCTTCGGTAAGAATTAATTTTTGATACCTTTAATAAAAACTAATTTTGAGTCAAGAAAAAGATCATGAAACGTAAATACCTCATTATATTACTTTGGACATCATTAGGAACCACTTTGTTTTTCTTTTTGTTTTTTAATGAATGGACTTTGCATAATTTTCTTATTACGCTGCTCCTTTCAACCATGTATTCTTTTGTTCTGGGATTTGGAAACGGATTTATCAATGAATTTCTCAACAGGAAATTTCCCTGGTCTGAAGCAACACGGACGAGAGCGATTTTAAGTATCATTTCCATTATCATCGGGAATTTTATTCTGGTCTATTTCTGTAATTATATGAACTATGTTGTCATACAGGAAACGGCGACTACAGAAGAATTCTTTTCCTCAAAATATGGCACAACCAATTGGTTTATGATCAATATTGCCCTGTTGATTTCGGCTTTTCTTCATGCTAAAAGTTTCATGGAAGAACTGAAGAAGACTTCCAGAAAAGAAGTAGTAGAGCAGAAGCTTATCGCCAAATCGGCAAACGCCCAGTTTGAAAGTTTAAAGAATCAGCTGGATCCTCATTTCCTTTTCAATTCATTGAATGTTTTAAGCTCCCTGATTGATGAAAACCCACAACAGGCTCAAAAGTTTACGGCTTCAATGTCAAAGATTTACCGGTATGTACTTGAACAAAAAGATAAAGAACTGGTAACGGTGGAAGACGAAATAGAATTTGCTAAAACCTATTGTGATCTTTTGAAAACAAGGTTTGAAGACAGTGTAGATTTTACTTTTGATGTTGCTAAAGAAGACTATCAGAAATATGTAGTTCCATTGGCGCTGCAGCTTTTGTTGGAGAATTGTATAAAACACAATTTTGCAACATCATCAAAACCTTTAATCATCAGAATTTTTTCAGACGGAAATACACTCTGCATAGAAAATAACCTTCAGGTAAGAGAGCAGATTAAAGAAAGCTCAGGTATTGGTCTTGCTAATATTGTACAGCGCTATTCTCTGCTTACGGAACGAAATGTATTTATAGAAAAATCTGAAGATCATTTTAAAGTGAAACTGCCGATGCTTTTAGCTAAGCCGCATGTTTCCAGTGCAAAACCTGAAGATGAGTCTGAAGCTTACAAAAGAGCTCAAAAGAGAGTAAAAGAGATCAAGGGATTCTATAAAAATCTGATTTCTTACTGCACGGTGTGTTCCTTTTTAATCTTTATCAACCTCTTTACGAGCAGCAGAAATCAATGGTTCTGGTTTCCGGTGCTTGGATGGGGAATTGGGGTTGCTTCCCATGCCTTTCAGGTTTTTGGAGTAGGAGATTCGTGGCAGGAAAAGAAAATTCGTGAAATTATGAACAAACAAAAGAAATAACGTGATGGAAAGATTTGACGAAAACGATATTGACTATCAACGTGCCAGAAGGCAGGTAGAAAGACTGCGTGGGTTTTACGGACATTTATTTGCTTATGTTGCCGTGAATGCAATGATTGTGGTGTACAATTGCATGCATCTGAAACCCGGGGAAAGCTATTTTCAGTTTAAAAATTTTTTTACAGCCACTTTCTGGGGAATAGGATTGGCAGCACATGCTGTTACGGTTTTTCTGCCTCGTGTTAATTTTATCAGAAAATGGGAAGACAAAAAGATTAAGGAACTGATGGATAAACAGAAAGATCATTAAAAGGAACTCCCTTTTTTAAAACACTTTTAAGCTTAAAAACGTACTGAAAAAATGAACACCTTATCAACGCTGTTTTACATTTCAATGGCCGCCTGGTTTCTCAGTGAATTTCTTTATAAAAACATGCTGAAATCCGGCAAAGAAGATCAAAAGAATAAAGATAAATCTACTCTGAATATCCTATGGCTTGCCATTCCTTTTTCTATCGTAAGCTCAATTTTCATATCTTATAAAATTCATTTTCCGATTGCTGAAAGCAGCTGGATTCTTTATCTGGGAGAGTTTTTAATCCTTACCGGCATTGTTTTCAGATACATCATCATCAGATCATTGGGGAAATATTTTACGGTAGATGTTACCATCAGGCAGGATCATAAAATCAAAAAAGAAGGGTTTTATAAATACCTGAGACATCCTTCTTACGCTTTTTCTTTACTTACCTCTCTAGGCCTTGGTTTGTATTTGAATAATTGGCTGTCATTAATCTTCGCTTTTATGCCTCCGTTTTTAGCTTTTGCGTACAGAATTAAGGTGGAAGAGCAGGCTTTGATAGAACAGTTCGGAGATGAGTACCTTGAATACAGAAAAGGCACCAAGAAACTGATCCCATTTATCTATTAATGACACGTTTTTACGATTCGGATAGCATAATCTACCATTCGGTAATATAAAATTGATTGACGCCCTTTTCCTGAGCTATCTTTGATTCAAGAAAAAACAAATTAACCTTTTAAAAACAAAAACATTATGGAAATTTTACCAAATAAAGAGACGATTGCTTACAGAAAAGCTTCAAGAAGAGTAAAAGAATTAAAAGAGTTTTATGGAAACCTTACTTCTTATTGTGTAGTCATTCCATTTTTAGCCATATTGAACCTTGTGACTGCCCCTGGATACCTGTGGTTTTTATGGCCTGCACTAGGATGGGGAGTCGGAATTACATTTCATGCAATAAGTGTATTTGGAATTGGAAAAAGCTGGGAGGAAAGAAAAATAAAAGAACTGATGGAGAAAGAAGAAAAACAGAAAATAAAAACATTTTAAGTAATAATCATAACTAAAAAAACATACACGATCATGGACTACGAAACAGCCTGCACAAGAACCCGTAACATCAAAAAATTCTATAAAAGCCTTTTTATATTTGCCATCTTTGCTGTTCTTATCATTCCTGATGATATTTTTGGCGAAAAGATCGTTCACTTTAGATTATTTGACAGATATACCATCCTTGGAATCTGGGGATTTATTATCCTTATCAAAGCTATAAAATTGTTTCTTTTTGATTCAGAATGGGAAAGAAACATGATTGAAAAAGAACTCAGAAAAGAGAAAAAGCCAATAGATTATTAAAATCCGTCCGCTTTTATTTAACTTTATTTCCCAAAATCTGAAAACCAAAATTAAAGCTCAATGATCAAAACTGTCATTATAGAAGACGAAAAACCTGCTTCAAGGAAATTAGAAAGAATGCTGAGTAATTTTCCTGAAATAGAAGTAGTTGCAAAAATAGAGTCTGTAGAAGAAGGCGTGGCCTGGTTTTCCGAAAACGAGCATCCGCAACTGATCTTTTCTGATATTGTTTTAGGTGACGGATTGTCTTTTGATATCTTTGAGAAAGTGCCTACAAAAGGTTTTATTATCTATACGACAGCCTTTGATCAGTATACACTGAAAGCCTTTAAGCTGAACAGTATTGATTATCTTTTAAAACCTATTTTGGACGAAGATCTCGAAAGAGCAGTGGAGAAGTTTAAATCTTTCATTCCTGCTAACGATACGAACGGTTCTCAGGATATCAAGCAGCTGATCAGAAAAGAAAAATCCACACTTTCAAGGATTTTGGTTAAAATAGGGTATAATCTTAAAATCATACAGACTCCTGAAATAAGCTGTTTTTTCAGTGAGAATAAAATCGTCTACCTTCAGACGGAAGACCGTACTTATCCGTCAGATTTTACGTTGGATGAGCTGGAAGATGTTCTGGATGAGAAAAAGTTTTTCCGTGTAAACAGACAGTTTATCATAAGCTCAGATTATATCAAAAACATCCATACTTCACCTTATTACAAAGTGGAGCTGGAATTTCAGCCGGAAGAGGAAATTACGGTAAGCAGAGACCGTGTGAAAGATTTCAAAGACTGGCTCGTCAGTTGATCAATAAGGAAGATATCGGATCATGATTATTCCTGATTGTATACTTCCTCATAACTCAAAAAACTAACACCATGGATCTTATATTATTGATTTTTAAATTATTTCTTTCCCTCTTTTATAACTGAAAATAATATCAGGTATTATAAAAGTCAGTGGCAGATTGTACAAACTGCTGAAAGGCTTCCGTAACTTCTTTCTTATGTTTATGAGTAAGTGGAAACGGAACCATATGGGAATATTCAAACGGAAAATCCCTGATTTCAATATCTACATTGATATTTCTGTAGCCTCCCTGTAATGTATTTAATGCTTCTATTGGAGGAGCAACACGGTCTTTTTCCAGTACATAAGCTTTGATCTGAGACTGAATTTCATAAATTCTTTCTTCCCTTTCTTTTTGAAAATAATTATATCGGAGCATTTTTTTGAACCAGCTTTCCTGTGGATGCAGTTCTTCATTCTGATAATGTTTCAAACGGGGATCTGATTTGAAATCAGAACTTAACAGTTCCGTAAAGACAGACTGCATTTTAACCGTTGCCTGAGTATCCATGATGTATTTTGAAACCGGAAACATCCTGTCGATAGTCATTCCTCCACAAAAACAGAACACTTTAGATTGGGTAAAATAATGATGAGGATCTGCCATTTTGATAATCAGCGAAAGGAATGCTCCAATAGAATATCCAAATAAATCCAAACTTGCTTCTTTAGAAATACTCTTTATTTTGCCATTTTTAATATCCTTTACCACTTCCGTGATATCACAATAAGTCTGCAGCCCGGACCAGAAAATTCTCTGAGGATGTGCCTCCAATCTTGAACTTATCGCAGCATTCACATAGGAGTAATTCATATTTTCCGGATACTTTTTTTTCTGTAGCTCACCACTTCCATCATGTGATGACGGTCACTCCAGATCGGATCGGCACGGTCCATGTGAAAGGCAATAGGGAACAAGATAATGGCTTTTTGTGTTCTTTGGGCCAGTTCATATGCCCATGGCAGGTATTTATCCCATTTCTTTTCATTCAGTCCGTGGAAAAAAAACAGAGCTCCGTCAACTGTTTCTACATCTGCCCGCTTCAGAATATGATATTCAAACTTTTTATTGCATTCAATATCAAAATCCTTGATGTCTACAGCTGGCTGGCTGTAAAAGAGGTAGCCCTTTTCATTAATTCCGAGTGGTTGCTGATGTTTGCTGCAATGCTGGTGTTCTGAGCCGTAAAGCAGATCTGAAACCTTAGACTCAAAAGGAATTGATTCAATAGTAACATTCAGTTCTTTGATTTCAACCCTGCCTTTTCCGGAATCAAAATGACTTTTCAAAACTTCATACAATTCATAATATTCCATAGCAAGATGATTGAAGGGTTCATATTTAGAACTATCAAGTTAGAGAATTATTGCAGTAATTGACTGATTTTTAAGGCTTAAATATATTCTAGGCATAGGAGAAATACACAGATCCCGGAACGTGTGTTTTTCATAATGATATAATTACCTATGATCCTTTAATATCTAATATCTATTTTAATTAATATAACTACCTGTAATCAATACGGTTAGATTCAGTGTCTTCAAGTTGTTTAATAATAGATTCAGGAATCTCATCACTATCAATCGGGAAGCTGATAGAATCTGAAATAAAGTTTTTTCTCTCTGCTTTTCTGAAGATTTCAAACAAGGCAATCGGCTCCTGATTGAAACTGATGCAGGTGCTTATGAAGTGGATTTCGTGGAGTTTATAGTCTGGGTTTTTAAGTTTTTCTTTAATATCTTTTATTCTTGAAATAAAATGTCTCTGACGGATAAAAGTATTGCTGTTCATAATAATAAAAACATAATCCGAATAGGCGGTTACTTTGCCAAAATACTTATGATGATCACCACCGCTTCTTTCAATAAAATATTCTCCTGAAGTTTCGGATTTATAAATTTCCATTGCAGAACGCCATATACGGTCTTCTTTTGCCATTAAAGGATTATCCGGTAGATTTCTGTTATAAGAATACCAGCAGCCCACCAGACGATCTAAAAGAGATGTATTCAGGGTTACATTATTCATGTCAATTCTAAGATCATTAAAATTGAATGATTCTGTATTGGAATTAATGAAATCTATATAATTTGAATACCCCAGGACTTTGACAATCTGGCTTAGTTTAGCGAGATTGGGTCTACTCAGAACTGCATTTTCATTTTGCTTGAATTTCTTTAGTTTATTGATAATAAGGTGTTCATAAAGATAATTGTTCCCCAGAAGATCAGGTTCTTTTTTGATCTCTTTCTCAGAATGATCGTTGATAATCAGCTCATTCAGTTCAGAACTGATATAAGACCATTCAGTTTTTGTAACATCTTCCCAATGGTTTTTTTTTAAAAACTGACGGCTTAAGAAAGTCATAAGCTTTTCAAGATGCAGAATATCTTCCTTTTTCATGGCATGTATTTTATAAGACTAATTTAAGATTTTTATCAAACCAAAAAAGACTTTTGAGAGACTTTTATATTTTAAAATCCATTGATATTTGAATAGAAAAACAAAAATCAAAACAATGGAAACAAAAATGGTATTAAAAGACGAATCCCTTTGGAGCCGAATCCAGGAATTTTCTCTGGATGCTCCCGGTGTTGATTTTCCTTTCTCAAAAAAACTGGCCAAAGAAGAAAGCTGGAGCCTTGATTTTGCAAGAAAAGCAATTGAAGAGTACAAAAAGTTTGTTTATCTCTGCTGTATTCTTCCCAATGGTGCATCTCCCAGCGAAATCGTGGATAAAGTATGGCATATGCATCTGATTTATACTCAGAATTACTGGGAGGAATTCTGTCCACATATTTTAAAAAGGCCGCTTCATCATCATCCTTCTAAAGGAGGAATTTCGGAGAGAGAAAAACACAGGAACTGGTTTGATGACACCCTGATAAGCTACCGGAAAGTATTTCAGCAGGATGCGCCGGAAGAAATCTGGAAAGAGTTTAAGAAGAAGTCTAAAGTACGATCCTGGCTAAAAAGAATGGTTTTTTTTGCTCCGATCTTTGGGTTACTCCTTTTATTCTCATGTACAGAAGGGAGTAGTTTTACGGGATTGCTGGTCACAGGAGTAATATTTACCATTATTTTCATCCTTGGAACTATTGCATCAATAGTAGGAGACAGCGATGTCACAGATCCTAATAGAAAAGATAAGCAGAATAATGATGGAGGAGGAAGCTGCGGGGGCTCGGGCTGCAGCGGAGGCGGTGGTTGTGGAGGCGGTTGTGGGGGATGCGGTGGCTGTGGCGGATAAAAAAATTAATAATTATGAAAAAACTCATTATTCATTCAGCTCCGGTTATCATAAGCTTTACATGGCTTGTGGCAGTATATCAGACATATAATCCGGTTGTTCTTAAAGGACCAGACTTTCTGAAGTTTTATCTCATCCTGATTATCGGATTCTACATTTCAATTTTTATTTTAAATTCTTTGAAAGAAACCATTTCAAGAACAACCCTTTGTTTCGCAGGTCTTATTTTCTTCTTTGGAATAATCAAACTGATCAGAGGAGTCATATTAGGGAAACCTGTTGGATTTCTGATCATGATTTTAATAGTAGAAGTTATTGTTATATTGACTTTTATGTTGAATCATATCAATAAAAAGACGAAATAAATACCTATTGAAAAACAAACCCGAAACAAAGATGTTCCGGGCTTTATGATGTTTAGTTGAGATTAAATATCTTTCTTTTTCTTTTTTACGGGCTGATAACCATATTTTCGAACCATAACGGAAGTAAGGACTACCAAAATAAGACTGATTGCAATATTTGAATTTTCAGGATGCACAATGGCCTGATAAAAGTTATAGCCGAAAATGGCAGAAACAATTGTAATCAGAATATTGTTTACATAAGCATACTGGTTTTTTGTAGATGTTTTCATAGTAGTATTTTTTATTGTTTTACTTAGTAAGTATAACAATCTGAAATCTGTTACAAAAAAATCATTCTTCCTTACATTTTAATCTAAATGCCTTTTTTGTATTGAAAATATTTATTTTTTCATTGATGATAAGTAAAACTTTAATTTCAAGAAATGCTTTTCACAGGTATTTTCAGCAGAGTTTTCAGAGCTCATATGCCATATGCTGAAGTAGGGTTTTATATTATTTCTTCAAATTCGTTAAAAAAATTAACGAATTCTGTATGCGGAAATAGAAAGCAGTTAAATTATTGTTAATTTATTAATATAAAGGATATATTGACTAATTGTTAAAAACGATTTTGAATATAACTTGGAATGATATTTAGTCTTTTTGGTTGAAAAAAATATATTTATGGCTGTTTTTGGCTAAAAAAATACCATTTATGCTGGAAAATATGATTTTTCACCACGGATAGAAGGTTTTTGGAATTTAAATATACTTTTGCGCAAAAATGACGAAAAATGATTCGAATCACCACTTCTACTATTTTATTGTCTGCTTTTTCCTATGCCCAAAATATTTATCCCGTCAGCGGGGTGGTAAAGGATAGGGATACGGGGGAATTAATTTCCGGAGCAGTAATTAAAATAAAAGAGAAATCTGAAATTAATGTACAGTCCAATGAGTATGGTTTTTATTCCTTATCATTGCCTGAAGGCGATTATACGCTGCTGATTAGCTATTCTAACCGTAAGAACGACAGCAAAGAAATCCATCTGCATGAAACAATAAAAATAGACTGGGATCTGATAAAAGAAGAAACTCTTATTGAGGAGGTACAATTGAAAAAGAATAAAACTGTGGTCTCTACCAGATCTAAAACGGGAGGTGAAATTCTGGATGTAGAAGGTATTTCAAAATTGCCAGTTTTATTGGGAGAAAAAGATATTTTGAAAACAATACAGTACTTGCCCGGTATAAGCTCCCAGGAAGGAAGATCTGGCTTTAGTGTAAGGGGAGGCAGTCCTGATCAGAACCTTATGCTGGTAGATGAAGCACCGGTTTTCAATAACTCTCATTTGCTGGGTTTCTTTAGTACATTTAATAGTGATGCACTGAGAAATGTGACCGTTTATAAAGGTAACATTCCCTCCCAATATGGAGGAAGGTTATCATCGGTGGTCGATGTGAAGATGAAGGAAGGAAATAATCAGACATATAATGTGAGTGGAGGTCTGGGACTTGTAAGCAGCAGACTGAGCGTTGAAGGTCCTATTCAGAAAGGAAAATCGTCTTTCATTATATCCGGGAGGCGAACTTACGCAGATCTTTTTATACCACCGCAAAATGGATCAAAAATTAAATTGAATTTTTATGATCTTAATGCAAAGGCTAATTTTCAGATTAATAAAAATAATAGCATCCATTTATCCAGCTATTTTGGCAAAGATGTCTTAGCTTTTGAAGAATTCAATAATGATTGGGGAAATACAGCTGCAACTCTTAGATGGAACAGTATTATAAGCAGCAAATTATTCTCAAATACTTCTTTGATTTACAGTAATTACGGATATAAAACAACGGTTCAGAATAATAATGATGAATTTGTAGAAATAAAACCAAATATCAGAAATATTGGTATCAAGCAGGATTTCACTCATTATGTTGGTCTAAAACATACCTTACGTTATGGCCTCCAGACCTCTCAATATTTTTTCTCTACACGAGATCTTCCTGAAGCTATAACTTCCAGCTTTCTGAGAAATAATAGGACAATGTGGGAAAACGCACTCTACATTAATGATGATTATAAACCGAATGATAAGCTATTCATCAACTATGGCTTGAGGGCATCACTGTTTTCTTCAAACAGAAAAAATATGGATAATATAGGGAATGATTTTAATAAAAGTTATTTCAATATCGAGCCCCGAATTGTTGTTGGATATAATTTTAATGAAAACAATACTTTAACCTTAGGATATAATAGAAATACCCAAAATATATATACGCTGAACAGTCTCAATGGAGCTCTTAATAATGATTTGTGGATGGATGTGAGAAAACCTCAGATTGCTGATCAGATGAACGTTGGGTTTACTAAAAAGTTCAAAGGCGGATATGAATTGAGTACGGACGTCTTTTACAAGAAAATGTCAAATCTTGTTGATTATAAAGACGGTGCTGAAATCAATATTCTGGATAATATAGAGCAAAATCTGGCTTATAATGGGAAAGGAAGGGCTTATGGATTGGAAATTATGGCCAAGAAAACGACAGGAAAACTTACAGGTTGGTTTTCATACACGTTATCCAAAACTCAGAGACAAAATGATGAGATCAATAATGGTGGCTGGTATAATGCTACCTATGACAGAACACATAATTTGTCCTTGGTCGCCAATTATCAATTGAGTCCGAAATGGACACTATCCGGAGCATTTGTCTATGCTACGGGTAATGCGATGACCTATCCGGGAGCAAAATATGTGATAGATGGCCGAAGTTACCTTCAGTATGGAGAAAGAAACGGAGGGCGTATACCAGCATCACACAGATTGGATATCAACGCAACCTACGAACCAAAAACTGATAAAAGGTTCAAAAGCTCATGGTCATTCGGGATTTATAATGTTTATGGAAGACATAATCCATACAGCATTTCCTTTGAAGGGAACCAAGGTATTGTTAGGCCTAAGCAGACCTCTTTTGTTTCATGGGTTCCCAATATAACGTACAATTTCAAATTCTAAATTTTACCGATGAAAAATATAAAATACCTGGCAGTCTTTCCGATTGTATTTTCTCTGTTGAGCTGTTTTGATGAAAGATATATAGACCTGCCTTTAAAAGACTTGAGCGGAACCATAGTGATTGAAGGAAACGTTACGGATAAAAGCGGGCCTTACAGGGTGAAAGTCACCAGGTCTGAAAAAATTAATGCTACATCATATCCGAAACCGGTTACAGATGCTATTGTTGTCATCAGTGATAATCATGGGCAATCCGATACTTTAAAATATGCTGAGGGAGAATACAGAACAACCCATCTTACGACCCAGTACGGAGATGTTTATACCCTTTCTGTAACTGTAGATGGTGTTGCCTATAATGCAATGAGCAAAATGCCTGAATATGTAGAATTTACAGCGTTAAAACAAAAGGATATACCTAACGAATATTACATTGAAAAAAAAGTGATTCCGGTTTTTACAGATCCTGAGGTAAAAGGGAATTATTATTTGTTTAAATCTCAAGAATACAGTAGCATAGAAAAGATTACTCTGTTTTCTGATTATTCGGTAAACGGGCAGGTAAATAATAGAACGCTTAATGGCACAAATTACAGCAAAAATAGGAAAGTGAAAGTAGAAATGCAGTGCATAGATGAGGCTGTTTACAACTATTTTAAAGCTCAGAATAACCCGGATAATCCTGAATCTAATACCACTGTTTCTGCAAATCCGCCAAGTAATATCAGCAATGGAGCGCTGGGGTATTTTTCAGCCCATACGACTGCTGAAAAGGAAATTATTATTCAATAAATATTGAGACTAAAATAAAAAGAGACCTGAAAATAATTTTCAGGTCTCTTTTATTCTGATATGTTTATTGCTGTTTTTCTAAGCAATTACTCCGCTGCCAATCAATTCATCATCAATATACCATGATGCGAACTGTCCTTCTGCAATCGCAGACTGAAGCTCATCAAATTCAACATACAAAGCATTTTCAAACTGAAATAGAGTTGCTTTCTGCAAAGATTGTCTGTATCTGAATCTCGCCAAAACTTCCATGGATTCTCCATTTTGAAGCTTCATATCTTCACGTACCCAGTGAAGCTCAGCATTGTCTACTTTCAAGGCTTTTTTGTGAAGTCCCGGGAAATGACTTCCTTCCCCCACAAAAATGATATTGTTTTCCATGTCTCTTGAAACGATAAAGCAGCTTTCTTTATGACCGCCTATACCAAGACCTCTACTTTGTCCGATGGTAAAAAACTGGGCCCCCTGATGTTTCCCGATTACTTTTCCGTCAGATTTTTTATAATTGATTTTTCTTGATAAAAACTCAAGTTCTTCTTCTTTAGATGCAAACTCAGGTTTTTCTTCCGAAAATAAAGGAGAATCTTTGAAAATTTCTACAATTTCACCCTCATTGGGCTTTAATTGTTGCTGTAAAAATTGAGGAAGACTTACTTTTCCGATAAAACACAATCCCTGAGAATCTTTTTTATCAGCAGTTACCAATCCAATTTCTTTTGCAATTTCTCTTACCTGAGGCTTTGTAAGTTCCCCAATAGGAAATAATGCTTTAGAAAGCTGGTCCTGGCTTAGCTGGCATAGGAAATAAGACTGATCCTTATTGTTGTCTTTCCCGGCAAGAAGATGGAAAATTTCCTTCCCGTTTTCATCAAAAGTAGAATTTACCCTTGCATAATGTCCTGTAGCCACTTTATCGGCACCCAAAGACATTGCGGTCTTCATAAATACATCGAATTTTACTTCTCTGTTACATAATACATCAGGGTTGGGTGTTCTTCCTTTTTGATATTCGTCAAACATATAATCAACAATACGCTCTTTGTAAAGTTCACTCATGTCTATCACCTGGAAAGGAATTCCAAGCTTTTGTGCCACCATAAGGGCATCATTACTGTCCTCAATCCAGGGACATTCATCTTCTAATGTTACGGAAGCATCGTTCCAGTTTCTCATGAATAAAGCCACTACTTCATGGCCTTGCTGCTGCAGCAAATAAGCTGTAACACTAGAATCTACACCTCCGGAGAGGCCTACTACTACTTTCATTGTATTTCAATTTTACGGAACTCTTAACGGGAGTCCTTAGTTTGATGCGGCAAAAATACGATTAATAAAGTCGTAAAAAAACCATAATTTTAAACATTGATAAAAACAATAGAATAACCAATCACATTTTTATCAGTCTCTCTGCAGATGGAAACAGAAGAGTATATAATTTTAAAACAATAAATAGGAGATATGAAAAAGTTTATTATTTCTATGATGCTGATAGCTTCAGGCTCAGTTTTTCCCCAGGTTTCATTAGGTACACAGGCACAGGAAATCAACAGATGGACGTTTGGAGGAGGTATCGGATTAGGATTCGGGAGTAATAGTTCATTTAATCTGCAGGCTTCACCAAGAGTAGGTTACAGACTTACAGAAGATCTTGAGGCTGGAGGGATAGGAAGTGTTTCCTGGCAGACCTCCAATTCTTATAAATCTACAATGTTCGGAGTAGGGCCGTTTGTTAATTATTATTTTGCCAGATCATTTTATGTAGGAGCCAATTATCAACATTTCTTTATCAATTATAAAGACAAATATTACGATTATAAATACAATACAGAAGAAAATGCTTTATATCTGGGAGGAGGATATATGCAGAGAATCGGGAATAATTCCTTTATGCAGCTGGGGTTGATGTACAATGTGCTTTGGAAGCAGAATTCCAGTGTATTTACTAGCGGATTGATCCCGAATATTGGTTTCGTAGTGGGACTTTAATTTTATCAATAGGAACGGGCTATTATCCTGAGCTTAGCCGAAGGGAGCCCGTTCAATACAATATTGAAATACCATTGGCTTTAGCCAAAACTTATAAAAACAAAAATCCCCGGGAAATTTCCCGGGGATTTTCTATTTGAATTAAATTATGTATTCAATTATGATTGAGAGGATTTCTCAGCGGCTGATTTCTTAGCCTTCTGCGTTTTTCCGATCAATCCGTCTTTAGCCTCATTAAGGTCAAGAACTACAGTTTCTCCTTCATTCAATTGCTTGTTTACCAGCATTTCTGCCAATAAATCTTCAATGTATTTCTGGATCGCACGTTTCAATGGTCTTGCACCAAAATCTTTATCCCATCCTTTTTCAGAAATAAAGTCTTTAGCTTCTTCAGTAAGATCTACTTTATAGCCTAATTTTTCAAGTCTGCCATACAATTTGTTCAGTTCAATATCAATGATTTTCTTGATATCATCCTGTACAAGAGAGTTGAAGATCACAATATCATCAATTCTGTTTAAGAATTCAGGAGCAAATGCTTTTTTAAGAGCACTTTCAATCGTACTTCTCGCTCTGGTATCTGAACTGGTCTTCTTAGCAGAAGTTCCGAATCCTACACCGTCTCCGAAGTCTTTAAGATCTCTTGTTCCGATGTTTGAAGTAAGAATAATGATGGTATTTCTAAAATCAATTTTTCTTCCTAAACTGTCTGTAACGTGTCCTTCATCCAAAATCTGTAACAGAATATTGAATACATCAGGGTGAGCTTTTTCAATCTCATCCAAAAGCACTACCGCATAAGGTTTTCTTCTTACAGCTTCTGTTAATTGACCACCTTCTTCGTATCCTACGTATCCCGGAGGCGCACCAACCAATCTTGAAACGGCAAATTTCTCCATGTATTCACTCATGTCAATTCTGATCAGAGATTCGTCTGATTCGAATAGTTCTCTTGCCATTACTTTAGCCAATTCGGTCTTACCAACCCCGGTTGTTCCAAGGAAAATAAAAGTACCGATAGGACGGTTAGGATCTTTAAGACCAGCTCTGTTTCTTTGAATAGCTTTCACTACTTTCTTCACAGCATCTTCCTGACCGATCACTTTTCCGTTTAGCTTCTCATCCATTTGGGCAAGTTTGTCAAGCTCGTTCTTACCAACTTTCGTTACCGGAACGCCGCTCATCATAGAAACCACTTCTGCTACATTTTCTTCCGTTACGGTTTCTTTTTTCTCTTTTACATCCTTATCCCATTTTTCCTGAGCAGCATTCAGTTCCATCTGAAGACGTTCCTCTTCATCTTTCAACTTTCTTGCTTCAAGGTAGTCCTGAGCTTTTACAGCTTTCTGTTTCAGTTCTTTAATATCTTCGATTTTCTTTTCAAAATCAATGATTTCTGTAGGAACCTTCATATTCTTGATATAAACACGGGATCCTGCTTCATCCATAGCATCAATAGCTTTGTCTGGTAGGAAACGGTCTGTAATATATCTTGATGTCAAATTGACACAAGCCAGAATTGCTTCCGGAGTATATACTACATTATGGTGTTCTTCGTATTTGTCTTTGATCTGATTCAAAATCTGAATGGTTTCATCAATAGAAGTCGGTTCCACCATTACTTTCTGGAATCTTCTTTCTAAAGCTCCGTCTTTTTCAATATACTGACGGTACTCATCCAGGGTAGTTGCCCCGATGCATTGAATTTCACCTCTTGCCAAAGCTGGTTTGAACATATTGGAAGCATCTAAACTTCCTGTAGAACTTCCAGCTCCTACAATTGTATGAAGCTCATCAATGAATAAAATGACATCTCTGTTTTTCTCCAGTTCTGTCATAATAGCCTTCATTCTTTCTTCGAACTGACCACGGTATTTGGTTCCGGCAACTAAACTTGCCAGATCTAACGTAATCACACGTTTTCCGTAAAGAACTCTCGACACTTTTTTCTGTTGAATTCTTAATGCTAAACCTTCGGCGATGGCAGATTTACCAACTCCCGGCTCCCCGATAAGAAGAGGGTTGTTTTTCTTTCTACGTGATAAAATCTGAGAAACTCTCTCAATTTCTTTCTCACGCCCGATCACTGGGTCCAGTTTTCCATCTCTAGCCAAAGAAGTAAGGTCTCTACCAAAGTTATCCAATGTAGGGGTTTTACTTTTTGCAGAACCTAGATTTCCTGTAGGCTTTCTCATTTGCTCAAATTCTTCTCTCTCATCATCATCATCGTAAGCACTCATTTGTGGTGACTGCCCTGAATTTTTAAGCATAGTCTGGTATTCTCTTGAAACTCCTTCATAGTCGATGTCATAAGCTCCCAGAATATTTGAAGTAGGATCCTCATATTTATAAAGAATACCTAAAAGCAGGTGAACGGTATTAATTTCATTGCTTTTATATTGACGGCATTCTAACTCTGCACGTTTAATGGCATGATCTGCCATCTTAGTGAAAGAAATATTGGTAACCTCTTCAGAAATAGGATTAAGACTTGCTGTATTTAAAGTTTCAATTTTTCTTCTGATTTGTGTTAAATCCGCATTAAGGTTTTGAAGGATTTCTTTTGCAGAGTTTTCCGTTTTTATAATACCTAAAAGTAGATGTTCTGTATTAAGAAATTCACTTTTCAGCCTTTTAGCTTCGCTTTTGCTTTGTTTGAACACCTGGCTCAAACCTTGTGAAAACTTATAATCCATAATATATCTCATTAGAACAAAGGCAACATTACCTTTTATTCATTATCTAAATTACAAATATTTTACCAAAAATCAATTAATGACTTTATGGCAGAAAAAATTTTATTATCTTATTGAAAATGATTAAGTTTGTTTACCCTAAATTTTTCCCATGAATAGTGAAATTACCACTTATATAGGCTACTCTGCCTCCCTTTTTATCGTATTGAGTTTCATACTGAAAGATGTAAAAAAAATTAGGGTAGTTAACATGATTGGCTGTATTTGTTTTGTCATTTATGGGATCTTTAATGGGATGCTTTGGCCGGTAATCATCCCAAATGGGCTAATTTGTTTCATTCAGATCTATTATTTAATACTAGATAAGAAAGATTGATGAAAAAAAAAATAATAGTATCTGCCTTTAGTAATCTGTATACCGATCAGCGAATTGAAAAGGTATGCAAAACCCTTTTTGATAACGGATATCCTATAGAACTGATCGGAAACGACTGGGATGGAAATGAGAAAATGGATCGTCCTTATCTTTTTTCCAGAATAGGATTGAAGTCAAAAAGTCTAAAGACCGCTTATTTTGAGTTCAATTGTAAATTATATAAAGAACTGAAGAAAAAAGCGGACAAAGATACTATCCTTCATGCCAATGACATAGATGCACTTCTGCCAAATTATCTCATTGCCAAAAAACTGAATATTCCTTTAGTCTTTGACAGTCATGAAATTTTTACGGAAATGCCATCAGTACAAAACAGATTTTCACAGAAATTCTGGAGAGTGCTTGAAAAAAAGCTGGTTCCTCATGTGAAGTTTATGATGACAGAGAGTGAAAGCTATGCAGAATGGTTTCATGAAAAGTACAATGTCAACCCGATTGTTGTAAGAAATATTCCGAGAAAAATACTTTCTGTTCCTGAAATTCCAGACAATCATCCTAAAATTATTCTGTATCAGGGAGCAATCAATCAATCCCGGGGGATTGAGAAAATGATCGTTGCCATGCATCATATTAAAGATGCTGTTTTGAAAATTGCCGGAGACGGACCGAAGAAAAAAACATATGAAGAGCTTGTTGTTCAGGAAAAGCTACATGATAAAGTCATTTTCCTTGGTAAACTGAAACCGGAAAACCTTAGAGAAATAACCAAGACAGCAGATGTGGGATTCAGTCTTGAAGAAAATAACGGAGTTAGTTATTATTATTCTCTTCCTAATAAAGTTTGCGACTATATTCAGTCCAGAGTACCGCTTGTCATGATTAATTTCCCGGAGATGCAGCGAATAAGAAATCAGTTCAATGTAGGAGAAATAATCACGGATCATCAACCTGAAACGATTGAGAAGGCAATTAATCTTGTTCTTGAGAGAGGAAGGCTGTATTATCAGAGTGAATTGAATAAAGCGGCGGATGTATTTTGCTGGGAGAATGAGGAAACAAAAATCCTACAACTTTTTGAAAAAGCATCTCATTAATAAATTTTACAAAATTGGTTATCTTTGCACAAAGAAATTTGATTTAAAATGACCATTAAAGAAAAACAGCAGGAAATAATCGACGAATTCGCTTTTCTTGAAGACTGGGAGCAAAAGTATGAGTACATCATTGATCTTGGAAAAGAACTGAAGGGCTTACCGGAAGACAGGAAGACAGAAGAAAATCTGATTAAAGGCTGCCAGAGCAAAGTTTGGATTGATGCCGAATTTAAAGAAGGGAAGCTTTTCTTTAATGCTGACTCTGATGGTATTTTGCCAAAAGGAATCGTTTCTCTTTTAGTAAGTATTTATAGTGGACATTCCACTCAGGAAATACTGGATTCTGATTTTGATTTTATTGCAGAAATAGGATTACAGGAATTCCTTTCGCCATCCAGAGCCAATGGATTAATGGCAATGACCAAGCAGATCAAGTTTTATGCAGTTGCCTATCAACTGAAATCATAACCGTGACCAGAATTTTAGCATATCGTTTTTCCGCATTCGGAGATGTTGCGATGACAGTGCCTGTCTTCAGAGAATTTCTGGAGCAGAACCCCGGTGTGGAAATTATTATGGTTTCCAGGAAAAATTTTGAAGCCTTATTTGACGGCATTCCCAACATAACCTTTAAGGGGATTGATCTTGATGATTATAAAGGTCTCTTTGGGCTAAGTAAACTGAGTAACGAGCTGATAAAGGAGTTTAATCCGGACTGTATTGCCAATCTTCATGATGTAATCCGAACTAAAATTTTAGACAGAATATACAGAAGGAAAGGGCTTAAGGTTTTCAAAATAGATAAAGGAAAAGAGGAAAAAGAACACCTTACAGACGTTTGGAATTTGGAGAAAATACAGCTGAAAAAGACGGTAGAACGTTATGCTGACGTTTTTCGAAATATGGGATTCAAAGTGGAGCTGTCACATGCATTAAAACCACTTTGTGAGCATAAATCGGGAATTGGATTTGCTCCTTTTGCCCAACATAAGGGAAAAATGCTTCCTTTGGAGAAATCCTACGAACTGGTCAGAATTCTGGCTAAGAAACATACTATATATTTCTTTGGTGGAGGTAAAAAAGAAAAAGAAACCCTTGAAAAATGGGAGCGTGAGATTCCTAATACAAAAAACCTTGCAGGAACATTAAACCTTACGGAAGAACTCAATCATATTGCCGAACTGGAACTGATGATTTCTATGGATTCTGCTAATATGCACCTTGCGAGTCTTGTAGGAACGAGATGTGTCTCTATTTGGGGAGCGACTCATCCTTACGCCGGGTTTTTAGGATTCGGGCAGAGTGAAGAGGATGTTGTGCAGGTGAAAGATCTTACCTGCAGACCATGTTCTGTTTTCGGGGATAAAGAATGTTACCGAGGAGATTGGGCCTGCCTTGAGGAGTTTAATATCCAGAAAGTGGTTGAGAGAGTTAATTTTTAAAAATAATCTTTACAATTTCTTCAGCTTTAGCTTTGTCGGAGTGTGTTTTTTCTAAAATTTCCTTCCTGTTTTCAGCAGCATCATAATCTTTTTCAGCTGAGGTGATGATTTTCTGGCGAATTTCGTTTATGTCAGCTCCATACAGGCATAAACCTGTCAAAACTGGGTCGTCTGTGATATTTCCGTTGATAATAACAAAACGGCTGTTGTAAAGGGTGTTAAATAGTTTCACTTTGGTGCCTGAATTCTGGTATGAAACCAAAATATTTCCGTGGGCATTTTCCAGAAGATGATGAAGTTTCTCTGTAGTTTGAATAGGAGTGAGGCTAATGTTCGCAACTTCAGAAATTTTCCTTTTAATATCTTCACTGGCACGGTCGGAAGCCACAACTAATTGATATTGGGGAAGGGTTTTAAATAAATCAATAGTTTCGTTCAGTGCTCTTTTGTTGTCAGCAGTCGTAAGATCTCCGTGAAAAAGAAAATAATTTCCTTTTTTATTTAATTGCTTTACCGATTGGTTGCCATGAAAAATGTGAATCAATTGTGCATTTTCAGAATACGTTTCTACTTCTTTATATTCCTTTTCTGACAGGCAGAAAACGGCTTCAAATTTCTTTAACAATTTTTTCTGATATCTGATATATTTTAAAGATTCAATTCTGTAAATAATCTTTTTGAATAGATTCTTTTCTGATAAAGAAAGCCCTTTATAGTACTCTGTTTCGTTATTGTGGTAACGGAGATAGAGCTTGTGGTTGTTATCTTTCAGAAACTGTATAATATGGGCTGTCTGTAAGCCTTCGAACAAGATGGGGGCTTTATCCCTTTCAAGGTTTTTAAGAAGAACTTCAGAATTTCTGATGGCAGCAGCGAAAGGCGTTCCTGAAAAATAGAGTAGTGGATTCTTTTTCTTTTTATAAAAAAATACATTTTCCGTAATCTCTTTGATCTCCACATCAATCTTGCCAGGAATCTGATCTATAAAACAATGAAGGTGAATTTTTATTCCCAAATCAGACAAAGCCTTAATCTTATAATATACATCAATAATACCACCATAAGAAGGAGGGTAGGGATAATTGAATGATATGATATGGAGCTGCTTCACGTAGGACAAATTCAAATGCAAGCAAAGGTAGATAAATATAAGGAAAAGCGGAGGTGAAGCTATAAATTACTTAGGGATAAAATAAAAAAATCCCCCAATAAATTGAGAGATTTTGTGGGCCCTGAGGGATTCGAACCCCCGACCCTCTGGGTGTAAACCAGATGCTCTGAACCAACTGAGCTAAGAGCCCTGAAATTTTTTGAAAGGCTTCAGTATCCTTTTTGTGGGCCCTGAGGGATTCGAACCCCCGACCCTCTGGGTGTAAACCAGATGCTCTGAACCAACTGAGCTAAGAGCCCCTACAACTTGTTTCCTCGTTTAGAGTGGTGCAAATATACGACTTATTCGGAAATCTCCAAATTTTTTTCTAAAAAATCTCCCACAACAAAGTTGCTTCCGCCGATAAAAATCATTTCTTCGTTTGTACATCGTTCTTTTGCAGTGAGATACGCTTCCTGTACAGAATCAAAAATTTTATAAAAAATTTTCGCCTCCTGAAGCAGATTTTCATAATCTTCCGGGTGTCTCCCCCTGTTGACAGATGGTTTAGCAAAATAAAACTCAGAATTTTCAGGAAGTAAATTCATCACATCATCTATTTTTTTGTCATTCACAAACCCCAAAATGACATGCTTGTGGCGGTTAATTGAATTTAATTGTGAAAAAACATACTCCAATCCTGCCTGATTGTGTCCCGTGTCACAAATAGTAAGCGGATTTTTTGAAAATTCAAACCAACGGCCAATAAATCCTGTATTCTGATGAACATGAAGAAGTCCGTTTTTAAGAGCTTCATCAGAAATATGTACTTCCAGTTTTTTTAATTCTTCTACTGCTGCCAGTACAACTCTGATATTTTTCTTCTGATAATTTCCATTTAGATCAGATTCAAGATTTGTATTAATAAGAGCAGCATCTATAAACGGAGCATTTTCTTTAATTGCTTTCTCAATGATGATATTTTTAACAGCTTCATTCTCATCACCGGAAATGATAGGGATGTTGTTTTTAATAATTCCTGCTTTCTCAGCCGCGATTTCTTCAATGGTGTCTCCCAGAATATTCTGATGATCCAGCTGCACATTCGTAATGGCAGAAATCAATGGAGTAATAATATTTGTTGAATCCAGTCTTCCTCCCAATCCTACTTCAATAATTGCAAAATCTACCTGCTGCTGATAAAAGTACTCAAAAGCCATGATCGTAGTAAACTCAAAGAAAGAGGGGCGGATGTCTTCAGGAATAGTTTTCAGTTTTTGAATAAAATCAAAGACAAATTCCTTATTACAGTTTTTACCGTTTACCTTAATACGTTCTGTGAAGTCTATAAGGTGTGGAGAATTGTATAATCCTGTTTTATAACCAGCTTCCTGAAGTACAGACGCCAGCATATTGCTTGAAGAACCTTTTCCGTTGGTTCCTCCAATGTGGATGCATTTGATCTTATCCTGAGGATTTCCAAAGAAAGCACAAAGCTTTGTAATATTGTCTAATCCGGGTTTATAAGCCTTCTGACCATCTATCTGGTAGTTGGGCATCTGCACGAAAAGCCAGTCGATAGCTTCCTGATATTGTTCGTTTGTCATGATACAAAATTCCCAAAAGTTTTTTTAAAATAAAATATAATTTTTCAATCTGTAACTTTTTTATATTTAATTCGTCTAATATTGAAAAATCTTAATATGAAATCGTTGTGATTTACAAGTTACAACACTGATGAAGAAACCACGATTCCATATGACCATTAAAAAACAAATAAACATATACATATGAAAAAAGTTTGGATCATCGTTTTTGGATTAGGTTATCTGGGATTAAGTGCTCAGAAGAAATGGTCCTTAAAAGAATGTGTAAGCTATGCAGTGGAGCATAATCTTCAGGTTATCCAAAATCAGTATAACAAAGAAAACCAAGAATATAATCTTAAAGCGGCCAAAAAAGAATATTTGCCTTCCGTATCTGGGAGTGTTACGAGTGGGGTGAGTTTCGGGCAAGGGTCATTAGGAGCAGGAAGTTATAGAAACGATAGATTCAATAACAGTGTTGGGCTGGGTGCAGATATGTTGGTCTATAATAATGGGCGATTAGAGAAGAGTGTAAGAAAAGCTCAATTTGATGTAGAAGCAAGCCAGTATGATATTGAAACCATTAAAAATGATATTTCTCTTCAGATTGCTCAACAATATCTGACTGCCTTGTTGAATAAAGAGATTGTAAAAATTTCTCAAAGTGCAGTAGGAAATGCCCAGAAACAGTACGACAGAGCTAAAATTACCACTCAGGTTGGAACAACTTCTCAGACGGTTCTGGCAGAGGCTGAAGCAGCGCTGGCAAGAGAAAAACAAAACCTTAAAACAGCAGAAGTAAATGTTGGACGTGCTTTGTTTGCTATCGCTCAGCTTTTGCAACTTTCAGATTATAAAAATTTTGATGTAGAAAATGTAAATGTTCCGGAAAAGCTTGATTTACAACTTGCTGCCGTAGATGAAGTGCTTGCAACTGCGTATGAGATACAACCTCAGATAAAAGCAGCGGAAAGCAGGATAAGATCTGCCGAAGCACAAACTGAGGTAAGCAAAACAGCATTCTGGCCTACATTAACAGCCAGTGCAGGTCTTAATACGTTCTATAACAAGCAATTCAATGTTATGCCAGGTGTTGTACAGGGAACTTTTTTTGAACAGTATAAAGATCAGTTCGGACAAAATGTAGGGCTATCACTTAATATCCCTATCTTCAATAAAGGGAAAACAAAATTACAGGTTGAGCAGTCCAAGGTTAATGAAAGTATTGCTAAAAATGCATTGGAACAGCAAAAGCAGACTGTAAGACAGAATGTACAGAAAGCTCAGTTTGATGCAGATGCCAATTATGAAAATTATCTGGCTGCTGTAGAGGCAGAAAAAAGTTCCAAGCTAGCTCTTGATTTTGCTGACAAAAGTTATGCTGCAGGAAGAACAACCATCTATGACGTAAATGTGGCAAGAAATAATTATGCAAATGCACAGGGATCAGTAGCGCAGGCAAAATATAATTATCTTTTTAGTCTTAAACTATTGAATTTCTATGCGGGAATTCCATTAAGTTTGTAAAATGTCTATCCAATCATTAGAAAAATATTTACCTCAAAATACTCTTAAATATTTAAGAATCTGGTTTTCAGATTACTATATACATATAAAAGTTACAAGAAACAGAAATTCAAAACTGGGAGATTACAGAAAACTTCCAGACAATTCTCATGAAATAACGGTAAACTCTACACTTACCCCACAGCTTTTTTTCTTTGTGCTGACCCATGAGCTGGCACATCTGATTGCTTTTGAAAAATATGGACGAAGAATCTCTCCTCATGGTAATGAATGGAAAGATACTTTCAGAAATATGCTCCTTGAAAGCCTTGAAATTTATGATGAAGAACTAAAGCCTATTATTGTAAAATTCTCAAAATCACCCAAAGCAAATTTCATGGCCAGCCCGGATCTGGTGAGGTATTTTCACACTGAGAAACAAGACGATACTCTTCATTTTATCGAAGAACTTCAGAAGGGTGAGTTTTTTATATACCGCAACGAAAAGTATTTATTAGAAGGTCTAGTTAAAAAAAACTATCTTTGTAAGAACCTGGCTACCGGAAGGAAGTATTCTTTCAAGCCTCTAGCAAGGGTAGAAAAATGTAGCTAATAATGTTAAAATCAGATAGATACTGCGTTATAATGGCGGGGGGGATCGGAAGCCGGTTCTGGCCGATGAGCACGCAGAAATTTCCAAAACAGTTTCAGGATATTTTAGGAACCGGGCGTACCATGATTCAGCAGACCTATGACAGAATCAGTAAGGTAATTCCTAAGGAGCAGATATTCGTGATTACGAATAAAGAGTATGTAACTCTTTCCCATCAGCAGCTTCCGGAGATTCCTGAAGAAAACATTGTAGGTGAGCCGCTTATGAAAAATACTGCGGCTTGTAACCTGTATATGGCCAACAAGATTGCTGAGATTAATCCGGACGCAACAATGATTGTTCTTCCGGCGGATCATCTTATCCTTAAAGAGGATGTGTTTCTGGAAAAAGTGGAACTTGCATTTGATTTGGCTTCAAAACATGACTACCTGGTAACATTGGGAATTACCCCAACAAGACCTGATACCGGCTACGGATACATTCAGTTTGTAGAAAAGAAAGGCTCTGAGTATTTTAAAGTAAAAACATTCACCGAAAAACCTATCCTTGAGATTGCACAAAGCTTCTTAGAAAGTGGAGATTTCCTATGGAATGCAGGAATATTTGTGTGGAATGTAAAAAGTATTCACCATGCTTTTGACCTGTACCTTCCGGAGATGATGCAGCATTTTATGGCTTGCGAATACAATTCAGAAAAGGAAAACAGCTGTATTGAAACCATTTATCCGAAAGTTCAGAAAATTTCTATTGATAACGGGATTTTAGAGAAAGCAAAGAATGTATATGTGATCCCATCAGACCTGGGATGGAGTGACCTTGGAACATGGACATCTGTCTATGAAAATACTGAAAAAGATAAAGACGGAAATGCCGTAAAATTAAAACATTTACTTTCTTATAATTCAAAAGGAAATATTATCCGTCTGAGAAATAATAATAAGGCTGTAATCATTGACGGACTTGAAAACTACATTGTTGTAGATACAGATAAAGCCCTTCTTATCTGCCCTCGAGATAACGACCAGCTCATTAAGGACTATGTTCTTGACTTAAAAAACTTTAAGAAAGGAGAGAAGTTTATGTAGTATTTGGTATATTTTCTGCTGATTTTTAAAATTATGAGTAAAGCTGCAACCCGAATTACAATTCTTACATTCTTACTTTTGGGAATTTTTGGATATTCTCAGGAGAAGAAAAAATTTTCAAGCATTCCGAATATTTTGCAACAGATCGACCCAAGCAATAGGGTAGATTCATGGGTATTGGTATACAACAGCTATGGAAAAGGTCAGGAAATTAAGATTTCAGGGAAGGTGAATTATACCCCCCAGTTCTCAGGGTTCAATCTTTTTCCTAACGAAGACAGCTTTTACTATATTGCGTATTCAGAAGGAGGAAAAGTAAATTATGTTACTGATGTGGAGGGTCTTAAGAAGTTTGTAGATCGGATTGACAATGCTCAGGAAGCCGCTGTGGTGCTGGCTGCTGATGGTTATATGGTGGATGAAGAATTCAAGGATCTTGCAGGTAACTATCATGAAGACAAATCGAATTATTATCTGGATCTTGGAAAGCTGACTTCAAAAGAATGCCCTTATCAAAAAACACATTATACAGTGACTGTCAATAAATCAACAGGCGCTGTAAGCAATGTAAAAGATAATGGAACTTATATTGAGCTTTACAATAAAAAATGTGCTAATAACCCGAGACTTTTGAAAATCGAAAAAAAAGAAGAACCAAAGAAAGATGAGCCCAGAAAAACACCCAAGCGCAAATAATACCTATGAGACCGAACGATTAATACTTCGTCCCATGTCTCGTGAAGACAAAGATTTTGTCTTTGAGCTTTATAACAGACCAAAATTTATTCAACATATCGGCAACCGCAATGTGAATACCATTGAAGATGCTGAAAATTATATCCTGAACAGATTTGCTCCGCAGATTGAAAGGCTGGGATATGGAAACTACCTTTTAGTAACTAAAGAAGGAAGCGAAAAAGTAGGTGCAGTAGGAATCTTCGAAAGAGAAGGTCTTGATATCGTGGATATCGGATATTCTCTATTGGAAGAGTTTGAAGGGAAAGGGTATGCTTTTGAAGCCGCTCAGAAGGTAAAATCTATTGGAATGGATGATTTTGGGTTAACAAAGATATCTGCGATCATTTCAAAAGATAATATTTCTTCCCAAAAACTGATCGAAAAATTGGGATTAAAATTCAAAAAACATGTCATTCTTCCCGGCGAAACTGAAGAATTAAATTACTACGAAACAGAGTAAAACATATAAAAAAGCTTTCACAAATAACGTATAGATTTTAAATCGTGTTATTTGTGAAAGCCTTTGTGATCTTTGTGTTTCGGAAGAAAATTATCCTTCCAGAATCTGCTCCGCAGCAGTCTTTGACGTTACTTTTTCAATCACTCTTGTACAAACGCCATTTTCATCAAAAATAAAAGTGGTTCTTACAATTCCCATATACGTTTTACCAAACGTTTTTTTCTCCTGCCATACTCCAAATTTTTCAATAATATTACGGTTTTCGTCCGCAATAAGATCATATGGGAAAGCAAATTTGTTGTGAAAATTCTTCTGTTTCTTTACAGAATCGCCACTTACACCCAATAATTGAAATCCTGCTTTTTCAAGCTTAGAATAATTATCACTCAGGTTGCAGGCTTCCACTGTACAGGTTGGTGTGTTTGCTTGTGGATAAAAGAAAACAACCAGTTTTTTCCCAATTAATTTTGATGAGGTTACTGTTTCTCCGTCTTGATTGAATCCTTCAAATTCAGGTAATTTATCTCCAACTTTCAGCATAATGATTTAATTTTGTTCAAATTTAAGGCTTACATGACAAAAAAACAAAGAGCTGAGCTCGTTCAGATAGAACTGGATAAATTATATCCCACCACACCCATTCCGTTAGATCACACCGATCCGTATACATTGATGGTTGCTGTAGCACTTTCCGCACAGACTACGGACAAAAAAGTGAACCAGGTTACACCCGATCTTTTTGCAGTAGCAGGAACACCACAAAGAATGGCTAAACTGGAAGAATTTGAAATCAAAGAACTGATTAAAGAAATAGGACTGTCTAATACAAAGGCCAAAAACCTGAAAAGAATGGCCGAACTTCTGTTGGAAAGACACAATGGTATTGTTCCTCAGACTTATGAAGAATTGGAGGCTCTTCCGGGAGTAGGACACAAGACTGCTTCAGTAGTAATGAGCCAGGGATTCGGATTTCCTGCATTTCCGGTAGATACACACATTCATCGTCTGATGACACAATGGAAATTGACTTCCGGAAAAAATGTAGTGGAAACCGAGCGTGATGCAAAGAGTTTATTCCCTGAAGAAGTATGGAATAAGCTTCACCTGCAGATCATTTTCTATGGAAGAGAATATTCCCCGGCAAGAGGAAAAGGCGAAAAGGATTTTATTACGAAAATGATGTTTGAGAAATAATTCAAAGATTGTAGCGTTATGCTCGCTAAGATTTTATAAAAAACCACGTTGAAATAGCTCGCAAAGGCAATATTTTCTTTGCTAAGTGAAACGCCCTTGTGAGCTAAAAATAACGCAACAATTACTTTGTGATCGTTGCGTTATTTTAGTTTTTTATTGATGGATTAAATGTCTAACAATCTTCTGTGATAATTGATCTGTCCCAAATGATAATCCAGATGAGCAACCAGATGGATCAGGAAGTAATCTGTAGTCATTTTGCTTTCAAAAACAACCAAAGGATATTCTTTTTTAACATCCTCTTCAGACAATTGTGGCAGAACGGAATCTATCATAGCTATAGTAGCTTCAATTTTTTCAATAAGTTCTGCTCTTGGAACATCTTTTAAAGAAAATTCCAGCTCGCGGTGTCTTATATAGCCAGTGTTTCCTAGCTGTGCTCCTATAAAATGATTGATGTTTCCTATTAAATGCAGACAAAGATTTCCGGCAGAATTGGCTATACTTTTATCAATTATCCAAAGGTTTTCTTCATTCTGATAGGCTTCTATCTCTGTTTTTAATTTATTTAAATCCCTGTTGAAAAGAGATCTTATGCTTTCTGTGATCATATCAATTTTGTTTATTTAGAAGAAAGAAATAAAAAAGGGTACCGATTGAATGAAGTACCCTTTTTTATTACTATAATTTATTTTTGTTTTTTTGCCCAAAGCTCCATTTTTCTGTTCAGAACATCTAAAGGAAGGCATCCCTGGCTTAATACTTCATCGTGGAAACTTGCCAGATTAAATTTATTCCCCAATTCTTTCTGGTATTTTTCTCTTAGCTCACGGATTCTTAAAGACCCTATTTTGTAGCCTAAAGCCTGTCCCGGCATTGCCATATACCTTTCTACTTCTGCTGTGGCAGATGCCTCGTCATAAGAAATATTGCTTAGGAAATATTTAATGGCTTCTTCACGTGACATTTTTCCGGTATGAAGTCCGGTATCTACTACTAATCTTACAGCTCTCAGCATCTGATCGCTCAGGTATCCCATTTTCTGATAAGGATCTGTATACAAACCAAACTCAGGGCCTAATGTTTCACAATAATGAGCCCATCCTTCACCATAAGCTCCAAACCATCCGAATCTCATGAATTTAGGAAGCTTCGTATTCTCCTGTTGCAGAGAAACCTGGTAATGATGTCCCGGAATTGCTTCATGAAGGAAAAGAGACTCCATTCCTGAAGTAACATTGAATTTGGTAGGATCCGGAAGCGGAACATAAAATATACCTGCTCTTTTGCCATCCGGAGTTCCAGGAATGTATTCTGCACTGGCACTTGCCTCTCTGAATTTCTCTGTCTGTCTGATTTCAAACTTTGTTTTCGGAGTTACGTTAAACATCGTTTTCAGCTTCGGAGTGATTTTCGTTAAAATACCATTGAATGCATTCAAAACTTCTTTAGAAGTCTTATAAGGCATTGCTTTTGGATCCGTTTTTACAAAAGTAATAAACTCTTCCAGTGTTCCGGAAAAACCTACCTGCTGCTTTACTTTTTCCATCTCTGAACGAAGCATAGCCACCTGCTGTAGCCCGATCTTATTGATCTCTTCAGGAGATTTTTTAGTGGTTGTCCAGCTTTTTACATAATACCTGTAAATTTCATTTCCATTAGGAAGGCTGTTGTAGCCATCTGTATCTCTTGCTTTTGGCAGATAGTCTTTTTCCAAAAAGACCCCCATTTTAGTATATGCCGGAATAATTTTTTTCGTGATGGCATCTTTATAAAGCGCTGAAAATTTGTCTTTCTGATCCTGAGTGAAGCTCTTTGGGAAATTTTTTATTGGCCCGTAGAAAATATTTTTTTCCATATCAGAAGTTGTGATTTCTTCAGCTTTCATCTGAGGAATCATTTTGATCACCAGTTTTTTAGGAAGTACTACCTTATTGTTGATCCCCTCACGGAAATTATCTGCTGCTGCATTCATCCATTCCGGAAATTTCTCCATTCTTTTCAGCCAGTCGCTGTAATCCTTTTCAGTTTTGAAAGGCTGGCTGCCCTGTCCGCTTCCATATAACGGAAAAGTAAGCGGAAGGCCCCCAAATTGGGTAAAAGGGATATATTCCGGATGATAGGCATACGCCTCAATTTTATCTTTTAAAGTATAATCCAGCACATCATACACCACTTTATCATCATCAGAAAGAGTTTTGTAATCTACATGCTCCAGCTGTTTCTGCACAGAATTGTAGAAAGCGATTTCTCCGGAGATAAAATCTTTATCAATATTGATCGGAAGCTGGTCGTTATATCTTGTATCTCCCTGAGATGTAGCATCTAAAGGGTATAGCTTTAGATACTGCTCATAATATTTAGAAGCAATAGAATCCAGGTTGCTGGGAGTTACTTTCGTAAGAGGAGAATCCGACTTTTTGCATGAAGCAAGACCGATTATCAATCCTAATCCAATAATACTCTTTGATAAAATGTTTTTCATTTTCAGAATCTTTATGAAAACAAAAGTAAGTATTATTGGGATATTCAGTATTATTGTATAAGCCGATTTTAAAAAATTATTTTCAAAATCCTTTCAACTTTGAATCAATTTTTTATCTTTGTCTAAAACGTTTAACAATCATATTATTACAGTTCTTTTTTAAGAAAAAATGAAAGGGATTTTAAAAATTTACCATCCGGAGGAGACTCTAAAATACAATATCAGAAATACTTATTGTAAGGCAGTCTACAGCAACCAGCAACATTTTTTAGAGGTTGAAGTTATTACGGATGACAGTTTGGATCACGTAGATGATGATTCATTACAGTATAACTTTCCGCAGCTTTCACTTGAAGTATTCGATTTTCCTATCGAATCAGCGGAGATTGAAGGAAAAACTATAAAAATCAATGATTCTGATGAAGATACCTACACAGAAGTAGATCTTTTCGATGATGATGATGCCTATATCTATGATAATGAGCTTCTTTTCGAAAGGAATGAAGAAGGGGAGCTTCAGGTCATCTGGAAAGGAACCATTGATGATTTCTATACCGGATCAGATACACCGATTCCATTTAGACTAAAATGCGAATTCAGTCAGGATGATATTGAGGTAGACGAAGACTAACAAAAGCTTCTATCTTTTTTATAGCAAATTTCTTTTCAAAATTATTTTTTGGAAAGAAATTTGCTATTGATAGAATTGTAACAAATTTTAAGTTGTTTTTAAGCAATTTTTAAGAGTTCAATTCATAATATTCTACTACATTTGTCGTTGAAAATTTAATAAAATTCACATTTAATGCTGTTAACGGAACTTTCTCAGATTTTATTTGCACAAATCACTGCTCCCGCAGTTGCTACAGACAATTTAGAGTTTTCATTCTGGAAGATTATGTTCCACGGAGGAGCTTTCGCTAAAATAGTAATGGTTACTGTATTGCTGTTGGGAATATTTTCTCTATATCTGTTTTTTGAAAGATTGTTCTTTATTAAAAGACTGACTTCAAAAACGGATTCCAACTTTATGAACAATATCGAAGACTTTATTAAAGCGGGAAAAATTGAGGCTGCTGCAGACTACTGCAAAACACAAAATTCTCCGGAAGGAAGAATTTTAGAAAAAGGAATTTCAAGATTGGGACGTCCTGTTTCTGATATTGTAAGTGCTATGGAATCACAGGCACAAGTAGAGGTGGCTAATATGGAGAAAAACCTGAACCTTTTGGCTGTAGTACCAAGTATTGCACCGATGCTGGGGCTTTTAGGTACCGTAATCGGGATGATTATTGCTTTCTTTAATTTATCTCATGCAACAGGATCTTTCTCTCCGAAAACACTTTCGGAAGGTATTTATACCGCTTTGGGACAGACTGCTGTAGGTTTGGCAGTAGCAATTCCTGCTAATTTCTGTTACAACATCCTTTTGACAAGGATTGATAAGTTTGTATTGAAGGCGCAGAATATGTCAGGCGAATTTTTGGACCTTATCAACAAACCTTTATAAAACTTTCTTACGATGAAAATTCAGAGAAGAAATAAAGCGAATCCGGAATTCAGTTTAGCAGCGATGACAGACGTTATCCTGTTGATGCTGATTTTCTTTATGATCACATCTTCTGCAGCCAACCAAAGTGCTATTGATGTGAATCTGCCGAAAGCCGGAGCTGTAGATGATAATATACCCAATCCCGTAACCGTAAGCATCAAGCCGGATGGATCATTCTTTGTGGATGATAATCCTGCAAATAAAGGGGAGCTGGAGAAAATTATTGTAGATAAACTGGCTGGTCAGACCAATCAATCATTTACAATTAGAGCGGACGAAAATACACTGCATAAAGATGTTGTTTTTGTAATGGAAATTGCTGAGAAACATAAATTTAACATTGCTATTGCAACCGTTAAAGATAAATAACAAATCCGGATTTACGGAAAGAATTACTTTTTAAGATGAGAAGCTATACAGCAAACAGAAACGAAGAAAACAAAGACAGAATAAAGAGCGCCCTGCTTTCTATTCTGATTTGGGCTGCAATTCTGCTTTTTGTTTTTTTGTATAAATTAAAACCTGAACTGGACAAAGATCCAGAAGTGGTTACTACCATGCTGGTCAACTTTGGGGATAACAGAAACGGAAAAGGGATTGAAGAACCTGCCGAACAGCCGGGAAGTCTTGCTGCAGCAACAGAAGAGGTGACACCCGAACCTGCAGAAACGCCTGTTCCGGAAACAAAAACAGTTGTAAAACCAGAACCGGCACCTATTATTCCGGAACCAAAAAAAGCAGAGGTAAAAGATAAGGTTATCACAGGAAAAAACTCAAAAATAACCGCTCCTAAAAAGGAAGAATCAAAAAAAGCTGAGAAAAAAGAAGCAACGAGCACGAGTGCTTCAAAAAATACTAAGAAATCTGGAGCTGCCACTGCCAACTCAAAAACAGGAAATGGAGACGGAAAAGGAAATGCAGCCATTGGAAACCTTATCAAAGGAAGAGGAACAAAAGCGGGAAGCCAAGGAACAGGTGATGGTATTGGAAATGCAGGAGATCCTTTAGGCGGAGATGGTAACGGAGACAGCAAAGTAGGAATAGACAGAAAACTGATAGGCTACATTCCCGGAACAATGGGAAGAGGCGGTGCACAGCCATCTCACAGCTGTACTGCAAGCGGATCTATCACCGTTGCCTATACTGTAGATAAAGCCGGAAATGTGGTGTCTGCAAGAAGATCAGGTGGTGTTTCGGATCCTTGTGTATCTTCTACATCAGTAGCCTGGGTAAAGAAATACGTAAAGGCTGAGAAAGCGAGTACGTCTTCCACCGGAACTTATAAAATCACATTCTAAAATACAAAAGCACTTTATTCAAGTGCTTTTTTTAATTCATTTATTCTGTTGATAATGGGAAGTGCAAAAATACCGCTGGTCTGAAGATACAGCTCATAGAATGTCTTTGCTTTATCCTGAAAATCTTTGTTCTGATCATGTCTGCTATTGAAGTAGAAAAGATTTCCCAGCATTTCATAATAATCTTTGTGATCTCTTTCCTGTCTTTCATTGACAATAGCAATTATTTCTTCCTTGGTTTTAGAAGATACTTCTGTAAAACTCATCTTGAAAATATCTCTCATCAGCGTGTCAAAATCCAGTTCTTTCTGCATTAAACTTTCTTCAGGTTTATCCAGGATAAGTTTTTCTAATGCCTGAGTTAATTGGCGAATAAGTCTTAGGGTAAATTCTTTATCTGTAATCATAATGGTAATTTTGTTGCTAGTTGCTAGTTGCTAGTTGCTAGTTTGGGTTATGTGCGCCAGTTTAATTGGACGTATTTTATAAAGTTGTTGATTTTTCCTCCTAAGAGGTTATATTGTTTTGATTTTTCTTTAAAGTTCAAATTTAATTCCGGATAAAGCCTGTTAATTTTTGACAAATGGCATACCGTTTCATCACAGCTTGCCTGAGAATAAGTGAGAAATCTTATAAAGTCACCTTTGTAATTGTTTCTTCCATAGCCTTCTGCAATATTTGTAACAACAGAATCAGCAGATCGTCTTAATTGGCTGCCCAATTCATATAATTCATAATTTGGCAGTTGGAGTGAGAGTTTATGTGTCTCAATAAACAACTCAAAAGCAATATTATAAATATCAAGTTTCTCGTAACTCATTAATACATTTTTAACGGTAAAAAAACTAGCAACTACCCAACCTGCAACGTTTAATTGATTTAAGCAAAAAATAAATAAGCTAATGCAATTGCAGTAATAACGCCAACTAAATCAGCCAGAAGCATGGCAATTACCGTATATCTTGTATTCTTAACGGCAACGGCACCAAAATAAACTGCGATAACGTAAAACGTCGTATCTGAGCTTCCCTGAAGTACTGCCGCTAATTTCCCCTGGAAACTATCAGCTCCGAATGTTGACATGGTGTCTACCATCATTCCTCTTGCTCCGGAACCGGATAAAGGCTTGATCAACGCTGTCGGAAGTCCGTCTACAAATCTTGGATCCATATTGGCGACGTTAGCGACCCATTTCATTCCGTCAATGATCACATCAAAAACACCTGAAGTCCTTAATAATGAAATAGCAATCAGCATTCCAACCAGGTAAGGGATAATCTTAACACAGGTCGTGAATCCTTCTTTTGCCCCTTCAATAAAGGAGTCAAAAACGTTGATTTTTTTATAAACTGCTCCAAGTACAATTGCAAGGAAAATAAAAAGAATTAAACCATTGCTCAGTACTTTACTGAAATCATCCAGCTCATCTTTACTCAATTGAACAAGGTATACTACCAGTAATGCTATCATTGCTGAAATTCCTCCTACATAAGCAATCACTACCGGACGAAGGAGATTGATTTTCTGGTATAAAGAAACAATAATCATCGCAGCCAGTGTAGCAGCAAAAGTGGCAATCATACAAGGGAGGAAAATGTCGGTAGGTGTTTTGGAACCCATGGATGCCCTGATCGCAATAATGGATACAGGAATCAAAGTCATCCCTCCGGCATGAAGACAAAGAAACATAATCTGTGAATTGCTGGCGGTATCTTTATTGGGATTTAAGGTCTGGAGACTTTCCATAGCTTTTAAGCCAAAAGGAGTTGCAGCATTATCCAGCCCCAGAAGATTGGCGCTGAAATTCATCAGCATATGCCCGAAAGCGGGATGGTTCTTAGGGATATCAGGAAATAATTTGGAGAAAAATGGCTGAATCAAACGGCTTAAAAGATTGATTCCTCCTGCTTTTTCAGCAATACTCATGAATCCCATAAACAAAGTCATGATCCCGATAAGACCAAGACAGATCTTCACTGCGGTTTCAGATGTTCCGATGACACCATCGGCTTCCTGAACACGGTAAACGTTTACATTCTGTTTTAAAGAATCTGTTTTATAATGAATTCTGCTGTCTGCAAAATCATTCTTTTTCAGCAGACTGTCTCTGACAACAGGGGAGAGGCTGTTCATAGATTGGGATGCAATCTTCACTGTATCACCGCCTTTTCCCACCACCATATCATTGAAAATGGTTTTGTAGTTGCTGGACGAAACATATTTTATACTGGCAATGGCAATGGCAATGATAATAAAAGCCGACCAAATTCTGCTGAGAACCATCTGATTGATTTAATTGTTTAAACTTATCAAAAATACTTTAAACCACAAAAATAACTAAAGTCTTTTGTTATTCTGTTGTGAAAGAGAACTAATGATGGCTGCTTATTTTTAAGCTTAAAGCGAACTTATCTTAATACTCTTAAAACCTTATATCAATCTTAATGTTTCAAAAAAAAGGTTTAAACACTTATTCTTCCAGGTAAACAAGATATCCTTCAAAATCATCATCCAGATTTTTCAGAACCTTGGCTTCATCCATTTTTTTGATTAGTGTATCAACAAAGAAACTCTTTTCAAAAAACTGGCGGTGAATTCCGGGTAAGAGTTCCATGAAATAATCCATTCCGATTTTATTGTTATGGAGATCCATCTTCGTTTCCAAAGGTTCATTCGGGAAGAGCTCTTCATGCATATCTGTTATTCTTTTGCAGAAATCAAGTGCTTTTTTAGGAGAGGAAATTTTGCAGCAGTACATCATAATGAAGCAGCACCACAAGGCATGTCTGAAAGCATTTCCAATTCCATTAGTGGAAGCTGTCTTAGGAAATTTTTTCTGAGCTATGGTAAATGCTTTTACGGTAGCATGGAAACTCATCAGTGCAAAAAGAGGATGGGGAAGAACAAGTGATAAAAGACGCATAATCTTATTAAAACTCATACTTCTGATGGTATTGAAAAATATCTTAAAAGTCCTCATAAATAAAAATCTCTCCCTAATTAGAGAGAGATTGTATTGTTTTGTTACAGATACTATGCTTTTACAGCTAATAAATTGACTGTTTTAGCTACAGTATCCTGAATTTCAGTTCTTTTTACGATAAAATCTACAAATCCTTTTTCCTGTAAGAATTCTGATGTCTGGAATCCTTCCGGTAAGTCTCTACCAATTGTTTCACGGATTACTCTTGGTCCTGCGAAACCGATCAGTGCTCCCGGTTCTGCCATAATGATATCAGCAGTCATAGCGAAAGAAGCTGTAATTCCCCCAAATGTAGGGTCACAAAGATAAGCGATGTATAAAAGTCCAGCTTCAGAAAGCTGTGCTAGTTTAGCCTGAACTTTTGCCAGCTGCATCAAAGAGTAAGTGGCTTCCTGCATTCTCGCTCCTCCGGACTGACAGATGATCATATACGGAAGTTTGTTGGCGATACAGTAATCTATTGCTCTTCTGATTTTTTCTCCCATTACAGAACCCAAAGATCCACCGATGAAAGCAAAATCCATACAAGAAACTACCATTTCAGTTCCTTTTACAGTTCCTACAGCATTTCTGATAGAATCTGTAAGCTTTGTTTTAGCTTTTACTTCTTTCAAACGGTCTTTGTAAGGCTTTGTATCTTTGAAGTTTAAGATATCAATACTTTCAACATTAGCATCCAGTTCGGTAAATTTACCACCGTCAAAAAGGATGTCAAAAAATTCTGCACTTCCTATTCTTACATGAAATCCGTCTTCAGGAGAAACATAGTTATTTCTCTTTAGTTCATCATGTTCCACTACTTTTCCGGATGGAGTCTGATGCCAAAGTCCTTTGGGAACGTCTTTTTTCTCATCAGTAGAAGTGGTTATGTTTTTTGCTTTTCTTTTAAACCAGTCGAATGCCATTTTTGCGTGTATTAATGTATAAATGTAAAATGTACCAATGTAAATGCATTCCTATGAATACTTTTTACATTGATACAAATGTACAGTTCTTATTTTAAAGTATCTACGTTATTTAAATCTTCAAATGCTTTCACCAATCTTGTAGAGAATGTTTCTTCACCTTTTCTTACCCAAACTCTTGGGTCGTAGAATTTCTTGTTAGGTTTTTCTTCTCCTTCCGGGTTTCCGATTTGAGCTCTCAAATAATCGATATTGTTTACCATATAATCTCTTACTCCTTCTGTGTATGCAAACTGAAGGTCAGTATCGATATTCATTTTGATTACTCCGTAGTCGATTGCCTCTCTGATCTCTTCTAAAGTAGATCCTGAACCTCCGTGGAATACAAAGTTTACAGGTTTAGCTCCCGTACCGAATTTCTCCTGAACATATTTCTGAGAATTGTCAAGGATTTTTGGAGTAAGAACTACGTTTCCTGGCTTGTAAACTCCGTGTACGTTACCGAAAGCAGCAGCGATTGTGAAGTTATCAGAAATAGCTTTTAATTTTTCATAAGTATAAGCGATATCTTCAGGCTGAGTATATAATTTAGAGTTATCAACGTCTGAGTTGTCAACACCGTCTTCTTCACCACCAGTTACTCCGATTTCTACTTCAAGAGTCATCTGAAGCTTAGCCATTCTTTCGAAATACTGAGCTGAAATCTCAAGGTTTTCTTCTAAAGATTCTTCAGAAAGATCCAGCATGTGAGAAGAGTAAAGAGATTTTCCTGTCTGCTTGAAGAAATCTTCGTTAGCATCCATTAATCCGTCGATCCAAGGAAGTAATTTCTTCGCACAGTGGTCTGTGTGTAAAATTACCGTTGCTCCGTAAGCTTCAGCAAGAGTATGAATGTGTTTTGCTCCAGCGATAGATCCTAAGACAGCAGCTCTTTGTCCGTCATTGTTTAATCCTTTTCCTGCGTTGAATGCAGCTCCACCATTTGAAAACTGAATAATTACAGGAGCGTTCAATTTCGCTGCAGTTTCCATCACAGCATTAATGTTGCTTGATCCAATTACGTTTACTGCAGGTAATGCAAATTTGTTTTCTTTAGCATACTGAAAGATATCAGTAACTAACTGACCTGTGGCAACTCCTGCCGGAAAAATTCTGCTCATGTTTTACTTTTTGTTATAAATTTATTAGGTGTTTTAATTTCGTGTAAAGGTAATCATTTTTAAGAAATTACTAATTTCTTTTATCTCTGCCCCAAAGCAGCTTCTGACGGATGGTTTCATAGAAACTTAGGCTGTTGGGCTGTACCAGAAGAAGCTGGAATTTTGCCTTTTTGATTATGATTTCTTTGTCGGTTTCTATATGAATCAGTCGGGAGTCTAAAGAAAGAGAGTACTGAGGTACACGGCTTTCCACCCTGAATTTTATTTCTACTTTATCATTCACTACTAAAGGTCTCACATTCAGATTGTGGGGCGCAATTGGAGTGATTACAAAGTTTTCGTTATTCGGAGAAATGATAGGACCGCCACAGCTCAGAGAGTAAGCGGTAGATCCTGTAGGGGTTGAAATGATAACACCATCACCCCAGAAAACATTCAAAAACTCATCATTGATATAGGAATCAACGGTGATCATTGATGTTGTTTCTTTTCTGGAAACGGTAACGTCATTCAAAGCATAAGGAAAAGCACCTTCGAGTTTTGGAGAAACAACTTCAATTACCGAACGGCGGCTTGTTTTAACTTCTCCTTTTAAGATGGAATCCAGCTCTTTAAAGGCTTCTTCTTTAGTAAAGAAAGCTAAAAACCCAAGTCTTCCGGTATTTACTCCTACCACAGGAATTTCAAGATCTTCGATGAAGGTTAAAGAGTTTACGATGGTTCCGTCTCCACCGAAAGTGAAGAAAAGATCCACTTCTTTATCCAGAAGATCCTGCTTACAATTGAAAGTTTCGAATATTTTTGAAAACTGAAGTGCTTCAGCCATTTCATCAAACAGAACAGATTTTACACCTCTGGTTTCAAGTTCAGAGATAAACTTGCTTAAATATAAAAAAGTATCAAGATCTTTTTTCTGAGAATATATGGCTGCCTTCATGTTATATTTCTATGAATTTTTGTAAAAAACCAAATCGGTCTTTAAACAGATCGGATTTCTCATCAGAATAGTATTTTTCAACAATTCTGTAGTCGTACCGGTCAAATGTAGCGTCTATCGAGGCCAGGTTTTCATTACTGATCTTTATGGTGACCTGAACTACCTCCTCAGACATAAAGCTTATAAACCCTCCATAAAACTTCGAGTTGTTGCTTTCTACGATATTGGTAATTTCCGTCATAGAATATTTTCTGGCTGGAGTTTCTACGGTGAGAATAGCTCCTGTCTCTGAAAATAAAGGATAACGGGAAAGATCCTGAAAAACATCTTCACAGGTAATATACCCGAGATATTTTTCATTTTTATTAATCACCGGAATCACATTGGAACTGAATGTATAAAACAGACGGATACTGTCCATAATATTACTGTCTTCCAGAATCGCAAATCGCTCAATCTGGTGCTCCAGATCCTTTAGTGTTCCTTCACCTTCCTCGTACAGAAAATCCATAGCAAGGGCTCCGTAGAAGTGATGGGATTTTTTGATGAAAATATGGGAATATCCAAAATCTTCCAACGTGTTTCTGGCCGACTCTATAGAGTCAGACAGGCTAAAACACGGAAAGTCTTTTGAGATATAGTCCTTGATAAACATTGTGCTAATTTATAAAAAATTAAATGAAACTTTTTCTGAAAACGCTATTTTTTTTAATGTGAATCAAAAAAAATGCCGTCAAAATTTGTTTGTAAAGAAAAATAAAGTACCTTTGTCGCCTTTCATTTTTACTTTTTATTAGATTTATTTCAAACTGCACTGTCTACTAAGGACATATGCAGTTTTTTTATTTTAATGCTTTTGCAAATTCCCACATCACAATTCCGGCGCATACACTTACATTAAGAGAATGCTTTGTTCCGAGCTGTGGAATTTCTAAAAATACATCAACATTTGGAAGCACTTCATCACTGATTCCTTCTACCTCGTTCCCTAAAATCAATGCATATTTTTTCGATCTGTCAATCGTAAAATCAGTAATAAGCTGGCTTCCGGTAGTCTGCTCAATTCCGATGATTTCATATCCTTTGCTTTTCAGATCGGCAATCGCAGTGTTGGTTTCTGTTTCATGAGACCAGTCTACACTTTCCGTTGCACCCAATGCTGCCTTGTGAATTTCACGGTGGGGTGGCTGCGGGGTAATTCCGCAAAGAATTATTTTTTCAATTAAAAACGCATCTGCCGTTCTGAAAGCTGCACCTACATTGTGCATGCTTCTGATATTATCTAAAATGATGACCAACGGAATTTTTTCAACCTTCTTAAATGTTTCTACATCTATTCTGTTGAGTTCTTCCAGTTTTAGTTTCTGTACCAATTGTATTATTTTGTTGAGATTAATTTTCCGTCTTTATAGACCTCTGTCTTTTCTATGCTTCCGTCTTCACGGTAATGAACTCTGTTGCCATTTCTTTTATCGTTGGCGAATTCCGTTTCACGCTGTAGTTTTCCTGATGGATAAAGTACTTTCCATTTTCCGGCAGCAAGCCCGTTATCATACTGGCCAATTTCTTTTATTGATTTTCCGTCTTCATGGAAGGTTCTGCTTTCTCCCTGTAATTTATTGAATTTATAGTTAGAAATTTCAGTTATTTTACCTGCAGGAGAATAAAAAGTAGCCGTAAGACTGTTATCATAAATATTCTTTTCTCCATTTCTGAAGGCTTCCTTGGACGTAAGTACTCCATTCTTATCAAAATAAGACCATTCTTTTACTTTGAATCCTTTCTTATATTCTCCCTTTGACTGTACTTTTCCATTATCATAATAAAAAATGGCATCTCCGTCCAGTTTCCCTTTTTTCCATTCCACCGTATTTTTTACCTGTCCGTTGTCGTAGAATTCTTTGCACGATCCTTCCTGTAGTCCGTCTTTATATCCACAAGGTTTCTGTGCCATGATCAGGACAGAGGTGGAAAAAAACAATAGAAATAGGTACTTCATAGCTATTTTTATTTCAAAAATAGTAAAATACTTATATTTGAAATAAAAATATACTATGAAAAAATTATTCACCTTATTCATATTGACATGGGGATTTATATATCTGAGTGCTCAAAACACGTATTATCCTCAAGCTTTTTTTGATAAAAAACTGGCGAGAGAAATGCTGGGATTTGGAAATTCTACGATTGAAGGAGTAGCTTCTACCAAACAAAAAAACAATTGGGGAATCAAGCCATTGCTGGGAGAAAAACATTATGCTCCTAAAGGAACCGTTGTGATGCTTTTTCCTGTAACGCCTTATTTTGAAGAGTTTTATGACATGAGAAAGAAATATGAAAATAAGAAAACAACAGTATACATGTCTGAAGAGGCTTTTAAATATAGAGTGGAAGCTTTAACAGATGATCATGGAAGGTTTAAATTCGAAAAGCTGAAACCGGGGAAATACTACCTTGAAACCATCGTCAATTTTACAGCAACGGCAAGCTATCAGCAGCAAACCGGAACGTCAAATGCTTATAACGGATATGGAGCTTATCTGTATTCAACACCTATATACAGTACGTTTTTCTACGGATATTCTGCGGCTAACAGGGAAAGCAAATTTGTAGAAATAAAACAGGATGGCGAACTCAAAGAAATCAAGCTTTAAAGCTTGATTTTTTATTTCCTGTTCATGATCTGATGCACATTCTTCTCAATATTCTGAGCTAAAGTTTCCATTGGAATATCATTTTCATCATTATTGAACGGATCTTCAATTTCTTCTGCGATAAGCTCAAGACTCATCAGTACATAATATACAAAAACAGTAAGCGGAATCATGAAAAGCCCTATCGTAATAACGTAGGCAATAGGCAGTGCAAAAACATACAGAATGATAAATTTCTTGATGAAAGAAGAGTATGAGTAAGGAATCGGAGTATTTTTGATTCTTTCACAGCCTCCGCATACATCCAGAAATCCTGAAAGCTGGGTATCTAAGTACAGCATTTCAACTTCAGAAACTTTTCCTTCTTTTTTTAATTGGTTCAGCTTATGGCTTAACAGGATAATTATTTCGCTTGGCCCATGGTTTTTTAATGAACTTTCAATTTCAGAATAATCTTCATCCAAAGCCAGCCTTGTAGATTCTTTGGAAAGGTGTTTAGCTAAAAAGTGAGGGAAGTATTTTAAATATCTTGCAATTTGGTCAACATCCTGACGGTTATCACCCAAAATAGTATTGATTTTTATGGCAAAGTTTCGGGTATCATTGACCAGTTTTCCCCAAAGCTTTCGTCCTTCCCACCATCTGTCATAAGCGGTATTGGTTCTGAAAACCAATAAAAGGGAAAGCACAAAACCCAGCAGAGAGTGAATCATGCCTACATTGCTGACTCCTGATTTTGTCGTAAGATGCAGATATTCCACTTCCAGATACTGAATTCCCCAAGAGTATAATCCGACAAGAATCATACTCGGAAAAAGAATCTTTAAAGTATCACTTTTGTGTAAACTGAAAAGGATTTTAATGAAATGTTTGGTATTGTAGACTCTCATAAACTCACTTATTCTTACAAATATAAATTTTTCATCTGAGCTCTGCTAATAAAGTAAGGAAGTCTGAAGCTGGAAGGGAAAGTTATTGAAGCCGAACAAGAGATCTAAGTTTCCATAAAAAGATTTTTATGAAATAATGGATAGATGTTTGCGGCCCAATCTTAACGTCCAGTATCCCTCTTCCAGCTTCCAGCCTTTTAATCTTAATTTTCTCAGGTTTCAAAAAAACACTATTTTTATTTCGCATTAAATACAAAGTACATGATCCTCGAAAACGTAGATATTGTAAATGATATCAGTAAAGAAGATTTTCAGAAAAATTATTTCAAAAAGCAAAAACCTCTTTTAATTAAGAATTTTGCAAGCAGATGGGATGCATTTGATAAATGGAACCTGGCTTATATTCGCGAAAAAGCGGGTGATCAGGAAGTTCCGTTGTATGATAATAAACCGGCTGATGCTAAGAAAAGCTCTGATGCTCCTGTTACCAGAATGAAAATGAAGGAATATATTGATATCATCAAAAACAATCCTTCAGACCTGAGAATCTTTTTCTACATCATTACAGACAGGCTTCCTGAACTGTTGAAAAATTTCACCTATCCTGATCTTGGAATAAAATTCTTTAAAAGGCTGCCAACTTTATTCTTTGGGGGAAGTGAAGCCCATGTCTTAATGCATTATGATGTGGATCTGGGTGATTTTATGCACATTCATTTTGAAGGAAAGAAAAGAATTCTGCTATTTGATCAGAAACAATCTCCATTTTTATATAAAGTACCTTTGTCTGTTCATACTGTTTATGAGGTAGATTATGAAAATCCGGATTATGAAAAGTTTCCCGCGCTGAAATATGCAAAAGGATATGAGATCTTTATGGAGCATGGCGATGCGCTCTTTATTCCGGGTGCATTCTGGCATTTCAACCGATATCTGGAGCCCGGTTTCTCGCTTTCACTGAGAGCTCTTCCCAATAAACCCAATGTTTTTGCTAATATGTTGTATCACGTTTTCATTATGAGATATACGGATAAATTGATGCGTAAGGTTTTCAAAGCTAAATGGGTGGATTACAAGCAGAAATGGGCCTACAAGAAAAGTTCCGAGGCTTTGGAAAAACATATGAAAGCAGGAAAATAAGAAAAAAGGGAAGAAGGAGGCTGGAAGAGGGAAGCCCTTTTATAGTTTAGTATGATCAGATTACCTTTTTATTTAAAGATAATCAGTAATTAAACGGTCAATATAAACTTCCATTATCCATCTTCAGACTTTCCGCTTATTTATTAATCAAACCGAAGATCGTCGCATCTACGAATTTTCCTTTTTCGAAAAAATAATCTTTCAACGTTCCTTCTTTGCTGAAATTTAGAGAAGTCAACAGTCTTTCAGAAGAAATATTGGAAGGATCAATGAAAGCATCTACACGGTGCAGTCTCATCGTTTCAAACCCATAGGTCAGAATAGGAAGGATAGCCTCTTTCATATAAGACTGCTGCCAGAATTTTGGATTGAGCTCATATCCGATCTCTGCTCTGAAATGTTCCCTGAACCAGTTGTGATAACCGCAGGTACCAATAACTTTTCCGCTGGATTTCAGTTCCAAAGCCCATCTGAAGCCTTTTCCTTTTTCAAACTCATTGTTGAAATGCTGGATAATGTGTCTGGAATCTTCTTCTGTTTTGAAGGTATCCAGGTCATAATATTCCATAACTTCATCTAAAGAAAAATACTCGAAAAGATCTTGGGTATCATTAAAAGTAAGCCGACGTAGAATAAGTCTTTCAGTCTCTAAAACAGGAAATTCCATGAATAATGTGATTTGATGGGTGAAAAATACGATTAATTACTGATAAAGAAAAACTTAGAAGATTAACCCCCAAACAATTCTCTTACCCTGAATTTATTTTTCTAAATTTGGGGCTCATTTTTTACTATGGCAAAAGCAGCGAAGAAAGAAACCCCATTAATGACGCAGTACAATACCATCAAGGCGAAATACCCTGATGCGTTGTTATTATTCAGGGTTGGGGATTTTTATGAAACTTTTGGGCAGGATGCTGTCAGAACTTCTCAGATTCTGGGTATTGTGCTTACCAAAAGAGCCAATGGTGATGGGCATATAGAACTTGCCGGATTTCCACATCATTCTGTAGATTCTTATCTGCCTAAATTGGTAAGAGCGGGAATGAGGGTTGCGATCTGTGATCAGCTGGAAGACCCAAAAATGGTGAAGGGAATTGTAAAACGTGGTGTAACTGAGCTGGTTACTCCAGGAGTTACCTTCAATGATCAGGTGTTAAATTCCAAAAAGAACAACTTCCTTCTTTCATTACACAAAGAAAAAGAGAAATACGGAATAGCTCTGGTAGATATCTCTACAGGAGAATTTCTGGTAAGTGAAGGAAATCTGGAAAAGCTTTTGCACATTGTCAACACTTTTGATCCCAGTGAGATTATTTTCCAGAGAAGCACACAGATTCCGGAGCAGATCAAAAATAAAAATGCCTTTAAGCTTGAAGACTGGGCTTTTCAGTATAATTTTGCCTACGAAAAATTAACGAATCACTTCAAAACCAATTCTTTAAAAGGTTTTGGAATTGAAAGTTTTCCACTAGCCATTACGGCAGCGGGTGCTATTTTCGCTTATCTGGTAGAAGATACTCATCATAATCTGCTTGCCCATATTACAAAATTGCAGATTATTCCGCAGGAAGATTATCTGATGATGGATAATTTTACGCTGAGAAATCTTGAAATTGTTTATCCAAGCAATCCACAAGGTAAATCTCTGCTGGATATTATTGATAAAACGTCTACTCCGATGGGAGGAAGACTTTTGAGAAGAAGAATCATTCTGCCTTTAAAATCGGTGGATGAGATCATGAGAAGGCTTTCTCTGATTGATTTTTTAAATGAAAAAGATCCTCTTAAATATGAAATCTGCCAGCTTCTGAAATCCATTTCTGACCTTGACAGATTAATGGGAAAACTGGCCGCAGAGAAAATTTCACCTAAAGAACTGGGATATCTGCGTCAAAGTTTAATTAATATTCATAAAATCAAAGCGTTACTGCATCCTCATGCAGATGTGATGGCTTGGTTAGAACCTTTATTTGATCTTGAAGAATTGATTAAATTCCTGCAGAATCATCTTAACGAAGAGCTTCCGGTAAATATTGCCAAAGGGAATGTCATTAAAGAAGGCGTTTCTGAAGAGCTGGACAGGTTGAGAAACCTTCAGAATAAAGGACGGGGCTTCCTGGATGAAATGTGCCAGAGAGAAATTGAAAGAACAGGGATTACAAGCCTTAAAATTGATTTTAACAATGTTTTCGGATATTATATTGAAGTTCGAAATACGCATAAAGATAAAGTTCCTGATGACTGGGTAAGAAAGCAAACCCTGGTGAATGCTGAAAGATACATTACTGAAGAACTGAAGGAATACGAAAGCCAGATCCTTGGCGCTGAAGAAAAAATCGGTGTTCTGGAAACTTCATTGTACAGAAATGTATGTGCGGAGACGATGGTTTATATTGATCAGATTCAAGGGAATTCCAATATTATCGCCCAGCTTGATGTAGCTTCAGGATTGTCTGAACTGGCTGTTTCTGAGAGTTATACAAAGCCTGTTTTGAATGACGGCTATGCCATTGATTTAAAAGAAGCCAGACACCCGATTATTGAAAATGCTCTTCCACTTGGTGAAAAATACATTCCGAATGATATCTTTCTGGATAAAGATTCTCAGCAGATTATCATGGTAACTGGACCCAACATGGCCGGTAAATCGGCAATTCTGCGTCAGACGGCTATTGTATGTCTTTTGGCTCAGATCGGAAGTTTTGTACCTGCAAAGCATGCTGAAATCGGATTGCTGGATAAGATTTTCACAAGGGTAGGAGCTACGGATAATATTTCTGCTGGAGAATCTACCTTCATGGTGGAAATGAATGAAGCGGCCAATATCCTGAACAATATTTCAGAACGAAGCCTTATTTTATTGGACGAAATCGGCCGTGGAACATCTACTTATGATGGGGTTTCCATTGCCTGGGCTATTGCAGAATACCTTCATCAGCATCCTACACAGGCTAAAACGTTGTTTGCAACGCATTACCATGAGCTGAATGAAATGACCGTCAATTTCGAAAGGGTGAAAAACTTCCATGTTTCTATTCAGGAAAACAAAGGAAATATCATTTTTCTTAGAAAACTGGTTCCGGGAGGAAGTGAGCACAGTTTCGGTATTCACGTGGCAAAACTGGCCGGAATGCCTGCCAAAGTAGTCAACAGGGCAAATGAAATCCTTAAAACCCTTGAGGCCAGCAGAACTCAGGGAAGCGGAAGTACTTCAGAGAGTATCAAAAGAGTGACTGAGGAAAATATGCAGCTTTCTTTCTTCCAGCTGGATGATCCTGTTCTGGAGAATATCCGTGAAGAACTGACGAAAATAGATATAAACACTTTAACACCGATTGAAGCTTTAATGAAGCTGAATTCGATAAAAAAAATGATTGGAGGGTAATCCAATCATTTTTTTTACTGTTATTTTGTATTAGCAGCAGAATCCATCCTGCATACCAGGTACTCCGGACCGTTCTTCTCCGGTACGAGGGTCTGTACAGCTTATTACTCTTGGGCAGATAGGTCTGTTGGCTCCGCCACTGATCTCTTTCAGCTCTGTTTTGTTTAATTTTCTTTTCTGATTTTTTAAATTTTTCATAATAATTTTAATTTGGTAAAAGCTAATTTACAAGTTATTTTATTATGTTCAAAATATTGTGAGTCAAATTGTTAACTTTTTTAAGTTTAAAATATTAATTCAAAAAAAAGATTGAGGGGCTTCCTCAATCCTTTATTATCTAACAAAGCTTTTTAAGATATTAACAGCATTGTCCTTTAGTATTACATGAGCCTATTGTCATCTCACCGTCGATATTACAAAAACAAGTTCCGGGACAAAGTGGCCCACTTCCTCCGTTGATTTGTTTTAATTCACTTTTTGTTAATTTTCTTTTTTGAACGTTTGATTTTTTCATGATAATTTTAGTTTGGTTATTATTTTAGTTTCATTAACAGCAGAATCCATTTTTGTCACCAGCGCCAAGCTGCCATTCTTCAAATTCTCCCCTGCGGCAGAATCCATCAAAGCATAATCTTCCGCTCCCTTTAATATCTTTCAGTTCACTTTTTGTCAATTTTCTTTTTTGAATGTTTGATTTTTTCATGGTAATTTAGTTTGATTAGTTTTTTAGTATTAATTTTTGATTAGCAGCAGAATCCGTCTTTTCCTACAAGACCTGGTACCATCTCTCCTGAATCAGGCATCATGCAGAACCCGCGCAGGCATCTTGGAGGAAGTGCTCCACCGTTAATTTCTTTTAGTTCGCTTTTAGAAAGCTTTCTCTTTTGAGTGTTTGATTTTTTCATGGTATTTTTAGTTTGATTGAATTCAAATATATAAAAATGATTCATATAATTCTATTAGTTGTGAAAAAATTAACATATCTGCAAAAAAAAAGAGCCTTACTGGCTCTCTTGTATTATAAATGATTGTATTCGTAGGTATTAAGTTCACTATTTGTAACACCAGTTCCCGTTTTATTATAATAGGTTCTGACATTTTTCGTTGGGTAACCACTGGTATTATATTCGTAAACGGACTTAAATATTCCCCATTCTGCTCCTCCTGTTCCATTGTTATAATTAAGGAGATTATTATAGCTTAGGATATTGTGTGAGGAACCATTTTCATCTTCTGTATCAACAATTTTTAAAAATCCGGTAATATTTTTAAAAGGAGTATTCTTCGTATCATATTCAATAGGCTGCAGAGATCCGGTTGCACTATGAAATCCTCCGGTGTTATTAGGTACTGATGCTGTTTCTGTCCAGCTGCTCAAAGAGCCGTCTGCGTTTAATGTTGCCGTTTTAGTACCGGTTCTTGTAGCAGAAGTTCCCGTGAAGTTTGCAGTATAGGTAATTTTTACACTATTGCTGGAAAGATAAGAATAATTGGTTTCTACTGTAGATGTCCCTCCGGATGTAAGATGAGTCTCCATGTATATTTTTTTGCTCAATCTGCCATTTCCGTCATAGGAATATGTGGTTTTATAACTGATGTTTGAGCCGGTTGTTACCTGTTGGGTGATCAGATCTCCTGAATATCCGAAGAGAGTAACTTCCCCAGTGCTGATGTTTTTGATCTGAGAGATTTTTGATCCACTGTAAGTAAATGTTGAAGTGTCTCCGTCAGCAACCATTTTCGTTACCAAAACCGGGCCGCTGGAATTGTTATTCCCATTATTGTTAGATGACTCTGTATCATCATTACTGCTGGAGCAGGCTGCCAAAAAGAAAATTGGCAAAAGTAAATAAGCTTTTTTCATGGTTTTAATTTAAGCCAGTAAAAATATCAAAAAAATGAATTGGTGATAAAATAAATTGTTCATTTGTAAATAATTTATACAATATGTAAATTTTATTTTTGTATATTGTTGAATTGTAGTTGATTATAAATTTTTAATATGAAGAATTTAATAAAGATATTATTTATATTCCTGTTTTGTTCTGTTTTTAAAGCCCAGCAGACCGATGTTTCTGTAATAAAATATGAAGATCTGGAGAAACGAATTCAGCAGGAAAAAGATAAATTGCTCGTTGTCAACTTTTGGTCTACAACCTGTGGACCTTGTGTAAAAGAACTTCCATACTTTATGGAAGAGAATTCTAAGTATTCAGATAATCAGGAGTTTAAAATGATTTTAGTTTCACTGGACAGATTGGCTGACAAAGAAAGAGTTTTGAAATTTATTAAAAATAAAAATCTTACGGCTGAGGTACTTCTGCTGGATGATATCAAAAGAATGAATACCTGGATTCTAAGGTTTGACAAAGACTGGGATGGGAATATTCCGGTAACGCTGTTTTATAAAAATGGAACGAAACTCCATTTTAATGATGGTGAAATGAGCAAAGAAGAGCTGGAAAAAACAATTAAAGAAAATCTACAATAAATAATCTATTATGAAAAATCTGAAAATTTTAATGACCGCATTTATCGTTGGACTGGGATTACTCAGCTTTACAACAATAGATCACGATAAAAACAAAAACCGAAAAGAAAATATTACTGTAAAAGGCTATGAAGTAGGAGATGAAGCTGCTGATTTTAAGCTTAAAAATATTGACGGCAAAATGGTTTCCCTGAGTGATTTTAAAAGTGCAAAAGGGTTCATTGTAGTATTTACCTGCAACCACTGTCCTTACGCCAAGAAATACGAAGACAGGGTTATTGAGCTTGATAAAAAGTACAAAGCACAAGGTTATCCTGTAATTGCCATCAATCCGAATGATCCTAATGTGCAGCCGGAAGACGGGTATCAGCAAATGATCGAAAGAGCGAAGCAGAAAGGCTTTACTTTTCCATATCTGGTAGATGAAAGGCAGAGAATTTACCCTCAGTATGGAGCAACAAAAACGCCACATGTTTTTGTATTGAAAAAAGAAAATGGAAAGAATATCGTAAAATACATTGGTGCCATCGACAATAATTATGATAATCCAAATGATGTATCAGAATATTATGCTCAGGATGCCGTGGATGCTCTGATAAAAGGAGAACCGGTAAAAATGACGAAAACGGTAGCCATCGGATGTACAATCAAAGTAAAGAAATAATATATTTGCTTTTAATAAAATAAGATCGGTGTTCTTATAGCGCCGATTTTTTATGCCTTAATTCCAATTTGAAATGAAATTCCAATTCAGCCTGAAGTATCTTCTTTTGACCGTATTTATTTTTCTGGTAGAAGTATTGATTGCCACCAAATTAAGTGGTATTTTCTTCGTAAGAGCGTATCTCGGAGATGTTATTGTGGTGATGCTTCTTTATACCTTTGTGAAAAGTTTTGTAAAAGTAAATGATCGGAAACTCATTCTTGGAATTCTGATTTTTTCATTTCTGATAGAATTTGCACAGTATTTCAATATTGCAGAAAAACTAGGCTTCCGTCCTGGAAGCCTGATGTATATTGTTATCGGAAATTCTTTCTCCTGGATTGATAATCTGTGTTACGCTGTAGGCTGCCTGATTCTCTATCTTTTTGTAAAGACGACAAACAATGATGGCTTAACCTCAACCCCTAATCCCTAATTCCTGCAACCTGACTATCTCCCAAAACTATCATACTTATCCTCTGCATATTTGGTAAAGCGATTCAGTAAAGCCACATTTTCCTTTTCCATAGGTGAAAGATCATTGTCTACATTGTTTGAAACCGGAATATACCAGTCTGTTTGCTCAAAGAAATTTCTGTATGTTTCTTTTTTGAAAGAATAGCCATGTCTTGCAAATACAGAGTTTTTGATGATCTCAAGATCCAGCTTTCTTAAGTTTTTAAGATCTTTTTCTGTCAGTTTTTGTTTGGAAGCATTCAGTTTGAAGATGGCTTCAGAAGCAATACGGTTTTTAGAGGTTTTATAGCTTTCTGTTTTTCCGGTTTCTTCATCTTTGTATTTTTCTGTAAACTCTTTAGGGTTTGACCAGTCTACCAGATCAGAATCCTTATCCAGCATGAAATTCGGGTTGTAAACAAACTCTTTTTTAGTCAGTTTAAGGGACTTTGAAGGAGCTTTAACGGTTGCTTTATCAAAAGCATTCCACTTTCCGGTTAAGCTGTCACCTTTTAGTTTTACTTCAAATCTTCCATCTGTTTTGTCGTTGCCGGGCTCATCCAGTACAAAAGAAGTTGTGGCTTCATTGAAAACTCCTCTGAACGGACGTTGATTGCCATTCACGATACTTTGTCCGTAAACACTGTCTTTAGTGATTCTGTTGATCTTTAAAGAAATTCTTTTATAGTTGTTCACGTCATATTCTGAGCCGTCCATCTGATCAACTACCTTTTCCATTCCGGCAAATTCACCGGTATAAATTCCGTAATATTCTTTATGAACTTCAGGAACTACAACAGAGTCCTTTTTTGCAGTCAGAGAATCTTTCCCCGATTCATTGGTCTTTCCGTCTTTTTTACAGCTTATCAGAGAAACTGTCAGTAAAGAAATCAAGGTGTAATTTACAATTTTCATATATGTTTTTTTGTGATTAAATATTCAATAATAAGGATGTTGGGAATCCAACCCAGCCATGCAATAATCTGATAGACATCCATGGGATTGGGATGAAATAAATATACAATAATTACTTTCCACATTCTCAGGGTAATAGCAGATAAAGTAAAAGCGAAACTTCGCCACATCCACCGCTTGTGTTCTTTAAACCTTTTCTGTCTTGCCAGCTGATACGCTTTAAACGTTGAAAACCACCATAAAAAGCCTAAAATAACGAAAGATATCTTCGATAAAATTCCTCCGTTGGCAAATATTCCCATATAAATTCCTGAGGGAGCAGCACAGATCAGGATGAGAAAAATATACACTTTTCCCATATTCCGGTGGAAATTTTTGAGTCCAAAATTCTTTCTAAGCAGAGCAAGAAAACCCGAAAGAAGCACAAAGATATTCGTATAAACATGAGTGTAGAAAAACGCAAGATATTCCGGCCTTTCTACCACTTCCGTCTGTTTGATCATTAGAAAACTGACTTCAGGATTAAAAGGAATATATTCTAATGTAATTTTCAACATCAGCCAAAAGAAATACCCAAATCCTATAATGAGAAGGATTTTAAAGAAAATTGCAGTATTTCTTTTGGCAGATAGCATTTTAACTATTCAAAATTAATAGTGAAAGGAAGAGTAAACCAGATCAGTACAGGGTTCCCTTTATATTCTCCGGGAGTCCATTGTTTTTTCATAGATTTCATCGCTTTTTCCACTTCCTGATTAAGAGATTCGTTTTCTCCTGTTACAATAATAGTTTCTATATAACCTTTAGCACTCACAGAGAACTTGGCATTCGAACGTGTTCTTCCTTTAGCTCCTTTTATTCTGTTCGTATTTATTTTTTGAGAAACCTCCCGCATAAATGCTGAAAGCCCGCCGGGATATTCCGCCTGCTTACTTTGTTCAGGAATAAACTTATCTCTGGAATGATCTTCCGTTGGCTTGGGCTGAGTTTCCTGTGCCTGAGCAAAAACAAGCCCAAATCCCAGAAATAAAATGAATGCTACTATTTTTTTCATGTGTTTAGTTTATTAAGGTTAGGATTAGTTTTTTAAATACTTAACCCCATAGGCATGGTAAATTTAGTTTTAACCGGTTGTCCGTTTCGGGTAGCAGGTTTCCACTTTTTCTTTAATTTTTTCATGATACGATCCATTTCTTTATTCAATATAGGATTATTTCCTGTTGTAGAAATTGAGCTAATACTTCCATCAGGATTAACGTCAAAAGTTGTTACAGATTTAAATGTTCCGGGAGAATCCGAAAATTTAGAAATATTCATTTCACTACCTATATGCTTTCTTAGAGCTATTACTCCACCTGGAAATTCTGGGGCAGTAAATGTGCTATCCTTTACTTTAAATTCATCTTTATTTATATCTGACGTTTGTTGCTCTTCTTTTTGTGTTGTTTGAGAAAATGCAAATTGAACCCCTAATAGTAGAATGAGTATTGATATCTTTTTCATGTGCTTAGTTTATAGTAAATAATAATGCTTTTTTTATAAATTATTAAGATCCTGTGCAATCAGCCATCCTTCACTCCAGCATGCCTGGAAATTGAAGCCTCCTGTCACGGCATCTATATTCAGAACTTCTCCGGCAATATAGAAATTAGGAAGTAATTTTGAAGACATGTTTTTGAAGTTAATTTCCTTTAAATCAATGCCTCCGGCTGTTACAAACTCATCTTTAAAAGTTGATTTTCCAGTCACCTGAAACTTTTTTTGACAAAGATTTTCCAGAACTTTTTGCATTTCTTTTCCGGAAATATTCGCAACCTGTTTATTAAGATCAACCTTTGAAATCTCTAAAATTTTCTGCCAGAATCTGTTGGTAATATCGAAGATCTTTGACTGGCCGATGGTCTTTTTAGGATTGCTTTGTTTGAAATTATTAAAAATTCCTTCTGCTTCATCCATTTCTATGGAAACAAAATTAACTTCAATTTCAAAGTTATATTTAACCTTTGCGAGGCTTATTGCTTCCCATGCAGAAATTTTCAGAACAGCCGGGCCAGAAAGTCCCCAATGCGTAATCAACAAAGGTCCGCTTTCTTCAGTTTTCAACTTTGGAATTGAAATCCCGGCATTTTCAAAACTTGTTCCAGGAAGATCTTTCAGCAATTCATCTTTAATATTGAATGTGAAAAGAGAAGGGACAAGATCTACAATTTTATGTCCGAGATTTTCAATGATTTTCAGCGATTTTGGAGAACTTCCGGTAGTGTATACGATATAATCTGCCTCAAAATCTCCGGAATTGGTTCTTACGATATATTTTCCGTCCTGTTTTTCAATCTCTTTTACTGTACATTTTGTTTGTACCGTTACATTTTTCTTTTGAGTTTCATTCAGAAAGGTATTGATGATCGTTTGAGAAGAATTACTTTCAGGGAAAGTTCTGTTGTCATTTTCAATTTTTAACGGAACGTTACGCTGATCAAACCATTCCATCGTGTCACCAGGCTGAAATTTGCTGAAAACACTTAGCAGTTCTTTGTTTCCACGAGGATAAAACTGAACAAGCTCTCTTGGATCAAAGCATGCATGCGTTACATTGCAGCGCCCACCACCAGAAATCTTAACTTTCTGAAGAACATCCGAGTTCTGTTCTAAAATCGTAATTGTATATTTTTTTTCGTCAAGATTAGATGCACAGAAAAAGCCTGCAGCACCGCCTCCGATAATAATGATCTGTTTCATGTATATGTAATCCTATGCGGAAGATTATTTTTTCAAAAGTACAATTTTTATAAACCATCTTATTTGAGTATTTTTGAAGATTATTATTTTATAATATTCAAAAACGATTTTCAAAATGATTTTCTACCATAAATTTGAAGTGCGATGGAGCGATCTTGATGCCAACAAGCACTTAGCCAATTCATCATATGTACAATATTGTGCACAAGCCAGAATGGCTTTCATGACTAAAGAAAAAATGGGAGTTACCCAGCTGAGCAGATGGGGAATAGGCCCTGTGATCCTGCACGAAAGATATTCTTTCTTCAAAGAAATTTATGCAGATCAGATCGTCATTGTAAGTGTAGAAATAGACGGATGTGCAGAAGATTCTTCCATCTACCGTTTTGTACACAAGTTTTATACTCCGGACGGCATGCACTGTGCTACTGCAGAAGCTACAGGAGTATGGATTGATATGATGCTTAGAAAAATGACCACTCCACCAGATGATGTAGTGGAAGCAATGAACAAGTATAAGAGCCCGGAAACGGTGGTGTTATCGAGAGAAGACTTTAAAAAATTCCCTTTCCACCCACACAATATTGATCCGGCAGAGATTAATATATAAATGATGAATGATGATTGATCAATGATATACGATGAAAATCTGTATTCATGATGTATCAATTATCATTTCTCAAAGATCACTTATAAACAGAAATTTATGTTTGAAGATAAATCACAGGAGCTGACGCCCATTTCGAAATTAGGAGAATTCGGTCTTATTAAACATTTGACAGAGCATTTTCCTCTATCCAATGAATCTTCGGAGCTTGGAGTAGGAGATGATGCGGCAGTTATTAATCCTGATAACAAAAAAGTAGTTCTTACAACAGATGTGCTGGCGGAAGGAGTACACTTTAATCTGGGCTATGTTCCATTAAAACATTTAGGTTATAAAGCTGTGGTGGTAAATCTAAGCGATATTGCTGCAATGAATGCAACGCCTACACAGATTTTGGTTTCTCTTGCGGTGTCCAATCGTTTTCCGGTGGAAGCTTTAGAAGAAATCTATTCCGGAATTCAGGCGGCTTGTGGAAGATACAAAGTCGATTTGGTTGGAGGAGATACGACAAGTTCCAATTCCGGGCTGGTAATGAGCATTACAGCTGTAGGAATTGAAAATGAAGAAAACATCGTAAAAAGAAGCGGAGCAAAACCAAATGATCTTCTTGTGGTAACAGGAGATTTGGGTGGAGCATACATGGGATTACAGATTCTTGAAAGAGAACATGCTGTTTTTCTTGCTGATCCGAATATGCAGCCTGAAATGGAAGGTTACGACTATATCTTGGAAAGACAGCTGAAACCTGAAGCAAGAACAGACGTTAAAAAGATTTTAGAAGAATTGGATATCAAACCAACTTCTATGATTGATATTTCAGACGGTCTGGCTTCCGAAATCCTTCACCTTTCAGATCAGTCAAATGTAGGATTCAGATTGTATGAAGAGAAAGTTCCATTGGATAATCTTACGATCTCTACGGCAGATGAAATGAATTTGAATCCGGTAATGACGGCTCTAAGTGGTGGGGAAGATTATGAGCTTTTGTTCACCATTTCAGCAAATGATTTTGATAAAATTAAAAATCATCCGGATTTTACGATTATAGGACATGCAGTAGAAAAAGAGGAAGGAAACTTTATGGTAGCAAGAGGATCTAATCAGCTGGTAGCACTTACTGCGCAGGGATGGGATGCTTTTTTAAACCAATAAAACCGAAAAATTATATTTAATTTTAAATATTGTAAGAGAACCACAGCACTTTTTTTGCTGTGGTTTTTGTTTATAGTTAATTACTTTATATTAGAGTGATGATTACACCAGAAAAAGAAATCCCGGTTCACCATCTGACTTCTGAAAAATTTCAAATGAGTACGCTAAGTGCGGCAGGTCCTGAAAACTTTCATGATGTTCACAGGCATAATTTTTTTGAGATTATCTGGTTTAGAAAGGTGTATGAAAACAGCCGTTTAGAGTTGGATTTTGAAAGCTACAAACTTGAGAACAATCAAATCTGCATCATTGCTCCGGGGCAGGCATTCAATATGAAATTAGAAGGAGAGGAAGGATATGCCATGGCAATAAGCCGGGAAATTTTCAGCGATGCCTGTAATATAGAATCTGTACTTACGGGAGGAGAACTTCCCTTTTTTTTAAATCCTCAAAATGAAAATACCTGCAGTACAATTATATCATTAATGGAGCAGGAATATAAAACAACATCAAGAACGGAACTCTTAAAGGCTTATCTGAAAGCATTTTGTATCATCATCGGAGAACAAATTATTCCTCATGGACCTTTATTGAATGACCGTCAACGTGTTCAGGAATTGATAGGGCTTATTGAGAGACATTATATTGTACATAAAGAAACCAATTTCTATGCTGGCCAGTTAAAGATAAGCAGCCATCATCTTAATGATATTGTGCGTCTTTTGAGAGGAACAACTGTAAAAAAAATGATTTCCCAGCGCCTTATTCTGGAAGCCAAAAGAGAACTTAGCTTTGGAGCGCTCACCGTGAAGGAAATTGCTTTTAAACTTGGCTTTAACGATACTTCATATTTTTCAAGATTTTTCAAGAAACATACGGGTCAAAATCCTGACTATTTTAAGAATAATGAAAAAAAGTAATCTTCAATATTTACTATAATGGAAAGCTTAAATTAATGTTTTTTATATGTTGTTGTATATAAATCCTCAGTTTGTGCTATCCTTCCTTCAGTTCTTTTATTGAAAAACGATACTTTTTACAGCAATTTTGCAGCTGAAAAAAACGCCTGCGAAGGCTTATTGTTATTTATGAAGAAGAATTTGAATATTGTAGTGTTTATTCTCGCACTACTCAACACGTTGGAATCGTTAAGTATAGACCTTTATCTTCCCGCTTTCCCAAGTATGGCAAAGATTTTTAATACCGATATCGGGCATATTCAGGTATCCATTTCTGTGTTCTTTGCGGGGTTTGCTTTCGGACAGCTGCTGTGGGGGCCTTTATCTGATAAAAAAGGAAGAAAACCCATGTTGTACTGCGGACTTTTGCTTTTTATAATAGGAACAACAGCTATATACTTTACCTCAGATATTTACGTATTATGGGCCATGCGTTTTCTACAGGCTTTTGGGGGAAGCGCCGGAATTGTTATCGGAAGGGCGATTATTATTGATCTCTATGATAAGCATAAAGCAGTCACTATCTTTTCACAGCAATCGCAGATCAGCGGTATTGCTCCCATTGTAGCTCCGTTATTAGGAAGTGTATTTCTTAAATTCTGGGGCTGGAACAGTTCTTTTGCCTTTTTATGTATCATGGGATTGATTACATTTTTCATGGTGTACAAATATGTGCCGGAAACCAATGCCAGAATCCATCTTTCTGATGATGAAATACTGAATGAAAAGGGGTTAAAAGATCAGCTGAAAATGATTATTTCCAACAAAGATTTTATCAATAGTACGATGGTTGGAAGTATTGCATTTGCTTCCTTGATTATTTATATCTCCAATGCCCCATTTTTATTCATGGAGATCCATGGATTTTCGAGCAGTACATTTAGCTTTATTTTTGCTTTCAACTCACTGGCTTTGATAACGGCAGCTTATATTACGCCTAAACTGATCAAAAGAATAAGTAATTCAACACTTTTATTTGCTGCTACAATCGTTTTATTAGTCGTATGTACGCTTCATATACTGATTGCGGCTGAAAATCTTTCTGTAGCGTTGGAAATTGCAATGCTTTATCTGTCATTACTTGCTATTGGTATTTTGTTTCCTATTACATCTGCTCACGCTTTATCTCCGTTTAAAGAAGGGCGAGGAACAGCAGCAGCATTGCTGGGTTTTATGCAGCTGATGGTGACTTTTTTAATATCAGGACTGATAGGCTTTTTGGAGGCAGATTCTATTATTCCGATGGTGGTAACACGTTCTGCAATGGCATTGATCGCAGTGTGGTTCGGATATCGAATTTTTAAAACTCAAAAAGTAATGCCTTCTATAGTTGCTCAACCGGGGAACTAATCCTCATATTTGATCCTGTTGTCATACAATCCGGGCACTTAATCAAGTATTTTTTGAAAAAAATAGTCAAAGGGTTCTCTTTGCATAAAATTTAAAATATGAAAAGAACCCTTTCGACAGCTTTATGCTGTATATTGCCATTAGGATACTGTGTGAATGCACAGTCCGGGCTCTCCGCAGAGCTTAAAACCGAATATATTCCTGCATCCAACTACATCCGGCCTGAAGACAGTACAAAGACGAATTCCAAAAGTGATTTTAAAAGAGTCGATCTGAATCTCAGCATTCCCTTATCCGTAAAAAAAGATACCGATGGGAAAGTAAGGTCATGGTCTATGTTGTTGAGTGGATCTTATGCAAAGATGACACACAGAAATTATGAAACCCAGTTGTTTCCTGATCAGATGCTGAATGCTCAGGTTGGAATACAGCATATGAGGCCCTTGGGTAAAAAATGGAGTATGATGATGACGGCATCCGTGGGAGTATATACAGACCTTGAAAAAGTGAGTTTTGATGATGTACTGGGGCAGGGAGGATTATTATTTATAAGGCATTTTAATCCTAATCTTTCTTTGGGGGGAGGTCCGGTGCTTACTACCGCTTTTGGAGTTCCTATGATTTTACCCTGGATTTATTTCGACTGGAAAACCAATGGAAAGATTAAATTCAGCATTAATTTCCCGCAAGGAATGGAAGCCGGATATCTGTTTTCAGACAAATTTGCTTTAAAAGCAGTTGTAGATCTCAATGGTATGACGGTAGAGAGAAATGTAGGCGGAAAATCTATGCTGCTGGGTTATCAGCAGATTACAGCGGGACTCAGACCGGAATTAAAAATTAACGACAGGCTTACTTTACGCCTCACAGGAGGAACTGCTTTACTGAGAAGCTTCAGTGAGAACGACCGAAAGATCAAAAGTATTTTCAGAGACAAGAAAATAGCAGATCCTAGATTTTCAAGCACATTCTACGCAGCCGTATCATTACGCTGGAATTTACCATAAAAAATGCCTGTGGCTGGGAGTTTGATAACTCCCAGCCACAGGCTTCTTTCTTCCAGTTATTTACTTATTAATTTCTTATATACCACCTGATTAAGCAGTTCTTCTTTTCGGGTTCGGGAAATAGGAAGTTCAATTTTATTAATAAAAAGACGTCCTCCCGAAATCATATCAATATGGGTAATATTGATGAGGTACGATTTATGAATCCTGAAAAAATGATCCGAAGGAAGTGATTCCTCAATAGCTTTCATCGTCTGATGGATAATCAGCGATTTATCTTTAAAATGAAGCTTGGTATAATTCTGCATACTTTCAATATAGAGAATATCCACCCACGAAACCTTGATAAAGGAATCAGACTGTCTCACATACAGAAAAGGATCATCCAGAGAAGTATTTTTTTTGAGTTTTTCGCTGATGATAAATTGCTGCTGCGCTTTATTTACAGCCTGATAAAAACGGTTAAAAGCAATAGGTTTTAGAAGATAATCGGCTACCTGTAGACGGAATCCTTCCAAAGCATATTCGGAATAAGCTGTGGTAAGAATACACAAAGGAGGATTTTCAAGCTGTTCCAAAAATTCCAGACCTGTAAGATAAGGCATATTGATATCCAAAAAGAGGAGATCAATTTCGTTCTCCTTCACTTTGGTATCGGCTTCCAGAGCGGTAGCGCAGGTACCTTCAACGGATAAAAAGTCAATCTGGTCTGCCAGTTCTTTAAGGTGGAATCTTGCCAGAGGTTCATCATCTATAATCAGGCATTTCATTTTAGGAATATTAGAGCTCATGATGGTCAGATAGGGTTAGTCGTAAAGTTATTTTAAAGATATGATCATCCGTTTCAATTTTCAGATCGTGGGAACCGGGATATTGTAGTTTTAAACGTTTTTTTACATTTTGAAGACCAATTCCACCCGTGCCGTCTTTCTTTTTGTAGGTAGCCCTGTCCGAATAGGAATTTTCAACGTAAAAATAGAGATTATTGTCTTTCTCTTTACAGGAGATTTTTATATATCCTTTATGACCGGGCAGCCTGCAGACATATTTAAAAGCATTTTCTATAAAAGGAACGAGAAGCAATGGCGCAATAAAGGCTTTCCTATTGCCGATTTCCCAATTGGCTTTGACGTCCAGCTCATTTCCCCACCTCAGTTTCTCTACCTCAACAAGGTTTTGAAGGTACTCGACATCTTTATCCAAAGGAACCATGGCCTGATTACAGTGATACAGCTGATACCGGAGAATATCCGAAAATTTCATCAGTAGAAAATCTGCAAGCTGTGTATCCGTTTTCATCAGAATATGAATATGGTTCAGAATATTGAATACCACATGAGGATTGATCTGATCCTGCAAAAGCTTAAGCTGGTTTTCGAGATGAGCCTGCTGAAGGAGAATATGATCACGCTCTATTCTTCCGTGCTCTTTATAAAACTTGATTCCGCATGCTGCTCCGTTGATCAGGAATGAGGCGGGCAAAGACATATAAAAGCCCTTCCACAAAAATGGAAGATGCCCTGAAAAATATTTTGGAAGCTGCTCTTTGGGAGCAACCTCAAGATAAGTGAAAACAACAGCGAAAATAAAACTTAATATAAAAATAACCATCACTGCCTGCAGTAGAAACCGTTTCATTTTTTTTTCCCGTAAAGCTTTTGGAAGAAGTTTATTGGTTAAAAAATGAGTGAATGTAAAAGAGAAACTTACAATGATAAAAGCTTGAATCATTGCAAGATATTTTTCTGTCGTGGTCTGGAAATTACACCATAATACAATGGCGAGAACAAGCCAGAAAATAAAAGTAAATATGTATTCTTTTAAAACAAAAGATTTTGTCATGGAAAAGGAAATAGGTTGATAAAAAAATTAGAAACTGCAGGGAAAACAGTTTCTAACAGGTAAAGATAATTTAAGTTTTTTAGAACAGGAAATACCCTATTCCGAGGGAAAAACTGTGGGGTTTGGACTTAAATTCTTTACTAATGCTTGTAAGGCCGGTCTCATACCTCAGATCTACCGTGAAATTCTTATAATCTAATCCTACTCCTCCCGTAACACCAATATTGGATTTGTCAAACTTTTTAAAACCCTCCTGAAGAGCCTGAGAAGCAGATGCATTATTGTTGAAAGCATAGCTGTAAACACCTCCGGCAAATACCCTTACATTAAAATCATCGGTTTTAATCAGTTTATATCCTGCCACTACAGGAATATCAATAGCGTTCCATGAAAGTTTTGAAGAGCTTCCGTCTTGGGACTCGAATGATGTTCTCCTTTTGTTGAACAAGGCTTCTCCCTGTACATACAGTTTTCCGATATCCATTCTTGCCATTACTCCTGCCTGATAACCCAATCCATATTTTCCTTCCAGTGAAGATTCCGTTGAGGTTTTTGTAAAGTTTGCCCCTCCCTTGACCCCAATGTGAAAAGCGGGAGTCTGCTGTGCTTTAGTTTCTATACTGCAAAAAATGCATAATAACAATGCGCTCAGAGCGAAAAATTGCTGCTTCATAATTTAATTGTTGTTAAAAATCTGATGCAAAAGAACAATGATAAAGTCTGGAATGAAATTTTATTTGATGAACGGCAAAGATGCTTTGACAAGGATCTGTTTTCGGATGAAAATAAAAACCGGAAGCATCACTGCTTCCGGTTTTCTATTACTAATAAGGTTGTTCTTCACAAATAGAAGGAGGATTGCATCCACCGCCACCTCCGCCAGGATTTCCACCGCCTCCTACAGCGATGCATTGTCCCGGATTTCCGTCTTCATACATTTCGCATGCATACCCCCAGGCACATTGGCAGTCGTCCTGACAATTATAAGAGTTGCCTCCCATATGGCAGCCTCCATTTCCACTTCCTAAAATTTCAGATAAGTCTTTTCTCAAAAGTTTTTTCATTGTTTTCATGATAATTTGGTATTAAATGTTATTGTTTAAAATTGTACATTCTTGTAAATATAATAAAAATGTCTTAATGAATTGTAAATGAAATACATGTATGAGGTCTTTCTCCATAAAGAAAAAGAGAAGCATGATTTAAAATAATCACTAATTTAGTTAAGAAGAAGTGTATTTATCTTAAGTCTAAAAAATAATAACATGGAAAAAAAGAAAAACTATTGGAGCACTTTTATTGTAATAGGACTGATTATTTTAGGTTATGTTGGATTAAAGGTTCTCCAAAAATATAGTTTCAATAAGGAGTATGAAAGTACATATATCGGGATTGTCACAAAGCAGAAGCCGGGTTCCAGGGGTTTTGATGATTTATATCTTTCTAATGGAAGCATTATCCACTTAGCATTTTATGAAGGATGGGTGAGAGAAACTCCATTTGTGGGAGACTCCGTAAGTAAAGATAAAGATTCGAGAGAAATAAGAGTGTTTAAAAAAGATAAAAACATTCATTATCAATATTATAAATCTTTGGATATGATTTCTGAATAAAAAATAACCCGCTTTGATGGAAGCGGGTTTTGATATTATTTTTTTAGCAAAATTTCGTGTAAACGTATATTTTTCAATAAAAAGTTTTGCCTTAAAAACTGAAACCCTTTTGATACAATAAATATTCTTTTTTGAAAAGAGGAAAAGTACCTTCATATCTTAAAGGAGCTATTCCAAAACCATAGAACATATCCGCCTGTATTTTGCCTTTTACAGAAAACATTCCTTTTCTTTCAGGAATAAATGTGAGTCCTAAAGATGAAAGAGCAGAAGCTCTTCCCCTTAATCCGGAATTGGCAATAGGAATAGAAATAAACATCAGTCCTACGGCTCCTTTAGCCTCTAAACCAGCTTCAGCAGATAAGTTTCCTTCCACACCGGTGACGGCAGGATCTGATTTCTTTTTCAGGTTAATATTAATTGCCGGAGTTTTGCTTACCAAAAAGTTGGCATTTCCTTCAAGATCCAAAAGCTGTCCCTGAACCTTTCCTGTTGCCTGCACTCCAAGAAATGGGCCTGCAGAAATGGTAGGGCTTAAAATGAGTCCGGTAGGTCCTAAAACAATAGGTACGATAGGAATATTCAGATAGTCTGTAGTACTTGCGGTGTAGCCAAGACTTCCTACAATAGTGGCAGTACTCTGAAGCTGAATGTCATCCATAATGAAATTGACATAAAAATCGGATAAATGTCCCCACGAGAATGTAATATTGTAATCAATTTTTGGAGTAAACCCACCTTTTACATTGACACTTGATGTTCCTGCGGAAGACAAAGGAAATGAAAAGGTTTTATCAAAATCAAAACGGTTGAAAGCAACTACTTTTTGTTTTTGCAGATTCCTTGCTTCAATAGAAAGTATTTTATTACTGATTTCCTGGGAAACCATCCCTTCTACGGGAACATAGTTCACCATTTTTCCATTGATACTAATGGGCGCTTTGTCTGAAGGATCATACACTCCGCTTAGCGTTCCGCTATAAATAAACTCTTCAAGTTTTGCACTGGAGGTTTGTACAACGAACTGATTGTTAACCTTAGAAACAGAACTCACTTTTGAAAGGATGGTGCTCACCTGATCGCCTTCTACTTTAGTACCAACAATAACAGTTCCGGCCGAAATACTGTCTGTTTGCGGAGTTGTACGGCTAAATGTAATTCCTCCTTCATTATGAATAGAAATAGCGTTTACGGATTCATCATTCAGGATAATAACATTTTTTTGTAAAGTCAGATTTCCCAAAGTCTTCATTTGAACAGACTGTGTGGGCTTTTCAACAGGAGTATCCACGGGATCATCCTGAGAACAAGACGTTAAAAGAAACAAACAGAAAATAGAAAAAAGAAAAGAAAAATAAAATTTTCTGTTGATTTTGAAGTCATTAGATTTCATTTTCATAAGCAGTGATTTTAAGTTTCTCTCTAATTTAGAAGAATTATTTAAGGCTTACAAAAGAATCAGATTAAATTAGTGTCAATAACATAATGATTTTCAATAAGATTTATATTTCATTCCTTCATCATGACTGTGAGATCCATATCAATATTAGAAAATAAGAACCCGCTCATCTGAGCGGGTTCTTGATATTATTTTTTAAAAATGAATGTTAAAGGGAGAGAAACATTTGAAGACACCGGTTTTCCCTTGTCTTGGGCAGGTTTCCATTTTCCTTTCTCTCGGATTCGGTAAAAAGCAGCTTCAATGAAAGCATTTACATCTTCATTATTCCCTTTTACACTGGGATTGAGAGCATTTCCTTTAGAATCGACCACAAAGGTCATTGTTACTTTATAAGAATCCGAATAAAAACCTAAAAAATCAAGATTAACAGCTTCGGATAATAGCTTTTGGAAAGTTGCCTTACCCTTTTCATATTCTGCTTCTTTAGTGATTTTTGTTTTTACAGGAGGATCTGCGGAGATCATTTTCTTATCATCCAAAGAAGCTTTATCCAAAGTTTCTTTGTAAGCAGCGATTTTATCCTCTGTCAGGAGCCATTCCTTTTTAGTTCTTAAATCATTAGGCTTAGGATATTTGTTATACAGAGCCGTTTTCTTTCTCTCATAGCGGGAATCTGCCCTCTGAAATTCAGAAACCTGGGCACTGCCAAAAATAAAAGTGAAAATGAAAGCTGATGCTAAGACCTTTTTCATGATTTATTATGCTTTTACAATATTAATAATTACTTCAGTCGCTTTTTCCATGCTTTCCAAAGCTACATACTCATAAGGACCGTGGAAGTTGATTCCTCCAGCGAAAATATTCGGACATGGAAGTCCCATATAAGAAAGCTGAGCACCATCTGTACCTCCTCTGATGGCTTTGATCTTAGGCTCTATACCAGCTTCAGTCATTGCTTTTGCGGCAAGGTCTACAATGTGCATTTTACCTTCAAATTGCTGCTTCATGTTTCTGTACTGTTCTTTGATTTCCACTTCAGCAGTTCCTTCACCATGTTTTTGGTTGAATTCAGCTACTTTCCCTTCCATGAATTTCTTTCTGGCCTCAAATTTATCTGCATCATGATCACGGATGATGTATTGAAGTTTTGCTTCAGAGATATCAGCTGTAATATCCATTAAGTGATAGAATCCGTCAAAACCTTTTGTTGTTGCTGGTGTTTCGTTAGCAGGAAGCATTTGAGCAAATTCAGCCGCTAAAAGAGCTGCATTGATCATTTTTCCGTAAGCATAACCTGGGTGTACGCTCAATCCGTGGATTTTTACCACAGCTCCGGCAGCGTTGAAGTTTTCATATTCCAATTCTCCAACTTCTCCACCATCCATCGTATAAGCCCATTCTGCGCCAAATTTAGCAACATCAAATTTATGAGCTCCTCTTCCGATTTCTTCATCAGGCGTAAATCCTATAGCAATTCTTCCATGCTTGATCTCAGGATGAGCAATAAGATATTCCGCAGCAGTTACAATTTCAGCACAGCCTGCTTTATCATCAGCACCAAGAAGAGTTGTTCCGTCAGTGGTAATTAATGTCTGGCCGACATATTTTTTTAAACTTTCAAATCTTGAAGGAGATAATGTGAATCCTGTAGCCTGGTTCAAAAGAAGATCATTTCCGTCATAGTTTTCCCAAACCTGAGGTTTTACATTTTCTCCGCTGAAGTCTGGTGAAGTATCATAGTGTGAAATAAATCCAATCGTAGGTCTGTCATCATTTTCAAGGTTAGAAGGAACATATCCCATAATATAACCGTGTTCATCAATTGAAACATTTTCCAGGCCGATAGTCTTCAGTTCTTCAGTAATATAGTTGGCAATATCCCACTGACGCGGAGTAGAAGGGGTTGTTTCACTTTCTGCATCGCTGGTTGAATATATTTTTACATAGCTAAGAAAACGGTTCAGTAATTTTTCTTTCCACAATGGGTTGAATTCTATTGTACTCATCAGATATCATAAATTTTAACAAAGTTAGCAAATTTGATGCTGAGAATACGTTATTTGCGATTTAATATCAGTTATTGAAATTATAAATCAGATATAAATATTTGAAAATCAAAATAGTGTTAGCTTTGTATGTACAGTATACTAAGTAGTTTAGTTTTATTATATTTGAGAAAATCAAAAAGTAACAATGTTTCTTACCGAATGTCCTAGAGATGCCATGCAGGGATGGGGAGAATTTATCCCTACCGATAAAAAAATAGATTATATCAACTCCTTGATGGATGTTGGCTTTGATGTATTGGATTGTCTGAGTTTTGTTTCTCCAAAAGCAATTCCGCAGATGGCTGATTCTGATGAGGTGGCCAAAAATATCGACAAATCACGTTCCAAGACTAAAGTTTCTGCCATCATTGGTAATTACAGAGGTGCAGAAAAAGCGTTGAAGCACCAGTCGGTAGATATTCTGGGGTTTCCGTTTTCTATTTCCGAAACTTTTCAGCATAGAAATACAAATAAAAGCCAAGAAGAAGCTTTTGATGAAATCATTAAAATGCTTGATCTGGTAAGAAGTGAAGGAAAACAGCTTAATATCTATTTCTCCATGGCCTTTGGAAATCCTTACGGTGAAATGTGGAAATGGGAAGATGTTGACCAGTGGGCACAAAGGTTTTCAGATATCGGAGTGAAAGATGTTTTATTGTCAGATACAACTGGTGTGGCAACTCCGGAAACGATTGCTCTTTTGTTTGAAAAAATACCTTCAAAATATCCTGAAATTAACTTCGGAGGACATTTTCATAACCGTTATGAAGATTCTTATTCGAAATTAAAAGCAGCTTACGATCAGGGTTGCAGAAGATTTGACAGTGCCATTAAAGGAATCGGAGGATGTCCTATGGCTAAGGATGATCTTGTGGGAAATATGCCTACGGAACAGGTCATCAACTTTATGAGTGTTGAAAAAGCAGAGCATAAACTGAACCTTCTGAACTTTGAAAGTTCTTATAATAAGGCGAAGGATATTTTTCACTTTTAAGATACAGAAGATCATTTAATTAGATTATATAGAATCGCCGCCCGACTGGGATGGCGATTCTTCATCTTCATAGTGAGGGTTTTTCATGTCATCCAACTCTTCTGTAGTGTATTGATGGAATTCTTCAAAATTGGTAGTTTTTGAAACATATAGAATAACGCTTTTATGGGATTTAAATTTGATAATAAGTCCATCTTCTGGAGAAGGTTGTAGCTGTTCGGTATCCATAAAAACCTTACTTCCTCTTTTAAAAGAATTGATAGCCGGAACTTCGCTATCGTATCTTTTTTTATAAAGAACATCTCCATTACTGGAAATGATAAATAAAATACTGCTGCTTGAGTCTTCATTTTCTACTAAAAAGGCAAGATCATCTTTGTTTGTTTCACTTTTCCCGGTAAAATTACCAAATGCAAATACTTTGGGTGCACGGTCTTTGATATTGGTAAGATGAAACCTCTCGGAACGATCTTCTGCATCGTAAAATTTATTGTTGATAAATACTTGAACAATTCCTTTTTTATATTCCTCGTTAATCTCATTATATTCATGTATTTTAAATGTGATGGTTTCCAGATAATCAAAATTCTCAATAACGATGGCTGGAGTGCCATACTCTGCCTGTGTAGTAGTTGCCGAGGTAAAATAACGCTGCCAGTTGTATAAAAATGAAAAAGCGATTAAAAGAAGAGCTGCTATTGCAGATAGTAAGATCCACTGTTTATTTGATTTTTTGGGAAGCTCTGAATTAGAATTCATATTTGTCTTTTTTAATTACTTAAATTTATACAAAAATAATTCTCAAGGAAATAATTTTTAACCTCCAGTATAATTTAACTATCTATTATGAAACTTCCTCCAATTACAAAGATTATTAACGTTTTACAGAATACAATTGTTTTAGATGCCAGAACTGGAAAAGATGCCAGACAAAACTATTTTAAAAAGCATATTAGCGGAGCAAGATTTATTGATTTGGATAAAGATCTGGCTGAAATAGGTGAAAATGCTGCTTTTGGAGGCAGGCATCCACTTCCTTCTATAGAAAAGTTTGCTGAAACACTTTCCGGTCTTGGAATATCAGAAGGAGCTCATATTGTTGTCTATGATGATAAAAATGCTTCAAACGCTGCGGCAAGGGCATGGTGGATGCTAAGGTCTTTTGGATTTGAAAATGTTCAGGTTCTGGATGGCGGAATGCAGGCAGCAGAAAAAGCAGGCTTAGAATTTTCTTCGGGAGAAGAGACATTTGATAAAGCAGCTTTAATTAAAAAAGAGCAATGGCTTCTTCCGGTTTCAAGCCTGGAAGTTGTTGAAAATGAATTAAAAAACGGTTCTTCTACGGTTGTTGATGTGAGAGATGCTTATCGTTATAAAGGTGAATCTGAACCTATTGATTTGGTAGCTGGACATATTCCGGGAGCAATCAATATTCCTTTTTCTGAAAATCTTGATGAAAATGGAAACTTTCTGAGCCCGGAAGTCTTAAAAGAAAAATACAAAAAATTATTACAAAATAAGCCTGATCATCTGATCATTCACTGTGGATCGGGAGTTACTGCGTGTCATACTATTTTAGCTTTGGACTACGCCGGATTTCCAATCCCGGATTTGTACGTAGGTTCATGGAGTGAGTGGAGCAGGAGAGAAGGAAAGGAAATAGCAAAAGATATTTAAAAACAAAAACCCCGAAGAATTATTTTCGGGGTTTTATATTGTTAAGAGTAAAAATTAAAGCATTCCCAGCTCAAACTTTGCTTCTTCGCTCATCATATCCTTATTCCAGCTTGGTTCGAAAGTAAGCTCTAAATCTACACTTTTTACGTTCTCTACTTCAGCCACTTTATCTTTTACTTCCTGAGGAAGGGTTTCTGCCACAGGACAGTTGGGAGTAGTAAGTGTCATTATAATTTTTACGTCAGCATCATCGGAGATCTGGACATCGTAAATCAGCCCTAATTCGTAAATATCTACCGGAATTTCGGGGTCATATACGGTTTTTAGTACACCAATGATTTCCTCACCAATGTCAGCAATTTGATCGTCTGTAAATTTCATTTTTTAATCTAGATTGATATTCCTTTTCAACAAATCTTCCTGACGCATCCGCCGGAAAATATTTGCCAAAGTTAAGACATCTTTTTCACAATAGTCAACAATTCTCTGCAAGTCTTTCTCTATGTAGTAAATTGATGAAACCATTGAGCCGTCAATATCATCTTTCGGAGTAGGAATTCCAAAGACATGTGCCAGCAATTCTAAGGATACAAAACTCTTATAATCCCCAAATTTCCAAAGCTCCATTGTATCTATGTGAGGAATCTCCCAGGGTTTTTTTCCAAACATCTGAAACGGAGCAGGAGGCTGCATTCCATTGATAAGATACCGTCTTGCAATCCAAGGGAAATCAAATTCTTTCCCATTGTGAGCACAGAGGATGACATTGTAAAGCCTTGGGCTGTTGAATATTTCTCCAAATTCCTGAAGCATTTTCTTTTCATCATGACCGGAAAAGCTTTTTATTTTTAAGGTGTCATTCTTTTCAATCATTCCGATGGTGATGCAGATAATTTTTCCAAACTCGGCCATAATACCGGCTCTGTCATAAAATTCTTCTGCGGAGACATCTTCTTTGCGTTGAAATCTTGTTTTTTTATCCCAGAGATACTGATCGGTTTCGGACAATTTGTCCCATGATTCAGCCTGTGGAACGGTTTCAATATCAAGGAATAAGACTCTTTCTAATGGTATGTTCTGTATCATATGTGTTTTGTTGGGTGTCTATCCTACCTGCATTCCATTTTTTGTGGGGAGTGAAGGAGCTAAAAGAGTAACATCTTTTTTGTCTTCACCATATAATCCCAGCACAAGACATTCACTGAAGAAATTGGCGATCTGCTTTTTAGGAAAATTCACTACTGCTAAAATCTGTTTCCCTATCAGTTCCTCTTTTTCATAAAGAGAGGTAATTTGTGCTGATGATTTTCTGATTCCCAGGTCTCCAAAATCTATTTCCAGTTGGTAAGACGGGTTTCTTGCTTTTTCAAAATCATTCACAGAGATTATTGTTCCACATCTGATGTCTATTTTTTCAAAATCTGCCCAGGTGATGTCTGGTTTTACTGTCATGGTAATTCGTTGATTAAATGTTCTACTTCTGTTTTCTGTTCTGCATATTTTTGTTGTAACATAGAGCCTTCACCCATTCTTTTGTAATATTCCAATGCTTTTCCTCCGAAGAATTTTTTATGGAAATCCGAAACTTCCGGTATTTGTGGAAATACCTTGTGAAAAAGCATCTCATAATACGCCTGGAATTCTCTTTCATTTTTGTCTTCAATTACCTGCCCCGGAGCTTTCTGTCTTACATGAAGCATTTCGTGGGCAACCATATTCAGAACAAGATTCAGGTCAAAATCAAATAAATTTCTTGGAATCATGACTGTTTGCGGGCCTCCCAGATCACCTTCTGCCGTAAGAAGCATTGAGGTGGGAGACAGTTCCTGCCTAAATCCAAAACCTGCAAAGTTTTCATGCTCCAAATTGAAAGAATGGATCAGATATTTTGCTGCATCCAGAATCTGATCATGTTCTTTATAAGCTTCAAGGTGTAAATTGATCTGTTCGAAATTCATCTGAAATATGTTTGATAACAAATGTATTAAAATATTGAGAATTAACGGGTCATTAATTATCTAAGGGCAGCAAAAATAAATGAAGATGATTTTAATTTTTCATTTTATCTCCACGTCTTTATTACATATATTCATGAAGATAAAATACTTTCTTTTAAAGATTATGATTCTTCACAAGTTTTAGAATAGGATAATTTATAATTCTCAATAAAGTTTAATACATACTTACATATTGTCGGATTATTCATACTTTTGATGAAAATAATTTATTATATTTCAGATAGAAAATGTCGTTGTTGGCCATGTTTATGATTGAAACAGTTCCATACATATATATAACATTTTAACTTTTCCAAAATAAATATCACTTTACTTTGGAAAAACATTCTGTAATTTTAAATTTGCTGAAAAATTTCGAAAAAAAACTAATACTAATAATGAGAAAACAGATAAGTTTAGCGCTATTAACTATAGGTAGCTTTACTCTTGCACAAGAAACTAGTACACCAACAGTTCAGGATTCAATTCAAAAAACAAAAGAAATCCAAGAGGTTCTGATAAAAACACAACGTAAAAAGCAATATGTAGACAAAGCAGTTTATAGTTTTGACGAAGAAGCTTTAAAAAAGGCCAGATATGCCAATGATTTGCTGCAAACTTTGCCGGAACTTCAGTTCGATCCTATTTCCAGTAAGATTTCCAGTATAAAAGGGGGGAAGTTTTTACTTTTAATAAACGGGATAGAATCAACAGAGCTGCAAGCGAGAGGTATCCGACCTGAAAATGTAGTGAGAGTTGAGTATTATGATAATCCTCCTACGAGGTGGGCCAATAGAGCAGATACTGTTGTTAATATCATTACAAGAAATCCAGAAGTAGGTTTTGCTGCGGGAACTTCAGTAAGCACTGCATTAACGACTGGGTTTGTAAACGGACAGGCCTATGCAAACTATACCAATGGCAGAAATAATATTGGTCTTGAGTATGCCATTAATTTCAGAGATTATGATAACCGAGCTACTAATAGGATCTATGATTATTATTTGCAAGGATCTCATTACAATACAAATGAAAATAAGACAGATCATTTTGGCTACACCGATCAGGATATTACTTTAAGATATACTAACTCTCTGAGTGGAAATTATGTTTTTCAAACGAAGTTTTCAATGAATATCTATAATTCTTTCTCTAAGGGAAACGGACAAAGTATTTTCACGAAAGATAATGTTTCAGAACAACATGGAACCTCACAATATAGTGGTGAAAAATATAGTCCTCCAAAGCTAGATATTTACTTTTCAAAAAAACTAGGCAAAAAGGATGAAATAAGTTTTAATGTTGTAGGATCTGCATATACGAGTAAAAGCTTTGAAATTGATAAAGAATGGGTCATCAATACGGATAATATTGTTTTTGATAATGATATGAATTTGAAAGCCAAACAGAAGAGCATTGTAGGGGAGGTGGCTTATACTCATGATTTTGAAATGGGGAAATTAAGTTCAGGCTATAGAATTGACAATAACAATGTTAATAATAGCTTAGAGAATCTTGCGGGAAATTTTGATTTTTCTGTCAATTATTTGACACAATATTTATATTCTGAATTTGCAGGTAAAAGCAAAAAACTCATGTATCGTATAGGGGTGGGTTTAACTAATATACACAATAAAACGGCAACAACGAGCAATGATGACTGGACGATAACTCCTAAAATTATCTTAGGATATGAGTTGAAGAAAAACCAGAGCTTGCGATTTACGAGTAGTTACACCCCTTATAGCCCGGGTAGCACAGCATTAAGTCCGAATATCAATCAGATTGTTCCTAATATTGTTTCTACAGGAAATCCCTTTTTAACAATACAAAAAGCATGGAATAATAATTTAAATTATTCTTACAATAATAAGTATTTTGATTTTAATGCTAATCTTTTCTATAATTATTTGGATAATGCGATAAACAGTATGTATGTTTTGTATAATAACAATACCCAATATGCATTAACATACGAAAATGCTCAGTTTAGCTCACGTTTAGGGGTACAGATGACGGGATCTGTAAAACCATTTGGAAATAGGCTGTTAGTTATTAAAGCAAATATTTATCCTACAATGCAGCGTGTGAAGCTGAATTCAGGAGCTTTGCTCAAAAACAATTATTTCGGAAATAATTTCACAATTTCCTCCGAATACAAAAATTTAAGCCTGACTTATATGTTTAATATCCCTGTTTACACGCTAAGCGGAGCATTCTTAAATACGAATGAGAACCAGAACCATATTTTTGCTAATTATAAACTAAAAGACTGGACATTTACTACTGGAATGTATTGGATAGGGATGCCATCAAGATACAAGGTTAAAACACTTGATGAAAGCCTGGTAAACTATTCAGGAGTTACCAATATTTATAACAACAAAAATATGTTTATCTTAGGAATAGGCTATGATTTTGCTAAAGGGAAAAAGAATGAAGTCAACAGAAAGCTAAACAACAGTACTGCACCTGCAACTACATTCTAAGGACTTTGGTTTTGTTAAAAAAAATGATGTAAAAATCAGTAAATAATTACTTGAAAACTGATAATGTAAACCTGAATGATAATTTATCGTTCAGGTTTATTATTTAAATTGATTCATATATTTAATAACGATCATCTTTTTTGTAATGTAAAATAGTTGTAAAATTACTTTCATCATTTGCTTTATGGAAAAGATGTTTCTTCACCAGGAACTCACCATTTTATCAGACAATTAAGCTATTTATTATAGAGAAATAGGGATATTTTAAAAGCCTCAAAAAGAGGCCTTTAACATTCATAATATTTATTTAAAAAATACAGACCGTATTTGGTCCTACCGGAGTATCTGGAGGATAATCGCCACAATGTCTATGACAATTTGCTCCATTACAATTATTAGACTGGCCATCAGAAATAGTATCTTCAATTCCGATGGATAAAGATTGGCTGAAACCACCGATAAGTTTATCAATAGATTCATCTTTTTCAATCGTTGAAGAAATGATCAGATGCTTTAAACGATCAATGCCTAAACCTGTGTTTTTATTATTAAAACTTTTCATATTTTTAATTTTTGATTAATATTAACCATTAACGAAATCGGCACCGCAATATTTGCGGCAGTTTACTCCGTCACAATTATTAGTTTGTCCAATGGTATCATCATTGCCGATTGATAAAGATTGACTAAAACCTCCAATAAGTTTACCAGCATATTTATCTTTTTCAATTGTTGAAGAAACAATAAGCTGTTGTAAACGTTCCGTTTTTAGTCGGGTATTCTTACCACTTAAAATTTTCATGTTTTTACTTAGGTATTAATATTTATTTACCACATGCTCCACTACAATTAAGATTCTGATGAATGCTGCAATTGATAGCACAATTACCTCCCTGGCAGTTATTTGAGATACCATCATCAAGTCCTGTTTCCGGATTAGAGATTGTATGGGAAAACCCTCCCAACAATTGTTTCCCTTGTGATTCTGAAATTTTTTCAAAACCAGTTAAAACCACAGTGGTTTTACTTTTGATTACTTTTTTCATAGCAATAGTTTTTAAAATTGTTAATTATAATTTTTTATGAATGTTGTAAACTCCTAAAGGATATGAATTTGGATTTAATTTTATTATCTATTTTTAACTTTATACGTTGTGATTTTTATCTCTCCGTCATCTGTATGAAGAATATCTTTAATGTCTTTTCGCTGTATAGTAGAATTGAGATTTTCTGCAGATATTTTTTTTAAAGGATCAATGTAAATTAAACTTTTGGGTGATTCTAGCTTTATCCAACCTGTATCACTTATTAAATAATAAGAATTATTAATTTCAAAGAAACTGTTTTGACCGCTTTTTCTCAGATTACTAATGGTTTGGTTAAACCTCAATTTTTCTAAAACATTTTCAAAATTATTGACAGCAGATGCAAATGAAAGATCACTGCTAAAAATAAATTGTGAAAAAGAATCTATATCAGAAGCCTCATCAGCTTTTTTAATTCCAAAATAATATATCGTGTTAATGCTTCCTTTTGTAAATTCTGCCCAATTTTCAGTTTGAGTGAAAGGTAGATAACCTTTTTTTCCTAATTTAATTTTAAACTTTATACCTTCTTTATTAGTATATTGTAACTTACCTATAAAATAACCCTTAGAATCAGTTTTTGCAATAACATCTCCTTTTTCATTATAAATGTCAACATTTTCTATAGGAAGGAGAGATTTTGAATCAAAAACGATTCCTGCGATATTAATTATTTTTTCATTCTCTGGCTGGCTGGCATAAACTGGTGAAAGAAATATATTTCCAATAAGAAAAATAAAAACTGTTACAAAATTTTTCATGTTTATATTGTTTTTTAATTAAATTAAGAATCGCTGGCTTTTAGCTTGAATGGGAACTATTAGTTTCCTAATTCTAACTGATTTTTTACTAAAGAAAAATATTTTTCTCTTGTCACAATGAGTTCTTCATGAGTTCCTATTTCCGTTATTTCTCCTTTTTCCATTACAATGATTTGATCCGCATTTTTAACTGTACTTAAACGGTGGGCTACAACCACAACTGTTCTTCCTACAAAGAAATCTCTTAAATTATTTAGGATTTCTTTTTCTGTATTTGCGTCTAAGGAGCTGGTAGCTTCATCAAAAAATAAAAACTCAGGGTTTTTATAAACTGCCCTGGCAATTAACACCCGCTGGCTTTGCCCTCCGCTCAATTGCATTCCGACATTACCAATTTTTGTTTCTGAACCTAGAGGTAAAGATTCTATAAAATTATCTAAGCAAGCAACTTTTAATGCGTTTTCAAGTTTCTCTACATCTATAAACTCATTTTCACAAAGAGCAATGTTGTATTTAATAGTTCCAGAAAAAATATGTCCGTTCTGAAGTACGGCACCACATTTATTTCTCCAATGATCAGGATCTAACCTTGAAAAATTATCCTCACCAAGAAATAAATTTCCAGAAGTTGGCAGGTAATATTTCATTAATAATTTCATTAATGTAGTTTTACCGCTTCCACTGGTACCAACAATTGCAGTCACTTTATTCTTTGGGATTGCAAAAGACAAATTATTAATTACAAATGGATTAAAGCTTCCTGGATATTTAAAAGAAACTTTATCTAAAATAATATCATTAATATCTATATCACTTTCGGGTGTTTCTTGGTCATTTTCATTTGAAACCTTAAAGACATCCTCAATTCTTTTTTGAGATATCAAAGCGTCCTGGCCATCTTTTATATTGTTAATCAGATTAATAATAGGTCCGCTTAATTGCCCGAGAATAAATGAGATACTTAATAAAGTACCTACAGTCATTTGTGAATTTATTATAAAATATGCACAAAGTGCAATTATTGTTATTTCTTTAAATTTCAAAAGAAAATTAGCACCAGATAATTGGTAGGCGTTGAGATATAAAGACTTTAATTCTAACTCATTTAGACTTCTTTGTAATCTTAAAATTTTTGATATAATAGTGTTCTGAGCCTGATTGACCTTTATTTCAGGCATGTTCATTATAAATTCGTACAGATTGTTACTATTGTCTGATTGCTTTATAAATAATGAATATTCTAAAGCAGCTCTCTTTTTTAAGAAAAAGGAAATCCAAATAACAGATAAAGTACTTAATACGGCAAATATTAAAAAAACTAATTTGTTTAAAGAAAACAGGATGCCACTAAAAACAATTAAATTAAGAGTATTAATAAAAAAGCTAATTCCCTTCCAGGTAAAAAAGGTTTGTAATTTTGATAAATCACCTAACCTAAGCAGCGTATCTGTATTTAGTCTCGTATCAAAATAATTTACAGGTAGTTTTATCAGTTTATTAAGAAACTTTTCTTTAAGAGTTATCGATAAATTAAAGTTTAGTTTTGTTAATATGAAATCGCTTATAAACTGTGATACAAAATTTCCCATAAATAATAGAAACTGTGTAAGCAAAAGAATAATAACTAAATTGAGAGATTTGGCTATTATTCCATCATCAATTATTCTTTTAAAAATAATAGGAATGAGCCAGTTGGTACCAAGCCCCACAATCAATAGCAGAAGGGAGAATATGTATCTGTAATTATTGTTCTTAAGAAAACTAATAAGATGATTGATAACAGTACTGTGGTAAAAGGGCTTCTTTTTATGGTCAGTAAAAGTGTTTTTTTCAATAATTTCCTCAAAATCATCTTTAGGCTGAAAGATCAAACAGACTCCTTTTGCCTCATTTCCAATCCATTCTCTTATTATCAGTTCTTCTTCAATTTTAATTTTCCCGTAGCCAGGATCTGCGATATAATAATTTTTTTTACCTTTTTTAGTGGTAATATTATATAATACTACATAATGATCTTGCTTCCAAAATAAAATTGCGGGTAAGGGGATTTCTTCAAGCTGATCTAAAGTAAGTTTTAAACCATGAGATTCAAAACCTACTTTTTCACCACCATCTAAAATGTCTTTGACTGAGACTCCCATTCTTGTTATTCCGCAGGTTTCTTTTAATTCTTTTACAGGAATATTTACCCCATAAGAATTTAGAACCATTGATAAACAAGCCGGCCCACAATCATTACTTTCAAGTTGATTAACAAATTTAAACTTCATCTAAAACTAAAGCTTCTACTATTCCTTTTATTTTAGATATTACAACATCATCTTTTAATCGATCATCACCGTAATATACACAGTATTCTGTTTGACTTTCTTCTGCTTCCATAGCGTGCTGTGAGCAGCCTCCATTACAAATTGGAAGTAATCTGCAAGATAAGCATGGTTTATTTTTAAATTTTGTATTCATTCTTCTCTCAAGATAGTCATCTTCCCATATCAAATCACCTGATTCATTAATATAACCGGCTCTTTTGGCTGTTGTAAAATCCCTGGCAGTACATTTGAATAGATCACCATTATAATTAATAACAGCACTGTTTCTTTTATCTGCATAACATGAGTTTCGAACATTATCAGGAGTCATGTGACTAACCAGAATCCCATTCTCTTTGATTTTGTCTGTATTTTCATCTACGACTGTATTTATATTATCATTCTGTGAGTCCTGCCACACTCTATGGAAATCCATTAACAAGTATTTTTTCTTGATATCGGCTGGGATATCTTGAAACTCTTCTGATATTTTATAGGTATCAGCAATATTTTCTGATGTATAATTTACTCTAAGTCTTACAAAGAAAGAATTGTTTATTAGGCGCTTTATATTTTTTACAATTTCCTCATAGGATCCCTTTTTTGCATTTACAAATCTTACTTCATCATGTTTTTCTTTGTAACCATCCAGAGTAATTTGAAATGAAGGGGTTATTTTACGGGAGTTAAAAAAATCAATAAAGTAGTCATCTATCAGATAACCATTTGTGGTAAAACTAACAGAATAGTCCACAAGATTTTTCACACATTCATCCTGAAGTTTTTCGATAACAGGAACTACATCTTTTTTAAAATAGAGTAAGGGTTCCCCTCCAAAAAATGCTAACTGGAAGTATTTCATGGCAGGGTTTGATGTTGTTTTTTCAATAAACTTCCCCACTTTATCAATCATACTTTGAGAAAACTTAGATGTTTTTACGTGCGTTTCATAGCAATACCAACACTTAAAATTACAATTCATTGTAGGATTAATGGTAAGCAGGAAATTAGAGTGGTTTTCATCAACAGATTTTGCAAGTTGCTTTACTTTTTCAACTTCTTCAATTTCGTTAGCGATAATGAATTCCTCTGCGACCAGATAATCGTAAAAGGTGGGATGTACCTCTTGTAAATTTTCTATGTTTTCGTTTTTTGAAGCTTCAAGTAGATCCTTCAATATAGGATCGATTACTAAAAATTTTTGGTTGAAAGAATTATATAAATAATATCTTTCGTCTATGTATACGATAGAGTTGAATTGGCTATATTTCATAACTTAGTGATAAGAGACTGTCTCAAAAGACAAAATAGTACTCTTTGAATTTCCAGATATAGGGAATTTAAGAAGTATACTTTTGAGACAGCCTCAATTTAATTAAACATAACAGTTTTAATACAGGGTGTATTTGAGCTTATAGATGAATCCAGAAAATCTTGATCACAATAGTATGATAAACTTGTTTCAATACAACTGCTAATCTATCATCTGGATAGTAGTTTTAATTCTAACCACTAACAACTTTGATATTAATGGCGTGGATAATATAATCTACTATAAATCAATACTATAAATATAAAATTTTCATTATTGCCAGCTCTTATAGAGTATTTGGCTGAAAAGTTTTATTCTTATTTTCCACAACCTGATACGCAGTTTACGTTTTGTCCTTGTCCACATCCATCTTTACAGTTTCCTCCTGCACAGTTATTGCTAGTACCTGTACCGTCATCAAGTCCTGTTTCCGGATTAGAAATTGTATGGGAAAATCCTCCCAATAATTGTTTCCCTTGTGATTCTGAAATTTTTTCAAAACCAGTTAAAACCACAGTGGTTTTACTTTTGATTACTTTTTTCATGGTTAAACTTTTGTTTAAATTACTAATTATGATCTATATGTAATAAATCTTAGAATTCCTGAAAAGCTGCAAATTGCAAACAGCTTTGTTATAAATAATTGAATTGTGAATGCCTTAATTTCCGCATTGAATGCAGTTTAGGTTTTGTAGTATTCCACACCCTGCTCTACAGTTTCCTCCTTGGCAATTATTAGTAGTGCCATCATCAGGATCGAGCCCGGTATTTGGGTTAGTAATTGTATGGGAGAACCCACCCAACAAATGTTTCTTTTGTGATTCTGAAATTTTTTCAAAACCATTTAAAACCACAGATGGTTTATTTTTGATTACTTTTTTCATGGTTAAATTAGTTTATTGAATTTTAAAATGCTTACCTAGATTATAAGATAAAAGTAATTTTATTATCAAATATTCTTTATTCTGTAAGGATTTTTAAAGTCTTTCAAAAATAAATATTATACTTATATATCCATGCCGCTTGAATAAATTTGTAACAATTCTAAATAGATTTTGTTTGGTTGAATTAAAAAACGTCATTTTACTATTATGGAAATGAAAATAAAAATTTAAACATGTTTATTTTGTGGTAATATAAGGTTTAATGATGTTGTAACTTCAAATGAAAATAGCATTTATCTTTTATATTTAATATATTATCAAATTAGATATAGTAAACCCGGTTAATTTTTATTTTATTATTAAAAAAACCTACCCCGAAAGGTAGGCTCTTGATTGAAGCTAAAAAAATAAATTAAGGATGTTCATTTCTTGCTCTGATGACCAGATTGACTAAATCTGAGCCACCACTTGCAAAATTATCACTTGGATTATGGGCACTTTGAGTAGCCACAGCATAGGGAGAACCGTCCCAATATCCCCAGAAAGGACCTCCGCTTTGTCCAGGCCATATATCTGCTTTATGGCTCATGCTTTCATTGTCATCAGCACTCCAGAAATCTCCATCCAGAGCGATACCTGCCTGGTAGGTTGGTCTTTGAGTTCCTGTAAGATCTCCCGGATATCCTGCGTGAGTCCAGTAAGCACCTCCATCCCAGGAATCGGAATATGATTTTGAGCCTAACCAGCCTGTGCTGTTTCCGATAGGTCTGTCTAATACAATCACTACATAATCATATTGGATCTCTGTAGAGTCGATAGTAGGGCCTGCTACTTTATACTTGTAATACGTTAATGTACCCCAAGCCGTTCCGTAAGGAGCGCTTCCATTGTAATACATTGGCGTGAACTTCAGCCATCCTGTTGTATTATTAGGCTGCCAGTCTACAATATGAGAACAGGTAAGAAGGTGTCTTGGCCCGATCATCACACCGCTTCCTGAACCTAAAGAGCTTTCTACTCTTCCAACGCATCTCCACGGATAGGCTGTAGAATTATATACTTTTCTTTGATCTGCTCCAAAAATAGTTCTTGCATTTTCCGGAGTCAGGAAAGAATCTCTTTCAATAAACTTAGGCTTACGGTCTTTTTTAGGTTCCAGTTTCGGATTGTATTCAAAATCAGCATGAGTAGGGTAGAAATGGTCTGTTTCCAGAGCTCTGTTTTCCGCTGTTTTTTCATCCATAGGCATTCCTATTGTTTTCATTCCTTTAGGGAAAGTTCTTCCGTTAATGGTTTCCATAGCGGGACGCTGGCTGAATAACTTTTCAATTACAGATGGTTTTTCAGTTGATTTTGCTTTAACGGTTCTAAGTCTTAAAACCTCTTCAGCGGTCATTGGGTTGTTGTTTTCAATGTTAGACATGATTATTATTTTTAATCTAGTGTGTTCCTACTCTTTTGATGGCTTTTCGGATTCCGCCGGTAATGGTTGTATGATTAAGTGAATATTTTTTGTGAAAATTCTGCAGTAATGCTTTCCGTTTGGTTAATTTGGGCGGCTCCCATAGCAGCTAATGCAATAGCCACCTGTTTGTCAAGTGTTTTGCGGACGATATTACCATTGGTAGCTCGTAATATCTTACAGAAATGATAGGTGAAATACCCTCGTATTTGTCCGCTGATATTTCCTTCCATTGACACTTGATTGTCTTTTGCTGCTGCCCATAACGTATGATTCATTCCTGCAACAGGGATCAATGCTTTAGTAAGAACGGTTGATTTTTTTGAACTTTTAGAAATCTCCATTTCACTGGCATACGTCAGATAAAATTCATCTTCAAGCATAGGCGGAATATAACGGGCAGTTTCATTGAGAAGATCTGCTTCCAGTCCCAGATCCATTTTTCTGGTTCCTGTTCCGGAATAACAGCAGTCGAAGATAACTTCCATATTCACTCCTGCTTTTAGCTTGCTGAGAACTGTTTTAAAATCATCATCACGGATGACTCCTGCATTGGCATAATCGTGTGGGCAAATCGCTTCATCTAAGCCATCCAGTTCCAGATCTGTTCCAATATTTGCCACTCTGGTTCCGTGCCCTGAATAATAAAAAACAAGAGAATCTCCTTTTACACTTGTGCTGATCATGGATTTCAGATAGTTTAATATATTTGCTCTTGTTGCATTTTGATTGGTAAGGATTTTAATCTTTGCGGGACTAAAACCACAGATAACCAATGTGTTTGCCATATCTCTCGCATCATTTACACAGCCATTAAGATCCGGACCTCCGTATCCGATGGGTGCATAATCATTAATACCTACGATAAGTGCTTTTTTCATTGTATTAGTTTTAAAAATATTCCCTACTCTGTTTCGGCTTTTCGGGTTCTGCCTTTTGGTGTTTGTTTTTTTCTATGACAAAATTCAGTCATTCTGAAGGACAAAAACAGAGGAGAAAACCGTATTTTGAAAAAGGGAAAACACCTTTTGTATTGTATATGAGTGTGTTATAGAATGAAAAATCCGGCAGCTTGAAAAGCTGCCGGATCCGTGAATAGAATGTAAAAATATTTGTTTATAGAATGAGAAATGAGTTTAAAAAGTTGGAATATTCAATCAGCACAGATCATGTTTCAAAGCAAAGAGAACCAGACCGGCTCTGTTTTTTATATCCAGTTTTACAAACACGGAGTCTCTGTAACCGTCAATTGTTTTGGGACTGAGGCACATCTTGTCAGCAATTTCTTTGTAGGTAAGTTCGCTGCAGGCCCATTTTATAAATTCTTTTTCTCTGTCTTTCAGTTCCGAAAGCAGGGAGGCATTTTTAATTTCCTCTGTTTTTACTTTCAATAATTTCTGAGCAACAAAATCTGTATAAAAACTGCCTTTCTCAAATACAGTATCGATGGCCTGAAACAGAATAGAGGGCTGCATATCTTTCAGCAGATATCCTTTAGCTCCTGCTTTCAGCATTCTGATGAGAACTTTTTCATCATCATCCATGGTAAGAGCAATTACTTTTATATCAGGATAATGCTCGGTAAGCCATTCTGTAGTTTCTATACCGTTTTTATAAGGCATATTAACATCCATCAACACTACAGCGGGTAATTCGGAAGCATTTTCTATACCTGCAATAAATTCTTCTCCATTAGGATGATTCATAATTACCCGATATTGAGTGTTTTCTGTGATCATATTCTCCAGCGCTTTGGAGATTAAGGTATGATCATCAACGATCGCTATGGGAATAGTTTTCATAATAAATTTTTGTGATAGGTTATCAAAGTTTGTGTTCCTTTATTCAGTTCTGAGTGTATAGACAGTTCAGCATGAATCAGTTTGGCTCTCAGTTCCATGTTTTTTAATCCTGAGCCATCCTGAATACTGCTGGTATCAAAGCCTCTTCCGTTGTCGGAGATGCTGATGTGTAATTTTTCACAGTCATCTTCTATCTGTACGGAAACATTTTTGGCTTTGGAGTGTTTTAGAATATTATTGATACTTTCCTGGACAATCCTGAAAAGGATGAGACCATGTTTTGGAGAAATATCAATATCCTGCTTTTGAGTAATGAATTCTATTTTTAATAATTTCAGTTTTTGTATCCTGCTGACTTCTCTTTCTATAGATTCTGCCAATCCGAAATGAATAATCTGTTCAGTAATCAGTGTTTTTGATAGGTTTCGGATGTCCTGTATGCATTCTCCCAATAGTTCATTGAGCTCAATCAAATCTTCTTTTTCTGTATTTTTGAGTTTGGTAATCAATTGATTTTGTCTTAGCCGGACCACAGAAAGCTTTTGCCCCAAATCATCATGCAGTTCCTGCCCGATATAATTGAGGGTCTGCTCTTTCATTTCCACCTGTGAAGTAGCCAGTTCCTTTTCAAACCGGAGATCTTTTTCCTTTTGCTCTATTACCAGCGTTGTTTTTTTCTTGATAAAAACCACATAAATAAAGATCATTGTCAAAACAACGATGAATAAAGTAATCGTAAAGATGATGACCAAATTATTCTCTTCCATATCTAAGAAGCCTTTATCGGGTTTTTTCCTGTTTGTTTCCTAATAAACCGAATATCAGGATACTGTTGCTGATCAGATTCAGCATAAATAAAATGAAGAAATAAATACTTTCTGAAACAGTAGTTCTGAAAAACAGAATCGGAATACTTCCAATAAAAAAGATCAGCAGTGCCACTGATATCCAGAATGGTGGGTAATTATTGATTCTCAATATTTTATCCGAATTAAAAGTTTGATACAGGAACAAAATAATAGAAAATAACAACAGGAGAATGTCCACATACAACATATTAAAAGAAAAATGATGAAGCAGATCATCTTCCGAGTAAAACATGAAACCAATATTAAGGACAAAAAGAATCAGAATGACAGTCTGTATCTTTTTGAGCAGCGGAACATACAGTAATTGGTAATAATACAATAAATACAGAAAAAAGACAATCATTAAAAATCCAATCACATAAAAGATGTCCGTAGGCATACTTGTAAACCGATAGTAGAAATAACAGAAAATATCGATCAGGGAAAACAACAGATATCCAATGATAAAAAACAAATTTTCTTTTCCGGTTTTTCTATATTTGATGATCATTAAAACCATTACTATAATGGATATGATTATCGATATCTGTTTCCCTGTTTCAATATTCCAGTTCATAATTTTGTGTTTTTTAAGGCATTGTTCCTGACAGCGTTTTTGGTGGTGGTGCCAGATTGGTCATATTCATAGATTCTATAGAAGGCACATCTGTATTTTCTTCGGTGGAGGCAGATCTGGCCATTGCATTGGTTCTTTCTCGTTTTTGGGAGGTAGGAACTAAAAATATAGTCTGATAGCCTGCATATTCCGGTTTTGCCATTCTGTTTTTAGGATGATTCAATGGGTACTTTCCCATGTAAATCCTGATTCCCGGATTTTTTAATTTTTGTTTCTTGGCACTTTCTTTTACATACTTTATATAGCCTTCCATATCTTCCAGCGAGAACCAGTACCATCGCGAGTCGGGTTCACCGTTTCTGGACTTCATGAGCACTTCATGGTTGGTTCTTGTGTATTCATCAAAAAGAACTCTGCCTTCACGATAGCTGATCAGTTTCTTTTTATAACTGTTACTAACGGGTTCTTTAGGTGGTTCGGAGCAACGGGTACAGCTTAGCAGACAAAAAGCCAGAATAAGCGCTGCACACAAAGGTGTTAAAATCTTAGTAAAAAAGTAAGTTTTCATTTTTATGGTGTTTAATTTTATTGAACAAAATTAGCTAACGGTACAACTATAAAAAAGAGGGAAAACACTGTTTTTATCCTTTATTAAATTTACGACTTTTTGATATTCAGTTGAATAAGATGTTCTGATTTGTTTTTGTTTTAGAAAAATATTCCAGTTGAGCTCCTCAAAATAGAAAAATCGGGCTCTCGGTTTATTTGTAAATCTTCTGGAATTGTACATGAAAAAAACAGGACCGGAAATCAATTTTCCGGTCCTGTCAAACAAGATTAAGTGTAAAATTTAGCCTTTAAAGGCAAAAAGGATAATTCAAATTGAGAACAGATTTTTATTGATTCTTAATCTATGTTTAAGGGAATTGACAGTAGTGGTATTTTATTTTTGTAAGCCATAATAGCTGTTTTACTTCGATGGAAAAGAGACTCCACAAGGTTATATTTGTACGGAACCATTGTCAGAAGATCAGGATTGGTAAGTCTTATTTCCTCTTCAATAGCCTTGATGACCTCGATGGATTGAATCATTTTAAAACTATACTTAATGTCATCCAGATCATATCCGGAGTTCAGATCAATATCATGAATAACCTCAGCAAAATCTTCTAGGCTTTCACTTACATTGAATACCTCAACCTCGGAATTAAATTCATTAATAAAATAATAAATGTCATTCATGGCAGACCAGGTCATACTTTTGTGAATGTCATAAGCAAAAAGAATCTTCCTGATTCCTGTATATTCTATATGGGCCGGAACAATGAGTATAGGTTTCTTTATTTTATGGATTGCCCTTGTAACACTATTTCCTAAAAGCTTTTGCTCAAGCGTTTTTTCTGCCATTCCCATCACAACAAAATCGCATTCGTTGAGTTGTATACAACTTTCAAGCTCTTCAATAAAATTACCGGAAGCCAGATGATGCGCAGTTTCTATAGCATACAATGTATTAAGTTCAGCAGCTTTGTCTTCCAGCTTGTTTTGATTTTTAAGCGTTTGAGTGTAGAAAAAATCAGCAGAGGCTTGTGCATTCAAAGCATGAATAGAAACCGTTTGCAGATTAAAAAGGATAATCCTGTAATTATTCTCTTTAGCTATAGATGCTGCATAATGAGTCGCATTTTCGGCTTCGTGGGAAAAATCTGTGCAGACAATTATTGTTTTCATTGTACCGGATTTAATACTGCAAAACTATGGTACACAGCGGTTCACTGGCTGTAAAAATAGGGTGACATTGCATAAAATGATGATGAAATGTCTTTTTAAGGTGATGAACCGTCACATCCATTTGAACGCTGCTATTTTACGTTTCAGGTACGGTTTTGGCGGTCTCGTCTAAAATAGGAGGTTATCGTCTAAAATCTATTTCTATATTTACATTCATAAAATCCCGGATATGAATAGGATTTCTACCATAAGGAAAAATATAGTACGGAATAAGAAGATTCTTTCCACCATGAAAAGAAGGCTCGTAATCTGGGCTGTAGCAGTGGTCACCTTCTGTGTTTTTTCCTACCTTATTGATCCCTTTGATCCTGTTTGGAAAGGATATCTGGACGCTCCAGTGAAGATGATTCTGGAAGACGCCACCTGGATTATTCTTTTTTCCATCATTATTTCAGAGGTAAGTATATTTATAGATAGGACGCTCAATAAGTGGCTTCCCTGGAGCAACAGAACCGTAAAACGACTGTTTATTCAGTGTTTGCTCCAAATCGTGGGAAGTGTCATGATTGTGATCATTATTAATGCCATTGTAGACTGTACTTCAGTGACATTACCCGAAATGGACTCCCGAAAAGAATATACACTCCTGGGGCAATGGATCGCAACCAATATTGTAATATCATTGATTATCAGTGCTTTTAATACCGTAGATTATTTATTGGAAAACTGGAAAAAAACAGCAGTAGAAGCCGCCCAGCATAAACTGAGGGCTTCCAAACATAAGCAGGCAGCTATGGCGGCAGAACTCCAGGCGCTTAAGCTTCAGATAGATCCCCATTTTATTTTCAATAACTTAAGTGTACTGTCAGAACTTATCCTGGAAGATCAGCAGCTAGGCTATGATTATTCTGAGAAGTTTGCAAGAGTATACAGATACCTGTTAGTCAATTCCAAAAAAGATATTATTGCAGTAGAAGAGGAACTCAAATTTTTAGAATCCTACATCTTTCTGATTGAAAAAAGAATTGGTGAAGGTGTTATATTCAAAATAGATATCCAGGAAGAATACAGATCAAGATTTACCCTGCCGCTGTCTTTACAATTACTGGTTGAAAATGCTATTAAGCATAATCAGACCTCTAAAATAAATCCTTTGGAAATCCATGTTTTTACAAACGCTGAAGGAGAATTAGTCGTTTCTAATACGTTTTTACCTTTGATCAATAAGCCGGATTCCTCAGGAGTAGGACTTACCAATATTATTGCCCGGTACGAAATTTTAGGATATCCTAAACCTGTTATCGAAAAAACTGAACATAAATTTATTGTAAAACTCCCATTGATATGAAGATTAATAAAGTTTTAATAGTTGAAGACGAAAGACCCAATGCCGACAGGTTAAAAAGACTGTTGTTGAAGCTAAGACCCCATATTGAAATTCTGTCTGTGGAAGACTCAATAACCTCCACAGTACACTGGCTTGAAAATAATGTTGTTCCGGATGTTATCATGATGGATGTACGCCTTGCGGACGGCCTCAGCTTTGAAATATTCAATAAGCATGAAGTTAAAAGTGCCGTTATTTTCACTACAGCCTATGATGAATATGCAGTACAGGCATTCAAATACAACAGTGTAGATTACCTTCTGAAGCCCATTGAAGAAGAAGAGCTGGATGCTGCTTTAAAGCGCTACGAAACCTTTATGGAAAGCGTTCCGGTAGTAGGATCAGCCATTGAAGGACTGCTGAATTATATTCAGCCGAAAGATTACAGAAAACGTTTTCTGATCGCTCACAGAGATGGATACAAAACCGTTCTGGCAGAAGATATTCTATACTTTTATACTGAATTGGGAATCAGCAAAGCCATGCTGAATACCGGAGTAGTAGAGAATGTACCTCAAACCTTGGAAGAGCTTGAAAAACAGTTGGACCCTAAATTCTTTTTCCGGGCCAACAGACAATTTATCATCCATATCAATTCCGTAAAGCAGATTTTTAATCATTTTAATGGAAAATTAAAGCTGGAACTGAGAAAACAGCCTGATATGGAAGTGATTGTAAGCCGGGAAAAAGCTTCCATTTTCAAATCCTGGATGGACTATTAATTCTTTAAAAATATAAACGAGATTGCTTTTACCTAAGGCAATCTTTTTTTTCGTTTTACTTGTGAAATACATTAATTTCTCCTTAATGATTTCACTCTTTTTTTCACCCGAAAATCTCTTTTTTATCACAATTATAAAGGAAAATAGCTGTTTTCCTTTCATTTTTGGTATCATACGCTTCACCTGCAATTAACGACACTTCACCCAACTTCTGAATGAATATCACTATAAGATGAAGTTATTTTGCTCCTGTAAAATTTAAAAACCAATGTTATGAATTACAGAAAAGGATATCTGGTACTTTCACTTACTGCAGCAGCGATACTTTATTCGTGCGGTTCCGGAAACGGGCAGGAAAACGACCAGCAGATGCAGCAGGCATTGCCCACAGATTTTATCCAGGTGAAGTCCGGAGATGCAGACGTGTCTACAGGATATCCGGGAAGCATAGAAGGGCAGGACAATGTAGATATTAAAGCACAGGTGACAGGCTATCTGGAAGCAGTATATATCAAAGAAGGACAGTATGTAAGTAAAGGACAGACCCTTTTCAGAATAAATCCATCCGTATACAACGAGCAGGTAAACACCAATGCTGCCGCTTTGAAATCAGCCATAGCAGCACAGGAAACAGCAAGACTTGAGGTTGAAAAGCTGAAACCTCTTGTAGAAGGAAAAGTAGTTTCTGATATGCAGTTGAAAACCGCACAGGCAAGCTATAAAGCAGCATCGGCACAGGTTGCACAGGCACAGTCATCATTAGGATCATCAAAGATTAATGCCAATTTTACGTATATCAAAGCACCGGTGAGCGGATACATAGGAAGAATTCCAAATAGAGTAGGAAACCTCATCAGTCCTTCAGATGCATCACCTCTGACAACACTTTCAAGCATAAACAGCGTGAATGTGTATTTTTCAATGAATGAAGCTGATTTTATTTCACACAGCAAAGCGTCTGCATCAGGAAATACTGTAGAAAATGTAGAGCTTATCCTTGCAGACGGTTCCACCTATTCTCTTAAAGGAAAACTGGAAAATGCCAGCGGAAACTTCGACAGAAATACCGGAAGTATTCAGATGAAAGCTGTTTTTCAAAATCCGGATAAATTATTAAGAGCGGGAGGAACAGCCAGAGTCATGATTCATAATGCGTTGAATGGGGTAGTCAAACTTCCGAAAACATCCGTGAAAGATATTCAGGACAGATTCTTTGTCTATAAACTGAATGGTAAGGATAAAGTGAAAATGACTCAGATTACGGTTTCAGGAAGTACGTCTCAGGATTATTTTATCAAAGAAGGCGTGAGTGCAGGAGACAAAATCGCCATCAACAGAATTGATGCCCTTACAGACGGAGCACAGGTTGTGGCGACAACAGTTCATTTGAAATAGTTGTATAACCATTCTTAGAAAATTCAAAAATGTTAAAAAAGATAATAGACCGTCCGGTACTGGCAACAGTAATATCCCTTATCATTGTGATTTTAGGGATCATAGGATTAAACCAGCTGGCAGTGACCAGGTTCCCGGATATTTCTCCGCCTACGATTACCGTTTCAGGATCGTATCCGGGAGGAAATAGTGAAACTGTGATCCGTTCCGTGGTAACTCCGCTGGAAGAGCAGATTAATGGAGTGGAAGACATGGAATACATGAAATCCACAGCGAGTAATGATGGTACATTCTCCATCTCCATTATTTTCAAGCAGGGAGTGAATGCCGATCAGGCAGCGGTAAACGTACAAAACAGAGTACAGCAGGCCACTCCGATACTTCCGCAGGAGGTAGTGAGAATGGGATTAACCACCTCTAAGCAGCAGAACAGTATGGTGTTGATTTTCAATATTTATACTGAAGATAATAAGCAATACGATGAAACTTTCCTTCAGAACTACGCGAATATCAACCTTATTCCGCAGGTTAAAAGGGTAAAAGGAGTAGGACAGGCCATGGTTTTCGGATTGAAAGATTATTCCATGAGAATATGGCTTAACCCTCAGAAAATGTCATCCTACGGACTTGAACCGGCAGATGTTTCCAGAGCCATTGCAGACCATAGCTTGGAATCTGCCCCGGGTAAATTGGGGGAAGAATCTGATGCTGCCTTAGAATATGTGATCAGATATAAAGGAAAAAAGAACAAGCCGGAACAATATGAAAATATTATTGTTAAAAATACCGGAAGCCAGGTCATCAGGCTAAAAGATGTAGCCCGTGTAGAATTCGGAGCCATTTCCAATACAGGAGACAATCTTTCCAATGGGAAAAATGCAGTTACTGTAGCGATTATGCAGACTACAGGATCTAATGCTAATCAGATTGAAATAGGGGTAAATAAAGCCCTTGATCAATTATCAAAATCATTCCCTCCCGGGATCAAATATACGAAGGTAATGAGTACCAAAGAAAGATTGGATGAGGCTACAGGACAGGTAAAATCAACTTTGATAGAAGCATTTATCCTTGTATTTATCGTGGTATTTATATTCCTGCAGGATTTCAGATCTACGATTATTCCTGCAGTGGCGGTTCCGGTAGCCATTATCGGTACCTTCTTCTTCCTTCTGGTTTTAGGATTTACCATTAATGTATTGACACTTTTTGCCCTTGTACTGGCCATCGGGATTGTAGTGGATGATGCCATTGTAGTGGTGGAAGCTGTTCATAGCAATATGGAAGGGACGGATCTTTCAGGAAGAGAGGCCACTCACAAGGCGATGAGTGAGATTACAGGAGCGGTGATTTCAATCACATTGGTGATGTCGGCGGTATTTATTCCAATCGGATTTATGTCCGGTTCAGCAGGATTATTCTATAAGCAGTTTGCCTATACATTAGCCATAGCGATCATTATTTCAGCGGTTAACGCATTGACTTTAACCCCCGCTTTATGTGCTGTGTTTTTGAAAAACAACCACTCAGGAGAAGATAAAAAATCAAAAGGATTCGGGCAAAGGTTTGCGGTAGCATTCAATGCAGGATTTAATAATATGACCAACCGTTATGCAAAAGGAGTACGTTTCTTAATAGGACGGAAATGGATTGCAGGAGGATTAATCGTAGCCGTTATCGGTGTTGCAGGATGGCTGATGTCAAGTACACCTAAAAGTTTCGTGCCGATGGAAGATGACGGATTCTTCATGTACACTTTAAGCATGCCTCCGGGAACAGCATTGACTAAAACTACGGAAGTTTCCAACAAAATCAATGAAATCTTAAAAGGAGTAGATGCAGTACAGGAAAATACTTCCATCACAGGCTACAACCTTCTTAGTAACAGTGCAGGACCGGCTTATGCGATGGGATTTGTTAAACTGAAACCTAAAAAAGAGAGAGGTGAAGTTCAGGATATCCAGGAAGTGGTAGATATGGCGAGTGCAAAATTGGGAGTCATCAAAGAAGGAAGTGTAATGACCTTTAGAATGCCTCCGGTAGAAGGATATGGAATGACGAATGATGCTGAGATCGTACTTCAGGATCGTATGGGAAGAGATCCTCAGGTTCTTAAAGCGAAAGCAGATGAATTGATAGGTCAGCTGATGAAGGTTCCGGAAGTGGCATTTGCTTACACAATGTTCAGGGCAGATTATCCTCAGATGGAACTTGAAGTGAATGAAGATAAAGCAAAACAGCTTGGAGTAAGCATTTCAAGCTTGTTGGGAACCGTTCAGACCTATTTCTCAGGAGATCAGTCTCAGAATTTCTCGAGATTTGGGAAGTTCTATAGAGTGAATATTAAGGCGGATGGAGTTTTCAGAATGGATGAGCAAGCCTTCAATGATATTTTCGTAAAGAACGACAAAGGAGATATGGTGCCGGTGAATACATTGATTACTTTGAAAAAAGTCTATGGCCCGGAATCTGTTCAGCGTTACAATCTTTACAACTCATTAAATATCAACGTATCTCCAAAACCAGGAGTAAGTAACGGAGAATTGATGGGCAAACTGGAACAGACTTTAAGCAAATTGCCATCTGATTACAGCTACGAATGGACTGGATTGAGTCTGGAAGAAAAATCTGCAGGAAATCAGACAATTGCCATCTTTGGACTGTGTTTGCTTTTTGTATATCTGCTATTGGCAGCTCAGTATGAAAGTTACATTCTTCCTCTGGCAGTAATGCTTTCGATCCCAACGGGAATTGTAGGAGCGTTCTTAGGAATAAAAGCGATCGGGCTGGATAATAATATCTATGTACAGGTAGGATTGATCATGCTTATCGGTCTTTTGGCCAAAAACGCGATCCTGATTGTAGAATTTGCCATACAAAGGCGAAAAGCAGGACTTTCGATTCTGGATTCTGCACTGGAAGGAGCAAAGGCGAGGTTACGTCCGATTATCATGACTTCATTAGCCTTTATTGTGGGAATGATTCCGCTGATGATTTCTACTGGAGGAATGGCTTCAGGAAACAAATCCATCAGTACAAGTGCTGCAATTGGAATGCTGAGCGGAGTGGTTTTAGGAGTTTTTGTAATTCCTGTACTCTACATGTTCTTTCAGTATCTGGATGAGAAATTCTCTACCAAAAAGAAATATAATACGATAGAAAATCAATTGACAAATGAGAATATTTAATATAAAGAATTTCCTTATTTCAGGCGCAATGGCATTACTGCTGATGTCTTGTGCCGTAGGGAAAAAATATACAAGAACAGATCTTCAGGTTCCCGAAACATACAAAGAATCTGTGCAGGTAACAGGAGATACCGTAGTCCTTCCGTGGAAAACTTTTTTCAAAGATCCTAAACTGATTGGTTTAATAGACAAAGCCCTTTCAAGAAACAACGAAGTGAATGTCGCTTTGAAAAATATTGAACAGCTGGATCTGATCTACAAACAGGCTAAGCTGGGTCTGATGCCAACATTAGATCTTACAGCAGGTGCCAACAGAAGCTGGGCATCCACCAATACGCTTAACGGCTCTTTGAACGAACAGTTTGTCGGTACAAAATATATGGATGATTTCAGTGCAGCACTGAGACTTTCCTGGGAAGTTGACATCTGGGGAAAAGCTAAAATGCAGAAAGAATCCGCGGCGGCAGAGTATTTTGGACAGAAAGAAAACTTAAATGCTATTAAAAGCAGAATCATAGTTCAGGTGGCTCAAGCATATTACAACCTTATCAGTCTGGACGAACAGCTGAAAATAGCAGAACAGAATATTGAGCTTAGCAATAATACGCTCAAAATGATGAATCTTCAGTTTACAGCAGGACAGATTAATTCATTAGCCGTTCAGCAATCCGAAGCGCAGAAGAAAACAGCCGAGTTGCTGATCCCTTTGGCGAAGCAGAATATTTCTATCCAGGAAAATGCTTTGAGTATTCTTTGCGGAGAGTATCCAGCCAAAATTGAAAGAGAAGGAAATCTGAAAACAATGATTCCCGAAAACAAACTGTCAGAAGGGTTACCTGCACAACTGCTAAGCCGCAGACCGGATCTGAAAATGGCAGAGTTTAACGTAATCAGTTTAAATTCCAAAACCGGATTAGCAAAAGCAGCGATGTATCCAAGTATCAGCCTGAGCCCGCAGATTGGAGTGAATTCCAATAAATTCAGCTCATGGTTTGATATTCCGGGATCTATTACCAAGGCAATCGCCGCAAATCTGGCAGCGCCGATTTTCCAGAAAAAGCAATTGAAAACAGCCTATGACACGGCTTTGATTGAACAGGAAAAAGCAGCCATTAATTTTAAACAATCTGTAATGACTGCCGTGGGAGAAGTCTCAGACGCGATGGCGAAATCCAATGGTTCTTCAGAAAGGCTTCACCTTTTGGAACAGAGAACAGCTATTCTGGACAAAGGAATTAATGATGCACTGAAGCTGTATAAAAGTGGTATGGCAACCTATCTTGAAGTCATCACTGCCCAGAACAATAAACTGCAGAATGATCTGGAAGCCATTAATGTCACTCTTGAAAAGTTAAATGCTGAGGTAGATCTGTACAGAGCGCTTGGTGGAGGAATACAGTAAAATATAACAGGTAAAATAATAAAAAGGAAGCTATGTCATATAGTTTCCTTTTTTGATGTTTTATCCAAGATGGATATAACTTTATTTTTACAATAGGTATGGAATTTGTAGAGAAGTGATGAAATTTTATCTCCATAAAATCAATTGGTTATGAAATTTTTATTCTTTTTTAAAAAAATATATGCAAGATTTTCGCAAAACAGGATTTATATAGATGAGTACTCGAAAATAAATAATGTTTAACGAAAAAGTAATGCAATGAAAAAATTGACAGTACCCCGATTTTTTATAACAGTTTTAATGGTTTTAGCAGGATTTACTCTATCCGCATGCAATGATAATGAAGGTCCGGATATTCCACCTGTAAAAATGGAAAATTTACCAGGAAATTATAAAGGAAAGCTGGTTATAGTACAGGGAAATAGCAAAAGAGAAGGAGTAAAAGAGTTTAAAGTAAAAAAAGATACAATCTCATTTGCTGAATTTCCTATCGAAGAAATTGTAAAAACGGTAGTGAAAAACCCTGTAAAAGCAGAACAGGCATTGAAATCGATGGCAAAAGTAAAGTATGATCTTAAATATGCAGCAGTGATCAATACAGCGAATAATGTAATAGAGCTTACCTTTACCCCGAAAACAATGGAACTTCAGATTCCTGTAGACGGTGTTAATAAAAAGACCATTGTAGAATTTGTCTCTAAGCAAAAAGGATATTATGTAGGTTTGGATCAGACACTTAGGTATGCTCTTACAGCAGAAAAAATTACAGTAGATGGTACATTGGTTACCCCATATGAGGTGATTGATTATAATTTCCCATTCTGTATTAAAAATTAATTAATAGATATGATCATTAATGGATTGCACTTTATCAATAAGATGCAATCTATTTTTGCTTGACAGTTTTATAGCATCTCACCGGATACGGAGGCAGCAGCATTATATGGAAGAAAGTAAAGAACAGATTTTGGTAAAGCACCTTCTGAAAAAGGAGGAAGCTGCCTGGAAAGAGCTTTTTGGAGCTTATTCCAGAAATCTGTCCTATGTATGCTCCCGTTATCTGTCGGAAAAAGAAGATGTGCATGATGTACTCCAGAACAGTTTTATCAAAATGTTCCGTTCGATAGAATCTTTTGAGTACAGAGGAAGCGGTTCTTTAAAAGCCTGGATGACACGCATCACCGTGAATGAATCTTTGAAGCATATAAAACAGAAAGGAGATTTTACATCTGCTGTAGAAGTAGATGACCTTCCGGATATTCCTAATGAAGAAGAGCCGGATTTTGAAGAAATTCCGCGTGATGATATTATGATGATGATCAGAGCTCTTCCTGATGGCTACAGAACAGTTTTCAATCTGTATGTATTTGAGGAAAAAAGCCATAAAGAGATTGCCGTACTTCTGGGAATAGCAGAAAATTCCTCTGCATCACAGTTTCACAGGGCAAAAGGACTGCTTGCTCAGAAAATAAAAGAATTTAAAATGTCAAAAAAAGCACAATATGAATAACGAATGGCTAAATAACCTGCGAAGCAGAATGGATGACCATGAAGAGGACGTTCCGGAAGGGTTGTGGGATGACATTAAAGATGAATTATTTTCCGGGGAAGAAAACAACATCGTTCCTGGTTTTATTCCTGAAGTTCAGGACGGTGAAGCGAAGAAAGATATAGGAAGAAAAACCTTATTCTACCGAGTTGGAGGAATTGCAGCAGCCATTGCCATATTGTTTTTGCTGACGAAAATATGGCCTCAGAATGATCCAGAAAGAAGAATGTCTCAGAAATCCGAAGGTGTGAGAAATGAAGAGGAAAAAAACTCTTTAAAACCTATAGAAACAGAACAGAGCCCAAGCAATGATATAAAATCAGGAACAGAAGCTTTTTTAGCAGACAATATATTAAACACAGGATCTACGGAGAAAATTGCAGCACAAAGATATGCCGAGAGGAGAGGAGAAAATCAAGTTGAAAACAACCAAAAAATCAAGGATATATTCAAACTTCCGTCAGCATCAGAGTCTTTTCAGAAGGAAAGCAAAGTTGCTTATAATGTGCCTTCTATTGATGATACAGTAAAAGAAACTGCCAAAGAACAGACTTCTGATGAGGTTCTTTTTAAAGAAGAGAAATCAAAGGAAGTCTATGCTGAAAATGCCAAACACGGTACCTCAAAATCCCGCGATAAAAAATCATGGATGCTGAGTTTGCTTACAGGAAATATGGCCTCCAATTCTGCAGAACAGCAGTTTCCGGGCTATGCTTCTATCACAGGAAAAGCAATGAATGTAGAGCAGGTATTTATGGCATCCGATTATCATGATGATCCCCTGATGGCCATATTATTGGCCAATCAGAGCCAGCCGGTAGAAGCTAGAATCAGACATAAAGTGCCGGTCACATTCGGATTGTCTCTTTACTATAATTTAGGAAAAAGATGGGGAATCGGAACAGGTCTGAATTATACCAAACTGGCTTCTGAACTGCATTCCGGAAGTGATAACAATTATATAAAAGGAGATCAGACGGTTCATTATATAGGAATTCCCGTTCAGGTTAACTACAATGTTATTCAGAAAGGGAGGTTTACGGGATATATTACAGGAGGAGCACTGGTAGAAAAGCCTATATCAGGAAGTGTTACAACAAGTTATATTGTTAATGACGAAGTGAAAGAGAGCTCCAAAGAGCGTCTTGATCATAAACCCTTTCAGTTTTCTGTGAATGCTGCGGCAGGGCTTCAGCTGAAGATTGTTGATAAAATCGGAGTGTATGCAGAACCGGGAATAGGATATCATTTTAAGGAAGAAACGGCTCCCAATACTATTTATAAAGAGAAACCCCTTCATTTTAATATGAAATTCGGGATCAGAGTACTGTTGGATTGATGTAGAGGATTTTTAGCAACACCAAACTTAATAATCTATATATGAAAACAAAACTAATTTTTTTAGTGTTTTTATTATTCACCATTCTGAATATAAAAGCACAGTGTACTCCTACAATTACCAGTGCAAGACTCGGGCAGAAATATCCGGGAACAATTTTATTCTGTGATACGGAAGATGAGGTTCTTTCCACAGTACAGGGCTATGGAAGTTATCAGTGGTATAAACAGGAATGGACCTGGCAGACTCCTAATAACAACCCATGGATAGCCATTCCGGGAGCTACATCACAACAGCTGACCATTACCGGGAATGACCAGTTGAATTATTTTAAAGTTAAAGTTACAGACGGCGATTGTATCGCGGAAAGCCCTGCCGTATTTGCAGATGGATTTGTCTATGGTCTCCCAGCAATGATGAGCACCTATACTCCCGGAACTTATCAGGACAACGGAGGAATAATGAATGTGTGCAATGGTGCTTCTGTACAGTTTGATAACATATTTCCTGTTGTTTATGGCAAGCATACCTGGTTCAAATGTGTGCCCAGCAGTAATCCTCCTGTAATAGGAGATCCCTGTATCATCCCGGGTGTGGTAGGAGCTGCTTATGTAGCCACAAGTTCAGGAAAGTATGGATTTTATGCCTGTACGGAATATTGTCCGGATCAGTGCCAGATGTTAGATCCGTTTGCTTTTGTGGAGCTGAACTTCGGGAATTGGGAATTCTGCAGCAATTTAGGAACAGGAGAAGTAAAAAGTAAAGACAATAGTCTGAAAATTTATCCGAATCCTACAGCACAGCATCTTTATATCGGGAAAGAATCAGATAAAATCTATAAAGAAGTGATCATTATTGATATGTCCGGGAAACTTGTTCTGAAGAAAAATGATCACAGATATAATCAGGCGATTGATGTAAGCGGTCTGGTACCGGGAAATTATATTATTGTTTCTAAAAGCGCAGATGGAACAGAATACAAAAATAGATTTATAAAAAAATAGGATTATAAAATCTGAAGATGTTAAAGAATTGATTGTGGGAAGGAAGAATGGATGCCGGAAGAGGGATGTTTCTTGTATTGAAGAAGAACTAAAGTATTTTTTACTTTATGCTCAATAGATACATTTCATCCTTGTTAATCTAATGACGGTCATAATTACCCCCAAAAAGAAATTTCCTCTTTTTGGCATCCGGCTTCCTGACTCATTATTTAATTTTTTTCAGTATTCAGACGAAGTAATCATTTTCGTTAGTTTTTAATAATGGTTGGGTCGGTACAAATCTCTTTGTACCGATTTTTTTATTATTCTACGACTAACGGTACCTTAGCTGTCGTAAGTTTTCCGTGGAAAATTTTGATGTGATTTCTTTGTTAAAAGTACCAACCTATTTTCGTCAATAAATCAAACTTTTATAAAATTTCACAAAAATAATTTCATAAAAAAAGATATAAATGATAAAAATTGTAACTTTGTTTCGTTGAAAACTTATAACAAAAATATTGGTCACATTCTTATCCTATGCCTGGTGCTTTTCTTAGTGCCGAGTTTAAGTTTTGCCTGTACCAAGAAAAATATAAAAAAGGATGAAACCTTGGGTTATAAGTGTCAAACCAGCACCTTTTCTGAAAAATTCTGCTGCCAACCGGGGTTTTGTAAAAAAGACAGAGAACATAATGACTGCAATGGCAAATGCAAACATAATTCTTGCCGATGTGGAACTGTGATCTCATTAGCAGGACTGCCTGTTATGTCTGATCTAAAAATCAAAAATCATTTCATAGAAGAAAAGAAACTTAAATTTAGTTTCAGCCAAACCTATTATTCTTCAGGTTTTTCTTCCATCTGGCAACCTCCCAAAATAGGGTAACTCCTGGTTTAACAGCCAGAGATATGTCTTGTCGAAAGCAAAATTTTTGTTTTCGGACAATCTATTGTATTCCAAATATTAATTTTTAAAAATCAAAAAGTGAAATCAATATCAAAAATATTGATGGTAATCACTGTATTACTATCATACACGATGAGTTTTGCACAGCTAAAAAATGCGAAAACATCTACCATAAAAATATATGGTAATTGTGACATGTGTAAAACCAATATAGAAAAAGTAGGTAATCTAAAGAATATCTCATCCGTAGAATGGAATGAAGATACCAAAATGGCTACACTGACTTATGATGCGAAAAAAACAAATGAAGATGAAATCCTTAAACGCATTGCTTTAGCCGGTTATGACAACGAAAAATTCTTAGCGCCGGATGATGTTTATAATAAATTAGCAGGCTGCTGCCAGTACAAAAGAGAACTAAAACCTGCAAGGCCAGATAAAGATCAAGGGATGAATATGAATAATGAACATACCAATCATGATCATAGTAAAATGAATCAGCTCAATAGCTCTGAAAATAAAAATACGTCTCAGCTTAGTATGGTTTTCGACAATTATTTTGCTTTAAAAGATGCTCTTGTAAATACTGATGCGGGAACCTCATCGGCAAAAGCCGCCTCTTTGGTAAAATCCATTCAGAATGTTGAAATGAGTAAGCTTTCCAATGAAGAACATACCGTTTGGATGAAAGTTTTAAAAGAACTTACAGCACATGCAGAAAAGATAGCAGCTACTAAAGACATCTCAAAACAGAGAGACACTTTTGCACTTCTGTCTGAAAACATCTATGCCCTTACAAAAGTTGCAAAACAGGAACAACCGATTTATTACCAGCATTGTCCCATGTTTAATAATGGAAAAGGAGCGAACTGGCTTAGCAAAGAAGAAGCGGTCAAAAATCCATTTTATGGAAACAAAATGCTTACCTGTGGCAGTGTTCAGGAAATCATCAATAACAAATAATAAAGAAACTTAATCAATAAATATCAATACAATGAAAAATATAGTTGTATCAATCATCATATCAACAACTGTAGCAGCAACAGCAGTTTCATGCAAGCAGTCTCAAAATAAAAACAGTGAACTAAAGACACAGGACAGCACATCTGTATCTGATACAAAGACATTACCATTACATGATTCAGCAGCATCTGCTGAACAGGTAAGCGCTCCGGTTCAGAAAACTGAAACGGTTAAAACAGAGGCTCAATCCCCAAACTTTTTTACCATTGATCCTATTATTAAAGAGTATTTAGCTCTTAAAAATGCATTAATAGCCGATAATGACAAAGGTGCATCCAATGCAGGAAAACAATTACTGAATACCTTAAAGAATGTAGATATTAAAAGCATTCCTTCCGGAAAGCAAAAAGAATATAAAGAAATAGCAGATGACGCCAGGGAAAATGCTGAACATATCGGTGATAATGCAGGAAAAATTGACCATCAGCGGGAACATCTGGCTTTTTTAAGTAAAGATGTTTCAGACCTTATCACATTATTTGGCAGCTCTCAAAAACTGTATCAGGATCATTGCCCTATGTTTAATGACGGAAAAGGAGCGGTATGGATCAGTGAAACCAAAGCCATCAAAAATCCATACTATGGAAATCAGATGCTAAACTGTGGTTCTGTGAAAAAAGAGTTCTGAAAATGAAACAAATACTAAAAAGAATTTTGGTATTTGTTCTGTTCGTTTTTATTGCAATACAATGGTATCAGCCCGCCTTTAATGTAAATAAAGGCGAGGCTGCTGCAAAAGATTTTACAAGATTGTATAAAATGCCGGCTGAAGTAAAAACTTTGTTTCGGAATTCCTGCTATGACTGTCATAGTAACAATACCGACTATGCCTGGTACGATTACATACAGCCCACAAGAATGCTTGTAGAAGACCATATTAATGAAGCAAAAGATGACCTGAATTTCAGCGAATGGGAAAGCTATTCAAACCGAAAGCAGGAAAGATTGCTGAATTCAATAAAAGAACAGATTGTAAACAGAAAAATGCCATTATCGTCATATGCTCTAATGCACAGTAAAGCAAAACTGAGTGATGATGAAATTAAAAAGATAACCGATTGGTTAAACGCACAGAACAAAGCTTATGAATAAAAATAGTACAATGAATATACCTCACAATATCACGATAAAACTACTTCAGGCAGTTTTGATCTTCTTCTGCTGGCAAAGTCTTTTTGCACAAAAAGTAGTACGATATGAGCTGTATGTAAAAGATACACTGGTTGATTACGCGGGGAAAGAAAAAAGAGCCATATCAGTTAACGGACAGATTCCAATGCCAACTCTTACCTTTACAGAAGGAGATATAGCGGAAATTGTGGTACATAATCAGCTGAAAGAGAGTACATCCTTACATTGGCATGGGGTGTTTTTACCCAATAAAGAAGATGGAGTGCCATGGCTGACCCAAAAACCTATAAAGCCGGGAGCTACCTATACCTACCGTTTCCCGATTATTCAACACGGAACACACTGGTATCATTCACACTCTGGGCTTCAGGAACAGATCGGGATGTATGGAAGTTTTATCATGAAAAAAAGAGAAGATGACAAAACCTTCAGAAAAGAGATTGATGATCTGCCTACAGTTCCCCTTATTTTAAGCGAATGGACCAACCTGAATCCAGACAACATCAACAGGATGCTGCATAACGCCAACGATTGGGCTGCCATTAAGAAAAATGCGACGCAGTCTTATGTAGAAGCCATTAAAGAAGGACATTTTAAGACGAAGCTGACTAATGAGTGGAAACGTATGCTGGCCATGGATGTAAGTGATGTGTACTATGATAAAGTGTTAATCAACGGAAATCATAGTACAGATTTAAAAACCGTTGATGGCAAAAAGCTAAAGGCAGGAGATAAAGTGAGGTTACGAATATCAAATGGTGGAGCTTCCTCTTATTTTTGGCTTCGCTATGCCGGAGGTAAAATTACCGTTGTAGCCAATGATGGAAACGATGTGGAACCCGTAGAAGTAGACAGACTGATTATTGCTGTTTCTGAAACCTATGATATTGTGATAACAATTCCTCAGGATGGTGTTGCCTATGAGTTTTTAGCCACTACAGAAGACAGAACTCAATCTGCAAGCTATTTTGTAGGGAATGGAATAAAACAGCTCATTTCTCCTCTTCCTAAACTTAAATATTTTGAAGGAATGAAAATGATGAATGACATGATGAAAATGAATGGAGATCTGAATGATATGGGAATGAAAATGAGCCTTAACCAAATGGATATGAACGTTGTCATGTATCCTGAGATCACAGGAGATGGCCGCCGGAAGCAGGATCACAGCCAGCATAATATGAATGCAGATAAAGGGATGAATAAGGAGATGAACATGGATGGCAACAGGTATAATGCCAATGCTTTAGGTGATATTAAAACCCTGAATTATGCCATGCTGCAATCTCCTTATAATACAGAACTTCCCAAAAATGCTCCGGTAAAAGAATTAAAATTTACCCTCACCGGAAATATGAACCGTTATGTATGGAGCATGGATAATAAAATCTTATCGGAAACCGATAAAATCCCGGTGAAAAAAGGAGAAATATTACGGATTACCATCTATAATAATTCCATGATGAGGCACCCGATGCATTTGCATGGCTTTGATTTCAGAGTGATTAACGGAAAAGGAGAAAAGTCCCCCCTGAAAAATGTACTGGATGTTATGCCAATGGAAACCGATACGATTGAATTTCAAGCCAATGAAGAAGGAGACTGGTTCTTCCACTGTCATATCCTTTATCATATGATGGCGGGAATGAACAGGGTTTTTGCTGTGGATGATTATAAAAATCCGTATTTGCCAGATAAAAAAGAGGCGTATAATATGCTTCAAAAAGAAAGCAATATGCCTCATTTTATGATTCAGAATGATTTTGCAACCAATGGAAATGACGGGGATGCAATGCTTCAGAATGCAAGATGGAATCTTTCTACAGAATGGCGTTTAGGATACAATGATATGCATGGATATGAAGTAGAGACCCACTTAGGAAGATATATCGGAAAAATGCAGTGGTTGATGCCGTTTGTAGGATTTGACTTCCGCTATAGAAAAATGGGAATTGATGAACAGGAGAAAAATATCTTTGGACAAAAGAACGAAAAAGATACCCGAAGAGCAGTGAGCTTAGGATTCGTGTATACTCTTCCGATGCTGGTCAACTTTCAGGCAGAAGTATATCATGACGGAATTGTTCGTTTGCAGCTGATGAGAGAAGATATTCCAATCTCAAAACGATTGAGAGGAGGTTTTATGGTCAATACCGACAAAGAATACATGACCGAACTGAAGTATATTCTTAATAAAAATGTGAGTATTCGTGCACACTATGACAGTGATATGGGTTGGGGAGCGGGAATATCTTTAGCTTATTAATAAAAACCAAATAGCAGGTGTAAATTATTTATTGGTAACAACCGGTAATTAATAAGAAATACATACAAAATTTTCCAATACAAGAAGCAGCTACATATTAGCTGCTTCTTTCTTTTTATAGGATTTCCCGATATGAAAAATAATACATGATTTTAGAATATTTTTTTAATAAAAAAATGTTACGACGAGTTCTGTCGCTTCCCTGAAGGATATTTGCAATAAGAAAAAACAATAACAATGGAACTTAATATTAGAGCGCTTGGTGGACATCTTTTGCCTGAAACCACCTAAAAAAATAAGGCTAAAACCTGAAGTGACTCTACTAAAAAGACCTTCAAATCTTAACCTTTATAAAACTTAACCAAATTTACAAAATGTCAACAAATAACACAAAGTCGAAAAAAGCTTTTACTGTGGGAAAATCCTTAATTGGAGAAGACATTATCAATTACAAACCAACCAATAATATGAATACAACAAGCAATGCGTCACAGACATTATTCAGGTTTGTGAGCCTTAGAAACCCACAATTAACAGAAACAAAAGAAAGAAACCTGGGATTTATTCACAGACCAAAAGGTGCAAAAGGTGTTTTCGATAAAGCCGTATCCGGAGTTTCTTCAAAGGCTTCAAAATTCGGAGCTATGGTAAGAGCTGCAGGAGAGTTCAGCAATACCGGATTTGAAAACGAAAAGAAAATCGAAGAAGGAACTTTTGGAGAACTTCTTAAAATTGGACGAAAACTTTCCAAACAGGATACTTTAACAAGCACTGACTGGAGTATTGTTAAAAATTATTACAAAAACCTTATTGACCCCAACAAAGAACTTACCGTAGAAGGTGTTAAAATCTTTACACTTCTTTGGGATAATTATATCTACCAGATTGTTACTCAAAAAGATTTCTATGTAAAAGAAGCAATCAGCCATATTCTGATGGCAACCCATCTTGGTTTTGCAAGCAGTGTAGACCTTATAGACGCAGAAATTCTTAAAGTAAACGGAGAAAAGCCTCTGGATAAGGCATTAGATGGTAAAATTGTATTACCCAGACATCTGTTTTCCGATCAGGCATCAGGTACATTATCTACTGTTGCTTCCAGATTGGTTGATGAGGTTGCAGAGCCTGTTTTAGATGTGAAAACAACTCTTAGATTAGAAAGTGAAGCAAAAGCATCATTAGCAATCAACAAAGCGCTTCATAGAAAAGACGCTTTGGAAAGACTTAATGCAGAACTGGAGAAACTTCAGAAAAAATACCATAAATCCAGTTATCAGGAATACCAGACTCAATATGCAAAATATTTGGAAGCCAATAAAGAACGTCTGGAAATATACGACAGAAAACTGGCGGAAATCGAGAGTAAAATTACTCCTGAGATGTCGGAATATGAGAAAATCCGTCTTTACGAAACTTTAAAAGAATTTGAAGTGGTTCCTTTCGAGTATTCCTATAAAAGCGAAATCAATTTAGAAGATTTACAGGAAAAACTTTCTCCAGAATCTTTTGACCTTTTTGTGGACCTTTTTGCTGAATTTGATAGTAAAAGAGCTTCCGAAGATGTCTTGGAAGAAAAAGCAGAGATTATTTCTGATAATACAATGAGAATCGGAGCTCAGAAGATTGTGATTGATGATGAGATTCAAAACTATACCGATGCTTTACGTGTTGTTGGAAGTAATATCACCACATCCATACAAACCGCATTGGAAAGTTCTCCACTTTCACAACAGCAATATGTGAATATTGGGGGTGCCTCTGTTCCTGTTGTTCAGAGTGTTGCAAGAACTCCTATGGCCTACAGCTTTTTAGCACACAGCTCTGTAAGACTTTATGGAAGCGCAGGTTTTGTAGATTTCTCTTTTGAAGTTGCTGATGTATCCTGGAGTGTAGCCAATGCGAAAATTATTGCAACAACAGACGCAGCCGGAAGCTTTGAAGAAAACTACAGCAATATTCCGGTGATCAACAATAAAATTATTCTTCCTGCCAGCTTAATTAATAAATTCAGAGGAAGTGTCGTATTCAGAATCGAAATTATCTTTGATAACGGAAGCCAGGCTTACGGAGATCTTGGACAAATCTATGTGAAAGATGATGTTTATCTTTCAGGAATGCTTGCCCTTAAAAAGGCCGCAGGAAATTCCGGTGAAACCGGATCTTCAGCAACTGAAAAGCGTAAAAATTTTGGAATAAAAAGACTCGGAGTTGCAGATTATTTAAAAGTAGTACAAAGCGTTCATGCTTACGTTCCGGGAGAAGTTTCCAATATTGAGAATGTAATGGCAAGTGAGCTGAGACATAAGTCTTCTGTTTCCAGAGATTATTCTGAGGTTACAGACACCACTTCAAAATCTGTAGAAACTGAGAAAATCACCGATACCTCCAAAACTTCAAGAACAGATATGCAGACTGAAGTTGCTAAAGAAGTTGAAAAGCAGCAAAGCATTACAGCTTATACAAGATTCAGCTACGGAAATGATAGTGCGATGAAATTTGAAATCGGAGCAGATTATGCCAATAATACGGCTCAGCATGACAGCACAAGACAAGCCATGATGAAATCTCAGGAGATCACGGAAAGAGCAATGGAAAGAGTTCTCACCAAAGTTTCCGAAGAAAGAGTACAGAAAATCATCAAAGAATATGTAGAAACCAATGTTCATGAGTTCGACAACAGAGGAAAAGTTACCGCTGTCAGTTCAGATAATCCTGATGTTGCACAGCCTAAGCACATTACAGGAGTTTACAGATGGATCGACAAGAAAATGAAAAACCAGATTTACAACTATGGTAAACGCAGCATGTTCGAATTTATGGTCCCTGAACCTTCAAGATTACACCGTCTTGCTCTTACCGTTGCTAAAGCTCAGGTACTTACCGCTCCTATAGATCCAAGAACAGCTCCTGAAAAAGCATGGACAATGCCAAATGCAAATTCAGCAACGGTAGTACAAATTCAGCATTGGGCACAAATCTATGGTGTACAGGTCGAAGCATTTTTGGCAGCTACCAAACAGGTGATCCATAGTGCGGCGAGTGTTCCTCAGCAAAATGAAGATTTCGGAATAGATTATACACAATTTACAATCCCGGATAATTATGCTGCGAAAAATGCAAGCTTTAGCTGCAGATCGAGCAGAAACAGAGGAGGCGGATGGCAGGGATCCCGTTATTCTGAAGTATTCTGTTCTAATTTAAAAGGAGATATGATTGGTGTTTCTACCCGTGGAGATGTTAATTTTGATCAATCTGTATCTGGTCTTAATATTACCGGTAATGTCGCTTTCCAGGTGAAAGGTCACAATGTCAAAAATTATAATATTAAGGTAACTGCAAACTGTGAATTGAGTGATGAATACATCAACAGATGGAAAACAGAACATTTCAACGCTATTATCAAAGCCTACGAAGAAGCTTATAAAAAATTCCAGGAAGAGCAGGCAAGATTGGATGCCGAGCAAAAGGAAAAAGAAGCTCAGTCTAAAGAGAGACAGGGAAACTATTACCGTTATATGGAGCATGATACGTTGAAGCATAATTGTATCGCTTACTTATTGCAGGATTATCTTACCACTCTTGGACAAGCCAGAACAAACGGAGCTGAAGATACTACCAGAATGGATAATTTCGAAGTCTATTTAAGTGATGAGCTGGATAAGTATGCTGCCTTAGCGAAGTTTATGGAGCAGGCATTCGAATGGGAAATCATGGATTATACATTTTATCCATATTATTGGGCAAACCGTAAGAGCTGGCAGGAATTTTACCTTACTGAAAGTATGGATCCTTTATTCAGAAGTTTCCTGCAGGCCGGAATGGCAAGAATTGTCGTTACAGTAAGACCGGGCTTTGAAGCCGCAGTTCAGTTCTTCCTTGAAACAGGATTGATCTGGAATGGAGGTGCTGTTCCTGTAATCGGAGATCCTATGTATATGAGTATTGTGGACGAAATGAGACAGCCTACAGGTGAGGCTCAAGGAAAATACTGGATCACAAGACTTCCTACCACATTAACAATTCTTCAGGATAAATCTACAGGATTGGCCGTGGATCATGCGCTTCCAATCTTCCCTGAAGATGATCCTAAAAACTGTGAAAATCCAAAAGAACTGGAGTTTGAATCAAGCTTTAGACTGGACAATACTGCACAATTGCAGCATGGAGAAAAAGACACAAGTACTTTAGGCTAATATTTATTTAACGAAATGGCGGTGTATTGGCCGCCATTTCTATTTTTAATGATAAAAAAATTATAAAAATGAGCACAATAAAAGCCTTGGGCCTATCAAAAATAAAAAGTTTAGGATTGAATAATACGGTTGAACCGGATAAAAAAACATTAGAAGAAAAGCAAGATAATGAAGACTTTTTACCTATTGTTAAGATTAATAGGTCTGAAAAATCTAAGAATTGCTTAATATCTATTACCGATTGTTTTAGTGAAAGAATCAATTTAGGAAATGATTTTGATAAGGATTTGAGAAATTATACCGTACCAGATATTATAATTGTAAAGAATTCGAATACTTATATCGCAATTGAAAACATACAAGGATATGATGGATGGGGATATCAGGATGGAGATGGGGTATTAGAATTCAAAACAAATAATCCGAAGGTAAAGATTAGATTGCTAAAAGAAAAAAATCCAGAAAAATGTGATACTGATTCCAGATTATATGATACAAAAGACGCTGAATTTGGTGACCAATATACCCTCGAAATATCCCATACGTTAAAAAGAGGAGATAAATTTTCAATTGAGGTGTATGCTAGCGATGATAATGACGGTTTGTGGGGACGTTCTAAAAAAGTTGTAAGATGCGGGAAATTTAATTTTACAGTTGTTCAACAAGATGTTTTTTTAGAGCAAGAAATGCAAAAAGGATTTGATTTATTAAGTATTATTTCTCAGGAACATAGAAAACAGCCGAAAGAAGGAGAATATTCTGTAAATTATTGTATTCAAGGAGCAGATCGGTTTTTAGGAGCAATTGTAAACAATCAAAAAGATTTTTACACATATGATGATGAAAATGGAAAATTAATACGTAGTCCTGGCTTTACAACAGCTGTAGATAGAGCAAAAAAATTAAGTGCATTGGGGTATGGTAATAATTATAAAGAATTTGAAGAAGGTGTATTTGGATTTCAACAAATAAATAAAAAAGATAAATATGGAAATAATCCAACCAGAAATCTCTTTTTAAAGAATAAGGAAGGTATAAGTAATTATTTTCAGACATTGATTAAAAATAAGATAGGAAATCATATTTTTTATTTATCCATTGTTGATGCTCTTCATACATTATTTATTGTTGTAGATAATAATAATCCTTGTAGTCCAACATATACAATTTATGACGAAGATGGACAAACAAGTAGCTACGGTGATCTGAAGAATATTGCAGAAGGTATAATGAGGCAGTCACAATGGGTATATACCTGGGCAAAAGATAAAAAAGGATATTGGGCAAAATTAAATGTATCTTTGTTAAAATTTCAAAGAAAATGAGAATTATAACTTTAATATCAATTTTATTTACAATAATAGTATCAGGTCAGAAAACGAGTTCCTATTCTATGCTAAAAAAAGATTTGCTATATAAAGATAAAAAATCTAATATTTACTTACAGGGCAAAATAGATATTGCAAGTGAAAAACACCCCCAAGATAATAAAACTGTCTATTTGGATGATGTTTTATATAGAAATAAAGTTTTGAAATTGAAACAGTTAATAGATGTACCGACATTTCATAAAATAGGATCACATGATAAAAAAGACATTTTTGTAGAAGGTATTTACGAAGATAAAAAGTATAAGTATATTTTCAGAGATCACCCTTCCTCCTCACCTAATATACAAGTGTTTGACAAGTAATAAAAAAACCGCAACTATTGTTGCGGTTTTTATTTTTTTAAATAAGTTAAAATAAATCCTGATCTTTTCCCTCCAACCAGAATATCATTCATGTAAATATCAGATTTTCAAAATACTATATTGATTATTTTTACTTCAAAAACACACCATGCTGATCAAAGTTTACGGAAGTGCCATTCATGGAGTGGCTGCACAGACAATAACAATTGAAGTGAATGTAGATACCGGCGGAGTAGGATACCATCTTGTCGGTCTCCCGGATAATGCTATTAAGGAAAGCAGCTATAGAATCTCTGCGGCCCTGAAAAATGTAGGATTTAAAATTCCCGGAAAGAAGATTACCATTAATATGGCTCCTGCAGACCTTAGAAAAGAAGGTTCTGCTTATGATTTGAGTATTGCTGTCGGGATTTTAACGGCATCAGATCAGATATTGGCTGAAAATATTAATGACTATATTATTATGGGAGAACTCTCTCTGGATGGAAGTTTACAGCCTATAAAAGGCGTTCTGCCTATTGCCATTCAGGCAAGAGAAGAAGGATTTAAAGGAATTATTCTCCCGAAACAAAATGCAAGAGAAGCAGCCATTGTAAACGATCTTGATGTATATGGAGTAGAAAATATCAGAGAGGTTATTGATTTTTTTAATGAAGGAAAACCTCTGGAAAAAATGACCTTGGATACCCGAAAAGAATTTCATGAAAAAATCAATGATTTTCCTTTTGATTTTTCTGAAGTTAAAGGCCAGGAAACCGCTAAAAGAGCTATGGAAGTTGCCGCAGCTGGAGGTCATAATATCATCCTCATTGGCCCGCCCGGAAGTGGAAAGACCATGTTGGCCAAAAGAGTGCCCAGTATTTTACCTCCACTGACTTTGAAAGAGGCTTTAGAAACAACAAAAATTCATTCTGTAGCAGGAAAAGTTGGAACTGAAGCTTCATTAATGACAGTTCGTCCTTTTAGATCTCCCCATCATACAATCTCTGATGTTGCCTTAGTAGGAGGGGGAAGCTATCCACAGCCGGGAGAGATTTCCCTTGCTCATAACGGAGTTTTGTTCCTTGACGAAATGCCCGAATTTAAAAGAACGGTGCTGGAAGTAATGAGACAGCCTTTGGAAGACCGTGAAGTGACCATTTCAAGAGCACGGTTTACCGTAAATTACCCTGCCAGTTTCATGTTAGTTGCTTCCATGAATCCAAGTCCAAGTGGTTTCTTTCCAGATGATCCTAATAATACCTCATCTGTTTATGAAATGCAGCGGTATATGAACAAACTTTCAGGACCGCTTTTGGATAGGATTGATATCCATATTGAAGTACAGAAAGTAGAATTTGAACAGCTTTCTGAAAAAAGAAAAGGAGAAAAAAGCAAAGACATCAGAGATCGTGTATTGAAAGCACGGGATATTCAGAATAAACGATATCAAAATTTGAATATCAGCAGCAATGCCCAGATAGGTCCCAAAGAAATTGAAGCCTTTTGTGAATTGGACGAGACCTCATTTGGTCTTATAAAATTAGCGATGGAAAAATTGAACCTTTCGGCAAGAGCTTACGACAGAATCCTGAAAGTATCAAGGACGATAGCAGATCTTGAAGAATCAGAAAATATTTTGTCTCATCATATTTCTGAAGCCATACAGTACAGAAGTCTGGACCGGGAATTTTGGAATGGATGATCCGGACTTCTATTTCTGAAATGATTTATGTGGTTATTTCAAGATCTGTTTTAAGATTGATTAAAAAAGGATGGTTGTAGACTTTTGGAATCCATTGAAACTGATCGTTCACTTTACTAATATACCCAATACCCGGCCATGGAAGATGGGCAGAGCAGATAAGCATTCTGTTCTGATAACAATTTTCCAGAACCTTTTTACGGGTTTCTACACCAGTTTCAAAATCAATATCCCACTGTGTTCCCCAGTCAGGTTTTGCAATAAGCAGCGGAGAATGGAAGACATCTACTACATTGGTGATTGAAATATCTCCATCATTTACTGTATAAATAATATGTCCCGGAGTGTGTCCCGGAGCAGCCTGTGTCTGAATACAAGAGAACAAAAGATCTCCCATTTCAAATGTTGTAAGGCGGTTTCCAATGGTGGAAAGGATTTTTCTAACCAATGGAATACTTGGCTTTCCTCCTTCCGGATTTTTGCTTTTCTGAAAATCAGGTTCGTTAGTTATCCAGAAATCGAATTCCTGACGTGAAATATAATAATTTGCATTCGGGAATACCATCTCATCATTCTTGGAAAGAATTCCTCCGATATGATCTCTGTGGGCGTGTGTAATCAAAATATCTGTTATTGATTCAGGTGCAAATCCAGCTGCCGTAAGGCTGTGTAGCAGCTGCCCTGCATTTTCATCATCATAAAACCCTTCTCCGGTATCTATTAAAATAACACGGTCGGCTTTCCTGACAAGCATTACATTAATGGGGGCTTCATAATAAGAGTCCGATAAATAAAGATTCCGGAGCTCATTTTTTACTCTGTTTTGAGGAATATCGGGTGCCAAAATCGGTTGGTGATAACCAATACCAAAATATCCGTCAGAAAGTATAAAAATATCCAGTTCATGACATGGGATATGTACAAATCCATGCTCTCTCTTCAGTTGGTGATCCATATTAAAATGAAGTGTTTTTTTCTTTCTTACAAATTTAAAGAATATTCCCATACCTTGATCGATAGGTGGAGGGATATTGAATTGTTGTAGTTGTAATTGATTAAAATTCAATATTTTATTCTAGAATATCAATTCGTAATTGTGGCAAATAATAGTAATTATGTAACACTTGGTGTTATTTATTATGTTAAGTTTGATTGCCAAATTATTTAAAATATTACATTATGGAAATAAAATTCTTAAACACGGTGTAGGAGTGGATCTAACTTCTGAAGAATAATTAAGATATATTCTTCCTTCTTTTTTTGAATGTCATCAATAACGTTTGGACACTGTTTACCGTTCTGCTCACTGAGTGGATTGGTTTATACTCTGTGTCATTCAATTTTTTGAAAAACTATCAGAAACACATTTAGTAAATAAGCTGTGGTTATTCTGTATTGCCTGTTGCCATATCGTTTTTCTATAGTTTAAATCAACCTTACAAACATTTAAACCAAATCAAATTATTATGTCAAACACAATTCCCTCATTAGAAGCCTTATCAATAGGTTCAGCTGTATTACTGTCCTCCGAAGACAGAGAAAAATTGCTCAACGGATTCAATAAGACCGGCTGGGATTATCATCATGAAGAAACATTGGAATCTCTTTTCCGAAAACAAGCAATCCTTCATCCTGACAAGACTGCAGCAGTTTATCAGGATCAGGAGATTACTTACAGAGAGTTGGATCAGCGAAGCAATCAGGTGGCCAACTTATTAATAAGTCATGGCATCAAAGAAGGAAAATATGTTCCTGTCTGGCTGGACCGTTCTTTAGAATGGATTGTTGCTGTACTCGGTGTTATCAAAGCAGGAGCTGCCTACGTTCCTATTGATCCTGCCTATCCTGCCAAAAGAGTAGAATATATTCTTTCAGATACCTCCGCTGATATGATCATTACCAATCAAAATCTTAAAGAGCTTTTATCAGACACCGAAAACACAAAAGTATTTGATCTGAGCAATATGGAAAACCTCAATCATTTGTCTTTAGATTATCCTGAGATTAATATTCATCAAAATAGCTTAGCCTATACAATTTATACTTCCGGCTCAACCGGAAAACCCAAAGGCGTAATGGTAAGCCATCAGGCTATACAGCATCTGGTAACATGGCATAATCACCATTTTCATGTGGATTCTAGTTCAAAATTGACCCTTGTTGCAGGATTGGCATTTGATATCTCCGTTTGGGAAACCTGGTCAGCACTTACTTCCGGGGCGACTCTTTTTGTAGCCAATAATGAAGACAGAACAGATGCACTTGCTTTGGTTGAATTTTATAGGAGAAATCATATTACACATGGTTTTGTACCTACTGTTCTGGCTCCGGCTGTTGTCAATTATTCCCGAAATTATAATGATCTGAAGCTGAAATATCTCTTTACAGGAGGCGAAAAACTGAAGCCGGTGCTTACTTCTGAGCTAAGCTATGAACTGGTAGATTATTATGGGCCTACAGAATGTACAGTATATGCTACTTTTAAAAAAGTGAAAGATACCAACGGGAAATATGTCTCGTCAATAGGCAGACCCATTGCCAATGCAAAAGCTTATATTTTGAGTGAGAATATGGAATTATTGCCGGTAGGAGCAGTCGGAGAATTATGCATTGGAGGAAGTATTTTGGCCAATGGATATCTTAATAATGAAGAACTGACAAATACTAAATTTATTACCAATCCATTCAATGAAAAAGAAAAACTGTACCGTACCGGAGATTTGGCCAAATGGAAACAAGATGGAGAGATTGAATTTTTAGGAAGGATAGATAACCAGATAAAAATTCGTGGATTTCGGGTTGAATTAGGCGAAATTGAACGTACGTTGATTCAGCAGGATAATATCAAAGAAGCGCTTGTCATTGGCAAAGAAACGGAAGGAAGTACTCAGTATCTTATTGCTTTTATTGTATTAAAACCAGGAACGAAAAAAGATATTGCATCAATGCGAAATGCATTGAAAAATGAACTACCAGGTTATATGATTCCTGCACAAATTATTTTTATAGATAAAATTCCGTTAACGGCAAATGGTAAAACCGATACTCAGGCTTTAAAAGATCTGGCAGATCAGGAGGCTAAAGAATTAATTTCACTTGAGCCGCCAACCAATGAAACAGAACGAATTGTTGTAGATATCTGGTCTTCCGCATTGGAGAGACCTGTTATAAATATTACAGATAATTTTTTTGATATCGGTGGGAATTCCCTGTTGGTGGCAACAGTAGCTGTAGCTTTGCAAAGAAAGCTTGATGTAAAAGTATATCTGCGGGATATCTATCAGTATCCGGTGCTGCAGCAGCTGTCGGAAGTTCTTATTGCCAGATCCAGAGAGACCAGAGAAGCCATTCCGACAGAAGATGTAGAACCTTATGTAGAGCTCCAGAAAGATGTTTATCTTGCTCCAGGAACTGTTTTTGCAGGAGGCTTTGATCCTAAGCAGGTTGAAAACCCAACTACTATATTTTTAACGGGTGTTACGGGATTTGTGGGAATCCACCTTTTACAGGAACTTCTTGATACTACGAGTGCTGATATTTATTGTCTTGTAAGAGCTCAGGACGCGTTTTATGCAATGGAAAAAATTGACAGGTGTTTTAAACAATATCATATTCCTCAAAACATAGAACAGAAATCGAGAATTATTCCTGTAATCGGAGATCTGGCCTTGCCGTCTTTAGGATTATCAGAAGAAATATTCACAAAGCTGGCTAAACAAACCGATTTAATTTACCATTCCGGAAGTTCAGTCAACTTCATCGAACCTTATTCCTATATGAAAGCCCCGAATGTAGAAGGATTAAGAGAAATCATAAAACTGGCTGGAGCAGAAAGAACAAAATGCCTCGCTTTGCTGTCAACCATTTCCGTATACAGCTGGGGACATTTGTTTACAGGAAAAACGGTGATGCTGGAATCTGACGATATTGAACAGAACCTGATGTCAGTAAGCAAAGACATTGGTTATGTAAGAAGCAAGTGGGTAATGGAAGCCGTTGCTGATTTAGCGGCAAAAGAAGGACTGCCATTGATTACTTACCGTCTTGGATACGCCATGTGCCATAGCGAAACAGGAGCAAGTGCTTCTTACCAATGGTGGTCCGGATTGGTGAAAAACTGCATAGAATTCAAATCTTATCCGGCGCTTATTGAGCTTAGAGAAGGCCTTATCACGGTAGATTACATGACCAAAGCGATGGCTCATATTACAAAGAATAAAGAGGCAATAGGAAAGAAATTCAACCTGATTGCCCGTCCGGAGACCAACCTTACTTTGGAGGATTTCTTTGGGCTTATGAAGAAATATTATCCTTTCACACTCAAAGATCTTCCTTATAAAGAATGGAGAAAACAATGGGAAGATGACAGTAAAAACCGTTTATATCCGTTGACAAGCCTTTTCAGAGACAATATGCATGAGGGCTTATCTACCGTAGAACTTTACCAGAATACGTACATATGGGATTGTTCCAACGTGATTCAGTATTTGGAAGGATCAGATATTAAGGAACCGGTATTTGATAAAAAAATATTGGATTCCTATTTAAAATACCTTGGAATTCCGGTTGAATAATGTTTAATAATTGAAAAAGCCCAAACAGATTCTGCTTGGGCTTTTAATTTTTTAACAGATAAATGCGTCAAGTTTTGTCGTAGTGGAGAATGACATTTGCATCAGGGTAATGAGAAAGTATTGCTCAGTTTTTAATTAACTGAAAAACCAAAGAAAATAAATGAATAACACAATTGTATTGTCTAAAGATTTTGCTGCTCATGAAAGTGCTGTGGTAGACCTTAAATCCTGTGGATTGGTAAATCCGCTGAGAGCTCTTACATTTCAAAATAAAACAGGACAGTCTGCAAAGTTTCTTTGGCAGGGAGATATAATCAATAAAGATAAGGTTGGATATTTTAAGGAAATAAATAATGATCTGGGAATAAAAGTAAACCATTATGAAGGTTTTATAACGGTTACAAATGGAGGAGGAGAGCAATATTTGGAAGGCGAGCTGAAACCATAATAAAAATGAATATAATTTTACAATGAAAAAGAGACTGTCTCAAAAGTCAAATAATTTGGTTTTTGTCATTCTGACGAAGGAAGAATCTCATTGATGGTCATAAGAATGAGATTCTTCACTACATTCCATTTCGTTCAGAATGACACTTTTGAGACAAACTCTTTTCTTTATTTCAAGATTAATTGACGGTTACTTTAATCACATTCTGGACTGCAGGAACAGGATACTGGTTTCCTACTTTGGAAATAACCTTATTTTCGCTTTGTGGAGTTCCACCAAATAATGCCTGATGATTTCCAGCACCCGGATATTGGTCAATACCCGTCCCGGAATCAAACAATGAGGTTTTTGAGCTAATGTCTCCCTTAGTATTGGCATCAATACTTTGTTCATTAGCATAGAACCAGTCATTGGAGAATCCAAACATGGTTGCATAAGCAATTTTATCACCCGGTTCAGCATTAAAGTTTGTTGTTACTTTGCTTCCAGGCGCTACCGGAGCATTTCCTGCAACATATACGCCTTTTACGCCGGATAAAGATTTAAGACTGTTTTGAAGCTTGGTCACATTTCCAAACTGTGCAATGTCTTTCAGTCCCATCCCACTGTCTGATTTACCCAGTTCGTAAATTGGATTTTTATCACCACGATAAACAACAACTAATGCTGGAGAAAGTCCGGTCATAATTCCTGTGTTGGCATTCAGTTTAGTCATCATCTTACTGATATTCCCCATTTGAGCAATATCTGTGATTTCAGGATTTGATAAAGCATTAGGAGTAAAAAACGGAGTACTGTTCAACAGTTGAGAACCATTGTAGTTGGAAACCGCCCATACTCCCGGAGAAAAAGGAGTTTCGTTGGCTGTTCCACCAGATGTGTTTGTAATAGTGAGGGTGAATTCCGAACTTACATCATTGTAAGCCAGATTGAGTTTCATAAGCTGGGATGCATTTACATTAGGAACCTGCATGATAGGCTTGCTTTCTACCTGTCCTGTGGTGTCATCTTTACTTCCGTTATCCCATAATCTTACGCTTGATGAAACATCTCCGGTAATGGCATTTCCATTGGCATCAAATAATTTGATCCCAGGTTGTTGGGAAGCAAAAAACCAGTCTTTTGAAGCTCCGTACATAGTAGCAAACATTAATGCCTGTGTTTTCCCTGCACTGAATTTAACAGAAACAGATTGTCCGGGTAAAATAATAGGAGGAGTTCCTGTTCCCTGAAAACTTCCGCTTTCTACAAAATCTTTAGGGGTTATCACGTTTTCAAAAGTGATGCTTCTTTGAAAACCCATATCCATCATCATGTCGTCATTAGAATCACTGCATGAAGAAAGAGTAAATGCAGCTAAAGTAGCTGCCGCTAAAATTGATGTTCTGAAAATAAACTTGTTCATAAAAGTAAATTTTTTATAGTTATAAATGATATCTGTAACTATAGTCGGCTACTTTTTGAGATCCTGACAAAAAATATTTTCTTAATTCAATTTTTTTTTAAAATAGAGTTTTTGAGAATGAATGCAGGGTAGATTATATCCCCTTTTTTCCATCCAAAATCATCTGGATCATTTTTATTTTTCTGTTTTCTCTTGTTTCAGGTTTCTTGGCTTCTTCAATCCAACGGATGTATTCCTTTCGGTGAGTGTAACTCATTTTGTCAAATAGATCTTTTGCTTGTGGATTTTCATTAAAGACGAATACTATATCATCTGCAATTTCAACTATTCTCTCTTCTTTGTCTTCAGCAAGAGAAACAGAGACCTCATCACCGAAGGTTTTATTCAGCTGCTTTCTGACTTCCTGAGTAAGACCTAAAATATGACAGTCAGATTTCATTTTGGCAAGACTTCCACGATATTCCACTTTACCGTCAAATACAGCCTTAATTTTTACCTGACCTTTCTTATTAAACAGCTCTTCTGTGGAAAAAGGAAATTCTACAAACGCAGCATTCACCTCTCCGTTTTGCTGAATAATGGCTTTGAATTCAATAGATTGAAGATTCATGATGAGGGATTTTAATAGTCAAAAATAAAAAAACCGTGAAATTTATTTTCACGGTTTTCAAAAATATATCAGATAAGATTATTTTTTCTTGATTTTCTTAGGCATTGCTGTAGTGCCTGAGTTTTTAGTTTTCGTGTCAGCCGGAGTATTTTCACCTCTTACAAGCTTCAATTCGTCAACTAATCTTCTTGCACCCGCGTATTTATCGATTGTCCAAAGAACAAAACGAACGTCTACGTTGATTGTTTTCTGCCATTCCTGCTCGAATACGATATCACCGCTTAATGCTTCGCTGTTACCATCGAAAGCAATACCGATAAGGTTTCCGTCTCCATCAATTACCGGAGAACCAGAGTTACCTCCTGTAATATCGTTGTTAGAAAGGAAGTTTACGGGCATATATCCTGCAGCATCAGCATACTGTCCGAAATCTTTAAGGTTATAAAGATCAATCACTCTTTGAGGAAGATCGAATTCTTCATCACCTTTCTTGTATTTTCCAACAAGACCAGTCATATCAGTATAATAGTTATCAGTAATACCGAAATAGTTTCTGTCATTTCTGATAGGTAATTTATCTACAGTACCGTAAGTTAATCTCATAGTGGAGTTAGCATCCGGATAGAATTTTTTCTCTGGCATAGCCTTCATTAGACCTGCTAAGAAAAGACGGTTATTTTTTGCAAAATTGTCATCTATTTTAACAAATCTTTCTGTGCTTATCTTTTGATCAGCAGTAATTCCGTTAGCGGCTTTCCAAAGTGGATCAGCATCAAGTTTCAACGCGTCTGGGTTCAATAAGAAGTTCGTCGCAGAAGTCTTGTTAGCAAATATTGAAGAATAAGCTAAATTAGAAACTGTTTTAGCATCTAAACCTAGTATGGTAGCAGAAGCAACCTCAGGATTTTTAACTCTGGCTTGATAAAGGCTGGTCATAGCTGCAAGCATTTCTCCTTCTAAAGATGGGTTGAAGTTTTCATATGCTGATTTGATGGCAGCTTCTGTTTTAGCCTTCATAGCCAATCTTCCCTGCATATCTTGAGCTGCATAAGCTTTAAGAGCAGATCCTACCTGCAATGCAAGTGTAATGTATTTTGCATTTCTTGAAAACTGTGAAGCGTAATTTCTTTCAACATTTCTATCAGAAACTTGCTTATAGTAAATACCAATATCTTCTAAAACACCATTATATTGATCATTTCCTGGCATTGCTGCCCACTTATTGTAAGCTTCTTCTATTTTTTGCTTGTCAGAAATAGTTCCATTTTTCTCTACTGCATCAATAGTTCCCTGTCTGTTTTTCCAGTAGTTTGCTACTGAAGCATATTGAGAAGCATAGTTAAGCTGAGTAGCTTTATCCTTGTCCATGTACTTTTTCATTACATCCATAGCCAATTTAGAAGCTTCCACCCATGCCGGGTAATCTTTAGTTACCATTTGCTGAATTCCATAAGAAGTCAGGTAACGGTTTGTTCTTCCAGGATAACCTAAGATCATTGAGAAATCACCAGGCTTGATTCCTTTAAGAGAAACCGGAAGGAAATGCTTAGGCTTCAAAGGCGTGTTGCTTGGAGAATACTCAGCAGGGTTTCCTGCAGCATCAGCATACACTCTGAAAACTGTGAAGTCTGCAGTATGTCTTGGCCATTCCCAGTTGTCTGTGTCTCCTCCGAATTTTCCTAAAGATGAAGGTGGAGCACCTACCAATCTGATATCTTTGTAATCCTGGTATACAAAATAGTAGAATTCATTTCCGTTAAAGAAATCTTTTACTACTACAGTATATTTTCCGTTTTCAGAGTTTTCTGTCTGGATAGCTTTAGTTTCAGCATCAATAACAGCTTTTCTCTCTGCTCCGGTCATATTGTTGTTTAGTTTCGAAGTGATTCTCTGCGTAGCATCATCCATTCTCACTAAAAATCTTACATAAAGATCTTTTGCATTGAATTCGTCTTTCTGCTTCATTGCCCAGAAACCGTTCTTCAAATAATCTTTTTCTGGTGTAGAAGCAGCAGCTACCGCACCATAACCACAGTGGTGGTTGGTAAATATAAGTCCTTTATCAGAAACAATCTCTCCTGTACAGAAACCACCGAAACTTACGATAGCATCCTTTAAGCTTGAATTGTTCACTGAATAAATTTCTTCAGGCGTAAGGTGTAGACCCTCTTTTTGCATATCAACACCGTTAAGTCTTTTGATGAGCATTAGCAGCCACATCCCCTCATCCGCCCTCATCTGAGCAAAGCCCAGCAAGAAAGTGAATAGTAGAAATAGTCTTTTCATTTTATAAAATAATTTTTGTGTCGCTAATTTACTAATTTTTACGAGATTCTGTCCCGGAATGGTACGAAAATGGGATGATAATCCGCATGAAAAAGATACTATTGTCACTTTTTGCAGTTTTACTTTTAGGAGTAGTTTTGAATTGTTCCTCAATACCCGATAAAAATCCTTCTCTTCAAAGGCAATGGATGCTGGTTTCCTTAGATGGTTTTTCAAAAGATCAACTGATAGCGAATAAGGCTGAAATGAATCTGACAGCCAAGATGATTGAGGGTAAAATTCAGGGAAATGCTTACATGGGATGTAACCAAATGTCTTTTGTAACCGAGTTTAAAAAAGGAGGGAAAGTGAAAATTTCAAAAAGAGTGGGCACCATGAAAGCCTGCCAGAGTATGGAGCTTGAAACCTCTTTTCAGAGGAAAATTGAAACCATGACAAAATACTCAGTGGAAGGGCATTTCCTTACTTTAACCGATGAGAATGGAAATTCAATGAAATTTGTAGCTGCCGATTGGGATTAATTATTTTTTTTATCATATAAAAAGTCCGCTTTCTAGCGGACTTTCTTTTGTTTGAAAAATCTATTTTGGTTATCAGCTTTTGCGGGTATTAGTTTTTTTGAGTTATTAGCTTTTAAGAATAGTTTTTTTAAGTGCCTGTATATGTCAAACTGCCAATAAATTTTTTATTTGTGTTCCTAGAATTTATGCTATCATAATCTGCATGCCTGTTTGGGCATCTTTTTAAAAATGGGTCAAAATTCAGGCTGTTGAGACTACTTTTTTGAAGTTTCAAGCTTTAAATTATTGTTTTATACCAACTCTGTTAAAAAATCAGGGGTTGTGTGAAGATCTTATTTCCATTCTTTTATACAAATTGTGGCTGATGCCAAAACTTAAGAATCAATATAGGATTGGGGAAAAGAGGGGAGAATAGATAGATTTTTTTTTCATAGACAAAAATGTTTTTAGGTTACTTACAAAGGCTTACAATAAAGGGGATTTGGGAAGACTAAATTACCACCTATCTCAATCAAATGGCAAGAAAATAGACAAACAGCAGAAATAATCGACCAATAGCATTTTGTGAATTATTGTTGAGTGTTAGTTGAGGTTTTTAAGGATTGAAAAAAGAAAGATTATCCTTATAAGTTCGGCCTATAGGAAGTTTGATATGATGAGCCAGTTCTATTTCATGGCAGTTTTTTCCGCGGATGAGATGACGTGGTACAGCATAGCTTCTGTGTATTCTTACGAACGATTCGAAAAAGTTCTTTTGCAGGAGATTCCCCAGAGAATTTAAAATACAGTGATTTTTTTCAAGAGTGATGATTCTTGTATAATCTTTCAGAGCTTCCAGATACAGAATATCTTTCATTTTGATTTGAAAAATGTTAGTGCCTTCTTTTATTTTGATGCAGTTTTCTCCTACCATGGCATCATAGCATTCACATTTCTCTTTTACTTCAAAAAAATTGAACAGCCTCTCCATCGAATGATGAAAACGTTCTGCAGTAAGAGGTTTGGTGATGAAGTCTAATGTGTTGATATCGAAAACTTTGGCGGCTATCTCGGGATATGAGCTTACGAAAATACATGCAGGTATTTTATGAGCAAGTTTGCGGAACTCAAGACCGTTCATTCCATGCAGGTTGGTTTCTGTGATGAGAAGATCAATGGGGAGATCTAGATAAGGAATAGCCTTTTCTGCAGAATCAAAAGAGGCAACAATTTCAATATTCTGATATTGCTTGATATAATGCTGAAGAACCAGCCTGTCCAGTTCATCATTATCAATAATCATACATCTAATATGGGTAATCATGATATTCCGGAGATTAAATTTTAGGTTAAATATTTAAAAATCAGAAATTTATTACCTAAAGTTATTAATTTTTTTACAAATTTTTTAATGTCAAACTTAAATTTATCTTAAAATATGTTATTAAATAAAAATTGATTTTGTTTTTTTTCTGAAAAATATTAACTTGTAAAAATCATAAACATAGACAGAACTTAATGTTAGAAAAGAAAGAACATAACTATGAGAAGGCAGTCTTAGTGGGTGTTATTACCCAAAATCAGGACGAAGAAAAACTGACGGAGTATTTAGATGAACTTGAGTTTTTAGCTTTCACAGCCGGAGCTACCGTACAAAAGCGTTTTACCCAAAAACTGACTCAGCCGGATTCCAAAACCTTTATCGGGAGCGGAAAAGCAATTGAGATAAAAGAATACGTAAAAGAAAACGAGATCGGGACTGTAATTTTCGATGATGAACTCTCTCCTTCACAGCTTAAAAACCTGGAAAGAGATATGGAAGTGAAGATTTTGGACCGTACCAATCTTATTCTTGATATTTTTGCCCAAAGAGCACAGACTTCTTATGCAAGAACTCAGGTAGAATTGGCTCAATATCAATATCTTTTGCCGCGATTAACAAGAATGTGGACTCACCTTGAGCGTCAGAAAGGGGGTATTGGGATGAGAGGTCCCGGTGAAACGGAAATTGAAACTGACCGTCGTATTATCCGTGACAGGATTACCTTGCTGAAGGAGAAATTAAAGACGATTGACAAGCAGATGGCTACTCAGCGAAACAATCGTGGAAAAGTAGTTCGTGCCGCTTTGGTAGGGTATACCAACGTAGGAAAATCTACTTTGATGAATTCCATTTCAAAATCTGAAGTTTTTGCTGAAAATAAATTATTTGCAACACTGGATACTACCGTAAGAAAAGTAGTAATTGGAAATTTACCTTTCCTGCTTACAGATACCGTAGGATTTATCAGAAAATTACCAACTCAGCTGGTAGAATCATTCAAATCTACTTTGGATGAGGTACGTGAAGCTGATCTTTTGATTCATGTGGTGGATATTTCTCACGAAAGCTTTGAGGATCACATAGAATCTGTAAATCATATCCTGATGGAAATCAATGCTCATCAGAAACCAATGATTATGATTTTCAATAAGATTGACGACTTCAGTTATGAGAAAAAAGATGAGGATGATCTTACGCCTACAACCCGTAAAAATATTTCTCTGGAAGAATGGAAAAAAACCTGGATGGCGAAATCAAAATATCCAACGGTTTTCATTTCTGCATTAACGAAGGAGAACTTCCCGGAAATGAAGAAAATGATCTATGATGAAGTCATGAAGATTCATATTTCAAGATTTCCATACAATGATTTCCTTTTCGAATATTTCGACAACGACGAAGAAGAAAGCAGCAATTAATGAAGTATTACTTTTTCCTTTTATTCATCCTTTTTTCGGTTTTTGGGTTCAGCCAGAAATCGAAAATAGATTTAAAAGCTATTGAGAAGAGTCTCAAAAGTTCTGATTCTCCTTACAACTACGAGAAACTTATTTTTAAATTTAAAGGGTATCCAAAGTCTCTGGACAGTATAGAAGCACAATATCTCTATTACGGAAGAAACTTTAGAAATGATAAAATAAGCACATCAGAAGACAGCTTTAAAAGTCTTGTGGATGCTTTTAAGCAGAACAATTTTGCAGATTGCATCAAACAGGGAAGGGCTTTGTATGATAAAGATCCTACGAATCTTGATATTTTGCTGATCCTTCTGAGAGCATATGATTCTCTGAAGGATGGAAATAACTTTATGCATCACCTGAACCAGTTCCGTGCACTTACTGATGGGATAAAAAGCTCAGGAGACGGTACATCTGAAAAAACAGCCTATGTAGTCAATTCTGTAGGAGACGAATACATTCTGCTGAACATTCTGAATGTTGGGCAAGATTATACAAGAAGTTCAAAAGCTTCTCAGGATGCCATGTATGATGTCTGGGAAAAAGGCAGCAGTAAGATTTATATCAAAATACTTTATTTGGAACTAACCAATTAATCTTAAAATAAAAAACACTTAGTGGAATTATATTATTCATTTTCAGCATTAATCGTATTAGCATCAATATTTGCCTATCTCAATTACAGGTTTTTAAAACTTCCGAGTACCATCGGAATTATGGTGATCGCCATTGTGGTTTCTATTTTTCTGGTAATGTTTGGAGAAACAGTGCTTCCGAGAACGTTCGGGCATCTTCACAAGCTTATGAACGGTATCGACTTTACAGAGGTTTTGATGGGAGCAATGCTTAATTTTCTACTCTTTGCAGGAGGAATTCATATTAATATTAATGACCTGAAAGAACAGTTCAGACCCGTAGTAATATTTTCCACAGTAGGGGTTGTGATTTCTACTTTTGTGGTAGGGTTTGGAATGTTTTATCTGCTTCCTTATGTGGGAGTTAAGCTTCCCTTTATCTACTGTCTTGTTTTTGGAGCTTTGATTTCTCCTACCGATCCGGTGGCGGTTCTTAGTGTTCTGAAACAGGCTAATGTTTCCAAATCACTGGAAACAAAAGTAGCAGGAGAATCTCTATTTAACGACGGTATGGCGGTTGTGGTTTTTACAGTAATCTTACAGCTGGCGGTCGGGAAAGAAGTAGATCTGAGTGTTGAAACCATCGGATTGCTTTTGCTTAAAGAAGCCGGAGGAGGTCTTTTACTCGGAGTCCTGCTGGGCTGGGTTACATCTAGGCTGATGCGTGAAGTGGATGATTATATTATTTCTGTATTGGTAACGCTTTCTGTGGTAATGGGAGGATATCTTATTGCCCGTCAAATGCATATTTCAGGGCCGTTGACAATGGTGGCGGCAGGATTGTTTATGGGGAACTTCAACAGAAGCTTCAAAATGAAATCTGTTACTCAGGATTATCTGATTAAATTCTGGGAATTGATTGATGAAATTCTGAATGCTGTATTATTCCTTTTCATCGGATTTGAACTTTTGATGATTAAAGATCTCAGACATTTTATGATTCCTGGTTTAGCTGCCATTGTAGTTGTTCTGTTTGCAAGATTTATTTCCATCTGGGGACCTACAAAATTTACTTCTCTGAGAAAAAGTTTCAGTCCGCAGACGGTAAAAGTGCTGGTTTGGGGAGGAATCCGTGGAGGAGTTTCCATTGCACTGGCGATGTCTATTCCCAAAAGTGAATACAGTGAAATTATTTTAAGTATTACCTACTGTGTTGTTGTATTCTCAATCATTGTTCAGGGGCTTACCATTGCCAAAGTAGCCAATCCTAACAAGATTGCCAAAGAAGAGGAAGAGCAGGAAAATATAGCTGTAGAAGAGAACGCTTAAATTGTCATATGAGCATTGTTAAAGAAATACAGGAATCGCTTGCTGTTCTATCCATTCCTGAAAAGGCAGAATTCTTTCCTAGATTTTTCAAAACAGGAAAAGGAGAATATGGCGAAGGCGATTTGTTTCTGGGCGTAACAGTTCCGGATCAGCGCTCTGTTGCCAAAGAGTATTATTCAAAAATCAATTTGGAAGATCTCAGTGTATTGCTTTCTTCAAAATACCATGAACATAGACTGACAGCTCTTTTCATGCTGATTTCAAAGTTTGAAAAAACAAAAGATAAAGCCGTAAAAGAAGAAGTGGTAGCTTTTTATCTGAATCATCTTCCTTATGTCAACAACTGGGATCTGGTAGACTCCACTTGTTATAAGATTTTAGGGCGGTATGCTTTTGAAAACCAGAAAGAAAGCCTTCTAAGAGAACTTTCAGGATCTGAAGAAATGTGGCATAAGAGAATAGCTGTTGTGGGGACCATGCATTACATCAAAAAAGGATCATTTGATCTTACCAAAGAATTTGTAACCAAAAACTTGAAGCATCCTCATGATCTGATGCATAAAGCCAATGGCTGGCTATTAAGGGAAATGGGAAATAAAAATGAAGGCGAACTCATCAGCTACCTGAACAAGTATTACAAAGAAATGCCCAGAACCTGCCTTCGGTACGCTATTGAAAAGCTGGATGAAGATCTTCGTCAGGATTACCTGAAAGGACGTATTTAAAAAATAGTATACGGAATCATACCGTATTTTCCCCTAAAAAAGTACCGGGAAACAGCTATTTATGCCCAAAAAATCAGAGATTATAAGGATTTAAGGCCAAAATTGAGTAATTTTGTGGCTTTAAAACCAATCATGAAAAATTTTCTCAGATTATTTCTTCTATTTTTTCCTTTACTATTCCTTACAAGCTGTTTCGATATCCTTGATAAAGTGAATGTGAAGGCTGACGGAACGGGAGAATATACCATTATTCTTAACGCCAGTAAAAGCAAAACGAGGCTGGCATCCATCTCAAAAATGGAAACTATCAACGGGAAAAAAGTTCCGAAAAAGGCTGAAATTGAAAATAAAATCAATGAAGCAGCAAAAATTTTCAAAGCAACTCCCGGAATCAGCAATGTGAAAACATCCATGGATTTTGATAATTACATCATTAAACTGAGCTGTAATTTCAAGAAAATTGAAAACATCAATACTGGTCTGGACAAACTGAAGGCTCAGAATATATTGGGTAAAATGGTTCCTACTCAGGTTTACAGCCAGAATCTTGAAAAAAAGACATTGACAAGGAATAAAGTCAACACCTTCAAAGCAGATTACGACAAGATGAGCAAGGCAGACAAGGAAGTTTTTAACGATGCAAAATATACTTCCATTATGCAGTTCGAAAGCACCGTGAAATCACAAACGAATAATACCTACGTGCTTTCTCCCAATAAAAAAGCACTTAAACTGGAGGCTGATATTCTGGATCTTATCCTTCAGAAAAAACAAATACAAAACACTATTCTTTTTCAATAAATTTCTAAACTATAGTCATGAAATCTATCTTATTAAAAACACAAAAAATTATTTTTGTACTCTTTGGTTTTACACTGGGTTTTGCCCAAAATAGTATGAAAATACCGTCTGATGCCGTATTTTATATGGAAGTGAACGGAAAGCAGCTTAATAATAAAATCAACTGGAATAAATTGAACCCGTTGCTTCATGAGCTAAGCAAAAAAAGCAAAGAAGCACCTTCATGGACAGATTATTCCAAAACCGGAATCAAATATGATGCTGTTCAGTATCATTACGCAAGCTTTAATGATTCTATTAAGACATACAACACTCATTTTATCATTGATAATAAGGAAAAGTTCCAGGAGTTCATTAATTCTGTGAAGAAAAAAGGACAGGAAGTTTCCAGCAGAAAAAACTACTCTTACGTAGATATTAATGATGATGTTTTTGTGGCGTGGAATGGAAGCCGTGCAGTTCTTAGCATGATAAGCTATACCAAGCCTTATAAAGATCTTTGGACAACAGAAGCTGTTGCAGATAGTACCGCCGTTGCTGTCGATTCCGTTTACGCAGAAGCAGGAGACAGTGCAGATGAGCCGGAAAAACCTTTTAACTATAAAGACGAAATCAAAAGCCTTAAAGATGATATTAAATATCTGAAAGAGAGCATTAAAGATAACAATAACGAGATTGCAAGAATTCAAAAAGATATCAAATACCTTCAGAAACATCATAAATATCCTGAAGAGAAGGAAAGTGCTGAGAATTCTGAAAACGGAGAAGAAATGCCTAATGATGGTTACGCCTATGACGAGGAAGAAGATAAAGCTTACAAAAAAGAACAGGATTCTATCCGCAGAGAAAACTTCAAGGTTGTGAAAAAGAACGCTGAAGACCGTTTCGACCTGTATTTTAGTTCAAATTTAGAAATTGAAGTTCCTAAAGAAATGCTGAAATTCAGAGATGCCAGTTCCGATGTTTTTGTCTACACAGATTATGGAAGAATCGTAAATGATGGAATCTATGGCAAAATGACGAAGTTCTACAGCTATGGACAGTTTTTTAAAAACATGTACGATTCCAACTATTCGTACAATCTGTATTTTGATAAAGATAAAGTAAGATTGGTGAATAATTATCAGCACAAAAATGAAGACATTCAAAAGAATATTTCAGCTATTTACAAAGGGAAGAAGAGCAAAAAGCTGCTGGAACTCATCAATGAAAAAAGCGTTGGTTACTACGCCATGAACGTCAATGGAGCGAAATGTTTCGACATGATGTACAGCCTTCTTCAGAATTCCGGAGAAAATGAGTACAAAAAAGAAATGGAGCTCATCATGGAAACCATGAAAATTGTTCTGGACGAAGAAGCCATTACTAAAATTGCACCCGGAAACGGAATCTTTGTTTTGAACGAATTGAAATCCAAAACAGTAGAATACACCGATTACGAATACGATGCTGATTTTAATGAAAAAGAAGTAAAAAAGACCAAAGAAATCGCTGTTCCCAACTTCACTTTCGCTTTTGCAACAGAAAATGAAGGCTATTGGAACCGTATTTTTGATTTGTTGACTACCAATAAAAAACTGTCTAAAAGATTCTCTAAAAAAGGAAACTTTTACACTTTTAAAGAAGAGAAAAATGGAGGGTATATTGATCAGCTGTTCTTTACCGTAAAAGATGGAGTGGTATATCTGATGAGCTCTGCCGACAATATTTTATCGGTAAACCAATCTGATATTTCAAGAAAATGGGCAAAAGATTCAGCGAAATATCCGTTATCCGGAAGATTGGATATTCAGAAGCTTTTAACAGGTCTGGATAAAGAGTTTAAAACTCCAAAAGAAAGAAAAACACTGGATGCCATCAGAAAAAATGTAGGAGAAATGTATTATAAAACAGAAGTGAAAGGAGAAAGCATCCAGACTGAAATGAATTATAATATTAAAGACTCTTCGGAAAACAGCTTAATGTATTTCTTTGATATATTCGATCAGGTTTTTAAAACAAAAGAAAAAGAAGAGAAACCACAAATTTTATAAATGAACAAAAAGAAGATTATTGTCCCGTTAATTGTATTGCTCGCTATTGCAGTATATTTTGTGGCCTTTTATAAGAATAAGAACCTCAAATATATTCCTGGAAATGCAGATGCAGTAGTTTTAATTGATGTAAAGAAACTAACGGGACAATACGTCTTCAACCTGATAACACATCCTTCACATTGGTCCGGAAGCAAAGCCAAAGGCAAGAGTTCAGGTTCATTGAAAGAGGCAGGAATCAGAATCCCGGATTTTTTGCAGATCTTCCATCTTAAAGACACAAAATTTTCTGAATGGTATAGTATTTTAGAATTGAAAGATTCAGGAAAATTCATCACCTTTTTAAAAAAGCAAAACTTTGTTGATAAAGGAAATAACCGTTTTCAGAAGGATCGGTTTTTTGTTGTAATCGATGGTAATCACTGTATTGCGGGCACTTCAGACATGGCTTTTGAAACCCTTCAGAAACAGCTTCTTCAGACTTCTTCAAATCCTGTTTTGGATGCGGATCAGTTTATTCATCATACAGCGGGAAGCCTTTCCCTTATTTCAGGAAAGAAGATTCAAAACTTTTCTATTGAACTAAATGATGATGAAATTGAAATCAAAAACAATTCAAATCCCAAAAATTTTAATTCCATCGCCTCCAAACTTCAGACAGGAAAGCACTTTCTGGATCTCGAATTAGACAAAGAAAATATCCAAAATTTCAGCCGTTTTTTCAGTAAAAGTATAGCTGATTCTTCACAAATAAATTATTTTAAGGTAACAGCAGATCTTGAACAGGTTAACGATACCATCATCAGCTATGAATATGATGATAATTTCAATGAAGTGGAAAAAAAGACCTTTCAAAAAATTATCCAACCTAATTATTTCATCGATATTAAAAGTAGTGATCCCGAAAAAACCTGGGCATATTTCCAGTCTAAAAAGTGGATCAACAACGAAAATCAATTTACGGCAATTCCTTTTCAGCCGAATCAAATCAGCCGGAATAATGAAGGTATTGCCATCAAATCAACCCAAAAATCAACAGCATTATTATCTCCTCAACTAAAAGAAAATTATATTCTGATCAGAAACAATGCTTTGCTCTATTCTTCCTTAAAAACGCTGGGTATCAATGAAAAAAGAATCATTTCCGACATAGATTATGTGCTTTACGGGAACAAATCACAGGATTATTGGATAAAAATAAAAGCAAAAAACGGAGAATTACCCTTAATTTTACGCTGGTAAGCATAGAAACCGAATAAAATTATCTATTAATGGCTCCATCAGACATTGCATTGCTCAAAACCTTTACCCATTATTTTTTGCATCTCGTTTTTCCGGTCTTTATTGCATTGATTTTTTACCGTAAAAACTGGAAGAAAGCGTATTTCATTCTCCTGGCTACTATGCTCGTAGATCTGGACCACCTTTTTGCCAATCCGATTTTTGATCCGTCACGAGGAAGTATAGGATTTCATTTTTTACATTCCTATTATGCCATTGCGGTGTATTTTTTGCTGCTGTTTTTTAAAGGAAATATCAGAATTATTGGAATTGGGCTTCTGTTTCATATGTTCACAGATTATCAGGACTTTAACTTTTGGCCTCATTAAAATATTATTAATATTTTCTTTTGATATTTAAAATTTCATAGATTTTTTGTATTTTGTAGTCACTTATGAAACCTAAAGAATTCTTACATTATACTTATATTTTTCCTCTCCTTGCGGTAGGGTACTACTTTTCCGGACTGATGGGATCGGGAGTTCTTTATGATATTCTTGCCGGGATCTTACTGATCGGGAGTGTTTTATCAGCAGTGCACCATGCCGAAGTAGTCGCTCATAAAGTAGGAGAGCCTTTCGGAACTATTATCCTGGCCCTTTGTATCACTATTATTGAAGTCGCGCTGATCATCTCGCTGATGGTTGCCGGCGGAGATCAGGCGATCACGCTGGCCAGAGATACAGTTTTTGCCGCTGTCATGCTTATTCTTAACGGAATTCTGGGAATATGTATTCTTGTAGGCGGTGTTAAATATCATGAGCAGTTCTTCGCAAGAACCTCAGCAACTACTTATCTGGTAAGTATTGTTTCCATTCTCGTACTTACCCTTGTTCTTCCTAATTTTACTTCAAGTGTCAACGGACCTTTCTATAACGAAGCACAGCTTATTTTTATATCCATTGCATGTCTTGTCATTTACGGAATTTTCCTGATGGTACAGACTGTGCGCCACAGAAGCTATTTTATTGTTCCTGATGAACATCCGGAAGAACATTACATTCCTTCACTCACAAAAACGCTTATCAGTTTTGCTTTTTTGGTAGTGTGTCTTGTTATTGTTGTGCTTATGGCAAAAGGATTATCTGATACTATAGAAGGGATGGTACAAAGTGTTGGAGCTCCTAAGTCCCTTGTTGGGGTTATTATTGCCGCAGTGGTTCTTCTCCCTGAAGGAGTGGCTGCCATCCGTGCAGCGAGAGCCAATCAGATACAATCCAGCTTAAATCTAGCATTGGGTTCGGCACTGGCAAGTATCGGGCTGACGATTCCGGCAGTTTCAGCGGTATGTATCATGTACGATATTCCATTAGTGTTGGGGTTGGATAAAAAGGACATTATCCTGCTTTCTTTATCCGTCTTTATCGTTATGCTTTCCTTAAGCCGTGGAAAAACAAATATCCTGTATGGAACTGTTCTACTGGTGAATCTGGCAGCGTATATCTTTACGGTAATTGTTCCTTAAAAGAGAAAATTTACTGTTTGAAATAAATCCCGGGTTTTATACGCTACATTATGGAACACGCATTCCGAACCTCATCATAATCTCCTTGCTAAATCCATCTTGAAAGCCATTAGCTTTGCTATGTTTTCGGATTTGTAGATGGCCATATCTGCGTTTTCTCCTACGAAGTTTTCTTCAATAGTGGTACGCCAAAGCAAAAGCCATCTGTCAAAATGCATCTGCTCCATTGCCTGTCTCTCATTGATCGGGAAGTGTACACCCATTGGATTTCCTTTATAGGTCATTTGCCCAAAAAGGATAGATTCCCAGAAAGAATACATCTTGGGAAGATGTTTGTCCCAATCTACTTTAGCGATATCATTAAAGAAGAAACCTATGGTTTCATCTTTAACGACTTTGTTGTAAAATGCATTGACTAGGTCTTCAATATCTTCTCGTGATTCAAGCTTTTTCATAGTTCAAAGTTAGTGTAAATCATATAAAAAATTCCAGTCTCTAAATTGATAAATTTCATATAAACAGCATTTTATAACAAAATACGGGATAATCAGATAGGAAATTGGGAAAAATTAAAATTTGATTAATTCGCAAAAAAACAGCTTAAAATAGTTCGTTTTTTGTAAATTTAATTATTAAACACTAAAAAATTATTAAAATGATTAAAAAAATCAATTCTTTTTGGTTTCTCTTATTGATGTTTTCAGTGTCATGTTCAAGAGATGAAGTGAGTACAATGAATGATGATTCAGCAAAGGTAAATACTGCTGATGTAAAGAAAGTACAGCTGACAGAGGCTGAGATGCTGCAGAAAGGCTGGAAAATTGTAGATGAGTTTAAATTGTCAGATAATAATAATCTGAGTGTAAAAAGTTCTACCAATGAAGAGCATGAAATCCCTTTCAAGCCCAACCATTTGAAAGATATGGGATATGATATCAGTTATTCCGGAGAAAGAACAAGGTTGAAAAATGTTTTTGCATACAATGGCCAGATCCCGGATGGAATTATCTTTAATCCTGATCTTTCTGTAGATGGAGATGCCCGAAATACAGCTCCTAATCCCAATGTTTCCATTGTTTTAGGAACGCCTCAGGTAACGATAAAAACCGACGGAATAGATTTGCCGGATAATGCTTATACTACGGAAGCTATTAATAATGGAGATAGGGAAAGCGAAATTACTGTATCCTATTCTTACAAAAAAGGATATTCTACCTCGTGGAAACGTACTGTTTCAGGATCATTTGAAGTAGCAGCATCAGTATCCGTTGATATTCCGCTGGTTGCAAAAGCATCGGCAAGCACTAAGGTTGTTGTTGGAGGAGATACAACGGAGGGGACAGAAAATTCCGAGGAAATTACAGAAACCAGTACTTATAAAACTATTGTTCCGGCGCACTCTAAAAAGACCATTTCTATTCTGACGAAATTAAAAGGATCTTCTGTGGAATACTTTGTTCCTATGAAATTGAATGGAAGGTTGCAGGCCAACTTTCCTTCTCCGGTCAATGGCCATTATTATTGGGCTTTTCCTATTGAAGACTTCCCTAATTTTCTTTCTGATATACATGGAGAATCAGGGACTGTGAAATCTGTCAGCAATGTAAGTGTTACTGTGATGGAATCACCTGCGCAAAGTATATAAATTACTTTGACAAATAAGATATAAACAGCAGGAAACTTTGAATTTCTGCTGTTTTTTGTATGTATTGTTTTAAATAAAATCTTAATAAAGATCTACGAGGAAACAATCTTTTATCGGAATGACGAATGTGTAAGAAATGATGACTAAAAAACATAACTTTGCTTTTTTAAATATTTATAAAACAGAAGGGAAGAGCTGATGATCAATTGGCTTATTGGCAGAGAGGAAATCATTATATAACACAATCAAAATGATTAAAAAATGACAGGAGGATTCAGAAAAAAGATCCGTCAGAAAAATGCGGAGAACAGTGGTTTTGGAACCAATGCATCCGGAAGATTTATCAACAAAGACGGCCTCCCGAATGTTCAAAGGAGAGGTGTGAATGTCTTCAACAGGCTAAGCTGGTATCATACCATGCTGAATCTTTCATCATTCCGCTTTATTTCTTATTTGGTGATTGCTTATATTCTTATCAATCTTCTTTTTGCAATGATCTATTACCTGATTGGGGTGGAACATCTCACAGGAATTGATAAAAGTGATCCGCTCAATGAATTTATCGACGTTTTTTTCTTCAGCTCTCAAACATTTACAACCGTGGGATATGGAAGAATAGCTCCGGTGGGTTTTTTGGCGAGTCTTGTAGCTACTTTTGAAGCTTTTCTGGGATTGCTTACCTTTGCCATTGCAACGGGACTTTTTTATGGGAGATTTTCAAGGCCACGAGCATATCTTAGATTCTCGGATATATCTGTTATTGCTCCCTTTCAGGAATCTTCGGCACTGATGTTCAGGCTTGCACCTTATAAAAATAATGCACTGACAGATGCTGATGTGATTCTTTCGGCAGCTATTGAAGTCATAGAAAATGGTGTTGCTAAAAGTAATTTTTACAGACTTGATACCCATCTAAATAAGATCAATACTTTAGCTCTCAACTGGACTGTTGTACATAAAATTGATGAAAATTCTCCGTTTTACGGCTTTTCTGAAGAAGATTTTAAAAATACTGATATTGAGCTCATCGTACAGGTGCGTGCATTTGATGAAGTATTTTCAAACACTGTAGTACAAAGATCTTCATATACTACCGGAGAAATTGTTTATGGGGCTAAATTTGTCCCGATGTATTATCCAAGCAAAGAAAATATTACTACTATTCTGGATCTGGATAAAATCAATGAATACAAGAAAGAAGAACTTCCGGAGTTTGTGAGAAATAATGAATAAATGAATTTAGATTTTTATAAAAAACAAGCGATACAAAAGCAGAAAGAGCATAAGAAATTTCTGGACGGATTAAAGAAAAAACCGCCCAAGAATCTTGATTATATTGTTCAGGAAACCCACGAGGAAGTTTTTGATGAAATAGACTGTTTACAGTGCGCCAATTGCTGCAAAACAACCGGTCCTTTGTACACCGAAAAGGATATAGAACGTATTTCCAAGCATCTTCGTATGAAGTCTGCCGATTTTGAAGCTAAATTCTTAAGAGTAGATGAAGATAATGATAAGGTATTGCAGAATCTTCCATGCTTTTTTCTGAATAATGATAATACTTGTTCTATTTATGAAGTAAGACCTAAAGCATGTCGTGAATATCCACATACAGACCGTAAGAAGATCTACCAGATTAATAACTTAATGCTGAAAAATACAGTAATCTGCCCGGCTGCTTTTGAATTCGTGGAAAAAATGATGAAGAATATTGCGAAGTAAGTCTAAGGCGGGAAGCGGGATGATGGAGGCGGGAAGTTCTTATAGTATAACAGTTGAATTAAGGTTTTTTACTGAAATAAACTTCCAGCTTCCAGCCTCAATCTTCCAGCCCAATTAACCTAACTTATTTTTGCAAAATCCTCTTAAATAATTATAAAGTACGTTAAATAAGCTATTTACATATAATTTTATAAATGATGTCTCGTTTAAGTTAAACAATCATTTAAATATTACATTATGAAAAAGTTATTTTTAACGGCAGCGTTTACATTAGTTGGAGTAATCGCAGTATCGGCACAATCAACAACACAAAAGCCAGCTGATACCTCCACTCATAAACCAGCAACAACTCAAACTCAAACGAATACACAGACTACAAGTCCTTCGGATTCAAAAACTCAACAGGAAAAAACACCTGCTACTACAATGGAGAATTCACCTGCAACAGACCCAGCAGTAAGTACAACACCTACTGATGCCACTAAGCCTGCAGATACTCCTAAAGAAGAGAAGAAAGACAAAAAGAAGAAAAAGTAAGTACTTTAGCAAACACTAGTCGGAATCCTGGAATCTTGTATTTCAGGATTTTTTTTGCTCAATCTCTTCAATTTTAAACCTGACCATTTTATGAATTAAATCCAATGGAAGATCTTTGTTGATCGGAAATTGTACGGCTCCTTTAGAAAACTTATATTTTCTTTCTTTAAAATCTGTCTCAAAATTTCGGATACCTTCAGCTCCCGGATACAACCCAATATGTTTTTTGTACCCGGCAAAATAGATCAGAGGCTTTTTTTTATATCTGAAAGCCGGCATTTGGTACCCAATATATTCTTCTAGTTCAGATGTCTGAGAATGAATTGCTTTTCTCAGTGCAAGCAGTTTTTCCTGCACTTCTGCCGGAAACAGAAGAATGTATTCATCAATGTTTTTAAAGGTGCTTTCCATGACATAAAAATAAAAAAAGCGCTGCATATAGCAGCGCTTTCTCCTTTCACTTTTTACTTTTTTCCCATTATCCCGGGAACAGGCTATATCAAAAAAGGTCGGGAACTTCTCCCAACCTTTGTTTTTTTATGTTACACAACTCCTTGAGCCAACATTGCTTCTGCTACTTTTACGAAGCCGGCAATATTTGCACCTTTTACGTAGTTTACATAACCGTCTTCGTCTTTTCCGTAGTCTCTACAAGCTTTATGGATACCGATCATGATTTCCTTTAATCTTGCGTCTACTTCTTCAGAAGTCCAGTTAAGACGGATAGAGTTCTGAGTCATTTCTAATCCTGATGTAGCAACACCTCCAGCGTTGGAAGCCTTCCCAGGAGAGAATAATACTTTATTATCTAAGAAATAGTTGATAGCATCTAATGTTGAAGGCATGTTAGCCGCTTCAGTTACACAGATACATCCGTTTTCAACTAGTTTTCTTGCATCATCTAAATCTAATTCGTTTTGAGTTGCAGATGGGAATGCTACGTCACACTTCACATCCCAAGGACGTTTTCCAGCGTGGAACTCAGCAGATGGATATTTCTTAGCATAATCTTCAGCTCTGTTGTTTCCTGAAGATCTCAATTCTAATAAATAATCAATCTTATCTCCGCTGATACCATCTTTATCGTAGATATATCCGTCTGGACCAGAGATTGTCACTACTTTAGCACCAAGCTCAGTAGCCTTTTTGATAACTCCCCAAGCTACGTTTCCGAAACCTGATACTGTTACAATTTTACCCTGGAAATTCTGTCCGATACTCTTAAGCATTTGCTCTGCAAAGTATACAACACCATATCCTGTAGCTTCAGGACGGATCAATGATCCACCGTAAGCAAGACCTTTTCCTGTAAGAACTCCGGTAAACTCGTTTCTGATTTTCTTGTACTGCCCGAATAAATATCCGATTTCTCTTGCTCCAACACCAATGTCTCCTGCAGGTACGTCTGTTTCAGGACCAATGTGCTTGCACAATTCTGTCATGAAAGCCTGGCAGAAACGCATTACTTCCATATCAGATTTTCCTTGTGGATCAAAATCTGAACCTCCTTTACCACCTCCCATTGGAAGAGTTGTTAAAGAGTTTTTGAATACTTGTTCAAAAGCTAAAAACTTAAGAACTGATAAGTTTACAGTAGGGTGGAAACGGATTCCTCCTTTGTATGGCCCAATAGCAGAGTTCATCTGAATTCTGAAACCTCTGTTAACCTGAATTTCTCCTTTGTCATCAACCCATGGAACTCTGAAAATAATAATTCTTTCAGCTTCAGCCATTCTTTCAAGCAGCTTCATTCCGGTGTATTCTTTTTTAGTAGCAATGAATGGAATTACAGTTACGGCAACTTCTTTTACAGCCTGTAAGAACTCCGGTTCGTTAGGATTTTTTGCTTCAATTTTTGCAATAAACTCTTGGATTTTCTGGTCAATATTATATTGTTCCATATATTAAGGTTGAATATTATTGTCAACAAATTTAATTTTTTTTTCAAGATTCACAACACTATATTTTAACATTGTTAAAAATTAAATAATAATGTTCCGTAATATTATTAAATTGATAATTTATGTTCAAATTTTATTAAAAATGAAATGTTATGTGTGAAATAATGCAATATTAAGAAATCGTTAAATATTAAATTGCGATAAATTGCCTCCCGGAAAATGATTTTACTTTCCCTAAAAGTTCCAATTCCAAAATTATTGGTAAAATTTTGTGTGTAGAAACCTCAATTTTCTGTGACAGATCATCCAAAGAAATCTGTGGCTGGTCTTTGATAGACTGATATATTAAATATTGATTTTCAGATAATTGTATCTGTGTCTCACTGTAAGGAAATAACTCTTCCATTTTTTCTTTTGGATCATTAAATCCAAGTATATTGACAAGATCTTTTATCGTAGAAATAGCAGTTGCTTTATTATGGAAAATCAGCTGATTACATCCCTGGCTGCTCGTATCTGTAATTTTTCCGGGTAGGGCAAAGACTTCACGGTTGTAGTCATTGGCAAATGCTGCCGTATTTACAGATCCTCCTCCAAAACCGGTTTCCACTACGATGGTTGCAGGAGACATTCCCGCTACAATTCTGTTTCTCTGAATAAAATTTTCTCTGTCTGGTTTTCTCGAAGAACTGAACTCTGTGATTAATGCTCCTTTTTCCTCAAGAATTTTCTCAGAAAGGCGTCTGTTTTTTGCGGGATATAAAAATTGAAAACCATGGGCCAGAACTCCTATAGTAGGTTTTCCGGTACGGATAGACTGCTCGTGGACCTCTTTGTCAACTCCTAAAGCAAGTCCGCTTACTGATGTATATTGTGAAGATTGTGAAGCTTCAAAGAACTCTACAATAAATTGCTGACCGTAGGATGTCATATTCCTGGTTCCTACAATACTTACTTTGGGAAATGAATCATTAATTTCTCCTTTCTGATAAAGAATCGCAGGAGCATCATTACATTCACGAAGGAGGAATGGGGTTTCGTTAAGGTGCCTCAGCCTAATTTGGATATTATTTTTTTCGCAAAAATTTAATTCTTCTTCTGCGAATTTCAAATGTTCCTCATTACCTATATCCGAAACTGTTTTCTGTCCTATTCCTTCCAGCCTTTTGTACTCTTTCTTGGCTCTTTTCCATGCTTCCTGAGCACTTCCAAAAGTACGGACAAGTTTATGAAAATGAATGTCACCAATCTGGCTGCATTCGCGGAGAGCGATGGCGTAAAAGTATTCTTCAGAGATCATGTGTGTTTTTTTCCAAATGTAATGAAATAAGTTTTATCTCTTTCTTAATTCCTCCAAATGATCCCAGATATCGTCTCTTTTTTTATAAGGAAGTTCCATAAAGTCTTCAGGGTGGTTTTCTTTGTATTCCTGCCAGAGTTTGTCATCCTTTTCACTATAATAATTTGGAAATTCCCAAATGAATTTTTTCTTTTTTTCACCCACATTTCTAAAAGAAAATGCAATAATACTTCCTACTACGGCTCCGGAAAGATGGGCCTGCCAGGAGATTTTACTCGGCTCCTGCATATTATAAAACAGCTCTTCAGGAAGCATTCCCCAGACTAAACTTCCATAATACAGTACTACAAGCATGGAGATGGTCAGAAGTTTTGTATTCCACTTGAATACCCCGCTGAAAAAAAGGAAGAAGGCCAGAACATAAACTACACCACTGGCGCCGATGGTACAGGTATACATATAGTCGCCCGTGAGAATGTCAATAGGCGGAAGAAGCCATACCAAAAGCCCGGTTGCCAGCCAGCCAATAATAAAAACTTTGTTCGCAACGACAGGATAAAACTGATACAGCAAAAACATCAATGCTCCTATGGGGATAGAATTTCCTATAATATGATCAATATTTCCGTGTAAAAGGGGAGATGTAACCACACCCAGCAATCCTTCAGGTAAAAGAGGAATGATGGCTCCAAAACAACTTTGAAAAAAGCCCTGCGTTTGTAAAAAATACCCGAACCACATCGCAGAAAGCATCAGCAATGGGTATATAACCGCTCTTTTGGAAATTACATTTTTAAACATGAGTGTTTTACGTCAAATCAAAAGCCAATGATAAATTTCGGAAAATTTGTCGATGAATCTATTCCTACCGAGCTGATTTTAAGACAAAAAGTTTCAAATTTTTGTTCCAAACTTATTATTTTGGCACTGATTTTATATAAATATTTTGTTGTGATGATTAAAATTTGATAAAATTAGGTGCTTTAAAGCCGAATTTACCTTTAAAAAAAAATATATTAATATTTTTGCAATGAAAATTATTTAGAGTAATGAAGAAGTTTTTACTAATTCTTTCCTTTTTTGTAGGAATATATGCAAGTGCACAAGAAGAATTGAAAAAAGATTCTGTAGTGGTAGACACAGTAAAATACTGGTCAGTTTTAGGAAAAAATACATTAATGATTAATCAGGCTGCCTTTTCAAATTGGGTAGGAGGTGGAGCCAATAACGTGGGATGGCTTGCCGGTATCAATTATAACATAACTTATGAAAAAGACAAGGATCTTTGGGAGAATATCATTATCCTGGGTTATGGACAAAATGATACGAAGGGGCTTGGAATAAGAAAGACTCAGGATGTTATCAACGTTTCTACGAATTACGGGAGAAAATTTTCAAAAAGCTGGTATTTCTCTTTAGGTGCTGGATTGCAATCACAGTTTGCCGCAGGGTATGAAGACGGGAACAATCCTGAAGCAAAGAAAATTTCAAACTTTATGGCTCCAGGTTACCTGAACGTCGGGATGGGTATCACGTACAGACCGAATGATGATCTTACGGTAACTTTACGCCCTACCAACGCGAGATGGACTTTTGTGAGGGATAAAGATCTTCAGACGGCAGGAAGTTATGGTTTGAAAAGCGATGGAGACTCTTCTTTATTACAGTTTGGTTTCCTGGGAACGGCAATATATAAGCTGAAAATAATGGAAGATATTTACTTAACGAATACAGCTTCAGTCTTTTCAAATTATCTTGATCACCCGGAAAGGCTTGCTCTTGCATATGGAGCACTATTGAACCTGAAAGTAAATAAGTATATTTCATCCAATGTCACGGTAGATTTACTATATGATCATAACCAGATAGAAAAAACACAGCTGAAACAAACTTTAGGAATCGGCTTCGCGTATACCCTGAATAACGGGGTAAAACGGTCTGATCGTAAAGACAGCCAGTGGTGGATAAAGAAATAAGATAAAATACCTATATTTTAATATAAAAACACTTCAGAAATGAGGTGTTTTTTGTTTTTAAAATTCTGTAATTTTAAGTTGACTTAAGTTTGATTGACTTGAAGATGTTGGTTAAATGATTTGTTTTCATAGGGTTATAAGCATTAATTTAGTTGTGTTAAATTCCTTTTAAGGTGAATTTTATTCCAACAAAGATTATTATTTATACATTTGTAATAAATCGATATTATGAAAAAACTTTTATTGATCAGTTCGATCTCTTTAGGGGCTGCAGCAATGGCTCAGGAGGTTAAAACGGAGGCTCCGGCAACTGATACTGTTAAAGCCTGGTCTATTCAGGGTCAAAATACACTAATGCTTAATCAGGCTGCCTTTTCAAACTGGGTAGGAGGTGGAGCCAACAACGTTGGATGGCTTGCCGGTGTCAATTACAACCTTACCTATGAAAAAGGGAAAGATCTTTGGGAAAACATTATTATCCTTGGGTATGGGCAAAATAATACACAGGGAACTGGCGTAAGAAAAACTCAGGACGTTATCAATCTTTCTACGAACTATGGTAGAGAATTTGCCAAGCATTGGTATTTCTCGGCAGGTGCAGGTCTTCAGACTCAGTTTGCTCCGGGATATGAAGACGGGAACAATCCTGATGCTAAAAAGATTTCCAATTTCATGGCACCAGGATACCTGAATGTAGGTGCAGGTGTTACATACCGTCCCAATGATAATCTTTCGGTCACTTTGCGTCCCGCGAATGCAAGATGGACTTTTGTTTTAGACAAAGATCTTCAGAAAGCAGGCACATATGGTCTTAAAAATGAAGGAGATTCTTCTCTTTTCCAATTCGGTTTCCTTGGTACAGCAATGTATAAGCTGAAAATTATGGAGAATATTAGCTTGCTGAATACCGCTTCCGTATTCTCAAATTATCTTGATCATCCTGAAAGACTGGTTCTTGGGTATAGCGGAGTTTTAAGCATGAAAATCAACAAATATATCTCTACCAATGTAACCCTTGATCTGTTGTATGACCATAATCAGATATGGAAAACGCAGTTGAAGCAGACATTAGGCGTAGGTTTAGCCTATAATTTTGATAATGGGAAGAAGCGTTCAGATAATAAAGATAACCAAGGCTGGTTAAAGAAATAAAACAGACATACCATCTGTTACAAAAATAAAAGCACTTCAAAAAGAAGTGCTTTTGTTTATCAATATATATAAGTCTTAGAATTCTATATCAACTCCTAATTTCTCTGCCAACAGCTTTGAAACTTTTTCTTTTAGAGGCTCTATATCAATGTTTTGCATTGCATCATTAGCAAAAGCATATAAAAGTAATGCCTGTGCTTCTTTTTTAGAAATTCCTCTCGCTCTCAGGTAGAATAAAGCATCTTCATTCAGCTGGCCTACAGTACAACCGTGAGAACATTTTACATCATCAGCAAAGATCTCTAACTGAGGTTTTGTATCAATACTTGCACCTTCACTTAGCAATACGTTATTATTCTGCTGATAAGCATTTGTTTTTTGAGCAATTTTGTCAACAAAAACTTTTCCATTGAAAACTCCGTGTGCATTACCGTCAAAGATTCCTTTGTAGTTTTGGTAGCTTTCACAGTTCGGGAAGTTATGGTGAACTGCCGTATGGTGGTCTACCAATTGGTCTTTCCCAATAATGGTGATTCCATTCATGAATGAATTGATATTAGATCCATTATGAATAAAATCCAGGTTGTTTCTTACCAGTTTACCTCCGAACGAGAATGTATTTACAGTCGTTAAGCTGTCTTTCTCCTGTCTTGCGAAGGTGCTGTCGATAAGATATGTTGTGTTATTGTCATTCTGAAGTTTATGCCAGTCTGCCTTTGCATTAGGATGTGTAAAGATCTCTGTTACAGAGTTTGTCAATACATAAGTGCTGTCAAAATTATGATGGCTTTCAATCACTTCTACTTTTGCTCCTTCTTCTACGATCAAAAGATTTCTTGTATTGTAGAATGTATTTTCCTCCTGATTCTGAGAAATATAAAAAACGTGGATCGGCTTTTCAATCACTACATTTTTAGGAACCTTCAAAAAGAAACCATACTTGCAATAAGCAAGGTTTAAGTTCGTAAATGCTTGTTCTTTAGAAGCAATAGTATTGAAATATTGTTCAAAAACCTCTTTGTGCTTCTCATCATTCAATGCATAATTGAATGAAAGGAACTCTACATTTTCAATAGAAACCTTAGAAAGTTCTTTGTGAAGTTTACCGTTTACAAAAACAATCCAATCAAAATTTTCTTCTCCAAGGTGCAGTTCATCAAACTGTTCTTTAGTGATATTGTGGCTCTCTTTCGGGAAGAAGTTGTAGCTTTTTTCCGTGATTTCCTTTAGATTGGTATATTTATATTCTTCGTCTTTTTTTGTTGGAAAACCAAGGTTTGCAAATCTTTGAAGAGCTGCTTTTCTACTGTCATCCAGAAATCTGTGACGAAGACTCTCCAAAAATTCATTATGGTTCTCTATAATTTGTTCTTTTAATGCCATTACTGGTATATCTGTGGTTTGCACCATTTTTTCTTTTTTTATTAACTAAAATATTGTTATTCCGAGGAATAGGGAACCCAATTTTAATACTAGAGATTCTGCATTTTGCTGCATTTTATGAACGCGAAAAATGGTAATCTCTGAAATAATATATTTTCTTCTTAGTTAAGAAGCCAGTCGTAACCTTTTTCTTCAAGTTCTAATGCTAAAGATTTATCACCTGTTTTGATGATTTTTCCATCTGCTAAAACGTGAACGAAGTCAGGCTGAATATAATTAAGCAATCTCTGATAGTGTGTAATCAAAAGAACTGCATTTCCTTCATTTTTAAAATGATTTACTCCATCTGCCACGATTCTTAAAGCATCGATATCTAAACCTGAATCAGTTTCATCCAGAATAGCCAGTTTAGGGTTAAGCATCATCATCTGGAAGATCTCATTTCTTTTCTTCTCACCTCCGGAGAATCCCTCGTTCAATGATCTGGAAAGGAAATCTTTTTTGATCCCTAGTTTTTCAGATTTTTCACGGATTAATGCAAGCATTTCTTTTGCCGGCATTTCTTCCAGTCCGTTTGCTTTTCTTGTTTCGTTCAAAGCTGCTTTGATAAAGTTCGTTACAGAAACTCCCGGAATTTCCACTGGATACTGGAAAGAAAGGAAAATTCCTTTGTGAGCTCTATCTTCAGGAGCATCTTCATTGATATTTTCTCCCTGGAAAAGAATCTCTCCACCAGTTACTTCATAATCTTCTTTTCCGGCGATTACAGAAGAAAGGGTAGATTTCCCAGCTCCATTCGGTCCCATAATAGCGTGAACTTCGCCCGGCTTTATTTCAAGATTAATACCTTTTAATATTTCTGCGCCATCTTCAATTTTGGCGTGAAGGTCTTTAATTTGTAACATTCTTGCTAACTTTTGCTTTTTATAATTGTATGAGCTTCTTGTCTGTAGATACACATCATCTTTATCTGAAATATTTCGTCAGAAGACAGAAAGAAACTTTTTATATTTTGTTTTTGTAATCATCTTCACAATGAAGATGATCACTTATATTTCCGTATATACCGGATTTTTGATCTGATAAAAACACTGAAAACCTTGCCATTAAATCAGTTAATTTTTATCTGATAGATCTTTTTTGGAATAAATTATCCTACTGAACCTTCTAATGAAATCTCAAGTAATTTCTGAGCTTCAATAGCAAATTCCATTGGAAGCTTATTCAAAACTTCTTTACTGAATCCATTCACAATCAGAGCAATTGCTCTTTCAGTATCAATACCTCTCTGGTTACAGTAGAAAATCTGATCTTCCCCGATTTTTGAAGTCGTTGCCTCGTGCTCTAACTGTGCCGTAGGATCTTTGATTTCAATATAAGGGAAAGTATGAGCTCCACATTCATTACCCATCAATAAAGAGTCACATTGGGAGAAGTTTCTAGCTCCTTTTGCAGAAGGCATTACTTTTACCAATCCTCTGTATGAGTTTTGAGATTTTCCGGCAGAAATACCTTTAGAGATAATCGTTGATTTGGTATTCTTTCCGATGTGAATCATTTTTGTTCCTGTATCTGCATACTGGTGGTTGTTTGTTACCGCTATAGAGTAGAACTCTCCGATAGAATTGTCTCCTTTAAGGATACAAGACGGATATTTCCATGTCACTGCTGAACCTGTTTCCACCTGTGTCCAGGAGATTTTTGCATTTCTTTCGCAAAGTCCTCTTTTCGTTACAAAGTTGAATACCCCTCCTTTTCCTTCTTCATTACCAGGATACCAGTTCTGAACTGTTGAATATTTGATTTCAGCATTATCCAAAGCGATCAATTCTACAACAGCCGCGTGAAGCTGGTTTTCATCTCTTGATGGTGCTGTACAGCCTTCAAGATAAGAAACATAACTTCCTTCATCAGCTACAAGAAGCGTTCTTTCAAACTGTCCTGTTCCTGCCTGGTTGATACGGAAATAAGTGGAAAGCTCCATAGGACATTTTACACCCTTAGGAATATAACAGAAACTTCCGTCAGAGAATACTGCGGAGTTCAGTGCTGCGTAGAAATTATCCCCTCTCGGAACTACTTTTCCAAGATATTTTCTTACTAAATCCGGGTGGTTTTTAATAGCCTCAGAAATTGAACAGAAAATAATTCCTTTTTCTGCCAATGTATCCTGGAAAGTGGTTTTCACAGAAATTGAGTCCATTACGATATCTACGGCAACTCCAGAAAGTCTTTTTTGCTCTTCGATATTAATCCCTAGCTTTGCGAATGTCTTCAACAATTCAGGATCTACTTCGTCAAGACTTGCCAGTTCAGGCTTTACTTTAGGAGCAGCATAGTAACGGATTGCCTGGAAATCTGGTTTTTCATACTTGATATTGGCCCAGTCAGGCTCTACCATTTTCAACCAGATTTTAAAAGACTCCAAACGCCATTCAGTCATCCATTCCGGCTCTTCTTTTTTAGCAGAGATGGCACGGATGATGTCCTCATTTAAACCGATCGGGAAATCTTCATAATCAATCTTCGTTTCCCAACCGAATTCATATTTTTTATTTTCTAGATCGACTCTTAAATCGTCTTCTGTATATTTACTCATTATTTTTTTTTAGATTTCAGATTTTAGATTTCAGAATTCAGAATGGCTCTGAGGTCTGAAATCTAGGATCTAAGGTCTTTTTCTAAAGACTAAATGATTCTCCACATCCACATGTTCTGGATGCATTCGGGTTGTTAAAAACAAACCCTTTTCCGTTTAATCCTCCTGAATACTCAAGAGTTGTTCCTGCTAAATAAAGGATGGATTTTTTATCTATAATAATTTTGATATTATTATCTTCAAATATCTGATCTGTGTCTGTTTTTTGGTTATCAAACTTTAAAACATACTCTAAACCAGAGCATCCGCCGCTTTTCACCCCTACTCTTATATAATCTTCAGCAGGGTTAAAACCATCTTCCGTCATCAACTGGATGGCTTTCTCCTTTGCATAGTCTGATACTTTTATCATTGTATTTATTTAGAATGATTTAATGATGCAAAAATACGAACTAATTTCCGCAATCTCAAATCGAAGATATCTATTTTAATGATTCTGATATTAATAGCGAGATTGAAAGGGGTTATTTATGTTAAAATTAGATAAATTTGTTATGCTTATGTGAAGATTTCATTTCTCATTTTAACCTTGAAACGTATTTCATATCTATAAATAAAATTGGTAATGAAACAAAAAATAACTGCTTTTTTTGTGTTGCTTTTCACCGCAGTGTCTTACGGACAGACAACAAGATTTGTGTACGAAACACTGGTAAACCCGGATTCCATCAATCTGGTAAGTATGAAAAGTGAAAGAACATTTCTGGATATTAAAGGAGACCGCTCCTTATTTATCAGCGAAAATAAATTGAAAAGAGACTCTCTTTTTACTTCTCTAAGATCAGAAGCAAAAGAAAATGATAAAAAAGAAGAAAAAGATTTTTCAAAGCTGGAAGGAAAGAAACATTTTGAACCCACTTTCTTTGAATATTTTATTTCTAAAAGCATTCCGGATCAGAAAGTATATTATTATGAAAGAGCAGCCGGGAAACAAATTTATTACCAGGAAGACAGACCCATAAAATGGGAAGTGACCAATGTTGTTGAGAAACAAAATGGTTATTCTGCCCAGAAAGCAGTAACGGAATTTGGGGGAAGAGTCTGGACAGCATGGTTTACAAAAGAAATTCCAGTTTCTGACGGCCCATACAAATTCTCAGGATTGCCGGGATTGATTGTAAAGCTGGAAGATGATAAAGGAGATTATAAATTTGATCTTGTTAAGAAAATGTCCATTAAAAATGCTTTTGAAGGACAGATCAACTCTGATGCTAAACAAAGTACAAGAGTTAACTTCCATGGTGATAAAGCTGCTCTGGAACTGGAGTTTGGTAAAAACAGAAAGGCAATGGCCGGAAATGGCGGCGGAGAAAATATGAATATGGGAGGAGGAAGACATAGTGGCAGCATGGGCGGCGGAATGAATGGAGGAGGTATGAACGGCGGTGGAATGAGAGGCGGTGGCCATGGCGGTGGCGGAATGCACAGAGGTGGAATGGGTGGTGACAATCAAGGAGTGCCGATGTCACAAGGTTCATCTGTAGAAACCCCTTCTTTTACCAATACAGCGCAAAATCCAATTGAATTAAAATAAACAAAAATATAAATGAAAAAATTAGGTATTATCGCATTGGCACTCTTTATACAGAATGTTTCTGCACAGACAAACAGGTTTGTGTATCAGGTGACTATGAAACCTGATGCTGAAAATAAAACAGATATCAAGACGGAAAACGCTTACCTGGATATTTCTCCCGAAAAATCTGTATTCTATTCTGAAAACCGAATCAAAAGAGATTCTATCATGCAGAAAGCTTTTCAAGGCGGCGGTGGAAGAGGAAGCATCAACAGAGATCAGATGGAAGGGCTGAGAACGAATATCAATTATTCCGTAGAAAAAGATAAAACAAACCAAAAGACCTATTTCAAAGACAGAATTGGAAGAGATCTATATTCTTATGAAGAAGACAGACCTCTGAACTGGAAAATCGGATCAGAAACAAGAAAAATAGGCGAATACAAAGTTCAGAAAGCTGAAACTGATTTTGGAGGAAGAAAGTGGACAGCATGGTTTACAACAGATCTTCCTTATCAGGATGGGCCATATAAGTTCGGAGGACTTCCGGGACTTATCGTAAAAGTGGAAGATGATAAAGGAGAGTATTCTTTTGATTTGATGAAGAACTATAAGATTGCTGAGTTCCCGACTTTGAATCAGTTTGGAAATACTTTAAAAGTGAAAAGAACTGATTATTTAAAGCAGCAACAAAAGTTTAAAACGGATCCAATGTCATTTATGAACCAAAGTGGTGGCGGGCAAGGTGGATTTTCAACGACTGTGAGAGCGGGCGGAGGAGGAAGGGGTTCTGGAGGCGGTGGTGGAAACCAAAATCCTGCCGATATGAGAAAGAGAATGGAAGAAAGGGTAAAAGAAGAAGCTAAGAAAAATTCTAATCCAATCGAATTGCAATAAATAAAAAAGCGGTCTCAATTTGAGACCGCTTTTTATTTTGCATGCTATTTAAAACATTAATAAAATTATTTCAAAAGCTGGTTGAAGGTATCACCTTGTCTGATGTCTCCAGTATTGTAACCTTTCATAAACCATTCTTTACGCTGTGCAGAAGATCCGTGGGTAAAGCTTTCCTGGTTTACATATCCCTGTGCTCTTTTCTGAATGTTGTCATCACCAACGGCCTCGGCAGCATCTATGGCAGATTCAATATCTCCGGGTTCCAGGATATGTTTGCTGTCATTGGTTCTTTTTGCCCAGACTCCGGCATAGAAATCTGCCTGTAATTCTGTAGCAACAGATACTCTGTTCAATTGTTCTTCAGAATATCTTCCGCTTCTTCTTAATGCATCTACTTTTTGAGTGGTTCCCAAAAGTGTCTGAACATGGTGTCCTACTTCATGGGCAAGAACATAAGCTACCGTAAATTCTGTTACTTTAGCCCCGAATTGCTGCTGAAGTTCATTGAAGAAACTCATATCCATATAAACTTTCTGATCGGCCGGACAATAGAATGGTCCCATGGCAGATTGTGCAGTTCCGCAGCCAGATTGTGTAGTGTTTTCAAAAAGAACAATCCCCGGATCGCTATATTTCATGCCGTTTTCTGTGAAAATCTGATTCCAGGTCTGGCTATTCCATGCATCCATCATTTTGACCATTTCCCCGATCTGTTTTTCACCGGAAGTAAGATCTCTTTGCTCGGTAGAATTTCCTGAAGACTGTATGCTGCCGGAATTCAGAATACCGGACGGATCTCCTCCCAAAAAGAATACGATTGCTGCTATAATTAAAGTTCCGAGTCCGCCTCCTACAATCATTCCTCCACTGCCACCTCCGGAACCACGGCGGTCATCAACGTTTCCGCCTCTGTCGTCTGTCCATTTCATGATAATAAATTTATGTGTTAATTTAAATATTTTACACCAAAGTATAAGCGAAAAATATCTAGATCTTTATCTGTTAAGTTGTTTTGTTTTTAGCCAGTAAGAAGTAGACTGATATACTGATACGGCATCATCTACCAGTTTCTGATCTGTATTTTTTAATAATTTCTCATCATAATACAGCTTAAATTCGGGTTTCAAATCACTTTTTTCCAGTTCCAAAGAATACTGTTTCACTTTTTTTACCGGAGAAATAATGGTCAGACGCCCATCTTTCACAAAGCCTAAATCCTGATATGTCGCAATATAAGCCTTAGGCTGGAATTCTTTTTTGAAAACATCTTGTCCCAGGAATTTAGATTGATAATTGAAATTCAATAGTCCAAAAACGGTAGGCATCACATCTATCTGAGACATTAGGCCATCAAATTTTTGAGGCTGAACGAATCCTTCTGAAAAGACCAGCGCAGGAATTCTGTATTTATCCATCGGAAGTTCTGTTTTTCCGGCACTTGATGCACAGTGATCTGCAATGATAACAAAAACCGTGTTTTTATACCAGTCCTGTTTTTTAGCCATTTCAAAGAACAGTTTAAGAGAATAATCTGTATATTTCACACCTCCTTCACGTGATTTTGCTGTTCCCGGAATATCTATTCTTCCATCAGGATAAGTAAATGGTCTGTGGTTGGAAACGGTCATCCAGTGATTGAAAAACGGTTTCCCTGATTTTGCTTCCGCATTCATTACTTTAATGGCTTTTCTGGCCATATCTTCATCAGCAACACCCCAAACATTAGCAAAAGTAATTTCTTCAGGTTTAAAGTTGTTTCTGTCTACAATACCATAGCCGTTTCCAGCGAAGAAGTCCTGCATATTGTCAAAATAGCTGTATCCGCCGTATAGAAACTTGACATCATATCCTTTGGATTTGAAAACACTTCCGGTTGTAAATTTATTTTTATTATCATCTCTTTTGATGATACTTTCTCCAGCTGTAGGAGGAATACACAATGTTAAAGCTTCCAGACCGCGTACCGTTCTGTTTCCGGTTGCATACAAATTGGTAAACATCAATGATTTTTCTGCAAGGCTGTCAAGGAAAGGAGTAATTTTCTGTGTATTACCATAATGTTCCATGAAATCTGCGGAAAGGCTTTCAATAGAAATCAAGACAACATTTTTCTTTGCTTCCGGCTGTTCTGAAACTACGGTTCTTGACAGCGTTTGTTGTGGATACTGGCTTAGGAAGTTCTTTTCGGCCTGTTGCTGGTTAATTTGTGAATAAAACTGGAAATAGTCCAATTCATTATGAGTAAATGCCCAGTAGAATTTAGGAAGCCCGTTGGCTTCAATTTCATCCGCAAAAACATTATCTGACCTGATTTGCATTAAAGAGGGTATCGCAAGAGCACTAAGGGCACAAAGCACCATAAAACTCCCCAGAAGCACCATTTTTTGTTTAAAATCAGGAAGTTCCAGCAGCTCATCTTTTGTTTTTTTATAAATGAACCATGTGATAGTGAGCGTAACGATCATTATTCCGGAAAATAATGGAACTACAGGATAACTTTCCATAATATTCCCGATCACTTCATTCGTATAGATAAGATAATCTACTGCAATGAAATTATAACGAACCCCAAATTCATTGTAAAAGAAGTATTCACTTACTCCATTGAAAATAATCAGTAGAACGTATAATAATAATGTGATGAAATATAAGATGTTACGAACCTTAGTTCTTTGAGTAGGAAGGAAAAGCATCAGCCCGAAGAAAAGAGTCTTTATTCCTACGAAAACAAGCGCAATCTCCATGATAGAACCTCCATATTGCTTGAAAATATTATTCGGAACAAGCCAGATATAAAGGAAGAATAGAACCAGTGCGCTCAAAATAATATATCCGTAAGGTTTTTTATATTTTGAATTGGAGAGGAAGAGGAAGTAAAGCGCAAGAATAGAACTGGCCAGTATGAAAACAAAAATGTCATTCACCAGACCTATCAACAGAACTTTTACAACTTCGAAAAATCCAAAACTAGCTGTAGTAATAGGATGAAAAAAGAATACTGTTCTTATTATCAACGAAATAATAAGATAAAAAACTCCTAAATATAGGAACGGTTTTATTTTGCTTAAAAACATGTATGTACTGTTTTTATTAGTTTTCACAAAGATAGTTTTTGTATATAACTTTTGACGGAAAAAAACAAAAACATCCCGTTTATTAATAAGATTTATGATTTAGTAATGACCCCAATAAAAAGGGACTATTAAAAAATAGTCCCGATATATTATGAAGGAGAAGGTTGATCTGTGGTTAAGAATGTCCGAAACCGATATTTCCCTTTTTATCAGATAATTTCTTTTTGAAATCAATCATTCTTAAAGCGGTAACGGCTGCTTCTACACCTTTGTTTCCAAGATCACCACCGCTTCTTGCAATAGACTGCTCTTTGGTATCATCTGTTAATACACAGAAAATAGTAGGAGTGTCTGTCATGATATTACAATCTTTGATTCCCTGTGCTACTGCAGAGCAAACGTAGTCAAAATGAGGCGTTTCTCCACGGATTACACATCCGATAGAAATTACTGCGTCATATTTTCTTTCTTTGCAAAGCTGCATGCTTGCATAGTTGAGTTCAAAAGCTCCGGGAACAGGGAAAAGTTTGATGTTTTCAGGTTTTACCCCTTCTTTTTCAAGTATTTCCAAAGCTGCATCACGAAGATTGTACGTTACAAAATCATTCCACTCAGAAAAAACAATGCCGATAGAAAAATCTTCGGCATTCGTTATATGAAGTGGCTTGTAATCGGAAAGATTAACTGTTGCCATTTTTTAGTAATATTTAGTCATTTCAATATAAGAATCAGACATTCCGTTGTCGTAGTCCTGATATTTCTCGTCAATTGTAGCGAAGTATTTTTTAGCTTCAGCATTTTTCTTTAATCCCAGAGCAACGATACCTGCTTTTCTTGTGAAGTAATATGTTGTATAAGGATCATCAGAAGCCGTAGCTGCTTTATCTAATAAAGCCAAAGCCTCATCATTTTTGTTAAGACCTGATTTTGCATCTGCCATAGCTCCGTATTTCATTGCTACTAACGTTTTGTTATCAGATGAAAACTGGTCTAAAAGATCGTAAGCTTCCTGGAATTTTCCTTCTTTGAACTTCAGTAAACCTGCATTGTAAGAAGACAGTTTACCGATTTTAGTGGAAGAATATTCGTTATATGTACCTACAAAACCTGGGTTAGCTGCAGATTTTCCACCCAAAGCATCTTTATCTTTACCTTCAGTAAGACTTTTTTGAGCAGAAAGGAAACTTTTTACAGCTTCAACGTTCTTTGGAGCCACTACAAATTGCTTGTAAGCAAAGAATCCTAAAACCCCTAAAATTAATGCTCCAAATACAAAACCTAGAGGCTTTGAATATTTTTCAACAAATCTTTCAGTGTTTAAAGCTTCTCTGTCAAGGTCTTTAAAGAACTCAACCGTTTCTTTACCTTCTTGCTCGTTCTGAGCACTCTTTCCCAATTTTGCCATAAGTTTTTAAAAATTGAAATGCAAATTTAATTGTTTCTGAATGATTTACAAAATACTTTGTGAGTATTATTGATGAAATTTTGTGAATTGTTAATCGTGAATGACGAATTTATTTAAAAAAAGATGCTTCGACAAGCTCGGCATGACACTTCTAATCTTACAGTAAATTATTAGTGTTGTCATGCAGAGGCTGTCGAAGCCTATATGTTTTGAATTTAATATCCTAAAATATGGTAGACTTCTGCCCCAAATTTTTTCAGTTTTTCATCACCATTCAAGTCTTTTAAACCAATAAGGAAACTGAATTGTGAAACTGTTGCTCCCTGTTTTTCAACCAATTTTGCAGCAGCTTCTGTGGTTCCTCCTGTTGCTAAAAGATCATCATGAATTAAAACTCTTTGTCCGGGTTTTATCTGTCCTTCGCGGGTTTCGATAACAGCACTTCCATATTCCAGGTCATATTTTTCTGAAATGACAGGTGGTGGAAGTTTTCCGGCTTTTCTGATTAAAATGAATGGAACTTCCAATGCTACTGCAATAGCGATTCCAAATAAATAACCACGGCTTTCTATTCCGCAGACTGCATCTACTTTTCCTTTACTGAAGGCTGCAAGGTCTGCAATAACGTCTTCATAAAGTTTAGGATTTAAAAAGATGGGTGAAATATCCTTAAACTGTATTCCCGGAATCGGAAAATCAGGAATATTTTCAATTGTTTCTTCTAATTTTTTGATCAGTTCTGCTGAAGCCATTTATTAATTGATTTTATAGCTGGAAATTTTCCAGTCTCCATTTACATTTTTAAGCCCGAAAGTTACTTTTAAAGAAGTAGTTTTACCGCTTTTATCCGTTACGTCATAGGTGGCATTTACGCTTGCACTGTTGGCTGTAGCACCACTCGTAGTAATATTCTTTACGCTTACATTTTTCACAGCACCAAAACCTGAATTAGGATTAGAGAAAGACTCATAGCTTCCCCAGCTTGGATTGCTTGCTGTTTCGTAAGCTGCTTTTAAATTCTGAGAACTTACACTGTTCAAAAACTTGCTTACTGTATTTTTAGGATCTGTAGTTGGCTGTTTTGGAGCAGCTGGTGCTGCAGGAGCAGCAGTTGCAGGATCTGTAGTAGTTCCTGTAGTTGCTGATGGATTGTTTGGATCAATTACTGCGCTTGGCTGTTCCGGTACAACAGTTGTATCGGTTTTAGGAATAGCAGGCACTTTCAGGGCTGCTGCATTTACATCAAGTCCGATTTTTGACATTTTGAAAGTCTTGGCAGTTGTTTTTACAGAAACTGTGATATCAATTTTGTTATCTACCACTTTTGCAGCGGGAATAGAGGAGAACTTCAGGTTGAACCCTTTGAAGTTATTATCCTGCATCAGGTTTTTAGCAGTCGCCAATTTTACTCCATTGCTGAATACTTCAAGAGTCGCTTCCAAACCAGCTCCTGTGAATGATACCGGGTTTCCTGCTGTATCTACAAGTCTTGGAACAATCTGAATAGCAGTAGGTGCTCCAGAACCATCATCTCCTGTAGGTCTTGTAACAATGCTTAATGATCCGGCTTTTACATCATTAGGATCACTTTCTTTAGCTTTATCATCCCCGAAGATATTCATTTCTCCAAGTGATGGAGGGGCAGTACTTGCCCATTCTATTCCGTTTTTCTGTGCAACTTCATCTGCAAGAGACATGATTTCGGGAACTTTTTTCCCATTAATCAGTTTTCCAAGGGCTTTTAGTTCGTTAATATCACCATCTGCTTCTACACCAAATGTTTTAAGGATATAAAGAGCCTCATTAAACTTAATCTGCTTAATGGTTGGTAAACTGGAAGTCATATCATTGATACTTGACTGCAGTGTTTTAGTATTCGTAGCATCTACATGATCTTTCTTACATGCTGTAAAAAGCAACAGACTGAAAACAAGTAGAAAAGAAAACTTTTTCATTTTATTTTGTTTGTTGCAAATTTAGTAAAACCTGTTAATAATAGCTTGTTTTTATTTTGTGGATTCTGAAAATAATTTGAGTGAGAAAAATAGGGAAATCATCTGCAGCTGACTTTACGTAGTTGTAGATGGTTTCCAAGACTAAGTCTACGGCCAAGTTAATTAACCTGAATGATATTTAGAACATTTCAGTAGTCCACTGACTCTTTCGCTTTGATACAGTGTTGTTGGCGGAAATATCTAAAGTTCTATAACATGAGGTTTCATTTCGGAATCATGATTGGCAATTGCTTCTATGCAATTTGGTTTTTCGCTTTCGCTTTTAACCCATTCCAGTGAGGTTACCACTTTATGTTTATCTACCTGAACACCAGGTAAAATCATTTGTTCCCATGATTTTTTTGCATACCCTACATCGCTGGCTAAAAGCACAAAATTCTCGTTGTTTTTTATTATGGTTGCAGCAAGTCCCATTGTATGACCTGGTGTAGAGACAAATACTACTGTTCCGTCATTAAACAAATCGTAAGACAAGCCTTCCGGGCCTATTCCTGTTTTGCTGAAACTAAATAACTCAAAATCAATATTCTCCCACATGCTTGTTACATATCGTGTTGCTCTATCCTTGGTTTCTTTCCATTCTAAATCACTTACCAGGATCTTTTTAGCATCTTTTACCAGCTTTATACCGCTTACATGGTCGGCATGCAAATGGCTCAGTACTAAATAATCAATATCGGAAGTTTTATATCCTAACTTTGCTAATTGCTCGTCTATAGCATCGCCATCTGGTAATAAAGCTCTGCTTACAGAGTATTGTAGAAGTCCTAGATGCTTTTTTTGTTGTGTTCGAACATCAGAATGCCATCCTGTATCTATCAGAACAAGACCCTTAGGGTGTTCGATTAAATAAGCAGAAACAGGAAGCCAAATCTGGTGATTTTTGTTTCTAAATAATCCGGTATAAGCTAGCGGGTTAATGGTGTTTTCGTGAAAGGGGAGAGAACTGTCTACTCTTACCGTTCCGCAATGTAATATATGTACTTTCATCATTATGAATTTAATTGTGGCAAATTTATAATGATTTTTAGATAATATTTTTGATTTCAATCAAAAATAGGTTATTTTTTGTTTTTTAATCTACTTAATGTTTCTTGTGTTATTCCCAAATAAGAGGCAATATTTCCCGATGGTACATTTGAAACAATATCAGGGATTTCGATAAGCAAAGTTTCATATCTTTCTTTTGGAGTTTGAAATTTAAGGTTGTAAACCCTATCATTTGATTTTTTTATATAGTCAATCATTCCGCTAAAAATAAATTCCTGCATCAGAGCGTTATTGTTGATGATGTTTGTCCACTGTTCAAAGTCAACCATGACAACGCTTGTTTCTGATAACGCCTCAATTCCGAATTTACAGGTCTTATGATAAAAAATGCTCTCGATAGGAATGCCTATCATATTTTCCTGCAAGAAATACAAAGTTACATCCTTCTCCTTTTTATTATAAAACACCCGTGCTATTCCTTTTTCAATGAAATAGATTTGCTTAGAAGTATTTTCAATCGTTAAAATTAATTCTTTCTTGGAAAATTTTTTTCTACGAATACATTTTGCCAGTTCTTCTGCTGCTATGTCATTCAATAATTTCTTTGTTTTAAAAAAATCTAAAATGTTCATTATTGTTAAAATCTAATTTGTGAAATTTTTGCTAACCTCCCGGCGGCTTGCGAAGTAGCGCAATAGAAGTCGAAGCTTTCAATTATTTGCTACCGTAAGTAAAACAGCGAAGGTTTACTAAATTACAAAAACAAAAGCATAAACTAAGTTATTTTCGAAAGACTTAACCAGCACTTTTACTGAACTGTTTGATGATAGCTATGTTTTTGTGTATCATGCTTTTTTATTACCTATTTCTTATTCTGCTGTTCTTTCAAATCATCTTTGAAAAAAGTGTTGAAAATGGTCTGCATATTTGGGAATGAAGAATCTTGCCAGTAAGATGTTTTGTAGTTACTGTTGTCTTCATTAAATTTTACCTTTTCAATATCATTGTCATTATTGAAACTCAATTCTGTAGGGTAGAAATTAGTGTAAACCGCTATCTGATTATAATTGGGTTCGCTTTTATGTTTAAGCTTTACAAAAACAAGTTCATTGTATTCCAGGAAATCTTTCAGAGTCTTTTCTGACCCTTTTTCAAAAGACATATTCAGAATGGTTCTTATATCATAAAATCGATATCCAAAGAATGAAAACTCTTTTTCCTGAAGGATACCCTCCGTCACTTCGATCTGATCTTTTCGGTCTCCTTTTAATTCTTTGATCGTATTTCTTTTGTTTTTATATTCTTCCGGATTCCCTACATTTTTAAGCTTTGGAAGCTGGAGAGATTTGCCATAATCCCATGATGAAGTTTCTTTTTTTTCGTTTTTAGCTTCTGTCAATCTGAAAACCCTGTATTGCTCAACATTGGTACTTTTCAGTTTTTTGGTTTTATTATCAAAAATGTAGGTGACAATTCCGTCGGCATAACTATTTAGTTTGTTATTTACCGTTACATAGGCATTGAAGTTTCCTTTAATAAAAATATACTTTGCTGGTTTATTATTTTTAATAACAACTGTTTCAATTTCCTTCACCTGATCATTAAGCTTAATAACTGGCTGGTCAAAGTCAGAATAAGATAGTGTGGCAACCGGAAAATTATTATAAACCAGCTGAAACTTTTCCTGTGCCGGAGATAAAGCTTGCTTATCAATTTTCCCATCAATATCAGAGAAGGCGAGAATGTTTCCATCTTTTCCAAACACTGAAACCCTTGGAAGCGGCTGATTGTTTTTTTCAGATACAAACGTGATGGTCTGAGCCTGAATAAAATTAAACAGAAATATAAATAATGAGTAAAGGACAAATTTTGTTTTCATAATAAGAATTTGTTTTAGTTGGTGGTCTCATTATAGAGACGCATAAAGTTCAGAATGGTTGCCTGCTGACTCATATGCATAAAAAAAGACTGATCGTTTTAACAATCAGTCTTTTATAATTTTATTTTGTTACAAGTCCTTAGAAAGGATACTCATAAATTTCAGATTCGTGTAAGAATGGGTTTCCTGTAGGAATCAACTTCAGTTTAGATAAAGCTGAAAGTACAGTAAACATAAATAATCCGATTACGAATAACAATGCTCCCAAGATTAGGATGAATACTTCCGGAGTGTTCCAGTAAGGTCCTACCGTTCCCGGCATTACCATATTGAAATAATCCAAAATGTGTCCTAAGATAACTACTACTGCCATTGTTGTAACAACTTTGTAGTTTCTCTTGATGCTGCTGCTTACTAATACCAATAAAGGTAATAAGAAGTTTACGATCAGCATTGGTAAGAATGTTGTACCATAGTGCTGGAATCTTCCAAAGAAGTAGTTAACTTCTTCCGGAACGTTCGCATACCAATAAAGCATGAACTGAGCGAACCATGTATATGTCCAAAGCATACTTGTAGCGAAAAGGAAAACTCCTAAATCGTGTAAGTGATTGTCATTGAACTGAGGAAGGAATCCGTTTTTCTTAAGATATACACTTAGTAAAATGATTACAGCAATACCACTTGAAAGGCAGCTAACCATAGAATACCAGATATACATTGTAGAGTACCAGTGAGGGTCAATAGACATCAACCAGTCCCACGCCCAAGCTGCAGAAGCAAATCCGAAGAATGCGATATATCCTACTGCCCATCTGTAAAGGAATTGATATTCTACTTTTGATTTTGTCTCGTCTACTTTTTTAGACTGAGCTTTCAGTTTCCAAGCGAAGAAAGAAGCACCTAATACATAGATGAACGTTCTGATTGCATAGAAAGGAATATTCAGGAATCTTTTCTTTTCGAATAAGATCACATCGAAATGAGCAGAGTTAGGATCTGTCAAATCCGGATCCATCCAGTGGAAAAGGTGTCCTTGGTGGAAGATATTTAAAAGCATTAAAATGATCAAAATAGCTCCTCCGTATGGAATATAAGAAGCAATAGCTTCCATTACTCTTGTAATAATAATTGGCCAACCTGCATGTGCAGCGTGTTGAATACAATAGAAGAATAATACAGCACAACTTACTCCGAAGAAAAATACAGCTACAAAATGTATTGCCGCTAAAGGCTGGTTGTGGATCTGTAGAGTAGCGTGCTCCAGGTGAGCAGCATGGTCTTGAGGTCCTACCATTTCACTTGAGTGAGTAGGTGCATTATGACCGGAAGCATGAACAGCCTCCATCATTTGTTCAATCTTCTCAGTAGAAATTCCTTTGTTCATAAAGAAACCAATACCAAATAGCACTAAACCTGCAACAAGAAGTATTAAAGAAGTTGATTTTAATTTTGGTGAAAAACTATACATTTCTTTTCTTATTTTTTAGTTTCAGTAGTAGTTTCAGGTTTTGCTTCAGTTGTAGCTGCCGCCGCTGGTGCTGCTGCTCCTTTTTTGAAAGCACTCATCACATACATTGCAACTCTCCATCTGTCTCCAGCGTTTAGTTGTCCTGCATAAGATCCCATCGCGTTTCTACCGTTTGTTAATACATAATGAACAGATCCTACAGTAATTTCTCTATCAGCATAGTTGGGCACTCCGGAGAATGCTCCACTTTGTACGATAGGTCCTTGTCCATCTCCTCCTGTTCCGTGACATGCAGCACAAGTGTGATCAAACAATACTTTACCTCTTTCAAGATCCTTAGCTGCATTAGCTGGGTTCAGAGGAGATACTGTAAGTTTTTTAGAAGCATCATACCCTGCGTTGTACTCGTCAACATTTTTAGGTAATAAGCTTTCTTCAAAAACACCGTCTTTATTCTGAGGAACTGATCCTTCTACTGGAGAAAGACCTGTTGCACCATTATTTTTAACAAAAGCAGGAATTTCATTTTCATGATCTGAATAAGCGTCTTGAGCTTTCATCAATGGATCATAAGCTACCGGAAAATACATATCCGGGAAATATACCAGCGGAGTGTTCTCCTTTGGTCCGCAAGAGTTAAGTAAAACTGTTGTTAAACCTAAAACTGCTGTAATTTTTAATACATTCTTTTTCATTTTAAGCGTCTTTAACAGTTATTTCTTCAACTCCAGTTTCAATAAGCAACTGTTTTACAGATTCTACATCTTCAGTTACAAATTCCATCATGAATTTATCGTCAGTAGTTCTTGGATCTGGGTTCTGAGCTGGAGCTCCCGGATACATTTTGTTTCTAACCAAGAAAGTTAAAGACATCATGTGAGCTGCACAGAATACCATTAATTCGAACATTGGAACTACGAATGCAGGCATGTTGTGTGCCCAGTCAAAAGCTGGTTTACCACCAATATTCTGCGGCCAGTCATGATTCATTACATACCAAGTTACAGTAGCACCAATAGTAACACCATAAAGAGCATATAAGAATGCAGCATCAGAAATTCTGGTTTTCTTTAACCCTAAAGCTTTGTCTAGTCCGTGAACCGGAAACGGAGTGTAAACCTCGTTTATTGCGATTCCTTTATCGTTGAATGCTTTAACGCCGTTCATTAAATCGTCGTCGTCAGCATAAAGTCCGTATACAATTTTAGTGGTGCTCATCTCCTTCTTTTGCTTTATAAGTTTCACCTGAGATTTTCAAAATCGATTTTAATTCAGCCTGTGCAATTACAGGGAATGTTCTTGCGTATAATAAGAATAATACAGAGAAGAATCCGATTGTTCCTAAATATACACCCACATCAATGATCGTTGGCTTAAACATTGTCCATGATCCTGGTAAGTAGTCTCTTGAAAGGTTGATAACGATGATATCGAAACGCTCAAACCACATACCGATGTTGATGATTAATGCAACAATGAATGTCCAGATAATGTTCGTTCTAAGTCTTTTGAACCAGAATGAAGCAGGAACAACAAGGTTACAGATGATCAATGACCAGAATGCCCACCAGTAAGGTCCTACAGCGGCACCTGGAGAAAGATATGTGAAATCTTCAAATCTAGATCCTGAGTACCATCCGATGAAATATTCAGTTGCATAAGCTACAGTTACCATACCACCTGTAAGAACGATTACGATGTTCATAATTTCGATATGATACATTGTGATGTATTCTTCTAAGTGACACACTTTTCTAGCGATCAACAATAGTGTTTGTACCATTGCAAATCCTGAGAAGATTGCTCCTGCAACGAAGTAAGGAGGATAGATCGTAGAGTGCCATCCTTTAATTACTGAAGTCGCGAAGTCAAAAGATACGGTAGTGTGTACTGAGAATACAAGTGGAGTAGCCAAACCTGCAAGAACCAAAGAAAGTTCTTCGAATCTTTGCCAGTGTTTTGCTTTACCACCCCAACCGAATGCAAGGAATGTATAAATTTTTCTAGTCCAAGGCGTTTTCGCTCTATCTCTGATCATTGCAAAGTCAGGGATTAGTCCCATGAACCAGAATACAGTTGATACTGAGAAATACGTAGAGATTGCAAATACGTCCCAAAGTAGAGGAGAGTTGAAGTTCCCCCAAAGAGAACCGAATTGGTTTGGTAAAGGGAATACCCAGTATCCAACCCAAACTCTACCCATGTGAATTACAGGGAAGATTGCTGCCTGTACAACCGCAAAGATCGTCATCGCCTCTGCAGATCTGTTTACAGACATTCTCCATCTCTGTCTAAATAATAATAATACTGCTGAGATTAGGGTTCCGGCGTGACCGATACCTACCCACCATACGAAGTTGGTAATATCCCAACCCCAGTTAATAGTTCTGTTAAGCCCCCATGCTCCAATACCTGTCCCGATAGTGTAAGCGATACAGCCGAATCCATAGAGGAATAGAATTAGTGCAGCATATAATGAGATCCACCATAATTTACCTGCTCTTTCTTCGATAGGTCGTGCAATATCTTCTGTGATATCGTGATAAGTTTTGTGACCAATAATTAGAGGTTCCCTTATCGGAGCTTCGTAATGTCCTGACATTTTTTACCTATTTATTATTTAAACTTTATTTTTCTACTCTGTTTCTTACTTTAGTATGATAGAACACATTTGGTTTTGTTCCGATCTCCTCTAGTAAATAATATCTTCTGTTGCTAGAATACAATTCTCTAACTTCAGACTCTTTATCATTCATGTCTCCGAAAGTCATTGCTCCAGTAGAACAAGCAGCAGCACAAGCACAAGAGTTCTTGAACTCATTATCTGTTACTTTTCTGTTCTCTCTCTTAGCTGCTAAAATAGTAGCCTGAGTTTCCTGAATACACATTGAACATTTCTCCATTACCCCTCTAGTTCTTACAACTACGTCTGGGTTAAGTACCATTCTTCCTAAATCGTTGTTCATGTTGAAATCGAACTTGTCATTTAGGTTATACGTAAACCAGTTGAAACGTCTTACTTTGTACGGACAGTTGTTTGCACAATATCTTGTACCGATACATCTGTTGTAAGCCATATGGTTTTGACCTTGCTTACCGTGTGAAGTAGCCGCTACCGGACATACAGTTTCACAAGGAGCGTGGTTACAGTGCTGACACATTACTGGTTGGAAGATTACATCCGGATTGTCTGCAGGGTGGTTTAATGCACCTCCGTCTCCGAAAGCAGTACCATACAATTCAGGTACAGCCATTCCTTCTTTCAATCCTTCGTATACTTCTACTTTCTGTCTTGAAGAATAGTAACGGTCAATTCTTAACCAATACATATCTCTGGACATTCTTACTTCTTCTTTACCTACTACAGGAACGTTGTTTTCTGCCTGACAAGCAATTACACAAGCTCCACAACCTGTACATGAGTTCAAGTCGATAGATAAGTTGAAATGAGGTCCATCTGTATCATCGAAAGCATCCCAAAGGTCAATTTTTCTTGCCGGAAGAGCTCCACTGATAGTGTGGTATTCCAAAGGCTTGTTCCATCCTTTGTGCTCATCATCGAAAGGAACATTGATGAACTCAGCTAAAGGAACTTCTTTAGCGATTTCATAACGACCCATTAATGTATTTTGAAGCTGGATACCTGCAAATTCGTGGTCTTCTCCTGTTTTTTCAATTTTAACTCCTGAAACAGCAAGGTTAGAACCGTCAAATAAAGGATAAGCGTTTACCCCAGTATCTGCAGTTGCTCCTGAGTTTTTCTTACCATAACCAAGTGCAAGACCTACAGATCCTTCTGCCTGACCAGGTTGAATAAATACAGGAACATCTTTTATTGTTACTCCGTTTACAGTAAGGTTTACAATAGAACCATCTAACTGCATTCTTGCGTTAAGATCGTTATCAATGGCAAACTTCTCTGCATCTTTAGGAGAAATTGTCAAGTAGTTATCCCAAGACATTCTTGTCAATGGATCTGGTAATTCCTGCAACCAAGGGTTGTTTGCCTGAGTACCGTCCCCCATAGAAGTCTTAGTGTATAATACCAATTCTAATTCAGAAGCTTTGAAGTTTCCTAGTTCTGCAACAGCCTGAGCAGCGTTTCCGCCTGCGTAAGCCAATGTTGTTGCATTATTAGAAGTAGTAATACCGTTATACAATGCTTTGTTGAAAGATGTAGCACCTAAGATTGAAGCTGAGCTGGCTTTTAAATAATCGTAGTAGTTATTCGCAGCATTGTTTTTACCGTTTTTCCAAACCAATAGAGATTCTTCAATCTGTCTTGATTTGTAGATCTTCTGAATTGTAGGCTGCATTAATGAATATACGCCAGTCTGTGGTTCGATATCTCCCCAAGACTCTAGCCAGTTTGCAACCGGAATTACAGCTTTCGCTGCTTTGTACATTTCATTTTTCTTATCAGCGACAGCAATTACATAAGAAACTTTAGATAAAGATTTTTTGAAATCTTCTCCTTTTGGATGAGAGTAGATAGGGTCTACGTTGTTGGTAATTAATACTCCAACCTGACCTGCATTTACCCATCCTAAGAATTCCTGGTATCTTGCTTTATCAAATTCTTTAAGGAAGTTTGCTTTACCTGTGAAAGCTACTGATCCTAATTTTTGGTTGATTAAGTGTGCTAAAACCTGTGCTCCTTTAGAACCGTCAGCAAAAACAACAGCTTTGCTTCCTTTTGCTTTCAATTCGTTAGCAATTTCAGTAGCAGTCTTATCAGTAGTACCACCACCTACAATTGCGTTGTAAACTTCAACTAAAGTTTTGTTTACAGCACTTGGCTTTAATCTGTATCTTGAGTCAGCGTTCGCTCCAGTTAATGACATGTTAGATTCCACCTGAATGTGTCTCAACATGGTTTGACCTGGCTTTCTTGCTGCGGCATAAGAAGTTTCTAAGCTTGAAGCGTTATAATCTCCTAAGAAATCAGCCTGGAAAGAAACTACCAATTCTGAACCTTTAAGGTCATAAACAGGTAATGCTCTCTGTCCGAATACTTCCTGAGCTGCATCTAATGCTGCAGAGTAAGGGAAAGCATCATAAGTTACTAATTCTGCTGTAGGGTATTTCGCTTTGAATTCACCGAATAACTTTTTGAAAGTTGGCGAAGCAAAAGAGTGTGACAAAAGCACAATCTTTTTACCTGACGCTTTAGCTTCTTCCAAACCTTTAAGAACGAAACTGTCTACTTTATCGAAAGTTTCGTCTTTACCGTCTAGTTTAGGTTGTTTTACTTTATCATTATCATAAAGAGAAAGTACACTTGCCTGAGCTCTTGCGTTAGTTTTACCTAAATCACCGGCAGCTGGGTTTGGATCAATTTTGATGGGTCTACCTTCACGGGTTTTTACTAAAACACTAGCGAAATCGAAACCGTCAAAATATGTTGATGCATAATAATTAGGAACCCCTGGAATAATATCGTGTGGTTTTACCACGTAAGGGATTGTTTTGATTACCGGAGCTTCGCAGGCAGCTAAAGTAACTGCTGCTGTGGAGAATCCTAATAATTTAAGGAAATCTCTTCTTGAAGTACTTGATCCGTTTTGTTCAGCATCTCCAAGGAAATCTTCTACCGGAATTTCTTCCTGAAACTCTTTAAGAGCCAGCTTACCATTTAAAGCTGGGTCTTTAAGTTCATGAATACTTCTGAATTGTATTTTGTTTGAAGCCATTTATACTTCTAATTTTTTAGTTATTAATAATGACATTTACCACACTCAAGACCTCCAATTGCATCTACAGTGATCTTACCTCCATCTTGTGGATACTGTTTTTTCAACTTGTCATGTAGATTTTTGAAGTACTCTTTATTATAACCGTTGTTCATATCAACTTCAGTCGTTCTGTGGCACTCGATACACCATCCCATAGTAAAGTCGTTAGCCATCTGAACAACATTCATTGTATCAATTTTACCGTGACAAGCCTTACATACAACATCAATTTTGTTGTTAGGATTCTTTTTGTTGAAAGAATTGATGATCGCCTGCTCACCTGCTACTACGTGCTGAGAGTGGTTGAAGTAAACGAAGTCTGGCATGTTGTGGATTCTTGTCCATTCAACCGGCTGTGTTTTCCCTGTGTACTGTTGTTTTGCAGGATCCCAACCTGTTGCAGCATAGATCTTCTGGATTTCTCCGTCATAGAATGCCTTGTCTTTTCCTGGCTCCATGTAGTGATCTGCGTTGTATTCAGAAATTGTTCTGTGACAGTTCATACAAACGTTCATAGAAGGAATTTCAGATACTTTTCCGTATTTAGCACTAGAGTGACACAATTGACAGTCAATTTTTTGTTCTCCAGCGTGGATTTTGTGAGAGAAGTAGATAGGCTGCTCAGGTTTGTACCCTTTGTAAACCCCGATCCACATCAGCCAGTTCCATACTCCGTAAGCTGCCAAAATAGCCAGAATAGCTAATAGCCCCTTACCGATAAAGTGGAACTTCTCATACATTTCACTGAACGAACGAACTCTTGTTTCATTCAATCCTGCTAATTCTTCAGACTGACCTAATGTTACCAGTTGTCTTAGTTTAACCAAGATCCAAACCAGTAAACCTGCGATCGCTAAAAGTGAAATGATGACAACGTTTGTAGTCGTTTTGTCTGCTGGTGCTGCCGCAGTGGCGTCAGCTGCAGGAGTTGCTGCCGGCTTTTTCTCTTCCGGAGCAGGAGGATTAGTCGTGAAAGCTAAAATGTCGTCAATATCCTTATCTGTAAGATTTGGAAAGACCTGCATTTCAGTCTTATTAAACTTTTCAAAAATCTCATTGGCGTATTTATCCCCAGAAGCTCTAAGAGCTTTATTGTCTTTGATCCACTTGTGAAGCCAATCTTTGTCTACACCACCTTCTGTCTTTACTCGTTCTACAACCCCCTTTAATGGTGGTCCAACAACTTGTTTGTCCAGCGCGTGACATGCAGTACAATTCGCTTTGAAAAGTTTCTCTCCGTTTTTAGGATCGCCGTCTTGCCCGTAAAATGAAGCACTGGTTGATAGCAATAAGCCTATTGCGATCAACGTTTTTTTATAATGCTTTCTCCAACTAATCATTTAAATTATCTTATGTTAGTAAATTATTGAACATTCAATCAATTCCGCAAAAATAATATTTTTAACAGGAATTTAACGGTATATCGAAAAGGGAAAATATCATTTACGTTTAATTTGTATTGATTCTAAATAACTAGTTTGGTATAGTTTTTTAATTTGTATAAATTTGCGCAAACAAGTTTAAATGAGAAATTTGATTAAAATATTTTCGATATTATCACTATTTGGTTTTTATAGTGTTGGAGCCCAGCAAGTTGTTAAAAAGGACACCCTTTCCGGGACAGAGCTTGTTATGACTATGGATTCCAAAATAAATGCAGCTTTGGAAGGAATTGAAGGGAAATGTGCTAAAACTGTTCCTACAAATTCCACTAAAGATTTTAATTCTGGTGATAATGGAATTTCTACAGGGATAAGTACAAAACCTCCCAAAATCTATGTTCCGAACAGAGAACTTACGAATGCTGAAATTTGTAAAAAAAATCCTAGAATTTTAGGGTTCAAAATTCAAATTACTACCGTGAAAAGTAATGAGGAAGCTAATGAGGTAAAGTCTTATTTCAGAAAAAGATTCCCTAATCTGAAAGTGGAAACGGATGCTTCTTTAAGACCTAATTATAAGATTTTAGCAGGAAGTTATTTTACCAAGCAAAGTGCGGCGAGTGATCTTTCGAAAATCAGGGAATATTTTAAATCTGCAGTTGCTGTACAGTATAGAATTTTCTGTGCTGAAGCCAAATAGAAGTGATTCATTTCAATATAAAATAAAAAGCTGAGAAATTTTTTCTCAGCTTTTTTTATTGGTAATACGTTTCCATAAACGAGAAAAATTCTGCCATTCGGAACAAATTATTGATCAGTAGATAAACAAATAGCATAGCCAGAGTCAACGTTAAAAATGACATTATCTTCGATGAAGATCTGTAGGCAAAAAAGAGCCATCCCAAAAGAAGTGGATATACAAAAACAAAGTGTCCTCCGTAAATATAAGAGGTATGAAGTCCGAACCTCATCACACAATGGATGACAATATCGACGAAAAATGAAATAGCAATAATCTGAACCCACTTGTTTTTGAAATTTTTAAAATAACTCCAAATTATCAGTATCAATACTATAGCTATAAAAAAGTATGGAAAAGATGATGAATAAAGGTCCATATACAGTCCTTTAAAATGAAATCCCTTCATATTATGCTTATCCGATATGATGAATCCCGGGAAAAGAATATTGCCTCCGAAAAAGAATGAGAGAATCATATCCCAAGTGGGCATGGATTCTACATTAGAGAATTTTTCGTACTGTTGATTGGTTTTGGAAAAGATATTCTGATATTTAAAATCAATTCTGTTCAAATAGAGAAGTACAAAACAAATCGTGGCAATTGCTACTCTTAATACAGCATTCCCAAACTTTTTCCAGTCTCTGAAAAGATTTTTTTCAAAAAGAAGGGGGATAAAAACTTTTATAAAATTAGTAATGGTAAGACCACCGATTGTGATTCCGGCCAGTGAAAGTACTGCTGCAGGTGTTTTTTCTTCCTTCCTTAATTTTATTGCTGCATAATAATTGTACAAGGAGAGTAGAAACAGGGTGTATGTAAAGTTTTCAGGAGTAAATGATAATATAATATTAGTTGAAAAAGCCCCAAAAAACAAGATAATTAAAATACTTAGCCACAAGGGAAGGCAAATGATGTTCTTTAGATATTTGAAAACCTGAACAATATTTAAGGTGATAATGATATTGCTGAGCCAGGCTAGTGTAAGTCTGAAGTTGGCATCCATTTTTCCGCCTGAAATAAATAATGAAAATTCTCTTACCCAGTTGAAAAAATAATAGGATAGGGGATGTCTTTCAAAACTACCTCCTGTCATCAGAATAGATTTATTATCAAAACTGAAATAGGCATCCCATGGGATTCTGCTGTCGAAAATAATTCTGTAATGAATCGCAATATATGAACCTAAAATTCCATAGCAGATAATAAAAAACAGAAAAACTGCCATTTCAGTATAAGTGGAAGGGAAAATCAGTTTGAAAAAATTGATAATTTTTGTTTTGATAAAAGACACGTGCCGGATTTTTTTGCAAAAGTAAAATAAAAAAACCACCAAAAGTTGGTGGCTGTGTAAAGATTGTATAAACGTGATTATTGTTTGATTACTTTTTCTGTGGTAGACGTTCCGTCTGCGAAGTCTACTTTTAACAGGTAAGTTCCCTTTGAAAGTGAAGAAATATCTGCATTTCCGGAGTCGTTTGTCTTAAGGGTTTTTCCTGACATGTCGATAACGGATGTTGATTTGATCTTTTTATCGGTTTTAATACTAATTTCTCCTTTTGAAGGATTAGGATAAACGGAAAGAGTATTGGTCTTTGTTTTTGAAATTTCATTGGTGGCAAGGGTTCCGTTGGCAACAACCAGCACATCATCAATTGAAATAGCATCAGCATCATTGGCAACGTACTGGAATCTTACTTTTACGTTGGCCTGTCCAATATATGTGGTAAGGCTTTTTTGTACGTTAACAGTATTATAAAGATCGGTATCTATATTGCCGTCACCATCATCGGTAAAGGCAGGTTCGCTGTCCTCATTCCAGAGAGTGGTCCAGTTGGTTCCTCCGTCTGTTGAGATTTGTGCCAGGAGATTACCTTTGTTCAGGCTTATCATATAACCCCAGCCCACCTTTACTTTGAAGCTGAAGACTGGACTTGTGGCTCCCACTAAGCTAAAAGCTGGACTCATAAGATTTGCGGTATTTGCTCCCGAGATCCAGTCAATTGTAGCGGAATTAGTTCCGGCAATAGTAAACCTTGTTTTTAGTTCAATATTAGATGCTGCAGTTCCGGAAAAAACGGTCCCGGTTAAATCCCATGCTTTTGAAGCATTTGTATTAGATTTTGTCCATCCTGTTGGAGGAAATGTTGTCCCTTCGAAGCTTTCCGAAAGTAGCGTTTGGGCATGGCTGTAGAAGCATGATGCCAATGCTAAAGAAAATACAATTTTTTTCATATTAAAGATTTTTCTAAATGTAGTGAAAATATTTAATATGCTAAAAATATGCTAGTTAATGAGCGTTTTTGTTGTTAATTTACTAAGAACTGCATGAAAGTGTAGAACATCCTGCAGTGTCGTCATAGCCGGATGGTCTTTTGACAGAAAACTCAGCGTATACTTCCTGATAAGGAGATTCTATTGCTTTGGTTAGTTTTTCCAGCATTTCTTTTTTACCATTATTGATCTCTTCAATACATTCGTAAAGGAGATAGTTTCTGAGGATAAATTTTGGATTTGTTTTTTTCATTATCGCTAGCGAATCTTCTTTTGAAATAGCATTTAATTCTAATCTTGCTTCATAGGTTATGATGAAATGGCTAAGCTTTTCCAGCATTTCTTCATTTAAAGTGATATACGAAACTTCTTTAAAGTGCTCTTTAAGATCAGTGTCTGGATTTGTTTTTTCCAGTTGGCTGAAAAACAAGGTGTAGTCTAGCTGAAGTTCCTGCATTAAGCCCTGCCAATTTGTGAAGAAATCTTCATCTTCTTTTCGAAGCTGATCAAACCCGAATTTCTTACAAAGCATTTGATCATGAGCTTCCCAGAAATATGTTCCGAAATGATTTAAAGTATCTTCTAAAAATTTTTCATCTTTAATTAATGGATGAAGAGCATTAGCTAGCTGCCAAAGATTCCATTGGGCAATTTGTCCCTGCTTTCCGAATGCATATCTTCTTCCGGGAAGGTCTGTTGTATTGGGAGTGAAATTCAAATCATATTCATCCATCATAGAATAAGGTCCGTAATCAATAGTTAATCCCAGAACAGACATGTTGTCGGTATTCATTACTCCATGCACAAAACCGACTCTGAACCATTCAACCATTAAGTTTGCAGTACGGGTACAAATATTTTCAAAGAAGTCTTTGTATTTCTGAATGTCTGATGATGTGATTTCCGGATAATAATTTTCAATAGTAAAATCGGCTAATTCCTGTAGTGTGTTGTATTCTCTTTGGGCTGACATCAGTTCAAAATGTCCGAAACGTAGAAAACTTTCGGCAGTTCTGATGACCACTGCTCCTTTTTCAAGCTGTGGATTTCCGCTGTACATAATATCACGCATTACGTCTTCACCGGTAAAAGCGAGGCTAAGCGCTCTTGTTGTAGGCACTCCTAAATGATACATTGCTTCGCTCATCAGATATTCCCTTACGGAAGATCTTAAAACGGCTCTTCCATCAGCATGTCTGGAATATGGAGTAGCTCCGGCTCCTTTCCATTGAATTTCTGTTTTTTTACCAGAATCATCTGTGATCTCGCCTGCAAGAATCGCTCTTCCGTCTCCCAGCTGTCCTGCCCAGTTTCCGAACTGATGTCCTGCATATGCCGTAGCATATGTTTGAACGTTTTCCGGAAGGTTGTTTCCCACCAGAAAGTCCAGATCCTTATCTTCAAACTTTCCTAATCCTATTTCCTCTGATAATGCTTCATTAAAGGAAATCAGTTGGAGCTTATCAAAGCCGGCAGGTTGGGTGGTAGCAAATAAAACCTTCGGAGTATTTCTCTGCATAAGGTTATTGGAAAAATCACCGGGAAAGGTCTCGATAAAAGGCTGTCTGATACGTTCGATATTCATCCTTCAAAGGTATTAATTATAAAAGAAAAGACCTTCCAAATTATTGAAAGGTCTTATGTATTTCTAAAAGAGAATTTATTTATTGAAATCTACTTCATCATTGGAATGAAGGTTCTCATTGATGTTGTCCTCTTTCTTTTCTGTTGGTTTTTTAGGAGTTGGATCTGCCGGTCTAGGATTTTTGATCTCATCAATAGTCTGAAGGCTTCCATCGTCTCCATATCCTCCGCTTAAACCTTTAAGGTTTGAGCAGCCGTCTTTCCAGTCTGAAGGTTTGATAAATTTATCATCAGGCGTAATACCTAAACTTTTATCAGCCCATACTTTCTTCATGAAGATCGCCCAGATTGGCAATGCCATTTTCGCACCCTGACCTTCACCTGTTCCATAGAAGTGGGTTGCTCTGTCTTCCCATCCAACCCATGCTCCGGTAGCTAGTTTTGGTGTAATTCCCATAAACCATCCGTCGGAGTTATTCTGAGTTGTTCCCGTTTTAGCTGCAATTTCTACTGCTTTTGAGATTCCTCTTCTTCCTAGTTCTCCGGAAGCGGTTCCGTATTGTGCAACACCTTTCATCAGTTCGATCATAGTGTATGCATACATTGGGTTCATTACTTCCTTCGGTTCTACGTTTACTTCTTTAATTACTCTACCGTTGGCGTCTTCAATTCTCCAGATCATTTCCGGTTTGTTGTGGTTACCATAGTTAGCAAAAGTACTGTAAGCACCTAACATTTCATAAATTGTAATGTCTGATGAACCTAAAGCAATTGTATTGTTTCTTGGAATATCTTCTGTTACTCCCAGATCTCTTGCTGTCTGGATTACAGCGTCTACTCCTGTCATTTCAATAAGTCTTGCAGCAACAGGGTTTTGAGAGTGTGCCAATGCATCTTTTAAAGTTAGCATTCCTCCTCTTCCCGGTACATGCCATCCGTTATGATCATAAGTTCCGTTAGAAACAGCCGAACAAGGAGTCATTCCCAGCTTCATAATAGCAGTTGCATATACGAAAGGTTTGAATGTAGATCCTACCTGTCTCTTACCTTGTTTGATGTGGTCATATTGGAAATGTTGCCAGTCGATACCTCCTACCCAGGCTTTGATTTCTCCGGTTCCCGGAACCATAGACATCAAGCCTGCCTGTGCAATTTGTTTGTGATATCTGATAGAGTCCCAGGGAGACATTTCTACCTCTTCTTCTCCGTTCCATGTGAATCGTGAAGTTTTGATAGGTTTCTTGAATTCCATCATGATAGAATCGTCAGGCATTCCGTCAGCTTTCAACAGTTTGTATCGGCCGGTTCTTTTCATTGCCTGAACCATTACACTGTTGATTTGTTTGTCGTTCAGATAATAGAACGGTCTGTTCTTTCTTCCTCTCTGCTCTGCGTCAAATCTTTTCTGAAGATCTGTTAAGTGTTCCTTGATTGACTCTTCTGCATATTTCTGCATTTTAGAATCAAGGGTAACATATATTTTTAAACCGTCTTTGTAAAGGTTTAGCTTTTTACCGGTTTCTTTTTCGTGAGTTTCAAGATATTTATCAATTTCTTTTCTCAGATAAAACTTGTAATAGGCCGAATAATCATCGTTAATATTTTTGATTGGATGATAATCTAATGTAATAGGTGTAGCAGTAGCTTTATCAAACGTAGCCTGATCTATATAGCCTGTTTTTAGCATTTGATCCAAAACAACATCTCTTCTTGCTTTTGCTCTTTCCGGATTTCTCATCGGGTTGTTTTTTACCGGATTTTCAAGCATGGCAACAAACATTGTTGCTTCGGGTAAAGTAAGTTCGGATGTCTTCTTGTTAAAGTATATTTTGGAAGCCATTTCAATACCGTTTGCATTGTATAAAAAGTCAAACTTATTGAAATATAATGTTACAATTTCTTCTTTGGTGTATCTTTTTTCAAGACTTACAGCCACTACCCATTCTTTAAGCTTTTGAAAAACAGCTTTAATTTTATTATCTGCTCTTTTTCCTGTAAAAAGTAATTTTGCCAACTGCTGGGTTATCGTAGATCCTCCACCTCGGCCACCACCAAAAACTACGGCTCTGGCAACAGACTGAAGGTCAATCCCGGAGTGTTCCTTAAAACGTTCATCTTCTTTAGCCTGAAGGGCATAAATAAGGAAAGGAGGAAGATCCTTATAAACGATAGGTTGTGTTTTCTCTTTTTCGAATTTACCCAAAGTGACTCCGTCTGAAGAAATAATCTCTGAAGCAACAAAGATGTCCGGATTTTCAAGTTCTTTTACATCAGGCATTTCCCCAAGGAATCCTTGAGAAACCGCAAAGAAAAGTCCTGAAATCCCCAGAACTACTGCAACAAGTCCGATCCAAATGAACGAGACCCATTTTCTCCAGGAGGTATCTTTCTTTTTTTTGGGAGGCAGAGGAAATGTTTTCCCCTTATTTCCTGCATTTTTTTTGTTTTCTTCCATTTATGGTTACGGTTTAGCCGTTTCTATTTTTACCCCGATATCCTCAATTCCCGAAAGGTTGTCATTTCTCATCGCCTGTAACAGACTGATTTCATATTTTCCTTTTGCCGGAAATCTATAATTTAATTTATACTGAAACAAAGTTTCCTTCGTATCACCAAACCCTGTACCAAGCCATTCTCCATTTGGTTTTGCCAACACATAATTCAAGGTGTCTGTTTCCTTTTTTTTGCTCTGGAGATTAGTGAAATTCACTATAAACCTTATATTACTGTAAGGATAACTGTTGTTGTTTCTTACAACAAATATAATATTTTTAGGATTCTGCGGATCTGAAATTTCAAGATTAAATTTTTGCTCACTTTTCTTATTCCATTTGTTATCAACAGAATTCATGATGACATCTCCTCCTGAGGAAGAGTTGCAGCTAAAGAAAAGGATAAGTGACAGTAATCCTAAAATTTTATGCATTGTTATCTTTTTTTGGAGGATATTTCTTTTTGAATTTCTTCTTGTTTGGATTGTTTTGAGGCTTTTTGTCAGCATCAGCACTTCCTTCTACTTTTTCCACCGCTGGTTTTTGCTGTGGATGTTGTCTTTGAGGTCTTGGCTGATTTCCGGATTGAGCATTAGCATTCGGGTTTTCGGGTTTTTCAGATCTTTCTGGTCTTTCCTGCCTTTCTGGTCTGTTTCTTTTTTGCCCCTGTGGCTGTCCCTGTTGTCCCTGCTGATTGTTATTTTGCTTATTCTGGCTATTGTTTCTGTTCTTGTTTCCTCTGTTTTTCTTTTCAAAACGATCCATATTGTTTTCCTGGATCAGATCAATAGTGTGGGTAGAGGTTTCCGGCTGTTTCAAGTCTTCAAGAGGAAGTGTTTTTTCTCCTCTTTTGTTTTTTGAAATCAGTTTTTTAACAAGATCAATATCGAAATCATACCATGCCATAGAACTATCTACGTAAGCAAACCACATTTTCTTTTTGAAAACATCAATTTTGATACAGAAAGCTCTTCCTTTTTCTGTGTCTAAAATAGTTGACGAAGAAGGGAAATTGCTTAATGCATCCAGATAGCTGTCAAGTTCATAGTTAAGGCAGCATTTAAGTTTACCACATTGTCCGGCCAGTTTCTGAGGGTTAATACTCAGCTGCTGATATCTTGCCACATTGGTGTTTACAGATCTGAAATCCGTAAGCCATGTAGAACAGCAAAGCTCGCGTCCACAAGATCCGATTCCTCCTACTTTTGCCGCTTCCTGTCTGAAACCGATTTGCTTCATGTCGATCTTTGTGCGGAATGCTCCAGCATAATCCTTGATCAACTGTCTGAAATCTACTCTGTTTTCAGCGGTGTAGTAAAATGTGATTTTTGAAGAGTCACCCTGGTATTCCACATCGGTAACTTTCATTTCAAGACCTATTTTTTGAGCAATTTTTCTTGCTTCAAGTTTTACGCCGTCTTCTTTTTTTCTTGCTTCCTGCCATACCTCAAGGTCTTTTTGGTTGGCCTGTCTGTATATTTTGAGTGCCGATTCTTCAGAAAACTTTTTCTTTTTCATCTGAATCTTTACTAATTCTCCCGTAAGGCTTACAACGCCTACATCGTGTCCCGGACTTGATTCTACTGTAATTACGCTACCTATATGTAAAGGAATATTATTTACATTCTTATAAAACGATTTTCTGTCATTTTTAAACCTAACTTCTACAAAATCACACCTGTTTGGTGCCGGATTGTTGATGTTAGAAAGCCAGTCAAAAACACTTAATTTATAACTATTCCCGCAGGTATTTACATTTTCACAGCCATTTGCGGTTTTCTTAGGGCCGCAAGAATGTGCAGAATCGCCGGATGTTTTACATCCACAACTCATATTTCTATTATTTATAATCTGCAAATTTATGTATTTTTATCTTTATGCAATTCTAAAATACTTAAATTACCTGAATTCGGGACAAAACATTTATTTATTTTAAGCAAGAATGAATGCCAGAGACTGGGATAATGATGTTTTAAAGAAAATAAAAGAGGGCGCTTTTTTTTAATTTAACATTTTTAATCACCACTTATTTAATTTAACATTCATTATTATTTTACTTCCTTGTTCTGGTTTTTACCTTAAGATAACTTTTAAGTTAAACATTTGTTTAAAATTAAACAGCTTGATTTTTATTTATTTTAAATCCTCTTAAGTAGTTATGAATGTTCGTTTTATCTTTTATTTATACAAAGGTGTTATTTTAAACATAGTTTTCTTTTAATATATTGTTTAAAATATTGGCAAATATTAACAGACGTATTCAAAATAATTTTATATTTGGCTTATATAATAACAGTCTATGAAAAAAATATTAGTATCAACTGCTTTATTGGCGGGAGTTCTATCTTACGCAGGAGGCTTCAGAGTTTCCCTGCAGGGGGTAAAACAATTGGCAATGGCGCATACTAGTGCTCATGCCGAAGACGCGAGTGTGACATTCTTTAACCCGGCGGGTATGTCATTTATCCCTTCCAAACTGAGCGTAGTGGCAGGAGGGTTTGCTGCAAGTAACAAAGTTACTTTTCAAAACTTCAATACTTTACAAAGTACAGAAACAGATAACCCTGTAGGAACTCCTTTCTACGCTGCGATTACTTATAGACCAATAGAAAAACTAACAGTAGGTCTTAGTGTTACAACACCTTTTGGAAGCACAATTAAGTGGCCAAATGACTGGGAGGGTAAAGAAATGGTTCAAAAACTTGAACTGAAAAGTTTCTACTTCCAGCCAATGATTTCTGTGAAACTTGCTCCATGGGTATCATTTGGTGCGAGCTATATCTATGCAAAAGGAGTTGTAGATTGGGATAAAGCTGTAACACAGTTTGGAGGACAGGTAAATATCAACGATAAAAAAGCAAGCGGACATGGATATGGTTTCGGTTTCTATTTCAGACCTGATCCGAAATTAGATGTGAGTATTGCCTACCGTTCAGCAATAGATATGAAAGCTAAAAACGGTACAGCTACATTCCAGTTCCCGTCTCAGTCTATTTATACACAGCTAAAGCTGAATGCAGCAGGGCAGGATGGCTTCTCGGCAGTTCTACCGCTAGTGGAAGAATATACAATCGGTTTAACGTACAAAGTGACACCGAAATGGCAGGTTTCTGCAGACTTTAACTATCATGGATGGGAGAGATACAGCAAGCTTACTTTAGATTTCGAGAATGCTCCTATTGGGAATAACCCAACAGATCCGACTATTCTTACAAGTCCTAAGAACTTCAAAAATTCCAAAACATTCAGATTGGGAACTCAATATGCGTTCACCAACATGATTTACGGACGTTTGGGAGCTTATTATGATGAAGCACCTTATACTACAGATAACTTTATTCCGGAAACACCTTCATATGACACCTATGTGGTAACAGGAGGGATCGGTATTAAGCTGAAACAATTCGGAGTTGATATTGCAGGAGGATATGCAATGCCTCAATACAGAAATGTAAATAACGCTACTCTAGGTTTCTACGGACAATCGAAAGCAACAGCGTTTTACTTAGGTCTAGGTTTATCGTATAATCCTTTTTAATTTTAGAAGACTATGAAAAAAATTATAATATCGACAATTGCAGTTTCTGCACTTCTTTTTACGGTAACAAGCTGTAATACAGATTTCGATACGGATGTAAAAGATATCCAGGTAACAAAAGGTGATGCAGATTTTACAAAATATATTTCACTGGGAAATTCACTTACTTCCGGATACCGTGATGGAGCATTGTACAGTAGTGGCCAAAATGAATCTTACCCAAGTATGATTGCAGGACAAATGAGACTTGCAGGAGGAGGAGATTTTAAACAGCCATTAATGCCTAATGATGTAGGAGGTTTCAATAATCTTCCGGGATTTCCTGGAAAATTAAATCTTCAGGTGGTTAATGGATCTTTAACTCCGGTGGCTAGTGCTCCGGCAGGGGCATTAGATGTTTTATCTGGTGGAGGAACTTATAATAATATGGGTGTGCCTGGTGCAAAATCTTTCCACTTGGTGGCTCCTGGATATGGCAGTCAGGCAGGTCTTGCTACAGGAACGGCTAATCCTTATTTTGTGAGGTTTGCTTCTTCTGCTACAACAAGTGTATTGGCTGATGCCATGGCTCAGAAGGCAACATTCTTTTCTCTTTGGATAGGAAATAATGATGTATTATCATATGCTACCAATGGAGGAACAAACTCTCAGACGGTAGGAGGGGTTACAACATACACAGCCGCTACAGTTCAGACTGGAAATACGAATCCTACTACTTATAAATCAAATGATATTTCTGATCCTGCACTTTTGGCCGGATCTATTAAAGCTGTTTTAGATGGCCTTAAAAGTGTAGGAACAACAAAAGGTGTTATTGCTAATATTCCTTCTGTTACTTCAGTTCCTTTCTTTACTACGGTACCTTATAACCCTTTGACACCAGCTCTTTTAGGTTCGAATCTGACAACTCTTAATACAAGTTTATATGGTCCTTTGAAGCAGGCACTTACCGCTTTTGGAGCTGGAGATAGAATTAATTTACTTTCTGCATCCGGACCAAATCCGGTTTTAATTAAAGATGTTGCTCTTACGGATTTGTCAGCTCAGCTTACTGCTGCCCTTACACCTTCTTTAGGATTGCCTACAGCAACGGCTTTTGGACAAATCTTTGGACAGGCCAGACAGGCTACTGCAGATGATTATATCTTGCTTACTACGAGTTCTGTGATTGGAAGTACTGCAGCAGGGGTTCCGGCTCCGGTAAATATTTATGGTATTTCTTATCCATTGCAAAACCAACATGTTTTAACAAAAACAGAAGCAGGCTATGTGAAAACGGCTACTACTGCATATAATACATCTATAAAATCACTTGCTGACTCTTATGGATTGGCTTTTGTAGATGCAGGTGCTAAAATGCTGGAGCTGAACGCACAATCTGGTATCTCATATGACGGTGTGAAATATACTGCGAAATTTGTAACAGGTGGAGCTTTCTCTTTAGATGGAGTTCACCTTACAGGACGTGGATATGGTATTGTTGCTAATGAATTTATTAAGTCTATCAATGCTAAATATAAATCTACACTTCCACAGGTAGATCCGAACAAATATTCAGGAGTTAAGTTCCCTTAATAATTGATAAAATAAAAACTTAGAAACCACAAGAGTAAATCTTGTGGTTTTTTTTTAAATTTGCAAAATCTTTTAAAAAGTAAAAATGGCCGATCAGTTAAGTTATCTATTTTGTACAAGAACCAGCAAGGTCTTGGCGGAAAAAATTGCCCAGAATTATGGGAAAGAATTAGGAAAAATCAACTTTCAGGAGTTCAGCGACGGGGAATTTGAGCCTGTTTTGGATGAATCCGTAAGAGGAGGAAGAGTTTTTCTAATTGGATCTACATTCCCTCCTGCAGACAATCTTTTGGAACTTCTTCTAATGATTGATGCTGCGAAAAGAGCTTCTGCAAAGAGCATTACCGTAGTAATCCCTTACTTCGGACTTGCCAGACAGGACAGAAAAGACAAACCGAGAGCGCCGATCGGTGCAAAATTAGTTGCTAATCTTCTTACTGCAGCGGGAGCAACAAGAATCATGACAATGGATCTTCACGCAGATCAAATTCAGGGATTCTTCGAAATTCCGGTAGATCATCTGTATGCTTCTACTATTTTCGTTGATTATATCAAATCTTTGAATCTTGATAATCTTACTATTGCTTCTCCAGACATGGGAGGCGCAAAAAGAGCGAAGAACTATGCTGGCCACCTGGGTGCAGAAGTGGTAATTGCCTATAAAGAAAGAAAGAAGGCAAACGTGGTGGAAGAAATGTTCCTTATTGGTGATGTTACAGGTAAAAACGTTATCCTTATTGATGACATGATTGACACTGCGGGTACACTTTGCAAGGCTGCTGATATCTTAATTGAAAAAGGAGCAAGAACGGTAAGAGCTATGGCAACGCATGGTGTGCTTTCAGGAAAAGCTTATGATAATATTGAGAATTCAAAAATCCTGGAAGTTATTGTAACTGATTCAATTCCTGTTAAAGATAATATGTCATCTAAAATTAAAGTGCTATCGTGTGCTCCATTATTTGCAGATGTGATGAAGAGCGTTCATGAACATCAGTCAATCAGCGATAAGTTTATTATTTAGATAAAAAAATACTGATCGTTAAGGTTTTTATAAAATATATTTGAATTTTTTCTTCACTTGAATTAAAAACCAAGATAGGATTAAAGATAGGATAAACACAAAAATAATACGTGGTGTGCCTTGTAACTTAAAAATGTTTACAATAGGTAATTTAAGAATATACCAATGAACTAAATAAACACCTGTAGAATATAATGCTAAAGTTTTCTTATTCGAGTAAATATTTATGTTTAAAGCTATTAAGAATAATAGCGGACAAATAAAATAAAGACTCACGAGTATATCAAAACTTCCTTTCCCAAATATATAATTCGAGGAAACCTCAACGATTAGTATAATAATACTTAATAAAAGCAGCATATTCCATTTCATTTTTTTTTCTTGAACTGAAAATTTATTAAGGCTATAGCCTATAAAAATAAAAGGAAAGCAAAAGAAAAGAAAATTTCGATAGGTTATCATTGTTATTTTTTGTAAGCTATAAATATCCATATATTGAAGACAGATGCCTGTTATAGAGCATATAACGAATATTGAAAATAATATTTTATAATTCAATCTTCTTATAACCCAAAACATGATAAATGCAAATAAGGATTCTATGAGATACCATAAATGAAGAGGGCCGATTAATAATTGTTTTACAGTTTTCAAGATATTGGATCCAGGTGAATGCCATAAGGAATAATATAGAAAAACCCAAATTAAGTATAGGATAAAGAGTCTTTTTATCAAATTGAAAAATTGTTTTTTTGATTTGATGTCAAAAAAATAAAAACCATTAATCAATAAAAACATTGGAACGGCAATGCGGCCTATTCCTTCCCGGAAAAAATAAAACAAAAGTGGACTAATATCTGCTAAAAAGTTATTGCCGTGCAGCCCAACAACTAAAAAAGCCATAACTATTTTCAATATATCTATTGAAACTTTTCTTTGTCCAGATGGTTTTTCCTTTATTTCTTCTTGCATAAATTTTATTCATTAATTGTGTATAAAGCACTGAAGGCTAAAGGTAACAAAAAAACAGAATTCCATTTCTGATTTTTTAAAAAATATTGCTTTATTTAAAATAATAATACATACCTTTGCACTCTTAAATTTTTTATAAATGAAATCTATTACAATTCAAGGTACAAAAAGAGAAAGCGTGGGCAAAAAGTCTACAAAAGCTTTACGTGATGCTGAATTAGTTCCTTGTGTTGTTTATGGAGGTGAAGCACCTTTGAACTTCTCTGCTGAAGAGAGAGCTTTCAAAGGATTAGTATACACTCCTGAAGCACACACGGTATCTATTGAAGTTGAAGGAAAAACAATTCCAGCTGTTCTTCAGGATATTCAGTTTCACCCGATCACGGACAAAATTCTTCACATCGACTTCTATCAATTATCTGACGACAAGCCAGTGGTTATGGAGGTTCCTGTAAGAATTACTGGACGTTCTAAAGGTGTTGTTGCTGGTGGTGTTTTACGTCAGTCTTTCAGAAAACTAAAAGTAAAAGCTATTCCTGCTAACCTACCTGACGAAATCGTTGTAGATGTTACTCCATTAAGAATTGGTAACAAACTTTACATCGGTAGCATCAAAACAGAAGGTTACTCTTTCGTACACCCAGACAATGCAGTAGTAGTTGCTGTTAAGATGTCTAGAAATGCAATGAAAGGTGGTGCAGCTGCAATGGATGATGAAGATGAAGAAGAAGTTGCAACTGAAGAAGGTGCAGCTCCTGAAGCAGCAGAAACTGCAGCAGAATAAGAATTGCTTATTTAAACAATATAAGACCCGTCAATTTTTGACGGGTTTTTTGTTTTCCTTTATTTTCATATATATTCTTTGTTTATGCTATCGAATATTTCTATCAACTGACAACTATCAGCTTGTAATGCTATGCTCCCTTTCGGAAAAAAAGACGTAAATTTGAAGTGTTCTAAATAAGAACGTTTTAATTTAAAAAATAAATAAATGTTTGACATTCAGGAAATAAGAAGCCAGTTTTCTATATTGGACAGAGAAGTGAACGGTAAGCCATTGGTTTACCTGGATAATGCAGCTACATCTCAAAAGCCAAATTCGGTTTTGGAAGTCTGTCACGCATATTATACAGAACTTAATGCGAATGTTCACAGAGGAATTCATACCCTGAGCCAGCTTGCAACAGAAGAAATGGAGCTTTCAAGAAGAAAAATCCAAAAGTTCATTAATGCTGAGCACGATTTTGAAGTGATCTTTACAAAAGGAACTACAGAAGGACTGAATCTCATCGCTTATATTTTAACACAGAAACTGCAGAAGGATGATGAAATCATTATTTCATATCTGGAGCACCATTCTAACATTGTTCCATGGCAGATGCTTTGCGAAAGAACAGGAGCAAAACTTCGTGTGATCCCGATTGATGAAAACGGGATTCTTCAGATGGATCATTTTGACAAGTTTTTAAGTGAAAAAACAAAGGTTGTTTCTGTAAACCAGGTTTCTAATGCGTTAGGAATTGTGAATCCTATTGAAGAGATTATAGCCAAAACAAGAAAGAATACTGATGCTTACATTGTAATAGACGGTGCTCAGTCTGCTCCGCATTTCAATATTGATGTTCAGAAACTGGATTGCGATTTCTTTGTTTTTTCAGGTCATAAAATGTATGCTCCGATGGGAACGGGTATTTTATACGGAAAACGTGAAATATTAGAAGCTTTACCACCATTTCATGGAGGAGGGGAGATGATTGCAACATGTTCTTTCGAAGGAACTACTTATGCAGGTCTTCCATTTAAATATGAAGCAGGAACACCCAATGTAGGGGGAAATATTGCTTTAGGGGCAGCTGTTGATTTCATGAATAAAGTAGGTCATGCCAATATTCAGAATCATGAAAATGCGTTGCTGGAGTATGCTCAAAGACAACTTCTGGAAATTGAAGGGATTAAAATTTATGGTGAAAAAGCAAAGAGAACCGGTGTTGTTTCCTTTAATTTAGAGGGAGTGGGAATTGCTTCTGACGTAGGGATGATTCTTGATAAAATGGGAATTGCTGTAAGAACAGGACATCACTGTACACAGCCTATTATGAACTTCTTTAATATTGCAGGAACTGTAAGAGCAAGTTTTGCAGTGTATAATACTTTTGAAGAAATTGATATTCTTGTAGAAGGAGTGAAGAAAGCACAAAGAATGTTGAGTTAATCAATATCTTTATTATATGAATTAAAAAGCAGCTTAATAGCTGCTTTTTTTATTAGTCCATTGGAACGCAGTAGCATCGGCCATCAATAATGACCTGATAATATCCGATGGCACACTCAAGGCAGATTTCTCCTCCTGCTATAATGCTTTTCATTTTTTCTTTGTTTAGTTTTTTCATAATTATGATTTAAAGTGTTAGTAATCAAATATAAACATAAATAGTTAATAGTTTACAGGAAAAAATAATTATACTAAAAAAGCCCTGTTAATTGATAACAAGGCTTTTGTATTTTCTTAAGAGGATAATCTTATAAATTCGGTTTCCAGTCAACCACTGCTCTGATGAATGCCTCAGCATTTTCAACAGGAACATTCGGTAGAATTCCGTGACCTAAATTAGCAATATATCTGTCCTTTCCAAAACGGTTGATCATTTCATTCACCATCTTCTTAATAGTTTCAGGTGTTGAATGAAGTCTTGCAGGATCAAAGTTCCCCTGTAGGGTCATTGTATGATTCGTTAAAGTTCTTGCAAATTCCGGCTTAATAGTCCAGTCTACACCAAGAGCAGAAGCTTTAGACATGGTCATATCTTCCAATGCAAACCAACATCCTTTTCCGAATACCACCACATGGGTAAGCGGGCTTAACGCTTCAACAATCTGATTGATATACTGCCATGAGAATTCCTGATAATCTGTAAGAGAAAGCATTCCTCCCCAGGAATCAAAAACCTGTACTGCAGAAACTCCTTTTTCTACTTTTCTCTTTAAATAAGCAATCGTAGTATCTGTGATTTTCTGTAGTAATAAATGAGCTGCCTCAGGCTGTTGGAAACAGAAAGACTTTGCAATATCAAATGCTTTACTTCCTTTCCCTTCTACACAATAGCAAAGAATAGTCCATGGAGAACCTGCGAAACCGATCAATGGAATCTCATTGTCCAGTTTCTGAAGAGTAAGTTCAATAGCGTCAAAAACGTAGCCTAAAGTATCATTCACGTCCGGAGTTTCAATATTCTGAACCTGTTCCATTGTTCTGATGGGAGTATCTAACCATGGACCAACAGATTCTTTCATTTTGAAATCAATTCCCATTGCCTGTGGAACTACCAGGATATCAGAAAACAGAATCGCTGCATCCAAAGGAAATCTTCGGATAGGCTGTAAAGTGATTTCAGCCGCAAGCTCAGGGGTCTGACATCTTGTAAAGAAATCATATTGGTCTCTTAAAGCAATGAATTCCGGCAGATATCTTCCAGCCTGCCTCATCATCCAGACAGGAGGTCTTTCAACGGTTTCTCCGCGAAGTGCTTTTAAATATAGGTCGTTTTTAATCATAATCTATTTAAACTAATATTATCGGTTATATCCCGATAACGGATATTCTAAATTCTACTTCTGATTTCTTTTCTGATCAGTTCAAAGATAGAAGTCAGCGTATTTTCTTCAGAAGTAAAAATGTCTTCCTTTGTATAATTTCTCAACTCACCGGAAGTGGTTTCGCCAATCGAAAAAAGCTTCATACCTTCCAGAGAATTTCGCTTTGCAAAACTACGAACTCCGCTCGGACTAAAAAATACTGCGGCATGATATTTTTCATTTATTACAGGGTGAGTTTCCTCAGTATTGTATATCGTAACTTTTTTGTACTTAATGTTTTGTAAAGGAAGTTCCTTGTCTAGAACGTTGATGGCAAGATTACCGCAGAAATGAAGAAACTGCTCATGCTGGCATTTTCCGATAATGAATCTGGAAAGAGTCTCCGCATTTTTCAGCACTTTAAAAGTTCCGAAACCATGCTTTCTTAACTCCCTTTTTGTTTTTTCACCTACACAATATATCTTGTTATAATTTTTGGCTGTAAAATTTTCATTGGGTTTAAACCTGTTTTTAAAAAATGAAATAACTCCATTCGAGCTGGTGAAGATCAGAGAATAGTTTTTCAGATCAAAAGGACTGATCATAATAGGCTTGGTCTTAATCACCTCCACACAGTCAACCAGAATATCCTCTCCTAATTCTTTGGATATAATGGTTTGGTCTATATTTTTGGTAAATAAGATTTTCATGTTTTGAGGCTTAAAGCTAGAAGCTGGATGATGGAAATTTTTTAAATCTGACTTTTAATTTCTGCCATTAGTTCTTTACCGCCATTTTCAAGAACAACTTTTGCAAACTTTTCCCCGAAATTCTCAGTTGGAGTATACACAAAGCTTTCATCCACAGCGATGCAGTTTTTCCCATCCAAAGAACAAAGTGCTGCCTTGAAGCGGATCTGATCTGCAATAATCTCTGCATAAGCTCCAATCGGTGCAGTACAGCCTCCTTCTAAAGTGCTCAGGAAGTTTCTTTCAATCTCTACACAGATCTGAGTCTGCTGATGGTTGATTTGTCTTACAATCTCATTGATCTCCGGCTTGTCGGTATGCCCGGCTACGGAAATTACCCCTTGAGATGGAGCACAAATCATTAATGGAAGCATTTCGTAATCAATTTCCATTTTCATTCTTTTGATTCCGGCCAGAGATAAAATGGTTGCATCAAAATCTCCGTCTTCCAGTTTTTGAAGTCTCGTTTGAATATTTCCACGAATATCCGAAAAGTCAGTAGTCGGATAATTTCTCAGCCAGAAGGCTCTTCTTCTCAAGCTGCTGGTGGCAAGTTTAAGCTCATGGAATTCTTTGTTCCTTGCAGATTCTTTTCTGATCAGGATATCCTGTGGATAATCTCTTTCCAGATAAGCAATCATCTCAATATTTTGAGGCAATTGAGTAGGAACGTCTTTTAAAGAATGTACGGCAATATCAATTTCGTCATTCAATAAGGCAACATCAAGGTCTCTTGTGAAAACCCCGGTAATCCCTAAAGAATAAAGTGGCTGATTAAGGTTCTTATCGCCAGAAGAAACGATAGGAACAATTTCCGTTAAATAATTGTTGTTCTGAAGGTGCCTCGCAACCTCTCTAGCCTGCCAAAGTGCAAGTGCGGAATTTCTCGTTCCGATTCTAATGCTTTTCATTGAATTCGTTGTTTGGTTGTTCAACTAATATTTCGTGCATTAATTTACTAATTTCTTCGGCTTTTAAAGGATTGTCAATGATATATTTTGCAAAACGGTTGGTGATTTTCTGGATCATTTTATCAGAAAGTTCCATGTCCGTGATGTTTATGTATTTATTCTTTCTGTAAAAATTATGCATTTCATTGCGTTCCATATTCTTTAAAACCGCTTTGAAATGATGAATATTAGGTGCCAGCTTTCTCTTTTTCTCCCATTCAATAAAGTCTTTCATCAGTTCCTTGATGATTTTTTCAGCCTTTGGAATTTCTCTTTCACGCTGTTGAATCGTTTCCTGGATCTGTTTTGAAAGTTCATCTACATCAATTAACGTTACGTTTTCATTTTCGGTAACATTTTTTTCAACATTGTGGGGGATGGAAAGGTCAATAATCAGAGTTTCTTTTCCGTTCGGGAAATGAGACTGGTTGACAATAGGATGTTTGGCTCCTGTTGCTACAATAAGAATATCAGTATTTTTTAATTCCTGGTCAAAATCAGAATAATCAACGTGAGGAATATTATATTTCTGGGAAATCTTTTCAGCTTTCTCCTGAGTTCTGTTCGCAATTTTAATTTTCGGCTGATAGACATGTTTTACCAGATTTTCAACGGTATTCTGTCCAATCTCACCTACACCCAGAAGAAGAATGTTTTTTTCTGCAATCCTTTTCTGACTGTTCAAAATATAATGAACCGCTGCATAAGAAACAGAAGCCGCACCATTGGAAATGCCAGTTTCATTTTTTATTCTTTTCGAAATCTGAATAGCTGCATTGATCGCTCTTTCCAGATAAGGGTTAGAGTTTTGTCTCTCTTTTTTGAAACGGTTGTATGCTTTTTTGATCTGTCCGATAATTTCAAAATCTCCGATAATCTGACTTTCAAGTCCGGCAGCCACTCTGAAAAGATGGATCAGAGCTTCCTCTTTGGTAAGAATATTAGCAAACTGAAGAAAATCCGTAAGGTGTACTCCAATAGTTTTGCAATACTCTTCAGCCACTAAAAGATAATTGGGAGAAGTAGTATAAATTTCGGTTCTGTTACAGGTGGAAACTACAAATGCATCGCCCAGATCTTCCTGATGGACTCTGGAAACAAAATTTTTGATGTTTTCATCAAAGAATGCAAACTTTCCTCTCGTTTCTACATCGGCTTTCTCGTAGCTTATGGAAAGCACGGCAAAATTCGACGTCTGATGGATGTTGGAATACTGTAACATAAGCAGTCGCAAATTTACGCTTTTTTTAATTAATTACTCTCAGATAGTGTGTATGATAATTATCGTAAAAAACTATAGGAAGCAGGATCGGGTTTATGGTATAAAGGCAAAATTATGAAATAGCAAAATCGCAAAACTGCTTATGTAGGCAAACGTACTTGTGTTTTTGAGTTTTATTTCAGCCATTTTTGCTTGGTTTTTTAGTCTTTTCCACCTTTTTAACACTCCATTAATTTTAGTTGAAATCAAACTCTGTAAATGTCTAGACTAAAAGTTAATAAAGAATTATAAATTTTAATAAAATTTTAACCAAATTAAGTTGGTGGGAAATTTCTTTAGTAGTCTTAAATTTATATCTTTGTAATCTTAAAATCAGAAGAAAAATATGAGTTTATTTGATATGTTTACGCAAGAAATTGCGATAGACCTGGGAACGGCTAATACCCTTATTATCCATAATAATAAGATTGTTATAGATCAACCGTCAATTGTTGCAATTGAACGTTCTACGGGTAAACCCATTGCTGTAGGTGAACAGGCTAAGCATATGCAAGGTAAAACTCACGAGGATATCAAGACTATCCGTCCTTTGAAAGACGGGGTTATTGCTGATTTCCACGCTTCTGAACACATGATCAAGGAATTCATCAAGAAGATTCCTGGAATCAAAGGTAAATTTATTCAACCGGCATTACGAATTGTAATCTGTATCCCTTCTGGTATCACTGAAGTTGAAAAAAGAGCGGTAAGAGACTCTGCTCAGAAAGTAAACGCAAAAGAAGTAAGATTGATCTACGAACCAATGGCAGCTGCAATTGGAGTTGGGATAGATGTACAGAAGCCTGAAGGAAATATGATCATCGATATAGGTGGTGGTACTACGGAAATTGCTGTAGTAGCTTTAGGAGGTATTGTATGTGATAAATCTGTGAAGATTGCCGGAGACGTATTTACCAATGATATTGCGTATTACTTAAGAACTCACCATAACCTTTATATCGGAGAAAGAACTGCTGAAAGAATCAAAATTGAAGTAGGTTCTGCAGTGGAAGATCTTGATGTAGATATCGAGGACATCCCGGTACAGGGTAGAGACCTTATTACAGGTAAGCCTAAAGAAATTATGGTTGGATACAAAGAGATTGCACGTGCATTAGACAAATCCATTATCAGAATCGAAGATGCCGTGATGGAAACATTATCTCTTACACCACCGGAATTGGCTGCTGATATTTACAAAACAGGTATTTATCTTGCCGGAGGAGGAGCATTATTAAGAGGTCTTGCGGACAGAATTCACAAAAAGACAGGCCTTCCTGTATTTGTGGCTGAAGATCCGTTGAGAGCTGTAGTTCGTGGAACAGGTATTGCTCTTAAGAATATGGATAAGTTCAATTTCTTAATTAAATAATTTTAACTTTTTACGACTTTATATCTGAATGGGATTTTTGCTGAGATTATTTTCGAAGAATACTCTTTTCGTCTTCTTTATATTCCTGCAAATTATTGCTCTGGTTTTGATATTCTCCAGAAATGCCATGCAGAAATCCTGGATAGCGGGGCAAACCGCTGCTTTCAATTCCTGGGTTTCAGGATATATTGATGAAGGAGTTTCTTATCTGAAGCTAAAACAGATCAACGAAGATCTTGTAGTTCAAAATAAAGCCCTTATGACTCAACTCTATGGAAAAGACGGAGCAAAAATGCCTGTTTTCAAAAGAGTTCATGATACCATTGGCGGTGGGCAGATCTATACTTTTGTTGATGGAGAAATCGTTTTCAACAGTATCAACAGAAGAAACAATTATTTTACAATCAACCGTGGCCGCAGAGATGGTGTTTTTCCTCAGATGGGAGTAATGGCGCCAAGAGGTATTGCGGGGATTGTAATTAATTCTACAGACAGTTATGCATTGGTTCAGTCGGTCTTAAGTGTAAACAAGATCAGAATTAATGCAGCACTCAAAAACTCAGGATATTTTGGTACTTTAACATGGAATGGAGATAACTCCAGGGTGATGCACCTTGCAGACATTCCAAAATATGTTGCCCTGAAAGTTGGCGATACCGTTGTTACAGACGGTAAATCTGCAATCTTTCCTAAAGGGGTTGCCATTGGTACTATTGCCGGATATTCTGTAGATAATAAAACCGGCTTCTGGGATATATCCGTGGAGCTGAGTGAAAAAATGGGAGCGTTGAATAAAGTGTATGTAGTGAAGAATCTTAAGAAAGCAGAAGTGCAGAAGATTCAGGACACTATGCAGGCTGTAATAAAAAAAGAAAATGATTAGCAGGACTTTATTTACCGATATATTGATCATGATTTTTCTTGTTGCATTACAGATATTTGTATTGAACAGGATTACGCTTTTCGGGAAATATACTCCGGTATTATATCCTGTATTTGTCATGTTCTATCCATTTTTCAGAAATAAATTTCAGTTCCTGGCATTGAGCTTTTTAATAGGACTGTCTATTGACGGTTTCCTCTATTCGTGGGGGATCAATGCATTTGCAACAACGTTGATTGCTTATTTCAGAACGTTGATCTTCAGGACTTCCACAGATACGTCTACGGACTTTTTCTCTTTTCAGTCCCTTCAATGGGCGCAGTTTTTGCTGTTTTTATTTTCAAGTATCTTCCTGCATCAGCTTTTAGTACAGTATATCGAGTTCTTTAAGTTTAGTAGGTTTTTTGAAATATTATTTAATGTGTTGGTGACGAGTGTAATTTCGTTTATCTTTATAGTCATCTACGCATTAATATTTAAAATCAAACAAAAAGTTTGAACACACGTTATTTAAAAATTTTTTCCATCCTTGTTACTATCGCCCTCATTTTTGTGGCGAGGCTTGCTTATTTACAGTTATTTACAGACCGTTATGCATTAAATGCAGCCAATACCTCTATCAAAACTGAATATGTCATTCCTCAGCGTGGAGTTATTTTCGACAGAAACGGTAAAATCATGGTAGGAAATCAGCCTGCTTATGAAGTCTCTTTTACACAGGCTTTAATGCGTCCTGATTTTGATACGCTGGGATTCTGTAATTTGATGAAGATTTCCAAAGGTGATTTTATCAAAAGAATTGATGTTATTAAAAAGGAGAAGTATTATTCTAAACTTACTCCAATGACTTTCCTGAAGGATCTGAGCAGGGAAGACATCGCAAGAGTACAGGAAATTATTTTTAAATACCCAGCTTTTAATATTGTACAAAGACCTCAGCGACAATATGAAGTTTCCACTTCGGGTAACCTTTTGGGATATACCAGTGAAGTAAATGAGCGTGAGATAAAGAAAGATTCTGCATACTACTTACCCGGTGACTTTATCGGGAAAACGGGCGTTGAAAAGTCCTACGAAAAAGAACTTCGCGGCGTAAAAGGAGTGAAGTACATCCAGAAAGATATCAGGCTCCGAAATATTGGTTCTTACAAAAACGGATCTTTGGACAAAGATGTGATTACTGGTAAAGATATCACGTTAACTATAGATTATGATCTTCAGAGGACAGCTGAAGAAATGATGGTCAACAAACACGGTGCAATTGTAGCTTTAGACCCCAATAATGGGGAAGTATTAGTGGCAGCAACCGGACCGGATATTGATCCGAACCTTTTCACAGGACCTTATAAGTCAAAAAATTTATACGCCCTTTCAAAAGACACACTTTACGAAAATAAACCTACTTTCGACCGTTCTTTACAGGCGGGATATCCTCCGGGATCGACTTTCAAATTGTTGACTGCCCTGGCTGCAATGCAGATGGGAGTAATGGATGAAAAAACTATTTTTCCTTGTGGAGGCGGATTTTTCTATAAAGGGAAAAGGATTAAAGGGCATGGTGGAGCAGATCCGCTTATTCCTTCCATTCAGGTTTCCAGTAACTGTTTTTTCACATATGCATTTATTGCCATTATCAAAAAATATCCGGGAAATCCTTCAAAAGGTGTTGATGAATGGAAAAAGATCATGAGTAGTTTTGGAGTAGGAGAGTTTTTGAATAATGATTTTGCTGTGGGTGCAAGGGGAAGAATACCTTCAGGGGATTTTTACGAAAAAAGATTTAAAGCCATCATGAAAGCCAGTGGTTCCCAAAAAACTGATTTTAAAAACTGGGATGAAATGTCAACCGGTGCTATTTATAATGGAATGGGACAGGGAGATGTTTTGGTAACGCCTATTCAACTTGCTAATTATGTGGCTGCTATTGCTAACAGAGGCTGGTATTATACCCCTCATATTGTAAAAGCAATTGATGGAAAACCAAATCCTGATCAAAGATTTAAAGTTAAACATCAGACTTTAGTTGATCCAAAACATTTTGAACCGGTTCTAAAAGGTATGGAAGCGGTAGTTTTGAGAGGAACTGCAAGAGGCTTGAAATCCAATGATTTTACACAATTGGCTAAAACAGGTACTGCGCAGGTTCCGCAAGGGAAGGATAATTCTATCTTTGTGTTGATTGCTCCTGCTGATAAGCCTAAAATTGTAGTAGTAGCAGTAATGGAGCATGCCGGATTCGGAGCTACATGGGCAGGGCCGGCTTGTACGGTAATTGCTGAAAAATATATTACAGGTGATTTGAAAAGAGAAAATCTTTATAAAAAAATGATCACCTCGAGTTTCATGCCGGAATATAAAAGGCAATGGATTGCGGACTTGAAACGCAAAGGGTTATATGTTGATCCTAAACCTGATTCAATTAAACAAAAAAGAATAAAAGATAGTCTGGAGCTGGTGAAACAGCAAAAAGCCAAACTACAAAAGAAAATAGAAGAGGACGCTAAAAAGAATAACACTGCAAAAAAACCTGTGAAGCAATGAAATGGACGGAAGGAATAGATAAACTGGGCCTTGGGCTGTATTTCCTGCTTTGCATTTTCGCGATTGCAAATATCTACAGTGTTGACCAGAAACTGGGCGAGAAACAATTAGTGTTTTTCTGTATCTCTTTATTCGTGGGATTGATCATCTTCTTTAGCAGAAGTAAGTTCTTTGAGAATATGGCCGGGATCATTTATATTGGCGGTGTTTTGCTGCTGATAGGTCTTTTCCCGTTTGGTAAAGAAATCCTTGGACAGAAGAACTGGTACAAATTTGGAAGTTTTACCATGCAGCCTGTGGAATTTGCAAAGATAGGTACGGCACTGATGTTGGCGAACTATGTTTCCGGGCCAGATTTTAATCTTAAAAATAAAAAGTCTTTATGGACGACTTTAGCCATTATTGGTATTCCGGCAGCAGTGGTTCTTGCCATTCCGGATGTAGGATCCATGCTTGTATTTATTGCATTCTTCATTGCATTATATAGAGAGGGGTTAAGTGGCCTTTTATTCACTGTCGGATTTATTTTTGCCGGTGTTTTTCTGATTTCATTGGCGATTCCTCCTGTTTATGTAGCAGTGGCTGTTTTAGTCATTGCGGGTGTTATGATTGCCATGAACTATCATAGGATGTCCTGGGATGTGATTTCTATTTCGGGAATTTCAGGATCTATTCTTTTGCTGTGCGGACTGGCTTTCGGGTCTCCTTATATTTTAGAAAAACTGCCTAAGCACCAGAGAGAAAGAATTGAGGTTCTTTATAAAGGGGAAAAGGCATTCAGAGATACTTCCGGTTACAACTTATTGTATTCCAAAACAGCTATCGGATCCGGGGGAATCTGGGGTAAAGGTTACCGTGAGGGATCTGTTACCCAAGGGAAATTCGTTCCTGAGCAGGAAACCGATTATATTTTTTGTACCGTAGGAGAAGAATGGGGCTTTATAGGAAGTGCAGTTCTTATCCTTTGTTATATGATCTATATCGGAAGGATTTACTATTTGGCAGAGCAGCAGAAATCCACTTTTAATCGTGTATTTGGGTATTGTTTTGCATCCATTCTGCTGATGCACTTTTCGATCAATTTAGGGATGGTTATGGGGCTCTTCCCGACTGTTGGAATTCCGCTTCCCTATTTCAGTTATGGAGGAAGTTCTTTATTGGCCTTCTCGATGATGACTTTTATCTTTTTTAAACTTAATTATTCGGATAAGAATAGTTTGGTGTAGAAGAGGGAAGCTGGATGATGGATGACGGGAGTTTACCATTGTTTTGCTTACGATTCATTTTCAAAATCAATCTGTAAAATCGGAGGGCGAAAAATCAATTTTATCAACATAATTTTTTATGAAACAATCCTATTTCTCGGACGAAAATTTCGAGAACACAGATTTCACGCAACATCCTTCAGAAAAAAGCGAATATGAAAACTGTATATTCAGAAACTGTAATTTTGAGTATGGGGATCTATCCGGATTCAGCTTTTCAGACTGTGGGTTTATCGAGTGTAACCTCAGCATGGTAAAGCTTGTGAAGACTGCTTTTCATGATGTAGTTTTCAAAGAATGCAAAATGTTCGGTCTGCAGTTTACAGATTGTAACCCGTTCGGATTATCTTTCAAATTTGAAGGAAGTGCTTTGAATAATTCAGTTTTTTATCAGACATCTATTAAGAAAACGGTTTTCAAAAATTCTAAGCTCATTGAGGTAGATTTCACCGAGTCTGATTTGTCAAATGCAGTCTTTAGTAATTGCGATCTGTCAGGCGCTGTTTTTGATGCCACAAATCTTGAAAAGGCAGATTTTCGAACCTCGGTTAATTATTCAATAGATCCGGCTTTAAACAGGCTTAAAAAAGCCAGATTTTCACTATCTGAAATCTATGGACTTCTCTATAAGCTGGATATTGAAATTGACAAGAACAGCTGATCTCTCCGGCTATGTAATGATCACGTATAAAAATACAGATATTGAATTAATAAGAGCGGGTTTTAACCTGCTTTTTCTTTAAATATATATTCCACTTCAGCCGAAACTTAATTCAAATAACACATATAAAAAAGCCATCAGAATCTGATGGCTTCATTATTTAAATCAATTATTTATAAAATTAAAAATTTGCGGGTGTAGGAATAGCAGTAGCTGCTAAGTTATTGTAAGCTTCTCCTTCTTCGTTGATCACTCTCTTAGCGAATCTGAACTTAGGTCCCCAATAAGAATCATTCAGTGAAGAAATCATTACTCCTTTTGATGTTGCTGCGTGGATAAACTTAATCTCACCCTCTTCAGAAACACTTTCTACAATACCTACGTGAGAAATTCTTCTTCCATGAGAAAAGAAAATCAAATCTCCTTTCTGTAGGTCTCCTTTTTCAATTCTTTCACCCTCCTGAGACTGAGATGCTGCTACTCTAGGTAGGCTAAGCCCTGCTGCTGCTCCAAATACAGAAAGAACAAAAGCTGAACAATCTATACCGTTTCTGGTTGTCCCTCCGTATCTGTAAGGAGTCCCAAGGTATGTTTCAGCTTCTTCAAGGATACCGTCAATGGTTTTATTATGTTTGATTACTTTCGCAATCTCAGAATTCTTAACTGCTTTTTTAGCACTAGCGATAGATGCAGCCTTTTCAGCCAGGAAAGAGTCGATAAGTTTCTGCCTATCCTGCTCCATTTTTTTGTTATCTATAGAAGCTAGTTTGGCATCTGTTTTGTATTCTTTTGTGTAAGTTGCTGGTTTTGAAACCACATAATTTGTAGCACACGATTGCAATGAAACTGTAGTAACTAAAGCAACTAAATAAAACAAAACTCTTTTCTTCATATATATTTGATTATCCGTGTTAAAAAGGAATATTTATTTTCAAAAGCATTACAAAAGTAGAGATTCCGAGCAAAAGACACCTGTTATGATAATTATCAGGCTCTTACTTTAACACATTTTAACATATTATTTACATATGTTAAAGAAAAATAAACCGCAACAGCCTATTTTTGGTAAGTGTGCGGTTTTTTTTATTAAGATTCTTTAACAAACTCATTTCGGTTTATCCTGAATCAGTATGTTCTTTCTATTTTTAAGTCTAAAAAACGGATTATAATTTTTGTTAATAAAAACGTTATTATAAGCCTATTTCGGGGCTTTAATTCTAATATTCTGCCCGTCACGGATTTCCTCTGATGCGCTCTTAACTATCACATCGCTAGGTGATACCTGCCCGATAATCGTTGTAGTCTCACCATTGGCAATTCCTGATGTCACAGGAACCCAATGTGCAGTATTTTTTTCTACTCTAATGACGAATACTCCCAGAGTAGAATTTAGCACGGCAGAAGTAGGAACAGACAATGATTTACTGTTTTCACTCAAAGGAAGAATAACATTGGCGACCATTCCCGGTAAAAGCCTTTTGTCTTTATTATAGACATCCATTTCCACCCATTGGGAACGTAATTTGTTGTCTAAAGCTCCTGCAAATCTCGATACTTTTGCCATGAAAGTTTCTCCGGGAATAGACTGGATAGAGAATTTAATATCTCCGTTTTTATTCAATAATCCGGTGTAAGATTCCGGAACATTCACAACCAGACGAAGTCTATCCTGCTGTACAAGACTGAACATCGGAAGATCAGAGCCTTTTCCTGACGGCCCTACATAAGCACCCGCACTTACATTTCTCGTTGCAATATTTCCACTGAACGGTGCTCTGATCTGCAGATAATTTTTAACATCTGCAACTTCACGATAGGATGCTTTTGCTGCTTCCAACTGTGCCATATCAGATTTCTGTGCAGCTAAAGCCTGCTCCAGATCAAGAGCGGATATGGTTCCGGGAGTTTTGCTCGTTTCTTTTAAACGGTCATATTTCGCTTTGCTGGCAATATAAAGGGCTTCTTTTGATTTTAAAGCTGATGAAGCAGCACTTTGCTGAGAATTGATCTCAGGAGCTTCTAAAGTGGCCAGTAACTGACCCGCTTTTACTTCGTTTCCGACATCCACATACAGTTTTTTAACAAAGCTGCTTACCTTGGCATAAACATCCACTTTCTGATAAGGCTGCAATTCTCCCGGAATAGCAGTGGAGGAAGAAAAGTCTTCCTGTCTGGGATTTACCGTTTCTATTTCCGGTGCTGAAGGTTCTGTAGATTTTTTTGCTTCCTTCTTTTCCTCATGACCACAACTTTGAAGGCTGAAAATCAGTACTGCCGGAATTAAATATTTATATAATTTGTTCATCTTTTATTTTTAATAGCTTAAGGTTACTTATTTTACAATTTCAGGCATAAAGTGAATACTTTCCTCATCTTCAGGATCAAGGGAAACACTTTGAGTAGTCGCTTTTCCTTGTCCCCATGCAAATGCAAGCGGAAGGATGAAAAGGGCAGCAAATGTAGAAGCAACCAGACCTCCGATTACAGCTCTTCCCAATGGTGAAACCTGATCTCCGGCTTCTCCCAGTCCTAATGCCATAGGAACCATTCCCACAACCATTGCTAATGCTGTCATTACGATAGGTCTTAACCTCAACGCGGCGGCTTCTCTGGCTGAAAGTAAGGCATTTCCGTTATGTTTTCTTAATTGTTCCGCATTGGTAATCAACAATACAGCATTTGAAATGGAAACTCCGACAGACATGATGATTCCCATGTAGGATTGGAGGTTAAGCGTTGATCCACTGATAATTAATAATGCTAAAGATCCTACCAAAACCGCTGGTGCAGTTACCAATACAACTCCTGACACTTTGAAAGACTGGAAGTTAGCGGCAAGCATGAGGAATATCACAACAATAGCAATAATCAAACTGTATTGTAAGCTGCTTAATGTTTCATTTAAAGTCTGGCTTAAGCCAATTAGTTGAACATTAAGACCTCTCGGAAGTTCTCCGATATGATCAATTACTTTTTGAACATCTCTGGAAGCTGTTCCTAAATCGGTGTGATTTAGATTGGCTGTAACAGTGAGTGTTGGCATTGCTCCAAGGTTATCGGTTTCTCCATAAGTGAAGCTGTTTTTAATCGTAGCTACATCACCAAGATTTGGTCTGTTAGAATTTTTCAGTAACGGAATTCCTGCAATTTCCTCTTTGCTGTTCATTTTATTTTCAGGAATCTGAACCTGAACGTTGTAGCTGTAACCCGCTTTTTCATCTGTCCAGATATTTTTTTCCGTAAACCTTGACGATGAAGTGGAAGCTACCAATGAGCGTGAAACATCAGACATGTCAATACCCAGCTGAGCCGCGCGAACACGGTCAACATTGATGTCGAGTGCAGGATATTTTATAGACTGACCTATCTGAACATCTCTTAAGTACGGAATTTTCTTAAGTTCGGCTTCTATTTTTTTAGCATAATCCTCGTTCACACTTTTATCTCTTCCTGATAGTCTTACTTCAATCGGGGTAGGAGATCCCTGGCTAAGTATTTTTTCTGTTAATTCAATAGGCTCAAAAGATAATTTCATATCAGGATTAATGCTTTTTGCTTTTTCTCTGATCTTGTCTTTCAGATCATCCATATTGGTATGGTAGTCTTCATTTAATCCTACCTGTAAAACGGTTTCATGAGAACCTGCCATCCAAAGGTATATCGGACTTACCGAGAAAAGAGTAGGGTGTGTTCCTACATAGGCAGAGGTGATTGAAACATTGTCTTTACCAACAATTTCTTTGATTCCATCTAATAATTTTAAGGTTTGAAGTTCATTTTTTTCTATCCTTGTTCCATCCGGAATACGCGTTCTTACCTGAAACTGAGTTCCATTTACCTGTGGCAGAACGTCTCGTCCAATGCTGTTCAAGAATAGAGCCACCATTGCCATCATCAATAGAATATAGGCAGAGACCACGATTTTTCTGTAAGGCATGATTCTATCTAAAAACTTCAGATATCGGAAACGGATTTTTTCAAACATACTTACTTTTCCGTCACGGTTGCTGTCTTCGTTTTGCAGAAGAATCTCTTTCTGGCTCCATGTATCACTTTCATCACTTAATCCGGCTCTTTGTAGTTCTTCGGAATCTGTCAGAACATGACCGTCTTTTGCTTTGTGGTGCTTTACTTTCATGATCCAGTTTGCCATCACAGGAACGAAAGTCTGTGCAAGGAAATAGGAAACAATCATACTGAACCCAATGGCCAATGCAAGAGGTAGGAATAAAGATCCCGGAATTCCTCCCATCGTAAATGCAGGTGCAAAAACAGCAAGAATACAAAATAGAATTAATAGTTTTGGAAAGGCAATTTCCTTGCAGGCATCCCAAACGGCAAGGGATTTTGGTTTGCCCATGTCCAGATGCTGGTGAATGTTTTCTATGGTAACGGTACTTTCATCCACGAGAATTCCAATGGCGAGTGCAAGTCCGCTTAAGGTCATGATATTAATAGTTTGACCGAAAAGATTTAGAAATAAAACCGCCGAAATAATAGAGGTAGGAATGGTAAGAATTACAATCAATGCTCCCCTGATGTCTCCGAGGAATAAAATAACCATCAATCCGGTGAGTATGGCTCCGATAGTTCCTTCACTCAGTAAACTCTTCACAGAATTAATTACATAGGTTGACTGGTCAAATTCAAAACTGACTTTCACATCATCCGGAAGATTGGATTGAATCTGTGGCAATTGCTTCTTTAAATTCTGCACAACATCCCAAGTCGAGGCATCGGCACTCTTAGCAATACTCAGATACACCGAACGGCGGCCGTTTACCAAAGCATAACCGGAGGTCATATCTGCTCCGTCGGTTACTGTGGCAACATCCCTTAAATAAAGATTCTGGACACTGCCTTTGTACAAAGGAATGTTCTCGAAATCTTTTACGTTTTTAATCATCGTATTGGTGGGAGTGATATAATATTTGTCTCCGATCCTTACATTTCCGGAAGGTGCGGTCTGGTTGTTCAAACGAAGGGCTTCCACAAGCTGGTCGGGGGTCATGTTATGCTGCCGGAGCAAGTCAGGATTAGCATTAATGACAACTGTGCGGATATTTCCCCCAAAAGGAGGTGATGAAACAATTCCCGGAATGGAAGTAAATGTGGAACGTACATAAACATTGGCTAGATCCAGCAGTTCATTGTTTGATCTCTTATCACTGCTTAACACGAGCTGCCCCACCGGAAGGGTGGAAGCATCAAAGCGAATGATAAAAGGAGGGTTGGATCCTGGTGGAAATGCCGCCTGGATTCTGGTGGAAAATGAGTTTAATTCTGCTGCGGCCTGAGCCATATCGGTTCCGGGGTAGAAATTAATTTTCATTAACGTAAGTCCCTGAATATTTTTGGTTTCAATACTTTTAATCCCATTCACAAAAAGGAAAATATTGATGTATTGTTTGGCAAAAAATGCCTCCATCTGCTGTGGGGTATACCCGCTGAAAGGGTGGGAAACATAAATTACCGGTAAATCCAGTTTTGGAAAGATATCGACTTTAATAGAGTTCATCGACCGGATTCCGAAGAAAAAAAGTCCGGCAACAATCACTAAAATCGTAATGGGTTTTCTTAATGCAAATCTTATTAAGTTCATTGAGATACTATTGATTTATAATTGATATTCATCTTACAGTTCGTTTTCAAATACAGAGAAATCGCCCATTGCGGCTGCTTTTAATAATAAAGCATTCCAGACGTTGCTTACGGCAATATCTCTGTCGGTTTCGGCTCTTACGAGTGCATAAATAGCTTGGGATAAATCCACAAGATCAGTTAATCCATTTTTGTATAAAACAGAACGTTGGATATAAGCATCATTGGCAGATTTGAGCTGAATTGGGACCTGATCATAAATCAGGACTGCATTTTTCCATTTATTATCAGATAAATCCAGCTGGGCTTTTAGTTGCTGTTCTGCAAGATCATATTCATGTTTTAAACCCTGGCTTACGTAATCCTGAGCACTTATTTCCTTTGAGAGTCTGTACGTTTGTGTGAAATTCCAGGAAACACCAATCCCGAGCAGATAATTGCTTCTTGTAGGATGAACACCATCCCAATAAGAAGATGAAAAATCATTCTGATTTTGTGCATAATTATTCCCGAATCCTGAACCTCTCGTCTGAATAATACCAACCATTGAAAATGATGGATAATACTGGGTTTTAAGGAATTGTTTTTCCTGTTCGCTGACATCAATTCTGCTTTTGTATAAAGCCAATAAAGGATGGCTTTCCAGGGAAGTACTCTTTTCTGTTGGGAAATCTGCCGGAATTCTTTTCAGTAAAGTGCTGTCCAGTACAAATTCCTGAGCGGGAATTCCCAATAGCTGGGCCAATTTGTTTTCCTGTTCCTGTTCGTTGTCCTTTGCTTTGGTGTAAGTGATCATTGCATTGGCATAATCCGCTTTTGCAAGAGATAAATCAACTCCGGGAACGATGCCGTTTTTTTCTTTCACCTCAACAATTCTTCTGATGGTATCGGTTCTTCCCAGATTTCTGGCGTAGGAAAGTTTTAATTTCTGAGCTGCTAAAACATTCAGGTAAGCGGCTGTTACTTTTACTTTATGCTGGAAGATTTCATCCGATACATCTTTGGTGTCTCTCTGATTTTTAGATTCCGCCACTTTCACTCTTTGTTTGGCCTTTCCAAAAGAGAAAAACTCCCAGTTGACGTTGGCCAGATATAAAGCTCCGAAAGAAGCATTCCAGTTTTGATCGGGAAGAGGAAGTCCGGATGAGGCTGCTCCATATCCTCCGAAACCATACAAAGGACCGTTTTGTCCATTGACAGTTCCGTAATCCTGCTGGATACTAATGTTAAGATTAGGCAGATATTGCCGTTTTGCCAATTCTATTGATTCCTTCGATGATAGCCGATAAGATTCTTTGGCTTTGATGGATCCGTAATTTTGAACAGCTGTTTCCAGCGCAGACTGGAGGGTAAGAACCTGCTGTGCTTTTGTTGTGTTCGTAAAAAAAACGGATAATAATGCGAGAATAAAAACTCTTGAAAGCATCTAACGTATTTTTCTTTTTTCAAAGTAAAAGATACATTTTGAAGCAAATTTGAAGTTGGGGAAAGTGATGAAGAGAATCGTTATTTAGCAAAATTTATCATCTGTTCTACGGGTTCAAAAGCGATTGGGTTTTCTGTTAATATTCTTTCAGAAATGGAAGATTCGTGCATGTTGGTATTGTCAAAATAAACGGTAATGCTGTGCCAGCCATCAGCAAAATCATAATGAACAGAAAAGTCATTGACTTCACAAATTTGTTTCACAATAGAAAGGCCAAGACCGATACTTTCCTGGGACTGATTGCTTTTTTTGAATCGTTTGAACAGCTCCTGTGTCGGAACATGAGGAGGAAGTCCGGTGTTGTTAATTTGAAAATAATTGTGTGTTAAGTTAATTTCAATTTTTCCTCCTTCAAGATTATGGCGGATGGCATTTGAAAGAAGATTACTCAAAAGAATTTCGGCTAATGTAGGATGGATTTTGATGAAAACACTTTTTTCACAATTCCTGTTTAACGTAATGTTCTTCAATGCGAGGTGGTCAGCATACATGCATAATGCCTCCTTTTCAACAGTACAGAATTTCAGCTCCTTGTTCGTTAAAAATTCATTGTTGTTCAGTTTGGTTAAGAGAATTAATGAGCGGTTTATTCTGCTTAATTTATCAATGGAATTTTGAATGTCTGTCAACAGAATAGCCTGGCTTTCATTGATCTCTGTTTCTGCCAGCAATTCTATCTTACTTTGAATAATGGCTAAAGGAGTTTGAACTTCATGGGAAGCGTTTTCTGAAAATTCCTTCACAGAAGCATAGTCTTCCAATGCTTTGTCTGTCATTGTTTTCAAGAATTCATTAAGTTTTTTAAACTCTTTGGTGCTTGTCTCTGAAAGCTGCAGACGTTCTTTTTTCTGAATACTGAACTGCTGAAGTGCATTGATAGCATGATGAAAAGGCTTTAATATGAATTTAGATAAAATTCTTGCCGTGATAAAAACGATGAGTGTGATTAATAATAATTTCCAGAAAAGAGCAACCAGCATTCCGCTCATGATCTGCTGCGTAGCGGAAACGTAGCCGTATGAAGAAATTTTATAAATTTTGTCATCAACTTTTGTATAAGAATTGACCTGGATTTTACATTCATTATTGGAAACCCCTTTGTTTTCCAGGCAGGTATGAATAACTTCCGGTTCGGAAGAAATATTTTTTTTACTTTGTAAGCTAATGGAGATTGGAAGTCCCTGAGATGTTTTTGCGGGATCTTCTCCCTTTTTTATTTGATTAATCACGAAGATGTTAACGTGCTTAAGTCTTTCTATTTCAATGTTATCGAGACGTTTTTTTATACTGGTATACGAAATGTACATGCTTACAGGAGTAACGAGTAGTATAATGGCAATAAACCAGACTGATATTTTATTCAATAAATTCATGTAACACTATATTTTAAAGCATTGAACTTGTATCCCAATCCGTAGATGGTTTCAATATAATCGTTGCCGTGCGCAGCTCCTATTTTTTTTCTTAGATTTTTAACGTGCTGATAAACAAAGTCGAAATTAGCTAAATTATCGGTATAATCACCCCAAAGATGATTGGCGATAGACTGCTTGGATAACACGCGGTTTTTATTCACCAGAAAATACAACAGCAATTCAAATTCTTTTTGGGTGACTTCCAGTCTTGCCGTGTGAATGATTACTTCGTAAGTGTCTGTATTTAATATGATTTCATTGAATTTTACTTCGCTGTAACCATCCATTTTTTTTCTGCGGTATACGGCTCTTAATCTGGCGTGTAATTCCGGTAGATGAAACGGTTTTGTGATGTAATCGTCGGCACCCTTTTCAAGCCCGTTGATCTTATCGTCCAACGCATTTTTAGCAGAAATAATAAGGATTCCGCTGTTGATTTTTTCAGTTTTAATGTAATTCAAAATATTTAATCCGTTTCCGTCAGGCAGCATAATGTCAAGTAGAATACAGTCATATGAGTTGAAGCTGAGTCTTTCTAAAGCTTCATGGTAATGATACGCACATTCGCAGATGTAGCTTTCACCTTCAAGGTAATATTTCATACTTTGGGCAAGCTCATGGTTGTCTTCTATGATCAGGATTTTCATAATGAGAGCAAAAGTAGAATTAAATTCTGTATCAAATTTGAAGTTATAGAAGTCTTTGTCTATTAGTATTTTAGGTTAAATAAAAATTCCCCGGAAAACGGGGAATTTAAACTAATATGGAACTTTACAGGACGTTATTTTGTAAACAACATTTCTCTGTATTTTGTCATCGGCCAAAGCTCGTCGTCTACCATCATTTCCAATGCATCAGAAGCTTCTCTGATAGGATCGAATAATGGTTTTACTTTGTTACAATAGCTTTCTGCCTGTTTTTGGCTGTCTGAAATACCTTTTGCTGCTTCTCTTGCTTTAAGAAGATCTTCAACACCAAGTTTAATTTTAGAAACATTTTCAGAAATGCTTGTAATTAAACTCATTTGTTCTTTTGCTAAAGACTTGAATTCTTTATCACCAAAGATTTCTTTAAGACCTTTCACGTTTTCAATTAATCTGTTCTGATAATTTAAGGCAGAAGGAATGATGTGGTTTCTTGCGATATCACCTAACACTCTTGCTTCAATATCAATAACAGTAGAGTACTTCTCTAATTTAATTTCGTTTCTCGCCTCAACTTCTCTGTGGTTGAAAATTCCCATTTCTTCATATAGGTCTAAGAATTTCTTATCCATTTCCTGCTTTAAAGCTTCAGGAGTTGTTTTAAGGTTGTTTAATCCTCTTTTCTTAGCTTCTTTAGCCCAGTCATCAGAATATCCGTCTCCTTCAAACATGATGTTTTTGCACTGCTTGATGTATTCTCTCAATACATTAAAGATGGCTTCGTCTTTCTTAAGACCTGTTTCAATTAAAGCATCCACTTCTTTCTTGAAATCATTAAGTTGTTTTGCAGCAATAGTGTTCATTACGGTCATAGACTCTGCACAGTTTGCAGAAGAACCTACCGCTCTGATTTCAAATTTATTTCCTGTAAATGCAAATGGGGAAGTTCTGTTTCTATCAGTATTATCTAATAAAATTTCAGGAATCTTTCCAACTACATTTAATTTTAATTCTGTTTTCTCTTCCGGAGATAATTTTCCGTTCGTTACTTTTTCAAGTTCTTCCAATACGCTGAACAACTGAGTTCCGATGAATACGGAAATAATTGCCGGTGGAGCTTCGTTGGCACCAAGTCTGTGGTCGTTGCTTGCAGAAGCGATACTTGCTCTTAAAAGGTCTGCATACTCGTGAACTGCTTTAATGGTGTTCACAAAGAATGTTAAGAACTGTAAGTTTTTCTTTGGATTTCTTCCAGGGCTTAGTAGGTTTTCACCAGTATCTGTTGCTAAAGACCAGTTGTTGTGTTTTCCGCTTCCGTTTACTCCAGCGAATGGTTTTTCGTGGAAAAGAATGTGGAAGTGGTGCTTGTGAGCTACTCTTGCCATGATGTCCATCAACAAAGAGTTGTGGTCTACAGCAACGTTCACTTCTTCGAACATTGGTGCAAGCTCAAACTGGTTTGGTGCAACCTCGTTATGTCTTGTTGTTGCAGGGATACCCAATTTCATACATTCGATTTCCAACTCTTTCATGAAGTTCATTACTCTTGTAGGAATAGAACCGAAATAGTGGTCATCCAATTGTTGTCCTTTTGCAGGAGAGTGTCCTAATAATGTTTTGCCTGTTAATACAAGGTCCGGACGGGATTGATATAATGCTGAATCAACTAGGAAATATTCCTGCTCCCAACCCAAAGTAGGAGTTACCTTCGTTACGTTTTTGTCAAAATACTGCATTACATTCGTTGCAGCTTCATCTACAGCGTTCAAAGCTCTCAAAAGTGGTGCTTTGTAATCCAGTGTTTCTCCTGTATAAGAGATGAAGATGGAAGGAATACACAGCGTAGTTCCCATAATGAATGCCGGAGATGTAGGATCCCAAGCCGTATAACCTCTTGCCTCAAAAGTATTTCTGATACCACCATTTGGGAAAGACGATGCATCAGGCTCCTGCTGAATAAGCATATTTCCGCTGAATCTTTCGATAGCTCTACCTCCTTCAATTGGAGTAAAGAAAGAATCGTGCTTTTCTGCAGTAGTACCTGTTAAAGGCTGGAACCAGTGCGTATAGTGTGTTACACCTTTGCTCATTGCCCAGTCTTTCATTGCTACAGCTACCTGATCTGCAATATGTCTCTGGATTTTAGTTCCTTTTTTAATCGCATCCATGATAGAACCGAATGCTTCTTTCGTTAAATATTCTCTCATGGTTTCTTCTGAGAAAACATTTTTGCAGAATAGCTCTGATAATTTCGCAGGGATCTCAACAGAGTTGTCTTTTCTGAAATCCTTAAATGGAAGGGTTTCTAATGCTTTGAATCTTAAGGTTGACATAATTGGGTTGAATTTTTACAGGGCAAATTTACAAAAAAAATGAATTGAAAACATTTTAACCCTAAAAATTTTAGGGGTGTTGTGAAAATTTATATAAATTAAACAGTTGTTTGGTCTTTTTTGAATGGGGTGTTTTGTGATTTACTACTTAAAATATGAGATTCTAAGGTTGTTTGTAAAGGTATAGATGTAAATAGATAATATGGTGTACAATTTACAATAATTCCGCGGGATTAAGCTACTTATTAAAAGACAGTTAAAATAAAATGGGTAAAGATTTTGTATATTTGTGTGAAATTTATTTTATGACAAATTCTAGAGCAAGAGAAACCACAGAGGCTATTGAAAGACTATACATCTCTATGAGACACTTATTTTATAGAGGATTTTTCAAGCCGGGAGGAGTTTCAGGAGAGAGTATCAGAAGTTTGTTGAAGACGATCAATCCGGAAATTTATGGAACCATGAATATTCCAAGCAAATTGGAACTTGACGGTTTGATGTATGTTTTAGACAGGCTTCCGGAAGGGATTGAAGAATGTGCTTTTATTCATCTTACATCTGATGAAGGGTTTGATAAAGGAAGTTTCGAACCTATTGTTCCAAAGAAAAGAAGAAGAAACTGTTATAGAATAGACGAACACCAGATGAATATTGAGGTTCTTTTGGGCCGTTCCGAAATTTATGACATTCTTACCCACCTTACATTCCTATTTATAGAAGCTGATAAAATCCGTAATCTGGCATTTATCCAGGATGAAAACTGGAAACCTACACGTGCTTTCAAAATTATTGAAGAAGTAGTGAAGGGTGAGAAGAAATTCAGCAGAAAAGAAAAAGAGGTGGCGCTTATTCATCTTTCTTCTTTAATAGGAAGATCTTTTGATGAGGCCTTAAGAGCTTACAATACTTTCGGTGATGATCATAATCCTGACCGCTTATTCAAAATCATCTACAACTTAGCAAAAGTAAGTCTTGAGGATGCAAAAGGAAGCAGAGAAAGAGAAATTCATTTCAGTGCTATATTAAAGGAAAGAGTAGGTCACCATTATTTTGGTGAAAAATGGGCCAACAAAGTGAAAGAGGTTTTATTTGAAAACAATCTTCACATGCGTCCATTACATATTATTTCTGCCAATATGCACTCAGTGAAAAATATGCTGTATGCTAATAATGCCCTTAAAAAGAAACAGCATCATGAAGTGGATTATAAACTGTACGAAGAGATCTCAAACAAAAAAGAACTTCGTGATAAAGTTTCAAAATACGCTTTAGATGAAGGGATGATCCATATTGCAGACAAAAGCGGAAGTAATATCGATGTACAGATTATAGACCTCAGCAAAACAGACCTGAAGAATACACCATTTGCAGACTGCAAGTTCGGAGGAGATGATGTGGTGATGGTTTTTGATTATGCATTCGGAGAGCAGGCTTTTGAAGTAATGGATGAATTGCTTAGACCTTTTGAACATAAAGGAGAAGTATACATGATGCATGTGAAATCTGTTTCCATTATGGGGAAAGCGGGTATTCTTACCGGAGCGAAAGGGGATATTATGATTCCTACTTCTCACATCTTTGAAGGTACTGCAGATAATTATCCTTTTGAAAATGCTTTAAAACTGGAAGATTTCAATGATGACGAATTAAAAGCTTTTGAAGGACCAATGATTACGGTTTTAGGAACTTCTCTTCAGAATAAAGATATTCTATCATACTTTATGAATACTTCATGGAAGGCAATTGGTCTTGAAATGGAAGGAGCACATTATCAGAAAGCCATTCAGGTAGCATCTAAGATAAGACATCATATTTCACCGGATCTGTTTGTGATGTATGCTTACTATGCATCGGATAATCCACTGGAAACAGGAAGTACATTATCTTCAGGAGGTTTAGGTCTTACAGGAGTAAAGCCAACATATCTGATCACTTTAAGAATCCTTGAAAAGATTTTAAGAAGTGGAAAGAAAGAAGCTTCTGCTAAAAAATAATTGTAATTTAAAATTATAAGATCAGCCTCAGATGTATTTTGCATCTGAGGTTTTTTTATATGATCGATACAAGTATTATTCGTATTTAGTATTGATACACCATTCTTCCCTTATCAATGGTGTCAAAATAATTGCTCAGCGATAAAATGCGGTCTTTATTTACGGGATTAATATACCGTAGAAACATTTGTTCGGTACTGTGTCCTGTAGCTTCCATAAGCAGTGGTGTTGGGATTTTCCCATAGAAGTTGGTGGCGAAACTCCTTCTCCCTATGTGGCTTGACAAGGTTTCCCATTTTTCTGTTTGTACTTCCTTGCTTCTGTACCCAATTCTTTTCCGGGATTTTAAAGATTCATTCAGGTGGGCTAATTTTGCAATTTCTTTAATGGATCTGTTGTAGTGCTGGATGTTCATTGTTTTTGGAAAACAGTTTTCATTCCGTTCGATGATGTGCAGTATTTTAGGATGTAGAGGAAGGAAAATTTCTTTTTTAGTTTTTTGTTGTGCAAAGGAAAGGCAGGTTTTCCCTTCTATAATATGTACCTGTTGTATATTAAACCGTATAAAATCTGAAAATCGCTGGCCTGTATAACAGCTGATGAGAAGCCAGTCTTTTGCGGCTTGCAGCTCTTCCGGAACGGATGTTTTCTGTATTTTGGTGATTTCCTTTTCTGTAAGGGTTATCACCTCTTTCTTTTGTTTTTCCCTGCGCAGTTCGAGTTCCCTTACACAGGTTCTGATGCCTTTTCTTTCTACAAAATTTAAAATGGTTTTGATAAAATGAATGGTACGGTAAGTTGTATTTTCACTGTATTCTTCCTTCTTTCCAAAAATCATAAAATCCCTTATAAAATCGGAATTAACATCATCAATATCAAATGATTTACATAAAAAACCTTCAAAACGTTCCAGGAGATGGAAAAAAACTTTATATCTTTTATAAGTGGAGTGGCAGATGAGATCCTTTTTGCTGTCAATGTACCATTGCATGTAATATAAGAGTGTGTTTTCCTGTAGCGGATCCTCTATTCCTTTACATATTTTTTGTATTTCACATGATATTTCCCGTCTGAGGATTTTTTTATGATCAGCTTCTTTATGATGAATATATCCTGTTATTTTCTTTTTTATACAATCCAGTTTTACATTAAGCATTTTGTACTTTTTCCTATAAATATTGCAGGGACGCTGTTTTTCTTTGTCCCAGCTTTCTTCAGAAATACTAAGATCTGTGCAAAAATTATACGTTTTGTTTTGTTGATTGTCAGTAATTCTAAGATGGATATTTTTCTGTAAACCAGAATTGTTAGAAAGGAAAAATTGGAATGTCATTCTGCTGGGTTTAGCGATTATTACCAGCTAAATTAAAACAAAAAAAGTAGTCCTCTTTAGACTACTTTTATAATGCAAATATAAACTTTTTTTTGAGAAACAAGCTAATTTAAAGTACTGCTTTCTAGTTTGTTGTAAATATGCTGTTTTATTAGTTTGTTATTTATGTATAGAAAAAACGCAACAATAAACCCATATTGATGTAAAATTTTCATTTTAAAATTATTGATTTGTAAATCAATGGATTAAATAATAGTCTAAAGAGGACTATTGTTTAATTATATGATGAAAAACATCCTGGTGAAAAAAAGTTTGTTTCCAATAGCATACCGTAGATGCGGTATGTCTATTGGTCTTCTTTTGCAGTTCATCTCTGTGTTTTTATTCTCTCAAACTTTTAATAAAAATAATCCGGCAGTAAGCGTACAGGATGGTGTTATTCTTTATACAACAGATGATTTTTCCGGTGATATTAAAGATTCAAGTAGTAAGGAAACGAAAATCAGTACCAGAAAAGCTGAAATTTATATTGCAAAAAATGTCAATATATATGGTGTAGAACATTTTGGAAATTCAACATTTAATAAAGAAAAGACAATTGCCCGCAGGTCGGAAAAGAAACGAACAGATGTAAGTTCGAAAAGTCAAAAAGCTGAACGTTATCATCCTGAAAAAAAGATTCTTGCCGTTTCTTTTCTAAAGCCCCTTGAAGGCGGCCATACATTTTTTACGTTGTCTGAAGGTTATTTGGGATTTGCGGTTTTAAGCAATAATCCTGTAGTCAAGAAAGTTCAGATGGTATACGGAGATTTATATCTATCCAAATACTCATTTACAAAAAAATCAGTTATCATCTTTTCAGCCCGTTCATCATCTCCTGTAAAAGAAGAAGTGCTGGCTCATTATTCACGACCGCCACCTTTCATCATGTTTTTTACTGCTTAAGCTTTTACAATTCCTATCAAATTTCAAAATCTTGAAAAGGATGTGAGGCATTTCTAAAATAACAATATTCAAGTTTAAAAAAACGCAAAAAATATAATTAGTTTAAAATCTATATTATGAAAAACAAGTATTTATTAATTTTATTAGTGATGCTGTTTCAAATAGCAAACAGCCAGGTCGGAATCGGAACAACAGCACCCAGAGGTGCATTAGATATTAATAAGCCTACCACCTATAATATGGGCTTAGTGCTGCCTACCAATGCTTCTACCGGAAACATTATAAACCCCCAGGGAGGAAATGTAGCGGAAGGAACGATTATTTATGACAGCAGCATGAAATGTGTGAAAGTATTTAATGGTACAGCATGGTCAAACTGTTTATGTGACGCTTGTTCCACAACGCCTACTATTGCGGCGGACTGTACTCAAAGCGGATTTCAGGGAACATATACTGCAGGAGCAGCATTGTCCGGAGCCACATTTTCTGTGACGCTTACCAATAATTCCTTCTCTACGGCTACAATTGGTTTTCAGGCCAGCGACCTTACTTTAAGTGGCGTAACCGGAGTGACTGTAGCTTCTGTAACACCTGCATCAGCTACTCTTAACGCAGGACAATCACAAGTAATTACTTACAACTTAAGTGGAACACCATCAGCATCCGGAACTTTAACAGGATCGTGGGCTAAGCTCAACTTAAGCTGTTCAAACTCTGTACCTGTTAGAAAAACTGTTCGTTTTGCGTATTGGTCTACCTATGCAATAGGAAGTGCTGAACAGGCAGCGTACAACTCGCAACTCAGCAATGCTGCTAATTATGGAACTGCCGGAACATATACAGGTAATTTCAATGGGTTTACTTTTACGAATATCACATCCACTTTATCTGGGCTTACAGTGGCCAACTTATTAAGTAACTATGATGTTATAAGTACAGGATTCGCCAATATGACGGCTGCTGATGCTGCTAAAATCAAAGGGTTTGTAGATGGAGGAGGAGTTGCAATCATCCTTTTTGATTCTGGTACAGGAACCAGTCTGTTTAATGCATTTGGAGGCACAGGTGCTGTAGGTGCTGGTGTGGGCACTGCAACAACCAATACAAATGCAATCAACAATGGAATATTTGGTAATACAACAAATACTCTGATAACTGGTCAGGGATCATTTGGTGCTGTTACGACTGCTCAGTTGCCTGCAGGATATACACTTTTGGCAGCTAATGGAGCTGCTCCTCAAATATTTGTTGCCGGAAACCAAGGGAAAGCTATTTTCTTCTGGGATGAAGGGGCTTTTAGAGATACCTCAGTGGCAGGTACTGTGATTGACACTCAACAAGAGAGATTCTTGCACAATATCATGGCTTATGCTTTAGGTAAAGCGGGGTTTTAACATATAAAATCAGGTTCTGAATAATGATGCAGTGCTTCTTTCTTTAATATGATGAAAAAATATTGAGAACTGAAGGCTGCATCTTTTTAATAATCTAAAAAAGCTGAAGAATGACAAATTTTAAAGATATACATATAGGAAAGATGATTGAAAAAAGAGTTACAGAATGCGGCGTAGACCTATTTCGCATCTGCAGCTTTATGAAATGTTCACAGGAGGAAATAAACAAAATGTATAAAGCAGAAAGCTTAGATGCTGAGGTTCTACTCCGTTGGAGCAAACTTTTGGAATACGATTTTTTTAGAATTTATACACAGCATCTGATATTGTATGCACCAGCTTCTTCTGAAAAGAGCACCCATAAAAACACTGTTCTTCCACAATTCAGAAAAAATATTTACACTAGAGAGATTATAGATTTTATACTGGAACTCATTGAAAGCGGAAAGAAAACAAAATTTCAGGTAATAGAAGATTACAGAATACCAAAAACGACTCTTTACAAATGGATCGAAAAATACAGAAAGTTAGAAAATAGGCAGAATCATTAAGTCTTTATTTTATTGGATAACCTTATAAGATCAAACATCAAAAAATATGAAAAAATCTAATATTAATTATCAGCAGATCTTCATGGATATTCTTGATGCGAAATATCCTGAGAAAAAAGCAGACTGTCTGCCTTTACTGGAAAAAGAAAATCTTTCAGCAATAGATATTATAACACTGAACCGGGCAATATTTGGGAAAACGGATAAAGAAACAGAAGATTTTAATCAGAAACACAGATCCTATAGCAAGTCTGCCATCCTGAAAATATTAGACTTTCAGAAAAAGAATAATCTGAATAACCTTCAGCTGGCAAATTATTTTCAACTGAGCAGAAATACGATAACAAAATGGAAGAAAATTTTCTATATAGTGAACTAGTTGTTAATCAGTATTATAATTTTCAAATTTGTAGCGAATATCAACACAATAATAACCAAAAAGGATGTCAGTTTTTCTAAAAAGCTGACATCTTTTTTTTGTATTATCTTCAAAATCAAAGGGAGTTAAATTACTTATCTTTAGAAAACAAAAATAACATTTATGAGTTCAGTGTCAGAATTATCAAAAAGATTCAGAGAAGTTATGCTGGATGGTCTCTGGATCGCCAATACCAATTTTAAAGATCAGCTTTCAGATGTGAGCTGGGAACAGGCGGTGGCAAAAGTAGATTCCCTGAACACCATTGCTATGCTCACCTTTCACATTGATTATTATATCGCTGGAATTATCAATGTTTTTGAAGGAGGTAATCTTGAAATCAAAGACCAATTCAGTTTTGATCTTCCTCCTGTAGAATCTCAGCAACAATGGGAAGACCTGTTGAATAAACTCCGGACTGATTCTGAAAAGTTTGCAGCATTACTGGAACAAATGTCTGATTCTAAGCTTGATGAGGTTTTTGTCGATGAAAAGTACGGAACCTACCGAAGAAATATTGACGGAATGATTGAACACTGTTACTATCATCTGGGGCAGATTACTCTAATCAAAAAACTGTTGAAAGGCAGATAAGAATTGTTACGAATAAAGTTCAAAAAAGAATTTAACAATCCAGATTAAAATCCATCTAAAACCATAATAAACAGAATAAAATCTTCAAATAACTCCTATTTGAGGTTCTTATCTAAATTACCTACCTTTAGAAAAAAATAAAATTTTAAATGAGAAAATCGGCTGCAATCATTTTTGCGTTTATCATTTCACAATTTCAGGCTCAGCAAGGGGCTTATTATCAGCAGGCTGCGAAGTACAAGATGGATATTGATGTTAATGCTGAAAAATTTACCTATCAGGGAAAACAAACTTTAGAATATACCAACAATTCGCCCGATGAGTTGAATGTGGTTTATTTTCATTTATACTGGAATGCTTTCAAGCCCAATTCTATGATGGATCAGAGAGTGGCTTCCCAGGGCAAAAATGGTGACGGAAGACTGCAAAAAGACGGGATCTCAAGATTAGCTTCCATTCCTAAAGATCAGGAAGGCGCTCAGAATATTCACTGGATTAAGCAAAATGGAAAAGACCTGAAATTTGAAGTTCAGGAAACCATTATGAAAGTATATCTGGCAGAACCTATAAAACCGAATTCTACCACTATTTTTACAATGGATTGGGATTCTGTGATCCCTCAGCAGATCAGAAGAAGCGGAAGAAACAACAGAGAAGGTGTAGATATGACAATGACTCAGTGGTATCCGAAAATTGCAGAGTACGATTATGACGGCTGGGCAACATTCGATTATCTGGGAAGAGAATTTCATGCTCCGTTCTCAGATTTTGATGTAACCATTAAAATCAACAAAGATTATGTAGTAGGAGCAGGAGGAATCCTGGAAAACCCTACTGAAGTAAAAGGCTACGATGCCAATGCTAAAGTAAAGGCAGAAAAAGATAAGAAAGCAACCTGGAGATGGACTGCAAAAAACATTCTTGATTTTGCATGGAGTGCAGACAGAGATTATTCTGTAGAAAGTTTCAATGTTCCGGAAGGACCTAAAGTATATTTGGTTTATCAGAAAAATGATAAAACGAAAGCGTGGAGCGAAGCACAACCTTATATCACCAAATATTTCCAGATTATGAATTCTCACTTTGGAAAATATGTATATCCTACCTATGCATTCATTCAGGGAGGAGATGGCGGAATGGAGTACGGGATGTGTACGATGATTTTAGGTGAAGCTAAAAACGTTAAAGATTTATTGGGCTTAATGGCTCACGAAGGATCTCACTCATGGTATCAGCAAATGCTTGCTACGAATGAATCTGTTCGTCCATGGATGGATGAAGGTTTTACAAGCTATGCTGAAGGATATACGATGTATCAGCTATTTCCGGAAGATTTACCAAATCCTTTTATGGAAAGATTAGATGCCTACAGAAAATTTGTTAAAAAAGGAATCGAAGAACCTGCTGTTTGGTTGGGAGATCACCATGATAATGGAAATTCTTATACTTATGCTTCTTATGTAAAAGGGGAGTTATATCTGGTACAGCTTGGATACATTATGGGAGAGCAGAATCTTGCGGAAACCTTAAAACAATATTATGACCAGTGGAGTATGAAGCACCCTTCAGACAGAGATTTCCTTCACATTGCACAGAAAGTTTCCGGGATGGATCTGAAGTGGTTCCATAACTATTGGATCAATACCACAAAGACTATTGACTACGGAATTAAGGATGTAAAATATGAGGCAAAATCTACCACGATTACTTTAGTCAATAATGGTCAGGTTCCGATGCCGATAGATTTCAGTGTGATGACAACAGACAAAAAAATAGTGACTTATCAGATTCCATTGAATATGACGCATACATGGAAAGAAAAGGATATTTATGGTGATTTTAAAACGATGCCTTATTGGCCTTGGACACAGAAAGAATATACGCTTACTATTCCTTACACAAAATCTCAATTGTCTGCTCTTGGAATTGATTTCAGCCAGAGAATTGCCGATGTAAACATGGAGAATAATTTTGTTGAAGTAAAATAATTATTATAACCTATAAAAAAATCCACAGATGAGTCTGTGGATTTTTTTATTTTATTCCGAATTGCTGTACCATCCAGTGATTCGGATGATTTTTAATAAGATCCTGCCTCAAGCCTTCATCTTTCGTATTTAAATAACTATAAACCTTTAAAGGAATAGAATCAGGATATTCTTTTAATCCGTTTGCAACGGTAATTTTTGCTTCTTCCTTTTTTGAGCCGCTATCTAAGGCTTCTGTTTTAAAAATGTAAATGATCGCCGGGAGCTTTCCATACACTTCTTTTGTTTCACTTTCCAGAAGATTCATGGTTTCTATCTGAAATTCAGGATTGGGACTTTTTCCTTCTGCTACTGCCCGGCTGATATGCTGTTGATACATCAGAAGAAGATAAAGCAGGTGTATGTTTTTGGTATTAGGATCAGAAACTGCTTTTTGAATTCTGTGCGTAAACTCGGGAGTCATTTCGTCACTGTCAGCCTGAAGATTTTTTTGATAAAACTCATCCATCAGATCATAAACTACTTTATCCTGAGTATCAATTTTTGACTGACTCTTTATTTTTTGTAAAATGCTTGCCATCGAATTGCCGGATTGTGCAAAAACAGAGATGCTAAGGCATAATAAAGTACCAATGATAAGTTTTCTCATGAGAGGTTTCGAATAATGTTATGTTATTAAATATACTGATTTGTTTTAAAGAAAGAAAAAATAAATGAATCAATGTAATTTAGTTTGATAATGACAGATTCTTTTTTTTAAAATTATTAAATTTATTGCCTCAAAATTAAGCAGAAATTTCAATTATAAATAATGCATTTCTTCTGAAAAATATGTCAATGAATTCAATTGTAATAAACGTAGGAAACAGCAATATCAGATTTGGTCTTTTCAATGGTGATAATTGTGATATTTCGTGGGTAATCAATACAAAACCTTACAGAACGGCAGATGAGCTTTATGTACAGATGCTGATGCTTTATCAAACCTATAAAATTGATCCACAAGAAATTGATAAGGTAATTATCGGATCCGTTGTGCCTCAGCTCACCAAAGTAATGAGCTCCGGGATCAAAAAGATTCACGGGACTACTCCTGTAATTGTTGATAGATCAACTCCTTCAGGTGTTCAGGCAAAATCTAAGCAGATGGGAACAGATATCTATGCCAATCTTGTGGCAGCACACAATTTGTACCCAAACAGAAAGAAAATTGTTATTGATTTCGGAACCGCACTTACAGCAAGTTGTGTAACAGAAACGGGCGAGACATTAGGTGTGATTATTGCTCCGGGAATTGTTACCTCACTGAACTCTTTGATCAATCAGACAGCACAGCTTCCGGATATAGAACTGAAAAAGCCAAAATCTGTTTTAGGACTGGATACGGTAACCTGTATGCAAAGCGGGATGGTATATGGTTTTTTGGGAATGGTAGAAGGTTTTGTAGACCGTATCAATGAAGAAGTGAATGATGATTGTTTTGTAGTGGCAACAGGTGGTGTTTCCCATATTTACAAACCTCTTACAGATAAGATTCATGTGATGGACAGGCTTCATACCTTGAAAGGACTTTATTTTCTTGGAAAAGATTTATAAATTATAATGATTAAAGTTGAGGTTTAGTCCAGCTAATACTTTAGTCTTAACCTCAACCTTAATTTTACGATCATGTATAAATTTCCGATCATACAAACCGAAAGATTGATACTTTCAGAACTGGAAGAAAAAGATATTCCTTTTATCGTTGAATACCTTCAGCATAGAATTTTTTCTGATCTTACCTCTAATATTCCTTATCCATACGTGGAAGATGATGCCAGATCATGGCTTAAAATGTCAAAAGAAGCTTTTGATAACCATACAGGATATACTTTTGCTATCAGGAATAAAGAAGGTCAGATCTTAGGAGCTATCGGGCTGCATGACAGAGACGATGATAAAGCAGAACTGGGATACTGGCTGGGAATTCCTTACTGGAATAAAGGATTTGTGACCGAAGCGGCAAAAGCGATTGTAGATTTTGGATTTAAAAAAATGGAGTTCAATAAAATTTTTGCGACGCACTTTCTTCACAACCCGGCTTCCGGAAGAATTATGGAGAAAATAGGAATGGAGCAGGAGGCAGTTCTGAAACAGGAAATGAAGAAAGACGGAGAATATTTTGACATCGTGAGATATTCTATTTTTAAAGACTGATTAGAAGGAATATAAACTTTCCGGATTCTATAAAAAACAAAAGCCAGAGAATATTATCCTCTGGCTTTTTATATGGTATTATTTCAGCCCCAATATACTTGATTTTATCAGGGTTATCTTTTACTTTTAAAAAACTCTTTTACAATAGAAGAACACTCGGCTTCCATGATTCCCGTGATAATTTCTGTTTTCGGGTGCAGAGAAAGATGTTTATTGATAAATCCTCTTTGCTCATCCCGTGCTCCAATCACCACTTTTGAGATCTGTGACCAGGAAAGGGCACCTGAACACATCACGCAGGGCTCCATCGTTACATAAAGAGTACAGTCTTTTAAGTATTTTCCTCCAAGGAAATTAGCAGCTGAGGTGATGGCCTGCATTTCCGCGTGGGCGGTAACATCGTTCAGGGTTTCTGTGAGGTTGTGAGCTCTTGCGATAATACGGTTGTTGGAAACCACAACACATCCGATAGGAACCTCATCTTTTTCTAAGGCGGCTTCTGCTTCCTGCAGAGCCATTTTCATGTAATATTCGTCAGTAAACATTTAATCCGTCATCGTTAAAGTTAAAGGAAGTTTAAAACAGTAAGTAATAGGATCTCCTTTTATCATTGCCGGAGAAAATTTTTCCGCCAGGGAATACAATGCAATTTCAGCCTGTCTGTTGAAGGTGAAATTATCACCCTGTGCATGAACATTGCTTACTGTTCCATCTTTTTCTACAATAAAAGCAACATCTGTTTTTACCATTTTTTCTTCAGAATATACCCCGTCAATATACAGCAGATTGGCAACCTCTTGCCTCAAAGAATTAAGCCCTCCGGGATAATCTGCAATCTTTTCTGCATCCTGAAATTTCTTAGATGAGGTTAGCCTTGGATTTTTGATGGTTTGGAGATCTTCCAGGTTTCTGACCTTTAATAGGGCTCCAATCATTGCATTGTTTTCAATGCTGTCCATTTTTTTCATGAAAAAGAGAAAATCTCCCTTTATTTCAATCTTTTTTACGCTATTGGATTCTGCATCAAATTTTTTCTTGAATTCTTTATTCAGCATATTTCTGTGCTGGTTGTAATAATTCTTTACAAGCCTGAATTCTTCTTTCTGCTGTGACAGTAAAAAGGAAGAAATAAAACAGCTGATGCCAATGGATAGAGTTTTCAATAAGGGTATATTTATGTAAATATAACAAAAAATATGAAATTTACTGCTTATAATCAGCTTTCAAGATATCGGTTCAAAGATTCCTGTAAATGATTGCGGATGTCATCAACTAAGCCTTTCGGTTCCAGAACTGTAACCTCCTTTCCGAAAGAAAGAATCTCCTGCATAAAGTCATAAGTAGGGTGGAGGAAGAACTCAAAATGGATTTCTTCCGGAGTTTCTTTGGTCTCTTTTTGTGATTGGTGAAGCGGAAAACTTCTGATATATTCTCCCTGATGGCGGCTGCATTTTAATACAATATTCTGTGGTTTCTGTTCTGCCAGATTCATCACTCCGAATGCATTTTTGAAATGCTCTCTGAAGTTGTATTTGTATTTCTCTCTGAACTGATTTTTAGATACATCCAGATAATTGATTCTATCCAGCCCGAATGATTTTAAAACTTTATCCTTTGTATCAATGGCGATGAGATACCATCGGTCTTTGGATTCTTTTAAAGCTAAAGGATGAACTTTTCTGGAGGTCATCAGTTTGTTTTTGTAATTGTAATGTTCAAAACTTACAACTCTTTTATTTCTGATGGCGAAGAACAGGTCATAGAAGTGCTCCACACCAGTAGGTTTACGGCTTTCGAAAAATATAAAATCTGAAAAATCGGGGTGGGTATTCATGGCGTTACTCACCTGAAAAGATTCCAGTAACTTTTGGTTGTATTCATCCACTTCCATGATCGGGCGGCTCTCGATATAATATCGGTTGTCCCCTTTTTTCTTGTTGTGGATGGAAAGATTGAAGAGATCAGAAATCTCCCGGATATCCCTCTGCAGGGTACGGATAGAGTAACTTTTGATTCCAGCATCCTGGAATTCGAAAGAGTTTAAAAGATAGTGCTCCAGCTGGGAATAAGTAGCTGGAGAACTTTCTAATTTTTTTATAATTAAGGCATATCTTGTCAGATAAAAATCTTTCTTCATTTCTCTTTTTTTATGGTGCAGCAGAACTGCGATTCATGGTAAAGTTTTATAAGACAAATATATGCGGTTAATGCGACAAAACGTGTCGTGTTTTATTTTTTTGTTTGAAAAATCTATTCCGGATAATATGCTGAGGATTATTTAATAATAGTTCCCGTTGCTGTCTTTTTTTATTTCATGGATTGAATGTTTGGACTGTATGTACAAGGGTTCTCCAGAGATATCTGAGAATACAAGGAAGTCAAGAGAATCAAAAACAGGTTCGTTTACCACCACTACCCAAGTGTTGATAACTTCACCAGCAGGTCTCGCTACTTCATCTTTTTCATTGTATTCTATTTTGCTGATATTTTCTTCATTAAAGTAAGCCGGGTTTAAATCTTTTAAAACCTTTTTTGCCTTTACTAATATTTTTTCTTCAGTATAATTCATTTTATTTTATTTTTAATGGTTTTAATCCATACTCATTGACTCTCACTCTGTTAATGTAATTAAATGCATCGTTTAGCTCTGCTTCTGTCCATCTGCTTCTTTGGGCTATAATCTGTTTCCAGACATACATTTCTTTTGTTAATCTATTGTACCCTCTATATACTTCAGCACCTACTTCTTCAAAGTGCTTTAAATGACACATTTCGTGGAATGCAACGATTTCCGTACATTCTTTAGTCAAGATTAGCTGACCGGTTTGTGCGCTGAACATCCCTACCTTAGGGGGAATACTAGACTTCATAAAAAGCATTAGGTCTTCAAAAGTTTTGAATCCTCCAACAGGTTTATATAACTTAGTAATAGAATTAATGTCCCCATCTACAATTAAAGTCAATCCTTTATTTTTTAAGGTTCCTCTAAGTTTTCTAATTTGAGTTTCCTTTAATATGTTTCCTCCTAAATTGCCAATATTTCGGGATGCCATCCAATCTAACTCCTTAGAAGTAAGGTCTGCAATCTCTTCATAACGAGGTTTTATAACATCCTTGTTTTTCAGAAACCAATCTGCAATCTTTTTCCAAATATTATTGATAAAGTCGCGAAGTTTTTGTCCCCCTGTTTTAAAAAGAAGTAGTAAATCTTCTAATGCCTTACCAGCCTTTTTATAGGCATCCGCAGTTTGAATTTTCACAAATTTACTGGTTTGGCTAATAGTTTTTCCTATTTCTGAATTTATTTTTGTTAAAACCTCTCCAAGTTTCCCAACCTCAGCAACTTTTGCTATATCGGCAATGGGAATGAAGAATGTTCCTATGAAGGAGATCGTAAATCCGGCGATATAATAAATTCTGACCCAATTCATATCATCGGAATTTTTACTTCTTAGATAGTCTGTCATCTGTTTAATTCCTTCATAGACTGCATTTTTAATATTGGTGAATAATGTTCCTGATTTTAACATATTCCAAAAATTATCCATCATTTCCAGAATGTGCTGAAAATCCAAAGAGATATCAAAAGGCGCTTCAAGTAAACTCCCCAAGAATTTGAAAATTGATGATACAAAATCAATCACGCCGTTCCATATCCCACAAATCAAAGCTATTCTTTCAGAGAGGATAGTGGTTTTTTCCTGCATCTGAGGATTTTCCAAGGTTTTAAAAATATCTTCAATTTCGTTTTTTACATAGTTGTTATAATTCTCTATAAATTTTTCTATTACAGAGACTTGATTAACAACGATATCATTAATTATTTCCGGAGAAATATCAGTGAAATCAAATCCATCTTTATTGGTAAATAGTTCTTTGACAATTTTTAGTTTTCCATCAGGAATGGATAAAACCTTGATTAAACTATCTTTTTTAAAAAAATAATCCTGATTTTCCGTATCCCAAATACTATCCGGAATTTTAAGAAAATCAATGCCATGTCCTAATTTATTAGAAACCCATCCTAAAGCTTTTGCAGGAGCTGAAATGCTCATAATAACATATCTGATAAAAGTAAAAAAACCTTCTTTAATACCTTTTTTTTCAATATATCCTTTTAAAAAAAGTTCTTCAATGATTTCTTTACTGACATTATTGGCATGTTTATTAATTCTATCCATAATGTCTCCGTCAAAAAAAGTTTTATATATTTTACCTGAAGACTGATCTGTATATGTTTTCTTTATTTTATCAGAAACTCTTCCATACAAAACATCGTCACTTAAAGTATCATCATCAGTTTCCAGAAAAAAGATAACTTCATCTTCAGCAGGTTTTACTACTTCGTAGCATTCTTTTACCTTATTGCCGTCAGTTGAAACAAATAGGAGTAATTTAAAAGCCAATTTTTCACTGCTATTAACCATATCATTTCTATTTGTATCTGAAAAAAATTCATATTTATAAAAAGAAAAACCGTTTTTATCAATTTTAGGATCTATTACTAAACTGGAGTTTCCTTGTTGAAAGCTTTTAGCAGAGGGATAATATTTGTTGTTGATTACAGAAGTGTTTTGGTTATAGAATTTATACGTGGCTAGAGGACTTACGTTGTTCATTCCCCGAATAGATTCTCCTGGATTGGTATTTGTAAATAAAGGATTAGAAAATGTGGAAAACTTGCTTTTCATCGACAAAGCCTCTTCACCAATATCAAAAACATCTTTATAATCTGTGTTTTTCATTTTAATAATTTTAAAGATTAATAAAAAAGGCAGAGTAAAATACTCTGCCTCATGAAGTATGATTCAACAGAATTATTGCAATGCCTGCTTTAATTCAGATAATGGTAATGAAGCGATAACTTCTTTAGGATTATCATCCGTTGTCAGCTCAAGGAATCCGTTGTTAAGTTCAATTTTGTCTACAAACTTATCGTCTCCTGAGTTTAATTTAGAGTCAACAATAGAAAATTCAGTTTCTGTAACTACATCTGAAGGAACTTCGAAATCTTCTGGGTTTTCCTTTGAGAATGGTAATGCAGTCGCTGTTTTTAATCCGGCTGAGTCTTCCTGTAAAATATTCAGAGAAGTAGGAAGTACTGTGATCCATGCTTTTCCTTGTTTTATTCCTACAGGTTCACGCATTTCGTCTACAATACTTAGGTACATCGGATCTCCGATTACCGGTACTTCACCTCCGTTCCAGATTCTTCCGGTAGACATGAAGAATTGTACGGCATCTTCGAATCCTGGTTTTACCGTTACAATTACTCTGGCCATACCTGCCTGCAGGAAGTTTCTGAATAAAGGATCTGTACTTTGAGACAGATACATATCCTGCCATTTAGCTTTATCTCCCCAATAGTAAGGATAGAAAGTATAATCCATAATACTCCATTCAAAGGCTTGTTCCATGAATTTTGCCAATGCAGTATACTGCTCAAGATCTTCACCTAACACAATACTGAAGTCCTGCATTCTTTCTGCTCCGTTGGTAAAGTTTTTCCCCAGTGAAGCATAATCCTGTAATAGATAAGCAATACAGTTATGTTTCAGAATGACAGATTCCATGTTACGGTAGAAGTTGCTTGCGTTAAGCTTTTCTTTATTCTGCTCTTCTTCTTCCTTCGCTTTTTTCTCTATTTCTGCTTTCTTCTCCAAGAAGATTGCATAAGCTTCATCATAAGCCTTGATAATTGCTGTGAAGTTTTCTAAGAACCATGATGTCATGTATGCTGCAGAAAGTTTGCACGTGATCTCGAATGCAATATTAACAGAATCAATATTTTCACATCTGTATACAAAGTCATAAGAACCGGTTACATTCTGAGGTGTAAAATAAGCTGTACTGTCAATAGAAGTATTCCAGTTTTCCAAAGCTACTGTACCTCCTGCAAAATTACTTGTATATAAAACACTTTTACCTCTTGAGTCTCTCTCGAAACCATAGAACATTTTTACAGCACTTGCTTCATAATTATCAGGAATATCAATTTGTCTATGTCTGAATTCTCCGTTTCCATCTACTTTTTCCCATTGTTTTCCTAAAATAAGGTTAATAGGAGATTTCGGCTGTTCTGTAAGTTTTACATTATAATAATTCGCCCAGTATTCAATCTGTTGCTGAGTCGCTTTTTGAGCGCTTGGCATATTCCATTGTCCGGTAACGGTTCTTGGGTCTAAAGGCGGCGTTAATGTATCAGATTTTGAAGCGGCTGTTGCCAGAGTATGAAGTCTTGCAGGTTCAGGAACCATAAATTCAAACATGGTACGTTTACCGTAGTTGAAAATCTGGTTTTTCATTTTCTTATCTACCCATCTGTAAACGCCGACAACATGTTTACTTCCGTTTCTGTTATCAAAACCATGAGCATTGTTTTCTTCAAATTCTTCAATGATTTTTTCAATTCTTTCTTCTGCTACTTTGGTAAGGATTCTTTCTGTCGCTTTTTCTGTAATTTCCTGAGATTTTGAAATAGCTTGTCTTGTACTGTTTTCTTTAGAGTTTCTGGCAGCAAAGCTTCCTCCCACTTCAAAAGATTTACCCATACCTCCATATCTGAAATGTGCTTCTGTATTAATATCCTGTTGGATAACATTTGCCACTTCAGACTGCATGTCATTTCTGGTTGTAGTAGTTGTGTCACTTAGAGTTTCTCTCTCTGTAGACTTAGAAGTAGTGGTCTGAATTTCACTTCTTCTCAGCCTACGTGTTGATTTTTGTTTAAACTCTTTTGCCATAATGTTTTCGATATGAGTTACCTCACCCGGAACATAAGCATGAGTTGTCTGAACAACTTTCAGGTAATCTGCAATACCTAATCTTTTTACGCCGAAATGTTTAGGAATAAAAGTTCCTGGCTTATATCCTCCGTTACCTTCAGATGGATTTTCCGTTTCGTCTTTAGTCTCTTCAGTATAAAGAACTCCTGTGAAGGTTCTGTTGATTTCAATTTCAGAAAGGCTTAATGAAGCTTCTTTTCCATTATTGAAATAAATTTTGATGTCCATAGATCTGATGAACTTACCAAATTTATCAACCAGGAACAGAGGTAATGCTACTTTTCCATCTGCCACTTCAATATTGGAGAAGCTTTCTTCAAACAAACCAAAATCTGTGCTGGCATTAATTCTTACAGAAGCTGCTCCCCATGCATTGCTTTCAGCCTGATAATAGAATGTAGCTGTTGCAGGCATTCTTGAGTAGATGGGTTCATATGATGTTTTCAGATAATATGATCTTGGTACCACTCGGGATGATGCACTGTAATTAGAAACAACAGGAACCAAGACTCCTCCTACGCTGGCATAAGTCTGTTCAGGAGCTGGTGATTTCTGGAATAAAGTCTGAACTTTTGAAGTAGTTTCTTCATCCAACTTTTCAAAGATTTCCGGATAGGTATCAAATTCGTCAGTAATGGAAACTTCAATTCTTCCTAACTGCAGTTTTCTTTCACTTAAAACAGTAATTGTTGAGAAATCCAATCCGCCTTCAGGTTTTTCTTCACTGGTTACTTTTGTGAAAATATTGACAAATAATTTGAAAGAGTCTAATGAAAGTTTTTCTTTCAGATCTTCAAAATTAATTTCATTTTTATATTCAAACTTGAATGGCGGAACTTTTAAGGCTTCCAATGAAGCGTACAAAGCATCAATTTGTTCCTTGGTTAAACCACCTTTTGCAATCTGGGCTTTAACGCTTTCCTGCAAAGCATTGTATCTTTCAATATCAGCCTGATGGGTATCCATATATTGTTTATAAGCGGCATCATATGCTTTTGCTCTTAACGTATAGAATAACTTCTGAGTGGCCTCCAGTTCAGATCTCAATTGTAACAACCCATCTTTCTCAAAAGTAAGATAAGACAGTTCTGAGATTCTTTCTCCTTCTGCTTTTAATTGCTGCTGTACTGAAAATGAAAGTGGAGTGGTACCGTTGATAATTCCTTCTCCAATTTTAGAGATATTTACCTGAAAAGCATTCCCGGAAGGGTTTGATGTAGTACCTTCTCCTTCGTATCCGTCTCCAAACAATTTCATGGGTAAAACAACTCTTGCTTCCAATGCTTTTGCTTTCAGATCCTCACCATTGATTTTTATTAATTCCGGTGTGGAAGGTAAGTCTGCAACATATCCAAAGTGAAGAGCTCTTAAAATATGAACCAAAGCTTCCTTAACATAGAAATTTTCCTGGGTAACTGTTTGATAAATAAGGTTGTCCCAGATTTCTCCCATTTTAGTTTGGATAGCATTGCTATTATACAGATTCTTAGCTGTAATTTCATCTGCTACAGAAATTGCTTCTTTCTTTGCAATTTTTCTACCAATTTTAAGAGCTTCCAAAAGAGGTCCGCCTTCAATTTCAATTTCGCTTTGGTATCCAACTGTGTTGAATGATTTAGCAGCGCGTTCCAATGCCTGGAATTTTTCTAAAGCTGTACTTGCCGGATTAATTGCCGTATCAAAAGAAGTCGTAAGCTGCGATGGTCTGTGAATGAATCCAAGATTTACTTTTTTAGTTTCTGTTAATTCAGGATTTCTTAAGCTTACAAATCTGAATAAGGTTTGTGGTGCGCTGTTATTTGTTTCGTTTGTTGCCATTTTTTAATATTTTGTTTTTATTGTGTGTATTGTTTTTGTGTACTTAATGAATTGTGCTTATACCGGGCTGTCATTTTTTTTGGTGTATTCAAGGGTCAGAGCAAATGAATTGATCAGAGAGTAATCATAATCAGAAACACCAGCAAGTTCAAATCTTACCTTTTTGTTTTCCAGTGTGATGAAAGCTTTCGTCATCCATTGATTTCCGGCAAATGCTACATCCAGTGCATACCATTCTGTGAACATTTGGTTGGAGACAATCACTTCCATATCTTCAAAAATTTTGTCAATTGGAAATTCTCCGGTTCTTGGGATCTGATCAAGGAATAATGTCTTTTTATAGACCGGTTTATTATTGATCCATAAACCACCGGTTTTTTCTTCTTTCGTGGTATAAGAATGCTGTTTATCAGAATATTTCTTTTGGATAAAAGAATTTTCCTGATATGAATCTCCATAATAATAAGATCCAATCATTCCCGAAGAGCCGTAGGCTGTTCCCGTAAAATCAATTCCTGAGATTCTTACATTACTTCCTGCATTGTAGTTATTGTTGATTTCAATTACCCCGTCATCAAGGAAGGAAATATATGATCCATAAACGGCTCCTTTTAATTCTCTGTTTCCGTTTGTATTGTCAAAGACAAGATTTCCTGTAATAGGTTTAACGGGTGCTGTACCAGAAAGTGGAACAAAATCAGTAAGGTCTGATAGATTTTTATATCCAAATACATTACCATCATTCAGCACTGCTACTTTGGTATAAGAACTGTCTGCTAAAGGAGTTCTTTTTGCAGAAATAACAGCGTCAAAGTCTACTGTTCTTGCGGCAAAGTCTCCACCAATCAAAGGAGTAACAAAATCATGACGTCTTGCTACCGGATTAGACTCAATAACCAACTTATTGAATGTGGAACCTCCCAATGGGGCATTACAGCCAATAACGACGTTATTATCTCCCCAAACACCCATCGCATGAGTAGTTGAAGCCGCATTATATCCTATAAAGGTATTGGAACCCCAAGCTCCTGAAGTAGTCACTTTTCCGTAATTCTGACCGGCAAATGCTCCAAGGAATGTATTCTGAACACCGTGTGTCAGCCAGTAACCGGATCCTATTCCTAATGTGGTATTATACTTTCCATCAATGTTTTTGACACCTGCCTCATCTCCCACGTAAGTACATCCAAGAGCTGTTGTTGAATTCTTACCAGCTTCTGTTCCTACCATTACGTTATAGCTTCCGGATGTTAAAAGTGAACCACTATTTACACCTACAAAAGTGTTCCAGTCTCCGGTTGTTAAGTTTGCACCTGCAAACCCTCCAATTGCAATGTCACTTTGCCCGGTTGTTAGTTTGGGTAGAGCATTATATCCGATCCCGACTCCATAAGTTCCTGTATGATCTGTGTTCATATTTCCAAACCATAAAGAATACGTTTTGGAACTGAAATTGATTTCACCTGCTCTGCCTTCACTGGGCTGGAAAATAATAGGATTGTTTGTTCCGTTACCTCTGTTAATAACATCTTGTAATTTATCATTACCGGTATAAGAAGGTTTATCCGAAAGATCATTATAGCTGCCTGTGAGCGCTACTTTTTTCAAAATTACTTTATCCTGGCCTTCCTGAGCTAATGTGACACTTCCATCTGCATTGGCAGTAGGAATAATGCTGAATTCTGAAAGGTTAATATGAAAGGCAGATCCGTCGCTTTGGGTAATGGTGATGATGTTTTGAGCAGCATCATATTCAGCTCTTTCAATATGAATATTATTGGTGACTAAAGTACCTAAATCCACAGATTTGCTTTGTTGGATACCATTCTCTCCTGTATAAAATACAGTTAAAATATTTCCGTTCAGTTGTGGAGCCTGAATAGAGGTAGGGGTTTCGATTTTGTTTTTCCAGAGCTGAGCATCCTGTGGGCTTAGATTGGATGCGTTTGTATCTGCTTTTTTAGAAAAGTCATAGTCTACTTTATCTAAAGGAAGTTTTTCATCCTTATGCCAATATGACTCCTGCCATTCCCAAAATTCTTCCTGTTTTGGGATGTCTCCATTTTCGAAATATTTTTTTAATTCTTCTTTTGTTTTCATTTTGTTAAAAAATTTAATTAATAAGTTGTCCTCCTGTTACCTGAACCTCAGGATCAAAAGAATACATGTGATATTTGGTGTTTTCTCCTAATACAACCTCTGTCAGCTTGTTGCCTGAAAATGCTCCCGACTCAATATTGAGAACACTATTAGGAATATGCACAGACGTGATAAGGTTATTTCCGAATGCATAATTTTTGATTTCCGTAATGCCGTCAGGTATGGTTACAGAAGTAAGTTTATTAGAGCTGAATAAAGCTTCTTCGATGACTTTAAGTTTCTTTGGGAGGGACAAATCTGAAATTTCATTACCTGAAAATGCGCCGTAACCAATTGCGGATAGATTTTCAGGAAGCCTGAGCGAGGTGATCTTATTACTTGTAAATGCAAGTCTCTGAATTTCAATAACTGTATCAGGGATCGTAATGGAAGTAAGGTGTGAACTTGAAAAAGCATTCTCTCCAATACTTATGATACCGTCAGGTATTTGTATGTCTGTTATTATTATGCCCATTGTAAAATAGTTGGGAATTCTTAAAGTTCCTGTTGGTACAATTACTTTTCTTTTTAGAAAAAAGTCCATTGAGGCATTTTTATCTTTATCCATTTCAGCGTAAATGACATTATATGTACCATTCTCCAGTCCTGAAACTTTTTGTGTGGAGATTTTCTCATCCTTATGCCAGTACGAGTTCTGCCATTCCCAAAAGTCTTCCTGCCTTGGGATATCTCCGTTCTCGAAATAGAGTTTGAGTTCTTCTTTTGTTTTCATAGTGTTATTTATTTACATGTCACTGATTAAAGTTCCACCAACAACTGTAGTTTGGGTTCCAAAAGCATCAGCATAATATTGGGTAGATCTTTCCAGTCTTACATATTGTAAATCGGGATTGTTGCTGAATGCTTTGGATCCAATCATAACAACTGTAGATGGGATGTACAGTGAACTGATTTTGTTATAGCTGAAAGCTGAATCTTTAATTTCTTTCAGACCTTCAGATAAGGATAAAGTTGTGATTTGATTATTTGAAAATGCACTTTCACTGATGGTTTTAATTTGTGCCGGGAGACTTATTGATTTAATAAGATTATTACTGAAAGCTTCTTTTCCAATCTTAGTTACACTATTGGGAACTGATACTTCCGATATGCCGGTATTGGAGAGAAACATGTCAGGAATGGACAATGTTCCTGCTTTAATAAATACTCTTTTGACACTTAAATGAGCCAGAGAAGCATTTCCGGTTTCATCTATTTCAGCATAAAAGTCATTAAAACGAGGTAAGCCGTTTTCCAGACCTGCGATTTTAGTCATGTCAATTTTCTCGTCTTTATGCCAGTAAGAGTTCTGCCATTCCCAAAAGTCTTCCTGCCTTGGGATATCTCCATTTTCAAAATAGAGCTTTAATTCTTCTTTTGTTTTCATGTTGTTGAGTTTATCTATAGGTGATTGTAGCTGTTGACGGAATACCTGCCTTACTTAGATCTAATCCTGCAGGTGCTGAAACACTCTTAAGAGAAGGAAGAGAAAATGAACTTTGCCCCACCGTTTTTACTGAATCTGGAATAAATAAAGTTTCTATAACAGTTGCTCTGGGGCAGTTAAAAGCATAATCTCCAATGCTAATTAAACCTTCATTTAAAACAATTTCTTCTATTGAATCAGATCCATTAATCATATTAGCTTGTTGGCCAAAAGCATTGTTTTCAATAACCTGAAGGGTTGAGGGCGTTCGAACGCTTTTAATATTTTGCTGATTGAAAGCAGAAGGTCCAATCACTTTAAGTCCTTCATTGAAATTTACTTTCACAATTTGGTATGACATTCCTGAAAAGATATAAGCACCATTAATAATTTTTTTTGTGTTGGATGGGATGGTAATTACTAGTGCAGAACCAAGAAGTTCATTGTCATTTGTGAAAAAGGGTATTATCTTTTCAATGCTTTCAATGGAGTTTTGGGTAATTTTTTCGTCTTTATGCCAGTAAGAGTTCTGCCATTCCCAAAAATCTTCCTGTTTGGGGATATCTCCATTTTCAAAATAGAGTCTTAATTCTTCTTTTGTTTTCATGTTGTTAATTGTTAGATGTCTGCGTAGTATAAGATGGTTGCTGTTGCTGGGATACCTGCATTACTGATATCTAAACCCTGTTTCACAGAAACTTTCTTTAAGGAAGGGATATTGAATGCGCCTTGCCCTACCGATTTTACGGACTTTGGAATGTATAATTCTGTAATTGTTGTAGCTCCAGAAAGTTGAAAAGCATAATTATCAATCGTTTCTATGCCATCTTCTAAGATGAGTTCAGATATTCTGGAACTTCCACTAGAAAATGCCGATGCTTCAATTATTTTGCACGAGCCAGGTATTTTTAAAGTTCCGGTTATAAATTGGCCGCTAAACGCAACCGATTTTATTTTTTCCAATGTTTTTGGAAAAGTTACCCTGGTAATAATGTTTTTTGCCGCTGGCTGATACTGGAAACTAGGACCCCCTGGTACTGTGCCAATAACTTTAATTCCCTCGGGAAATACAATTCTTTTCCCGATTCCCACAATTTCTGTATTGTCTGTAAGAGAAAATACAAATTCTTCATAAGTGGGCAGTTCGAGAGAACTGTTGGGTAATTTTTCATTCTTATGCCAATAAGAGTTCTGCCATTCCCAAAAGTCTTCCTGCTTTGGGATATCTCCATTTTCGAAATAGAGTTTTAATTCTTCTTTTGTTTTCATAAAACTTTGTGTGATTTGTTGGTTAATAAATTGATTGTTCTATCCTTTTTTAGTGGAGGATGCCACTTTTACTATATTTTCAGACATAGTTCTGGCTGTCCAGCATTTTGTGAATGGTGAATTCAAAGGTGTTGAGATTGTTTAATGAGATTGCTGTGCGTGTATTATAGAGATTTCAAAGGTAATGGCGGACAGCGTCAGAACTTGTCGTGTTTTTATTATTTTAATTAAAAAGTATCTTCTTCAAGCACTCCTTCTTCAAAATCTTCTCTGAAGAAGTTTTCAATGTCATTGAGATAGTTTTCATAATCCATCTCTGCATTTTCGATGTCGCTCCATTCTATGGTGTAGAGATCTTCATCGAAGAGTATATGGGTATTGTGATTAGGTGTTTCCATGTTTTGTGTTGTAAGGTGTTGGTTATATTTTGAACATATTTTTGGCTGTTCAGCATGTGTGAATGTTGAATTCAAAGGCTTTTAAAAGTTTTTATGGATTGTTGTTTTGTGTCTTTTTGATACTCCAAAGGTAGTAGGGGAGAACGACAAAACTTGACGTGTTTAAAAAATATTTTCCAATTTTAAAATATAATTTCTAAAGCTTATATTGGGTGTTTATAAGGTAAAAAGCTTATATTTTATTTTTGATGAGTTTTTGAACAATTTGGTTCAACATTTCTCTATTGTCATCAATATAGCTCAATCCGGCCTGGATCAGGTTTTCAATATTCGATCTTCTTACGTTATCCATTGCTGGAGAGGCGTTTTTCAGAGAAGGATTCAGGCGGTAATAGTTCTTCTGGTTTCTAAGTCCCAGGGTTTGAAACATCTGTTCCAGCTGATAATCTACTGTTTCTGCATTGGCAGACATTAAAATGTCTATAATCGGGCTTACCCAGCCAATTTTTCCAGCTTTTTCCAGTCTTTTGAAAGGATAAGGTCTTGCTTCAATTCCTGTTCCAATAGACACGATGATCATGTCGTTTACAGTCGGATGATTAGCTTTCTGATGGTTTTTCAACACTTCTGCAAAAGGAATTTTCCTTGCTTCTGCATAAGCACAAAGTGCAGGATTATTAGCGAACATTCCTCCGTCAATCAGGCTGAAGATCTGTCCATACATGGATTTGATCTGCACAGGGCTAAAATAAGTAGGAGCCGCTGAAGTTGCTCTGCAGATATCCTTTACAAAAAAGTTATCTGTGCTGAGGTGGGCTTTCCATGAGTTGAAAAGCTTAGCTCTTCTGTTCTCGATATCATAACTCGTTATTAAACATGGTTTTATTAATTCTTTTAATTCTAAATTTCCAAAAAAGTCATTTAAGTTTTTTTCAAGAGCTTCCTGGGAAATTCTTTCATTCAATAATCCGAATGGATTAACCAGTTTTTCCCAAAAAGAAACCTGGAAAATGTCGCCGCCCTTTTCAGCATATAATTCTAAGCCTTTCTGAATAGAATATTTTGCTTTTCGGGCTTCATCAGGAGATAAAATAATAGAAGCAATCAGACCTCCGGTGCTGCTGCCCGCTACCAGATCAAAATAATCTCCGAGCTTGGCAGTCGGCTTATCATAATACTGGAGCTGTTCTTCTATGTAACGCAGAATAATGCAGGTGATGATTCCCCTTATTCCACCTCCGTCCAAAGAAAGAATGGTTGTCTTTTTCATGTGATATTTTTAATGGTTTGTTAAAAGGACACATGCAATCTTAAATCTACAGAACCCACTGGTTTTTCAAAAAATGATGAGATTCCATACTTAGATTTCATTGCTTTTTTCGTTGTTTTCTTATAAAGCAAAGGTAGGCTGGGGAAGCGACAGAACGTGTCGTATTATATTTAATTTCAAATAAATGATACTAAAAAATAACGTAATTCTGTTGGTCTCTTGGCAGCTTCAAAAGAGTTCTCCAACTGGTTTTTACAGGACCTTTTTTAGACGGAATACTCTTTTTTTCGAAGTGGGGAAGATCCTTAAATGTTTTCCAGTTTCCACCCCAGTCCCAGCCATGGCGGGCAAAAATTTTTACACATTCGTACCAGTCGGCCACTTTATCATTGTCCCAGTCTTTTACGGTATCCCAGCTTGCTGTTTTTCCGTCAATCATAAGGCACATATCTACGGCAAGACCATAGTTGTGAATACTCTGTCCTGCCTTAGCGTTGGTTACCTTTTTTCCTGACGTAATTCTTCCGATCGCATAAAGCTTTTCCTGTTCTTCAAAAGATCTTAACCCCTGGGTGATTCTTATTTTGGCTCTTCCGGTGAGTGCTTCATCGCATTCCTGTATAATTTGTTTTACTTCATCTCTTACCAACGGGTGAAGTTTTTGAATTCGTTCTAAGGTTACTTTGTCCATATTTCTTATTTTCTTATAGGACAAAAGTATAGCGCGGATGCGACGAAACTTGACGTGTTTTATTTGAATTTTGTTTAAAATTTCAGAATACTCATTCTGAGTAGTAAACATATCTACAAACAGATGTGTAGCCTTTAAATTAATCTGCAAATATAAAAAGTGATAAAAAAAATTGCTTTTAAAAAATAGAAGTGGTAAATATGATGCAGAAAAACACAATATCAAATGCATACCATCTTACCCTTTTTACTTGCTATGGTCGCAGCCATTGTGCTGCTTAATATGTGGGCGACCAAATTAAAAATTGCCTACCCGATTCTGCTTGTTGTATTTGGGCTTCTAGTCAGTTTTGTACCGGGCTTACCCGTTGTAAAAATCAATCCGGATCTTATCTTTTTTATATTTTTACCTCCTCTTTTATTTGAAGCTGCCTGGTCTATTTCCTTCAAAGAAATGAAAAGATGGTGGCGTATTATCGGGAGTTTTGCCTTTTTAGTAGTCTTTTTCACGGCATTGGCAGTAGCAGTAACGGCTAATTACTTTATTCCCGGATTTACGCTTGCACTTGGGTTTTTGCTGGGAGGAATTGTATCTCCACCTGATGCTGTAAGTACGGGAGCGATCATGAAGTTTGTGAAAATACCATCTACCACATCCGCTATTCTGGAAGGAGAAAGTTTGTTGAATGATGCCTCTTCACTGATTATATTTCGTTTTGCTTTAATTGCCGTAGGAACCGGACAGTTTGTATGGCAGGAAGCTTCATTAGATTTTTTATGGATGATTATTGGAGGTGCCGGAATTGGTTTAGTACTGGCATGGATCTTTGTACAGGTTCATAAAAGACTCCCTACAGAAGCCGCTTCAGATATTGCCTTGACTATTATTGAACCTTATCTCATGTATTGGATTGCAGAACAGTTTCATGCTTCCGGGGTTTTAGCTGTTGTTTGCGGAGGTTTGTATATGTCAGGTAAACGATTGATATTTTTAAACAGTACCAGCCGTATTATGGGCTATAGTGTGTGGCAGAGCTTTGTATTTATTCTGAATGGTATTGTATTTTTAATTATCGGTCTCGAACTTCCTGAAATTGTTGGCGGTTTGAGATGGGAAGGAATTCCTTTGAAAGTAGCCATTCAATATGGAGTATTGGTGACCGGAATTTTAATTGCCGCCAGAATTATAAGCTCTTACGCCGCAATGCTGGCCACATTGATTTTTAGACCAAGTGTTGCTCCCCGCGCTTCGTCCAACAGAAGGCGTCTGATGATGCCTCTGGTGCTTGGATGGACAGGGATGAGAGGTGTAGTTTCATTGGCCGCAGCATTGGCGATTCCTATTACCCTTGAAAATGGGCTTCCTTTTCCGAATAGAAACCTTATCCTGTTTATTACTTTCGTTGTGATTCTGTTGACATTGCTTGTGCAAGGGCTTACATTACCATACCTGATAAAATATGGACATGTATTTGATGATTTTGCAGATGATGAGAAAGATAAAAAAGTAAGAGAAGAAATAAAACATAAACTGAAACAGCACGTTTATCATTTTCTCAAAGATAAGCATGAAAATGAACTGAATGGCCACGCCGGATTAGAAAGAATGCTGAAACACTGGGAGGAAAAAATACAGGCCAATGATACAGAATGGATGAATGAAAAGACAAAAGATATCTTTTTTGAAATGCTGGAAAGTCAGAGACAATTTCTTTCAGAACTCAATAAAGATATTTCCGTCAATGAAGAAATTATCCGTCATCAGCTCTATCAGATTGACCTTGAGGAAGAACGTCTGAAAATGATTTAATTTACTACAATAAAATTTTTTTGAAAACAAAATTAAAGCACTAATGCGACAAAATATGTCGTATTTGAAAATTTTATTTATTTGTTTTTCAGACTGTTAAATATGATGTTAATTATGGTCTAAAAGATAATTTTATTCTTTAAAAGCCATAATTTTGTATAGATATTTACTATACAATTGTCATGTACGCTCTGGTAGATTGTAACAATTTTTTTGTTTCCTGTGAAAGGACTTTAGATCCTGATCTTGAAGGCAAACCCGTTGTGGTACTTTCCAACAACGACGGATGTGTTGTGTCCAGAAGTAAAGAAGCAAAAGATTTGGGAATTCCTATGGCAGCTCCTGCATTCAAGTACAAAGAGCTTTTTCAGAAACATGATGTGAAAAGTTTTTCTGCAAAATTTGAACTGTATAATTATAAAAGCCAGCAGGTTATTAATATTGCTAAATCCTATGTTCTTGATCATGAAGTATACAGTATTGATGAGCTTTTCCTCGATTTGACGGGATTCAAATACATTGATATTTACGCATATTGTCTTAAAATCAGAAATGAGATCCATGAGAAAGAAAATATTCCGGTAAGCATCGGAATTGCTCCCACCAAGACTTTATGTAAGGTGGCAAACAGGATCGTAAAAGAATTTCCGGATAATTTTAAAGGAGTATATATCATGGATACTCCTGAAAAAATTGGAAAAGCCCTGAAATGGCTCAACATAGGTGATGTATGGGGAATAGGAAGAAGGCTTGCTGTAAAAATGAATGACAGTGGTGTATATAAAGCTTGGGACCTTCTTCAGAAGCCTGAAATATGGGTTCGAAAAGTGATGGGAATTCATGGAGTAAGAATGATCAATGAATTGAAGGGAATTCGTCAGCTGGAACTGGATGCTCCTTCTCCAAAAAAATCAATAGCCGTTACCCGAAGTTTTATGCAGATGCTTACCAAGAAAGAAGAAGTACGGGAAAGAGTAGAAACTTTTGGAATGTATTGTTCGGAAAGATTGAGAAAGCAGAATACCTGCTGTAAAATGATAACCGTTTTTGTACAGACGAACCGATTCAGAAAAGACCTGCCTGAATATAAAAATGCAATGACCCGCATTCTTTCCAATCCTACCAATTCATCCATCTTGATCGGAAGAGTAGTGAATGAACTTTTTGAAGCCATTTACAGAGAGGGATTTCACTATAAAAGAGCTGGAGTTATGGTGAATGATTTTGTTCCCGAAGATCAGAGACAGATTGGCCTTTTTGAGGAAGATATACAAAACCAGCACCTTCCCGTGATGAAAGCCATGGATGCCATGAACCGAAAATATGGAAAGGATAAAGTACGTCTTGGAAGCATGAGTGGAGAAAATACTTTTGGACGGACAAAACTATCCCCGGAATATGAAGCCTTCCTGAAAAAGAATACCTTGCCGGAAGCGAACTTTAGATTTCATTAAGGATGAAAATTTTCTTCAAAAAACAAAAAATATTTAAAAATTTCCAATAAAATAGAATAAGGGTTTTATTTTAAGTAGTAAAATTCCGTATTTTGATAATGCAAAACAGAGTGTTACTTTGTTTGTTTTCAATGCTTTATGTGTTTGTGGACTAAATAGAACTATTGTATGAGATGTGCTTTTACATTTATCTTTGTCCAAGAATTCTACACGATTTAAAAACCACAAATTACATGAAAAATCTAAGTATTTTGATGAAGGGAATCCTGATTCCCTTATGCTTTACCATAAGCTACTCAAAAGCTCAAGTAGGTATTAATACTTCAAATCCTCAAACCACTTTCCATGTGGATGGGGCAAAAGATAATCCCTCATCCGGAGTTTCATCCTCTGCTCAGATAGCTAATGATGTTGCCATCACTTCTGCCGGAGAAATAGGAATTGGAACCTTAACGCCAGCTGTTAAGATAGACACGCGTTCAGTAACAAATACAGACAACTCAATCGGAATAGGAGAGACCAGCCAGGCCGCCTCAGCGGCAGGTGGAGGAGCTGTAAGATATAACCCATTGAATGGAGGTAAGATGCAGTATTCAGACGGTGTGGTATGGCAGGATCTTATTTCTTCCCCTACCAAAGCCGTAGTAGTAGCCAATCTTCAGGCAGCGAACTTTGCCGTTAAAATTCCCTATCAGATTTCTACAGGTATTGCGGGATGGACAGAAGTTTCTGATCCCACAGGAAACTTTACTCCCGGAACAGGTATTTTTACAGCTCCAAGAACCGGAGTGTATCTTGTTTCTTTTACATATGATTTTGTAAGAATTCCTATCGTTTCAGGCTATTTTTCAGAAGCGAGATATGTTGTAAACGGAAACAGTACCGTAAAAAAATGCGTAAAATCTTATTCAAATATTTCAAAACAGGCACAGGTTGCAGGTTCTTGCGTAGCCGGGGTTCAGCTGAATAAAGGAGATACCCTTCAGCCTTATATCTATCAGTCAGTTTATAATGGCAGCCTGAGTTTGAGAACAGATACATCTTCTGCAAGCAATGAATACGGCTTTGTAAATCTTTCTATTTTAGAACAATAACACATTTTGATATGAGAAAAAAATTAGGACTGGCTTTACTCATTTGCTGTGGCTTATGGATGAATGCTCAGATGGGAATCAATATGTCTTCTCCTGAAGGAGCAGTACACATTGACGGACAGAAGAATACAAGTGCTTCAATACCTTCTACTTATTATGATGATGTAATTATTACCTCCTCTGGAAATGTAGGGATAGGAACAAAATCTCCGAAAACACGACTGGATCTCAGATCAGGAGAACGTTTAAATGCAATTGGAGTTGGCGGAACTTCACAATCTGCTTCTGCAGCCAAGGCAGGAGCGATGAGGTATAATTCCGGAACTCAGGATCTGAGCTATTCTAACGGAAGTTCTTGGGTAGCATTGGCTCATAAAGCTCCCAATGATTTTGTGGATGCGGAAAATGCTTCTACACAAAGTTTCAGCGATGGAGTACAGGCTGCTGTTATCGGCTGGACTAAGAAAACGGACGTGAATAGCAGTTTTAATGCAGGTACAGGAACTTTTATAGCCTCAAAAACCGGCGTATATATCGTATCCTTTACCTTTTCACTGGCTTCGGGAAGCATTGCAGATGATTCAAGGTATGAAACATTGATTCAGACCAATTCTACATCTTCTGCAACCGGTAAAGTTTTCAAATGTGTAGGAAGTTATCCCGGAAACAATACGATCGGAAACCGCGTTGCGGGGAACTGCTCCGGAATTTTTAACCTGAATCAGGGAGATAATATTACGGTAAGCCTGAATCAAAAACTGGGAAGTTCAAAAACATTGGATACCGATTCTACACTGACTTCTCTAAGTATTTTCGGATTATAAAAAGAAAAATGATGAAAAAAAATTGTTTATTGATTGTAATGACTTTAAGCTTCCAGTGTGCATTTTCACAAATTGGAATCAATACCCCAAACCCACAGGGTATTCTGCATATTGACGGGCAGAAAGATAATCCTGTTTCAGGATCAACATTTACTCCCGCTCAGCAGGCTAATGATATTCTTGTGAACAGCGCGGGAAAAATAGGAGTGGGAACTTTGAACCCCGCGGTAAAAGTAGACGCCAGAAATTCCGGAAACGGAGCCATTGGTTTTGGAACTTCCACACTCACGGCGGTTTCTGCAGATGAAGGAGCAGTACGGTATAACAGCGGTGTGGAATATTCCAACGGAAATGAATGGCTTCCTTTACTCACTGCACAGCCTGCCAGTAATAAAGTAATTGTTATTGCAGCTAAAACAACTAATAATGTGAAGCTTGCAACGCCTGCCACACCAACGATAACTGCTGGTTTGCAGAACAGAGCAAGTAATTATCTGGTAGACTGGAGTAAAACTTTTGAAAGTAATTCCGGGACGACTTTCAATGCCGGAACAGGTATTTTTACAGCGCCCAGAAACGGAATTTATGTAGCTACTTTTACCACAGATCTGGCTCCAATGGCTATTAATTATACAACAGATCCTTTAAATCCTATTCAGATAGAAGCGATCTGGCAGCTTTATGATAATACTGCAGGATTGACTGCCGCCAATATTGTCAATACCGTGAAATGTGCCAATACCATGTCCTCGAACAGCGTAGGAAATATTGATGCAGGAAGTAACTGCACAGCTTCATTCTACATGACAGCAGGACAGAGGCTGATGCCTTATATCTGGTTTAATTTAAATAATTCAAATGTTGCGAATTTTTCGCTCAACAATACGGGAGGTTATAACAATCTGACCATAGCAGAACAGTAATCAGGAGATCTCATCAAGGGTTTTAATAAAAGCAGACGGATGCAGTCCTGTAATCTTCTTGAACTCAAGAGAAAAGGCACTGTGAGATGAATATCCTGTGATTTCAGCAAGGTGATTGATCTTGTACTTTCTGTATTGAGGCTCATTTTTCAACTGATTGACAATGTAATTGATCCTCAAATGATTAATGTATTGGTTGAAATTGAATTTTTTATGTTTTTTAATAACCGTTGAAAGGTATTTTGTGTTGATATTCAACGTGTTTGCAAGATTATAACGAGAAATATTTTTGTTGTTAAACTCAAGGTTTTCTTCAAAAATTTTTAATCCATCTAGTATGTTTTCCTCTACTTCAGGCGAAATTTTTATTTCAATCGGAGTAGGGGTGTTTTTTGTCTGAATATCCTCAGACGCTTCTTGTGGATCTTCCTCATAAACAACAGGTGAAATTCCATCTTTGTAAATTTTAGCAACCGCTTCTTTATGTTTTTTTCGCAGACGAATGCTATTGAAAATCATCGCTCCTAAAACAATTAGCAGAGCAATACAGGCGATAATAAGCCATTTTGAAATACTGTGGCTTTCGTTGAGCTGTTGATGGAAACTTTTCTCTTTTTTAGATAATGTTTTGTTGACAGCCATGGATCTGTTGTAAGCAACGCTGTCTTTTAATTTAAGATTTTCAATTTTATATTTCTCGGTATTGGAATCATCGTGAAGCAAGCCGTACGCTTCTTCAAGATTTTTGGTCACCTCAATCTTTTTTTCGTTGAAACCATACTGGTCTACAATCGCCAGGGATTTCTGAAAGTAAAGCACAGCACTGTCTGGCTTATTCTGTTTTGAAAACGAAAATCCGATATCATTAAGAATGTTGGCCCGAAGGTAATAATTGCTTTCTCCCACCAATGAAAGCGCGTTTGCAAAATAATATTTGGCTTCCTTAAATTTTTTCACCTCGGATAAATTATACCCCATATTGGTATAAGCGGAAATCAGCAGTTCATTTCGTCTGGCTGCATTTTTAAGCTTCTTAAATTCCTGAATTGCACTTTTGGAATAGTATTCTTTCTCTTTATACTGATTCTTATTGAGAAGGATCAGAAAAGAATTAAAGATCATTCCTTTCAGCTCATGTCCCTCTTCCGTATTATTGTTTTTTACTTCTGTTAAAGCATTTCGGAGACTTGTGGAAGACTCTCTAAGCAATCCAAGCTTTGCATACTGGGTTCCCTGCATTCTGTACGCCAGTGCTTTTCCAATGCTGTAATTGTTTTGAGTGGATATTTTCAGTGCTTTATCAGCAAAATCAAGACTTTTCTCAGCATCAGATTTCAAATAGCTGTTGAAAGACTTTAAATAATATGCCTTTGCAAGAAATTCCGGTACATTTCTTTTCTGTGCAGAATCAATGATCTGATTCAGAACAATTTCCGAGCTGTCCGGATTTTTGGATGAGAGCATTCGGGCATACTTATATTGCCCCTCAAAATCAAATTTTTGAGCAAGTGTAAAAATTGAAATAATAAGGAAGAAAAAGAGAATAATTTTTTTCTTCATTGGATGTGTTTTTTTATTTTTTTTGGTATTTCCAGTTGCGGCCTTTACCTTCGGCTATCCATTCCAAAGACTGTTCCAATCTTTTGTTTCTGGTAGCTTCTGTTTTGGCTTCTGTAACCCATGCAATATACTCTTTTCTGAAAGATGGTGATGCTTTTTCAAAAATTTCTTTTGCTTTGAGGTGGGCATTTAAAGCAGACTGAAAATAATCAGGGACTTCCATTTCTATTTTGGATGGTGGGGCTTTTTTCATAGTCACCCCCATGTCTGTAAGCTCCATGGCTTCTTGAATAGCCCTTTTCAGCTGAGGTTTAGAAGGAAGATCTTCAAGACGGGTTACTTTTCCTAAACTGAACATTGAACTTTTTTCTGCTGTTGTTTCTATTTCCTGTAAAGTTTTCATTTCCTGATGAAGCCAGAATCCCAGGCTGCAATACTGCTTAAAAGCAGTGATAGAACACAGTATCTTTCCTTTATACATGAAAGTGGGAAATTTCCATTTGATAGCTTCTTCTGCATCGGGGCATGCTTCATGAATGGTTTCACGAAGATATTCTAAGATAGGTTTTGCAAAATCCGGAGATTTTTCAATGTATTCATCAACGGTTACGTTGTGCTTTTCCATAGTGTTTATTGGAATAGTTGTACAATTTCATTCACAAAGAATCTGACCTGATCAGGTCTTCCTCTGTCATTTTTAGGGTTATTGGAATAGCTTCCGGTTTTTACAATAACGATATTGTGCTCCGGAACCATGATAATATATTGTCCCTGTAGTCCCAGGAAATAATAATGTTTGATTGGGTTGTCATGATTAATCCAAAGCCCCATTCCATAAATGTTTTCAGACTTTTCTGTAGGAGTTCTCATTTGTTCAATGAAGGCTGCATTGAGGATTTGCTGATCTCCTGCTTTTCCGTCATCCAGAAATAACTGCCCCAGTTTGGCAAAATCCCTTGCATTGGAATGAATGCAGCAATAGGTTTTTTCCATACCATAATCGTCTGTACTCCATTTAGCATTTTGCTCCATTCCCAGAGGAACCCAGAATTTTTCTGATAAATAGCTTGCCAATGGCTTATTCAGAGCTTTTCGAAGAGCAAAACCCAGAAGTTGTGTAGAACCGCTTTGGTATTCGAATCTGACTCCCGGTTCTTCTTTAAATTTTCTTGAGAATACTGCTTTTACAAGGCTTTTTCCATAATAAGCTTTGGCATTGGGAAGAAACGGATTGTTGTAATTTTCATCCCAGTTCAGCCCGGATTCCATTTGAGCCAGATTTTTAAGAGTTACTTCATTTCCGAATGGTTTATCTTTAAATTCAGCATAAAAATTAGATAGCTTTTCATCAATAGTTGGAATAATCCCTTCTTCCAGCGCTTTCCCCAAAAGCATCACAGTAACTGCTTTTGCCATCGAAAATGAATTGGTCTGTGATAGCTGGTTATAGCCGTCCCAATACTGCTCATGAAGAATTTTTCCATTCCTGATCACTACAAAAGCTGCTGTTTTGGAGTGTTGTAAGTTTTCAACTAAATGTTTAGGTAGTTCCTTTTTATTGTAATCAGGATCTTCTTCCCAGAGTTTGGGTTCTTCCGTAGCAATAGGATTGCTTGGAAAAAGATTTCCGTCATCAATATGTGCGCTTGATTTTCCTTTAAGATAGGTTTTGGAAATACCATTAAATAAATAATCATATCCCAGAAAATAAGCTGCTGCAGCACCTGCTACAGCTCCGCCTATCATATACTTTAGTATTCTCATTTTTTCATGAATGGGGTCTTTAACAAATTTAAAATAATTTGGCTATTAAAATTAAAATGAATCATCAAATACATTATTTTTGTTCTTATTTGATGAAAACTATGACCAGAAAATTGATTGTATTGGGATACTTTTTATGTTCTATAATGGGGATGGCCCAGATTTATAAACCCATAGATACTGCAGATTATATACAAAGAAAAACGTTTTTAAAGAATTTTGAAGGAAATAATGAAGCGACTGTAAAGAGGTTAAAGTCTCAGTATTCCGGGAAAACAGGTACAGAATTATCCAAAATTTATAAAGAATTCGGAACTGATTTCGGAAAACAGGTGAAGAATAAGGATTTTATCTTTAAATCTGAATTTGAAACCAGCATACAGTCGATGATTCAACGTCTTAAAAAGAATAATCCTAAAATCCCTCAGGATCTGAAAATTCTGATCGCAAAAGACAATACTCCCAATGCCTATTGCCTTGCTGACGGCACTTTTGTAATCAATATGGGACTTTACAGCTGGCTGAACAATGAAGAGCAGATTGCTGCTGTGATTTCGCATGAGCTGGGGCACAAAATAGAAGAACATTCCCTGAAAACTTTTTTAAAAATTATCGAACAGGATAAGCTTGATAAAGTAGTGGTTGAGAATATAAAATCTACAACGACAAACAGAAGCCAGAGCCAGAATCAGAAAGCTTTTGATATTTTAAAAAATACAGTATACAAAAAAGGAGTGGAAAGAAGACAAAGCGAAATGCAGGCAGATTCTCTGGGCTATGTCATTTTTAAAAACAGTGATTTCAAAAAAGCAGAATTTGTGAATGCTCTTCAAAGACTGCAGGATTTTGATACGATCTCACCAAGAACACTGAAAGTTGATACTTATAAAAAACTATATAATCTTCCCAAGCAGGCATTTAATGAAAAATGGATGAAAAAGGAAGACTTCTCTCTTTACAACTATAATTTTTACAAAGAAAAACTGAACAAAGATTCTCTGGCATCACATCCCGAAGTCTCCAGAAGAATTGATATGCTTAAAAAGACTTTTGCAGAGCTTAAAACACCTGTTAGTCCGGAAAAACCCTCAGATCTATTTTTAACATTAAGGAAAACGGCCAGAATGGAAATTCTTCCCAATTATTTTCATTCGGAAGATTACGGATTGGGAATTTATACTGCCATGCAGTTTTTACAGGATGAAGAGGAAGAAAAATATTATAAAGGCTGGCTGGGAAGATGTTTTTCCAAAATATATGAAGCTAGAAAAAATTATAACCTGAACCGATATCTGGATCGGATAGAGCCCAAAAATCAGAGTGAAAGCTACCAGCAGTTTCTGAATTTTATGTGGAACCTAAGTCTTGATGAAATAAAGAACATTGCAGATTTTTATCAGACGAATGAGACTATAGCGAAGGTAAACTGATCTTGATATAAATAGTTTACATATCAATAGGAACGGTATAATCCTAAGCTTTGACGAAGGGAGCCCATTTTAAAAATAATAAAAAATTCCACTGGCTTTAGCCAAAACATACAAAAAGAACCCTGACGAAACATCAGGGTTCTTTTTGTATTAGTAATTTAATTTCTCCAAACGGATCTTATTAAATTTTTCTTTCTCATTATACTCCCGAAGCAGGATATAACCTTCTTTTCCTACATACGGCGTTACGGCATAATTGTCTTTTTCCGAAATTGGAATAATCTCCTGTTTGAATTTTCCATCAATAATAGTATTGATGAACAGGTTCCATCTTTTTTGTTTGGTTACTTCATCTTTTTGATAGTCGCGGTAAAAGAATACCACGTCTTTTCCACCGTTGAGGTATTGTGAGAAAAGATAATCACTGTTTACCCATTTTGATTTTTCTTTTTCAAAAACCTGTACATTTTTCACTTTGAAATCTTTATCGGTGTAGATATAGACAAGATCTGTTGTTTTTGGAGCAGAGTATTGACCTTCGGGTTTGTATTTTTCTGATAAAATACCAACACTTCCATCATTCATGAAGTACATGTCTTTGGTTTGAAGCATATAGCCGCTTTCTACCATACCATTTTTATTAAGTTTGGGAAGAAAAGCTGAAATATTGGGCTCATAATTAATGGCTTTCATGTCTACTGAAAAGTCAGATTTGTTGAGGATCATTCTTGCAAATCCTACGGATTGGGAATCATCATAATTTCTTCCCAATAAAACTACTTTATCATCAAAAGTTTTATCATTATCAATTTTTCGGTAATTAGAGTAGAAGGTTTCAATATTGTCTATCGTATCATCAGATAATCCGGTAACAGGCTTGTTAGACTTTTCTTTTCCGGTTTTCATATCAAGAACCAGAAGACTGAATGTTTTCTGCTTGTCATTCACTTTTTTCATGATGCAGTACATATAATTCTCGTCTCTTTCCAGAACAGACAAAGTAGTGTACAGCTTTTTAGTTCCGTCTGTATTGTATTTATATCTCCAGACTTCTTTTTTGTTTTCATCAAACCTCATAAGGCTGTTACTGTTTTCATACTTTCCGTAATCTTTGTATTCAACAGCAAAATAACCTCCTTCTTTCAGTTCTCCTACCGCAGAAACGTAGTTATAGCCTTTCTCTTTTTTCTCATCACGGTTATCTTTACGCTGTTCTTTCCAGCTTTTCGGTTCGTTGATCTCCTTGAAAGTACCGTTTTCCAAATAGTCGTAATAGAGTTTTTTGGTAATGGAGTTGGTTTTAGGATCTATTACCATTGAAACCGGGGTGAATATCTCTTTGCTTTTTACAAGGGAATAATCCATCATAGAAGGCTTTAGGATAATCTGTCCTTTAAAATCAACATATCCTAAATAAGAGGCAGCAGTGATATCTCCTTCAAATTCTTTATTGGCAACAGGGTTGAGGTTTTTATCCAGTATAACGTATTCAAACTTTTTGGTTTTATCACCGGATTTTCCGTAAGAATATAGAGAAACGTAACCGTAAAGATTGTCTTTATCATCAAATAGGGCATTCATGCCTACATGGTCTCCGGAAGCCAGTGTCGTAAGGTCCTGAGTTTGGGAAAATGCAAATGTCTGGATGAGCCCAAACATAATCAGAGTTATTTTTTTCATGGTCAAAATTTGAGGGATAAAAATACAGAATTAGTAAAAAGAAAATTTAATAATTTAACCTTTCCAGACGAATTTTATTGTATTTCTCTTTTTCATTGAGTTCCTGAAGAAGAATATATCCCTCTTTAGCATTGTAAGGAATGACAAAATTGTTTTCTGAAGACATGGGCAGGATTTCCTGTTTGAATTGTCCGTTTATAAATGTATTTATGTAAAGATTCCACTTTTTTTCTCTGTTTTTCTTCTCTGTATTAGCATAAAAGAAGGCAAGATCTTTTTTGTCGTTCAAATATTGTGAAAAAAGATAAGTGCTGTTTTTCTGAGAAGGATAAGTTTTGATGTTCCTTAGATTCATATCAGGATCATAATCCATCACAACAAGATCTGAAACATCATTCTTTCTCCTGTTGATCTTTTGTAAAATCACAAAGACGTCATTATTTTGTAAGAAATTGACAGATTGTATATCCAGATCTTTTGAATCAAATGGATCTTTTAATTCTTCAATATCTTTATGATCTTTATAAATGTCCTGCAGATTGATCTCATTAAAAGATAGCTGATTCAAGCTTTTGTCATAAGTGAGTTTTACAAAACCTTCAATATTTGTAGAGCTTCCGGAATATTTTAATAATGATGTTAGTTTTTTGTCAGTATTATATTTGCTGTTGATAGGCCCATCAACAGAATCTAAAGTAATATAAAGATGAGTTTCATAGGGAAATGGAAGTTTATTTAAAGGCTTGCCTGTCTTCATGTCAAAAACCATAAAATAGTATTCAGGATCCCCTTCCTGGTATTTAAATATTTTTGCGATTAAAACATCATCGTCATAATTGGCAACTTTAAACTTGACAGAATTATTTTTATGATCCTTATCAAAAAATCTATATTCCCAGAGTTTCTGGTGATCCTTATTGAAAAGACTTACCATGATATCTTTAGAACCGGATTTTTCATCTTTAAATTCTGAAATAATAGTTTGCCCGTTGTCTAATTCTACAATTTCAGAATATAATTTGTATCCTTTTTCTTTTTTTAGGTCTTTATTGTCATCTTTTATTTCTTTATTCGTTTTTGAAGATGAAATAAATGTCAGGTTGGTTCCGTCATACTCCAGCTTATCCTTCTTTTTGATTTGATAATCGCTAAGATTAATAACAAAATCTGAAGGAATATAAAATGATTTATCAAAAGCGAAGTCATAGATTTTGAAAGAAGGAGTGATTACAACCTGTTTCGTGGAGTTGAGGTAAGGATAATATTCAACGGCAGTCTCATCACTTTCAAAATTTCCTGTTGAAAGAGTGTTGAGATTTTTATCAAACAGAATATATTCTAATTTGTTTTTCTTCTTATCACTTTCTGTCTTACCAAGATCGTAAAGAGCCAGGTATCCAAAAAGATTTTTTTCGCGGTCTGAAATGGATTGTAATCCTAAATATTTTCCCTGTGCAATTTTTGCAAGATCTTGAGATTGAGAATGAAAAAGCCCATAGGATAGGCCTAGCATAAGGCAGATGATTTTTTTCATGGTTTGTATTTTTTACAAAAATAATCATTTCTGCTATATGTTTTTCAGGAAATAAAAAAAGCCCTGAAACCAGGGCTTTTAATTATATTTTAGAAAGTAAATTTCTGAAGTTTGTTTTCTCATCAATGATCCTTCTCAACTCTGAAACAGGAACTCTTTCCTGCTGCATTGTGTCTCTGTCTCTGATGGTTACCGTATGATCCGTTAAAGAGTCATGGTCAATAGTGATACAGTATGGAGTACCGATGGCATCCTGTCTTCTGTAACGTTTTCCGATGGCATCTTTCTCCTCGTAGAATAAGTTGAAATCATATTTCAGATCATTGAAGATTTTTTCTGCATATTCTGCTAAACCGTCTTTCTTCATCAATGGAAGAATAGCGGCTTTAATTGGCGCTAATGCCGGAGGTAAAGATAAAACCGTCCTTTCTGAACCGTCTTCCAATACTTCGTCTCTTAAACAGTGTGAGAATATAGAAAGGAATAATCTGTCTAAACCTACTGAAGTTTCCACTACATAAGGAACATAGTTTTCGTTTCTTTCAGGATCAAAGAACTGAAGTTTTCTTCCTGAGAATTCTTCATGCGCTTTTAAGTCGAAATCCGTTCTTGAGTGAATACCTTCCAATTCTTTAAATCCGAATGGGAAATTAAATTCAATATCAGCCGCAGCATTCGCATAGTGAGCCAATTTCTCGTGATCGTGGAATCTGTAGTTTTCATCTCCTAAACCTAAAGCTCTGTGCCAGTTCAGACGTTTTTGTTTCCATTGCTCGTAGAATTCAAGTTCTGTTCCCGGAGCAACGAAGAACTGCATTTCCATCTGTTCGAATTCACGCATTCTGAAGATAAACTGTCTTGCAACAATCTCGTTTCTGAAAGCCTTACCAATCTGTGCAATACCGAAAGGAAGTCTGTGGCGCGAAGTTTTCTGTACATTCAGGAAGTTCACAAAGATACCCTGAGCGGTTTCAGGTCTCAGATAAAGATCCATTGCGCTGTCAGCAGAAGCTCCCAGCTTTGTTCCGAACATCAGGTTGAACTGTCTTACTTCCGTCCAGTTTTTAGAACCTGTATCAGGATCTGCAATCTCAAGCTCTTCAATCAAAGCTTTTACATCAGCAAGGTCTTCATTTTCCAGAGATTTTGCCAGTCTTGAAAGAATAGTCTCTCTTTTTGCTCTGTATTCCAAAATTTTTGGATTCGTTGCAACAAACTGATCTTTATCGAAAGCATCACCGAATCTTTTCGCTGCCTTTTCGATTTCTTTGTTCTCTTTATCTTCAATTTTAGCACAATAGTCTTCCACCAAAACGTCTGCTCTGAAACGCTTCTTAGAATCTTTATTATCAATCAATGGATCGTTGAAAGCGTCTACGTGGCCTGATGCCTTCCATGTCGTTGGGTGCATTAGGATCGCCGAATCAATGCCGACAATATTTTCGTTAAGCTGTACCATAGCTTTCCACCAATATTGTTTGATATTATTTTTTAGTTCGGCACCATTCTGTCCATAATCATAAACAGCGGATAAACCATCATAGATCTCACTCGATGGGAAAATAAAACCATATTCTTTAGCGTGAGAAATCACTTTCTTGAAAACATCTTCTTGCTTTGCCATAATTTTTTATGTCTGATGTGCAAAAATAATGTTTTTTATTGGGAAAATATTAATACCTGTAAGATCCTACATTAGAGATGGTCATCAAGATGCATCCTCCGGCACCAATGATAAATAAAATACCGGCAATAATAAACAGTAATATCTTTGCTATTCTGTATTTTTTTAATGGGACAAAAAGAATTGTAGCGATCGTTATAATAACAGAGATCACAATCAATTTTACAAAAAAACCAAAATAGTCTGTCATTTTTTTAAAAATTACGGTAAAAACCTTTTACTAATATAAACAATTTATTTAAAGCTTAGCCATAAGGAGCCGGGAACCTGCTTTCGCTACTCGCTTTTTCTGTATTTGGCGGCGGCCTTGCCGCCGCCAAATACAGAAAAGAGCTCAAACATACCGCTCAATCAGGGCTATATCGATCGAAAATTTCTACTTTTGCACCATGTTAGAAATTCTTTATCGCGACGAGCATCTTATTGCCATCAATAAACCCAGCGGATTATTGGTTCATAAATCTTTCTATGCGGGAGAAGCCGATACCTACGCTATTCAGGAGCTGAAGAAACAGATTGGGCAAAAAGTGTATCCCGTACACCGGTTAGACCGAAAAACTTCGGGTGTTCTGCTGTTTACCTTAGATAAAGATACCCTTAGAATCATGAGCGAACAGTTTGCATCACGAGAAGTAGAGAAGAAATATCTGGCTATCCTTCGTGGCTGGACAAAAGAAGAAGAAACAATTGATTATGATTTAGTCAATGAAAATGAAGTTAAGCAAAATGCAGTTACGTACTACCGCCGTTTGCAGACTTCAGAAATAGATTTACCCTTTTTAAAACATCAGACCTCGCGATATTGTTTGGTAGAAGCAATTCCTGAAACGGGAAGATTTCATCAGCTGAGAAAACATTTTAAACATATTCTGCATCCTATTTTAGGCTGTCGCAAGCATGGCTGCAATAAACAGAATAAATTGTGGCTTCAAACATTTGAGATCAGTAAAATGACGCTTCATGCCCATCAATTGATTTTTAACCATCCTATTTCTAATGAACGAATTACAGTAAATGCAACTATAGATGATGAATTCAGAAGAGTAGGGGATATTCTGAAACTAGATCTGAGTGCTTACTCTTAATTTAAACCAAACGATTAAATCTACCTAGCTTCATTCACCCTATTCTCTCTTTTAGATTTTATAAATAAAACATTTTGATAAAATATCACAGGTTAATCAAAGATTAATTTTAAAATGAGTAATTTTGTAAAACTTTTTTTCAATGTACAAATCGCTCATTCGTCCGATTCTTTTCAAATTTGACCCTGAAGATGTTCATCACTTTACATTTTCAATGCTTAAGAATTTTGGATTTCTTACCAAACTATTTTTCTCAAAACCTATTGAAGACAAACGTCTGGAAAGAGAATTTTTTGGATTAAAATTTAAAAATCCTGTAGGACTGGCAGCCGGTTTCGATAAAAATGCAGTATTATTTAACGAATTGGGAGACTTAGGTTTTGGTTTTGTAGAAATTGGAACCGTAACCCCAAGAGCTCAGGCCGGAAATCCTAAGAAAAGATTGTTCCGTCTCATTGAAGATGGCGGAATTATCAACAGAATGGGATTCAACAATGAAGGTCTTGAAGCGGCTATTGAAAAACTGAAATCCAACAAAGGAAAAATAATCATGGGTGGAAACATCGGAAAAAATACAGATACAAGCCCGGAAAATTATACCCAGGATTATCTGGACTGTTTCGAAGGTCTTCATCCTCATGTTGATTATTTTGTACTGAATGTGAGCTGTCCGAATGTAGGAAGCCACGCCAAACTTGAAGATGTAGAATATCTGAGAGAGCTGATTACAGAAGTAAAGAAAATAAACCAGTCAAAATCTGTACAGAAACCTATATTACTTAAAATTGCTCCGGATCTTAACAATAATCAGTTAGACGAAATCATTGACCTGATTGCTGAAACAAAGATTGATGGTATCGTGGTTTCCAATACTTCCGTAAACAGAGAAGGGCTGAAAACCTCTCCGGAAGTCTTAGAACAAATCGGAAATGGTGGATTAAGCGGAAAACCTATCCGTGAGAGAAGTACAAAAATGATTAAGTACCTTTCTGAAAAAAGTAACAGAGCATTTCCAATTATTGGGGTAGGAGGAATTCATTCTGCAAAAGATGCTATGGAAAAACTAGATGCAGGAGCCAGCCTGATCCAGCTGTACACCGGATTTATTTATGAAGGTCCGGAACTGATCAACGAAATCAACAAGGAAATTCTGAAAAGAGCAAGCAGATTACCAAGATAATAACAAAAAGAGAGTTGATATGACTCTCTTTTTTATTTTGACTTTACGACGGTTGCATTTTTAATATCAACGGTAAATGTATGAGCTGGTGTGCTATCGGATTTACCTATTTTATATTTGATCGTTTGCCTGTCTTTGGATTTTGTTTTGGTAGCATCATAGATGTTTTCCAGACAACTTTCTATCAGGAATTCTTGATAGTGTTTATAATTCCAGTCTTTGGTAAAATAAAGAACCCTATAGCCTTTTTCTCCTTCACTTGCTCCACATCTTCCACAAGCATTAAAATTTGATGTCTGCTCAAAATAGAGCAGAACTCTGTTTCCGTTTTCTCCGGCTGCATAGGAAATTAATTCGTTTCCACCCGCTTTATTAATGAAATCATAAGTATTGATCTTTTTATTGTTAGGCAGGAACAGGTAATTGTTGAGACGATAAATCATAGCATTACCTGTAAATAATTTAGCCGGCTGAACTTTTTTGCCCAGATAAAAATGCCCGGGAATCGGGTTGTTATTCATACTAATATTTTCGAATATAATAGATTCCTGAGGAGCTAATTTTTGGGCTGTTTCATCTGTTTTTTCTACTTTCTGAGGAGAGGTGATCTGCTCTTTCAGAAGCTTAGAATTTTGTTTTTGTTTGCTTCCAAAATTATACAATGACAGGTTTCCATAATAATTATATATTCCGGTGAGGGGGATTTTCTTTTTGTATTTGTCGTAATAATACCATCCGACAACGTAATGCTGATACTGGTCACAATCTACCACACCTGTATAGTTGAGCTCTATAGTAATAGGTACTCCGCCGATCTCTCCGGTAAAAGTCTGTGAAGAATCCGTTACTTTCTTGAATTCAACCTTCTGGCAGAGAAAAAATGAGAGGGAAAAGAAAAAGAATACGGTGAAAATTTTTTTCATGGTTGAGTGATCGTGGATTTTAGTTTTTTAAATGAAAAAGTGTGTGATGGTGTAGATAATCAGTCCTACCAGACCTCCAACCAGTGTTCCGTTGACTCGGATAAACTGCAGATCTTTTCCTACTTCCAGCTCCAGCTTTTCACTCAATTCTTTTCCTTGCCAGTTCCCAACAGTTGTACTGATGAGGTTCCCGAATTGATGGGTGTTTTTCAGAATATATTTATAAGCTGTCACACGCACCCAATGATCAATTTTGTTCTGAAGGTTTTCATCAGTCTTTAAATTTTGGGCGAACTCATTCAGATTTTTAGTAAGATAATTTTTCAAAGCAGAATTCTCCTCCTGAAGTTCTTTCATCAGTGTTTTTTTAATGGAAACCCAGATGTCATTGGAATATTCATCCAGTTTATCATTTTTCAGAAGCCCGTTTTTAATGGTTTTAAATTCCTCATCCCATTTCGGATCTTCTTTTAGATCAACAGAAAATTCATGAATTTTCTGGGTAATTAATCCTCTTACTTCATGTTCAGGATTTTCTTCTATTTCTTTGAAAAAATCAGAAAGTCCGTCTGCAATTTTATCCGCAATTTTAGTATCTACAAATGATGGAATGAAAGAATAGCTGCCTTTTTTTACCCGCTCCTGAATCATTGCATCGTTCTCAATGATGTATTCTTTGATTTGTTTCGAAAGATTGGTAATGATTCTCTGATGATCATTTTTTTCCAGAATATAGCCAATTCCGTTTCCAACCACTTTATTAAGCTTAATATCATCCGTCATTTCAGAAACCTTTTTACTGATAAACTGGCTTACCGTAGAATCATCAAGCTTATTAAGAATATCAAGAACAATATCAGAAAGATTTTTAATCAAAATCTCCTGGCTTTTTTCCTTGCCCAGCCATTCCCCTACAAAATTAGAAACTTTAAGTTTTTGGATATAAGGACGGATATTCTGAGGAGAAAGGAAATTGCCCACCACAAAGCTCCCAAGATTGTCTCCCAGTCTCTGTTTACTGTTCTCAATCAGATTGGTATGAGGAATAGGAAGTCCCAGAGGATGACGGAATAATGCGGTTACTGCAAACCAGTCAGCAAGTGCCCCTACCATAGCAGCCTCAGCAAATGCCCGTACATAGCCGATCCAATGAGAGTTATTAGACTTCTGTAAGATAGTGGTAACAATGAAAATAATAGCCATCAGGACAAATAATCCTGTGGCAAATGCTTTATATTTTCTGAGTTGTTTTCTTTTTGCTTCGTCATTCATATTCTCAAATTTACTAAATTTGGTTATGAAACCGTTTAATCTTAATAAAAGCTTTTAAACCTCACAACTTTTGCGGTTAAAGAATGAAATTTACGATGAAATTTTTAGTTTCAGTCACTTTATTATTTTTTCTGCAGGCATGTACGCAGAAATACGAACCCCTTAAAACCCCTCCTATGGAAAATACAGAAGCAAAAAACAATCCATATTATTCCAGAACAGATACTACAAAACTTAATGTTTCCAATGATGAATGGAAAAAAATCCTTGCACCGGATTTATATTCAATTGCCAGAGAAGCAGCAACAGAAAGAGCTTTTACAGGAAAATATAACGAATTTGATGAGATAGGAGAGTATTATTGTGCGGTGTGCGGAAATCATCTGTTCCGTTCTACATCAAAATTTTCCAGCAGCTGTGGCTGGCCAAGTTTCTTTGAAGCGGATAAAGAAGGAGTCTATTATGTAAGAGATCAGTCTTATGGGATGGACCGTGTAGAGGTGCTCTGCAAAAGATGTGATTCCCATCTGGGACATGTTTTCGATGACGGGCCGAAACCTACAGGGCTGAGATATTGTATGAATTCTGTGAGCCTGGAATTTGTTTCGGATTCGCAAAAATAACTGCTTTATTTCACAGAATCAGGACGTTAAAGTTTCTTAAATAGCGTTAAACTTTTTAGAGTTATAACCCCTTGGTAATTATGTTTTTATAATTTTGCCCCACTAATTTGGATTTATATAGTATTGGATGAAAGGATTTTATAGCGTATTAGGCCTTGTTTACATGGTGACGACTTCATTCTACATTTCCCCAAGAGTAGCGGCGAAAAGTGAGAATGTAAAAACAACGAAAACTGAAAAAGTAGCTGAAACGAAATCTGAGAAGAGCACAACAGCTGTGTCTTCATCAGAAGCACTGTACCAATCTATTGCCTTTGACCCTGAACATGAACTGAACTATGAAGTGTTCTCAAAAGCATTGACTGGCTATGAAAATTTAAAAAAAGCAGGATTGCTTACCCAAGACTCGCATTTATTGACTATCTGCGATTTTTCTATGTCTTCTAACACAAAAAGACTTTGGATCATTGACCTGGAAGACAAAAAAGTTCTGTTCAACTCTTTAGTGGCACACGGAAAAAATACTGGCGAAGAATTTGCGACGAATTTTTCTAACAAGGAAAGTTCGCTGCAGAGCAGTCTGGGATTTTATATCACGGATGCAACATATCAGGGTGATAATGGATACTCTCTTAAGTTATTGGGAATGGATAAGGGCTTTAATGATGCTGCATACAGAAGAGCAATTGTAATGCATGGTGCGGATTATGTGAGTGATGCATTTGCTTCGATGCACAAAAGAATTGGAAGAAGCTGGGGATGCCCTGCCGTCCCAAGAGAACTGACACAGTCTATAATCAATACGATTAAAGGAAAAAACTGTCTGTTCATCTATTATCCTGATCAGAATTATCTTTCTTCCTCAGAATGGTTGAAAGCATAAAGAAAAAAAGAGCAGTCAGATTTGGCTGCTCTTTTTCTTTTAAAATAGTCCTGCAATTCGAAAAATAACAATTACATTTATATAAACCTTTTAGCCTTAAAGTATAATAGAATGATGAATGGACAAGATGAAAATCACAAAAATATAAGTGTAGCTCTGGAAACATCTACAGGATTCATTCCAGCCATAAGACTGATTAATAATCCTGATGGCTCATGTACTTTTGAGAAAGGTAAAATGCCCACTCTTAAACATATCAATGCAAAGGGTTTCTGGATAAGTAATGAAACGGAAGAATGGGAAAAAAATGACCATCCGGCACCCAGAAGGCAATATGTTGTTACCATCAAAGGGAATGTAAGGTTTAAAGTAACAGATGGATCTACATTTATTATTGAACCAGGAATCATCCTTTTAGCTGAAGATCTTAAAGGAGCCGGACACAGCTGGGATATGGTGAAAGGTAAAAAATGGGAGCGACTTTATATTCCGATTGTAGAGAATGAGGATGACTTTTTCATTCCTGATGCGGATTTTATGTAACAGTTAAAGATAAGATAGAATAAAAAAATCCCTGCATGAAATCATACAGGGATTTTTTTATTTTAATTCAAATTATATGAATTTCTTGAAAATTAGAGTAGCATTGTGCCCGCCAAAGCCAAAAGCATTACTTAAAGCATAGGTAATATCTTTTTCTTTCGCTTCTCCAAATACAATATTGATGTCCTTCGGGATATTCTCATCAATAGAATGAAGGTTTATGGTTGGAGGAATAATTCCGTTTTGAATGGCTTTAATAGAAAGAATGGCCTCCACAGCTCCCGCAGCTCCCAACAGGTGGCCTGTCATGGATTTTGTAGCACTGATGTCAAGATTCTTACTTCCTTTAAATAATTTATTAATTCCATTCAGCTCAACCAGATCTCCAAGTGGAGTAGAAGTGGCATGAGGATTAATATAATCAATATCATCTACATTGATTTCAGCTTCATTAAGAGCAAGCTGCATGGCTTTGATTGCTCCAACACCGTCAGGATGAGGTGCCGTCATGTGATAGGCATCCGCTGTCATTGCTGCACCTACCAATTCTGCATAGATTTTTGCTCCTCTTGCTTTGGCGTGCTCATATTCTTCCAGAATCAAAGTCCCGGAACCTTCACCCATCACAAAACCATCTCTTTCTGCATCGTAAGGACGGCTGGCGGTTGCAAAGTCGTCATTTCGTGTAGACATGGCTTTCATAATGGAAAATCCTCCGATTGAAGCAGGAGAAATAGCTGCTTCAGAACCACCGCTCACAATTACTTTTGCTTTTCCAAGACGGATATAGTTGAAGGCATCCATTAATGCCGTATTTCCTGTTGCACACGCTGAAACCGTTGTATAATTGATTCCCTGAAGACCATATTTCATGGAAATCATTCCCGAAGCCATATTGGCAATAAATTTCGGTACAAAGAAAGGATTGAATCTTGGTGTTCCGTCGCCTGCTGCAAAATTCATGACCTCGCTTTCGAAAGTCCACATTCCTCCTTGTCCTGTTCCCCAGATAACACCTACATCAAATGGGTCCATGTTTTCCAGTTCAAGCCCGGAATCTTTTAATGCCTCCGCTGTAGAGTACATGGCATATTGTGAAAATAAATCACTTCTTTTGATTTCGTTGTGTGTTAAATGAGCTTTTGGATCAAAGTTTTTAACCTCACAAGCAAAATGTACTTTAAATTTTTCTGTGTCAAAATGGGTGATTTTGTTTGCTCCACTCACTCCATTGATACTGTTTTGCCAAAATTCTTCGACATTATTTCCCAAAGGCGTCACTGCGCCAAGACCTGTAATGACAACTCTTTTCATACTTAGTTATTGATTTTGAATAAATTCGAGGTTCCCCTCGCTATTAAGCGGGTCTTATCTGCGTTCCATATTTCGCACTGAGCGTTTACAAACTGCCTCCCTCTTTTAATGATTTTAGTTTCGGCTACAATATTATCATTTTCTTTTGCAGTTGAAAAATAATCAATGACATTATTTATAGTGGTAATGAAAGAATTTTCATTTAAAGAAAACATCGTGGCACCGATGACATCATCTATAATGGCTGCGGTAACTCCACCATGAAGATTTCCGATCGGGTTCAGCCATTCTGGTCTTACGGTATATTGAAATTCCAGCTGCCCTTCTTCTACAGAAAGGACAATAGGATTGAGCCATTTCATAAAAGGAGATGGTGACTGATCAAATTCTTTGCCGATGAATTGTTTTAATTGTGCTAATCTATCCATACCTGAGTTTTTTACTTTTCTAAAATCATGGTTACTCCCTGTCCACGGGCTGCACAAATGGATATAAACCCTTTTCCGCTGCCTTTTTCATGAAGTAATTTGGCCAATGTTGCAATAATTCTTCCTCCTGTAGCCGCAAATGGATGGGCTGCTGCAAGGCTTCCTCCTTTTACATTCAGTTTGCTTCTGTCTATTTTGCCCAGGGCTTTTTCCAATCCGAATTTTCGCGCAAGTTCATCATTTTCCCAGATTTTTATGGTGGCTAAAACCTGTGCGGCAAATGCTTCGTGAATTTCATAATAATCGAAATCAGACAGATTCATACTTGCTTTTTTAAGCATTCTTTCTGCTGCGAAAACCGGAGCAAGAAGCAGATCCTGTTTATGTTCTACATATTCTATTCCTGCCAGTTCTGAAAAGGTGATGTAGGCTAAAATGGGTAAGTTATTGGCTTTTGCCCATTCTTCACTGGCCAGCAATACCGCTGAAGCTCCATCGGTAAATGGGGTTGAATTTCCTGCCGTTAAAGTTCCGTTCTGTTTATCAAATGCAGGTTTTAGTTGTGAAAGCTTTTCAAAACTACTGTCGCGTCTTAAATTATTATCTTTATCTAAGCCAAAAGCCGGAGTGATCATATCATCAAAGAATCCTTCATCATAGGCTTTTGCCATATTCTGATGACTTTTTAAAGCCAATTCGTCCTGTTCTTTTCTGGGAATATTATAATATTTTGCTGTAATTTCTGTGTGCTCTCCCATTACCAGCCCTGTTTTAGGTTCCTGTCCTTTGTAAGGAATTGGCATCCAGTCTTTCAATTTTGGGCTTAGCAGTTGTTTTAATTTTCCAAATGCTGATTTTTCTTTATTGGCTTTTAACAGGGCTTTTCTTAATCTTGATGAAGACTCAAACGGAATGTTGCTCATGGCTTCCACTCCGCATGCAATACCGGATTCTATCTGTCCTAATGCAATTTTATTTCCAATATAAATAGCGGCTTCAATACCTGTATCACATGCCTGCTGAAGGTCACATGCAGGAGTTGCAGGGTCAAGAGTTGTATTCATTACAGTTTCTCTGATGAGGTTACTTTCTGAAATATGCTTAATCACAGCACCGCCCGCAACTTCTCCGAGCCGTTTTCCTTTTAGATGATAACGGTCTATCAACCCGTTTAGAGAAGCAAGCAGGAGATCCTGGTTCCCCTGTTCCGAATAAGCGGTATTCATTCTGGCAAAAGGAATTCTGTTGTATCCTACAATAGCCACTTTTTTTGTTTCCATATTGTATAATTTATGATGGAAGAATATTGAGTTCATGATCAATCATGTAGGTGATTTTATCTAACGCATGGTTTAGAAAGCTTTGATCACCCATGGTTTTTGAAAGCAGGATTCCGCCTTCAATAAGCATAATGAATAGGGAAGCGTATTGCTCAGCATCGATGTTTGTACCAATTTCGCCTTTTTTTTGTCCCTCCAGAATTGCTGCTGATATTTTGGTCATCCATTGTTCGAATGATCTTCTAACCTGAGTTTTTAAGGCAGGAAAAGAATCATCAGCTTCTGTTGCTGCATTCATTAAAGGGCATCCGCCGTTGGCAAAAACAAACTTCCAGTTTTTCCGGTAAAAATCTACAAGCGCATGAAGTTTATCCAATGAAGTGTGAAACTCTTCTCCAAAAGAGCGACTGAGCGTTTTACCCAGCAATCCGGCATTGTATTTATAAACTTCAATAGCTACTTCATCTTTATTTTCAAAATTTCCATAGATACTGCCTTTCGTCAGTCCGGTTATCTGGGTAATGTCAGACAGCGATGTGGAAATATAACCCTTCGTATTAAAAAGAGTTGCTGTTTTCTCGATGATATGCTGTTTTGTTTTTTCTGCCTTCGACATTATAAATGTTTAAATACAATGCAAATATACAAAAATATACCACTCGGTATATTTTATTAATAAGATTAATTGATGTAAATATTGATGGCTTAAGTTTGGGCTAAAGCCAATAGGTTTGTTTTTAAAATAGAAAAACGGGCTAAAGCCCGTTCCTATTGATATAAATTCTTTGAATCTTAATTCTCTAGAGTAGCATTCAATGTAATTTCAAAGTTGAATGCTGCACTTACAGGGCATCCTTCTTCAGCAATCTTAGCGAATTTCTGGAATTCTTCTTCCGAAATTCCCGGAACTTTTGCAGTAAGAGTCAGTTCAGATTTTGTAATCTTTCCGATGTTGGGGTCAAGAGTTATTACAGAAGTTGTTTTTAATTCTTCAGGATTGTAACCTGCCTGAGATAATTCTGCATCCAGTTTCATTGTGAAACATCCGGCGTGAGCTGCTGCCAGTAATTCTTCAGGGTTTGTCCCAACACCATCTGCAAAACGGCTGTTGAAAGAATATTGAGTCTGATTTAAAGTGGTACTTTGAGTAGTTAAGTGTCCTTTTCCTTCTTTGATGGTACCGTTCCAAACGGCTGTTGCGTTACGTCTCATAATGTTTGTTTTTGTATTTAGTATTGTTTCTTTTTGATGTTACAAAGGTATATCGTTGATAGGGAGTATTCAATAGATAAAAGGTGTTAAATCTTGTACTTTTTTCCCGAGGAGTAATTTTTTTTGAAATTAGCAGGTGTACTTCCTGTTTTATTGGTGAAAAGACGGTTAAAATAAGCAGGATCTTCATAGCCGAGATCGTAGGCGATTTCTTTGATTGGCTTATCTGTATAGAAAAGTAATCTTTTAGCCTCTAACAAAATCCTGTTGATGATCAACTGATTGGGAGATTCCAGATGTAAGTTTTTAAATTTATGAGTTAAAGTTTTTGGGGCTATGTGAAGCATTTCTGCATATTCTGCTACATTGTGCTTTTCTCTGAAATGAATTTCCAGATATCTGCTGAAATCCCGGAAAATATCAAGCTCACTGCCTGGAATTCTGACAGAGCTATTGTCTAAATTCTGTTTCTTCCATTTGCGGGTAGCCCGGATGATGATCTGTTTTACATAGGTTCTGATCATTTCCTCTGCGGAAGAATCTTTCCACTCAAGCTCATCCTGAATATTCTGAAACAGATCTTTTATAAGAGTGGTTTCTGAATCATCAAGCTCTACGAAAGGAATTTCAAATACATTATGAAAGAGAAGCCCGTCGCAGGCCACTTCTTTATCATGAATCTGAATGCAGTAGAAATCACGGTTGTAGAAAAGAAGGATAGATTCATCTTTTCCTTTTTGGATATTCAGATGCTGGTTTGTCAAAAAAAATAATGAAGGAGTCTTTATTTTATAATGATTAAAGTCTACCGTAAGTTCATATCCGGAAGGAATAAAAAATACTTTAATATCTGTATTGAACCGATTTCCGTCGAAATTCTCCAGATTTTCTTCCGAAAATACCTCCAGTCCGAGTCTTTTATATTGATCTTCAAAAATAAGCGGTTGCGGCATACTTTAACTTTAGTTTAAAGATACAAAAAAGCATGATTTTGACTCTATTAAATTATTGAAACGTAAATTTCTGATGTCTGACATACTGAATTGGAATAAAATAAATAGGAAATATATTTTTACATTGATATTATTTTATCATTTTTACAAAGATTTGTATCGCGACCTATATTATTTAATCTTTTTTCATAACTACCTGTATGAGCGAATTAGAAAATATTCTGAGAGAAATAACTCCACTGTCTCCTGAGGATAGTTTTCTCGTGTTTGACAGGATTAAAGCGTCTTTCGACTTTCCGTACCACTATCATCCGGAAATTGAAATCAACTTTATCTACAAAGGAAAAGGGTATCGCCGAATGGTTGGAGATCATACCGGAGAGATTGGAAATATAGAGCTGGTATTGGTAGGTCCCAATCTGCCACACTGCTGGGCCAATTACAGATGCAAAAACAGAAAAACCCACGAAATTACTATACAATTCAATCAGGATTTCTTTCAACAGTCGCTCATGGAGAAAAATATCCTGAAGCCCATCAATAATCTGATGAAAGATTCCATCAGAGGAATTCTTTTTTCTTCCGAAACTGCTGAGAAACTAAAAGATTCGTTTCTCAACCTGTCCAAGATGAACAGCTTTGAGTCTTTTATAGAAATAATGAAGATTCTGAACGAATTGGCTGTAGCAGAAAATAAAATACTTTTATCATCCTATAGTATTGAACTCGAGACTTTTGCTGATAATGATAAAATGAAGGTTGTTCATGATTTTGTGCATAAGAATTTTGAGAATAAAATAACGTTGGATAAAGCAGCCTCATTGGTGAATATGAGCAATGTGACGTTCAACAGATTTATCAAAAAAAGAACTGGGAAAACCTTTATTAATTATCTGAATGAGATAAGGATCAGCTATGCTGCACGCTGGCTGATGGAAAAGAATCTTACTGTTTTTGAGATCGCTTTTGAAGCCGGATTTAATAATATTGCCAACTTCAATAAGGTATTTAAATCCATCAAAAAGACAACACCAACGGAATTTAAAGAACAATTTAAAGGCGTTAAAAAAATTGAATAATACTCTTTTAAGTTTCACTTTTTCTACAAATAAAAGACATAACCGGACATAAGCATCCGGTTTTATTTTTGATAAAAATGAAGATAAATCCTCTTTTTTTGATAGAATTTAATCAGGTGTATTTTGTTGGTATTTAGAGGTTTAATCGGGTTTGAATAAAATTGCTGAAAAAATAATATCGTTTTATGATAAAATAGTATTATATCAGACTGGTTACAAAATTTAGATTTGTGAATGTGAATTAAATCTTAACAAAACTTTAAATAATTTAATACATAAACAGCAAAATTTTGCTGAAAAAACAATAATTGTTTTTGTATTGAAAAATAAAGCAATGTAATTGATTCTCAATTAAATCTAACGAATCTATACCTTATGAGAAAAGCAGTTATACCCGTTCTGTTCGTTTTTTCAATTTCTGCGAATGCACAGGAGAAAAAATCAGCCGATACTACGAAGACAAACAGTATTGAGGAGGTCGTAGTCACCTCTTTGGGGATAAAAAGGCAGGCCCGCTCTTTGACGTATTCCAGTCAGCAGATTGGCGGGGATGAGCTTACTGAAGTGAAAACTCCCAATCTATTAAATTCGATCAATGGAAAAGTTTCCAATGTACAGATCAACAGAACCAATGGTGTAGGTAGCTCCGTAAGGGTGATTATGAGAGGGAATAAGTCTGTATCAAACAGCCAGCCCTTGTATGTAGTGGATGGAATTCCTATTATCAACGGAACAGGAAAATCTGCGGATATAAGTCAGTATTCCAATATGCCGGATCCGGGAGATGTACTGAGTTCTATTAATCCTGATGATATTGAGAGCATCAACTTCCTGAAAGGAGCATCAGCATCAGCATTATACGGTTCCGCAGGTGGAAACGGAGCTATTTTGATTACCACAAGAAAAGGAAAAATAGGGAAGAGCTCGATCTCTTATAGCTCGAGTTTAACGGTTGAAAGAGCTTATAGCTTACCCAAACTGCAACATAGCTATTTATCTTATGATCCATCCGATCCTACTCAATCTCCGGGAAATAATATTGAGAGCTGGGGAGCAAAAGGAAGTTCGAAGGACTACGTTAAAGATTTTCTGCAAACCGGAACAACTTGGGTAAACAGCCTTTCTTTCCAATCCGGAAACGAAAAATCAACCAACTACTTTTCCATTGGAAATACGACCAATAAAGGGGTGATCCCAATGTCTTATTTTGATCAGTATAATGTGTCATTCAGAAACTCAAGTAAATTTCTTGATGATAAACTGACATTGGATGCTAATTTCATTGGTTCCTTACAGGACAGTAAAAACAGACAGACTCCGGGAGCATCTTTCTCTCCTTTAGCAAGTTTATACTGGCTGCCGAGAGGGGTAGATTTCGATCAATATGGACCGGATAACTACTCTTTCATAGATAAAAAAAGACTTTTACCTGCACAAAACTGGTGGGAAGTAAAGCCTGACGGAAGTTTCAAAGGAAACCCGGAAACCCAAAATCCATATTGGATTTTAAACAGAAACGCGGTTACGGTTAAAAATAAAAATGCATACAGCGCAGTTTCATTGTCTTATGAGATCAATCCATGGTTGACTGCGCGAGTAAGAGGTAATTATAGCTGGAACAGTTCAGACAGCCAGCGTGATATTTCGGCTTATTCAGCGCCAAGTTTATTGGCAGGAGGACAAAACGGAAGAATCCTTAAAAACGTATACGAAAATTCGTCTACTTATGGTGACGTTTTATTGATTGGTAGTCCAAAATTAAGCGAATCAATTTCTTTAGACTTTACCGTTGGAGGAAGTGTGAATACTACAAGTAATAAAGTAACACAGATTGATAATGCTTATCTGTCCAATCCTAATTTGTTTGCAATAAACAACCTGCAATGGAATGTAGACCGAAGCCCGGGAGATGGATATCATAATATCTACTGGAACCTGAAAAAACAGGTGCGATCAGTTTTTGCAAGTGCTTCAGTAGGATATAAGAATATGTTTTATGTAGATATGACCTTTAGAAATGACTGGGATTCTACTTTGGCATTAACAGGAAGAAGCGGATTTGATTATGAGTCTGTAGGAGCGAATGCGATCTTATCTTCTATCTTTAAACTTCCGGAAGTGATTAATTTCTGGAAAGTAAGAGGTTCTTATGCAACTGTAGGGTTAGGATTACCAGCCAATATTTCTAATGCAATGGTTGCCTATTATAATGCCTATTCTTATGGAGTAGATGCAGGAACTATTGTATATCCGAAAAGCTCATTCGTTACCAGCCGCCCAGACCTTATTCCTCGCCCGGAACTTAATAAAACGTTTGAGGCAGGAACTGAGTTGAGAATGTTCAGCAACAGATTAAATTTTGATCTTACCTATTATAACTCTAATGCCAGCAATCAGTTGTTGGAGACAACTATTGGATCTAACTTTGGAGGAATTCCATCAGGTTCATACTACATTAATGCAGGGAAAATACGCAATACAGGTTTTGAAGCCTCTTTATCATACAAAGTCTTTGGGACAGAGAAATTTGGCTGGACAACGACAGTAAATGCTTCTGCAAACAAAAATACAATTGTTGAATTATTTCCATCAAGCTTGCCAATATCAGAAAACCAGCTTTTCTCATTAACGGGTGGTGGAGATTTCACAAAATTGAGACTGGGAGGATCTTTTGGAGATCTTTACGGAGTTAAATTCAAAAGAGATGATCAGGGACGTGTTTTAGTAGATGAAAATGGAGTTCCATTAGGTACCACAGGTGATCCTCAATATTTGGGTAATCCAAACCCTAAGTTTATTATAGGTTTTAATAACTCTTTTAATATTGGTAAACTGGGAATATCTTTCCTTATTGATGGTAAATTCGGAGGTAAAGTGTTGTCTCTTACTGAGAAAGCAAATGATTTGTACGGAGTAAGCCAGACGACTGCTGATGCAAGAGATGCTGGTGGAGTATCCATTCCAAACGCAGTATATGCTCCGGGAACACCGTTGGCAGGACAAGCTTATAACGGAGTTACCGATGCTAAAGCATATTATAAAAGAACAGGTGGTGCCGGTGGTATTGGGACTGGAATTGATGAGGCTTATCTGTACAGTGCAACAACGGTACGTTTACGTCAGGCGTCCATTTCATACAGCTTTGATATTCAATCAAAATATATGAGAAATGCAACGGTAAGCTTAGTGGGAACCAATTTATTCTTCTTCTATAAAAAAGCACCATTTGATCCGGAACAAGTATCAGGAAATACACCTGGCGGGGTTGGGGTAGATTCATTCGGACTGCCGGTTACCCGTTCAATCGGACTATCATTAAAGGCTAACTTCTAATTTAACGAAAATGAAATTCAATAATATTAAAACACTGGTATTGGGTGCAGCAGTCTTGATGACTGCTTCCGGATGCGGTGATCTAGATCAGTATAATCAGGAAAAGCTAGGGAATCCTGAAAACATGTATGCGGATTACAACGCGGTTGTTAATCCTTTAAAATCCCTTCAGAGAGGTCTTCAGTCAGATTATCAGCTGTATCCCAACCTGAGTGCGGATATGTTCAGTGGTATGTTCAGTACCGCAAGCCAGTTTAATGGTGGTAAGAACAATATGACCTATTTTATGATGGATGGGTGGAATAACAGGATTATTGCCAGACAGCAGGATATTTTCAATTATTCTATCATCATCGATAACGCCGCTAAAAACTTCTATCCGGGAATTGATTTTACAGGAACATTTGCCGTTAAAAAGATCCTAAAGGTAATCACGGCGGCAAGAGTATCAGACAATCATGGTCCGGTAGTATACAGCAAATATGAAACACCCAATGCAAACGGGGTAACGGATTTTGATTCTCAGCAGGATGCATATCAAAACTTTATCAATGACCTTACTGTGGCTATTACAGATTTGCAAAAAATACAGAATATGCCTGCTACCGGAAATGAAGGTGATAAAGCTGCATTAAAAAGAGCGGACTTGGTGTACGGTGGAAATATGGCACAATGGGCAAAACTGGCCAATTCATTAAAGCTGAGATTAGCCATGAGAATGAGCTATGCCGATCCTGTGAAATCAAAACAATATGCAGAAGAGGCATTGGCTTCATCTGCAGGATTGATCACTGATAATGCAGATAATGCTTTGATCAGCGTGGGACAGTCAGAATTAAGCTTTATCATCTACTCATGGGGAGACTGTTTGATCGGAGCACCTTTGATAGCTTATATGAATGGATATAATGACCCAAGACTTCCTGCATATGCTATTCCTGCAACTGATCCTGGTCTTCAGGGGAAATATATAGGAATACGCCAGGGAATTGATTTATTAAATGGTAAATCAACATACGGTGGATTCTCTCAGCCACAGGCAAAATCTGCCAGCGGAGATTATTTCTCAGGAACTGATGGTAAAATGAAATTATTCACCGCTGCAGAAACATGGTTCCTAAAAGCAGAAGCTGCTTTAAGAGGATATGCAGGAGCTGGTGATATTCAAACCAACTATACTACCGGAGTTCAGCAGTCTTTCGGAGAATGGGGGAAAAGTGCAAGCGTTGCTACTTATCTTGCTGATACAACTTCTACAGAAGCACCTTATGTTGACCCGAAAAATGCAGACAATAACATCGCTTTAGGACATCCTCAGCTAAGTACCATCACGATTGCATGGAACAACGGCGATACCAACGAAAGAAAATTAGAAAGAATTATTACCCAGAAATGGCTTTCTCTTTATCCAAACGGACCGGAAGCTTGGGCTGAGCAGAGAAGAACAGGATATCCAATACTTTTCAAGGTAAGAAAAAATGATAGTGGCGGAGCCATCAGTACAGAAGGGATGATCAGAAGAATTCCTTTCACTGTTGATACCAAAACTTCACTTTATAATTACCAGCAGGCTGCACAGATGCTTAACGGCCCTGATACCGGAGGCACAAAGCTATGGTGGGATAAGAAATAAAAAATATTCAGAATCACTCATTAATAAAGAGACATCTCAACATCAGATTTTTATTTGATACATTCATTGAGGCAGGAGAATAGAGTAGAATCTCCAAAAAATTTATAGTTTCGTTTTTTTAGCCTGAATGAATTGTTGAGATGTTCTCTTTTTATTAGAATCTTATTTTTAAATATGGGAAAAAACAACTCCGAAACCCGCCGGATTCAGCCAATTCTTTGGATTTCCACATTATATTTTGCAATGGGTGTTCCCTTTGTAACCATTAATGCGGTTTCAGGAATCATGTATAAAGATATGGGTATTTCGGATTCACAGATTACATTCTGGACAGCCCTTATCATGTTCTCCTGGACATTAAAGCCTCTTTGGAGCCCGTTCCTGGAGATCTATAAAACCAAAAAATTCTTTGTTGTTTTTACTCAGTTTGCGATAGGAATTCTTTTCGCATTAGTAGCCTTAAGTCTGCCAATGCATGATTTTTTTAAATACAGTATTGCTCTTTTTGCAGTAGTGGCATTTTGTGGAGCTACCCACGATGTGGTAGCAGACGGAACGTATATTGGCTTTTTAACCAATAAAGAGCAGGCAAAATACATTGGCTGGCAGGGTGCATTTTACAATCTGGCTAAGATCATCAGCAGTGGAGCATTGGTTTATTTCGCTGGTGTTTTAGAAAAAACAAAAGGTGTTACGCATGCATGGATGATCATTATGGTGATCTATGCATTACTGTTTTTTGTGTTGGCTATTTACCATTATTTTATTCTGCCAAAAGAAGACAAAGAAGAACAGAAAGATGAAAAAACTGCAGGAAATGTTCGTCAGGAACTATTGGAAGTAATTACCTCTTTCTTTACCAAAAAGAAAATTTTATGGTGTATACTCTTCATTATTCTGTACCGTTTTGCGGAAGGGTTTGCCATCAAAATTGCTCCTTTATTTTTTAAAGCTCCAAGAACGTCAGGAGGATTAGGGTTATCAACTTCAGATATCGGGCTTATTTACGGAACATACGGTTCTGCAGCATTTATCTTAGGATCTGTTCTGGCAGGATATTTTATCTCAGCCCGCGGATTGAAAAGATCTCTAATATGGCTGTGCTGTGCATTCAATATTCCATTTGTGGTGTATGCTTTATTAGCGCATTATCAGCCAGATACTCTTTTACCGGTAGGAATTGCCGTGGTAGTGGAATATTTCGGTTACGGATTTGGTTTTGTAGGGTTAATGCTCTACATGATGCAGCAGATTGCACCCGGAAAACACAAAACAGCTCATTACGCATTTGCAACAGGAATCATGAATCTTGGTGTAATGATTCCCGGAATGTTCAGCGGAATGATCAGTGACTGGATCGGATACAAAATGTTCTTTATCTGGGTATTGATCGCTACTATTCCTGCATTTTTAGTCACTTTATTTGTCCCTTTCCCTCATCCGGAAAATCAGAAAGAACAACAAATCAATTCATAATAAATAAAAATAAAAAGTAAAAATACTTTATGACAGCTCAATCAGTAATGATCCCTTGGCAGGATCGCCCGGAAGGTTGCAATGATATCATGTGGAGGTTTTCCGAAAACCCGATCATTAACAGATACGCGATACCAACATCCAACAGTATATTCAACAGTGCCGTGATTCCTTTTGAGGACGGATTTGCCGGAGTCTTCCGTTGTGATAACAAGGCAGTACAGATGAATATTTTTGCTGGTTTCAGTAAAGATGGAATCAATTGGGATATCAATCATGATCCTATTGAAATGCAGGCAGGAAATACAGATATGATTGAATCCGACTACAAATATGATCCCCGTGTAACCTTCATAGAAGACCGTTACTGGATCACTTGGTGCAACGGATACAATGGTCCCACCATCGGAATCGGGTATACTTTTGATTTTAAAGAATTTTTTCAGTGCGAAAATGCATTTCTTCCCTTCAACAGAAACGGAGTTTTGTTCCCTGAAAAAATCAATGGTAAATATGCCATGTTGAGCCGTCCGAGTGATAACGGACATACGCCTTTTGGTGATATTTATATTAGCTACAGCCCTGATATGAAATACTGGGGAGAACACCGTTGCGTGATGAAAGTAACGCCTTTCGAAGACAGTGCATGGCAGTGTACAAAAATCGGAGGAGGGCCGGTTCCTATCAAAACAGAAGAAGGATGGCTGCTTTTCTATCATGGAGTGATCAATACCTGCAGAGGATTCAGATATTCAATGGGAGCAGCTTTGCTTGATCTTGAAGATCCTACAAAAGTATTGTACAGAACGAAGCCTTATCTGCTGGCTCCGGCTGAATTGTATGAAATGACAGGAGATGTACCGAATGTGGTTTTCCCTTGTGCCGCATTGACTGAAGGAGACAAAGTAACAGTATATTACGGTGCTGCTGATACCGTAGTTGCGATTGCCTTTGGATATATCTCAGAAATCATTGATTTTATGAAAAAGAATTCAATTTAATACAGTAATATAAAGTTTAGGAAAATAGGTTAATCATCTTAATTTTCCCTTTTACTGGGAATTTTATAATGGTTTTCCTATTTTTAAACCAACTTTTAAACAAAAAAATCTCCGATACCTCTCTTATCATGAAAAAAGAACTGTTAATCTGCTTTTTTACCACCCTGATTTCTGTAGCCAATGCCCAGCAAAATAAAAACGATGTTTTATCTTGGGTAGATCCTTTCATAGGTACAGGAGGACATGGGCATACGTTTCCGGGGGCAACTACGCCATTCGGGATGATACAGCTGAGTCCGGATCAGAATACAAAAAGCGGCGATTGGGACTGGTGTTCCGGATACCACTACAGCAGTAAAACCATCATGGGATTCAGTCATAACCATTTAAGCGGGACAGGATGGGCAGATCTTGGAGATATTCTGGTAATGCCTACCGTGGGACAGGTAAAAATGGTTCCCGGATCTGAAGAAAAGCCAGAGACAGGTTACCGTTCAAAATTCACCCATGATAAAGAAATAGCTTCTCCGGGATATTATTCCGTAATGCTGGACAGCTATGGAATTAAAGCAGAGCTTACTGCTTCCCCAAGAGTCGGATTTCATAAATATACTTTCCCGAAAAGTAGCGAAGCCAATATCATCATTGATCCTACGAATAAAATCTTCGGAAACATCTACCATACTTTAGTAAGTGTGGAAGGCAATAATAAAATCAAAGGGTACTGCTACAGCAACGGCTGGGGAGGTAAACGATTTGCTTACTTCGTAATGGAGTTTTCCAAACCGTTTAAGTCTTACGGCGTGTATGCTGACGGAAAAATCAAGAATGATGAAAAAATTGCCCTTGCCAAGGATGCTAAGGCCTTTGTAAGATTCTCAACAGAAGATCAGGAAAGCATAGAAGTAAAAGTATCTTTATCTCCCGTGAGTACAGAAAATGCACAGGAAAACTTCGATACAGAAGCAACAAATGTTGACTTTGCCAAAGCAAAAGAAACCGCTCAAAAGACCTGGAGAGATCTGATCGGAAGATTCCAGGTGACAGGAGGAACCGACAGCCAGAGAAAAATTTTCTATACCGGAGTTTACCATACATTCATTGCACCCAACCTATATATGGATGTAAATGGAGACTATGTTGCCGCTCAGGAAAACATGAATACCAAATGGTTCACCAACTACAGTACTTATTCTTACTGGGACGGATTCAGAGCAACACATCCATTATTAACCATTATGGATCAGAAACATACAAAAGAATTTGCCAATTCTCTGATCAGCAGATATACAGATCGTAAAGACCACATGCCGATCTGGGAGCTTTGTGGATATGACAATTTCTGTATGTTAGGCTATCACAGTGCTTCGGTAATCTGGGATGCTATTTCAAAAGGAGTTCCGGGTATTGATGCTGAAAAAGCATTTGCAGCGATGAAAGATGCTTCTTTAACAGATAAAATGAGCAGCAGTGATGGGGGCGGAGGTCTTAATGATTATATCAAATTAGGCTACACTCCATCAGAAAATGGAGCTTCTGTTTCGGCAACACTGGAATACTCCTATGATGACTGGTGTATTCAACAGCTTGCTGAAAAATTAGGTAAAAAAGAAGAATCAGAAGTGTATAAAAAACGTTCTATGAACTTCCTGAATACCTTCAATAAAGAAAACAACCACTTCTGGCCAAGACAGAAAGACGGGAAATTCTTAGCAGATTTTACCCTTAATGACTGGAAAAAACTTCAGCCACACTGGGTTTCCGGAAACATCTGGGCGTACGACTTCTTTGTTCCTCATCAGATTGATGAAATGATGAATCTGTACGGAGGGAAAAAAGGATTTGAAGAAAAACTGGATAAAACCTTTACAGAAGCACTTCATATGGAAGGAGAGCAGCATGTAGATATCTCAGGATTCATCGGATCTTTAGGATTCGGGGATGAGCCGGGACATCATGTTCCATACCTGTATAATTATGCAGGAAGTCCGTATAAGACTCAGAAAATGGTAAAATATATCCGCGACAATATGTATGCCGCTAAACCTGATGGAATCGTCAATAACGAAGACTGCGGGCAAATGTCAGCATGGTATATCTTCTCATCATTAGGGTTCTATCCTGTGACACCCGGGAAACCTGTTTATGCTATCGGAGCACCACAATTCCCGAAAGCTTCTTTAAAGCTTGAAAATGGTAAGACTTTCACCGTGATTGCAGACAAAATCTCCGACAAAAATCTCTATGTACAGAAAATGTTCCTGAACGGAAAAGAATACAAAAGCTGGGAGTTAAATCACAGCGATATCATGAACGGTGGTGAATTGAGATTCGTAATGGGTAGCAAACCGGTAAAATAAGACTAATAAAAATAAACGAAACAAAAGTATCAATGGAAAGGAGAAATTTTATTAAAACAAGTGCACTGGCAGGAGCCGGATTGCTGTTTACTCAGAATGTTTTTGCTAAAAATTTAGTACTGGACGATTTTCCTGTTGTCCGTGTTCCTAAAGATAAAAGACATTTTACCAGCGAATCTGTAGAAAGTGCTATTGCAGCCTTTAAAAAGAAAGTAAAAAACAAAGAGCTGAGCTGGCTTTTTGAAAACTGCTTCCCGAATACATTAGATACTACTGTTTACTATACAGAAACCAGCGGAACACCGGATACCTATGTGATCACTGGGGATATTGATGCCATGTGGCTTCGTGACAGTTCCGCACAGGTTTTTCCTTATCTGCAGTTCTCGAAAAAAGATGAAAAACTACATAAGCTGATCTCAGGAGTAATCCATAAACAGACGACATTCATTCTTAAAGATCCTTATGCGAATGCTTTCTATAACGACGACCAGAAGATCAGTAAATGGAAAGAATATGATCATACCGATATGAAGCCGGGAACCCATGAAAGAAAATGGGAAATTGACTCGCTTTGTTATCCTATCCGTCTGGCCTACCACTTCTGGAAAACAACAGGAGATACAAAACCTTTTGATGCTAACTGGCTGAAAGGAATTAAACTTACCCTGCAGACTTTTACAGAACAGCAGAGAAAACATGATCTTGGACCTTATAAATTCGAGCGTACCACAGCTTGGGCTACAGACGGAGTTCCTATGGGAGGATATGGTTATCCAACGAAACCTGTGGGATTGATCAGCTCTATGTTCCGTCCAAGTGATGATGCTACCATCTACGGATTCCTGATCCCTTCCAACTTATTTGCGGTGGTAAGTTTACGTCAGGCAGCGGAAATGGTTGCTCAGATTAAAAATGAAAAAACATTGGCTCAACAACTGAACAGCCTTGCTGATGAGGTAGAAGCAGCCATCAAAAAATACGGAATTTACAATCATCCTGAATTTGGGAAAATATATGCTTTTGAAGTGAATGGCTTCGGAAGTTATAACCTGATGGATGATGCGAACTGTCCAAGTTTGTTAGGATTACCTTATCTGGATGCGGTGAAAGCTGATGACCCTGTGTATTTGAATACAAGAAAATTTGTTTGGTCAGAAAACAACCCATTCTTCTTCAAAGGTAAGCTGGCAGAAGGAATAGGAGGTCCACATATTGGGCTTGACATGATCTGGCCAATGAGTATCATAATGAAGGCACTCACTACCAACGATAAAAGTGAGATCAGATGGTGTATAGATACCTTACAAAAAACGCACGGAGGAACAGGCTTTATGCATGAATCCTTCCATAAAGACAATGCCAAAAAATTCACCAGAGAATGGTTTGCATGGGCCAATACCCTGTTTGGCGAATTGTTATGGAAAACCTTTAATGAAAACCCTGAGCTACTGACATAGCCCACCCTTTTATATCGCTTATTCATCTGAGATTCCTTCCCCAAAAAGAAGGTATCAGGGGAATGCTATATAAAATTCACACACCAAAAACACCTTAAAAAAATTATACAATGAAAAAAAAATCCATCTTTACCGCACTGATTGCCATGATGCTTCAGTCTGGTTCTCTGATTAACGCACAACAGCTTAATCCTACAGGAATTTGCTATGTGGAAGTGAATAACAACAACCTCCTGAATGCAGGAGCGTACAAACTGCAGACATCGAACAGCTATCTGTTTAATGTTGTGAATATTTTTGCGGCCAATATTAATTATGATACCAGCCGTGGAAGAGCTTATCTGTATTCCAATAACAACGTTACCAAGGTTCTTACGAATGCGGATACTTACATAAAGCCGCTTCAGCAAAAAGGAATGAAAGTGGTACTGACTATTTTGGGAAATCATCAGGGTGCAGGAATCTGTAATTTTCCTACCCGTGAAGCTGCAAAAGACTTTGCATTACAGCTTGCCAATACAGTAAATACCTATGGTCTTGATGGAATTGATTTTGATGATGAATACTCAGAATATGGAAATAACGGAACCGGGCAGCCTAATGACAGCTCTTTCGTAATGCTTGTTCAGGAGCTCAGAGCATTATTGCCGAATAAAATTATTTCGTTCTATTACTATGGTCCTGCCGCTTCAAAGCTTTCTTGGAATGGAGCCAGAGTAGGAGATAATGTCAACTACAGCTGGAATGCAATGTACGGAACATTCTCCGCTCCCAATGTACCTCCTCTTACCAAAGCACAAATCTCTCCGGCAGCTGTTTGGATGGGAAATACTTCCAATTCTACCACAACAAGCCTGGCTACCCAAACCAAAAATGGCGGATACGGAGTATTCATGTGGTATGATTTACATGGAACAAATGAAACATCGCAACTTTCTGCAGGAACTCAGACCTTATACGGAGAACCGACTGTTTTAAGCGGTACTTTACAATCCTGGACACAAGGAACCAATTGTGATGCCCCTATCGGACTGTACACAAGCAACCTTACAGGAACAAGCGCAAAACTAAACTGGTCAGCAGTAGGAACCAATACTTATGATGTTGATTATAAACCAGCTTCTTCAACAATTTGGACAAACGCAGTATCAGCAACCAGCTCTACTTCAGTAACTATTTCCGGATTAACAGCTAATACCGAATACGACTGGAGAATCAGAACCAACTGCAGTGTAAAAAGCGCCTATATGTTTGCGCCAAGATTTACAAGCACTTCAGGAACAACACCTACAGGTTCTTACGCTCTGTCTTTGGATGGAAGTACTGAATCAGGAGCTGCCGGAAGTCTGAATCTAAGCGGTTCTGCACTATCTTTTGAAGGATGGATCAAACCTTCGTCATTCAAATCGACGTCTCCATATATTTCCTCTATCATGGGAACGGAAGTAAGCGACAGCAATTCTGCATTCTTAAGATTGGGAGATGCTGGTCTGGCAAATAATAAACTTCAGTTTGTGGTAAGCATCAATAACGTACAGCAAAAATTGGCGTCTGCAACAGCATTGAATGCCAATACCTGGTATCATGTAGCAGCTACTTATGATGGATCCAATATGAAAATTTATATCAATGGTACTCTGGATGCCACCAAAGCACAAACCGGAAGTGTAAATTCAACAGGTGCATTCAACGTAGGATATCTATACAACACGTCAAGAAATTTCAATGGTAAAGTGGATGAGGTAAGAGTTTGGAAACGTGCATTAAGCCAAACGGAAATCAGTCAGAATATGTGTAATGTATCCGTTCCGGCCACTTCACTGGCTGCTTATTGGAAGTTTAATGAAGGCAGCGGCTCTACAGTTCAGGATACTTCAGGAAACGGGGTGACTTTAACGTTAACAGGTGTTGATTCTTCTAATTGGGGAACAGATGTACCATGTACAACAGGAAGTTCAGCATTAGCAAGAACTGCAGGGCAAAAGGCGCTCAATGCAGGAGATACAAGCATTAAAACTCAAATAAAATTATATCCTAATCCGGTAAGCAAATCTTCATCATTGACAGTTTCTGTTCCGGATGAATACAGCAAAGGAAAATTAACGGTTTATGATTTTAACGGAAGAATTGTAGACACAAAATCACTGAACTCAGGAGATAATCAATATGAATTGAGCAGAATTTCAGCAGGAAACTATATCGTTCAGTTTGAATCTCATGATGGAAGCTTAAAACAATCTGAAAAACTAATTGTAAAATAACAAACCCAGTCATTGGGCTTCGGCCCAATGATTTTTCTACTACAAAATTGATATACTATGAGAAAAAAATCCTTTTTTATTCCCTTAATGGCCCTGATGCTTCAGTCTGCCCCGTTGCTCAAAGCGCAGCAGCTTAATCCTTTGGGAGTCTGCTATGTGGAAGTGAATAACAATAATCCGTTGAATGCGGGTTCATATACTTTGCAGAATACCAACAGACAGCTTTTTGATGTAGCCATTATTTTTGCAGCGAATATCAACTACGATGTTTCTAAGAACCGTGCTTATATTTCAAATAATAATAACGTTACTAAAGTTCTGAATGATGTTAATACCTACGTAAAACCTCTACAGCAAAAAGGAATTAAAGTATTACTCGATCTTTTAGGAAATCATCAGGGAGCCGGAATTTCTAATTTTCCAAATCGTGAAGCAGCTAAAGATTTCGCTTTACAGGTTGCTCATACCGTCTACACTTACGGCTTGGATGGAGTAGATCTTGATGACGAATATGCAGGATACGGAAACAACGGAACAGGACAGCCTAATAACAGCTCTTTTGTCATGCTTTTGCAGGAACTGAAAGCGGCAATGCCAGATAAACTGATTACATTCTACTACTATGGTCCGGCTACAACCAGACAAACATATAATGGAGATTTAGCAGGAAATTATATCAATTACACCTGGAATGCAATGTATAGTACTTACAATGCACCGGTTGTTCCACCTCTTGATAAATCTAAAATTTCTGCCGCTGCAACCTGGATACAGAACTCGAATCCAAGCTCAACGTCTGCCACTACATTGGCAAACTTAGCTACCAGCACAAAAAATGATCAATATGGGGTATTTATGTGGTATGATTTGGGTGGAACGGATGTAGCCAGCTATCTGAGCACAGGCTCCAATATCCTTTATAATGAAAATACCCTTTTAAGTGGTCAGTTGTATTCTTGGTCTCAGGGACAGGCCTGTGATCCGCCATTGGGACTTGATGTTTCCAATGTGACAGGAACGTCAGCAAAACTGAACTGGACTTCCAATGCTTCACAGTCTTATAATATTGATTACAAACCAGCCAATTCAACAGTTTGGACGAATGTGGCCAACAATTATTCGGGAAATAATATTGTCATCAATAACCTTACCCTGAATACAGATTATGACTGGAGAATACAGTCTAACTGTTCTCCAACATTAACAAGTACTTATATTTTCGCACCAAGGTTTAACTCCGGAAGTGGCTGTACTACGCCATCAGGATTAACTTCCGGAAGTTTCCTTGGCAATACCACTCAGTTGTCATGGGATGCAGGAAATGCCACCTCATATACACTGCAATACAAAACTGCAGCTGCCACAACCTGGTCTGAAATTCCAAATATTACAACCAACACCTATTCATTGCAAAATCTGACCGCTAATACAAGCTATGTATGGAAAGTACAGGCTTCGTGTGCGGGTGGAACTACAAGTACCTATTCAGCAGAAGGAGCCTTCAACAGCGGTTTTGCACCTGTTACAAGCCCTGGAGCAAGATCCCTTGCTTTCAACGGAAGTACCAATTATCTTAATGCAGGACAATTTAATTTAAGTGGAAATGCAGTGAGCTTTGAAGGATGGGTAAAAGTAAACTCATTTAAAACTGCTTTCCCTTACATCTCATCAGTGATGGGAGTTGAAGTAGGAGATAACAACTCTGCAATGCTTAGATTCGGAGACGGAAATCTGGCGAACAACAAACTTCAGTTTATATTGAGTTTCGGTTCATCACAGGTGAAATTGAATACCAATACAGCATTCAATACCAATACATGGTATCATATAGCGGCCACTTATGATGGAGCAGCCATGAAAATTTATGTCAATGGTAACCTTGATGCTACTTTTGCAGTAACGGGTAACTTTACAGCCAACGGAATTCTTTATCTTGGAAGAAATTATGACAATTCCCGTACTATCAACGGTTTCCTTGATGAATTCAGAGTTTGGAAAAAAGCGTTAACACCACAGGAAATACTGAGCAACAGCTGTAATGTTCCTGCTAACTCCGCAGGTCTTGAAGCGAATTGGAAAATGGATGAAGGAAGTGGTTTAGGTGCTTTGGATGCTACGGCAAATACGCATTTTGCAACGCTGGTAAGTATGACAGATGCGAACTGGAGAACAGATGTTGCATGTGCGTCATCTTTAGCTGTGAAAGATGTTGAATCCGTAAAAGAAAACAGCGCAGTTTATCCGAACCCTGTGAAAAGAGGAAATGATATTCATTTTGCTATCAGCGACAGCTCAGCCAGTGAAGTGGCATTGTATGATGCTTCAGGAAAATTGTTCAAAAAACAGAATATTAATCAAAATAATAACGCAGTGAATACACAGGATTTAATCAGTGGTACTTATATTTACAAGATTACATCCGCCAACAGTAAAGTATTATCAACCGGTAAAATCATTGTGAAGTAAAATTCAGATAATGAGGTAATTACTGGATTCGATAAAATAAAGTCTGAAATACAAAGCAGACAGACAGGAGCTTACTTCTGTTTGTCTGTTTTTTCAGTCACAGGGATGTCTTGAATTTAAAATAAAAAATAATGCAGAATATAGTAGGAATCGATATTGGAGGGTCACACATCACTTTGGCTCAGGTAGATCCGGAAAAACGTGAAATCATTTCATCAACCTATGTAAGAGAACATGTAGATGCTTTCGAAAAGAAAGAGGTTATTTTCAGTGCTTGGGTTTCCGCCATTGAAAAAGTGGCTCATGATCTTGTGAAAGAAGACCTTTTAATTGGTATCGCAATGCCGGGTCCTTTCGATTATGAAAACGGCATATCCCTTATGCAGCAGGGAAAATTTATTGATATCTATCAGGTGAATATCAAAGAGGAACTGGCAAAAAGATTGGAAATTTCCCAGAATCAGATTCATTTTGTAAATGATGCTGCCGCCTTCATGGAAGGAGAAGTATTCGGAGGATGTGCCCAAGGATTCAAAAGTGCTTTTGGAGTGACTCTTGGAACAGGATTGGGAACTACTTTCTTCAACGGAGAGTTTGCTACTGATGAAGATTTATGGGATTCTCCTTTTAGAGATTCTATCAGTGAAGATTATCTGGCAACACGATGGTTCGTGAATCGTTATAAAGAATTGACAGGAGAAGAAATATCAGGAACCAAAGATTTGTTAGATAAACCTACAGAAATACAGACCAGAATATTTGATGAATATGCAGATTCTTTCTCAGAATTTATCGTGAAATATGTAGATCATTACAAACCGGAAGTTTTAGTTATAGGAGGAAATATTGCCAAAGCATATCCTTATTTTGAACAACATTTTATTCAGAATTTAACGAAGAATAATATTAACTTGCAGGTTAAGATTTCTGCGATATTTGAAGATGCGGCCATTCTTGGAGCTGCCAGCTATGCATTAAAAAAAGCGTATATAAATTAACAAACGAAAAGATACAATGAAGTTTATATTTTCTACTTGCTTACTGTTATTACAGGCCTGGGCTTTAGGTCAGAATGTATCTCCTGTAGACTATGTGAATCCTTTGATGGGAACCCAATCCAAACCTTCATTATCAAATGGAAATACCTATCCGGCAGTCGGACTTCCTTGGGGAATGAATATCTGGACACCACAGACCGGTAAGATGGGTGATGGATGGGCATATACCTACGATGCAGATAAGATTAAAGGATTTAAACAGACCCACCAGCCATCTCCCTGGATGAATGATTATGGTGCTTTTGCCATCATGCCGGGAGTAGGAAAAGTGAAATTTAAAGAAGACGAAAGAGCAAGCTGGTTCAGTCATAAAGCTGAGGTTACTACGCCCTATTTCTACAGTGTTTATCTTGCTGACATCAATGTTACGACAGAACTTACCCCTACAGAAAGAGCTTCTTATTTTAAATTTGATTTTCCAAAAACAGATAGTGCTTATGTAGTGGTTGATGCACTAAACAAAGGGTCTTATATCAAGATTTTACCAAAAGAAAGAAAAATTCTGGGATATACAACGAAATATTCTACCGGGAAATATGAGAATTTTAAAAATTACTTTGTCATTCAGTTTGATAAAGATTTTGAACTGACAAAAACCTGGAAAGACGATAAACTGGTAAATGATCAATTAGAAATCACCAGCGATCATACAGGTGCTGTAGTAGGGTTTAAACTTAAAAATAAAGAAACGGTTTATGCAAAAGTAGCCTCTTCATTCATCAGCTTTGAACAGGCAGAACTGAATCTTAAAAGAGAAATCGGAAACAGAAACTTTGAACAGGTAAAAACCGATGCTAAAAATATCTGGAACAAAACATTAGGAAAAATAGACGTAAAAGGAGGAACAGATCAGCAAATGAGAACCTTTTATTCCTCTTTGTACAGAACGTTATTCTTCCCGCAGAAATTATATGAAATTGATGCTCAGAACAAAATAAAACACTGGAGTCCTTACAATGGTAAAATTGTTGACGGAAGAATGTTTGCCGGAACTGGCTTTTGGGATACTTTCCGTGCTCTATATCCTTTCCTTAATCTTGTGTATCCAAGTATCAATGTAGAAATGCAGGAAGGATTGGTTAATGCTTACAAAGAAGGAGGCTTCTTACCAGAGTGGAGCAGCCCGGGATATTCTGATATTATGATTGGAAACAATTCCGCATCTGTAGTGGCAGACGCTTACATCAAAGGACTTCGAGGATATGATACGGAAGCGCTGTGGCAGGCTGTAAAACATGGAGCAAATAATGAAGGTCCTATAGAAGCGGTAGGCCGTTCAGGTGTAGAATATTACAATAGATTAGGCTATGTTCCTTACGATGTGAAAATCAATGAAAATGCAGCCAGAACATTGGAGTACGCTTATGATGACTTTTCGATTTATCAGCTAGGAAAAGCATTGGGAAAACCCGCTTCTGAAATTGATATCTATAAGAAAAGAGCTTATAATTACAAAAATGTCTTTGATAAGGAAACTGGTTTAATGCGTGGTAAAAATAAAGACGGTAACTTCCAGAAACCGTTCAATCCTTTCAAGTGGGGAGATGCTTTCACGGAAGGAAACAGCTGGCATTACACATGGTCTGTTTTCCAGGACATTGACGGTCTGGCAGAATTAATGGGTGGAAAAAAGAAATTTGAAGCCAAATTAGATGAGGTATTCTCATTACCTCCGGTTTTTGATGACAGTTATTATGGAGGGGCGATCCACGAAATCAGAGAAATGCAGATCATGAACATGGGCCAGTATGCCCACGGAAACCAACCGATCCAGCACATGATTTATCTGTACAACTATGCAGGAGCACCTTACAAAACACAATATTGGGCAAGACAGGTGCTGAATAAATTGTATCATGCAACCCCGGACGGATATTGCGGTGATGAAGATAACGGGCAGACTTCTGCGTGGTATATTTTCTCAGCTCTTGGATTTTATCCGGTGACGCCAGCAACAGATCAGTATGTGTTGGGAGCACCATTATTTAAAGAAGCTATTATTCATCTTGAAAATGGTAAAAAAATTGAAATAAAAGCTCCGGAAAATACTGCTGAAAATCTATATGTAAAATCATTAAATGTAAACCAGCAGCCCTATTCCAAAAACTGGCTGAGCCATCAAGAACTGATGAAAGGAGCTGTTTTAGATTTTAAGATGGATAACAAGCCCAATAAAGAAAGAGGTTCACAGGAAAAAGATTTTCCTTACTCAATGTCAAAAGAAGAATCAAATAAATAAATTTTAAATTAAAAATATAGCTGTATGAGTACAGAAAAAAAAGAAATATTCGAGAGAGTAGAGAGCATGCTGCAGACGCAAGGTTTTAATATCGCAGCAAAAGATGATACAAGACCGTGGGGGGGATTTTTTGTGATTGATGAAACCCAGGCACAGGATTTTGCTAATCAATATTTCGACGGGATTGATGTAGACAACCTTAGAATAGGAGGAAAACTAAGCCCGAAAATTCTTATCGTTGCTCCGGAAGCAAGATTAAGCTGGCAATACCACCACAGAAGAGCTGAAATCTGGCAGGTAGTAGAAGGAACGGTAGGAATCAAAAGAAGCAATACCGATGAAGAAGGGGAATTGGGAGAATATGGACCAAAAGATCAGGTGAAGCTTCAGCAGGGAGAAAGACACAGATTAATTGGTCTTACAGGCTGGGGAATCGTAGCTGAAATCTGGCAGCATACCGATGCATCCAATCCTTCAGACGAAGATGATATCGTAAGAGTACAGGATGACTTTGGAAGATAAATAAAAAAATCCGCTTCATTGAAGCGGATTTTTTTATTTGTAAGGAAGCTTGAGGCTGGAAGAAGGATGTTTCTGGAGGTTACTGGAACTTCTGAATATTCTTCCAGCTTCCCGCCTTAAAACGTCACATCCAATCCCACATAGAAGTTAGCCTTCATAATAGGAGCATATACCATTCCTCCGTCAAAATAATTTCCGAAAGGATTTTTAAAATCTACAATCGCATTTTTCTGATAGTAAGAAGTAAGGTTTTCACCTCCTACATAAGCTCTGATCTTTTTATTGAAATTTCTTGAGACTTGAGCATTAAGAACAGCATACGATTCCGAATACGTTGGCAGTTGAAACTCTGCCGGATTCGTTGACGTATCAGGAAGTCTCTGTTTTCCAACCCAGTTTAAAGTCGTATCAAAACTCCAGAATCCGCCTTTATCTGTTTTATTGGTTGAATAAGCCATGTTCACAAACCCTCTGTGTTTAGCCATAAAAGGGACTTCTCTTCTTCCACCGATATAATCCGCCTGTACATCATAATACTTATAAGCAAGTCTTACTTCAAGGTTTTTTACAGGCATAAAATCCCATTGGGTCTGGAATGAATTCGCAAACGATTTTCCATCAAGATTATAAAATGTCAGCTGTTGAGGAGATTGATCCAAATCTACCAATACCTGATCCTGGAAATCTGTTCTGAAAAAGTCTGCAACAATACTCGATTTTCTTCCGAATAGCTTAAATTCCTGTTGTAAACTTGCTCCATAATTCCATGCAATTTCAGGTCTTAATCCATAAATATTTCCTCCGTTTGGTAAGATACTAATAGCTCTGTTGGAAGCAAAATACTGCTGGTTTTCCGCAAAAACATTCGCGGTTCTGAATCCTCTTCCAGCAGAAAGTCTCAAAATAGTCTGAGGCGTGAAATCATACTTGAAATTAAGTCTAGGTGTAAACTGAGTTCCTGCCAGATTGTGGAAATCTACTCTGGAACCCGCTACTAAAGTATATTTTAAACCTGTTAAAGTATATTCAGCAAAAATTCCCGGTACAATTTCATTCCTTCTTATATCATCCAGCAAATACGTTTCTTTATATCCGTCATACAGGAAGCTTGCACCAACCTTATACTTGTGATTGGTATTTCCGATGATGCTTTCAAAGATTAAATTGGAATAATACGTGTGCTGCTGACCTGCGTAATTTCTCAATCCAAAGAAACTGTCCTGTTGGTGGTAAACATATTGGTTCATCCATCCGATACTCTGATAAGGTTTTCCTTTAAAAACATATCCTGTCTTATTCCAAACCTGAAATCTTGAAATGTCTATTCCTACCCCATAAAAAGGTTGTTTATCCTGACCCAGTTTTTTATCAAAACCAATCTGTCCTGCAGTTCTTTCATCTCGGATAAAGTTAATTCCAAAGTGAGAACCGAATCCTGATTTTTCAAGATCGTTATAATTCAATAAGTACGCTGCGTTGATCTGCGTTCCTTTCGGTCTGTCCAGAAAACCGTCATGGTTCATATCTGTGTTTCCAAACGTTCCGTTTCCGTGAAGAAGGAAAGTCTGTGACCATTTATCGTTGATAGGAGAAACATTGGTAATATTGATTTCTGCTCTTCCATTAAAGTCAGAAAAAAGGTTCAGTGATGTTTCAGGAGTCTTTGCATTCTTCAGAAGCTCAGTATTAATCTGCCCTGTGATGCTTTCGTAGCCGTTGGTTACCGTACTACCTCCTTTCGTAAGCTGAATACTTTCAATCCACCTTCCCGGGATAAAATTTAAACCATAAGCAGAAGCCAATCCTCTGATTTCTGGTAACTGTTCTTTCGTCAGGCTGGTATATTTCTGATCCAGACCAAGCATTTTCAGCTGTTTTGTTCCCGTAACCGCATTGCTGAAAGAAACATCTACCGTTGCATTGGTTTCGAAGCTCTCAGAAAGATTACAACAAGCGGCCTTTAAAAGCTCTTTTTTATCAATATTGAAAACAAGTCCGGCTTCTTTCTTGCTTAAAGCGGTTGAAGCTTTAGAACCCGTTACCACAACTCCATCTATGCTTTTTTCATGCTGAGAGTGATCTTCTTTAGTTGCAGAGTCATTGTCTTTCTGACCTTCATGTTTTGTCTCTTCTTCATAATGTACTTTTGGATTGGGTTCACCAAAAGTAAAGTCTCTGTCATACAGGCAGCATCCAGGAAGTCCATTGTAAACTGCATCTGAAGCCTTATATTTTTCATTATCATGACCAGCATCAGCAATTGCTTTTAAAATTTTGTCTGATGAGGTTTTTGAAAGGTCAAAATTTAAAGTAACCGTTTGTTTCTCTGCATTCCATTCCGCAGTATTGGCTCCGGCATCTTTTGATGCTTTTTCAATTCTGGCTTTACATGAAGCACAGTTTCCTCTTACATAGAATTCATTTTCTTTCTTAGCAGAAGTAGAAGCGCTTACATGATGTTCATGGTTGGTTTCGGCTTGCGAAGGCTTTGCACCTCTGTCGTAATGACAGCATCCCGGCAGACCTTCATAGGTTGTATCAGACGCCTTGAATTTCTCATTATCATGACCTGCATCAGCTACCTTTTTCAGGATGTCATCGGGAGAAACCTTATCTGTTTCTAGAGTTAATGTCTGAAGATCAACAGAATAAACTGCTGTTTTCGCGCCTGCTTTTTTAGCAGCACTTTCAATTCTTGTTTTGCACATTTCACAGTTCCCTTTTACCTTGAACTGATTTTTTGAAAGTGTCTGAGCAGATATAAATTGTGTAAATAGGAATAATGCACCAAGTATCAACCTGGAAATATGTAATTTCATTTGTTTAAAAGTTTAAATTAATTAAAAAAACAGTTCACTATAGGACATAATGAACCCTTGATATTTTAATTAACCTATCTTGGGCGGTTGCCAGATTTCTTTTAAACGGTCTGAAAGATAAGGATCTGAATATTGAAACTGAGGATTCTTATTGGCTTTGTAATAAGACAGTTCCAGGCGTAGATTTTTTGAGAAAGGGGTTTCAATAAAAGTGTAGCAGGCAACACATGATGAGCAGCAGTCATCATTACATGACTTTGTTTTATCATGGTTGCTGTCTTTTTTTGAAGAATGATTTTTACAGCAGTCCATTTTCTTGGAAGACTCTGCTTTACAGCATGTTTCCTGCGCCCCTTGCGCATAGAAGTTATCCTTGGGAATCAGAAAGACTCCCAGGCAAAACACTATTGCAAGTATGTGAAACAGCTTCATCTCTGCAAAAATACAAAATTTATGGCAAAGGATCACCAACTTTTAGTGAACAGCTGTGCCAAGGTTCACCATGTGCCGGGTTCAGTTTAGGTTTTTCACCCATGGCAAGATTCTGCGTAGCAGGTGCAGGAGCTGGAGTTGTCTGTACTGCATTTTGTGCTGGCTGTGGTGCCGGAGCAGGCTTACTGTTTAATGGCTGTCCTACCTGTATATCGCATCGGTGCCCTGGCTGTCCGTGTGGAGGGTTCATTCCCGGAGCCGTTTTTACCTGTTTTCCGTTGTTATCCAGTGTGATTTTTCCAGGTGATACTGCATTCGGGTCAATCTGGATGGTATTGTTTCCGTTCACATTTACATTTTGTACACCAGGAGTAGCTGCTGCAGGTTGGCTATTCAAAGGTTGTCCTACCGGTATATCGCATCGGTGTCCTGGCTGTCCGTGTGGAGGATTCATTCCCGGAGCTGCAGCCATAGGAGCAGGGCTGGATTGGATGCCTGCCTGATCCATCAGTGCTGTTTTTGAGGTGGTATTAAGTGCTACGTTGGGTTGTCCAGCGTTGGCTTCTTCTTTTAAATAAGTGGCTCTTTCATCCTTTTTGCAGGATGCAGCCAATAGTGATACGGCGATCAAACCTATAAATGTATTCTTCATATCCATGGGTATGAAACAAAATTAGCAAAACATTTTCAATTGTTTTGCTAATTTTATACTTATAATTTGATTTTTGAATTAATTTTTCACCAAAAGTCTAAATCCTTCTCCGTGAACGTTGATAATTTCCAATCCTTCGTCATCTTTTAATAATTTACGAAGCTTCGCAATATAAACGTCCATACTTCTTGCTGTAAAGTAATTTTCTTTTTTCCAGATCTTTCTTAAAGCAAGATCTCTCGGCATGAAATCATTTCTGTGGATGCAAAGAAGTTTTAATAATTCATTTTCTTTAGGAGAAAGTTTGTATTCTTTATCACCTACTTTCAGCTGTCTCAGCATAGAATCGAAGAAAATATTGCTGATCTTGAACTGCTCCTGCTCTTCATTTTCCAAGGTAGAACTTCTCTGAAGAATTGCTTTTATTTTGTATAAAAGAAGTTCAGTATCAAAAGGTTTTGTGATATAATCGTCTGCACCCAGCTGATATCCTTTTAAGATATCTTCTCTCATGTTTCTTGCGGTAAGGAAAATGATAGGTGTATTTTTATCAATCTTTTTTACATCTTCTGCCAAAGAAAATCCATCTTTTTTAGGCATCATTACGTCAAATATGCAGATGTCGAATTCATTTTCTGTAAATTCTTTAAGTCCCTGCTCTCCGTCAGTGGCAAGAGTTACTTCAAAATTATTGATTGTCAAATAATCTTTAAGCACTGCCCCGAAACTCTGATCGTCCTCTACTAATAATATTCTGTTGCTCATAACTTTTAATAATTAATAATTAACATTAAGAATGAACTTCCTCACTCTATCTTCTATATTTTGATATTTGGTTAAACTTTTTATAATTGATAAATGATCATTGATAATTGATGTGAAGGAGAAGTTTTATCATTTATCGCTTATCATCTATCATTTATTTCTCTAGCTCATCGGTAATTTTATCGTGAACGTACTTCCTGTTCCTTTATGGGAGTCTACGATAATCTGTCCTTTGTGCAGTTCTACAATTTTCTTAACGTAGGAAAGGCCTAGTCCCTGTCCTTTTACATTATGTATATTTCCGGTTTCTTCTCTGAAGAATTTTTCGAAAATTTTGGTTTTATTCTGAGTATCCATTCCCATTCCTTTATCGGAAATTTCAATGATATACCAATTTCCTTCATTCCTTGTTTCCACATGTATTTCCGGTGCTTCAGGAGAATATTTATTTGCATTATCCAGTAAGTTGACCAGCATATTCGAGATGTGGAATTCATCGATTTTAAAATTATAATGAGTGGCATTAAATTTCTGGGTAAGAGAACCATTTCTTTGCTGTACAATCAGGTTGAAAGATTCTGTTGTTCTTTTGATCAATTCCCTTACATTGGTTTCTCTTAAAAACAGTTCTACTTCATTTCTTTCAAGTTTAGACATATTAAGAACATTTTCCACCTGCTTTTTCATCCTTAAGTTTTCCTGCTTAATCAGTTCCGAATAGTATTTTACCTTATCCGGATTAGTAGCAATTTTATCATTTGCTAATGAATCTGTTGCTACAGAAATGGTTGCCAGTGGTGTTTTAAACTCATGAGACATATTGTTGATGAAGTCTGTTTTTACTTCAGCAAGTTTCTTCTGCCTCATCATATAATTGATGGAAATAATATAAATCCCAAGAATCGTAAGCAGAGAAAGAAATGTTCCTAACAGCATCGGCCAGTTGTTCATTGCCAGTGAGTACTCTTTTTTAGGGAAAACCAGGGCAAGACTGTATAATGTATTTTTCTTATCTGCAAAAAGAGGAAAGCTGTAGGTATTGCTGTCTTTCTTTTCTTTGTAAGCTTTATTGGCAATGCTTGTAAGCTTGTTATTTCTGTCCAGAACTCCATATCCGAACTTGGCAGTTATTCCTCTTATTTTAAGTTCTTTGGCGATAACAGAATCAAGCGTTTTCGGATCCACCCTTTTGGTGATAGGAAGGTTGTTTCCATATACTTTCACAAACTCTTTCATGGAGTAATCTCCTGTTTCAATCTCCTGATTGATGTCTGTGGTAAGAAGTTCACGGTTGGTGGTATCTCTTTTTATTTTATAAGCAGCCTCGTCTGTATACAAAGTGGTCAGCTTAATAGAATCTCCTTTTTGGGAAATCGGAAGCTGAGTGTTTTCAATAATATTTTTGGAATAAATAATCTGTCTCTGGGTACCAGAGTCTGCTACTTGCTGAATCGTAGTTAAAGACGGCTGTTTGCTGTTGGCAAGAATATTTTTCCTGAAATCTTTATAATCCTGATTCAGGTATTTGTCTGCTTCAATCTCTTCAATACTTTTTGAAGTACTTTCCAAAACTGCATATACTTTATTCGAAAAATCCTGTTCCAGTACGCCGTAATAGCCTTTCAACCAATAAAATTGGAGCGTCACAAAGACAATCAGTGAGATCGTCATAAACACTGAAATTATTGGGATGAATTTGTTATTCATTATTTAATTATATATGTTTTGGAAAAATGAATGTTAAAATTAATTGTTTTAAGACTACATAAACAAAAAACGAGCCAAATAATTGTTTTTTTTCTCTTAAAAGAGTGTTTTTTAACAATTATTTATGAATTATCCTCTCCTTGTCATATGAAAAGTGCCTTTGAATAAAATAAAGTGCTAACTTTATTAAAAATAATTATTTATGGAATCGAACTTCATTTTTAACAAAGATTTTGACGCAGCCAGCACTTATGTCATGAAGATTTTTAAGGCTGATGTTTCTACAGTGTGGAATTATTTTGCCAAGTCCGAATTATTGGATCAATGGTGGGGACCCAAACCCTGGAAAAGTGAAACGATAAGTCAGGATTTCGAAGAAGGGGGATTTTGGTTCTATGCAATGGTAGGTCCCAATGGTGAAAAAGGATATTCGAAGTTTGAATACGGAGAGATTATGGAACACAGAAGTCTGGACTGGCTGAGTGCCTTTTCCGATGAAAAAGGAGACATCAACGAAGATTTTCCAAGATCAAAATGGCTGATCGGTTTTACAGGAGTGGAAGAAGGGACCAAACTGACTATTAATATTCATTATCACTCTCAGGAAATGATGAAGAAAATTATGGAGATGGGATTTGAAGGTGGTTTTACAATGGGACTTAACCAATTGGAGGAACTCATTGAATAAATCTGAAATTATAAAATAAACGATTAATAAAAGAATCCGGATCTTTCCTTGGAAAGATCCGGATTCTTTATTCTATATTGAAGATTAGCTCGTCGGTGATTAACTTCCAGCCTCAATCTCCCTGCTTCCAGCCTATATAAGCTCTTCCTCCTGAAAGTACTGAATGATTGCTTTCTTCATAAGCAAAGACTGTTCATTTGGTCTTAATTCAGGCAGGTCTTCTATTTTTTCAAAATGGGGCCAGCCATCTTCGTAATGCGTAAATTTATAATATCCAAAAGGTTCCATCAATCTGCATACTGCGATATGAAGAATATTTAATTTATCGTCTTTCGTATATTTTTGTTGGCCGCTTCCTAATTCCTGAAGCCCAATTAAAAACAATATCGTTTCAATGGGTGGATTTTTTTCAGTCTGGAAATTGTCTTCAAAGAATTGTTCTATTTTTTTCCAGTATTCAGCTTCGTTAATCATTCTTTTTGATTTTCTAATTTTAATAAAAATGCGAATTCCAGCGCATCTTCCTTCAGGGATTCAAACCTTCCGCTTGCTCCTCCGTGTCCGGAGCTCATGTCAGTTTTAAATACTAACATATTATTGTCTGTTTTTAATTCTCTTAGTTTTGCTGTCCATTTGGCAGGCTCCCAATATTGTACCTGAGAATCATGGAAACCAGTAGTGATCAGCATATGTGGGTAATCTTTAGCTTCTACATTATCATAAGGTGAGTAATCTTTCATATAATGATAGTATTCCTCATCATTTGGATTTCCCCATTCATCATATTCTCCGGTAGTCAAAGGAATTGTATCGTCCAACATAGTGGAAACAACATCTACGAAAGGTACTTGTGCCACAATTCCATTGAATAACTGAGGCTCATAATTCACCACAGCACCAACTAACAATCCGCCGGCACTGCCTCCCATCGCATACATGTGTTTCGATGAAGTGTAATTTTCTTTGATTAAATATTTTCCTGCATCAATAAAATCGAAGAAGGTATTTTTCTTGAATAACATTTTGCCGTCTTCATACCATTCTCTTCCCAAATATTCTCCACCACGAATGTGAGCGATAGCATAAATAAAACCTCTGTCCAGAAGTGATAGTCTTACATTTGAGAAACTGGCATCAACAGTATGGCCATAACTTCCATATCCATATAGAAGAAGTGGTGTATCTGCTGATTTTTTGGTGTCTTTATGATAGACCAGAGAAATAGGAACTTTAGCTTTTCCATCTCTTGAATCTGCCCAGATTCTTTCTGAAACATAATTTTCAGGGACAAATTTTCCACCCAAAACTTCTTGTTGCTTCAATAGCTTTGTAGTCTTCTCCGTCATATTATACTCATAAGTAGAGCTTGGCTGTGTAAGAGACGTATAACCGTAACGTAAAATATCTGTATCAAACTCAAGGTTGATTCCTATATAAGCTGTATAAGTGGGATCTGAGAAAGGTAAATAATAAGATTCCTGTGTCTTCTCATCAATAATTTTGATCTGAAGCAATCCTCTTTCTCTTTCTTCGAGTACCAGATAATCTTTGAAAATTTCAAAACCTTCCAGTAAAACTTCTGCACGGTGTGGAATAACATCCACCCAGTTTTCCATACTGCAGTTGTCAATCTTCGCTTTTACAATTTTGAAATTGATCGCATCGTCGGCATTGGTAATGATGTAAAATTCATCCTCATAATGTTCTACCGAATATTCAAGATCATCTATTCTTGGCTGAATGACTATCCATTCTGCAAATACATCATCAGAAGGGATAAAGCGGTGTTCATCAGAAATAGTACTCGAGCTGGCAATGAAAATATATTGTAAAGATTTTGTTTTAAATACATTGACATCAAAAGTTTCATCCTCTTCGTGGAAAATAAGAACATCTTCTGCAGAATCAGTTCCCAGCCTGTGCCTGTACACCTGGAATGCACGAAGACTTTTATCTTTTCTGATGTAAAAAACATGCAGATTGTCATTCGCCCAAACTGCTTTTCCTGTTGTATTAGGAATCGTGTCAGGAAGAATTTCTCCGGTTTTTAGGTTCTTAAAATTAAGCGTATAAATTCTTCTCCCTACATCATCTGAAGAAAAAGAAGCCAGTTCGTTGCCTGGGCTTACCGCTACACTTCCTACTTCAAAAAATTCTTTGCCTTCTGCATGAATATTAACGTCAAGTACAATTTCCTCTTCGTTGTCAAGGCTATGATACTTTCTGCAGAAAATAGGATATTCCTTACCTTCTTCGTAGCGTACAATATACCAGTATTCATTAAAGAAATAAGGCAGAGATTCGTCATCTTTTTTATAACGGGCTTTCATCTCTTCGAAAAGCTCTTCCTGAAGGGCTTCCGTGTCTTTCATGATGAATTCTTCGTAGGCATTTTCTTCCTCAATATATTTGATGACTTCAGGGTTTTCCCTTTCGTTCAGCCAAAAGTAATTATCGGTTCTTTTATCGCCGTGGGTTTCTAGTATTTTTTCTATTTTTTTTGCCTGTGGAGCTTTCATCCGGGGTATTTTATTTTTTTTGAATAGAATAGGTCTCTATACTTTTTCTTCTGAAAGTAAGTAATTTACGCAGAAATCCATTCAATATTAATTTTTGTTCAAATTTAGGTAAAAAAAAACCATCTTTCCTTTATTGAAAAGATGGTTGATGGTATTTTTATAATTAAAGACTATTTATGAAGTGCTTTAATATACTTTTCAAGAGCCATTGTCATGGAAGGTGTTTCCTTCGTAGGCGCCATTAAATCTACTGTTAATCCTGCTTCTTCTGCAGCAGCTAAAGTCGTGTTTCCGAAAACTCCGATCTTTGTTTCATCCTGCTTGAATTCAGGAAAGTTTTGTTGTAGCGATTTGATTCCCTGAGGACTGAAGAAGATCAACATTTCATAATCTTTAATATTGATATCTGTAAGATCGCTGCATACGGTACGGTACATAATTGCTCTTGTCCAGTCTACATTAGATGCATCCATGGTTTTTACAATATCCGGACTTAAAACATCTGAAGAAGGCAGCAGATATTTTTCAGTTGGGAATTTTTTGAAAAGAGGAAGCAGGTCTGAGAAGTTTTTCTCCCCAAAGCTGATTTTTCTTTTTCTGTACACAATATGCTTTTGAAGATAGTTGGCAATTGCTTCCGACTGGCAGATATATCTCATTGTATCCGGAACGGCAAAACGAAGTTCTTCCGCAAGTCTGAAGTAATGGTCAATCGCATTTTTACTGGTAAAAATAATACCGGTATACTGCGTCAGATCTATTTTCTGTGTTCTGAGCTCTTTATTGTCAACCCCTTCGACGTGGATAAATGGACGGAAATCAATCTTTATTTTTTCCTTCTTCGCTATATCCAAATATGGAGAAGACTCACTAGGCGCTGGTTGAGAAACCAATATAGACTTTATTCTCATCATTGACTTTTATTAAAAAAATAACAACTTCCAAAGCAATAATAATGGTGCGATTTGGAGGGTGCAAATATACAAAAATTTATAATACCATTTCTCGGGAAGAATCTTGTTCTTGTGAAATAAATAGAAAAAGACTTTGAAAATGAATACAAAAGAAAAGAAGCAGACATAATATAAAAACATTTTATTTCTGTCTATCGGGAAGTAATAATGGGCTACACATAAAATTATTAACAAAAATGAAAGAATGAAATAAAATTTTGTGGAGGTAAAATAGAAAATTGTCCATTTTTTTCCGTCTCCTATACTTTGGTAAAATAAAAAACTTAATGTTGATTTTATTAAATAAAAAAACAGCACAGCCAGCAAAGTATACCCAAATTTGTTGAGCTGATACCCCAAAAGCTGAAGATCGGCAATATATTTCGGTACAATAGGAATGTACTGTGAAATTAAAACGGAGAGTGTAAGAGTTGTTACACATGACGTGATGATCCAGCTGGGAAGATTGTTGCTCGCATCAAAATACTTTTGAAGCAGAAAATCCTTGAGACTGGCATCTCTTTCTATGATGTTCATCATAAAAACATATAGAAATATACAGCCCACGAGGATAAAGATTACCCAATCATTATTCTCAGGTATTCTTACGTGATTGACGAAGTGTTGTGATGATGGCAAAATTTAAGTTTTTATTATTTATTATTTAACTTCAGATAACATAACCCGGCACAGATTTTCCTGTCACCTGATTCGTGAATTTGAAGTTAAAATATTTGCTCTCACCGATTTTACGTATTGTCCAGATCTGTTGAATAAAAGTTTCTGTTTCATCCGCTCAATCCCGGAGAAATATTTTTGCAAAATTATAGATTATTTTGTATAAAATAAAAAGGTTAAATAAACTATCTTTGCAAACTGAAATGAAAAAACTCGTCATCATCCCAACTTATAACGAAAAGGAAAATATTGAAAATATTATTTCCGCGGTTTTTGCATTGGAGGACGACTTTCATATCTTAGTAGTAGATGATACTTCTCCAGATGGTACAGCAGAGGTTGTGAAGGAGTTGCAGAAGAAACATCCGCATTATCTGCACCTGTCAATCAGACATGTGAAAGACGGGCTGGGAAAGGCATATATTCATGGATTTAAATGGGCCATCGAAAATAAATACGATTATATTTTTGAAATGGATGCCGATTTTTCACACAACCCTAACGATTTGCCAAAACTTTTTGAAGCTTGTAAAAATGCAGATATGGTCATTGGTTCCCGTTATTCAAAAGGTGTGAATGTGGTCAACTGGCCTATGGGAAGAGTATTACTTTCTTACTTTGCATCCAAATATGTAAGGTTTGTATTGGGGCTTCCGATTCATGATACAACAGCAGGATTTGTCTGTTTTTCAAGAAAAGTATTGGAAGAAATAGGATTGGATAATGTAAGGCTGAAAGGCTACGGATTTCAGATAGAAATGAAATTCAGAGCATTCAAAAAAAGTTTCAGAATTGTAGAAGTTCCTATTATATTTACCAACAGAATTTTAGGAGAAAGCAAAATGAACGGTGGAATTATCCATGAAGCTGTTTTCGGAGTGTTGAACTTAAAATGGAAATCAATCATCAACAGATTATGAAACTGATGAAAAAGTTAATCTTTTTTTTCGTTTTGCTGAGCCTATTTTCGTGCAGCGATTATATTGATAAGCCTAAAAATCTGATCGATAAAGATGTGATGGCAGAAATCATTGCAGACCTTGCGATCAACGATCAGGCGATCTATGTGTATCCTGAAAAAAATATGGAAGCCGGTACAAGAGCTGTCCTGAAATCACATAAAGTAAAATCTGAAGACTTTGTCGAAAGTTTCAAATATTACGTTATCAAAGAAGAAATGGATGGGATTGCTAATGATGCACAGGAAATACTGCTGAAAAAAGATCCCAAAGCAGATAAATATGTAAAGGATAAACTGAAACAAAACGGAGCTGTGTTACCTTTGGTAAGATAAATGGCACTGGAGAGTTTAATCCTACAGGAAATCACTGATAAAACAGTGAATTAAAAAAGTATAGAGATGAAATTTTTTAATATAGAAAAAACCTCTGAAGGAAAAGCTAGAGCAGGGGAAATTACCACAGATCACGGGAAGATTCAAACTCCTATTTTTATGCCTGTGGGAACTGTAGCAAGTGTGAAAACAGTTCATCAGAGAGAATTAAAAGAAGACATTAAAGCCCAGATTATTCTGGGAAATACTTACCACCTATACCTTCGTCCGGGTATGGAAACGATGCAGGATGCCGGTGGTTTACACAAATTCATGAACTGGGATCTTCCTATCCTTACCGATTCAGGAGGTTTTCAGGTATTTTCACTGGCGAGTAACAGAAAAATGACTGAAGAAGGAGCGAGATTCAAATCTCACATTGACGGAAGTTACCACATGTTCTCCCCAGAGAGATCAATGGAGATTCAAAGACAGATCGGAGCCGATATTTTCATGGCTTTTGACGAATGTACTCCTTATCCTTGTGACTACAACCAAGCAAAATCATCGATGGAGCTTACTCACCGTTGGCTGAAAAGATGTATTGAATGGACTAACGATAATCCTGAATTATACGGATACAAACAAAGACTTTTTCCTATTGTTCAGGGATCTACCTATTCCGACCTTAGAAAAATTTCGGCAGAAGTGATTTCTGAAGCAGGAGCAGAAGGAAACGCCATCGGAGGACTTTCTGTAGGAGAGCCTGAAGAAGAAATGTACAGAATCACTGATGAAGTGACAGACATTCTTCCAAAAGAAAAACCAAGATATCTGATGGGTGTTGGAACTCCATGGAATATCCTTGAGTCTATCGGACTGGGAATTGATATGATGGATTGTGTAATGCCAACAAGAAATGCAAGAAATGCAATGCTTTTCACGTGGCAAGGGGTTATGAACCTTAAAAATGAAAAATGGAAGCGCGATTTTTCGCCTTTGGACGAATTTGGAACCAGTTTTGTAGATCGTGAATATTCAAAAGCGTATCTTCGCCACCTGTTTGTATCTAAAGAATATCTGGCAAAACAGATTGCTTCGATTCATAATCTTGCATTCTATCTGGATTTAGTAAAAGTAGCCAGAGAACATATTATGGCAGGTGATTTCTACGAATGGAAAAACTCTGTAGTACCGGTTCTTAGACAAAGACTGTAGGAGAATATGCTTAAAATTGTAGACAGATATATTATTAAAAAATACCTTGGAACTTTCAGTTTCATGTTGGTATTATTGTCTATAGTCGTATTGGTAATCGATGTTCAGCAAAAGATTCCAAGGATAGAAAATGCCAAGGCCATTGATCCGAAATTGGATCTGACTTATTTCCTGATTCATTTTTATCCCTTCTGGATCATCAATCTTGTGGTGACTTTCCTTTCCATTCTGGTATTTATTTCAGTAATTTATTTTACCTCCAGAATGGCAAACAATACTGAAATTGTTGCGATTATCAGTAGTGGAGCCAGTTTTCACAGGTTTTCAAAACCTTATCTGTTTACCTCTATTTTTATCGGATTGATTGCCCTTGTGGTATACCATATGGTGTTGCCATGGGCCAATATCAAGAAAAATGAGCTGGAAGCGTATACCTATAACGCAGCCAATAAAGAAAAGATTTTAGGAACAGCTCCGGCTTCTTCACAGCTGAGCAAAACAGAATATATCTTTGTTGACTCCTGGAATAAAAGAGAAAAAAGAGGTTCCAGTTTTGTCTATCAGAAATATGATAAAGACAGAAAAATGACCTACGAACTTAAAGCAAGTGAAGTATATTGGGATAAAACCAAAAAACAGTTTGTTTTAAATAACTATCTGGAAAAAACAATCAATAAAGACAATACCGAAAAACTCGGCAACGGGATAGAATTAAGGAAAAATTACGGGCACTCACCGGAAGAACTTTTCCCTAACGAGCTTTTGGGACAAAATAAAACAACACCTGAACTTCTGAAATTTATTGAAAGAGAAAAGGCAAGAGGAAACAGCAACCTGAACTCTTACCTGAATGAACTTCACCAAAGAACCTCAATGCCCGTTTCGATCATTATTCTGACGTTTCTGGCGCTTTCCCTGTCATCTCAAAAGAAAAGGGGAGGATTGGGTGTCAATTTGGCGATAGGGATCTCATTAGCCTTTATCTTCGTGTTTTCATTTGAAGCCTTAAAAGTGGTTTCAGAAAATAAAAGTTTATCTCCGGCTGTAGCCATGTGGCTGCCTAATATGGTGTTTTTGCCGCTTACCCTTTATCTGTATATCAAAAGAGCCAATCAATAAAGCAATTTTATTTCTTTGTGATAAAAGGAGCGCATTCCGTTTTCCAGTTCGATCCAGAGTTCACCTTTTTCGTCTGCATTTCGGATAATGCCATTTTGTCGCTCTTTTTCAATTTCAAAGACAGATATCTGATCCTTTCTGAAAAGATTTTTATTAAATCCATCCAGAATTTCCTGATCGGAAGGGATACTTTTCAATTTTTCAGACAAAAATTCATGGAGATTTAATGAAAGTTCTTCCAGGTCAAATCGTATTCCTGTCTGCGTCAGGAGTGAACCTGCATTGGATATTGCATCAAAATCTTCCTGAAGAATATTAATTCCGGCTCCGATGATGAAAAAATTATTTTGATTAATTTTTTTCTTTTCTATTAAAATTCCAACGATTTTTTTACCTTTAAGGATGATATCATTGGGCCATTTGATTTTTACCTCAGAGTCAGACAATTTGGCAAGGAAATCCCGGATAATCATTGCGGTATAATAATTGAACATAAAATCGGAACACAGGATGTTCTGAGTATTCACTGCCAGCGTATAAGCAAGATTTTTTCCGGCAGTCTGAGTCCAAACATTTCCATACTGACCACGGCCTTTAGTTTGATTAAAAGTATGAAGTCCTATAAAATTTGAATCTCCGTAAAGTAAAAACTTTGATATTTCGTCATTAGTAGAAGAACATTCTTTCAGGTAGAAGAGTTGGCTCATTTAAGAAAACTTTAAGACATTAAGAGGGTAAAAGTAAGGTTAAAGTAAAGAAAAAACAATAAATTTGCAGATTATAGTAATTTTTTAATGAATAAAACAGCAGAAAAACAAGCGTTAATAGATAAAATCGTTGAAGCGATCCAGGATGTAAAAGGGGAAGACATTATGATCTTCGATCTTTCCAACATCGAAAACTCCGTAGCAGAAACGTTCGTGATATGTAGTGGAAACTCAAATACACAGGTAGCTGCATTGGCAGGAAGTGTAGAGAAGAAAGTAAGAAACGAACTGCAGGACAGACCTTGGCACGTAGAAGGTACTGAAAATGCTATGTGGGTATTGGTAGATTACGTTTCAGTGGTCGTTCATATATTCCAAAAACAGGTACGTGAGTACTACGATATAGAAGAGCTTTGGGGTGACGCAGTCATTACCAAAATTGAAAATGAATAATAAAAATTTAAAAAGTCTAAATGAATAATAAAGGATTCAACTGGTTCTTTCCAATTGCAATCATAGCTCTTTTGCTATTTTTTGGCTCCAATTTCCTTGGAGGTGATGCAGCAAAATCTATTGATGAAGATGGTTTCTTTAGAGAAATGCAGGCGGGGAAAGTCCAGAATATAATTATATACAAAGACATAGAGAAAGCTGATGTTTTCCTAACAAAAGAAGCAAAATCAGCAATGGTTTCCAAAGCTGGTAAAGAAAACAACCCTCTTTCTGCCTTCGAAATGGCTCCTAAAGCAGATTTTTCTGTGAAATACGGAGACCTTCAACTTTTCCTTCAGAAATTTGAACAGGTCAAAGCCAGCAATCCGGTTATTAAAACAACAAAAGATTACGGAACAGGCAAAAGCGCATTAATGGACATCTTGGTTCCTGCGCTGGTTTGGATTTCCATTCTTGGATTATTCTACTTCCTTCTTTTCAGAAAAATGGGTGGAGGCGGAGGTCCTGGCGGACAAATCTTCTCTATCGGAAAATCTAAAGCGAAGCTTTTCGACGAAAAAGAAAGAATTCAGGTAACATTTAAAGATGTTGCAGGATTGGAAGGAGCTAAGGAAGAAGTTCAGGAAGTGGTAGATTTCTTGAAGAACTCTGAAAAATATACAAAACTGGGAGGTAAAATTCCTAAAGGAGTCCTTTTAGTAGGTCCTCCGGGAACCGGTAAAACGTTATTGGCAAAAGCCGTTGCAGGTGAAGCTAAAGTTCCGTTCTTCTCACTTTCAGGTTCTGATTTTGTTGAAATGTTTGTGGGAGTAGGTGCTTCAAGAGTAAGAGACCTTTTTGCTCAGGCTAAAGCCAAATCTCCGGCGATTATCTTCATTGATGAGATTGACGCTATCGGACGTGCAAGAGGAAAAAATAATTTCTCAGGCGGAAACGATGAAAGAGAAAATACATTGAACCAGCTTCTTACCGAAATGGATGGTTTCGGAACAGATGTAAATGTAATTGTAATGGCAGCAACCAACAGAGCAGATATTCTTGATAAAGCATTGATGAGAGCAGGTCGTTTTGACCGTTCTATCTATGTGGACCTTCCGGAACTTCACGAAAGAAGACAGATCTTTGATGTTCACTTGAAAAAGATCAAGCTTGATGATAATGTAGATAGAGATTTCTTAGCAAAACAAACTCCTGGATTCAGTGGGGCAGATATTGCTAATGTTTGTAACGAAGCTGCTTTAATTGCGGCTAGATATAACCATACCTCTGTTACAAAACAGGATTTCCTGGATGCGGTTGACAGAATTATCGGTGGACTTGAAAAGAAAAACATGGCAATCAAACCATCTGAAAAGAGAAGGGTTGCTTATCATGAAGCAGGTCACGCTACAATCTCTTGGTTAGTAGAACATGCATCACCACTTTTAAAGGTAACAATTGTTCCAAGAGGACGTTCTTTAGGGGCAGCATGGTATCTTCCGGAAGAAAGACAGCTTACTACTACTGAGCAGATGTTGGACGAAATGTGTGCAACATTAGGAGGTAGAGCAGCAGAGCAGGTGATCTTCAATAATATTTCTACAGGAGCACTTTCTGATCTGGAAACAGTAACGAAGAGAGCTCAGGCAATGGTAACAATCTATGGTTTAAGCCCGAATATCGGTAACATTTCTTACTATGACAGTTCTGGCCAGTCTGAATACAATTTCGGAAAACCTTATTCTGAAGAAACGGCTACCAAAATTGATGCAGAGATCAAGTTGATTATCGAAAATCAGTATGAAAGAGCGGTAAGAATTCTTGAAGAAAATAAAGATAAACTTGATGCTCTTGCAAATAAGCTGTTAGAAAAAGAAGTGATCTTCCGTGAAGACTTAGAAGAAATATTCGGAAAAAGAGCATGGGATCCTGAATTGACAGAGAAGCCTGTTACCAATACTATTCCTGAAAAAGATCAGCCGGTAGTAGTGGAAGCGCCTCAAATCAAAGAAAAAGAAGAAGAAAGCGAAATACAGGCTCCAGAAAGCCCGACACAGCTTTAAGACTCTTAAAAATAAATATTACAAAGACCTGACAACCTCAAAAATTGTCAGGTTTTTTCATATTTAAGGAGATATTTAGGACACTATTGTAATTTATTTTCTATTTTTGTATAAAGTTGACTAAAAATAGATTAAGTTGAATTTATTCAAGAGGATTGTAAGCAAACTTACCAACCAGCCTGAAGAAGAGGACAAACAGAGCCTGGAGAAACTTGGGGATTCGCTGAAAAATGCGGATCTTGACTATAAGTTTGCGCAATTATTTACGCATTCGGGGGGATTTTTTAATTATTGTGCAGATGAAGCGGAAGCTCTACAAACTTTAAATCAAATTATCAAAATAGAAGGTATTCACAACCCCTTCTGTTGGGATAAAGAACTTCATAACTTTTTGAATGTTGTGAAGACATCATATACATCAGAACTGCAGTCGTCTAATGATGCTGCATTTATCACCTGTGAATATCTGATTGCCTATGACGGCAGAATCATGCTTTCGCATAATAATATTCTTCATTATCATTCTTCAAGACTTCCCGATAAAATTATCATCATTGCCAATGTTTCTCAGATTGTAAACAACCTGAATGATGCTATGGGAAAAATAAAAAGAAACGGAAATATCAAGAACCTTACTTCCATCAGCGGAAGCCAGTCTAAAATGGACAGTTCTTCCAATTCCAATACAAAACTGTTTTTATTGCTGCTTGAAGATTAAGCAATCACTTCTAAATTTTAAATTTTGGACAAAAATCTCATTCAAAGAACCGTATCAGGTATCGTTTATGTAGCCATCATTATTCTTTGTTCTACTCCGTTGGGAGCACAGCTGCTGAACAATATTGCACCTGGTCTTATCAAACAGCAGTATCTTTATCATGGATTAATGAGTTTGCTGCTGATTGTTGGAACGTGGGAGTGTGTCAAAATCATGAAGTTTGGAAATGGGTATGAAAAATGGGTAGTATATCCATTGGTTATTTTTATATTCTACATGTTTTCCAAAAGATATTTTAACCACGATTTCTTTTTTGATTTCAGGCTCAGTGAAATACTGGCTCTGGCACTTATTGGAATTGCTGTGGTTACTTTATTCAAATATCCCAACGAATTATACTTCGACAGCGGGAAACTTATTTTTACCGTTATCTATGTAGCACTGCCGTTCAGTTTTGCACTGGGGCTGCCAAAGTTCTCAAGCTATAACAACAGTTTCTCTTTGGAGGTTCTTTTCCTGTTTATCTTGATCTGGAGTAGTGATACCTTTGCATATTTGGTAGGGAAGTTCTTTGGTAAACATAAAATGGCACCTAAAATTTCCCCTAAAAAGACTTGGGAAGGATATGCAGGTGGTGTTGTTTTAACACTGGTTTTATCCTATTTTATTGAACACTATCAACCTGAGTTGAGAGGGAACTGGATGATCGTAGGATTTTTGATCGCTGCCTTTGCTCCATTAGGGGATTTGGTAGAAAGCCAACTGAAAAGAAATTTCGGTGTAAAGGACAGTGGAAACATCATTCCTGGGCATGGCGGAGTTTTAGACAGGCTGGATAGTTTTATTATCTGCGTTCCTGTCGTATATTTGTACTTTATTTTAGAAAAATTTATTTAGTCTCATGAAATTACATAGAGAATCAAAAGGAACGATTACCGTTGCGACCCTGCTTTTTATTATTCTGGGCGCTCTAGCAATTTATTTCCTTAAAATATGGTCACTGGTGATCATCATGCCTTTGTTGGTTATTTACGGTTTAGTTTTCTGGTTCTTCAGGGTTCCGGATCGTAATATTCTGGATCACAAAGAAAACGTAATAGCTCCGGTGGACGGAAAAGTGGTAATGATCAAAGAAGTGGATGAAGATGAATTTATTAAAGGAAAAGCCATTCAGGTTTCTATTTTCATGTCTCCACTGAATGTCCACATCTGTAGATATCCGGTTTCAGGAGAAGTGATTTATAAAAAATACCACCCTGGAAAATATCTGGTAGCATGGCATGAAAAGTCTTCTACGGAGAACGAGAGAACTACGGTAGCAGTGCAAACGATGACCAATCATAAAGTAGTCTTCAGACAGATTGCAGGATATGTGGCCAGAAGAATCGTTTTCTATTGTAATGAAGGCGATAAAGCAAAAGCAGGACATGAGTTCGGATTTATTAAATTCGGTTCAAGAATGGATGTGTTTCTGCCTTTGGATACGGAGATTATCTGTAAGATCGGAGATATTACAAAAGGAGGGGAGGATATTATTGCCAAACTGAAAGACAGTTAATATTCTTATCATATATAAAAATCAAAAGAGAGCTTCTATAGCTCTCTTTTTTATTGAGTAGCGGAGCCTCGTTTGAGTGTTTTAAGTTTAATTACGCATGAGTAATATTGCGTATTGGAAGATTGATGCTTTTCCGTTTAGATCAATAATTTTGCATGCTTAAAAACACAGGCTCATGCTTTTTAAGTGATGCGAGGTAAATATGTATTAATTTTTTATCAAAATGGTATTTCATTTGATAATTTTAATATCGAATTTTAGTAAATTGTAGCTAGAAAAACACCTTAATCATTTCCTTTTAATGCTGAAAAAAAGACTGATACATTTCGTTTTGTAGGTTTTATTTGTATAAAAGGCTTTTAATATTGGGAAATTTATTCTTTCAGGGGGTACAAATACCTACTTAAGCTTGTGAAAGTGTAAAAAAACAACAAGATGATTTATAAGTTTTTCTTTAAGGTGATCAACGACGAGGCTGAGAATATGGATGATGATTTTGAAAGTAGTTATCTTCATCTTATTAACCGTTATCTGCTTTTATTGTTTTTCATATTCCTGTTTTATTCCGTTTTTATTATTACTTTTTTTGGGGATATGTTTATCTCAATTTTTCTTACTGTTATTACGTTTTTCTGGTTGTTTTTAATGGCAATAAAAGGGAAGATGAAACGGTTTAGAAATACGTTGAAAAGAGCTGTCATTTTTATATTTGTCCTGCTGACTTTTATAGTTAGCTTTTTTAATATTTATACCTACAAAAACGGAGGAGTAGAATATTTTTATTTTTGTCTTTTGTTTGCCGTCCCATTCTTTCTGAACTATAAAAAAAATGCTTTTGCTATTTTTTTAATTACTTTCATGATCAGTATTAACTTTATTGCCTGTCTCTACTTTGATTTTGATTTCCTGCCTAAAAGCAGGTTTATAGAAAAAGAGGATTTTAAAACAATAAAGTTGCTCAATATTTTATTTTCTGTTGCTTCCTTCCTGATGGATATCGTTTTTATTACTCAGAAGGATGCATTGATTCATGGTTTAATGTCTGATACAAAAGAGAAAGATTCTACTATCAAGGATCTGGTGAAAACAAATACGGAACTGATGAAACATCAGATGCTTATTCATCACCTTTCAGAAGAAAACGTTCAGGAGATTTTCAATTTAGCAGAAAGTAATTCTCCTATGTTTTTTGAAAAGTTTCAGGTGTTTTTCCCTCATTTTATTCCTGATATTTTAAAAATAAATCCTAACCTCATTCACTCTGAATTGTATTTCTGTGCTTTAATGAAGCTTGATTTTGATACCAAGAAGATTGCACAGTGTACGAACAACAGTATTCGGGCTGTAGAAAGTAAGAAATACAGGATACGGAAAAAACTGAACATATCCTCTGAGATCAATATCAATAGCTTTTTGATTAAAATTTAAATGAAATTCCGATTTTTATTACTCATACGTAGTGTTGAGTAGTCTTTAATAGTACTTTTTCTTTTTCTTGTCGATATTTTTACTTAAAAATATTGTGATGAATATTAAGAACATTCATATTGGGAGCCTGATCAGATCCAAAGTGGAAGAACATCAGATTTCAATAGAAAGAATCTCCAGATTTTTAGAGCTTGCAGAAGAAGATGTGGAAAAGTTGTATCATGCTAAAAGTATAGATACAGATATCCTGCTGAAATGGTGTAAACTTTTAAAGTTTGATTTTTTTAGATTTTATACCGGTCATCTGATTCTGTATTCTCCGCAGTCCAGAATTGATAATGCATTCAGGCAAAAGGAAAATACGCTGGTTTTCAGAAAAAGCATCTATACGCAGGAGGTGAAGGATTTTATACTTGATAAAATAAAAGTTGGAACAATGACGGCCAATGATGTGGTTGAAAGATATAAAATACCCAAAACAACTTTATATAAATGGATGAAAAAAATATAATATGGTCCCTGATTATAAGCAGATTTATACCGATATTCTAGAAGAGAAATTCCCTGAAAAATTAATAAATGCAGCCATCAGGCTTAAGCTGGAAACATTGGATTCAGCTTTTGATATTCTGAAATTTAATCAATTGATTTTTGGAGAGCCTGAATATGCTGTTGGATTTAATAATCAAAGACTCCGTTCCTATGATCAGGAATCTATTCTGAGAATTCTAAGATATCAGAAACAGAATGAGCTTACCAATCTTCAGGTTGGTAAACAGTTTAAAATAAGCAGAAATACAATTGCAAAGTGGAAAAACATTTTTAAATTATAAATAGTTTTGGGTTTTGTTTATTATAATGATATTATTTTTTTTAAATAAATATATAATAATTGTTTTATGTATTGTTTTGATTTTATTTTTTTAGTTTATGGTTGAGTTTTTTGAAATAACTCAACTTTTTATTTGTGCGTTTTCAAAATTGTAAGTAATTGGCGTTTTGTGAGTTTTACTACGCGTGAGTAGTATTGCGTAGGAAAAATTAATTTGTAATTGTCTGTGGGTGATAATTTTGCAGAAGTTAAATGTAAATGAATTAAAAATTTTAATTATTAAACAATTATAACTTATACAATGATGGAAACAAAATTTACAATGCCCTCAATGAAAGTCTTGTTAATAGCAATACTCTTTGTTTTTGGGAAATCTTATTCACAAGTTAATAATGGTGCTGTAGGGATTAATACTACTACGCCTAATTCCAATTCTGTTTTGGATGTTGTTTCAGGAAATAATAACAAAGGAATCCTTATTCCCAGATTAACTGAAGCACAGCGAAATGCCATTACAATTAACCAGTCCAAAGATGATGGTTTGACAATCTACAATACCACAGAAGATTGTTTCAATTACTGGAGTCTTGCAGATAACGAATGGAAAAGTGTCTGCGGACAGATGGGGAAGGCTGTTTTTACAATAGACTGCTCCACTTCCAAAGCAATGGGAAGCTATGTAAAAGGAAAAGAACTTACCAATTCAAATTACCTGAACATTGCTGTCAACGTAACAAAACCGGGTAATTATACCATTTCCGGAACTACTACAAACGGATACAATTTTTACGGAACCGGAGTGTTCCTAAATACCGGAACACAAACAATACAGATTCCAGGACAGGGAGCACCTCAGAATATTCAGATAGATAATGTATCACTAGAAGCAAATGGAACAGCTGTTACCTGTACTCCGGCAATTTCTATTACGGTATTAAGCCCTGCAGGAACATATACTATGAGTTGTGGTAGTGCTACGGTAAACGGTATTTATAAAGTGGGAACAGCTCTTGCAGCTTCCAATACGATTACTTTGCCTGTGAATGTTGCGGCATTGGGTAGTTATACTATTACAACCAATACGGTTGATGGAATTTCTTTCAGTGGATCAGGAACATTTACGGCTACAGGAAATCAGAACGTTACACTGCAAGGTACGGGTATGCCTTCTTCTACGATGGTAAAAACAATAACAATTACTTCCGACAGTCAGGGAGGAGTATCTACAACATGTTCTGTAAATGTGATTGTAGTTGTTCCGAAGAAAAAACTTTTAACAATCGGGACTGCGCCAAACGGTTGTGGATATAATGTATCCGGAACCTCTCCATCAGGTATGGTAACTAAAGCCGCTGCTAATTTTGGAACATTGGCCAACAGTATCGTGAAATACGAAGGATGGGATCAGGTCATAGACGGTACAGACAGCCCGAGTGCTGCACAGCTGACAACCTGGACAACCGGAGCTAATCCTGTAGATATTATTGTCATTGGATATGCATGGGGAATGAATGCTGCTGAAGCACAGGTGTTAAAAAATTATCTGGCAAAAGGAGGCGTAATCGTTGCTTATTCTGAAAGTAACAGCGGAATGCAGAACCTGTTCAGAAATGTTTTTGATGGATCAGTAAATACCGGAAGTGTAAACAGTGCCGGAGCTATTTATAAACTGCCAATGACAAATGATGAAATCCTGAATGGCCCTTTCGGTGATATCAGAGGATTGCAATGGGGAGAAGATGCTTCTGCTACTACGTATGCAACTGGATTGCCTTCAAGTGAAATTACAGTATATTCAGGAGATACAAACATTTCTACAGCTTCACCATCAGGAACTGTAGGTCGTGTAACAGCGTTTAAACATAATACTTTAAACTTCATCTGGGTAGGAGATGGTGGATTCAACTCTCAGTGTGGAACAGTTACTTCTCCAAATACCTCAGATACGATATGCCCGTTCTACGCAGATACCAATTATAAGCCAATTCCTAAACCAAATTACGGAAATGGAGTTGCCGCTTATGAAATGAATGTATATAATTCAATATTCTATGCCAATGCTCTTGCCTGGGCGATTAAAAAGGCAGAATTCAACGGAATAAACACACAATGATAAAGGGTTTTTAAAGAAGGCTCCGGTACGATTATTCGTACCGGAGTTTTTTATTTTATGTATCTTTTAATCTCTTCTGTCAGGTTTAATATAAATTCCAAAGGAAGGTCTTCTTCCACATCAATGAGCAGGATTTTGAACTTCTTCCGTCCATCCTGAGTCAGTTCCGGATAATCCAGTTTGTCACCATGATAAAAGCTGATATAATGTTTCTTGTATTTTTTGCTGTAATAGAAATAGCACAGCATTTTCTTTTTGTACTTGATGAATGGAAGTCCAAAACTGAATGTCTCTGTAATATTTTGCGGATCTGAAGCTAAAATGGCATCCCGCAAAAATAAAAGAGTACTTCTTTCAGGTTCTTCAATTCTGTAGAAATACTCTTGTATAGGGTTCATTTTAATTCAATTAAAAGATTAGTCGAAGTTTTGAAGTTCAACAAGCTTGTGATACATTCCTCTTTTTGCAATCAGGTCGTGGTGTGTTCCTTGTTCCACAATATCACCTTTTTCCATTACTACAATCCAGTCTGCTTTCTGAATGGTTGAAAGACGGTGAGCGATTATTAAAGAAGTTCTGTTTTCCATCATTTTCTCCAGTGCATCCTGTACAAATCTTTCAGATTCCGTATCCAGTGCAGAAGTTGCTTCATCGAGAATCATAATTGGTGGGTTTTTCAATACCGCTCTGGCAATAGAAACCCTTTGTTTCTGACCTCCGGAAAGCTTACCTCCATCATCTCCGATATTGGAATCATATCCTTCAGGAAGTCTTGTGATAAATGTATCTGCATTCGCAATTTTAGCGGCAGCAATCACTTCTTCTCTGGTCGCATCAGGTTTACCCATCAGAATATTATTGTACACGGAATCATTGAATAATACAGATTCCTGTGTTACCATTCCTAATAGCTTGCGGTATTCCTGTAATTTTAAATGTTTGATATCTGTTCCGTCAATCAGAATTTCCCCTTCCGAAACATCATAGAATCTCGCTAAAAGATTGGCAATGGTTGTTTTACCACTTCCACTTTGCCCAACAAGAGCAACTGTTTTCCCTTTAGGGATAGAAAGTGAGAAGTTTTTAAGAATCGTATGATCTTTATCGTAGTAAAAGCCAATATTATTAAATTCGATAGAATGATTTAATGTTGAGATAGAAACAGGATTAGGTATTTCGTCAATTTTCACATCAGCATCCAGAATGGCTAAAACTCTTTCAAGAGAAGCTTCTCCTTTCTGTACATTCGAAATAGACTGAGATAAAGTTTTCACAGGAGGTAAAATCTGGAAGAAAATACCCAGGAAAACAAGAAAGTCTGCAGGTGAAATACTTTGTTCTACAATGATTTGTTTTCCACCGTACCAAGCGATAATTAAGAAAGTAACCGAACCTAAAAATTCGCTCATCGGAGAGGCTAATTCTTTTTTTCTGCCTAAGCTTATTGAACTGTTGATCCATTTCTGCATAGACTGCATAAAACGGTTGTCCATTATTTTTTCTGCACTGAAAATCTTAATCACTTTGGTTGATTTCAGTGTTTCATCAACAATCGAGAAAATATTTCCCATTTCATTTTGAGCTTCGTGAGAATCTTTTTTCAGGCTTTTTCCTATTAAAGCAATCATGGTTCCCATTACAGGCAATACCAAAAGTGAGAAAAGAGTCATCTCTGTACTTAAAAAGAAAAGAGTCACCAAGGTGCTGATTAACATGAAAGGAGCGTTAATCAATTCAACTAAGCTTCCCAAAATATTACCTTCCACTTCACCCACGTCATTTGACATACGGGACATCAAATCTCCTTTTCTGCTTTCTGTAAAAAAGGAAACAGGTAAAGAAAGAATTTTTCTGTACATCGCTCCACGAAGGTCTTTGGTAACACCTACACGGTAATTGATCAATAAAAACGAACCTAAATATCTGAAAAGATTTCTCAGTAAAAACATAAAAGCCGTTATCACGCAAAGCCAGGCCAAAACGTTAAGTGCTCCATGCTCGGTTACTAAACTCTGAACATAATAATTGGCATATTCTTTTGCATAAGAGAAGAAATCTAAAATTTCCCCCGAATACACAGGTGGATGGCTGTATTTTTTAGCCTCTATGGTTCCAAAAAGCATTCCCAAAACAGGTAGAATAGTCCCTAAGGAAGCAATCTGAAATACAGAATACAAAAGGTTGAAAAACAAACTTCCGTAGATGTATTTTTGGTGAGGTCTTGCGAACTTTAGTATTTTAATATATTGGTTCATTCAATAAAAAAATTGGATAGCAAAATTACGTAAAATTAAAAGATAAGACGTTCTTAATCCTATTTTACTTTAATGGATAAGTTTCAAAAAATGTCTTTTTGTTACAACTCAGCGCTATTAAGCTTTATTTTTTGAATAAATAGACTTAAGGGTAGGAGATAAGATTGGTATTGTTATTTAATAAAAAAAACCGCTGAAGCAGCAGTTTTATATGATTATTGAATTAAAATTTTACCTGGTCATTATACTTCGGAGCAAAATTTTTAGGATTCAGTTTGTCGAGTGTTTTTCCAAAATTATTGATAATCTGTGTCATATTATCAAAATCAACAATATTAACATCATCATTTTCGTGGTGATAATGAGATGCTTTCGTCATATCTACTGTAGAAAATGAATGAGCAATGATTTTCTTTTTTACAAAGCTAACATTATCTGAACGGTAGAACAGCTGCTGTCTTGCATATGGATCTGCATTGATTTTTAATCCGTTCACTGCATTTTGATTGAAGAGTTCATCAAGATCTGAGAATCCGTCTCCTGTCATATATAATGCATTTTTTCCCCATTGAGATTCTGTAGCTACCATTTCAAAATTAAAAAGTGCGGTCATCTTATTATAAATAGGATCTAAGTTTTGATCTGTTGAAATAGCTCTTGAGCCCAGCATCCCTTTTTCTTCTCCATTGAATGCCATGAAAACCATCGAGAATTCCGGCTTTTTGTTTTTAAAATAATCAGCAATACCTACTAAAGTGGTAATTCCGCTGGCGTCATCATCTGCTCCGTTATAAATATTGTCTCCGGTTTTATCACTGGTTCCGATATGATCAAAATGTCCCGAGAATCCCAAATACTGATCTGTTTTCCCTTTTTTGACACCACAAACGTTGTATACTGTTTTCCCATTGTAATCAAATGGTACGAGATAAGATTTTCCGGTACAGTATTCCAGATTATTTTCTTTGAAAAGCTTTGCGATATAATTGGCGGCATTTTCATTTTCCTGAGTTCCAATTTCACGACCCTTCATTTCATCTGAGGCCAGTGTGGAAAGGACTGTTTTTACTCTTTCTTTGGAAACTTCCTGTGCAAAAGTAAATAGGGAGAAAAGTGATAAAGTAAGATAAGTTAGCTTTTTCATTGTCTTTAATTGAGAGTTATATGATCTGTCGCGTTTTTAGCTAAAAAGTTGCATGAATGTACATAAATTAATTGATCTGAGAGAATAAGCGATATCAAGAAGAATATAGTATAAATAAAAAACAGCTCCTAAAAAGAAGCTGTTCTCACTCAAAAAATCGTTGTAAGGTTATCGAAGTCTGTCTACAGATTTTACGAGCCTCTCATCTTTACGGGTGTAAACGTTTGCTATAAGCAGACATATCACCGCAACAAATGGGAAAACTGGCTCAATACCCTTCTCAGGAAAATGAATTCCTCCGGATAAGTTGAGTAACCAGTACGCCAATACACCAATCAACAAAACGTTTATAATGATGCTGATCATATTCAGCAAAATTTGTCTTTTTCTGTTTTTGAAACTAAAAATACTTAATGCGCCAATGATTACAAGCACTATACAGCCTATATTCAGTAAAGGAATACTGTCGGAAATGACAACATCCTGCCCCGTTATAAAAAGGAAAACAGCAGCTAAAACTGCTAATAAAGTCCATATGGTTTGTATTCTCTGTAGCATTGAATATTAAATTCTTGGCAAAAATAACATAAATTTTGCACAATTCAAAAATAAGTGTAGATTTGCATTATACAATGTACTTGAAAACCAAAGTCGCCGGACTTACTTTTCTTACTCACAATTAATTACATTTTTACATAAATATGTTTAACATAGAAACGTTAAGGTCAAAATCCGTAACGGAACTGACTAAAATCTTAAAAGATTTGGGCGTTAAAGTTGCAAGAACCAGCAATGAAAATGACAAGATCTTTGCTATTCTTGACTTTCAGGCTTCTAACCCTAAAGTTGCAAAAGATTATTTCAACGCCACAGAACCTGCCAGTGTAACTACTGAAGAGGCTCCAGCAGATAAACCTGCTAAAGCCCCGGCAAGAAAAGCTGCTCCTAAAAAACCAGCAGCCAAGCCAAAAACAAATATAAAAGCTCCGGCAGAAGAACCTAAAGCAGAAGAGAAAGTAGAAGAAATACTACCTGCTTCTGAAGAGATAAAACCGGAAGAACCCAAAGCTGAAGTAGCTGCAGTAACTGAAGAGTCAGCAGCAAGCGCCCAAGCTAAGAAGAAAAGGAAAAGAGTTTCTACCAATACAGGTAACGCAGAAGTATCTCAGGAAAAAACAGAAGCTCCAAAAAACACAGAATCTCAAGAGCCGGTTCAGGCTGATGAAAAGCCTAACAATCCTCAACAACAACAGGCTAACAGACCTCAAAAAGGACACAACCATCCACAGAACAGTGGAAACCAACATAAAAATCAAAACCAAAACCAGCACCAGCAGCATCAAAACCAAAATCAGAATCAAAACAGACATTCTGAAAAGGCAGAGGAGCAGCATGACCATAAAAAAGAATTCAATTTCGATGGATTGGTAAGTATAGAAGGTGTTTTGGAAATATTACCGGATAACTACGGATTTTTACGTTCTTCAGATTTCAGCTATATCTCCTCTCCGGATGATGTGTATGTATCTACAGCGCAGATCAGAAATTATGGGTTGAAAACCGGAGATACCGTAAAAGGAATTGTAAGGCTTCCAAAAGAAGGTGAAAAATACTTTTCATTATTAAAACCTACAGAAGTTAACGGACGTGACCTTGCTTTCATCAAGGACCGTGTTGCTTTTGAATATCTTACTCCGCTTTTCCCGGAAGAAAAATTCAATTTAACTGGAAGCGGATCTACCATTTCTACCAGAATTGTAGATTTATTTGCACCTATTGGAAAAGGTCAGAGAGCAATGATCGTTGCACAGCCTAAAACAGGTAAGACGATGTTGCTAAAAGATATTGCAAACTCTATTGCAGCTAACCACCCGGAAGTATATATGATGGTTCTTTTGATCGATGAACGTCCGGAAGAGGTTACTGATATGGAAAGAAGCGTAAATGCAGAAGTAATTGCTTCCACATTTGATGAAGCAGCAGAAAAACACGTGAAAGTAGCGAACCTTGTTCTTGCAAAAGCACAAAGAATGGTAGAATGCGGACATGATGTAGTAATCTTACTGGATTCTATTACAAGATTAGCAAGAGCGTACAACACGGTAACTCCTGCGTCAGGTAAAGTGCTTTCCGGTGGGGTAGATGCAAATGCGCTTCACAAACCGAAAAGATTCTTCGGAGCTGCAAGAAAAATCGAAGGTGGAGGATCTCTAACAATTATTGCAACTGCATTGATTGATACAGGATCTAAAATGGATGAAGTAATCTTTGAAGAATTCAAAGGGACGGGTAACATGGAGCTTCAGCTAGACAGAAAAATTGCTAACAGAAGAATTTATCCTGCTATTGATTTAATTTCTTCCAGCACCCGTAGAGATGATCTGCTTCTGGATGAAGTTACTTCTCAGAGAATGTGGATCTTCAGAAAATATCTTTCCGAAATGAATCCTGTAGAAGCTATGGAATTTGTCAATAAGAACATCAAAGGAACTCTCAATAATGAAGAATTCCTGATGTCTATGAATAAATAAATTTAATATTGTTAAATGAAAAGCACGGATCATTTTGATTCGTGCTTTTTTAGGCCTTAACCCGAAGATTAGAAGCTGCAAGTCTAATATTTAAATTAAAAAAAAGCCTTTTAAAACTCCATCTTTCCTCTTCAAACTTCCTTACTCCAAAAATTTAATTCATTCTAAATCAATGTATCAATGTTAAAGATTTATTAAAGTAATCTACAATCCTTGATAATACCTTAAATATTGGCTATTTTTGGGTTATAACATTAAAAATAAAGATTATGTCATTTGAATTACCAAAACTAGGATATGCATATGATGCATTAGAGCCGACTATTGATGCAAAAACTATGGAAATCCACCATACAAAACACCACCAGGCATATATTGACAATTTAAATAAAGCAATTGAAGGAACTGAGCTAGCAGGAAAAACGATCGAAGAAATCTGCCAGACAGGTACTGACAAGCCAGCAGTAAGAAACAATGGAGGAGGACACTTCAACCACTCTTTATTCTGGGAAATTCTAACGCCAGGAGGAAGCAAAGAGCCTGTAGGAAATGTAAAAGCTGCTATCGAAAATTACGGAGGTCTTGAGAAATTCAAAACTGATTTTTCTGATGCTGCTAAAACAAGATTCGGTTCAGGATGGGCTTGGTTAGTAAAAAATGCTGACGGTTCTGTTTCTGTTTCTTCTACACCAAACCAGGACAACCCGTTAATGCCTGTTGCAGACGTTAAAGGAACTCCTGTTTTAGGATTAGACGTTTGGGAGCATGCTTACTATTTAAACTACCAAAACAGAAGACCTGACTATGTTTCTGCATTCTTCGATGTAGTAAACTGGGATAAAGTAGAAGAATTATTCAATAAATAATTTTCAACTATTATAAAAATGAAAAGGTTCAGAGTAATTCTGAACCTTTTTTTATTGAATGTTGTTGTAAAACTATCTTATCGCATCGCTTCCTGATAATCCGTTCATTTTTAATTTATACTTCCAGTTTACATATACAAAAACCTGGTATAATTTATATTCAAACCTGATCCCGTAATTTTCCTGAGGATCATAATCTATTCCGGATTCTATAACATTTCTGTATCTGCCGGAATTATAATAGCTGTTCCATTCGTTCACCAGAAATGTGTTTTTCGTCTTCAGATAAGATTCTGTATACTGGCTGATAGGTTTGGCGACAGCGCTCAGAAAATAATCAAACTGGGTATCAATCACTGTGAGATCCCATTCTCCGTCTTCATTTTTAGAAGGCTTCATTTCATTTTGCTCTTTATCTTTCTTTGTGTTTTCCTGAGAAAAACAGTTGAAAGGTACCAATGCAATCATTACTAATAAAATAATATTTTTCATGATATAGGTATTTACATAAAAAAAGCACTCCAATAAGAGTGCCTAACTTTTTTATGGTTCTTTCTGAAGAACTACAAATGCCGGGAAGTGGTCACTATAGCCTCCTGTAAACTGGTCTCCATTCCAGGATCTGAAAGGATATCCTTTGTAATTTCCTTCTTTATTGACTAAATAAGCCGGAGCAAAGATTTCTGCTTTGTACACAGAATATTCTTTAGTTACCTGATCTGAAATAACGTTTTTAGAAACGATAATCTGGTCAAACAGGTTAGGTGCATCCTGATAAGCAAGAGATGCAACTCCTTTCTTATATAAAGGATACATCAGGTTAAGGTAAGGTGTTTCTTCACTTAAATCTTTAGGATTAGCCTGAGCTTTCAGATGGTTTTTTAAACTTGGGCTTACAGGATCATCATTAAAGTCTCCCATTGCAAAAAGCTTTGTCGTAGGATCTGCAGCTCTTACACTGTCCATCTGTTGTTTTAATAAAGCAGCAGCAGCATTTCTTTTAGGTAAAGAAATCGCTTCGCCACCTCTTCTTGAAGGCCAGTGGTTCATAAAAAATGCTACTTTCTCATTATCTAAAAAACCTGTTACCACAAGGATATCTCTGGTATATTCTCTTCTTCCGTTGTCACCGTAGATTACCAATTCTTTTTTTAATGAATTGGTAGGGGTGAATCTTCTTTTCTGATAGATTAATGCAACATCAATTCCTCTGTAGTCATAAGAATTGTAATGAATGATTCCGTAATCATATTTTTTTAAAGCAGGTTCATTCACAAGATCCTGGATTACCTGTCTGTTTTCAACCTCAATTAATCCAACTACTGCAGGAGCTGTTTTGGTATACTGTGCTCCCATTTCAGAAATTACCTTCGCTTCGTTAGCCAGTTTTGCTTTATAAATTTTTGACCCATAGTTCTTTGCACTTTTAGGCGTAAATTCATCAGAGCCACTTTGTTCTCTTACTACTTTTTTCCCTTTTAAAGCACTGTCACTCCACGGCCCATCATATTTTTCAGATTCCAGAATTTTGATAGAATCTATAGGAATACTTCTGTGGAAAGCAGGATTCTTAATGTCTTTGGTTCCGTCGATATAATCTGCTGATCGAATAGTGTCCCAAAGGTTTTCAACGTTTAAAAAACCTACGGTAGCTACTTTTCTCAGTTTTCCTTGTTGTGAGAATGCCATGATTGAAATAAGGATGGCAAACAGACTTAAAAATCTCTTCATTTATTTAGAGTTATTATTAATACTATTTAATTTGCAAATTTACTTTTTTTTAATTCACTGTATTTTAAATATTTGTAAATTTAAAAGCAACAATATTATCATCATTTATATAATGATTCTTAAAAGTTTGCAATGTTAAGAAAAATTTACGTTAAAAAAGTTGTGAATTATAAAATTTAACTAAATTTGTGCCCCCAACTTTTAAACTGTTGAGAATTAATAAGAAAAGTATTAAAAAATTAATATACTCATGATTAAAAAACTATCATTGATCTCTTTATTTACTTTGCTGCCTGCGTCGTATTATTATGCGCAGACAACAGTGTATGCGTATCTTAAGGATGCGGATGGCAAGCCTGTGGAGCAAGCAAGTGTAGATTTAAAAGGAGCAGGAAATGATGCAAAGGCAGACAAGATCGGTTATTTCCAATTTACTGACTTGATGCCCGGACATTATCAGATTATGGTTACAAAACCAAATTTCGAAACGAAAATTTTTGAATTTGATGTAACTAGTGATGAGAAAAGAAAAGATCTTGGAGTAATTACTCTTTATTCTGCATTGAATGGTGCAGATCAGGGTTTGGCTATTGTAGAGGATTCAGGAGAAAGTGACAGCGGTGGCGCACAGCAAACTGCAACAGTAGGATTGCTGCAGTCTTCTCAGGATGTATTCAACAGAATTGCAAGTTTCGATTTAGGACCATACTGGTTCCGACCGAGAGGAATTGATAGCAGAACAGGTGAGAATATGATCAATGGGGTTTCTATGGCTGCTGCAGATAATGGAGACGTAGACTTCAGTACATGGGGTGGATTGAATGAAATTACCCGTTACCCGGAAATTTCTGCTAACCATGCGCCTTCCGAATATGCTTTCGGAGGAACTACCGGAGTATTTTATAAGAATACTAAAGCCAGTGAATACAGAAAAGGAAGTCAGTTGACCTACTCTCTGACAAACAGAAACTATACAAACAGATTATCTTACAGATTCTCTTCCGGAATGAGTAAGAACGGATGGGCATTTACAGGAATGATCGCAAGAAGATGGGCACAGGAAGGGATCCAGGATGGTACTGCCTACGATGCATACAGCGGATATCTTGGTATTGAGAAGAAATTCAGCGACAGCCATACCATGACTTTAAATGCCATTGGTTCCAAATATTCAAGAAGCTCTTCAAGTCCAAGTACTCAGGAAGTATATGACTTCAGAGGGGTTCATTACAACTCTTACTGGGGATGGCAAAACGGAGATAAAAGAAATGAAAGAGTGAAAAGAGGTTTCCAGCCGATGATCCAATTACAGGATTTCTGGAAAATCAATAAAAACTCTCAATTGTGGACATCTGTTTCTTACCAGTTCGGTAAAGAATACAGTTCAAGGTTAGATTGGTACAGAGCCAATAACCCATCTCCAACCTATTACCGTAATTTACCAAGCTATTGGTTAAACTATACAAACCCAGCACCAGAACAGGCTGCGAACATCGGAATTACCAGAGACTGGTGGACGAATGATGATCAGTCTCATACACAGATCAACTGGGATAATCTTTATAATGCCAACAGAAACGTAGAATATAATGCTACGCTTGGTGGTAGAAGAGCAGCTTATTATCTTGTGGATGACGTAAAAGATGATAAAGTATGGAATCTAGCTACTCACTATACTTATAACTTTAATGATACATCCCGTTTCATTTTAAACGTATCTTACCAGAACTACAGATCTGAGCAATATAGAGAAGTAAACGATCTTTTAGGTGCTGATTTTGCCCTGAATATGGACCCGTTTGCATCCAATACCACTGCAGGAAGTGTTTGGGGTAAATTTAATACGAGAGAAGGAGATAAGGATGTTGCCAAAAGAGAAGGTGACAAAATCGGATACAGTTATATTTTCAGAAGACAGGAATTTAAAATAAACCCTGCTTTCAAATTCGCAACAGGGAAATTTGATGTCTTTATTTCCGGATTATTCGGTTATACGACAAACAGCAGAGAGGGATTGTTCCAACATTATCTTTATGAGTCTTCATACGGAAAAGGAGCAGACCAAAACTTTTGGAACGCAGGGGTGAAAGGTCAGGTGACGTATAAAATCAATGGTAGAAACTTCTTGGTGTATAACGGTGCTTACTTTTCACAGTCTCCTTTCTTAAATGATATTTATTTTAATACAAGAGTAAGTGGTGTTACGACTCCGGGTATCAAGAACGTTGTTGTTGATGCAAACGACTTGAGTTATGTAATCTCTACTCCGATCGTTAAACTTAGATTGACAGGTTACCTTGTTAATACTCAGAACGAAACAAGTGTACAAAGGTATTTCGCACAGGGTGTTAAGTTGACAACGCTTACTGAAAGTGGTGATCAGGCTCCTATTCAGGATGGTGCTTTCATTACGCAGGTATTAGCAGGTGCTAATAAGAGAAATATGGGTATTGAACTTGGTGCACAGGTGAAATTGACTCCTACTTTAACGGCTAGTGGATTATTAAGCTTAGGACAGTATACCTATACAAACAATCCTACGGTTTATTTTGCATCTGATGCTGTGGGAACATTCAGAGAGCTTGACGGAAGCGGAAATATCGTATCAAGATCTTATACGAACATGGGTGAAGCTACTCTTAAAAACTACAGACAAGGGGGAACTCCTCAGGAGGCATATACTTTAGGTCTTCGTTACAGCAGCCCTAAATACTGGTGGGTAGGAGCAACATGGAACTATTTCGGACATTCGTTCCTGGATCCGTCTCCGGTAACCAGAACAGCAAGATTCTATACAAACCCTAATACACCGGGAGTACCTTATGACAACGTAAATGAGGAAGAGCTTGCAAGAGTTCTTACTCCAACAAAACTACCTTCAGCATTCTTCTTTAATGTAAATGCAGGTAAGTCTTGGATGATTGGCAAGTATTATGTATTGGTGTCTGCATCTGTAAATAACATCCTTAATAACAGAAACTTTATTACAGGTGGATTTGAGCAGACAAGAAACGTTAACTATACTGACTATGCTAATGATTATGACAGCGGAAACATGGTGTTCGCTCCTAAATATTGGTATAACCAGGGTAGATCTTATTTTGTGAACCTTCAATTCAGATTCTAAAAAAATTAAATTAAAAATCGAAAACAATGAAAAATATATATTTTAAAGCGGCGATCTTTAGTGCCATTTCAATGCTGGCGTTCTCGTCTTGTGTAAAAACTGATGATTATGATGTGCCGGAAATCAAATGTACCAACAAATTTGCAGCAGCTAATCACCAGTTATCAGAGCTTGCAACGATTGCAAAAGTAAAACCTGCTGAAGCTGATATCATTAAAGAAGATTATATTGTTGAAGCGTATGTTTCTTCAAGCGATGAGTCTGGAAATATTTATAAAATGATGTTCCTTCAGGATAAGCCTGAGAATCCGACACAAGGTATCGAAATTGATATCGATGGTGGAAACCAGTATCTTGATTTCCCAACAGGAGCTTTAGTAAGAATCAACCTGAAAGGATTGATCGTTCAAGGTGTTAATGGAAACATTAAAGTAGGTTCTTATGATCCTAACTATCCAATCGGTAGAATCAATCCAAACAAAGTTTCAAACTACGTTGCAAGAGTTTGTGACGGACAAAAGCCAGTTGTAGCTGCAATGAAGCCATTGGAGTTTGCTTCTATCTCGGATGCATTGAAAAACGGTGCTCACATCAACCAGCTTGTAAAAATTAAAAACGTTCAGTTTGAAGACCCTGAATTAACAAAAACTTTTGCTGATGAGTCAGCTACAGGTGACCGTTATATTACAGATAAAAAAGCAGGAAGATTAGACCTTCGTTTCAGCAACTACGCTACTTTTGCGAAGTCTCCGATCTCTCCTAAATATGCAAAAAGCGGTGATATTGTTCTTCTTTTAAGCCGTTATACAGGGACAAGCAACACTACAACTTACACAGAGCAGGCTTATATCAGAACACTTGATGATATCAACTTCCCGAATGACAGATTCAACCCAGGTGAGCCGGAAGCTCCTTCTGCTTCTGCTGTAAACCTTTTTGCAGGATCTGATTTCGAAAACTGGGCAACTTTCTTATCAAGTGTAAACAGCTTCGGACTTAAGCCTTATGCTACACAAGGGGTTGGATTAGGATACAATGGTACCAATTCACTTCAGATTAAAGGAACACCTACAGCTAACGATTATGTATTTACATCTATCGCTACTACAGGAATCCCGGCTGTACCGAAAAGAATCACAATGTATATCAAAGGTACTGCAACAGGAAAAACACTTTCTTTCAACGTATATAAAGCAGGTGGAGGTTTCTATGTATTTAACCTAGGAACATTCTCTACAGGTGCTACTTTAGGAGTAGAAAGTGCTAACTCTTACACAGGATCCATCAACACAAACGGACAGTGGAGATTAGTTGAGCTTACTCTTACAGGTATTGCTGACATTAACACAACAGCTGGAAAAGATATGTTCGCTATCAAAACCGGAACTGGTGGAGTTTACGATGTTCAGATTGATAACATCAAAATTGAGTAATACATTAGGCGTTTTTTTTATTAAAAACGACTGATTAGTCATAAATAAAAAGGCTGTTTTCACAATTGAAGACAGCCTTTTTTAAGGTTTTGAGCTTTATCAAACTATAGACTTATTCACTTCTGAGATTCATCTTTACTTCTTGCTCAATGTCACTTTTATCATATTTAAATGGTATTCCAGATAATGACCATCCAACATCATAATAATCATAATTTTTATAGATATGATATTTATTTAAAGAATCAGTAATATCGAATTTATCTAATATCAAATATCCATTTCTAATATTCACAGAATCATAAATAACGAGATATTTTCGCCCATAAATGAATTCTCCGTCTTGATGAGCATTTCTAATAACTCCTTCCTTATAACTAAATGTAAAATCATTCCCCTTTTTACGTGCTCTGTCTCCATAATAAACAGAAGTAATTTCTCCTACAGTATATTTGGCATTTTTAAGTATTATTGCTGCTGGCGGGTTTATAGACTTATATTTTAAAAAATATATGATCCAGCCTATACCACAGATTATGATTATTAATAAAACCTTATTCTCTCTCTTCATTGAATTAAAATTATTTTATTTCTTGATTAACAACATTCAATGCATCGTTAACAACAGCTTGTACACTAATGTACTTCCTCCAATTGACTAGTCCTGAAATATCAATATAAATTAAATGATAAAAATAAATAATAAAACCAGAGCAAATTTATTTTTGCTTTGGTTTTTTGTTTTATACGTTTTTATTTTTAATATGAATTTGATTTGGCGTTAAATAGTGATTTGAAAAATGAGATCTGAACTCATTCGAACCCCCCTGTAAGAGTGATGAATCAGAGATTCTCAGCCAATATCATTGTCCTTTAATGCCTTTTTCAAAGCCATCATGAGGTATCAGCAACATAATGTACGACGATTTAGTTAGAATAAGCATCGGACGACACCGCTAAAAAACAAAAACCACCGCATCAGCAGTGGTTTTATTTATTTTCGTTTATTTAACTGTAATTGTTGGATCCCAGTAAAAGTAACCGTACAGAATCTGTTTGTTACTGTCCTTAGGATCTAAAATATAAAGCCCAAACTGTACATAAAAGTTCTCTGTCCCAGTAGATCTTACTTTTGAATCAATACTGGCAAAGCTGATATCTGCAGAGGTTGCAGGAAGGCCGTTTAAAGAATTTACATCCGGTACAGCAGCTTGCTTTCTTCTGACAGAATTGTATACGAAATTATTAAAAACCTGATCTCCGGACCAGTATTTAATATTGTAAATAATAACTGCGTCATCCGAATTCTGATAAATTGAAGTGCCTCTGAAAGAAACAACATCTCCGGCTCTTGCACTGAAGTTGAGGTCAGCAGAACCTTGTCCTGATATGGCATTGGCATTTGAAACAATCATGTGCTGGCTGTTGTGGTCAATTCCTACAGGTTTATTGGGATCTGTACTGGGACTTTTATATTTTTCCCGTACATAATCCGTGTCAATTACGATCAGGACATCTATTGCCTGACTGGACGATTTAAGTTCTATATCTTCCATGATATTTTAGTTTTGTTTGGTGTTTTCTTACTCATTGGGCTTTTCAGATTCCGCCCCGTGATTAAAGTGATACGGCTTCACCTGTTTGGTTGTAATTACTATACAAATGTACATTGCTGAAAATGAAAATATTAGAGTGGAAATGCTGAAATTTAAGATTACGTATTTGTACTTAATTAATCTCTCTTAAGTGATTTTTTTTGTTATTCTAAAAAAATACCCTGAAAAGTTTAACTTTTCAGGGTACCCATTTATAATGGTTAAATCTAATTCACGTTTAAAAAGAAACCTCGTTTACTTCTTTTCCTCTTTGGAAGTTCATTGTTTTCTGGCTGCCTTTGTAGGCAATATTCACCAGATTGATCTGCTTAGGAAAAGCGCTTAAAAGGATCGTATTTTTAATCTTTAAGGTGCTGATATCCGAAACGCCTCCGGTTTCAAAATACACCCATACAGTTTCTCCGCTGACCTGACTTCCTGTGAAGGTAATCGTTTTAGGAGCGCCATTGACAAATACATCAAAATTATTGTTCACATATTTCTTTACCTCTGCTTCAAATCCTGCCGTATTAGGGTTGATTTTAATAGCGTCAGAGATATGGCTTGTATTCATTTTTGTGGTAAACTTCAATGTCTTGCTTCCATCAATATAGTCCACTTTGGTCATTGAAGAGAAAAAGTCTACATACATAAAACTCATTAACACAAAAAATGTTAAAATTCCTGATATATATAAAAGTTTTTTCATCTTAATTAATAGATTTACAATCATGCTTGCTAGTTTTAAGTCACAAATAATATGCCAATTAGAAATTTACATTCACAGAATATTTATCATAAAAAGCCTTAATGTGTGCTACAGCCTCATCAGCAGTATCTACCACACGATAAAGATCGAGATCATCTTCAGCAATCATGCCTTCTTTTAACAGAGTTGCCTTGAACCAATCCAGCAATCCTCCCCAAAATTCACTTCCTACCAAAACAATTGGGAATTTTCCAATTTTGTTGGTTTGAATCAGGGTCATCGCCTCAGTAAGCTCATCCAAAGTACCAAAACCTCCCGGCATTACTACAAATCCCTGAGAATATTTTACAAACATTACTTTTCTTACGAAAAAGTAATCAAAATTCATGGAATAAGATTTATTGATATAAGGGTTAAAATGCTGTTCAAAAGGAAGATCAATATTAAGTCCGATAGATTTTCCTTTCGCATTGAAAGCTCCTTTATTTCCAGCTTCCATAACCCCAGGACCGCCTCCGGTGATAATTCCGAAACCTAATTTGGTGATTTTTTCAGCGATATCTACAGCCATTTCATAATATTTATTCTCCGGCTTCAGTCGGGCAGAACCAAATATAGAAACACACGGGCCTATTTTGGCCAGTTTTTCGTAGCCATCTACAAATTCAGCCATGACCTTGAAGACCATCCAGCTGTCTTTAGCAATTGTCTCGTCCCAGGTTTTTTGTCTGAAACTGTTGTGTAGTTTTGTTTCGTTAATGTCAAGTTCCGGATTTACTAAACTTTCATCCCTCGTTCCATCAATTTCCATTGCAAAATTTATTTAAAATGTTTTTCGGCTTCTATTATGGACGAAGGTCTTCCAACGTCAATAAGAATACTGTCATGTACAAAACCGTGTATATGCTCGGTCTGCATAAGATCCAGATATTCTTCCATAACAGAAAATTTGCCTGTTCTTTTTATTTTTTCGAAAATGACAGGATTGATGCAGTGAATTCCGCTGAAAGCAAGTGCTTTAAAGCCTTTATTGAATTCAGCCAGTCTTTGTTCACCAGTTTGAACATTCAGCCAGCCCCTCAAAACCATATCATCATTGAAAAGGAGTTTTCTCGAACTTTCTCTGTCCGAAACCGCTAAAGTAGCAAAATCTTTTATCTTTTTGTGGTATTCTACCAACGCATTGATGTTCAGGTCAGTTAGAATATCTGCATTCAGGATTAAAAAATCTTCTCCATGATCAAGAAATTTTCTTGCAAAAATCAAGCCGCCACCTGTTTCCAGAAGCTCATTGGTTTCATCAGAGATTTCAATTTTGCAGCCGAAATTATTGTTTTTATTTAAAAAATCAACAATCTGATCTCCAAAATGATGGATGTTGATCACAAAATCATTTATTCCGAAACTTTTCAGGTATTTGATATTTCTCTCCAGAAGCGGAACTTCGTTTACTTTGGCCAAAGCTTTCGGATGGTGATCTGTAAACGGTTTAAGTCTTGTTCCTTTTCCTGCTGCGAAAATTAAAGCTTTCATTTTTTATAATTGATAAATGGTAATTGATGAATGATAACACTTTGTATCATCAATAAATGATAATTAAATCATTTATCAATGATCACTTATCATTTATTTATTCAGTTGTGGTTGTTCATCGTGATGAAGAGTAACCTCAGTTCCTTCAGGATATTTTTCTTTGATAAATTCTGCAATTTTTATAGCAGAATATACGGATCTGTGCTGTCCGCCAGTACATCCGAAATTGATCTGCAAATGTTCAAAACCTCTTGCAAGATAGTCGTCAATATTAATAGAAACAAGTGATTTTACCAATTCTAAAAACTTAGGCATTTCCGTTTTTGTTTCCAGGTATTCCTGAACTCCGATGTCATTTCCGGTCTGGATTTTATATTCTTCAATTCTTCCGGGATTTAAAATTCCACGGCAGTCAAAAGCGAAACCTCCGCCGTTTCCTGAATGGTCTTTAGGGATTCCTCCTTTTTTGTAAGAAAAACTGTGTATCTCGATGTTTAGCATATTCTTTTATTTTTAAACCATTAAGGCTTATTTAGTTATCTTAAAACTGCTTTGGATTTGCTCAAATATTTCAATCTGTCAGTTTGAGCGGAGCCGAAGACTTACTTATTTATAATTTCCTCAATTTTTTGTTTTGCCTTTTCTGATGTCAGCTGATGAATAACCTTTTTGAGTTCCGGATAATTGTTCATCTGTTCCCAAGAGTCTGCAAACTGGGTTATATTTTGAATTCCTTTTTCAAGGCTGGCCATGAAATGTTGTTTTCTCTGAATCAATCCTCGGAATCCGTATGCTCCTAAAACCTGTAAAAATCTCATCATCTGAATGGGCATCACTGCATTTTTCAGTTGAATTCTTGTTTCATAATTTTCGAACTGCTGGATATAAAATTCCAGCATTTCCTGTTTGAAATCTTCCGGAAAATTGGCTTTTGCCTGAAAAAGAAAAGAGATAACATCGTATAGTAATGGTCCCTTCATTGCAGATTGATAATCAATGAAAGAAACTTCATTTTTCTCATTCACCATAATATTTCTTGCCTGGAAATCACGAATCATAATTCCTTTTGGTTCAAGGTTTTCAACCAGTGCTGCAATTTTTTTGAATTCTTTAAGGAGCGTTGATTTGTTGTATTCAAGTTCCAAAACATCAGCCACAAAGTTTTTAAAATAATAGAGATCATGAATTATGGGAAGTTCATCATAACTTTCATATTCAAAAGTTCTTGAAAAATCAATTTTACCCTGGGTCTGTATTTGTAGTAGAAAAAGTCTTTCTAAGGTCTGCTGTACCAAATCTCTTACAGTGGGTGATAGTTTTTCATCTGTAATTACCTCCGAAAGAGTGTGTTGTCCCAAAAATTCCTGGATGTACATTTTCCTGTCATCAGAAATTGCAAGAATGGAAGGGGTATTAAGGTTCAGACTTGAAAATACTTCAGAGTAGTAAAGGAAACTTTCATTTTCCGGAATGTTTTCATTGTAGGTAATGATGTATTTTTCGGTGCCGGCAGTGGCCAGAAAATTGACCCTAGCAGAGCCGCTTTGAGCTAATGTGACGAATTCGGAAGATTTTTTACCCAAATGGTTTTCAAAAAATCGTTTTGCGTTTTCAGAAGTCATAATATGGAAACAAATATACTAAATTAACGTGAGTTGGAAATAATCGTTTAAAGAAGTAAGAAAAGTGTTAAGATATTGATAGTAAAGATCAGTTGAATATTTGTTTTATCATGGTTTTTTGAGAAAACTATTACGTTTTATCTAGATAATTGTCGGTTTTATGTTTTGATTTTTAACTTTCTTTATTCAAATTCAGGATATTACGGGCTAATTTTTATCTTTGCAGTATGTTGAAAGACTTTAAGCCTGTTTTAGGTATTTTATTGCGTTTTATCATTATTTATCTGGTGTTGCTTTTTGCTTACCAGCTCTATCTTAATAGTGGCAAGGATGCCGGTTTGGATTCTTTTTCCAGGATCATTGCCAATCAGGTAATGTCTATACAGAATGTGATAGGATATCCTACGCAGCTTTATGATGATGTAAAGAATGAACAGGTGTGGTTTTATGTAAAACAAAGATATGAAACAAGAATGGTGGAGGGCTGTAATGCTGTTTCTGTTATCATTCTATTTGTTTCTTTTGTTTTTGCATTTTATAAAGGAGCCAAGACCTTTGTTTTTGTAGGAGTGGGATTGGTTTTATTGTATATCATGAATCTCCTGAGAATTGTAGGTTTAAATATCGTAATGGTTGATCATAAGGAATATGGAAAAATGTTTCATGACTCCATTTTCCCTGCTGTTATTTATGGAACGGTTGTTTTGCTTTGGCTGGTCTGGATTAAATTTTTTGCTTTACAACATGAAAATTCTTAATTGGCTTTTGGTTATAACAGGAATTTGCGGATTGATAGGAGTGAGGACTCTGGAGGATACCCTTTTTTATGATCCTTTCCTTAATTACTTTCATGAAGCAAATAAAAATATCGAATTCCCCGCATTTGAATGGGGGAAACTGATTGGTGGACATCTATTTAGATTTGTCTTAAATCTTCTGTTTTCCTGCATGATTATTCATGGGTTATTTCGAAATAAACAATGGACATTGCAGGGAGCTGTGATGATTACGATTGTATTTATAATCTCTCTGCCAATTTATCTATATTGCATTTCAGACAAATTCGAGATAGGATATCTTTTTTCTTTTTATATGCGAAGGTTTGTAATTCAACCTTTGACTATCCTCTTGATTGTTCCGATGTTCTATTATAGAAAGCAGATGATTGGTAAAGAAAGTGTAGGAAATTAGGAAGATTATTGTTTCTATAAGCTATTCTACAGTGTGTTTATCTACACTGGTTACATTTTCCGGAGTCCATTCTACACGCTTCACAAAGTCTTTTTCACGGACAGGACATTCTTTGATCTGACATACCGGGCATGAGATCGGTTTACAGTCATCCATATGGAAATTAAACTCAATAGTTCGTTTAATGTTTTTGGCAAGAAGAATTATTACTTTTTCCATTTCGCCATGGGCATCCCGAAGGTCGTAATACCATGGTAATGTTATATGAGCATCAATATGCAGAGAAGAACCAAACTGCTGGATTTTCATATTATGTACATCTATCCATTCTGCATGTCTGTTTTCTTCAAGGATTCTAATGACCTGATTTAATATTTCAGGATCCTGTTCATCCATAATGCCACTCAACGATTTTCGGACGATTTTATAGCCTACAAATATGATATAAAGCCCAAAAGTAAGTGCCACTACAGAATCCAGCCAATATATTTTAGTAAAATAAACAATAATTAAACTTCCTACTACTCCAAGGGTCGTAATGGTATCGGATTGAAGATGTTTTCCGGATGAAATCAGAACCAGAGAATTTTCTCTTTCTCCTTTTTTTATAGAAATATATCCCAGAAGATAATTGATAATAGCGGTGGCTGCGATAATCCATATCCCCAGATCTATTTTACTAAGTGTTTTTCCTACAATAAGACTGTGGATTCCTTCGTAGATAATCATAACACCGGCTATGGCAATCAAAGCTCCTTCGATACCGGAAGTTACGAATTCTACTTTCCCATGGCCGTAAGGATGGTCTTCATCCTTAGGTTTGGCTGCAAGATGGAGAGAATACAATCCCATGAATGCACTAATGACATTGACAATACTTTCCATGGCATCGGAAAATACAGCGTCGGAATTGGTAAGTTTCCAGGCAATAATCTTTCCGATAAAAAGAATCACTCCAAACACTGCAATAAGTTTTTGAAATCCTATTTTCTCTTTGTGGGTATTTTTCTGGGTAGTCATATGAAGAGTTTGATAAAAAAAAGAATCTCAATTTTGAGACTCTTTTTTATTTTGTTAGTTTATACTAAGTTGTTTGCTACAAGGTATTCTGCAATTTGTACAGCGTTTGTTGCTGCTCCTTTCCTCAGATTGTCTGCTACGATCCAGAGGTTGAGCGTTTTGGGCTGTGACAGATCCCTTCTGATTCTTCCTACGAAAACTTCGTCTTTTCCTTCAGAATATAACGGCATCGGGTAGTGGTTGTTTTTTACATCATCCATTACGATTACCCCTGGAGTTTCGGATAAGATTTTTCTTACTTCATCCAGTTCAAATTCATTTTCGAACTCGATGTTTACACTTTCAGAATGTCCTCCCTGAACCGGAACTCTTACAGCTGTTGCTGTTAAGTTGAAGGTATCATCTCCTAAAATTTTCTTAGGCTCCTTCATCAGTTTGATTTCTTCTTTTGTATAATCGTCATCTGCAAATACATCACAGTGCGGCAATGCATTTTTGAAGATCTGATAAGGATATACTTTTTCAGTAGAATCATCTCCGCTGATTTCACCATTTAATTGGTCTACAGCAGCTTTACCCGTTCCTGTTACAGACTGATACGTAGAAACGATTACTCTTTTTAAATCATATTTCTTGTTCAAAGGTCCAAGAACCATTACCAACTGAATGGTAGAACAATTCGGATTTGCAATGATTTTATCTTCTTTTGTTAAAACGTCAGCATTGATTTCAGGAACGACTAATTTTTTGTCAGGATCCATTCTCCATGCAGAAGAATTATCAATTACTGTTGTTCCTGCTTCTGCAAATAAAGGAGCGAATTCAAGAGAGGTAGAACCACCCGCAGAGAAGATTGCAATATCCGGTTTGGCAGCTATAGCGTCCTTCATGCTTACGATGGTAAATTCCTTCTGTTTATACTTCACCTTCTTGCCTACAGATCTTTCGGATGCTACCGGGATTAATTCTGTTACAGGGAAGTTTCTCTCCTCCAAAACTTTAAGCATAACTTGTCCAACCATTCCTGTTGAACCTACTACAGCTACTTTCATTGATTTAATTAAAAATTTAAGATTAAACTATTTATAAATTATAACGCATATAATTTTTCTTTATTTTTTTAAGCCCCAAAGACTCTTACCCAAGGGAATGCGAAAGCAAATAAACCTGCCGCAATCAGTCCCATAAACACTACTCCTAAAGAGATAGTATCATTGGATTTTACTTTTTTGTTAACAATAGTCATCAAAACTGCTGCCACTAACATAGAGAATGGATGCTCAACAAATGTTTGTCTGCTGTAGGTGTCTTTCATTAATGTTCCTGCATCTAAAGCAGCTTTGAAACCTGGAGAAAATATGAATAACAAGCATATTCCTAATAAAAACTGAACGTGGAAGAAAATCATCGTGAAGAGCGTTGTCTTCTTCAAAAACTTGTTCACTTTTCCACTGAAGCCAAACATAGTAGCTAAAAGTGCAATGATAAATAGTGCCACTAAAAGAAGTTCCAAATACCCGAATCCTTTGTGTGCACTAAGAAAAATCTTGTAAAAATCCATAATCCTATTTTTTTGTACACAAAGATAACAAAAATCCCGGCTCAAAGCCGGGATTGATATTTATAAAATCTAATATTGTGATATTATTAGAAGTTGAATGATAAGGTTGCTGCCCAAGTAGTTCCGAATCCGAAATAAGCACGGTTACCCGTTGCAATACCATTGTACATCATACCAAGTTGCTCATATGTCTTCTTAGCTGTGTTATTTGATCCGTCAGCAAGTTTAGTCGGTACATCATTAGCAAAAACACTTGTAGCTGAATCAGAGATATAAATCTTATCAAATAGGTTGTAAACGTTAGCTCCGATTGTGAAATACTGAGCTTCGTTTTTCAATCTGATTTTGTAAGAGAAACCTACATCGAATAAGTTGAAATCAGGTAATTTCAATACTCCTCTGTCCTGAGCTGAAATATTTGTGAATGTTCCTGCGTCAATAGTAGAATAAAGTTTTCCTACATATCTCCATGTTCCGAAGATATTAAGATCTTTTACTGGTTTTACAGTAAGACCTAATGATGCTGTCATTTGAGGAATGCTGTTGTTGCTTGATCCTCCTACTTTTACTTTATCCAGGTATAGTTCGCTTCCTGATGAGCCAGCTAAAGTAACAGGATTGTTATTATCATCGAAAGAAGCTACACTAGCATTTCCTTTGTAATAGTAATCTCCCCAAGAGAACATACCCTGAACTTCTAAGAAACGGTTAGGTTTGTATACTCCATCAAATTCTACTCCTTGGTGAACTTCTGTAATACCATTGATTTCAGAATAACCTGTAGTAGTTGAACCGTCTGCTAAAGTGAAAGTTTGACCTGTTTTTCTTAACCACCTGTCTTTCCACTGTGTTCTGTAAACGTTAACATTTGCAGTGAATTTTGCAGATCTGAATCCATAACCAATTTCAGCAGAAGAAATTTTCTCGTTAGTTAGAGTTGGGTTTACCAGCTGTTGGTTACTTGGATAAACTGTGTTAAGGAATGGCTGTTTGCTATAAAAACCTAAGTTAGCAAAAACATTGTGGTGCTCGTTGATGTTATAGTTAGCACCCCCTTTAACATTATATCCGAAAATATTTTTGAATCCAGTTTTTGTGTTTACTGTTTGTCCTTTTAATGTACTTCCATCTACTACATAGTTATCAATTCTTTGGTAACCTTGGTTAGATACGGAACCTTGTAAGAATGCAGATAAATTATCTTTGGTATATTCTACCTGTGCAAATCCACTGTACCAAAGTACTTCTCCATCGTTGCTGTATCCTACCTGATCTTCAGCTGGAGCTAATTTCCCTCCGAAAGGATTCCAGGTAAGTTTTTTATAATCGTAAAGAGCATTTACGATTCTTGGTGCTGCTATATTTTTGTTAGCATTATCTTTGTACCCTTTTGCTCCGTAAAGATCTGTAAGAACCTGATAGTGGTAACCATAATAGTATCTGTCATCTGTACCTATTGAGAAGTTCCAGTTGTCATTAATTTTGTGTTGGAAGTTAGCCAAGATACCATACCAGTTGTGAGAGTTGATATTTGATCTACGAACCAAAGTACTTCCTGCACCTGCGGTATTTAAATTAACTGCTGCGTTAGCTGCAAAAATAGCGTCATAGTTGAAGTGACCTGCTGCATCATAGAAATCAGTCATTCCTTTTCCTCCTACTTTACCTAATTCACCAGTTCCACCACCTCTACCATTAGACATGTATAAAACTGTACTTAACTTAGACTTTTCGCTCATTGTCCAGTCCCAGTTTAGCATCATTACCGGCTTAGCGTAGTAGTTTGATCTGTTTGCTAAAGCAACTTTGTTCCCGTTAGCATCAGTGTAGTATCCAAAGTCTGAATTATATCTTCTATATGGAGATCCATCATGATCTGGGTTATAGTTGATATAGTTTTGGATTGTTGGAGCAAAAGTTCTTTGATCGTGCCACTGAGGAGCAGATGTTATTGTAAACTGTAAGTTATGTTTTTTGTTGATTTCATAACCTAATGCAAAGAAATATGCATAAGATTCATAATCTGTATTTTCAATGTAAGTACCTCCTGCTTGTCTGCTCATTAAGAATGATGCAGAAATACCGTCTTTAGATTTTCCGGTATTGTAAGAAAAGGAAGTTTTTAAGTAATCGTTGTTACCAACTCCTAATCTGATTACCCCTCCTTTTTTCATATCAGCAGAACGGGTAAGGAAGTTTACTGTACCTCCTACAGAAGCAATAGCTAATTTCGAAGAACCTAAACCTCTCTGAACTTGTAATGTACTTGTTACATCAGATAATCCAGTCCAGTTTGAGAAATAAACAGCGCCACCTTCCATATCGTTAACTGGCATACCGTTTACCATTACAGCGATGTTTCTTGATTCGAAACCTCTGATTGTAAGACCTCCATCACCAAAACCACCTCCGGATTTTGTAGCGTAAACTGATGGAGTAGTATTCAAAATCTCAGGTAGCTCCTGGTTACCTAATCTTTCTGCAAGTTGTGCTGCTTTAATTGTAGATGCAGCAACAGGTGTTTTTCTATCTTTAGCGATATCCGTTACACCTCTTAAGATTACCTCATCAATATCTTTAGACTTAGCTTGCGCTGTATCCTGAACTTGTTGAGAGTAATAAACACTAGCTGTAGATAAAGTAATAACCGCAGTTAGTATCGATTTGTTGATTAATTTCATAATCGTTAGTAATAATTAGATTTAATTTTCTGCAAAATTCGCAAAATAAAATTTAACTATTATTAACTCAATGTTAATTTTTAATCAGTCTTAATAATGTTAAAGTATTGAAATTCAATATTATGGCTAAAAATTGAATTTTTGTATGAAAAAAGTCATGTTATTGAATTTTTAACAAAGGGGGTGTGTTTTTGTTAAAAATTCAAAGCTATTTCACTGCTTTGAGACTCAAATCAATATTCTCAGCAGAGTGTGTAAGGGCTCCTACAGAGATAAATGTAACTCCTGTTGAAGCAATTTCTTTAAGCATATCACGGGTAATTCCACCTGAAGCTTCAGACTCACATGAACCATTGATCATTTGTACAGCCTGCTTCATAGTTTCTACATCCATATTATCAAGCATAATTCTGTCAACTTTTGCTTTGATTGCTTCCTGAACTTCTTCCAGGTTTCTTGTTTCAACTTCTATTTTTAACTTTTTCTTATTCTTTTTAACATAGTCTTTCGCCATTGCTACTGCATTGGTAATGCTGCCGTTGTAATCAATGTGATTGTCTTTCAGCATAATCATATCATAAAGACCATATCTGTGATTGGTTCCTCCTCCAATGGCAACAGCCCATTTTTCACACATTCTGAAATTTGGAGTTGTTTTTCTGGTATCTAAAAGTTTAGTTTTTGTACCTACTAATCTTGAATCCCAATCGTGAGTAAGGGTTGCAATACCGCTCATTCTTTGCATACAGTTGAGAACAAATCGTTCTGTAGAAAGGATAGATCTTGCGCTTCCAGTTACAATAAGTGCTATATCTCCGAATTTACAAGGAGTTCCATCTTTAATGAAAACCTCAATTTTTAAATTTTTATCAAAAGTGTTGAAAATGATTTCAGCCAACTCAACGCCTGCAAGAATACAGTCTTGTTTTACCAGAAGCTTTGCACTTTGTACAAGATCCTGTGGAATGGTAGAAAGGGTAGAGTGATCACCATCCTGAATGTCTTCTTCAAGGGCGTTTTTTATAAATGCTTTTAATGCTTTATCTGTTACGTATGCTGGTCTTTTCATTGTGTGATGCTTTTAAGCTAAATCTTTATTATAAAATGCTCCTTTGTTCTCTGTCATTTCCATAGACTGGCTAATGATAAGGTGTGCAACGGTAGTTAAGTTTCTTAATTCTGAAAGTTGTGGCGAAAGAATGGAGTAGTGATATATTTCGTCCACGGCAGCCGCAATCTCCTGGTGTTTCTGTAATGCCATATTCAGACGTCTGTTGCTTCTTACAATACCTACCAGATCACTCATCATTTCCTGAAGCTGTTTTCTGAGATAGCTGACGATGACCATTTCGTCCATGATTTTCATTCCTTCTTCATTCCATTCCGGAACGGCTTTCAGATCGTCAAAGTTGAAATTGTTTTCATTCAGAAGATTTACAGTTTTCATAGCAGCATTATGTCCGAAAACTAAACCTTCCAACAATGAATTGGAAGCTAATCTGTTGGCTCCGTGCAGTCCTGAGTTGGTGCATTCTCCTACAGCAAAAAGATTTCTGATGGAAGACTGTCCGTCTCTGTCTACTTCAATTCCTCCCATTAAGTAATGGCAGGCAGGTACGACAGGTATTAATTGGGTGAAAGGATCAATTCCTTCGTCTTTACATTTTTTATAGATGTTCGGGAAGTGTTCCAGAAATTTTTCATGGTTCATTTCCTTACAATCTAAACCGACAAATTCGTCTCCGGTAATTTTCATTTCGGCGTCGATAGCTCTTGCTACAATATCTCTTGATGCAAGTTCTTCACGTTCATCATATTTATGCATGAATTTTTCGCCTCTTTTGGTTCTTAATTTTGCTCCGTCTCCACGAACGGCCTCTGAAATTAAGAACAGCATTCCATCCATTTTGCTGTATAAAGCTGTTGGGTGAAACTGATAATATTGCATATTGGAAACCATTCCTTTGGCACGGGCTACAAAAGCAATTCCGTCTCCTGTTGCAATCGTGGGATTGGTGGTATTTTTATAAACATGTCCGGCACCTCCTGTGGCAACCAGTGTTATTTTAGAAGTGATTTTTTTGATTGTCTTGGACTTTTCATCCAGAATATAAGCGCCATAGCAATGGATGTCTCCTTCGTTAAGTTCTTTTCCCGGAACATGGTGCTGTGTAATGATGTCAATTACATAATGATGGTCAAGGATTTCAATATTCGGGCTGCTGTTGGCCGTTTGCAGTAGAGCACGTTCAATTTCAAAACCTGTGATATCTTTATGGTGGACGATTCTGTTTTCAGTATGGCCACCTTCTCTTCCTAAGGCAAATTTGCCGTTCTTCATATCGAACTGAGCACCCCATTCTACAATTTCGTTGAATCTTGCAGGGGCTTCTCTTACCACCATCTCTACAACATCGCGCTTGTTTTCTCCGTCTCCGGCACGCATGGTATCATCAATATGCTTTTGGAAATTGTCATTCTGAAAATCTGTGACCACAGCCAGACCGCCTTGAGCGTATTTGGTGTTGCTTTCGTCTTCGTCAGATTTTGTTACTATAATGATTTTGGCATCAGGGAGCTGTTCAGAAACTTTAATGGCATAGGAAAGTCCGGAAATGCCGGAACCGATTACTAATACATCCGCTTTTATCATATGCTTGCTTTAGGTACAATCGTTTAAAATATTAAATAAATTTAAACAATTTTTCGTTTGGTTTTCTTACTTTTTTCATGTGCTGGAAAAGGTCTTCTTCAGAACGGTAGCCTAAAGCTAGGGTAACAGTTACTTTTTCTGTTTCGGGATCTATATTTAGAATTTCTTCTATAAGATCCTGACGGAAGCCTTCCATAGGGCAAGAGTCTATATTTTCGATAGCAGCAGCGTACATAAGATTAGCTAATACGATATAAGATTGTTTTTCTGCCCAATTGAAAATTTCATCCTGCGTTTTTTGGGTAATATGCTGATTAATACTGTTTCTAAAAGGATCCAGTTTTTCAATTGGAGTATCTCTTACTTCAGAAATATGATTAAAATAACCTCGGATATAGTTCTCTTCAATGATTTTCTTCGAAATAATAACGATAAGATGAGAACAGGTGGAAATTTGAGAAGGATTATAAAAAGCCGGAATCAGTTTCTGTTTCATTTCCTCACTCTCAACAATCACAATTTTATAAGGCTGAAGTCCCAGCGAACTGGCAGACAGCTTTCCTGACTCAAGAATGTTGTGAAGAGTTTCCTGAGGAATAATCTGATGATTGAATTTTTTTACAGAATATCTTCTGCTTAAAGCTTCCAAATAATTCATAGGACAAATTTAAGAATTGAATATGAATAAAGAGTCTTTAAAATGAAATATCTCCTCCCTGCTAATACAAAAAATCACCCCGGCTGGCGGGGTGATTCTTTTGATGTGATGGAAAGTGTAATTATTCTCTGTTTTTTACAACAATCCAGCCTGAGAATTTTATCGGAGTGCTGTTTTTATTATTTTCATTCCATGAAACAGAATACCAGTAATTTCCTGTAGGAACTTTTTTGCTTCCATTGGTAGTACCTGCCCATTTGTAGCCATTTGTTTTATCTGCCTGGAACATTTTATAGCCATATCTGTCGAAGATGGCAATTTCCAGATTTTGTTTGTTGGCTAATGCAGAGTAATCTACAAAATCATTAATACCGTCATCGTTAGGTGTAATCACATTGATAAGATTAGGTACTGTGATATTGATTTCAACAGGAATACATTTGTAACCGTCTCTTACATATACTTTAGCTTCTCCTCTGGCAATATTGGTAAAGACATTGGAATCCTGCCAGTTAATGTTATCCATAGAATATTGATAAGGAGGAGTTCCGCCATTGGCATATATAGTCACGGTGCTTCCTGAAATGTCAACAGTGGTAATGACTGGATTATCAGAAGGGTATACTGTTACTTTCTGTGTAGCGATACAGTCTCCTGTTTTAAGTTTTACCCAATAAGTACCTACGCCTACATTCTTGATAGACTGTGTGGTAGCTCCTGTGCTCCATTCGTAGCTTTTGAAGCCTGCTCCTGCGTCTAAGGTTGTCGTGTTTTCAATACAGATTGTTTGGTCATGTAAGGTTCTTGAATAAACAGCAGGTATTACTGTTAAGGTTACTTTAGCAATAGAATAACATCCGTCTGCACTGAATACTTTAATATAAACTACCCCATTAGGAGCAATGTATGCCGTCGGAGTTGAAATTGTATTAGTTCCACTGATGGCATCAGTTAATGATGGGTAATACTCTTTTGTAAGTCCGCCTTGAGAAACTACAGCTGCAACAAGATTAAAAGAAGCCATAGATGGGTTGCTTTCAATAAAGCATGATTTTATTTCGATATCATTGACAACAACAACGGGATAAATGTTCAGTGTGATTTTGGATGTACTTACACAGCCTTGAGGAGTGGTTACCTTTACATATATTGTAGCTGCTGCAGAAGCATACGCTGAAGGATTTGTAATCTGGTTCGTGCCATTATTCAAGTCATATAATGTAGGGTAGAATTGCTTGGTTACACCAGTAACGGTTGTTACAGCAGCTGTGTTAAGATCAAATGTTGCTGTTCCGGCATTGTTGTTATTACATCCGGTAAGGCTGGCGTCTGTTGCTGCAAATGGAGTAGGATTAAGCTGAATGACTCCGTCACCATTATCACAAAGAGTAGAAGTAGGATCTTTTACAACCACCTTAATAGTTGTATTTCCTGAATACTGGAAACTCGTAGGATTGGCAATAGGAGTAGAACTTCCCAATACATAATAAGTGAAAATATAATTTCCTGGATTATTTACAAATTGAGAATTATAAGAAGTAAGATCTACTGTACCATTTCCGGTAGCAGGATTTGTACATACGAACGGCGTGATCGTATTGCTTAAAATAGGAACTTTATCTACGAAAACTTTTACGTCTTTAATAGAATGTCTCGCGCTGGCACCTCCGGTTGCTGCGGAGAAACCAAAATACCCCTGTGACATTCCTACCGCACCCCCAGAAGGAGCAAAAGACTGATCCACGATAAGCACACCATTTATTCTTACTTTGATAATCCAGTTGGTTGGATTGGTAAGATCTGTTTCTCCATTTACTTCAACGTGTCTGTAGGTATCTCCTACAAATGGCTGAGTGGCAATAAGGTCAGGAGAGTGGAATGTACTTCCTGGCGTAGTATTGTATTCGATATTGTTACCTGCTGTATTATTCGTTCCGTAAAGAATATGAACTTTACTCATCTGTCCTTCTGTGGTATTGTTGAAGATATCAAAACCAACCATCAGTCCGGAAGCATTGGCAGGAATACCTAATCCTCCTCCTGATACAAATCCTGTCGGTGGGTTTGCAAGATACCAGAAAGTAAAGCCGTCCCCTTTTCCAAATTGTGTAGTTCCGTTTCCGTCAATTCTGAAGTCGAATTCCACTTTCCATTTGTCACAATAGCTAAGGGTGATTGGGGTGGATAATTTTACAGCTCCGTATTTGCTGGTCTGATCAGTTGTAAGTCGTACAAAGTCTCCGCTTACGATAGCGTCAGAGACAAGATCCCAGCCCGTTGTATTTACGGGGTTTCCGGTAAGCTGATAGGTTTGTGAAAATAATTTTCCCGGCAAGCATAATAAGATAGTCAGTACAAAAATGAGTATATCTTTTTTCATAGTGGATGGATTGTGATGTTATACTTTTTCTTAGAAATAAAATTGTTTTTTAATGTTTGGATTGGCTATAAAAAGCAATACTTTGTCCCAATCTCTGATTGAGCAGATCTTGTTTTTAATACCGAAACTACCCCAAAGGAGGTAGTTTCTGATAGTAATTTATTCTCTGTTTTTAACCAATACCCAGCCTGAGTATTTAGTTTCAGTATTGTCTTTATTGTTTTCGTTCCATGAGATGGTGTACCAGTAAGTTCCTGTAAGAACTTTTTTCCCGGAAGCAGTTCCGTCCCAGGTGAAGTTTCTCATCTTTCCGGCTTCATACAATTTATTGCCATATCGGTCGTAGACGATGAAGATCAGGTTTTTCTTGTAAGCAAGCGCAGAGTAGTCAATGAAGTCGTTTACGTTGTCGCTGTTTGGAGTAATAGCATTTATAAGATTCGGTACGGTGATCTGAACTTCAACAGGAGTACAGTTGTAGAAATCTTTTACATATACTCTTACTTCTCCCCTTGCCAGCCCGGTAAATACATTACTGGTCTGCCAGTTGACACCATCCAAAGAATACTGATAAGCAGGTTTTCCTCCTGCTGCATTTACAGTGATTGTGTTGTTGTCAATATCTATGCTGGAGATTACAGGGTTTGCAGATGCTTTTACATTGACAATTTGGGTAGTGATACAGTTGCCGGTTTTAAGTTTTACCCAGTAAGTGCCTACTCCTACGTCCTTAATAGATGAGGTTGTTGCTCCTGTGCTCCATTCATAGCCATCAAATCCAGGGCCTGCATCAAGATCTGTTTTTTCTCCGATACAAATGGTTTTGTCTTTCAGAACGGAAGATGGTGTAGGTGGCAATACAATAAGATTGATTTTAGCGATATTAAAACATCCGTTGGCATCGGTTACTTTTGCATACACAGCAGTACTCGTTGATAAATATTGAAGCGGATTCATAATTTCATTGACTCCGTCTAAAGCATTGGCTATTGATGTGTAATATTTTTTGGCAGCACCGGTTCCTAAAGTAGTAACATCTGCTGAAGTCAAATTAAAAATTGCACTGGTGATATTATTTTCAATAAAGCACGATCTGAGAGTAGCTTCTTTCACAGGAGTATCTGCATAGAATGCCAGAGTGATTTTTGCTGACCCCGTACATCCCTGAGGAGTTGTTACTTTTACATAAACTACTCCGGGAGCGGATATATAGTTGTCAGGGTTTTGAATTTCATTCGTATCTGCATTGAGGTCTGCTAATGTTTTGTAATATTTTTTAGTAACTCCCGGAACACTTGTAACAGGTGCTGTATTCAGATTGAAAGCGGCAGTTCCTGCCTTGTTATTATTACATACCGTAATGGTTTTATCTTCTGCTTTAAAAGGTGCAAGAACCAATAAAATTTTACCATCCGGGTTGTCACAAAGAAGTCCTGCATTGTCCTTAATAACCACTGTAACAGTTGTATTGGCATTGAACTGATAATTGGCAGGATTAGGAATAGGAGTTGAACTTCCAAATGGATAATAAGTAAATGTATAATTTGAAGGGTTGCTTACAAATTGTGAATTGAAAGTCGTCAGGTTTACAGATCCATATCCTGTAGTAGGATTAGGACAGAAAGACTGGGTTGCTGAATTCTGTAAAATTGGAACTTTATCAGTATAAATTTTTACATTTTTAATAGAATGTCTTGATCTGGCACCTCCTGTAGAAGCGGAGAATCCAAAATATCCTACGGTCATTGAGGCAGCGGTGCCGGAAGGAGCAAAAGACTGATTACAGATTACGTTACCATCTATTGTTATTTTGATGATCCAGCTGGTAGGAGCTGCAGGATCTACCTGTGCAGTAACTTCTACGTGCTTAAAGGTTGTCCCCTGAAAAGGTTGGGTAGTATTCAGATCTGGTGAATGAAAGGAGCTTCCGGGAACATTAAAGAACTCAACATTATTAGTATCTGTTGTATTTTGAACCTGTCCGTAAGCAACATGCACTTTACTCATTGTTGCTGTAGTGGTATTGTTATAAGTATCCAGTCCTACGACAAGACCTACTGCGTTTTGAGATACTCCAAGACCGGATCCTAATACGCTGGCAACAGGTGGATTGGCCAGATACCAGAACGCGATTCCATCTCCGTTAGAAGTTTGGTTGGAGTCCATTCTGAAATCGAATTCCACTCTCCATTTGTCACAATATTTTAAGTTGATAGGGTCATTCAGTCTGATAGAGCCAGATTGGTTGTTGGTATCCGGAGTAAGCTGAATAAAATCTGTGTTTACCTGAGTAGGGGAGACCATCGTCCATCCAGTCGTCGTCACTGGGTTTCCGATGAGCTGATAAGTCTGGGCAAAGGACTTCCCGGCTATACAGAGTAAAAAAACAGATAAATACAATAATAGATTTTTATTCATGTAGATGGGACTTTTATTAAGATGTAAAGATATTAAATCCCAGTCAATTAATGTATATTTAATGTTAATTTCGTTAAATATTTTAATTATTTTTTAATAAATAACGTTTCTTATGATGGAATAAAGAAAGTTATAGTGGTAATAATGTGTTTGTGTTAATCGAATTAAAATAATGAATTGTTGTCCAGATTCTCAAAATAGGTGTCAATTTCAAGATCAGGAGAGCTGGCTGCCGCAACGGCTAATTTGTCGCAAAGCTCGTTTTCAAAGTGTCCCGCATGCCCTTTTACCCAATGCATTTTCGGTGTGTGTTTGTTGTATAGCTCAACAAATTTTTTCCAGAGATCAGGATTTTTTACATTTTTCCAGCCTCTTTTGATCCATCCGGCAATCCAGTTTTGGTTAATTGCATCAGATACATACTTGCTGTCGGTATACACATGGATGTCATTTTCTGTGGATTTCAGTTTTTCCAATGCAGTGATGACAGCCAGAAGTTCCATTCTGTTGTTGGTCGTTTTTCGAAAACCTTTGGAAAATGTTTTCTGATAATTTTTTTCAGGAACGCGCATGAGAATTCCATATCCGCCTTTCCCCGGATTTCCGCTGCAAGCCCCGTCGGTATAAATTTCGATTCTCAAATCTGCTTTTTAAAAAAATGAATTATGACAGTAAAATTAAACTGAATTTGGTGTAACCCTGAGTTTTTATGTTAAAACGGAAAATCGTCATCATCATCAAAGTCATTCATTGATGAGCCGGAAAGTTTTGAGCTGTCCGGAAGGTCAAATGCTGCCCCTGGCTGAATGGTTGTTTTGATTTTATCAAAGCCGCTCGGTTCACCAAAGTTGGATGGATATCCACCACCGGCTCCTTCGAATGCTGCTTCAATATCAGCGAATTTTGCAAAATGTTTTAAGAAAGATAATCTTACATCTGCTGTAGCACCATTTCTGTGTTTTGCAATAATCAGTTCGGCCTGGTTTTCAGTAGAAGTTTCCTGTCCTTCCTCATCATTATCCCAAACAGTAATTTTATAATATTCCGGTCTGAAGATGAAAGATACGATATCCGCATCCTGCTCAATCGCTCCGGATTCCCTTAGGTCAGAAAGCTGAGGTCTTTTTCCCGGACGTGCTTCCACACTTCTTGAAAGCTGAGAAAGGGCAATTACAGGAACGTTAAGTTCTTTTGCAATTGCTTTTAATGAACGTGAAATCATAGAGATCTCCTGTTCACGGTTTCCAACTCCTTTTCCACCGCTGCTTCCTGCGGTCATCAGCTGAAGGTAGTCGACCATGATAATTCTTACTCCATGCTGCATTACCAATCTTCGGCATTTTGCTCGGAAATCGAATATGGAAAGGGAAGGAGTTTCGTCTATATATAAAGGAGCATTTTCCAACTCAGATACATTGGAGAATAGTCTTTGCCATTCTTCATCATCCAAAGTTCCTTTTCTTAATTTCTCAGAAGAAATCCTTGTTTCGGAAGCGATCATTCTGGTGATTAGCTGTACAGATGCCATCTCGAGAGAGAAAAGAGCCATAGGAACTTTATGTCCCACTGCAATATTTCTTGCCATGGAAAGAAGGAATGCCGTTTTACCCATCGCGGGACGTGCGGCAATAATGATAAGGTCAGAATTCTGCCATCCACCGGTTTCTTTATCTACATCCCGGAATCCTGAAGGAACCCCTGAAAGGCCTTCTTTATCTTTTAAAGATTTAATTGTATCAATAGCCTGTTTTACTAATGAATTGGCAGTATCGAATCCTTTTTTAATCGTTCCGTTCGTGATTTCAAAGAAAGACTGTTCGGCTTTATCCAAAAGTTCGAAAACGTCGGTTGACTCTTTGTATGAAGAATCAATAACGTTGGCAGAAACATTAATAAGGCTTCTTAAAATATATTTTTCAAGAATAACACGTACGTGATATTCAATATGGGCAGATGAGCTTACACCCATCGTCAGATCGATGATGTAGTGGTCACCGCCTGCCTGGCTTAGTTTATCTTCTTTTTTTAAATTCTGAATAATGGTCATTAAGTCTACCGGTTGGTTTCCCTCATAAAGCTTAAGGATGGTAGAAAAGATGACCTGATGTCTCGGATCATAAAATACTTCTGGGGTAAGAAGGTCAATGGAATGGTCAAGACCTTTTTTGTCAATCAAAAAAGTTCCGATAACAAGTCTTTCAAAATCCACTGCATTGGGAGGCATTTTTCCATCCGCAATAGACAATTCTTTTGCAAAGTTTCCGTGTGTCAGGGATGATAATGTTTCTTTCTGCGCCATGATGCAAAGATAGTTTATTTAAAAAATAATAAAAAAATAGTATTCAACAAATTATTAGCAGTCTTTCGGAAAATGCTGCAAACAGGAGGTTAGACCTGTTGATAAAAAAATCACCTCAGTCTGAGGTGATTTTTTCAAAAAGATTTAGTGAAAAATCTATTCTTTATTTTTTACCAGTACCCATCCTGAATATTTGGTTTCTGTATTGTTTTTGTTGTTTTCGTTCCATGAAATTGTGTACCAGTAAGTTCCTGTTGGAATTTTCTTACCGAATGCAGTTCCATCCCATGTGAAATTTCTCATTTTGTCGGCTTCATGAAGTTTGTTTCCGTATCTGTCATACACAATGAAGATCAGGTTTTTCTTATAGGCCAATGCAGAATAGTCGATAACATCATTAACGTTGTCTCCGTTCGGAGTGATGGCATTAATAAGGTTAGGAACCGTAATGGTAACCTGAACAGGCGTACAGTTATAAGTATCTTTTACATACACTGTATTCTCGCCCCTCGGAAGTCCTGTGAAGATATTGGAATCCTGCCATTTGATACCATCTACAGAATATTTGTAAGGAGGAACTCCACCTGTAGCCGTAATCGTGATGTTGTTATTTGATATTTCTATCCCTGAAACTACAGGTTGAAGACTTGCATGCACACGTACTTCCTGAAGAGTGAAGCATTTTCCGGTCTGAAGTTTTACCCAATATACCCCTACAGGTACATTATTGATGGATTGTGAAGTTTCTCCAGTACTCCATTCGTAGCTTACAAATCCAGGTCCTGCATCCAAAGTTGTTTTGCTTTCAGCACAAATTGTTTTATCTTTTAATACAGCTGATTTTACTGGAGGCAATACTTTCAGATCAATCTTAGCGATAGAATAACACTGCTTATCATTATCTACTCTTACAAATACTGTTTTGCTTTCTGAAAGATAATTGAATGGGGTTGCAATCGGATTAGTTTGTGCTTTAGCATCAGCTACTGATGTGTAATATTTAATAATAGTTCCTGTAGGAGTTGGAACTGCTACTCCAATATCTGCTTTAGAAAGATCGAATGTTGAACGTGTAACATCGTTATCTATATAACAGTTTTGGATTACAGCATCTTTCAATACCACTGCCGGGTAGAATAATAATCTGATCGTTGTGGTTGCGATACATCCGAAAGAGGAAATTACTTTTGCATATACAGTTGTTTCCGGAGAAATATAGTTGACAGGATCGGTAATTTCGTTGATCCCAGCGTTCATATCAGCTGCAGTCACATAATACTTAATAGTTGCTCCGGTTCCGCCAAAAATATTGGCAGTTGTTAAATCATATTTTGCAGTACCTGCTCCATTATTGTTACAGGAATATAAAGTAGCGGTATTGGCTGAGATACCTACATTGACAAACTTAAATTTCCCTGTTATGAAACATCCGTTGATAGGATTGGTAGGGTTAGTTGGGTCTTGGTATACAATTCTGTAATAATATGTTGTTGTTCCGTCTACTGTTGTTACTGTAAGAGGATTTTGTCCTGTAAGGGCGTCATTGGTTGTTTTGTGATAGGTAACCTTGAAGTTGGTGCTGTTGCCATTAATAATAGCCGCAGAAAGTGTTGAAAAATCAAACTGCGTAGGTAACGCACAAACCATCACCTGGTTAGGGTCAGTAGGAGTTGCTCCTGGAATTCCTGGTGCAATAAATGGATTAGGAGAAAGAACAGGATCATTAAATGCTGAACTTAAGCTTGCTGTACCAGACCATTCTAAAGAAAATCCATTGGTGGATCTGCTGAAGTTGTCAATAACCAAATAATACGTTTGCCCTACCAGTACATTCATATAAGGGCTCCATTTACCATTGTTCATACTGGCTGTAGTACCAGGAGGGTTGGTAGGGAATACTGCAGGCGGAGCAAGAGCAAGGTCCAGGCCTGTGTCTCCCGGAGTTCCGCTATAATTACATCTTATTGGCTGTATGAAAACGTGATCCGCATTCTGTAAAGATGCACATCCGTTTGCTGTTGGGCCATAGACTGCGAAATCATAATCATCACCCTGATCGTTAGGTTTTATTTTAAATGCCAGTGTTCCTGGTGTGGATACAGTGAAGGTATACCAAACAGTATATCTCTCATTGGTACTAAGACATCCTCCGTTTTGGTTAAGGATTTCTATAATATTCCCCGGTCCTGAAGGAGTGTAAGAAATGTCAGAGTTACCACAGATAGGGATTGCCGTGACACAGTCTGACTGTGAATAGGCCATTTGTGTTATCAATAAAATAAAAAAGAATAGTATTTTTTTCATTGTTAAAAGTTTTTGTTAAACAAAACTGAAATCAATAATTTTTTCATGATTTGCAAAAATAAAAAGCCGCCGAAGCGGCTTTTATTATATGATGATTATTCTCTGTTTTTTACAACAATCCATCCTGAAAACTTGAAAGGAGTGTTTTTCTTGTCATTTTCATTCCATGTTACAGAATACCAATAGGTACCAGTTGGGATTTTCTTCCCAGCAATAGTTCCGTCCCATTTGTATCCGTTGGATTTGTCTCCCTGATGAATTTTTGTTCCGTATCTGTCAAAGATACTTAATACAAGGTTCTGCTTGTCTGCTATTGCAGAATAATCTACAACATCGTTCACACCGTCTCCGTTTGGAGTAATCATATTGATAAGGTTCGGAACCACTATTGTTACTTCAATAGGATCACAATCATAAGCATCTTTTACATATACTTTGTAAGTTCCTCTTGCGATATTAGAGAATGTGTTAGAGGTCTGCCACAGAATTTTATCCATAGAATACTGGTAATCCGGTGTTCCTCCTATTACATTAATTGTTAGTGTAGTGTTGGAAATATCAACGCCTGTTACCACTGGCTGCTCAGAAGGATACACTGTTACTTTTTGAGTAGCAATACATTCTCCTGTTTTTAATTTTACCCAGTAATTTCCTACTCCAACATTTTTGATGGACTGTGTAGTTGCTCCTGTGCTCCACTCATAGCTGCTGAATCCAGGACCTGCATCCAGAGTTGTAGTATCTTCCATACAGATGATCTTATCTTTCAGAACACTTGATGTCACAGGAGGAATTACTGCTAAAGTAATTTTTGCAACAGTATAACATCCGCGGGTGTCTGATACTCTAACGTATACAAATCCATTTGGAGCAATATAATTACTAAATCCTAAAATTTCGTTTGTGGCATCTATTGCATCAGTTAGCGATGGGAAGTATCTTTTGGTAGTAGTTCCTGTAGGGCTTGTAACAGGAGCATTTGCAAGATTGAATAAAGCTGTAGATGGGTTTGATTCTATAAAACAAGATCTCATTGAAGCATCTGTTGCTGTAACCAAAGGATAGAATTTCAGAGTAATTTCAGCAGATGCTGTACATCCAAATTCGTTGATTGCTTTTACAAAAACAGAACCTTCTGCAGAAACAAACACATAAGGATTGGTAATCTCATTAGTGCCATTCGTAAGATCATACATAGAAGGGTAATACTTTAATATATGATTAGGAGCGGCTCCTACAGTTGCTGTAGACAGATCATACGTTGCTGTTCCTGAACCGTTATTACTACAAGAAGTAAGGGTGGCAGGGTTTAACGTAAAAGACTTATCAATAAATTTAATCTGTCCAAATTCTCTACATTGATTTAAAAAGCTGGTTGGGCTGTTCGGATCAACATAGCTGATGGCATACGTATAATTGTTAGCCACATTAATATTCGTAGGTGCAGTAATAGGATTGTTATCATCTAATGCGTCTGTTGGTGAAGCATAATACTTTACAATAAAATTAGGGTTACCATTTATGATCTGTGTAGATAATGTAGAAAAATCATAGTTTACAATTTTACCACATACAGGGATTTCTCCGTTTTGGGTAGGGCCAGGCTCTAAAAACGGATGGGGCTGATATACATGCGCAGAGTTATTGTCAAAAGGAGTAAGAAGTTTAGCTGTTCCTCCAAAAGTTAAGGTAAATGGAGCTACCAGCGGGGAATAGTTATTTAAAAGAAGATGATAGACCTGTCCAGGCAGTACATCAATATATTTTACATAACCATCACCACCACCTCCTTCAGTTGTATCCGTAGAGGTCATATCAAGCCCGGTAGGGTTGATGATAGTAGAATTCACACCGGCATAAGAACATCTCAGTGGAGTAGCTGTTGTATTGGCACAGTTAAAGTTAGGGCCATATAGAGCAAAATCATAGTCAATCCCTACTGCAGTGGGACCTGTAGGAGTTACTACAAAAGTCAGTGTTCCTGCAGTCTCTATACTGAAAGTAAGCCATATAGAGTTACTTTCTCCATTAGGACCCAGACAGCCTACCTGACCTTCTTTCACATTCCCCCAGCCATTAGGCGTAAGAGAAATAGCGGCGTCGCTGCATATTGGGATGGCGGAAATACAGTCTTGCTGTCCAAACGCCACTTGAGCTAAGAAAAGTAGAAAAACGAGTAGATATTTTTTCATGTTGATCATTTTAATTTTTTATTTCCAGATTATTGGACAGTGGGTACCAATTGTTTTCCCCATGAAGGAGATTTGCTGTCTGAGGAATTTTGGTTGGAAAATTCGCCTAAAGCTTTTTGGTATAAAATGTCGGCATTGGATTTATCTCCTGATTTTTCTTTTATTTTTGCTTGAAGAACAGCCAGTCTCGGATTATTACTAGAGTTTGCCTCAGCTTTTGCTATACTTTGAGAGATGACGTTCAGATCCAGCTGATTGCTTTGAGATCCGTCAATCTGCATTTTCTGAAAATACAGTAAGCCTAATAGTGTGTTCACCTCTGGATTATCTCTTTGTATCGTCCATATTCCTGTTGCTATTTTTCTGGCTAAAGCGTTGTCGTCCATAAGGCTGGCTCCAGACGCTTTTTTTAACAGGGTTTCGTTTTTAAGATATAAAGCAACAACAGCATAGTAGTTGGCCTGCCATTTTTCGGTAGTTTTTGCTGTTGAAAATTTATTGAAAAGACTGTCGTAATCATTGGCTGTCTTGGAGCTGTTGAGCTGCAAAACGCTCTGTGTTAGTGCTTTATCAGTGAAAGTCTGGGCTTCAGCCCAAAAGCTTACAATGAAAAAGCTTAAAGTTAGTAAAAGTTTAGTCATAGGGAATATTTTATGAAGCAAATATAAAAAATTATTAACGTTAAATTAAAGATTTTGAGATATATTTAATGAAAGTAATATATTGGTTTCTAATGTTGTATTTTGTTTTTATGGTGTAATTATGTGGAGATCGTAAAGATATTGGTTGTTTGGCTAAAAAAATGTGGTATAAATCTCTCATTGACTTTATAAAAACAGCTATAAAAGAAAAAACAGAATAGAAAACGTTCTATTCTGTTTTTAAATATTTCGAATTACGGTTTGCTCCATTTAAAATCTGAAAAGGACTGAGAAAGAATAAGTTAATATTGCATCTTTCTTAGTTTAGGATTGGTGCTTCCTACAATTAAAGCTACCAAAACAGTCATACAGCCTCCAAATACAACAGAGCGTACAACACCTAATAATTTGGCCATAACACCACTCTCGAACTGCCCCATTTCATTGCTGGACATGATGAAAATTGAATTCACACTAAGAACACGTCCTCTGATATGATCGGGTGTTTTTAACTGGACAATGGTACCTCGGATAACCACTGAAATTCCATCAAGCATTCCACTCATCACAAGGAACATAAAAGACAGCCAATACAATTTGGATAAACCAAATCCAACGATACAAAGTCCAAATCCGGTAACAACGGCAAGAAGTATTTTTCCCTGATTTTTTCTAAGAGGAACAATAGATAAAATAGTAATGATACACATGGAACCGATATCCGAAGCTGCATTCAGCAAACCAAAGCCTTCTGCTCCTGAATTGAGAATATCTGTGGCAAATACCGGGATCATAGCTACTGCGCCGCCAAAAAGTACAGCAAACATATCGAGGCATAATGCTCCTAAAATTTCTTTGGTTTTAAAAATATAAGAGATTCCTTCACGCATACTTTCCACCACATTTACAGTTTCTTTTTTGTACTCCGAATGTTGTTTTTTAAGCTGCCAGAAAAATAAGGAAGCAACAAATATTAATGCTAAAATAGCGACCAATGTCCACTTTACCCCAATAAATCCGATAAGAATACCACCTACCGCATGTCCGCACACGGAAGAGATCAGGAAGGTTGCCTGATTTAAAGTGACTGCGTTGGGAAGGTTTTCTTTCTTTACAATTTTAGGAATCATGGAAGGAACAATAGGACCGATAAAAGCCCTTGCTATTCCTGTAAAAAAGATAACTCCATAAATATAATAGGTGATCTGATGCCCTGTGAAATGCATTTCTACATCCAGAAATGCAGGAACCAGAAGAAGTCCGATCAGAAAAATATAAGCGTAATTGCAGATAAGCAGCAACCTCTTTTTCTCATTCATATCAATAACATGGCCTGCATACAACGCGCAGCTTACAGCAGGAATAACCTCAGAAAGTCCGATAAGACCTATTGAAAAAGGATCTTTTGTTAATTGATATACCCACCATCCTAATAACGTGGCAAGCATTCTGAAAGCTAAAACAATAAAAAATCTCCCGGTGAGAAGATTTCTGAACTCGACATTTTGTAATGTCTGTAACGGGGTAAAGGAAATCATGAACAAAAATAGCCCTAAAAATTTATTTAGGACTATTCATATGTTGATTTTTAAAAGATATATTAAATATATCTTGAAAGATAAAATCTATTTTAGTCAGCTCTTGAAGAACTGATTACAATGGCAGCAACACCGGCAGCTCCAATAATAGTAGCGCCTGCAGCAATTCTTGCTTTTCTTCTGTCTTTTACAGCGGCTACATTCGACTTTGGAATCACTACCTCTGTACTGTCTTTCTTACCTGCTGTACCTACAAGATTGTCACCAACAACGTTTCTGAATAAGATGGTCTGCTTTGGAGAGCCGTCTCTCATAGTTACTTTGTATACCTTTCCGGCTTCAAGATTAGAGTAATTGTTTTTTGAAATATCTTCGCTGTATTTTGTAGTAGCACAAGATGTAATAACAAATAAAGATGTTAGTAAAGACGATTTCAACAGTACAGATGCTTTCATTATTTTCTTTTAGTTTTTCAAATTTATAATTTTTTTCCAATATATGTTTTCGGAATTGAAAAAATATGATTAATTTTTATATATTTCTAAGAGATTTGCAATGTTTCTGTCATTAGCCAATCTCGGAGTCTTATTTTGTCCTCCCAGTTTTCCCTGGGATTTGGCATATTCATGAAAGGCATTCTTTTTAAGTCTGGTAATCTGCAGTTTCTGTAGAATATTTCCCGAAATCAAATCATCATAATATGTATTTCTTGCCCTCAGCTGCTGATCCAGCTCGTCTCTGAATAATTCCAGATTCTCAGGTTCTTTTTCAAATTCTATCAGCCATTCATGATAAGGAAGTCCTTCCACCGGGTTCACTTGTGGAGCAAGATGGAATTCTGTAATCTGTGCCGGGTATTTTTCAAGAGCAGCTTTCATCGCTTCTTCCACCTCAAAGGCAATCACATGTTCCCCAAAAGCTGAAGTAAAGTGTTTTGTTCTGCCACTCACCAATACTCTGTACGGAGCTTTGCTGATAAATCTCACCACATCTCCTATAGAATAAGCCCACAATCCGGAATTGGTAGTAAGGATGAGAGCGTAATCTTTGTTAAGTTCAATTTCTTTTAATGTTAACCTTCTGGCATTGGGTTTACCATATTCTTCCAAAGGAATGAATTCATAGAAAATCCCATGATTGGTTAATAACAGTAAGCCTTCCTTTGTATAATCATCCTGAAACGCAAAAAAGCCTTCAGAAGCCGGAAATGTCTGAATAATATCTACCGTTCCGCCCAATAAGTCTTCCATTTTATCACGATAAGGCTCGTAATTAACCCCTCCGGTAACAATAAGCTGGAGATTAGGGAAAAGCTGTTTGATCTTTTTGCCATGTCTTTCCGTTAGTTTCTCAAAATACATGATCAACCATGGTGGAATTCCTGAGATCAGAGTCATGTTTTCGTGTTCTGTTTCCTCAATAATTTTGTCTACTTTGGCTTCCCAGTCTTCCATGATATTGGTTTCCCAGCTTGGCAGACGGTTTTTCTGAAGATAACCCGGAATGTGATGGGCTACAATACCGGATAATCTTCCCGTTTTTATTCCGAAAACTTCTTCCAGTTCCGGGCTTCCCTGCAGAAAAATCATTTTTCCATTCACAAAATCAGCGTTATTCTTTTTGCTGATATAATGAAACAGAGCACTTTGAGCTCCTGCAATCTGGAATGGCATGCCTTCTTTAGAAATAGGGATGTATTTAGATCCGGAAGTTGTTCCCGAGGTTTTGGCGAAATATTCCGGAGTGTCTGTCCATAGAATATTGGCCTGTCCTTTTTTTACCCTTTCAATATAAGGTTTAAGATCTTCATAATCGGCTACAGAAACTTTGTCCTGGAATTCTTTTACAGAATGGATGTTTTCAAAATCATGCTCCCGCCCAAAAAGTGTTTTTTGAGCCGTATTCACTAGAGAAAGTAATAAGTCCTCCTGATTTTTCTCTGCATTTTTTTTGAAATCTTCTGCTTTTTGAACATGTTTTTTTGCCCAGATAAGCGCCGCATTTTTCTTGAAGAAGTTTAACATGGGTCAAATTTATAAATAAGTAGAGAATCTGGAATCATTTTTTGCAAAGCTTCACATAAAAAAACCGATGGAACAAGTTCCACCGGCTTTTTCGAAATTTGATTATGAAAATAACAACTATATGTTAATGTTGTACTTATTTGTTTGCTTTGTATCTTTTATCCGGAGTACCGTCTTTTTTAAGATGTTTGTTTTCTTTGTATCTCTTATCTGGAGTACCGTCTTTTTTCATTTTGGCAGCTGGTGGTGCAGGCTTTGCTGCTTTTGCGTCTACTGCTGGTTTTGCTGCTTTTACTTCTGCAGGTTTAGCGGCAGTCACTGTGCTTTTTGCGGGATGATGAGGCTGAGCGCTTGTAGCTGGAGCAGTTTGCTGAGCAGTTGCAAGTCCTAATCCAAGGATCAATGACATTGCTGATAAGAATTTTTTCATAAGAATTATTGTTTGTTTTTTGTTGAATAAAGATATACAAAAAGCAGGCTAGAAAAATGAGATTTTCAAACTTAACTAAAGTTTATTACAGCTTAAAAAAAAATTAAAGCACTTCATTTACAATAAAAAAGCCTGTCTTCAAAGGTGAAAACAGGCTTGCATAATATATAAATAGACATGGCTAGCGCGTACAATTGGCTGTCCACGTTTTGCCATCCTTGATGTACAGAATTTTTAAAACATTGTTATCAATTCTGATATAAGAGGTTGCTGTAGAACCTATCATCACCAGAGTATGGTCTCCTTCCTGATTAAATTCTATTCCGTTAAGATCCGGAATACTGTTTGAGAAAGAGAAATTATACTTGGTTCCACTGGCGATCTTTGTTACAAATACACTTCCGTTGTCTGTACTGATATTGGTAGAACTTCCGTCTTTATAAGAAACACTTCCTTTATACGTCCCTGCAAAAAACTCATTGTTTACAGGATCGTCATCCTTACTGCACGACGAAAAAGATAAGGCTGTAAATACCAACAGCATCATCACTCCTAAGATTTTAATTGCTTTTTTCATAATACTATTCTTAATGTTTGGTTAAGCTGGAAATCCCAAACACTATGCCATGGGTAAATAATTGAATTTTTTTAACGGGTTATTAAATAAAATTGTAAAAAATTAAGATTTATAGGCTAATTGATTCATTTTGAATCGAAAAGTCAATGTCGTTTTTAAAGAAAGAAAAAAATATCCGTACCTTTGTATACCCAAAAACGGTTTCGGAAAACTCCCGAAATCGCTTTTGTCGTTTATACCATTACTATTTATGCAATTAAAATCCATCAACGAAAAGTTTCTTCCAGACCTGCTGCAGAAAGAGTTCGGGAAAGAAATTTTTACCCAGTTAGAAAACAGCCAGCATATTGCCGTAAAAGGAAGTGCCGGATCTTCAGTTTCTATTTTTGTGGCTGAGCTTTTTTTGGTTCAAAAGAAAAATATTCTTTATATAGTAGATGATAAAGAGGATGCATTATATGCCAATACAGAAATGGAAGACCTTATTGGTAAGGATAAAGTGCTGTATTTTCCAGCGACTCATCTTGAGCCTTATCAGGTGGAAAAAACACAAAATGCCAATCTGGTTCTAAGAACTGAGGTTCTCAATAAAATCAATTCCGGAAGAGCTCCGAAAGTTATTGTAGCTTATGCCGGAGCTTTGTCTGAAAAGGTTTTGAAAAAAGAAGATTTTAAAGCAATTTCACATCATATAAAAGTAGGTGATCAGCTGGATTTCGATTTTATAGACGAACTTCTTAATCATTATCATTTCCAACAGGCAGATTTTGTTTCAGAACCGGGAGAATTTTCAGTAAGAGGAGGAATTGTAGACGTGTTTTCCTATTCTTACGAAAAGCCTTACAGAATAACGTTTTTTGGTAATGAAGTGGAAAGCATTAAAACCTTTGATATAGAAACTCAGCTTTCTGTAGATAAAGTGAAAGATTTTCAGCTGGTTTCCAATATGAACTTCTCTGTCACCGGCAGCAGAGTGTCATTACTGCAGTTGCTGCCAAATGAAAGTTTTGTAGTTTCTAAGAATGGAATGATTGGTATGCAGAAAATCAGGACATTCTATGAAAAGTCTCTGGAGAAATATGATACTTTAAATAAAGATATTGCCCATAGAACACCGCAGGAGCTTTTTATTTCAGATCAGGAGTTTTTATTTGATTATAAAAAATTTAAGACGATTGATTTTGGTGGAGCGGTTATTGAAGGATTAAAAGAAGTCACAGAAGTCAAAATGGAGCAGGTTCCACAACCTTCTTTCCATAAAAACTTTGAGCTGCTTATTGAAGATATTGAAGAAAAACAAAATAATGGATTTGATACCTGGATTTCCTTTTCAACTGAAAAACAGAAAGAAAGACTGGAATCTATTTTTGAGGAACTGGAACATGAACTTCTTTTTAAAAGTTTTAAATCTGAACTGCATGAAGGTTTCGTAGATAATGGGCATAAATTACTTGTGTACACAGATCACCAGATTTTCGACCGCTATCAGAGATATAAAGCAAAAAATACTTTTGCAAAATCTGAACAGCTTACCCTGAAAGATCTGATGTCTTTGAAGATCGGAGATTATATTGCCCATATTGATCATGGGATCGGGAAGTTTATGGGGCTTGTAAAAGTAAATAATGATGGTAAGATTCAGGAATGTTTTAAACTAACTTATAAAAATGGAGATTTATTATATGTAAGTATTCACTCTTTGCATAAGATCTCGAAATATAATGGGCCGGATGGAAGAGAGGTTGTATTGAGCAAACTCGGTTCCCCAACCTGGAAATCATTAAAACAGAAAACAAAAGCTAAGGTAAAGCAGATTGCTTTTGATCTTATTCAATTATATGCACAGAGAAAAACGGCAAAAGGTTTTGCTTATACACCGGATTCTTATCTGCAAAACGAATTGGAGGCCAGCTTTATCTATGAAGATACACCAGATCAGGAAAAAGCTACCATAGATGTGAAAAATGATATGGAAGCTGATACTGTTATGGACAGGCTTGTTTGTGGTGATGTAGGATTCGGTAAAACGGAAGTTGCGATTCGTGCGGCATTTAAAGCGGCAACAGACGGTAAGCAGGTCGCTGTTTTGGTTCCTACTACTATTCTTGCTTTTCAACATTACAGAAGTTTTAAAGAAAGGTTGAAAGATTTTCCTGTTAATGTTGCTTATGTCAACAGGTTCAGAACTGCTAAGCAAAAATCTGAGACTTTAGATGCTTTAAAGAATGGAAAAGTAGATATTATTATTGGAACGCATCAATTGGCAAGCACTTCAGTGAAGTTCAAGGATCTGGGCTTGCTGATTATTGATGAAGAGCATAAGTTTGGAGTTTCAGTAAAAGATAAGCTGAAAACACTTAAAAATAATGTGGATACCCTTACCCTTACAGCGACTCCTATTCCAAGGACTTTGCAGTTTTCTTTAATGGCAGCAAGGGATTTATCCGTAATTAAAACACCTCCACCCAACAGGCAGCCTGTAGACACCCAATTGATCGGGTTCAATGAAGAAATTCTTCGTGATGCAGTTTCTTACGAACTTCAGAGAGATGGTCAGGTTTATTTTATTAATAACAGAATTGAAAACCTAAAGGATATTGCCGGACTCATTCAGAGATTGGTTCCGGATGCAAGAGTGATCACAGGACATGGGCAGATGGAAGGAAAACAGCTGGAAAAGAATGTACTGGATTTTATGGAAGGGAAATATGATGTTCTTGTTTCCACTACTATTGTAGAAAGTGGAGTAGATGTTCCCAATGCCAATACTATTTTCATCAATGATGCACAAAGATTTGGTATGGCAGACCTTCACCAGATGAGAGGAAGGGTAGGACGTAGTAACAGAAAGGCATTCTGTTACCTGATCACTCCTCCTTATGATATGATGACTTCTGATGCAAGAAAGCGTTTGGAGGCTATTGAGCAGTTTTCTGATTTGGGAAGTGGTTTCCAGATTGCAATGAAAGATCTTGAGATTCGTGGAGCGGGTGACCTTCTGGGCGCTGAACAAAGTGGATTCATCAATGAAATGGGATTTGAAACGTATCAGAAATTAATGCAGGAAGCATTAGAAGAGCTTAAAGATGATGCTGATTTTGAAAACCTTTTCGAAAACGAGGAAGACAGACAGAAGCTTTTCAAATCTGTGAAAGATGTCAATATTGATACTGATCTGGAACTGATGCTTCCGGACTTCTATATTTCAAATACAGAGGAAAGACTGCTGTTGTATCAGAAAATTGCTGAAATCACCAACGAAGCAGATCTTCATCAGTTTGAACTTGAATTGATTGACCGTTTTGGGGCGTTGCCAAAAGAAGCAGTAAACCTGTTGAAGAGTGTTTCACTGAAATGGCTGGCTGCAGATATTGGTTTTGAAAAGATTGTTATGAAAAATGGGGTGTTCCTGGGGTATTTCCCTGGAAACCCTCAGGATAAGTTCTATCAGACTGATAGATTCAGGCATATCATTAATTATTTAACCCGAAACCCTGCTGAAGCTCAGCTTAAAGAGAAGTCCGGAAAAGAAGGTAATCAGCTGATGATGAGGAAGGAAAGGGTGAAGAATGTAGATGAGGTTAATATGCTTCTAAAAGCTATTATTGAGCATAATTAAATTATAAATTTTATTTATTGTAAATAAAATCGTAATAAATATAAAAAGCGCATAGAAATCTTAATTTTTATGCGCTTTTTTTGTGATTGTTATCATGTTTTTATCTGCTAATATTCAAGCTTAAGAGAATTAAGGCCCTTTTGAGGGGTCTGAAGTCACTTTTCAATGATTAAAAATATCCTGTAAATCCCCGAACAGTAAGGGTTTGGGGCATTAATTTGTTTTTATACTATAGGAAAAGTGGAGTTATGTAGTAATAATTCTACTTTTACGTGTGATTAATTCTATTGTGTAATGTGTTTATTTCTATAGGTTTATGAATGTATAACTGGAATTTTTAGGGCTTCATTACGTACCTTTGCAGTCCTTATTATGAAAAAAATTATATATTGCTGCGCGGCTGGATTTCTTTCTTTCTACGCCAACGCACAGGTGGGCATCGGTACTGCAAAACCGAAATCTATTCTAGATGTGAATGGAAAAGCCACCTTAAGAAAAGAACTTAGAGTGGGCGGTACTTCAACTCAGGCTGGAGAAGCTGGGTTAAACGGCCAGGTTTTGGTTTCTCAGGGTGAGGGTTTACCTCCTGTGTGGAAATCTTTGAACGTTTCCTTTATGGAAGAGGGGCAGTATAAGCTGATCAATTCTTATCTGTCGTCGGATCAAGCAGGGGTTACATCTCTTTCTAACGGTATTGCCGGGGATAATATCTACACAAACAAAGTGGGAGACAATGTCTCTGATGCAGCTAAAGGAAACTGGAAGAAGATTAATGGTCTTCAAAATACCTTTACCATCAAAAACGGGAAAAACAGAATCACTTATCAGTTCCAGACAGGGATTGAAATGAAAGCGCAGTCATCTACTGCTATAGAAAGTGTGAGGTTTGCCTGTGGTGTTTTCAGAAATGGATTGTTGGTAGCTGTGCGCCCGGATAGAATTGCTTCTAATAATAACACAGGGAAAAATGGTCTTCAGGATTATATTTTCACCCTTAATTATACCGAACAAAATGTTCCCATAGGAGTTCACAATATTGAAATTGCATGCCGAAAGATTGATACATCAAATTCTACTTCAGAATTTGCAATAGGACGTAATGTACAGACTTCAAGTGGAGTATCCAGTGCATTTACGCTGGAATCTACCATGAAAATGGACGTTATCGAATACGTGAGCTATAAAAACAACTAATGATGAAAAAACTATTATCAACTCTGCTTTTTACTACGGGACTTTTGGCAACCGCTCAAGTAGGTATAAAAACAGATACTCCAAAAGCAAAACTTGACGTAAACGGAGATATCAACTTCAGAAATAAAATTGGTGTTTATAATACTGCTGATAATACGATATTCCAGGGAAATAATGACCAGCTTCTGGTTTCCAGAGGAGAAGGTTTTCCACCCATCTGGAAATCACTTCGTATTCCTGAATATGAACCTAATAAGTTTTATTTGATTTACAACAACTCTTTTTCAGATAAAGTTGGGACTTCATTTACATCCTCTGATGATTCTACTGTGGCTTTCTCTTCAAGAGGAGCAACTTTTACGAAAGGAAAAGAATTGAGTACGCTTTCGAATTTTAAAAAAATAGATGGTCTCTCAAAGACGATCAGCGTATTCAGTTCTCAAAGTAAAGCTTACTTTCAATTTGAAACAGTGGTTCAGGCAGACTTTGGAGCAGTAGGTACAGCGGCAGATACTTCAATAGATTATGCTTGTGGTATTTTTGTAGACGGTAAACTAGTGAATCTGAGACAAAGAAATTTAAAGGCGATTACCACTTCATATCCTTTTCTTACTCATACCCAGATCGGGATTGTAGATAATCTTGCTACAGGAAATCATTCCGTAGATGTTGCCTGTACAAGATTAGGATCTTATGGAGCTTCTAGCAACACCCTTACGATAGGAACTAATGTATATACTAATATTAATGGATTTATCTCACAGTCTTCTCTTAAGGTAGATGTATATGAAGTTCCTCAAGTGTTTAACAACATTATAAACTAAGCAGATCATGAAAAAAATACTATTTGTAACATCACTTCTGTTAACTGTTTTCGCAACCGCACAAGTGGGTATTAATACTCCAAATCCAACTAATATGCTGGATGTGAATGGAGATCTGAATGTCAGAAAAGAATTAAGAACAGGAGGTACAGATGTACTGAAAGGATCTGCAGGAACAGCAGGTGATATTTTGCATAATAATACAGACTTAAATATCAATGACTGGAAAACGATAAAAATTGCTGACGGGCAGGGAAGTATGTCTGTGTTTTCCATTAATACGGTTTCAGATAAGACCGGAGTGAGCTTTTCCGGGAATAATGGTTCAACAAACCCTTATAATGAAGGAGCAGCTCTGACAACAGACTGGTCTGTACTGACAGGAACGATGGATAGTTTTTCCGTTACTAATCAAACGAATAAAGCTACTTTTTCGTTTCAAACAACTGTACAAAAAACGGGAGCCAGTTCTGCCAGCTTTGCTTGTGGGGTATTTGTAGATGATCAGTTGAAAGCGGTAAGAACAGACGTTTTGCTTGGGGATCCCGGAGCCTATAAAATCTTTAATCTGAATGCAACGCTTACTAATCTTACCCCTAAAAATGATTATAAAGTGAAAGTAGCCTGTACAAAAAGAGCAATTTCAGGGTCAACACTTGGAGTAGGAACGGCAGTGAATACTACTTTCCTCAATAGTGACATGTCACAATCTGTTTTGACAACATCTATATTGCAGCCTTATTAATTTTCATCATAAGACAATAATTATAAATCTAAAAACGTTATGTTTTTAGGTTTTTTTTGTTGATTAACTCTATTTCTTGTGAATTTGTTCATATAAATTAAAGTGTATTATCGAAAATTGAATTATATTTGGACAAGCTAAAAAAATTCTATATGGTAAAAAACTATTTTCTTAAAATGTTTGCCGGTATTGCTTTTCTTGGGCTGCTGACAGCATGTAATACTACTTCAGATCCTACAGAATCCATTCCGAATCCGGATGATGGGCCACCTCCTAAAAGAGTTTTAGCAAAGGTTAGTTCCAATAATGTTTCTCAGGAAGAATATACTACAATGGCAGTAACCGGAGATTTACAGACTTCGTTATCAAAAGATGAATTTGCTGCCGGGAGTGCTTATTTTACAGGAACCATAACATATACCAACAAGAATATTACTAAAGTTAAATATGTAAGTTCTGCGGCATCCAGCCTTGTTTATGAATTTAATATTGTTCCGGATGCTACAGGTAAAAAGATTTACAATGCAACTTCTACTGCAACAGGAGCTACTCCATCTGTATCTGTAGTAAGTGACTATGCATTTACCTATGATTCTGTAACAAGTAAGCTTACCAAAATTCTTGAGAAAAGAAAAGAAGGAGGAATCAGTGCTTATAACAGATTTATAGACTATAGTTTTGTATATAACGGAAACAATGTTATTCAGGTTGTTTGCTCTAAAGGATTATTGGATATCAACGGAAACCCGAATATGACAACAGCAGTAGTAAGCAAGTATAGCTTTCAAAACTATGATGCTCAGAAAAGCCCTTATTCTACGCTTCCATCAGTCTATTTCATTACACGAAGTCTGATGAGTCCGGTGAATTTCTACAAAATATCTCCTAACAATCCTACTTCAATGTTCATAGAATTGCCTTCGCCGGCCACTCCTGTTAATACAGCTCAGAGTTATTCTTATGATAATCAGGGGTATGTGGTAGTTGAGAAAAACCAGAATATGACTTTTACCTATAAAAATTTATAGGAGAAATATTGTCATTAATCTTACCAGAATATAAATAATAATACAATTTTTAGGCAAAAAAAAATTATATTTGTCAAAAAAATAATCAATTACAAGGAAATGAAACAAATTTTCTATTTTATTTTACTAATCGCAGGTTTTTCCTCAATACATTCCTGCAAGAGTTTACTGGATGAGGATGGGAATCCATTGTTGGATCTTAACAATACAAACGGATTAAGCGGTCCGAGAGCATTATACAGAGAAATTACGGATGAAGATACTATCGCAGAATATCAGTACAGCGGACTTCTTGTGACTAAAGTAATCACAGACAGTGCTTCAATAACTAATATTATGTACAGTGGTGATAAAATCAGCCAGATTAATTTTAATGGTTTCCTAGATTTAGATGATGATGGAGAGCTTGATAAAGATAGTATCTCTTATACTCAGCTATTTACTTATGGAAATGGAGGCAGATTGGATAAAATTTCTGAAAATCGTTCTATTTTTAGAAGACCGCCACCCGTTCCACCAGCAACAACCCCAGGCCCGCAGACTCTTTTAGGAAAAGAAAAAAAACAGTATGAATTTAAATATGTTGCTGCTTCAGCAAAGCTTGATTCTATAATAGGAAAGAGTGGTATTGATGTTGCCGGAACTCAATTTAAATTTACTGAATATTCGAGAACAGGTTTTACCTATATTGGAGATAATATTTCTAGAGCTGTAAACTTTATTGGGCAGCTGACTGGTGCTAATGGTGATGTTTTTCAACCACCTGTTGAAAAGTACGGTTTTGATTTTTATGCTTATGATAATCAGATCAGTCCTTTCACACTATTGCCAACAGCGTATAAAATTTCAAGAATTATATCTACAAATAATTATGGTGAAAGCCATCTTTTTTCACCTAATAACCCGAAGAGAGTATCATTAACAGATCTTACGACTCCTATCCCAACTCCAATTGTATTGAGTACCAATTACGTTTATGATCCTCAGACTTATATGACAAAAGGATATGGCGTTAATTACATCTATAAACCACAATAGAAGAATTTTTTAACAATATTCAAACTCAATCTTTCCTAAGATTGAGTTTTTTATTTTTTATCCCTTAATTTTGCAAAAAATTTCTGATGAAATATTTAATTGTCGGGCTTGGTAACAAAGGCTCAGAATATGAAAATACACGACATAATATAGGCTTTAAAGTAGCCGAGAAAATAGCAGAAACCCTTGAAGTATCATTCAATACCTCCAACTTTGGGTGGCTGGCAGAAGGAAAACATAAAGGAAGAAAGGTTTTTATCCTTAAGCCGGATACCTACATGAATCTTTCCGGAAATGCAGTGAAATACTGGATGCAGAAAGAAAATATTCCTTTGGAGAATGTCCTGATCGTTACAGATGATCTTGCTCTCCCTTTCGGAACATTAAGATTGAAAGGAAAAGGGTCTGATGCAGGGCATAATGGTCTTAAAAATATCAATGAAGTATTGCAGACTCAAAATTATGCAAGACTGCGTTTTGGGATCTCTGCAGATTTTTCTGCCGGAAGACAGGTAGATTATGTATTGGGAACATGGAATGAAGAAGAATCAGAAAAGCTTACGGAAAGAATTGAAACCTTTGCTAAGGCGAGCCTTTCTTTTGTATTTGCAGGATTGAATAATACAATGTCTGCTTTTAACGGGAAATAGAAAAACAGATAATAGATTCCATATGGTAGGTAATCAGGGAGGCTGAACATTTTTATATGGATCTAAATCATGATAAAAAATAAATGCCACCGAATTTCGGTGGCATTTTCTGTAAATTATAATTGAAATTTAATGAGTTTTACTTCTTATAACCACGTTACAGCACCTGTTTCAACATCATAATTGGCTCCAACAATTTTAATTTTACCTTCTGCTTCAAGGTTGTTAAGCGTTGAGCTTTGTTTACGGATGTCTTCAATAGCACTTTTTACATTTTGCTGGTTAAGTCTTTCCAGAAGAGAACTGTTTTTTGATGAACGCTCTTCATTTTCTTCAATGATATCATTGATAATAGGGTTGAAATGATTGATCAGGTGGTTCAGGTTATCCATTCCCAATCCTTCAATTTGCGCCGCGTCAAGACCTCCTTTCAATGCTCCGCATTTCGTGTGTCCTAAAACTACAATAAGTTTGGAACCGGCTACATTACAACCAAATTCCATAGATCCAAGAATGTCCTGATTGACAAAATTACCGGCAATTCTGATACTGAAAACGTCTCCTAATCCCTGGTCAAAGATAAGCTCTGCAGAAGTACGGCTGTCTATACAGCTTAAAACTACGGCAAACGGCCATTGTCCCTCACGGGTAGCATTCACTTGCTCAAGAAGATCTCTGTTGGCTTTAAGATTGTTTACAAATCTCTGGTTTCCTTCTTTTAAGAATTCCAATGCTTTTTCAGGAGTGATAGTAGACTGTGTTTCGTATGTATGTGCTTTCATATTATTTATTATTTTCGAATTTAAAGTTAAAAAAATTAATTGATGATTGAAATTACATGGCTCTTTTATGCGTAACTAAAATATGGGAGTCCTCGCTTCTTTCGTAATCTCGGTATGAAGTTTTGAAGCCTAAAAGTTCAACATTGATATCCTGTTCCTTTGCACGGATATTGGCAAATTCCTGAATCATTTCCAGTACATCGGTTGCAATGTAGGACGTGTTTCTGGCATCAATAATAACCGTTGAACTTGGTTTTATGTTTTTAAGTGTTTTTTTGATCGCTGCTTTATTTAAAAATGAAACTTCTTCAGCCAGCTTTATATTGATCCCGTCAGCATCATCCAGTCTCTCCCTGCTCAGATAATAAGCTCTTTTCATATTTCCCTGAAGAATATAGAAAACAGAGATGGCAAGACCAATTCCTACTCCTTTTAGTAAATCTGTTGCCACTACAGCAGCAACTGTTGCTACAAATGGTATAAACTGGAATTTTCCTAAATGCCAGAAATGCTTGAATGTAGCCGGCTTTGCCAATTTATATCCCACTAAAATTAATACCGCCGCCAAAGTAGCCAAAGGAATTAAATTTAAAATAACAGGAATAGAAAGTACACAGATCAATAAAAATATCCCGTGAATAATACTTGACATTTTAGAGGTTGCTCCCGCATTGGCATTGGCAGAACTTCTTACTACTACAGACGTCATTGGAAGACCGCCAATAAAAGAACTGATAAGATTCCCTATTCCCTGTGCTTTCAACTCAAGATTGGTATCTGTAATTCTTTTTTGTCTGTCTAATCTGTCTGATGCTTCAATACAAAGAAGCGTCTCAATGGAAGCTACAATAGCAATTGTTGCTCCTACGATCCAGACTTTAGGATTGGTAAAACCATTAAAATCAGGAGTGGTGATCAGATTTTTAAAATCATCAAAAGTCTGTGGAACCGGTAATGAAACCAAATGTTGGGTTTGGATCGCCAGAGAGCTTCCGGATATCTTAAAGAGTTGGTTCAAAAGGATACTTACAATTACTGCGACCAATGCTCCAGGAAGCATTTTCATCCTTTTCAGTACGTGGATTTTGTCCCATGCAATAAGAATTGCTACGGAAATCAAAGTAATAACGATAGCTCCCGGATGGATAGCTCCAAATAATTCTGTAAAATATCCGAAGTTCAGGCCGTTATCAAAAATAGATTCATGGCCTTCATAATCTTTATCGAATCCTAATGCATGCGGAATCTGTTTTAAAATAATAATGATTCCTATGGCAGCAAGCATTCCTTCAATTACGTTATTCGGGAAATAGTTGGAAATACTTCCGGCTCTTACAAATCCTAAAACCAATTGGATAAGCCCTGCAATGATCCCTGCACAAAGGAAAAGTTCAAATGCGCCAAGATCTGTTATGGCTGTTAAAACGATCGCTGTTAAACCCGCTGCAGGTCCGGAAACTGAAATATTTGAATTACTGATTGTTCCTACTACCAGGCCGCCTACAATACCGGAAATAATACCGGACAATGGGGGAGCACCTGATGCTAAAGCAATTCCTAAACACAGCGGAAGTGCTACTAAAAATACCACGAGTCCTGAAGGAAAATTCTCCTTGATTCCTCCTATTAATGATGTCTTTTTCATAATGTGAAGCTGTAAGATATAACCGGCCTATTTGTTTTTAAATAAGTCAATTATAAAAAGTTGAAAAAAAATTAATTTTAAATACGGGCGTATCCGATATCAAAAAATGATATGGAAATGGTATCAAAAAAATCTAACTATAGGAGTTACGCTTCCGGAGGAGGAGAAAATATAGTAAGTAAAGGTGAAAGATGAAAAGAATCATCAATCAGTACAAAAGACACGCCCTGAACGTCAGGCTCGGAAAACTTCAGATAATCGAATACATCCAAAGGTTTCGGAATGGTCTTTTCGTAAACAATAAATGAGGACGGGTGAGAATGTGGTTCTTCTTCATTGATTATGATATTCGTTCTCGCAATATCCCAGCCCGCTACCGCAGCTATGCCTGGCAGCGCTGTAAAATTCAGAAAAAACGTTAATACAATAATACTCCAGAATTTCATTTTACATTCTTTTTAGAAAAACTATTTGGTCTTTCTGCTCATTACCCAATCAGAACTTGTAAGGTTGTAGATCTTTTGAATGTCTTTTAAGATTTTCTCAAAATCAATCTCCAGATCAATGATTTTACCTGTTCTAAGGTCAAATACCCAGCCGTGTACAACAGGACGCTCTTCCAAAATGTATCTTTCCTGTACACAGGCCATTTTGATTACGTTGATGCACTGCTCCTGAACATTAAGCTCTACAAGTCTGTCATAACGCTTGTTTTCGTCCTGAATAGAATCCAGCTCTGCCTGATGCAGTCTGTAAACATCACGGATGTTTCTCAGCCAAGGATTCAGTAATCCAAGATCCTGAGGGGTCATCGCTGCTTTTACACCACCGCAGTTGTAATGTCCGCACACAATAATGTGGTTTACTTTCAGATGTTCTACAGCATATTGAATAACCGCTGTGGAACTCATATCTAAAGTATTGACAACATTAGCAATGTTTCTGTGAACAAATACTTCTCCGGGTTTTGCTCCCATCAACTCTTCTGCAGTTGCTCTGCTGTCCGAGCATCCTATGTAAAGGAATTCCGGATGCTGAGTTTTTGCAAGTTCCTGAAAGAAGTTAGGATCTTCAGCTACTTTGGACTCTACCCATCTTTTGTTGTTTTCAAAAATAACCTCGTACGATTGTGACATAATTTTAAATTTTTAAAAGTTTATAATTATTTATTTCGTTTAAATTATTTTCAAAATCAATAGACTAAATCAATAATTGTGCAAAAATATACTTTTTGTTAAAAAATCAATCACTTTTAACAAAGTTTAATATTAAAATATGCTTAAAATCATATGTAATATCCCGTAATTCTTCGTATTGCAACTATTGGGTTCTCTATGGTAATCCAAACGTTTAAAAAACTATGATAAAATTACGAAGTATAAATTAGAATTTTAGATTTGTGAATTAAAATATTCTTAATTATTTATCCATTTTTATATTTGTTAGGTAATAGTTATTAAAAAACTATTTCATTATATAAAAAATGAATAATTTAAAGGTCAATTAATGTATTCATAGAATGTCTGATTTTGGGCTTCAATCTTTACCATCCTTATTTTATCTGGCAGGAATTTTTATTGCCTGTTTTTCTTCTCTTCTGATTATAGGAAAACGCAAGAAAATAGTCGCAGACTATGTTTTGGCCGCATGGTTCCTGATTATAGGAATACATCTGATATTATTTATCCTGTTTTTTTCTGGCAGTTATGTGACATTTCCTTATTTCCTGGGATTAGAAGTTATCTTTCCTTTTATTCATGGGCCGATGTTGTATTTGTATGTTCTGTGTGTTACAGGAAGAAATCCAGGCTGGAAGATAGGGTTACTGCATGGTATTCCTGTTTTGATTATCTGCCTGCTGTTATCGCGACTTTTCATGTTGTCTCCCTGGGAAAAACTTGCTGTTTATCAGAGCGGAAATAATGGGTATCAATTATTAAGTAAGGTGATCAAATATCTCATGATCTTATCAGGAATAGTATATGTTGTTTTAAGTCTCTTTGCTGTTAAAAAATATACGAAAGGGATATCAGATCAATATTCCAATACTGAGAAAATGAATCTGAACTGGCTGTATTATCTAATTGCCGGGATCGCTTTGATATGGATTGCGGTGATTATTAGAAATGACATTCTTATTTTTTCCATGGTCGTTCTTTTTATCATAGTGGCAGCTTACTTTGGAATCAGCCGTGTGGGAATTCTTGACATACCAGTTGTTCATGAAACAGCAGTTGAGGAAAGGGAGGATCATGAAGTCGTAAAATATCAGAGAAATTCTCCTGGAGATGAGGCTGTACAAACTATTTATAAAAGGCTTAAGTATAAAATGGTACATGAAGAACTCTACAAAGATCCGGAACTTAATCTTAACAATATTGCAAAATTATTAGATGTTCATCCTAATCTTCTGTCTCAGGTTATTAATTCTATGGAGCATAAAAACTTTTATGATTATATCAACAGACAGCGTATAGAAGCGTTTAAACGTACCGTTGTTCTTCCGGAAAATCAAAAATACACGATTCTTTCATTGGCATTTGAATGTGGGTTTAATTCTAAAACCTCTTTTAACAGAAATTTTAAAAAGTACATGAATTGTTCACCAACAGAGTTTGTAAAAAACCAAAGCATTCATATGGAATAACTTATTACGGATATTTTAATAGTTTCATATTAAGTGTTTTATTATTAGTTATTTGTAAATAGGTGCCACCTTTCATTTTGGAACAATTGAGGCTTTCATAATGCTCATTTTTACAGAAAATTAAATTGGAAATTATGAAAAAGCTACTGTTTGTAATTATGTGTGTGTTGGCATTACTTATAGGATTATATCCTTTTATTTATGCTTTTGTAGAGCATAAATATACCTTTTTGGGTTCAAAACCTTCAGAAGTACTCCATAATGTAATCTGGAAGTCAGCTTTTTTTTCTCATATTATTTTCGGCGGACTGGCACTTTTTATTGGATGGAGTCAGTTTAGTGTTTCATTCCGTAATAAAAATATCAGAATACACAGGTTTACAGGCAGGCTTTATGTAATTGCGGTGATGATAAGTTCTGTTTCAGCTGTCTATATGGGGTTTTATGCGAATGGGGGATTTATATCAGCAACAGGATTTATCTGTTTGGGAGTAATCTGGCTGGCGACAACTCTTGCCGCTGTTATGCAGATAAGAAGAAGGAATATCATTAAACATCAGCAATTCATGACCTACAGTTATGCCTGTACCTTTGCCGCAGTCACATTAAGAGTATGGTATCCTTTACTGAAAATGATGATGGGAAATGCAGAAAGCTCTTATATTGCAGTAGCATGGTTATGCTGGGTTCCCAATCTATTAATTGCCTATTTTATTAATAGAAAAGCAGCCGGAATATAAGAGCCTATCATTTTTATGATAACAAAGAAAGTATTTTACTCGGGAAGTTTATCATACTCTGTGCTCTTCATTTCTAAGTTGAGATACTTATTACCTTCATTTTTATAGTGCTGAGGTGGTTCAAGACCCATATATTTCATAATAAGCGGATAGATATAAGTGGTTTGAGTCCTTTTAGTTTCGTGTCCGGTAATTCTGTAGTTTGCCGGTACCTTGTCACCATACCACACAAAGAACGGTACCTGCGTAGATTCTTTAGAGTCTACGTGGAGTAATTTATCTCCCCGTATTTTAAGTCCGTGATCGGATGCATAGATTACCACAGAATTTGTGTTTTTCAATGTGCTGAAAATATTTTTGAAGACAGAATCGGTATATTTTATAGAGCTGTCATAGCAGTCCATCCCTTCAGAATTCCAGTTAGGAGGAAGTCTGTTACACGGATTTGGATGGCTTCCCATGATGTGGAGGATTATAAATTTATCTTCTTTCTTTTGAATAGCATTTTTTAGCTCAGGAACAATAACTTCATCAAATCCATTGACCCATTTTTTGTTTTTGGACATGGAAGCTATAGCGGTTATTCCTCTTGCGCTAGCCTGTGTACTAATCCAGAAAGAATTGTATCCACTTTGATTGGCAAGATTGATAATGTTATAGGAAAGTTTATCATAACTATATCTGAATTCATCCGGATGAATGCTTGATAACATCAGAGGAACGCTCAGGTTTGTGATCCCTGCAGGAGAAACGGCATTATCGAAAATCATCATATTCCCGGCCTGCTCATCTGTATAAGGGGTTGTTTTTTTATTGTAGCCATACAATGACATATTTTGCTTTCTTTCAGATTCTCCGATGATCAAAATTACATTTTCTATGCCCGGCTGTATTTTTTTGATATTGAAAACAGGAACATTCTTTGTGAGGGCATTGATATCTTCCTGAATATCTTGTGCAATACGGAAATCAGTATAATGATAGTATACATTTTTAATCATGCTTCCTCCACCTTTATTACTGACATATCTATGTTTGAGGAAAAAAATGAATGGCATGATAAGCCACAATAATGCAATAAAGATAAACTTGAAATTGAAAGTAACTACGCTTTTTCTCAAATAGTTGATCGTATATAGCAATATCCCCAAAAATAGTAAACATAAAATACCGGGTAGGATAAACATATAAGACATACTCATAGCCTCGTTCACATTAGACTCTACAATACTTATAGCCATTCCTATATTGAATCCGGAATGATAAATAAGAAAGCAGGAAGCTGAAATAAGAAAGTTAAGACTCAATAATACGCATAGAATAACAGCAATAATGGATGTATACTTATTTTTAAAGAGAAATGCATTGAATACAAGAAATGAACAAAACATAATTCCATATTCAAAAAAATTTCGGATACTATCTAGTTTATCAGGACCAAATAAATTATCGTATATAAAAGGAAATGAAAGGAGTAACCCTGTGAGGTAAAGTATGATGAGAAGAATTAGAAGTATTTTTTTAAACATGGCTGAAATGTTTCAATGCTGTTAAATAGTTTTGAAGTAGTCTTTCTAAAAAGTTTTCTAAAGGACAGAGAAATATCAGAATTATGTACTCTATAAAAAAATTAATACCATATAATCATGGCATTTGTCCAATAAGAAAAGTTTTGAAGGAGATATTGTTACAGTTTTTGTGACAGAATACTATGTTGGTGTCATTTTTAGACTATAACTGTACAGCTATGTGATGGGAATGTAGAACGTGTTTTTTCATCAAAAATAATTTTAAAAAATTAATAATATGCCTGAAATTGTGTTTTTAATATTAAGCGATTTTTTTCAGAACAAAAGTTAGGGAGTAATTTTCGCTATTCGATTGATAGAATACGCTATTTTTATATAAAATTAAATAGTTGTGTTATTATTTTTATAATCAAATAATGTATTCCTTGCAAAACTAAATAAAACCACTGATAAATACAAGTAGAATTTTTACTATAACTGTGATTTGCTATACTTTACGGTTAATATAATCCTTGGTAGCATTCTCGGTTGGGATTATTTTTGCGGGATTGCCTATGACCACAGAATTAGAGGGTACATCAAAGTTGACATAAGAATTAGGAACAATCAATACATTATTTCCAATCGTAATAGCACCTACAATGACAGCATTGGTTCCTATCCAGACTTCATCACCAATAACGGGAGAACCTTCATTTTGTCCACGGTTTTGCTGACCAATTGTAACGCCCTGTGCAATATTGCAATTCTTTCCAATAATTGTTTTAGGATTGATAACAAGACTTCCCCAATGCCCAAGATAAAATCCTTCCCCAATATTGGTTTCAGGATAAATCTGGAATCCATATTTGATTTGATAATGCCTCAGGACAATTCTCCAGAAAGTATTCAGAACAGATGTTTTCTGGTATTTCTGAGCCATTCTTAAGACATAGATAAAATGAAGATTAGGGTTAATACATTTTTTCCAGATCTGAAATGTTGAAAGCCATTTTCCGCTTTCCCGGTAAAAGTCTTTTTGAATGATAGAATAATCAGCCATTGTCAATGTTTTTATGCTTCATCAATTATTTTCTGAAGATGTTCCACAGATTTTTCCAATACAAACGGTAGTTCTGTTTGTGAAATCTGTTTTTTGTATTCCTCAGTGATATTTTTATCAGTAAGAAACTTTTTCATTCCTTCATATATTCCTTCTTCGGAATTTTCTGTGATATTTCCCAGTTTTCCATCTTGCAGAAGGTCTTTGATGCCAGAAATATCCGTTGCAGAAATTGGTTTGTTAAGAATAAGTGCTTCAGCAATGATTGTAGGGAATCCCTCATGCCGGGAAGACATAATATAAAAGTCTGCCTTTTTCATGTAAGGATACGGGTTACTGCTAAAGCCAAGCATTTTTGCGGTATCCTGAAGTCCTAACGTATTGAGCTGATTCTGAATAGTCTCAAAGTCATAGCCGTCACCGATGATTAGCAATTGATGTTCGAATCCTTCATCTATCAATTTTTTATGAACATTCAATAACCTGTCATACCCTTTCTGCGGATATACGGTTCCTACAGTTACAAAAGTGGGAAGGTCACTACTGAAAGGATAGTCGTTGATTTCAACATCAGCTTTTTTTAAAGTATCATTTTTATCTATTGGATTGAAGATTTTAACCACGTTTTGTTTCTCCTGATCATTCTCTGCAATCTTTAGCATTTCCTCTTTCAGTTTATCGGAAATTACCAGTATTCTATCGAATTTAAAAAGCTGTCTGATTACATCGTGTGTATATTCTTTCAGATTAAAAATGTCATTCTGAATCCAGATTATTTTTTTTGAATCCTTTTGCGGACTGGAAAGCAGCTCTTTGTACATCCCATGAATAGCCGCTATTTCCACATCATATTTTTTGTTTTTCAAAACAAACCTGTAAAGAAGTGAAGGAAACCATAAAAACATTTTCTGATACAGTACCCTGAATGCTTTCACCGGAATTTCATGAGGTCTGTTGGTGGTAATCATTTCTCCCTTAAGTAAATAATGCAGATTGACCCATGACGGAATTTCCTTGATATACATTCCCGTATACAGATTGATTAGAAGATCTATTTCATATTTATCCTCTGGAAGGTTTTTGAGAAAGTTGACAAGAACTTTTTCTGCACCGCCATGGCGAAGGGAACCGATACGTATAAGAATTTTTTTCTTCAAAGGAGTAGTGTTATTTATTTAGATTTCTTTTAAGTTTCAGGAGGAAATGAAATTGTCTGGTTTTGAGAAGTAAAAATAAAGCTTTTCTGTAAAACCCTGTATATAAAAAATAATTGATATTTATGGATGATGCTAAACGGCTCAGGTTTTTATGCGCTTCTTCTCTGTTTAAGTTTTTACCAATAATTCCTTGATCTATGCTGGATTCAATAATATCCCAGTCTACCTGATAGACATATTTTTTTATTTCTTTTCCGGACTGCTGTTTATGCAAAAAAATAAAATCCTTAATGGCAGTATGTAATTTGAATAAGGGTTCAAAAGAATGTTTTGACCTACTCAATGAACTTTCAGTAAATTCATAATGATAGAGAGCTGCATCAATGATTTTTACATTTTTAATGTGCTTTAGATATTCTAAGAAAAACATCAAATCTTCACCATAGCTAACTTCTCTGTTGAAAGTAATCCTATTTCCGGTTATTATTTCCCTTTCAAAAAATTTAGCATAAGGTGCTCCGAAATAAAGTAAATTGTTTCTAACAAATAATTCTGTAAAATCAGTTTCTACTTGATAGGTTTTATAATGGAGATCTCTGGCTTTACCTCTTATAATATTTTGAAGCAGAAGAGTGTCAGGCGATATATAATTATCAATAAAAACCTGGAGGTAATTTTTTTCAACCCAATCATCAGAATCTATAAAACAGATGATTTTTCCTTTTGCATGAGAGACACCCGTATTTCTTGTATCACTTACCCCACTGTTTTTAATTTTATTAATGACTTTGACTCTTTGATCTTTTTCAGTAAATGAATTCATTATTTCTAAAGAATGATCTACAGAGCCGTCATTAACTAGCAGTAATTCGAAATCTTCATAGTTTTGTCCTAAAATAGAATCAATACATTGATGCAGACTGTCTGCAGAATTATATACTGGAATGATGACAGATATATACGCATTGTGCTCTAAAGTATCTTCTCCCATTGTGGTATTATTTTTTCTTTACTCCATTTTTCAGATTCCATTTTACTGGATATCATGAGATCAGTGAGTTCCTGTGGATTATTAATCAGGTGTTTCAATTTAATTATATAATTCTCCTTATCACGCATCTTAATCAGATGGCCATTACTGGCATTTATGATTTCAGAAGGACCTGTAGGACAATCATAGGCAATAAGAGCATTGCCGCAGAACATTGCCTCAATAAGAACCGTAGGTAGTCCCTCATTTAATGAGGTCATACAAAAGATTTTTGATTTTTTGTATAGTTCTAATATTTCCTCCTGAGGAATATCTCCGAGAAACTCAATATTATGAAGGCCAAGCTTTTGAGTCTGCTCTTTTAGTAAAGCCATTTGAGAGCCATTACCTGCAATAATTATTTTCCAATCTTCCCCTATATTACATTCTTTGATGATATCAATAAATTCAGCGATATTTTTTTCAGGGTGCAGTCTACCTACCGTACAGATGATATTTTCTTTTTTTTCAATATCCAGGTCAACATTTTCATAATTATCACCAATAATATTGGAGATAATGACTGCATTTGGATTCATTTTTTTATAGTGATCCAGCGATGCCTGTGTCAGAGCAACAATGGCGTGCAGCTTTTTATAATACTTCCGCAAAATATTATAATAAAGAAATCCACCAATTTGGTAGTTGGTATGTTCCCATGCAACTGTTTTCTTACTTACCTTGCTATTGACAGCCAGCATCGATGAAATTTTATACCAGCAGGAAACAATAATATCATAATTCTGATGGTTTTCGTTGATCCATTGGTTTAAAACCCTGTATGTTCCAAAATCGTAGAGGTAAGAGTAAATATTATATATTTTTGGAATTTTATTGTATTTTTTATAGATAGAGGTTCCAAATCTGGAATATTTGTCACCAAAAGCATTAATGTAGTGCTTTTTTACTTTAGGATGTATGGGGTAGAAATCCTGATGAGCTTCCAATAGGAAAAGAATTTCGATATCATAATTTAACTCTGCCAGTTCTGAAGTGAGCTGAGACAGTACTTTGGCTACACCTCCGGGTTTAGTATTTTGATAATATATAAATAAGATTTTTTTTCGTTCCATTTGTGTTTATTTAATTCTCCTTGCTTTTTTGAATTTATAAGGGAGGTTTTCTTTTATATATTCATCAAATTTTTTTCTGTCTTTTTCAAGTTCTCTCGGATATTCCGGGTTGTTTTTAAGAACGATATCACCATAATCTTCCATGGTACATAGAAATTGTGCTGGATTTCCAATAAAAACCGTATTATCAGGCATAGATTGTGACAACACAGAGTTGGCTCCTAAAATACAGTTATTTCCTATCTGTACATCCTGCATAATTACACAGTTGAGGCCAATAGTACAGTTATTTCCGATCTTTATTCTTCCCACAATTCTGGCATCTTCATAACCGGGAAGTCTTCTTAATAACGTAGTGGTTCCGCCATGATTCACAAATCTTACATCTCCGGCGATATTCACATAGTCACCAATTTCGATAAGATAAGGCTCAGTACCAAAATATATTTTATCAGGCATGTTAAAGCTTTTTCCTACTTTCATACCTCTGTATTTGGCCACTTCAAGATTGGCTCTATTCAAAAAATTATGATATAGAGAGTCTATTTTTAATATGATTCGGAATATAAAAATCATCACAAGCGTAAATTTGTTTTCGTTACTTTTGCAAAGAAAAAGAATTTATTAATATGATGAAAATTTCAAAAATAGAATATTATCTGCCTCAGCAAGTATTAACTAATGAGAATCTTGAGAAACTTTTCCCGGAATGGAGCTCCGAACGTATCCAGGAGAAAGTAGGTATTTCGCAACGTCATATTTCTTCAGACAGTGAGACTGTACTGGATATGGCTGTACAATCTTCAGAAAAAATTTTCGAAAATTATGACAGAGACAAAGTAGATTTTATTTTGTTCTGTACCCAAAGTCCAGAATATTTTCTGCCTACGACGGCCTGTATTTTGCAGGACAGACTGGGGCTTAGAAAAAACATCGGTGCTATAGATTTTAACCTTGGCTGCTCAGGATTTGTTTATGGATTGGCTTTTGCAAAAGGATTGATTTCTGCCGGAATTGCAAAGAGTATTCTTTTGGTTACTTCAGAAACATATACCAAGCATATTCATCCTGATGATAAAGGAAACCGAAGCATATTTGGGGATGCTTCTGCTTCAACAATTGTTGAAAAAGCAGAAGGCAATGATTATCAGTTTTGTCTTGGAACAGACGGAAGTGGTGCTGAAAACCTTATCGTAAAACAAGGCGCTTTCAAAAAAGATTTTGAACTGAATCCGGAGCATGAATTCAGCCCTGAAAATATTTATATGAATGGCCCTGAGATTTTTAATTTTACCATTGAAAATATCCCGGGACTGGTAAAAGAAACACTGGAAGTAAATGGAATGACGATGGATGATATTGACCATTTTGTTTTTCATCAGGCGAATTCTTTTATGTTGAATTATTTAAGAAAAAAAACAAAAATACCGGCAGAAAAGTTCTATATTGATATGGAAAAAACCGGGAATACCGTTTCTGCAACTATTCCTATTGCTCTTAAAAACATGATGGACAAAGGAATGTTAAAAGAAGGGGATAAAGTTTTAATGGCAGGATTCGGAGTAGGATACTCATGGGGAGCTACTATTATGGAAATTTAAAATAACAAACATTTAAAATTATAAAATATGAAGACATCCGTTTTTTTAGAAAAACTACAGGAAGAATTGGAGGAAGATAACACATTAACTACTGAAACGAATTTGAAATCTCTGGAAAGTTACGACTCTATCAGCCTGCTTTCTGTTATTGCATTTGTAGATGAAAATTTTAGCAAAAAAATTGATACAAAGCATTTTAAAGATATCGAAACTGTTTCAGATCTGATGAATGTTATAGGAAAAGAAAATTTTGAAGATTAATGGATGCTTTCTCATTAAAAAATAAAATTATTCTCATTACAGGCGCTTCTTCCGGGATCGGGAGAAGCTGTTCTGTAGAATGCAGTAAGAGTGGTGCTGATCTTATTCTTGTGGGAAGAAACCATGATGAACTGATGAAAACCGTTTCTATGCTTAATCCTGAAACAAAAGTAGAAACCATCACTGAAGATATTACCCAATCCGAAAACCTTGAAGCAATCATTGCCGATAAAGTTTCAACATTAGGTAAAATAGCAGGATTTATACACTGTGCCGGTATTGAAAAAACGTTACCGTTAAAAAAGCACAATCCTCAGTTGTATCAGGATATATTTGCAGTCAACGTGATTGCCGGTCTTGAAATTGCTAAAATTTTATCTTTAAAGAAATATAAAGATGAAACTTCCAGCTTTGTATTTATTTCTTCTGTTGCAGGAATGGTAGGAGAGGCAGGAAAAGCGGCTTATTCCGCCAGTAAAGGAGCTGTCATTTCAGGAGCACGTTCATTAGCTATAGAACTTTCCAGAAGTAATATCCGTGTCAACAGCATAAGCCCAGCAATGGTTAATACTCCGATTCTGGAAAAAATGTTTGAAGATATTGGTGATGAAGCTTCATCAGAAATCATAAAAAAGCATCCGCTGGGAATAGGTGATCCTAAAGATGTAGCGAATGCTTGTATTTTTCTATTGTCTGATGCCTCAAGATGGGTCACAGGGTCGAATCTTGTGATTGACGGAGGATATTCCGCCCAATAAACTTATTGTTTGTACAGTGTTTCTATAATATTTTCTACACTGTCAAATATTTTCTTATTGTCAAACTGACTTTCAATATTTTTGAGATTTTCTCTGATATGAAGAACAAGAGCAGGATCTGTAAGGAAGGCTTTTATTCCTTTATACATCTCATCTACATCATAACTGATGAGGTATCCTGTTTCTTTGTCTTTGATCATCAATCCCACATCTCCTACATTGGTAGCCACAATCGGCTTTTGAAGAATTAATGCTTCAGCAATTACCAATGGCCATGCCTCAGATTCTGACGGAAGAACAAAATAATCTGCTTTTTTGATATAAGGATAAGGATTCATTTGATTTCCAGCCAGAATGAATGTCTTTTCCACATTGTTAGCGGCTGCCTGCTCCTTAAGATTTTTCATTTCTCCACCGTCACCAATCACAATAATCGTATGATGGAAACCATCATTGATAAGCCTTGTATGGGCTTCAATAAGTTTGTGATATCCCTTCCTTGAATGAAGTCTTCCAATAGAAACAAAAACAGGTCCTTCAGGGAAATTATCAAGCTTTTCTTCTGCCTTATGTTTGATTTCTTCAATAGGAATAGGATTGATGATCACACTTTCAGCCGGATAATTAAGGTCAGGATAGTACTCATGCATCATATCCTTTATCTTATGAGAGCAGTATACCATATGATCAAACTGGGGAAAACTCTTTAAAATATCCGGAACCAATGGCTGAAACTGTGGTACATTGACCTCAGAATGAAACCATCCTATCTTTTTGGAATTTGTATGAGTAGAATTCAGGATCGCATCATAATCCCTGTAATCCATCCCGATTTCTATATCAAAAGTATCATTGATAAGCCTGTCTGCAATGGATGGGTTATTTTTCAGCTTTCTTAGTTTTAATCTTCTTTTAGCAAGCTGAAGTTTCTGTAAAAGAGAGTTGGTGGAAAAATCTTCTTTTCCATCTGTAAGATATATTTTTCTGATATGTTTTGGAAGTTCATCACGTAATTTACCCTGGTTAAGGGTGAGGCATACCGTTATTTCAAATTTGTCAGGATTAAGGTTGTTGAGAAGTCCCAACAAAACTTTTTCTACGCCTCCCATTTCCATGGAACGGTGTCTGAACAAAATTTTTATTTTTTTTTCTAACATTAACCGAAAATTGATTGTAAAGTAATTTTTATTTTTTTCTTAATACGGAAAGGCAGCTGGTGCTGATATTGCAACAGGTCAAAGATCTCATCTGCTCCTGTATAATGATCAGGAACTTTTTGACCATTGATGATTGTGAGGCCTCTTCGTTTCATTGTGTTGAAAATCACCTGAGCGAAATACTCATGAGATTTCTTTTTATTGTCATTCTGGGAAATTCCTCCCTGATGTGTTCTGTAAAGGTAATTGGTGTCATTAATAAACTGAACCTTTCCTTTCTCATACATTTTAAGATACAGATCCTGGTCTTCCCCGATTTTTAGGTTGGGATTCATTTTTTCAGTTTGTTTATAAACAGCTTTTCTAAAACTTACGAAATGAGCAATCTGGATCGGGAAATTAAAAAAATAAGGATCACCATTCGGTACCTGCATGGCGGATCTGAACGGGGAAATAGGCTTCAGATTCTGATCACATGTCATAAATCTGGAATAGGTAAGGACTGTATTTTTTTTTGCCTGAAAAATTTCCATACATTTTTGAATGGCTGTCGGGCTTATAGCGTCATCGGGATCCAGAAATCCGCAGATGTCTCCATCCGCCAGCTCAATCAGTTTGCTTTTTGTCACTCCTACACCGGAATTTTTTTCATTTTCAAAAAATTTAAACCTTTTATCATTTGAAATTATTTTCTGAACCTTTTTCTTTTCACTTTCTGATGAGGCATCATCTAAAATGATTGCTTCCCAGTCTGTATAGGTTTGCTGAAGGATACTTTCAAAACAGTCTTTGAAAAAAAGAGCGTTGTTATAGTGTGCAATAAGTATAGAAAACTTCATTAATGTTCCTTGAATATTAAATCTTGATGATTGATTACAGTTGTATTAGGTGGAATATCTTTGTGAATGGTACATCCTGCACCAATGATGCAGTTGTCTCCTATGGTAACTCCTTTTAAAACAGTCACATTGCTTCCAAGCCAGCAGTTGCTTCCAATTTTGATGGGGGCAGTGGTGAACTCAGATGAAAATAATTTGTATTCAGGGTGAGACTGGTACGCGTGGTTATGGTCATACAGCTTTACATTTTCCCCGAATAAAGTATTGTCACCTATTGAAATACTGTCCAGACAATTAATGGAACAGAAGTTATTCATGAAAAAGTTATTCCCGATTTCCAAAGTGGCATTTTTCTCCACAAGAACATGGGTATAGTTTCTGAAACTGACGGAGCTGCCAATTGTAACTTTCTTTAAATTTTCATGCAGAACAAAATGATCACTGATCCCAAGCTTTATGCCCTTAAAAGAAACCTGAGGGTGTTTTTTGAGACGAGAAATCTGGCTCCTACGTTGAATTTTTGCTAAAATTTCATCAAGCATACCTAAATTTATTTTTCACATTTGTAGGGTACAAATATAATTTGTTTTTACATAATTATAATAATAAATCTTATTTTTGTGCCTTAAAATTAACACTTTATATGAAATAAGACAGGCCTTCAGTGTTGATATGGCTAAGTTTTGATAAAGTTAAGCATTTTAGGATTCTGTGAAAATAAGTCAGATTACATTTACCCGGTTTGTTGCCGCTATGGCAATTGTTATTTCCCATTTCAATAAAGATCTGTTTTTATATAAGATAGATTATATTTCCAATCTTTTTTTAAGAGCGAATGTGGGAGTAAGCTATTTTTTTATTCTTTCAGGATTTATTATGATCATTGCCTATCATAAAAAAGATAAAATTGATTATCTGGAATTCTATAAAAACAGATTTGCAAGAATTTATCCGCTTTATATGCTGGGGCTTCTGCTGTATTTCGTGACGAGGTATGAGATGTTCGACTGGTATAAACTGGTTTTATACGGATTGGGAATTCAGAGCTGGATACCGGGAGAAGCAATGATTCTGAATTTTCCCGGATGGTCTATTTCCGTAGAGTTTTTCTTCTATCTTCTTTTTCCTTTTTTATATAACTATTTCTATTCTAAAAAAAATAAAACAATCTGGATATTTGCAATTGGATTGTGGTTAATAACTCAGGTGTTTTCGAACTTATATCCGGTGTATGGAGCTTATGAAGGGCCTCACACGAAAAGCCATGAGTTTTTGTATTATTTTCCTTTCTGGCACCTTAATGAATTTCTGATCGGTAATCTGGCAGGAATATTTTTCGTCAGAAACTATAAACAAAAAAATTACGATCGTCAGGTTATCATTGTTTTCTTATTAATCCTCATATCTCTGATGTTTGTTCCGCTTTTCTATCACAACGGTTTAATGGCATTGCTTTTTGTTCCCGCAATTATTTTGATTTCAGCTAATAATGGAAGAGTGAGCAGGTTCTTTTCACTGAAGCCGCTGGAGTATCTTGGCGAAATAAGCTATGGTATATACATCACTCATATTCCTGTTCTCTATCTTGTAAGAGAATTTTTAGAATGGCAGCACTACACATTCAGTATTGATATTGTATTTGTAATTTACATTATTGTTATGCTGTTCAGTTCAGCAATTTTTTACCAATTTATTGAAAAACCGATGCGTGATCTTTTAAGAAAGATTCATTTTGTAAAGCGTTAAAATGAGTGTCTGGCTATAAAACTAAACATTTAGTTTTATAGCCAGACAGTATATCTATCTTAGAATACTCTAATCTAGAACAAATCTTTTCTGAAGTTGATATTGTATATTCCAGAACGTATACTTTTATAATCTGTCAACAGATACTTTGTAATCATTCCCCATTTTTTCAAAAAAGGAGCATTGGCAATCTGGAAGCTTCTGTATACTCTTTTAATGTGAAGCTTAATGTCATCAGGAATGGTATTTTCATTTTCAGCCCAATGATTGACCTCCTTCCAAAGTAGAACTCTTGTAGATGCAGGTTTTACTTCTCTTGCATCTATTTTGGTAATTCTGTTATTCTCGTGAACTCCTCTTACAGCCACTGCCTTATCGAGAATTCCCGGATATAAATTTAAATAGTAGGAGAGTCTGAATAGAAACTCTGTATCCTGATGAAGTTTTAAATGAGTTTTAAAGAAATACTCCAGATTTTTTAAAGAGCTTTTTCGGATCGTTAAAGCATCAATACTGAAAAGCCCAAAAGTACCTTTCATATTAAGCTGTCCCGGAAATACATCTTTAGGATGGTGTTTTTTATAAACCGTAGTCAGGCGGTCACCAAAGACTTTATAATATTGTTCTTTTGCTTTTTCAGAATAATAATGGACACCAATGGCACCGTAAACTCCGTCTACCTCTGTATTGGGAAACAGTTCTCTTTCTGCATCAAAACGGTTCGGAAGATAGTAATCATCGGCATCAAGGAATGCAATGAAATCTCCTTCTGATTTTTCCATTCCCAGATTTCTGCTGGCACCGGCTCCGTGATTTCCTTTGTCAGGATGCTGAAAAAGCTTTACTCTGTCATATTTTTCAGCAAGTTCCCGGCATACCTCTAATGCATTGTCTGGAGATTTGTCTTCTACTAATACTACTTCATATACATCGTCGAACTGGAGGGCAGATTCTACAGCCTGAGAAACATATTTCTCGGCATTGTAGACGGGAATAACTACAGAAATTTTCATTTTTTATTGTATTATGCTTTTAATTTTATTTTTAAATAATGGGTTATTTTTTTCTCTACAAAATAATATAGAAATGAAGCCAGTGCAATGGCGATAATGATTTTAAGAAGGAAATAAGGCAGATTGAGGTAACCCTCAACTTCAACTTTCAACTTTTTTAAAATAATCTCTACAAAAGAATGGGAGAGATATAAGGAGTAGGATACATCTCCTAGAAAAATTAAAAATCTGTTTCCTTTTAAATGAAATACAAAATCAAAAGTTAAGAAAGAAAAGACAAATATGGATATGATTGTCAATTTTATCCAATCATTATCTAGTGGAATAATACTAAGCAAAACAAGTATAAATGATACTATCCCTATTACAGAAATTATTGCTGCCCATTTCTTGGGAATTGTATATTTATTCAGTAAAAGTGCAAAAAGAATTCCCATCACAAAATAATGATTTAGTGAATTGCTTACCATTAACAGATAGGGACTATCAAAATGAATAAAATATCCTAAAACTGAAGCCAGAACGAAAAATCCTATGATGAAATAATATCTTTTTTCTTTAAAAAGTAATGAGAACCCAAATATAAGGTAAAAGAACATCTCAAAATTTAAAGACCAACCAACCTCAAGTACCGGGTATATCTCCTTAGTCGGAAGAAATAATAATGAATGAATAAGCTCATAAAGTCCAGGCCGATGAGAATATAGAAAAATTACTGCAAATGTCAAAAGATAGTACAGCGGAACAACTCTGATAATTCTTCTTTTGTAAAATAAAGTAATCTGCTGAGAAGAGATCTTGCTGAAATTTATTTTCTGAGTAGTGAAAGTTATTATAAATCCACTAATAACAAAGAATACAGGAACACCAATATGTCCTTGTGCAAATAGAATATTGCCAAGGTACATCCCAGGTATATTTATCGTTTTATGAAAGTGAAAACAGCATACCAATAGGGCTGAGATTCCCCTTAATATCTGAAGATTGTTAAGTTTCATGATTGTATGAATTTTATTTTTTAAAGATCTTTTTCAAAATAAACCCCATTACAAACAGTATTCTGGCAATATTGTGGCGAAGTGTTTTGAACCCACCTATTGTAAATTTGGTATCTTCTGTCATTCTGTATTCTGAAAAATCTACTTCTGGAACGGCTTTATGTTTAGAGGTAATATTCATTAAGTTATATTGATGGACAAACTGAATGTACATATCCTTACTGTTTTCCGGAGAGATATGAGCACTTTTGTCATGTATTGCCTTGATGATAATACTACTTCATGCACATCGTCGAACTGAAGGGCAGATTCTACAGCCTGGGAAACATATTTCTCAGCATTGTAGACGGGAATAACTACAGAAATTTTCATTTTATCGGATTATGTTTTATGCATGTAAAACTAAGCTTTTTATTTGATAGCAATGATCGGAAATACCCTTTTGATTTTTAAATTAAGTGATTTATATAATTGAGGATATTCATTTTCATTTCCCCAGATCCCGTGTTTGGTTTTCTCCCGAACATATGTTGTGATGTATACCTGAGGAATTTTTGGAATTTCGTTAAGGAGAAAATTGCATATCTCTTCATTTTCTATTTCTTCATCAAAGCGCATGTAAATATGAAGGGAGTCTTCCGGCTTTAAAATTTTTGTAAAATCTTTTGTCATAGTACAAAATGAGCTAGCTTCCTCGAATCCGAACTTGGTAATTTCTATAATATGAAGAAAGGCTACAGACTGATGGCTAATGATATCAAGTGCTCTTTGACACCTTTTTTCAAAGGTACTTCTGAGCTTTGGATCATCTATCACTGCTTTGGCATGGGTGAACTCCGCTTCCGGATATTTTTCGGCGTAGGTGTTTCCTTTTTCGTTTCTTTTAAGATCAGAAAGAAAAAATGTAAAGCGTTCCTGAATATTCTGACTTACTGTTCTAAGTCCGGACATAGATCTTAAGCGTATCCAGTCATAAGGCAGACTCTGGTTTCTGATGTTGAGAATATCTAATGAATGAGCTGCGTGGCAGTCTTTACCAATAGGGATAATATACTTTTCTGATTTGTATTTTTTTTTAATTTCCAGAAAATATTTATGTCTGGTTTTTGGGATGTAAAATAAAGGTATTTTCATCTTGAATAAAGTCACTTGTATTTTTATATATGCGCGTATTTGATTTGTCACATATATAAAAGTTAAATCATAATGAGTTATTTTTTTGTGTTTTTGGGTGAATGTTTTCTTTAGGGAATGTGTAAAAACCTTTTATGTTTTGTTTTTAGAGAATATAATTCGTTTAGTAGAGTTGTTGTCCCGTTTAAGTGTGCTTTATTTAGCTTGTGGGTAAAATTTATTTATAATGAAATTTTTGAAAATTTCTTTGAAAATTTAATGTCAAATTATGCTTTTAATTTCACTTTTAAATAATTCGTAATTTTTTTCTCTACAAAATAATACAGAAGGGAAGCCACTATAATGACCGAAACAATTTTAAGAAGGAAAAAAGGAATGCTGAGATAGCCTTCAACTTTAAATCTTTTCAAAACAATTTCCACAAAAGGATGTGATAAGTACAATGAGTAAGAAATGTCTCCGAGGAAGATCAATAATTTATTTCCTTTAAAATGGAAGATATAATCAAAGGTCAGAAAAGCAAAGACAAACGTGGAAATAATGGACAATTTTACCCAATCATTATCAATTGGAATAATACTAAGTAAAACCAGTATGAATGAGGATATTCCTATTACAGAGATTATGGCAGCCCAATTCTTTGGGACTGTATATTTGTTCAGTAAAAGAGCAAAAAGAATCCCCACAACAAAATAAAGATTCAGAGAGTGAGTTACCATCTGCAGATAAGGGCTTTCAAATTGAATGAAGGAACTTAAAATTGATGTCAGAATGAAAAAACCTGCTATGAAATAATACCTCTTTTCCTTGAAAAATAATGAGAGCCCGAATATAAGATAAAAGAACATCTCAAAATTTAAAGACCAGCCTAAGAATAGCACCGGGAATCCCTTCCTGGTTGGAAGAAATAACAATGAATGGATAAGCTCATGAAGCCCGGATCCATAAAAATACAGCAGGAAACTGCCTCCTGGTATCATTGCGGCAAATGTCAAAAGATAATACAGCGGAACAATTCTGATCACTCTTTTTTTGTAAAACAAAATAATTTGCTGAAAAGAGTCCTTACTGAAATTTATTTTTTGAGTGGTAAAAGCCATTATAAATCCGCTGATAATAAAGAATACGGGGACACCGATACTCCCTTTTTTGAATAGGAGATCGCCAAGATTCAGCCCTGGTAAATTGATGGTTTCACGAAAGTGGAAACAACATACCAATAACGCTGAAATCCCTCTTAATATCTGGAGATTGTTAAGTTTCATAACCGGACGGATCTTATCTTTAAAATATTTTTTTCAAAATAAGTCCCATTACAAATGGTACTCTGGAAATATTATGCTTAAGTGTCTTGAATCCGTCTATCGTAAATTTAGTGTCTTCCGTCATTCCATATTCTGAAAAATCTACCTCAGAAACAGCTTTATGTTTAAAGGTGACATTCATTAAATTATACTGATGGATAATCTGGATATACATCTCTTTGCTGTTTTCCACCGAAAAATTAGGGTAATGGCGATAGCTGTTGTGAGCTCTTTCTTTTAACATTGTTTTGAAGTTGTCTATACTTTCTGCTAAACTTACAAATGGGTTTACGACATCATTATAGACATTCACAACTGCTTTACGGCCCGGAAGCATGGTAAGCTGGTATCCTCTTCTTAAATCTATTACCAGATCATGTATCGGTTTGAAGTGTTCCTGTACAGTTTTTACATAATCCTGATGAAGCATGTCATCATTATCCAGCTCACTGGTAATCACAAATTTGGTATCCGGAGTGAAATACTGCGGAATTATTTCTACAGCCTTAGTTTTCATAACATCAAAATCTTCTACAAAAACAGCTTTGAAAGTAGGGTATTCTGCTTCTATTTCTTTGATGATTTTTCTAAACTTGTCAGACGTATTAATGTCAAAGAAAGTTAGCCAGATATAGTTTTGATTGGTTTGATTTTTATAAGAAGGAAGTACGTAAGTTCTGAATAGCTTGAACCTGTCATCCAGCCATTCTTCAGTAAGTGGTTTAAATCCTGAACGTGTTTCGTTCCAGCCTTTCGTAGGAACATTGAATCTTGTCATTATAACGTGTACAAATTGACTCATCTAAATAAATTTATTTAAAGTTATATAATTTTCCTGGGTTTCTGCTGTTAATCCGTTGGGCAGTACCGGCTCATTTGTGTAGTTTTTATGGATATTTAATTGTCTGGCGGTAGTAAAACAGAAGTTTAACCGTCTGCATTTTTTCGAAAATACTTGTAATAAAATCTTTTAAAAGAAAGATATTTTGCGACCACAGCCAGAGGAATCATTTTTTGAAATTCCTTTCTTTGCTGTACCAGCTGGGTTGTACGAACCTCTATGATTAGATAAGCAAGCTTGTCGTGCACCTCTTCGCCATAAAGTTTTTTTAATGTTGGTAAAATTTTAAGGCGCTGCTTCATTATTTTGAGAGGATCTGCTGACATATTATCATTGACATCTTTTCTGTAATGAGCGAGGGGCTCATTAATCAAAAGAGCATCGGGATTATCTTTGGTGATATAAATCCACATTACCCAGTCTTCACAGCTGGTAAGACTTGTGTCAAAAAGGAAACCTTCCAGAAGTTTTTTATGGATCAAAGCACAGTGGATAGGAATAGAAAAACTCAGATCCCAGCCGTACACAATTCCGTCAAATGTAAGGAAACTCTGCTCTACATCTTTATAACCCGGAAGGTGAGTCTGGTTTCTATAGATTGTATATTGGCTTACCATCAATGGATATTCTTTGTCTCCGGCAAGGCTTTTTGAAAACTTTTCCCGGTGGATGAGGTCGTCGGAATCCAAAAACTGAATATAATCTCCGGTAACGATTTCCAGGGCTGCGTTTCTTGCAGAAGATAAACCGCCGTTTTCTTTATAAAGGTATTTAAAGCGACTGTCTTTTTTCACCCATCTATCTGCCACTTCATCAGTATTATCGGGAGATCCGTCATTCACAATAATACATTCCCAGTTTTCATATGTCTGATCCAATATAGACTGGAGACATTCATCTAAAAACTGAGCCTGATTATAACAGGGAACAATTACGGATATTTTGGGATTCATTTTCATTTTTATTCAAGAGGTTTAATGTGTTTTTTATTTTCCACTTTATACAAGGTTACAGCTTTTTTAATATGCTTATTCCTCCAACCTTAATGATGATGCCGAAGGTACAAAATTATTTTTTCCGGAAACAGAAGGGGAAGCTTCTATATCATTGAGGGGTATTAAGTGTTTTGCTGAATGAACTGTCATAAATAAGATGAATAAAGCTTTTTCAGGTATTCATCAGGTGATAATCCTTCAAAATAATCTATTGTAAAATTGTCGAATTCTATATTGTAAAAAGAACCCTCATCTACACTTTCATAATCCGCATTTTTAACAAGATGATTCTCCAGCTGGACCAAAATCTCTGGCAGTGAATACTGGTAAGGATAGGCCAGATTGATAATTTCATTGTTGAGGTCTTGTATATGTTTGGCTACAAATGCTGCAATATCATCTGTACCGATCAGAATTCTTCTCGCATTGCTGTGGATTGTGAGTTTATTTTCTGATACGATTGAGTTTTTAAGAAAGTTGATCAGTGTATTGGGATTTCCCCCACGGCCTACTGCATTTCCTACTCTGAAAATAACAAAGCTTGAACATTGCTCTGCGATAGTTTTTTCAACCGTAAGTTTATGCAGAACATAAGGGCTGCCAGATTTACTGGGATCGTAAATGCTGCATGTGGAAAAATAGACCAGCTTTTTATCAGCATTCTGGCTAATCACTGATTTCAGGAGAGCTATTTCTCTTTCGAATTCAGCAGGGTTCTTTTCCAGTGAATTGGAAACTCCTGATGCGAAAAAAATAACATCTTCTTTATCATAAAGCCTAAGGGCGTTTGCCAGAATTCCATTACCAATAATCATAAGTGTTTTGTCTAATTAAGATGTTCGTTACTATCTGCTAAATCTTTTAGGTTCAATAGATTTTAAAGGTTTTTAAATATTTTAAAAAAACCAAGTTTATTACCCAATTTTGCCCATCTTGAATTTTTTACATGATTCAGTTGATTGAGAGCATGATCGTATTTATTTTTTGGAACATAGCTTTGAAGAAAAAGATCTTCCACGCTGATGTTTCTTCTTTCTGCCATTTTTATCAGGGCTACCCAGTGCCAGAACAATGCTTTTTCAGAATTTTTAGTGGTAGAGATACCACTGTCATGGATTCTGTATAAATATAAGTCTTCATCAATATATTTTACCGGAGCTATCTCGCACATTTTCATGTACCAGTCTTTATCTTCGGCAATTTTTAGAAAAGGATCAATACCGGATGTTTTCTCATAAATCTTCTTTTTAAAAGTAACAAAATGTGAAATTTCCGCATTGAAATTATAATAAGACTGATCTAATTCTGTGATTTGTTTGGCTTTATGAACAGATACCGGGTTGAGGTATTCATCACACCGTACAAAATTGGAATACACCAATCCTGCTTCCGGATTTTCGGAATGGGTTTTTAAAACAAATTCCAGAGCATGTCGGGTTAATGCATCATCAGGGTCTAAAAAACCACATATTTCTGATTCTGCAAGAGCAATTAATTTCCTTTTTGTATATCCGATTCCTCTGTTTTGATCATTGAGATTTATTTTAACCCGCTGATCATCCCCGATGATTTTTTTGATGATCTCCAGAGAATTATCCGTAGAGCCATCATCCACAATGATAGCTTCCCAGTCTGTTTCAGTTTGGGCAACTAAGCTTTGGTAACATTTTTCAAAAAAATGTCCATTGTTGTAGTTGGCAATAAGTACGCTGAATTTACTCATTTCGGCTGTGTTTATTCAGTATTTTTTTTAATGCATTTAAATATCCGAAACCATTTTTTCTATCGGGCTCCAGAATATTTCCTTCTGCCCATTCGTTCCAGGATTTAACAATTAAAAACTGTTCCGGATACTCTTTTTTATCTTCAAGATATTCTACCGCTTTTTCAACCTGTTTTTCGAATAGTTCCGGGGAATTATTCGCCAATATGATACCTCTGTAACCACTTCTTGGAGTATTGTCCCAATTAGGCAGTACACATGGATAAGTAGGAACATTGCTTTCTTCAAACTTTAAATCATTGACGACAGCTTCAGCGTCCTGAATTCTGACTTTAGGCTGTTCTTTTTTCTTGATTCCGATTAATCCTTTTATTCTGTTTTTATAATATTGAGAATGAGAGATATATTCTTTTTTATCAATATGAGGCAGCCATGCTTTCTGAAAAGCATTGGAAATCTTACTGTCATATCCCATAGATTTAAAATCAAGATCATCACGGAGTTTATTGGATGCCATTACATATAAACCATCAAATCCGTTCTGCTTTGCAAGTTCGCGGAATTTTGAAATATAGTGAGGGTCTCCATTCTGTAAATGATTGGAATCATAGATGATTAAAAGAGGTTTGTTGTCCACTTTTATATACCTTTCGTCTTTGAAGAAAGGGAGAAGATATTCGAAATGGGCAATTAAGTCCTGTTCATTAGGATAAACTTGTTCTGCAAGTATTTTTTCTGATAATCCGTGCCATATACCCGACCATGTTTCATTGGCCCAGCAGAAGCAAAAAGGAAAATCCGGTTTCCCTGATTTTAGCACATCGTTGGCAACACGTTCCAGTAATTGTTTCCCGTTACCAAACCAATAGTGATAATAGATAAATCCGTGTACTCCATAGTCTTTCGCCATCTGAGCCTGCTGTTCTCTTACTTCAGGAACACGCAGGTCATAATAGCCCAGATCTCCGGGATATATAGGTTGTTCGTGTCCCTCAAACAAAGGTTGGGCTTTTCCTACATTCGTCCATTCTGTAAATCCTTTTCCCCACCATTCGTCATTTTCAGGGACAGGGTGGTATTGAGGGAGATAAAATGCAAGGGGCTTTATTTTTTTCATAATTGATTAAGAATAATGTTACCAACTTTTATAATACACTTTTTGTAGATAATGCAGTGTGTTGAAGGTAAACTTTCCTACATTTCTTAAAATTAATTTTTCGGTAAGTGTTTTATTATCAAGTTCTCTAAGGTATTTTTTGTGATTTTCAGTCAATCTGTTTTCTTTATAAGCCTCATGAATAAGTTTTAGGATTTTCTTTTTCATTTCAGGCTGTTCTTTGTGTTTCAGATAAATATCAAAAAAAGATACATCTAAAAAGTTTTTCTTTTTATGAGAGTTTGTAGCATGCATTCTATAGCTGCAGGATTTGTAGTCATCATAGATGAAGTCATATTTTTGGCTTAATCTCAACCACATGTCATAATCTTCAAAAGTTAACGTCTCATCCCAGCCTCCAATCTCTTTTATCAAAGAAGATTTGGTGACGCATGACATTGCAGGAAGAAAATTATCTTCGAGTAATGTTTTGTAAAAGTTCCCGGATTCAATAGTCAGATATCTGTGAAAATAAGGAATGAAAGTATTTTGAAAACGTACTGAATTATCATCTATTATGTGAGCATTTGAAAACACCAAAGCTTCGTTAGGAGATGATTTTTCAAGAATAGCCACATGCCTTTCTATTTTATCAGCCTCCATAAGATCATCCAGGGCTATTGTAACAATATACTTACCTTTTGATATGTTCAGGAGTTCATTCAATGATTTACAAATCCCTTTATTCTGAGAATGGGGAATAAACTGGATATCCAGCTGAGGATTATTTTTAATCCAGCTATTAATGACTTCTACAGAATTGTCCTTAGAGCAGTCGTCACAAATCAGAATCTCAATATTACTGTATTTCTGAGATTTGAAACTTTCTAAAGATTCTACTATAAACCTTTCTTGGTTGTAGCTAAGACATAAAATTGAAACCAGAGGCAATTCTGTCATGATATTTTACTTTATTGAATACGAGCTTTTTAAGAGGTAAAAACTTTAAAATCCGTTTACTATTTCTATTACTTTTTCAACTTCTTCTTCCGTCATTACAGGAGAGATAGGTAAACTTAATACTTCTTCATGTATTTTTTCACTGATCGGGAAAGACAGGTCATTCCATTCTTTATAAGCTTGCTGCTTATGGGGTGGGATAGGATAGTGTATCAGTGTCTGAATACCATTTTCAGTTAAATACTTTTGAAGCTCATCACGGTTTTCTGTTCTGATGACAAATAAATGCCAAACATGTTCATTTGCCTCCGCTGGATTTTCCGGAAGAATTATTTTGGGGTTTGATATTTCTGTAATATACTTTTTCGCAATATTTTTTCTTACCGTGTTTTCCTCATCAATATATTTCAGCTTAACACCGAGAACCGCAGCCTGAATTTCATCCAACCTGGAGTTTAATCCCTGATAAATATTGACATATTTCTGATTAGATCCATAATTTGCCAATGCCCTGATTACTTTTGCCAAATCGTCATCATTGGTCGTAATAGCTCCTGCATCACCTAATGCACCCAGATTTTTTCCAGGATAAAAGCTGAAGCCGGCTGCATCTCCTAAGTTACCGGATTTTTTTCCGTTCCATATTGCTCCGATAGCCTGAGCGTTGTCTTCTATTACTTTTAAATGGTGTTTTCCAGCCAGATCCTTGAGTTCTTGAGAGAAAACAGTTCTTCCGTATAAATGAACAATCAGAATTCCTTTTGTTTTTGAAGTGATTTTTTCTTCAATTTTTGCAATGTCAATATTATAATTATTAATATCAGGTTCTACAAGAACAGGAATCAGACCATTGTCTGAAATGGCAAGAATGGAAGCAATATAAGTATTGGAAGGTACAAGAATTTCATCTCCACGATCCATTATTCCCATTTCAATATATCCACGAAGAATAAGGCGTAACGCATCCAAACCGTTAGCAACACCAATAGCATGTTTAGCTCCTATATATTCAGAAAGATTGCTTTCAAAAGATGAAAGTTCCTGCCCCATTAGATACCATCCGGAACGGAAAACCTGTGAAAGTTTTGTTTCAATTTCTTCCTGATGCTTTAAATTGATTTTTTGTAAGTCGAGGAATTTAATCATGAGAATAAATTTTTTATTTTATTATTTAATGGTTTTTCGATGCATTCAAAAGCAAATATACTTGTAATAAGTGTGATGAAAAACATTTCTACTGTAAAGGGAAAATTCTTAAGATGTATCCCAATTAAACCATTAAGTTTATGTGTGTATGTTAAAACTAAATAGTGGATAAGATAAAATCCGAAACTTATCTCACCTAAATATACAAGGCCTTTCCATGAAAGAACTTTTGATGTCCAGGTGGTAGTTTCTTTAAAAATAAAAGAACTTGATGCTCCTAAGATGATCATACACATGGGCAGCCAGTAATAAATTGAAAATCTATAATTTATAGCAATTTTTTCATGAAAAATCAAAAAGACTATTAAAGTAATAATGCCACCTATTTCTAAAAAATTGAGTGAAGATTGTTTTAGCTCCGGCTTTTTATTTTTAAGATAAAGTAGCAGATCAAATAATAGAATTCCTAAAAGGAAATCAAAAATTCTTATAAATGGTGATATGTACAGCCAATAATGAGCTTCTTTCTCATCAACTAATATAAAATTTAAAAAAAGGATAAGAGATATAAATGCTGCTAATATTGTTATTTTAAGAAAATTAGATAATTTATAGACAATAATTATTAAAGCTGGAAACAAAGCATAAAAAAACATTTCATCTGAAATACTCCAAGATGGAGCATTATATGAGAAAAAAACCTTAGAATCCGGAATATAGCTTTGAATTAACAAAACATTATATAACAAATTTTTAAAACCACTCCCAAGAGCAAAAATAGAAACAAGCATTGTTATAAAATGCAAAGGATAAATCCTGGCAAGTCTCGCAATATAAAACTTTTTTAGTGTGATTTTTTTATTAATAAATTTATCTCTGTAATTAAGTGCAAGTATAAATCCGCTTAATATAAAGAAGAAGCTCACTCCTAAAAAGCCTTCTGAAAAGACAGATTCAAATATGCCTTTATAGTTTTTGTCTTCTTTTAAGTATGATAAATGACTTAAAAAGACAAAAAAAGCAAAAAAGAATCTTAAGGAAGTTAAGGGCTTAATCATTTTTTTTATTGTTTCTGTTTATGCTACTTTTAAGGACATTTTGTGATAAAATATTTTTATATTGTTCTGTACCAAACAGTGTTAAATGATTGGTGTCATAGATGTAGGGATAATTTTCTGGAGATACTTTATTAATCTTTACATTGAGCAGATCAATATACTTGTCACCTAAATAATTTTTTAGAAAAGTATTGAATTCTTCAGTCTTTTTAAACTTCTTTTCCTCTGTATACATATTTGCATGGTACTTTTTCTTGATATAATAATAGGTCGGAAAATCTATGGCATAAACGTCAGTCATCCCTATATAAAGAGTAGGAATATTATATTTTGAAAAATACTGTTCAGTTATTTTGAGGTTATTTTTTATCTCTTTTTCTGGATACCCTGAATAATTAGCATTAATAATAATAAGGTCTATATTTTTATAGTATTTTGGGAAGTACTCTTTGAATATATAATTGAAATAGTTTACAGAATTAGAATAGGCACTTTTAGAGTTTTCCATTGGATAAGTGGCATCTGCAGTGATCTGGATAAGATTGACCTCTTTTTTATCCGCAAAGATATTATTAACAGTTTCAGAAAACATTCCGGCATGGCTGTCTCCTAAAAGAACAATATTTTTTTTATCAGAAACAGGAACATCCAAATTCTGTATAATTGTTTTATAATCCTTATGTGAAAGATGTTTAATATCAAGTTTATATTGATGTTCAGCTTTTTTGCTGTACTTATAGCCTGAAGTTGTATTGATCAGATTTTTATTTTCATCTGTATAATTTTCAGCATCTACTTTCGTTATTGAAAATGAAAAAATGAATATAATCAGACTTACTGCCAGAACAGATTTCGCTTTATCAGAATAGTTTCTTTTTTCAATTCCTTCATAGGATAGTATGGCAAGAATAAACGACACCAATATTGCCAGAGCACGATATTTCCAACTGTTATCCACCTCAAAAAACAGAATCAGTACATACAATGGCCAGTGATAGAGATACAGGGAATAAGAGATATTTCCCAGGTAGGTAACTATTTTATTTTTGTACGCTATGAATTCATAGTTCAGGCTGATAAGCAATGTTGTAAAAAACACTGGAATTGTTGTGTACAACGATGGCCACGAAGAAGCATGAAAGAGAAAAATAAAAGATAGTATTGCTGAAAGAGAAGTTAAAGCCAATACCAGCTTTACCTTTTTCGGAATATGCTGTATTTTGTCTTCCAATAAAAATGCAAGTCCTCCCAACATCATTTCCCAGGCTCTGGGATAAAAAATGTAAAAGGAAAAATCTGGGTCATAACTCCTATGAATCATCATAGCACCAAATGAAATAAAGGCTAATGCTAAAAAGACTGCAATAAAAATGTTTTTTTTAGTGGTATATAATTTCTTTAAAAGAAGTAATATGAGCGGATAGATTAAATAAAACTGCCATTCCACAGAAAGGGACCAAGAATGTAACAGGAAGTTGTATTGAGAAGATGCGTCGAAGTATCCATTATTCAGATAATAATAAATATTAGAAAAAAAAAGGACACTGGAAAAAGCACTTCTAAAAAAGTTGACAATCTGCGGTTGAAGAAAAAGAAATATAAGGAATGAGAACACTACCACTACTCCTAAAAGTGCAGGAATAATTCTGATCACTCTTCTTCTGTAAAAATCCCAGATATTAAATCTTCCCTTATCAAAGGAAGATAAAATAATTTTGGTCATTAAAAACCCTGAAATAACGAAAAATATGTCGACACCAATAAATCCGGATTTAAACCACTGAAATTTATAATGATAGAAAAGTACTGCGAGTACCGAAAATGCACGCAGAAAAGAAATGTCGTATCTGAAACTATTGTTTTTCAATTATTTTACTTAATCGTTTTCGTATCCGTTTTCTTTTTTCCATTCTTCAAAGCCTTCTTTTTCCCAAGGTAAACCTCTTGAAAAATTATAAGGCCAAGGGTAGTGGGATTTTCCTGTTTCTCTCGACTTGATAGAACGTACATCCTTGGTTTTTCTTCCAGGATTCCCAAGAATTAAAGAGTAGTCTTCATGCTCACCTCCTACAAGAGATTGTGCACCTACCAAACAATGTTTTCCGATTATTGTTCCAGGAAGCAAAACAGAACCTACTGCTATCTGAGAAAAATCTCCGATAGTAGCACCTATACACATGTCAGAAGGTGGTGTCGGATCATTGGTAAGTACTACATAAGGATAAATAAAAACAAAATTTCCTATGGTAGACTTTTGGCCAATATGAACATTGCTGTGAAGCCAGCAATCATTACCAAAAGTAACATGCCCCTGTATATCCGTAACGGTTCCCAATCTGCAGTTGTTTCCGAAAACAGAGTTCTCTCGTACTGTAACTCTGTGTCCGGTAGAAAAATTATTTCCAAAACGAGAACCTGCATATAAGATGGTATGACTTCTTATTAAAGCATTTTCACCGATTATGGTTTCAGGATTTATATAATCATCTTTAAAGTAATAATCATTAAGAGGCTCTCCGATAACACAATCATTAGCAATAATGGAATTATCTCCAATAACAACATTGTCATAGATTACAGTATTGTCACCTATTTTTACATTCTTGCCTATTTTGGCTTTATCACTTATGGATACATTCTTATTATTAAATTTCATTTCGGTAATTTTTAAAGTCTTCATAGTTTCTTATATAGTCTTTCTCATTATATGAATGAGATGCCATAACTAAACAAATTGCTCCTGAAGAAAAGTTAATCTCTGAAGCCCATATCCCTGGTGGAATGTGCAACCCTAAATCAGGACGGTTTAGAAAAACCTGTCTTTTGAATTTTCCATCATCTAATGAAACTTCAAAACTACCGCTTGCTGCAATTAGAAATTGATGACATTCTTTATGGGAATGTGCACCTCTGCTTTCCCCACCTGCAATATCATATAAATAGAAAACTCTATTTACATTAAAAGGAAATGATGAGTTATTTTCAACTACTGTAAGGTTACCTTCATCAAAACTAATTTTACCCAGATCAATAACATTACAATCAAATACAGAAATATTATTTTTCATTCGCCAGTATTTTAAATTCTTCGAAATCTCTTATGTAATCACTTTCGTTATATTGTTTATCAGAAACAACCAGTGCTAATGAATTTGTTGAAAAGTTTTCCAATCTGCGCCAAAACATTTTAGGAATATACAATCCATAATAAGACCTGTTTAAGGAGAATTTTTGTTCTTCTTTTCCATTATGAATTACTACATCGAAACTTCCGGAAAGAGCAATAATAAATTCCTGCTGTTCCTTGAAAGCATGGCTTCCTCTTATTTCTCCACCGGGTACATCATATATCCAATAGGTTCTCTCTATCTTAAAAGGTAGTTGATTGGGATGTTCAAAAAAGGATAGGTTTCCTCTTTTATCGTATATTTTTGGAAGTTCTATTATTTTGGGAATCATGGTGTTTGTACTTTATAATCAAATTCAGGTCTCGTTACTCCGGGATATATATACATAACGTCTCCTACTTTTACGTTTTCTACTTCAAAGCCGATGAAGTTATCGATTCCATAGAGAAGCGTTTTCTGATCTTTTCCAAAGTAAAGTTTAAAATAATAATTTCCAGCATTCAAAAGCCCTGTCGGAATATCAAATTCTACAGTATATTCACCTACTTTTGCATCTCCTTTTGCTGAAACAAATTTTCCAACATGGAAAATGACTAATTCATCATAGTTTTTCAATTCGAAAGTGGTGTCAAGTGTGATGTCAGGGCAGTAATTATGAAATACAAGTTTTACGTGCACTCCAGAATCAATATCTAACAAATCTCCATTGATAGGAGACACTGAAAACTCTTTTATTCTGATGTTTTCATTACCCATAGCCTCATCCAGATTACCATTGTATTGATAAGAGCTTTCTCTTGCACTGCTTTTTTGATATTCTATAATGGTGCTAAGAATATCTCCCTGGTAATCAATCTGCCCTTGGTTTAAGAGAATTCCTTTTGTACATAATTCCTTAACGGCTGTCATATTGTGGCTCACAAAAAGAATAGTTCGGCCTTCTCCTCTTGTTACATCATTCATTTTTCCAAGGCACTTTTTCTGAAATTCTGCATCACCTACAGCTAAAACCTCGTCAACAATTAAAATCTCAGATTCTAAGTGCGCTGCTACAGCAAAAGCAAGACGCACATACATTCCTGATGAGTATCTTTTAACCGGAGTGTCAATATATCTTTCAACACCTGAGAAGTCTACAATTTCATCAAACTTTCTGGTTATTTCCTTTCTTGTCATTCCTAGAATGGCACCATTAAGAAAAACATTTTCACGTCCTGTCATTTCAGGATGGAATCCGGTTCCTACTTCCAATAAAGAAGCAATTCTGCCATTAGTGAAGATTCTTCCTGTAGTAGGCTTGGTAACCTTACTTAACACTTTTAGCAGTGTTGATTTCCCTGCACCATTTCTTCCGATAATTCCCACTGCGTCTCCCTGTTGGATTTCAAAGTTGATATCACGAAGAGACCATACGTACTCGGAATCACCTTTTGTTGTTCTATCGTTTGCTTCTCCAATTTTCAGATAAGGGTCTTCTTTTCCTCTTACTTTATGCCAGAATCTGTTGAGATCATGAGAGAGTGTTCCGGTACCGACTTGTCCCAGACGGTATTGTTTTGATATATTTTCTGCTTTTAAAGCCAGCATTTTTTTTAAATTTAAATTATTACAAGAAAATAATTACACCGTATCCATAAAAGTTTTTTCAACCTTATTGAATACAACAATTCCTATCATTAAAAGGATAAGAATAATACCAGTACTGATTCCAAGCATGGCAGGGGAGAAGTCTCCTACGCCAATCCATGCATATTTGAAACATTCAAAAATACCTGTTAACGGGTTGTAATAAGCGAGTTTTTTAAAGAATCCCGGTAATGAAGAGACCGGAAATATTACAGGAGTTGCATACATATACAAACTTACCCCAAACCCTAGCAGCATTGCTAAATCCTTATATTTTGTAGTAAGGGACGAAAATATCATCCCAACGCCTAAAGCAAAAAGAGCCATAAGAAGTATCAGAAATGGAGTAGCAAGAATCCAGATGTTAGGATGTACTTCTCCTTTGCTTAAATAATATGCCCAGGCAAGGATAAATAAAAGGAACTGAACTCCAAATCGCATAAGATTGGAGATGACAATAGATATTGGAGTAACCAGTCTAGGAAAATAAACTTTTCCAAACATTCCGGCATTCCCTGTAAAAGTAGATGATGTAGCCAATAATGAAGCAGAAAAATAATTCCAGAGTGTAACACCTGCCAAATAGAAAAGAAGTGGGGGAGCCCCATCTGTAGGTAGCTTTGCAATCTTTCCAAAAATGACAAGATATACAATGGTGGTTAAAATGGGATTAATAAAAAACCAAATGGGACCTAAAATCGTCTGCTTGAAACTGGATATAAAGTCTCTTTTTACAAACATGTAAACAAGATCTTTGTATCTCCAAACTTCTTTTAGCTTCAAGTCAAATAACGAATGATCAGAACCAATCGTTTCAGTCCACTTCTGTTGTGGGTCATTCATTTGTGTAAGTTTTTGCAAATTTATAATAATTAATTCTTACTTATATATTTCGGGTTGTAGATTTTTTTCTGTAAAAATCAATAAACAACAACTAATATATTGATATTTGCTGGTATGAACAAAAACTATTGGCTTTAAAGCCAATAGTTTGAGAATTTTATAAATTATATTTATTATTTGCCGATAAGTTGCTTCAGGTATTCTCCATAGCCACTTTTTCCATATTTGGCAGCCGTTTCTAGAAGTTTTTCTTCATTAATGAATTTGTTTCTGAATGCAATCTCTTCAATACAGCCAATTTTAAACCCTTGTCTCTTTTCAATAACACTTACAAATTCTGAAGCATCATGAAGGGAATCAAATGTTCCTGTATCCAACCATGCGGTTCCTCTGTCAAGAACAGCTACTTCAAGCTTGCCACTGTTTAAATACACATTGTTGATGTCTGTGATTTCAAGTTCGCCTCTTGCAGAAGGTTTGATGTTTTTAGCGATTTCCACTACATTATTATCATAGAAATACAGTCCCGGAACAGCATAATTTGACTTTGGATTTAACGGCTTTTCTTCAATAGAAACCGCTTTAAGATCTTTGTCGAATTCTACAACACCATATCTTTCAGGGTCTGCCACATGGTATGCAAAAACAACTCCCCCTTCTGGATTGGTTTTATTTTTTAATAAAGTTCCCATCTCAGAACCATAAAAAATATTGTCTCCTAATACCAATGCTGCAGAATCGCTGCCGATAAACTCTTCTCCTAAAATGAAGGCTTGAGCTAAGCCATCAGGACTTGGCTGTACAACATATTCTATGTTGCAACCGATTTGGGAACCATCACCTAGAAGTTTGATAAAACCTTCCTGGTCGTGTGGTGTCGTAATGATTAGGATATCCTTGATTCCAGCTAAAAGAAGGGTGGAAAGAGGGTAGTAAATCATAGGTTTATCATAAACAGGCATTAACTGCTTGCTTACTGCAATGGTTAGAGGGTAAAGCCTTGTTCCGGATCCTCCGGCTAATATTATTCCTTTCATTTTTTGGTGCGTATTACACGAATTTTCTTTTGTGTTATCGTTTTATTTTCTTTCGCCTTCAAGAGCTATTATAAAGGATATAGCTGTTTTTAACACTTTTTCTTTATTTCTCTGAACAGAAAAATATTTAATTATATTGTTTGCTATAGTACTCCTGATAATTTCCTGAGGTCACATTTTCAAGCCACTCTTTATTTTCAAGATACCAGTCTATGGTTTTTCCTAAACCTTCTTCAAATGTTACTGATGGTTTCCATCCTAGATCTTTATTCAGTTTTGTCGCATCAATGGCATAACGCTTATCATGACCTGGTCTGTCTTTTACAAAAGTAATCAGTTTTTCAGAATAGCCTTCCTGTCTTTTCAGTTTAGCATCCATTTGTTTGATCAGTTCTTTTACGAGATCAATATTCTGCCACTCATTGAATCCGCCGATGTTGTAAGTCTCACCGGTTTTTGCTTCTTTAAAAATCTGATGAATTGCTTTAGCGTGATCAATCACAAATAACCAGTCTCTTGTATATTTTCCATCACCATAAATAGGAAGTGGCTTCTCGTTGATGATATTTGAAATACAAAGAGGGATTAGTTTTTCCGGAAAATGATTCGGGCCATAATTATTGGAGCAGTTGGATACGATGAAAGGCATTCCGTATGTGTTTCCATATGCTCTTACCAAATGATCAGAAGCCGCTTTTGAAGCTGAATATGGAGATTGAGGATCGTATGATGTGGTTTCTAAAAAGAATCCTGTTTCACCTAAACTTCCATATACTTCGTCTGTGGAAATATGATAGAAAAGGTTGTTTCTTTTTTCATCCGGAAATCTTCCGTGGGTATGATCTGGGTTTAATGTCCAGAACTCTTTACAAAGATTCAGAAGATTAGCCGTTCCATTTACATTGGTGTTAATAAATGCCATAGGATCTGTAATACTTCTGTCTACATGGCTTTCTGCGGCTAAATGTACAACAGCATCGGGATTGTATTTCTCGAAAACTTTTCTAAGTTCTTCAGGATTTGTAATATCTGCTTTTTCGAAAACGTAATTAGGCTCATTTTCAATGTCCTTTAAGTTTTCTAAATTTCCTGCATATGTAAGAGCATCAAGATTGATGATCGTAGTGTTCGGATTGTTTTTTACAAATTCTCTTACAACATGAGAACCGATAAATCCGGCACCTCCTGTAATGATAATATTTTTCATTTTTTTATTTTGAAATGGTCTTTCTTCCTATACTTTTATAATAAAATCCATTCTGTTCGGGGATTTCCAATGGATACATGTTTCTCCCGTCAAAAATAACTTTGTTTTTCATTTTTCTAGCCATAAGCTCAAAATTAGGATTTTTGAATTCTGGCCATTCTGTAGCTATAAATAATGCATCGACGTCTTCTAAGGCATCATACATTCCTTTGGCATATTGTATTTTGTCACCAAGAAGTTTCTGAACATTGTTTTCTGCAACGGCATCATATGCTGTAACTTCTGCCCCTTTTTCCAATAAAAGGGCAATATTGTCAAGAGATGAAGCTTCTCTGATGTCATCAGTATTTGCTTTGAAGGAAAGTCCCCACATGGCAATTTTCTTCCCTTTGATATTTCCACCGAAATATTTCTCAATTTCAGATACTAAAATTACTTTTTGGGTAGTATTTACATTTTCAGTAGCTTCAAGAATCTGGAAATTAAAATCTTCCTGTTTTCCAGATTTTATAAGGGCTTTTACATCTTTCGGGAAGCAGCTTCCTCCATATCCGATTCCAGGGAATAAAAATCTATGGCCTATTCTGTCATCACTACCCATTCCCAGCCTTACCTTATCTACATCTGCACCTACCTTTTCACAATAGTTGGCAATTTCGTTCATAAAGGTAATCTTTACTGCTAAAAACGAGTTTGCAGCATATTTTGTAAGTTCCGATGACTTCTCATCCATAAAGATAATGGGAATTCCGGTATTGGTAAAAGGCTGATAAATTTTAGACATAATGTCTTTTGCTCTTTCGGAGCTTGCGCCTACAACTACTCGTGAGGGATTCATGGAGTCTTCAACGGCAAAGCCTTCTCTTAGAAATTCAGGATTTGAAACTACATCAAAAGGGATGCTTGTTTTAGCAGAGATGGTTTCTCTTACCCTGTCCGCAGTTCCTACAGGAACGGTGCTCTTATTGACAATCACTTTGTACTCTGTCATCAGTTCACCAATATTATTGGCTACATGAAGTACATAAGATAAATCTGCAGAGCCATCTTCACCGGGAGGTGTAGGCAGAGCCAGATATATTACTTCGCTTTTGTCTAAAGCTTCTTTTAGATTGGTTGTGAAAAATAACCTTTCAGATTGAATGTTTCTTAAAAACATTTCTTCAAGGTTCGGCTCATAGATGGGAACTACGCCGTTTTTCATACCTTCTACTTTTTTTTCATCAATATCAACACAGTATACTGAATTGCCAAGTTCTGCAAGGGTTGTTCCTGTAACCAGCCCTACATAACCTGTTCCTACAATCGTTATATTCAAAATGCCTGTTTTAAAATTTAAGTACAAAAGTAATAAAAATATTGTCATGCACTCTTTTAATTTATTATGAATGAAACCGGTCCTATTTACTTGATACTTAAGATAATTTTGCATTTTTAGAAAAATATCGTATATTTGCAATGGATTTACGGAAAAAATGGGAAGGCTTCGGAAGAAAGCCTTTTTTCGTACTGTAAATCAAGATAAATATTTATGGAGTTTAGAAAAAGAATTGAAGAATTATTAAATGAATTCCTTGAGACCAGAAAAGATATGTTTCTTATTGATCTTAAAATTTCTGCAGGGGATGATATTACAGTGATTTTAGATGGTGATAACGGAGTTTCTCTGCAGGATTGCCTGGATGCAAGCCGCGCAATAGAATTCAATATGGATCGTGAAGAGCACGACTTCAGCCTTCAGGTGATGTCTGCCGGATTGAGCGAGCCATTATCCACACCAAGACAGTTCGGGAAAAATATTGGAAGAGAAATTGAGGTAATGCTGGAGGATTCTTCTAAAATTGAAGGAGAGTTGTCGAAAGTAGATGAAGAGAAGATCACACTTACTTTACGTTACCGCAAACCGAAAGATATCGGGAAAGGAAAAGTAGATGTAGAAGAGGAGAAAGAGATTTCTTACTCTGAGATCAAAAAAGCATTAGTAGTAATTAAATTTTAAAAAGAAAAAAGAATAGATGGATAATATAGCGTTGATTGAATCCTTTGGTGATTTTAAAGACGAAAAGGGGATCAGTAAGATTGATCTTATGGCAATTATTGAAGATTCACTGAAAACTCTTTTGAGAAAAAGATTTGATTCAGATGATCATTTTGACGTAATTGTAAACCCGGATAAAGGAGATTTTCAGATATTTTTAAATAAAACAATTGTAGAGGACGAAATGTCTGAAGATGATGATTTGGAAATTGAAATTTCTGAAGCAAAGAAGATTGACCCTACCTTCGAAGTAGGTGAAGACTTTACAATGGAAATCCCTGTTGCGCAATTAGGAAGGAGAAATATTCTTACCCTTAAGCAGATTCTGGCTACAAAACTTCAGGAGCACAATAATGCAATGCTGTACGAGCAGTTTAGAGATAAAATTGGAGAAATAGTTGTTGGGGAAATCCACCATATCCGTCACAAGCACGTGATTTTGCTGGATGATGAAGGAAATGAATTTATTTTACCAAAAGAAAACCAGATCCCATCCGATTTCTTTAAAAAGGGTGAGAATATCAGAGCTATTGTTGAGACAGTAGATTTCAAAGGTTCTAAACCACAGATTATTATTTCCAGAACTGCACCTAAATTCCTTGAGAAATTATTGGAGCTGGAAATTCCTGAGATCCAGGACGGAACAATTATGCTGAAAAAAGTAGTAAGAATTCCTGGTGAAAAGGCGAAGATTGCAGTAGATGCTTATGATGACAGAATTGATCCGGTAGGGGCTTGTGTTGGAGTAAAAGGATCCAGAATTCATGGCGTTGTAAGAGAGTTGAGAAATGAAAACATCGATGTTATTCAGTGGTCTAAAAACCCTGAGATTTTGGTGAAGAGAGCATTAGGAAATGTGACCGTCAATAAAATTGACATCAACGAGGATCAAAACTATGCATTAGTGTATACTCCTGTTGAAGAGATTTCTAAAGTAATTGGAAAACAAGGACAGAATATTAGACTGGCTTCTTGGTTGTCAGGATATGAAATTGATGTATACAGAGAGTCCAGCGAGGATGATGATGTTGAATTGAGAGAATTCAACGATGATATCGAGCAGTGGATTTTGGATGAGTTTAAGAAAGTAGGACTTACAACTGCAAAATCAGTATTGGATAAAGAAACTGAGAGTCTTTTAAATATGGTAGACCTTGAAGAAGAAACAATCGAAGAGGTTAAACGTATTCTAAGGGAAGAATTTGAAGATTAAGATTGTAAATAAATCTTAATAAACAGTAAAAAAGAAATACTTTAATTTTAAAAATTAAAAACAGTAAATAATATAGATGCCAAAAATTAGATTAAATAAAGCGGTTAAGGAATTCAATATTTCGATGTCCAGATTAGTAGAGTTTTTACAATCAAAGGGTATCGAAGTTGAAAGCAATCCTAACGCTCAATTGGAAGAATCGGCATATTCTGCATTGGAGGCTGAGTTTGCTAAAGACGGCGAACAAAGAAAAGCTTCCCATGAGGTGGTGATCACTAAAGTTCCGGAAGAAAAACTGGAAATTGAAGAAAAGAAAACCCCTGAAGTGATAAGAGCTAAAGCAAATAAACCAGAAACTAGAATTTTAGGTAAAATTGATCTAGAACCTAAGACGCCTGAAGTTGAGGAAGCTCCTGCAGCTCCTGTGGCTCCTGTTGCAACACCGGTTGAAGAAAAGAAAGAAGAAATCGTGAAAGAAGAACAACCGGAAGTTAAAGCAGCTCCTGAAAAGCAGGAATTCAAAGTTTTGGATAAAATTGATTTGTCTCAAATAGAATCTAGAAACAGACCTGTGAAAAAAGACAAGCCAAAAATGGAGGAGAAAAAAGAAGAAGTGAAACCTGTGGAAACAGTTAAAGAAACTCCTAAACCAGCTGTTGTGGAGGAGAAAAAAGTGGAAACTCCAAAAGCTGCTGAGGCTGAGCCTGAATCTCAGGAGCCTCAGAAAATTGAGACAGTATATCAGAAACTTGACGGTCCTAAAATTGTTGGGGAGAAGATTGATTTGACTCAATTTGCGCCAAAACCAGGTTCTGGAGCAAAAAAGAAAAGAAAGAGAATTGAAAAACCTGGTGGCCAGAATAACCAACAAGGTCAGGGGAATAATCAAAACTCAGGAAATAATAATAACAACAACCAAGGTGGTCAAGGCCAAGGAGGAAACCGTCCGCATAACAACAATGGTGGACAAGGTGGCCAAGGAGGAAACCGTCAGGGTCAAGGTGGTCAAGGAAACCGTCCGCAAGGTCAGGGTGGCCAAGGAGGAAACCGTTTCGGAAATAACCAAGGTGGTGGAAACCGTCCGCAAGGTCAAGGTGGTGGTGGCTTCAAGAAAGGAGGTCAGAACAACAGACCTGGGCAAAGAGTTATGCCAGTTGAATTAACTGACGAACAAGTTAAAAACCAGATCAAAGAAACATTAGAAAAACTTACTAATAAAGGAGGTAAATCTAAATCTGCAAAGCACAGAAAAGATAAAAGAACATTCCGTAGAGAACAAGATGAGCGTCAGCAAGAGCTTGAAGCACAAGACAGAACTCTGAAAGTTACAGAATTCATCACTGTAGGTGAATTGGCAAGCTTAATGAATGTTTCTCCAACTGAAGTAATTTCTGCTTGTTTCTCATTAGGTGTAATGGTTACCATGAACCAAAGACTTGAAGCTGATACCTTATTATTAGTAGCAGATGAATTTGGTTATAAAATCGAATTCTCAGATGCTGATCTTGAAGATACAGATTCTGAAGAAGAAGTTGATACTGAAGAAAGCTTATTGCAAAGAGCTCCTGTAGTTACTGTAATGGGACATGTTGACCACGGTAAAACTTCATTACTGGATTATGTTAGAAAAACAAACGTAATTGCCGGTGAATCGGGTGGTATTACCCAGCATATTGGTGCTTATAACGTGAAATTGGAAAATGGTCAGAGAATTACATTCTTAGATACTCCTGGTCACGAAGCCTTTACAGCGATGAGAGCAAGAGGTGCTCAGATCACGGATATTGCAATTATTGTAATTGCTGCCGATGATGATGTGATGCCGCAAACAAAAGAAGCTATTGCTCACGCTCAAGCGGCACAGGTTCCAATGATTATTGCAATTAACAAAGTTGATAAACCTAATGCAAATCCTGATAACATCCGTCAACAGCTTTCAGGCTTAAACCCTTCGGTTTTAGTTGAAGAATGGGGTGGAAATGTTCAGGCACAAGAAATTTCAGCTAAATTCGGTAATAACGTAGATGTATTATTGGAGAAAGTTTTATTACAAGCCGAAATGCTTGATTTAAAAGCAAATCCTGAGCGTTCCGCAAATGGAGTTGTTATTGAAGCATCTTTAGATAAAGGAAGAGGTTATGTAGCAACAATGCTGGTACAAACCGGAACTTTAAGAGTTGGAGACTATGTGGTAGCAGGTAAAAATCACGGTAAAGTAAAAGCTTTGCTTGATGAAAGAGGAAAAAATCTTACAGAAGCGGGTCCATCAATTCCTGCAACCATCTTAGGATTAGACGGAGCGCCTACTGCAGGTGATAAATTCCGTGTATATGCTGATGAAAGTGAAGGTAAGGCTATTGCTAATAAGAGAGAGCAATTACAGAGAGAATTATCAATCAGAACCAAGAAACATACGACACTTGAAGAATTGGGTAGACGTATTGCTTTAGGAGAATTCAAAGAATTGAATATTATCCTGAAAGGAGACGTAGATGGTTCTGTAGAAGCACTTTCTGATCAGCTACAAAGATTATCAACAGAAGAAATCAGTGTTAAAATTCTTCACTCCGGAGTAGGTCAGATTACTGAATCTGATATCAACCTGGCTGCAGCATCAGATGCAATTATCATCGGATTCAACGTAAGAGCTGGTGCTAATGCAAAAGAACTTGCAGACCGTGAAGAAATTGAAATCAGAACATATTCTGTAATCTATAAAGCAATCGATGAAGTAAAAGAAGCGATGGAGGGAATGCTTTCTCCTGAAATTCAAGAACAGGTAATCGGTAATGTTGAGATCCGTGAAGTATTCAAGATTTCTAAAGTAGGAACAATTGCAGGTTGTATGGTTCTTACCGGAAAAGTGACAAGACAGTCTAAAGTACGTTTGTTGAGAGACGGTATTGTTAAATTTGACGGAGAGCTTGAGAGTTTGAAACGTTTCAAAGATGATGTTAAAGAAGTCACAAAAGGTTACGAATGTGGTCTGAACCTAAAAGGTTACAACGACATTGAAACCGGAGATATTCTTGAAGTTTACGAAGAAGTAGCTGTTAAGAAAAAATTGAAATAATTATATCCTAAATATGTGAAAACCACTTTTTTATAAAGTGGTTTTTTTATTTTTATACCTCGGTAATTTATAATGATTCTAAATAATATTTTTTAAGTTATTAATAATTTGTTAAAGTGAATTAAAACTGAAAAAAAACTATTTTTTATGTAATAAAAACAGGCTATAATTATTGAATCTTATTTGTTTTGTTTAAAATTTCAACGAAATATCAAAAAAAAGCGTAGTTTAAACATGGGTTTAATTTGCGGATGTTAATATTTATTAACATATTTGCCCATTAAATATATTAAAATTTGTTAATATGAATGTTAAATTACGTGTATTGAGTGCTGGGGCGCTGTTTTTCTTTGGAGGAATGGTAATTGCGCAGCAGCAGACAACAACTAAGAAAAAGGACACGGTAAAAAAAGAAACATCAATTGATGAAGTAGTTTTGCTAGGTTACTCAAAGAGTATCACAAAACCTAAGTCAACTGTTGCTTCTAATACTGTTGGGGAGGTATTCTTCGAGAACAGACCAAATGTCAATATGTTAACTTCTTTACAAGGGTCAGCACCAGGGGTAATCATGAATGGTGGTTCTGGTAGCCCGGGTTCTGCTAAGTTTAGCTTATTGATTCGTGGTACGAGTTCTATTAATGGTAACACAGATGCCTTAATCGTTATTGATGATATTCCATCAAATGCTTCAGAATATAGAAACTTGAACCCTAATGACATCGAGTCAACTACTATTTTGAAAGATGCTGCAGCAACTGCCGTATATGGTAACCGTGGTGCTAACGGGGTTGTAGTTATCAGAACAAAGAGAGGTAAATATAACAGTGGATTTAAGCTTTCCTATACAGGAATGACAGGTATGTCATTGAGACCACTTGATAAATATAATCTTGCCAATACTGAGCAGTATATGGGGATTATGAAATTATACGGTTTCTCTGATACTAACTCAGAATATCTTAAAGCTAAAGATGCTTTAGCTAAAGGAATTAACACAAACTGGAAAGATTACTTCTTTAAGCCAGAGATGTTCCAGTCTCATGACGTAGCACTTTCAACAGGTGGAGCGAACGTGTCTTCTTATAACTCTTTTGGTTATATGGAGCAGGGAGGAGCTGTACCAACTACGGATTTCAAGAGATTTACTGTTAGGTCAAACATTCAGGCTAAATCTAAAGATAATAAGCTAAACATTAACTCACAGATTGCTCTTGCATTCTCAAGAAGAAACGAACTAAACGAAGAAACCAATACTGGTATCAGAAATAACTCTGTACAGAACCCGCTTCTTGGGGTTCTTATGGGATTACCATATTTATCTCCGACTAAATATGCTAACGGACAGGAGTTATTCAACTCTATTGGAACCAATTTTAATAATGGTAATAATATCTATGTATTACAAAACCTTCTAACGAGAGGAAATCTTCCAAACATGGTAGATCAGGTATCTATCGGTGCTAACCTAGGAGCGTCTTATAATATTAATAAAAACTTTACCATCAGTAATAAACTAGGTATTGATTACAGACAAAGTGATAGAATTACTGGTAGAGCGCCTTGGGCATATTTGGCTTTAGCAACACAAGGAACAGCTAAATATACAGGTTTTGAAGATCAGATAACAACAAGAGACTTAACGATCAACAACGTAGTTTCTGCTTTATATAGCGGGAAATTAGGTGAGCACTCTGTGGATGCTTCCGTGAACATGGAATATAATAAAGTAAATTATAGATCTACAACGAGAAGACAAAACGGATTGGATCCAAGAACGTATGTACCAGGTTCAGGAACGGGATATGTACCGTTTGATAACACTGCTACATCTCCTTATATCCCTTCAGTAAGTGCTTCAAGAGTTACAGCAGGAACAATAGCTGTCTTTGGAACTCTTAACTATGACTATGCTGGAAGATTTGGTTTCAGTGGTACATTAAGAAGAGATGCGTCTTACCGATTTGTTGGAGAAAACAGATGGGCAACGTATTGGTCTGTTGCAGGTAGATGGAATATTGATAAAGAAAGCTTCATGGAAGGATCTACATTCAATACTCTTAAGCTAAGAGCTTCTTATGGAACAAATGGTAACCAGAATATTATTGCAGCAGCTCCTGGATCAAACCCTTTATTAACAGCTAGCCAGATTGTAAGAGATTTATATACTTCCCCTACAGGATATGGGAATGTTCTTGGATTAGGTTTTGCTTATGGAAACCCTTTAGTACAGTGGGAAGATGTTGCTCAGGCGAACATTGGATTAGACTTCACTTTACTTAACAATAAATTAGAAGGTACTCTTGATGTGTACCAGAAGAAGACAACAAATCTATTCAGTACAATTCCGGTTTCTGGGGTATCAGGTTCTTATACCGTAAATGGTAATAATGGATCTATGACTAACAAAGGTATTGAACTTGGATTACGTTATAATGTTATAAAAACCAATGATCTTACTTTTAGCGTATTTGCTAATGGCTCTTATAACAATAACAAAATTAATGACTATACCATTTTTGGAGATCCTGAACCAGGTACAACAGTTAACATGGCTGGTCATACTCTAAGTGAGTGGTATGTATATAAATATGCCGGAGTTAATAAGAGTAATGGTAATCTGTTATTCTACTCTAAAGATGGAGGAGTTACAGAAGCTCCGAAAGTGGAAGATGCACAATTCCTTAATGTAAGCCCAATTCCTAAATATGCAGGAAGTTTTGGTTTCGAAACTAACTATAAAGGATTCTTTGTTGATGGATTATTTACTTTCCAAAAAGGAGTTAAGAAATTCGATAATGCACTTTACTGGTTGGCGAATCCTGAAGGATTAGGATCTAGTGCTGTTGGATCTTCAAACATGTCAACAGACTTATTAAATGCATGGACTCCTCAGAATTCAAATTCTGATGTTCCAAGCTTAAGAGCTACCAATTGGGGATATACAGCGGATTCAGACTACTTTATTAAAGATGCTTCATTCCTGAAAATCAGATCATTTACAATAGGATATCAGCTTAGAAAAGAGCAGTTGCAGAATCTGCCAATTACAGGACTTAGAATTTATGTACAAGGGGAAAACCTTTACACATGGACAAAATGGAGAGGTTTCGACCCTGAACCAATTACAGGATCTAACTTAAGTGTATACCCTAACCCGAGAATGTATACAGTAGGGGTGAAAATTGATTTCTAAAAAATTATTAAAATGAAAAAAGTATTTTATATATTATCGTTTTTCTTAGTGCTGACGTCATGTAACGATGCACTAGAAATTGTCCAGGATGGAGAAATTAATGATGCAAATGTTGCTTTTCAGTCAGTAGAAGATATGCAGAAGTTTCTTAACGGAAGTGTTTACCCGGCTGTAAACCCAACTAATGAGATCTTTTTTACTTCTCTTTTCACAGACGAGGTTGGATTTGGACCTAGCAGTGTAAGTACATCAGATATTTTGACACACAGATTTGTACTTAATGCTACAACAAGCCAGCCATCAGGTATTTGGGTGAGTAATTATAACATTATCAATAAAGTAAATATCCTTTTGAAAGGTAGTGCTTTGATTAATTACAATTCGTTATCTGACGCTAATAAAGCATTATATACTGGTATATTAGTTAATGCAAGAGCTGTAAGAGCTTATGCTTACCTTACTTTGGAATCATATTTCTCCACAAATATGAAAGATCCTAATGCTTTAGGGGTAATGCTTAGTACTGAGCCTGCAGATATTTTTACTACAAAATTACCAAGAGTAAAAAACTCTGAAATTTTTGCTTTAATTGAAGCAGATTTACAGTATGCTCTTACAAACTTTAATTCAAGTGTAGTTTCTACAGGAGTTTCTGCACAACATTACTTTGATAAAAAAGCATCAATTAATGCTATTGCAGCAAGATATTATAACTACAAAGGGGATGATGTGAATGCTAAAGCTAATGCTACAGCTGCAATCACTACTAGTGGTTTAACACTATCAAGTGGTAATGGTACTGCATATACTAACATGTGGAAAGATGCAACTGCTGCTAATGGTGGTAGAGGAGAGATCCTATGGTCGTTATACAGACCAAACAGTTCTACTGGTTCTTGGTCAAATATTGCAGGATTGTGGACTACAAACTCAACTGATATTAACGGATCTGTGAATTATGATATGAGTAGAAAGTTATTCTCTCTTCTTAATCAATTGCCAGGTGGAGATATTAGATTTGATGTGTTTGTTGATCCTTCAAGCAAGTTTGATCAGCTTTATCCTAACGGACCAAACGCTAGAGAAGACGATGTTATCGTTATAGATAAGTATCCAGGTAAGCTTGCTCCTCTTGCAAGTTCTACAATGGCTTTAAGAAATGATATCAAAATGTTCAGATTATCAGAAATGTATCTGATTTTAGCTGAAGTTGCTGTACATGAAGGAGATTTAGTAACTGCTGCAACCCGTGTTAGATCAATCAGAGGAACAAGATCTAAACAGTCATTAGCTGCTACAATTACTTATACATCTCCTCAGCAAGCATATGCAGATATTCTTTTAGAAAGAAGAAGAGAGCTATGTTTTGAAGGTCACCGTTATTTAGACTTAAAAAGAATGGGGGTAGCTGCTGGCGTTGGAGTAGACAGAGATGTTTATGATGATGACAATAAGTCTATGCCTCTTACATTACCTGCTAGTGATTACAGATTTACATTACCTATTCCATTGGATGAGATTAATGCAAATCCTAATGTTCAACAAAACCCAGGTTATTAATATAATAATATAAAATCTATGAAAAAATTTGCATTCCTAATATTGGCCTCCTTCGTTTTCTTCTTCAACAGTTGTAAGGACGAAGCCCAGACTTATGATGGAGATCCATATTTACATTTCAATAAAGGAGTAAGAAGCGAAGCCGTTGTAAAAATGGGAACAGGTTCTACTACAGTTGATATTGACTTTGGAACTATTCAGACATTGTCTTCATCAGCACAAGTAAAACTTGTTGTAGATAAAACTGTTTCAACAGCTGTAGAAGGTACAGATTTCCAAATTGTAAATCCTACTGTAACAGTTGATGCAGGTAAGGCAGATGGTAAATTTCAGGTAAAACTTCTTGAAGGAGGAGCTACCGTTGCACCTAAAGTAATTGTATTTAAACTACAATCTTCATCAATTCCTAATACATCTTTTGATCAGACTTATACTTTGACGTATACTAAAGCTTGTCCGTCTTCTGCATTTATTGGAAATGGACAATTCAAAAACAATGTATCTTCATGGAAAGAAGATCCTACTGCAGTGTATACTATTCAGGATTTAGGAGTTACAGCTGGTGTTGGTACATTTAAAGTTATCGGATTTATGGATAATGGTGCTGATATGATTTTGAAGTATAACCCTGATACTTATGCTGTTACTACACCTGAGCAAAGCCTTGGTTCTAACTCTAATGGTGGTGTTAACTACATTAAAGATGCTGCTGATGGAACTAAATCATCATTCAATGCATGTACAAGAGTATTGAAACTTCGTGTTAACTTCTTTGTTAAAAATCCTACTACTGGTGCTTCACTAGGAAGTTTTGGAGATTATGATGAAGAATTTACAGGTCAATAAGTAAAATATTATACTTATATAAATTAACCCCACATTTTGTGGGGTTTTTTATGTCCTTTTATTTCTTATTTTTGCTGTACAATAATGAATAATGAAGTACATCCTTTTCATACTCTTGTCTTTAAGTTGTGTAGCCAAGGCTCAGGTCGTTAATAAAGCTGATACCAAGCCTCAATCCAAAAAAGAAGACACTTTGGTGATAGACTCCGGGAAAAAAGATTCTCTGAAAATTTTCAAACCTACTATTAATGATTACCTGTATCAGACTCAGTTTTCTGAAAAGAAAGTTTTTGATACTGTAATGACTTTTGATAAAACGTATATCTTTTCACAGCAAAATAATAAAGATAACTTCGGAAGAATACAGCCTGCCAACATCGGTTCAGGATTCAATCCTCTTGTATTTGAAGTAAATGCTGAAGAGAATCTTTCCTTATTGCCGTCCAATAAATCTTATATGATCATTGGTGCAAATGATGTGAAATATTACGATGTAAAAACACCTACCGCTACCTTTGTTTATCACAATGCAATGCGAAACGGAGCAGCTCTGAGATCTACATACACTCAGAATATCGGAAAAAGATTCAATTTTGCTCTTGAATACATGGGGCTTCGTTCTCAGGGACTTTACAGAAACTCACTGGCAGCCAATAATAATACGTTATTTTCTGGACACTATGTTTCAAAAAGCGGAAACTATGAACTTTTTGCTCATTACCTTCATCAAAATGTAAATAATCAGGAGAGTGGAGGAATTACTGAGGATAATTTGTTTATGAATGGTGATAGTAATTATAAGAATAGACAAAATGCACAGGTGAGTCTGGCGGGTTCCAGTTCACAGTTTGCTTACAGAAGATACTATCTGAGTCATCAGTTTACACCATTCAATTCAGAGAAATTTCCATTTAGCATAAGACATATTATTTCTCATCAAGGGAACAAATATTATTATAATCAGACAACTCCGGAGACGTATTGGTATAAAGTTCCAGCCGATCTGGTCAATGGTTTTCCATTGACAACAAAAAAATATTCTGAAAACTTCAGTAACACGTTAAGCTTGATTTTCAATAACGAAAAATTCAAACTGGATGCCGGTGTACGTTATCAGATCATTAAGTTTGGGGTAACAGATATTGCGTCTATTAATAATGCATTTACTTTTCCGAATGAACTTAAAGAAAGCAGAATCGGAGCCGTAGGAAATCTTCAGGTAAAACTTTGGGATAAAATTCAGCTGAATTCATTCCTGGAATTTTCAAACGGAAGCCAGTTTAAAAGCTACCTTAAAACAACCAACAATCTGAAGTTTGAGCCTATCAAAGATTATTTTGTTAATGCAAAAGTGAACTTCCAAAGTGCATACCCTTCGTTTAATTATTTAATGAATACTTCTGTATACAACAATTTTAATTATTACCTGGAAAATGCAAAGAATCAGTCTGTCATGGAAGTGGGAGGAAGTATCAATCTGAAATGGTTTAAAACCGAAATCTTTGCTAATTACTTCAGAATAGATAATTATACTTATTTTGACAGCAACATGAGCCCGAAGCAAAGTAATAATTCTGTAAATATTTCTCAGATAGGAGGTGAGGCTACATTCAGCTTCAATAAATTCCATCTGAATACAAGACTGCATTTCCAAAATACGCTGACTAATAAAGAATTGCTTCCTTTACCAGGTTTCATCGGTAGAGCCAATTTCTTCTATCAGACACAAGCATTTAAAAAAGCAGCAGAAATTCAGGCTGGTGTTAAAGTATATTACTTTTCAAAATTCGCCTCAAGAGAATATTTCCCTGTTCTTAACGAATATATTCTTCCGAGAGCAGATTCATTTTCCATTGGAGGACAGCCTATCGCCGATATCTATATTAATATGAAAGTGAAAAAAATGTTCTTTTTCATAGAAGGCCAGCAGATAGGAACTGTTATTTCCAATAACAAAGCATATGCATTTCCACATTATCCGGTATATGATTTCAGACTGAACATCGGGATTGTGTGGTATTTGTTCAACTAAAAACTGTACAGGTTGAAAACAATTAATAAAATATCATTTAACGATATAGAAAGCATTCCTCAGCTCGTAAAAGATTTTTTAAATCAGAAAATTGAGGGTTTTGAAAATAATACATTTTCTTTAGAGCATTTCAGACAGCAGATTCATCTTAAAAAAGACTCGTTTTCATCAGAAAAGAGAGAGGTTTTATCTGATGTATTTGAAGGTCAGCTTTCCAGGCTCATTCTTTCTTCAAAGCAGAGAGAAAACCTTGAGGCTCTTAAACAGTCTAATACATTTACAATTACAACAGGACATCAGCTGAATCTGTTTTCAGGACCTGTGTTCTTTGTGTATAAAATTCTTCAGACGATTAAGACATGTACCTATCTGAAAGAAAATTTTCCCGATTTTAATTTCGTTCCGGTATATTGGATGGCTTCGGAAGATCATGATTTTGCCGAGATCAATCATTTTAAGACCGAAAACAATTATTACGAAACCAATGAGAAATCCGGAGGTCCCGTAGGAAGAATTGAGATCAGTGATAACTATTTTATTTCTGAATTTGAAAAAGAATTCAAAGATTCTATTTTCGGAACAGAACTGATCTTAATGATGAAAGAAGCTTATAAAGTGGGAAATACTTTAACAGAAGCTATTAAGATTCTTGTTAATCGTCTTTTTTCAGAATTCGGGCTTTTAATTTTGGATGGAGATTCTAAAGAGCTTAAAAATCAGGTGAAGGAAACTTTCAAAGATGAACTTCTTCATTTTAGCTTACAGAAAACGTCCAAAAACAAAGTAGACCTTTTAACGGGAAAATATGGAAAAGTTCAGGTAAATCCTCGTGAAATTAACCTTTTCTACCTTTCTGAAACAAGAGACAGAATAGAATTTAACGGACAGAAATATATTATTGTAGATAAAACAATCCAATTTACAAAAGAGGAAATACTGGCTGAATTGGAAAATCATCCTGAAAGATTCAGCCCGAATGCTTTAATGCGTCCGGTGTATCAGGAAAATGTACTTCCTAATCTGGCTTATATCGGAGGAAATGCAGAAATCATGTACTGGCTGGAGTTGAAAGATTACTTCTCAAAAATTATGATTCCTTTTCCTATCCTGATTCCAAGAAATTCTATGCTTTTCCTGAAAGAGAAAACGGTAGGGAAAATTGAGAAACTGGATCTTAAAATAGAAGATTTCTTCCAGAATTTTACAGTTCTTACCAATCAGAAAATTTTAAAAGATAATCCGATTTTACAATTACTCGAAGAGAAAGAAGAGTCACTGATCAGCAATTTCTCTGCACTGAGAGCTTCGGCAGAAACTACAGAAAAATCTTTCGGAAATATGGTGAAGGCTGAAGAAGTACGACAGCTGAAATCATTTAAAAGAATGAAAAAACGTCTTCTTCATGCTGAAAAAATAAAACAGAATGAATTGCTGGAGAGACTTGAAAATCTGTTTCTAGATGTTCATCCGGCAAAAACATGGCAGGAGAGAGTATATAATTTTAGTGTATTCTTTTCAGATTATGGGTATTCGTGGCTTGAAAATTGTTTGGAAGAGATGGTGGTTCAAGATTCAAAATTAATAATTGTTGCCATTTAATTTTAAAGAAGTATTTTTGTAAATTATAATTATCGAATATGATAAAGAGGTTTTTTATTCTATCCAGTTTATGTATGGTTTTGGGAGTTTCAGCCCAGAAATCACATACCGTTGTGCAAGGCGATAACCCTTACAACATTGCAAAAAAGTATGGAATAACTGTAGATGAATTGCTGAAGCTAAACCCAAAACATAAAGATGGCAAACTGGCCATTGGAGATGTTTTAGCCATAAAATCAGAGAAAGCAGCCACCGCGGTTGCAACTAAATCAGCTCCAGTTGAAAAAGTAACTTCGAATACAAGTGCTTCTTCTTTGGGTAAAGTCGTTTTGCAGCCAAAACAGACCATCTACGGCATCACAAAACAATATAGAATTTCTGAAACCGATTTGAGAAAGCTGAATCCTGAGCTGGATTCTCACATGAAGATCGGAGATGAGATTACTTTACCTCTTGCAAGCATAAAAAAATATGGTGGAACTCAACAGGCTGTAACAGGTGAAAAACATGCTGAACCTCCTGTAGAAAAAACAATAACAACAATTACACCTACAGTTGTTACCACTGCTGTAGAAGGAGAATCTTATGTGATTCAGTCTAAAGATAATTATTATAGAATTACAAAACAGTTTGGAGTCAGTCAACAGGATCTGTATGCCTTAAATCCTGGATTGGAAGAAAAAGGACTTAAACCTGGTGAGACTATTAAAATAAAAAAATCCAATACTAACACAGCGAGTACCGCTGCGGTTGAAGAAACGGTAAATCCAAAAGCAAAAATAGATTCAGGGAACGAAAAATCAACTGTATCTTCCAATGTTGCTGCAGGTGACGATTATGTAACCTATACTGTTCAGCAAGGAGATACTGTGTTTTCTATCGTTAATAAATTTGGTGTTTCTATAGACGAGCTTATTGCTCTTAACCCGGATCTTTCTCATGGTTTGAAAACCGGAATGGTTTTAAAGATCAAAAAGCAGGATGCAGCTTATATAAAGAAAAATGGTGATGCACTTAGTGTTATATTAATGCTTCCATTTGGGTACAGTACCAACGAAACCCAGTATAGAACAATGGCGCTTGACTTTTTGACAGGAGCAAAACTTGCTATTGAAAGAAATGCCCGAGGAGGACAAAAACTGGATATTAAAGTAGTGGATTCTGGAAATGAAGCTTCGTTCAAAAACTCTTTGACGCAGATCAACCCTGATAATACTGACCTTATTATCGGTCCTTTCTTTAAATCTAATGTAATTGATGTTCTTGATTTTACCAAAAATCAGAAAATCCCGGTTGTAGCACCATTTGCCAACACACCGGAATTATATAACTACAGTAATCTTATTATCGTTGAAACAAACAATCAGACCTATGCTGATAAGATTGTAGAAGAAGTAAAAGGGGTTTATTCGGATCAGAAAATATATGTAGTGGCAGATGCGAAAAAAGAAAATGCCAATTACATCAAAGCAGGACTTGAAAAAGCCCTAAAAAATCCTAATATCATTATGGTAAACTCTCCGGCAGACATTCAGCCGGATCAGAACATGATGACAGGACAGTCTGCGCCGGTTATTGCTATTTTAGCTAATGATGATAACGCAGCAGGAGATGCTTTTGCGAACAGAATTGCTGCTATTTCTAAAGAAGTGCAGGGCGTAAGAGCGTTCAGTATGTTCTATTCTCCAATCTTTGAGAAGAGAGTAGATGAGCTTAGCCAGGCCAATCTTGTTTATCTGATGGATAGAAAGATTAATACAGATGGAAGCTTTGAAAAAGAAATTCTGGCTGCATATAAAAGCAAATACTGCAAAACTCCACCAAAATATGCTATCGTAGGTTTTGATGTTGTGAATGACATGTTAACCAGAGAAAATAAAAAAGGAGAGATCTTTAAACAGATGAATAAAGTTCAGACTCAGCTTGCTACAAAATTTGAGTTTGTAAAATCTAAAGCTAACGGTGCTTATGTAAATACCGGTTATAGAGTGATTAGGTTAGTACCTTAAATGATTTATAGCTCTTTAAAAGAATATTGTTAACATTATAGTTATATTTGCATAATATTTAATTCAATACATGAAAGCACTTGTATTTCCAGGGCAGGGTTCTCAGTTCGTAGGAATGGGAAAAGAATTGTATGATTCTAGAAAAGATATTAAAGATCTGATGGAATCTGCCAATGAAATTTTAGGTTTCGACATTCTTTCCATTATGTTCAACGGGACGGACGCGGATCTTAAAAAAACAGAGGTTACCCAGCCTTCAATATTTATACATTCAGTAGCAGCATTAAAAGCCGTAAATGGTCTTGGTGCTGAAATGGTAGCAGGACACTCTTTAGGAGAGTTTTCAGCTTTGGTTGCCAACGGAGTTTTATCCTTTGATGACGGTTTGAAATTAGTTTCTGAAAGAGCGAAGGCTATGCAGGAAGCTTGTGATGCCAATCCAAGTTCTATGGCAGCTATCTTAGGATTAGACGATGCTAAGGTTGAGGAAATTTGTGCACAGATCAGCGGAATCGTTGTTCCGGCAAACTATAACTGTCCAGGGCAATTGGTAATCTCAGGAGAAACACCTGCAGTAGAAGAAGCTTGCGCAAAACTGAAAGAAGCAGGGGCAAAAAGAGCATTGCTATTACCGGTAAACGGAGCTTTCCACTCGCCATTGATGCAGCCTGCACAGGAAAGACTGGCAGCAGCTATCGAAAAAACAAAATTCAGAAAAGCCACTATTCCTGTATACCAGAATATCACTACAACAGCGATTACAAATCCTGATGAGATCAAACAAAATCTGATCGCTCAGCTTACAGGTCCTGTAAAATGGACACAGTCTGTTCAGAATATGATTAAAGATGGTGCATCTAACTTCGTAGAAGTAGGGCCAGGAAAAACCCTTCAGGGATTGATCAAGAAAATTGACGGATCAGTAGAAGCAGCTTCTGCAATCTAACAAAAAAATATGAACGCGATATTTTCACCGGGCAAGCTTATGCTTACTTCAGAATATTTCGCAATAGATGGAGCTCTTGTCTTAGCGGTACCTACCAAGCTGGGACAAGAGTTTTTTTTTGAAGAAAAAGAAGACGGAAAATCACTTATTCTTTGGGAAGCCTATCATCAGAACACATTATGGTTGAAAGCTGTCATTGATTATAAAGACTGGCAGGTCCTGGAAACCAATATTCCATCAAGCGCTGAATTTATCACCAAAACATTAAAGAATGTTCAGCGGCTTTCTAACAGTAAATTCAAGACTGATCTTACTTACCTTTTAAAAACAAACCTTCAGTTTCCGGCAGATTATGGATTAGGGAGCAGTTCTACCCTGATGAATAATCTGGCAGAATGGGCTGAAATAGATCCTTTTCATCTTAATACAATCAGTTTGGGCGGAAGTGGATATGATATCGCGGTAGCGAAAGAAAAATCTGCAGTTCTTTTCCAAAGTAAACCTGAGATCAAATATGAGAAGGTTGATTTTAATCCTTCTTTTAAAAATGAACTGATTTTTATTCATTTAAATCAGAAGCAGGACAGCAGAGAAGGAATCAGTTTTTACAAGTCAAAAAATAAGTCTCCGGAACTGGTGCGTGAATTTTCAGATCTTACAAAAAAAATATTGTTATGTAATGAATTGGAAAAATTTTCTGAATTAATGATGATTCATGAGCATAAAATTGCCAATTTTCTTGAAATTTCCACAGTTAAGGAAAAATTTTTCTCAGATTGCCCTTCTTTTGTTAAAAGTTTAGGGGCATGGGGTGGAGATTTTGTAATGAGTGCCAAATTTGGGGGCTTTAAAGACTATTTTTGGGAGAAAGGTTTTGCAACCGTTTTTGAATGGGAAAATATAATTGATTTATAATCAAATATTTACGATCCTGTTTTTTTATTTGTCATTCTGACTTATATCAGTATATTTAAACCGTCTTTAACAAATAATTAATATTATTTTTGTTGAAGTCAATAAAGAAATAGAAAATATAAGTAAAATGAAACACACTAAAATCATCCAGGATTTAGAGAAATTAGGGATTAAAGGAAACTATGAAGTAGTGTATAATCCTTCTTATGAAGAATTATATCAGGCTGAAGTTTCTCCTGAAAATCAGGGGTTTGAGCAAGCTGAGCTTACGGGATCTGGCGCAGTATCAGTAAAAACGGGAATTTTCACAGGTCGTTCACCTAAAGACAGATATATTGTTCAGGATGATGTTACAAGAGATACAATTTTCTGGGATGGTAAAGTAAATTTGCCTACAACAGCAGAAATTTTCGGTTCTTGTAAAGAACTAGTGATGAACCAGCTTTCTGAAGCTAAGAAGATTTACGTAGTAGATGCATTTTGTGGTACAAATGCAGATACAAGACTTAAAGTAAGATTTATCGTTGAAGTAGCATGGCAGGCACATTTCGTGACAAACATGTTTATTCGTCCTTCTCACTACGAACTGGAAAACTTCGGTGAGCCGGATTTCACGGTAATCAACGGATCAAAAACTATCAACCCGAACTGGGAAGCACAAGGATTAAACTCTGAAAACTTCATCATGTTCAATCTTACGGAAAAACTACAGATCATCGGAGGTACTTGGTACGGAGGTGAAATGAAAAAAGGGATGTTTGCTATGATGAACTATTACCTTCCATTAAAAGGTATGGCTTCCATGCACTGTTCTGCAAACGTAGGTGAAAAAGGTGATGTTGCTTTATTCTTCGGTCTTTCAGGAACAGGTAAAACTACTTTATCAGCAGATCCTAAAAGATACCTTATCGGTGACGATGAGCACGGATGGGACAACAACGGAGTATTCAACTATGAAGGTGGATGCTACGCTAAAGTAATTGACTTATCAGAAGAAAAAGAACCGGATATTTTCAGAGCCATCAAAAGAGATGCACTTCTTGAAAACGTTGTTGTAAACAATGGAGTAGCAGATTATACTGACGGATCTATCACAGAAAATACAAGAGTTTCTTATCCAATCTATCATATCAACAAAATTGTACTGCCTTCTAAAGCAGGTCATGCTAAGAAGATTGTATATCTTTCTGCAGATGCATTCGGAGTACTTCCTCCGGTTTCCATTCTGAATGAAGATCAGGCTCAATATCACTTCCTTTGCGGTTATACTTCAAAATTAGCCGGAACTGAAAGAGGAATTACTGAACCTCAGCCATCTTTCTCACCGGCATTTGGTGAAGCATTCCTTACATTACACCCAACAATGTATTCTAAAACATTGATCGGTAAAATGCAGGAACATGGAGCTAAAGCATATTTAGTGAATACAGGTTGGAACGGTACTGGAAACAGAATCTCTCTGAAAGATACAAGAGCAATTATCGATGCAATCATTGATGGATCTATTGATAATGCACCTAAAACTCAGGTTCCGATTATGAATCTTGAGATCCCTACAGAATTGCCAAACGTTTCTACAGGTATTTTAGATCCTAGAGATACGTATGAAAATGCTTCAGACTGGGAAGAAAAAGCAAAAGATCTTGCTTCAAGATACATCAAAAACTTTGAGCAGTACTGTGATACTGAAGAAGGTAAGAAATTAGTGGCTTCAGGACCTCAATTGCAGGAACAAACTATCTAATAGTTACCCATCAACATACAAAAAGCCTCATCAATGATGAGGCTTTTTTATTAATATTTTTGACAGTTTTCAATCAATTCATTCTGTTCATCAAGTTTTAAGACTGTTGATTTGATGGATTCTTCAGTCAGATATTTTATGATCATAAAATGTTTTGAAGAAAAGTAAGATTCTTCGTCCAATATTTTATCTAAACACTTTGGAGTAGTGAAAGTCATCCAATATTTTGCTTTGTTGGAAAACGTAATAGTTACTTCTATGGCATCAGATTCAATATTTTTTATTGGATCATCTATGTTGATAGAAATTATCTCCGGTTCATTGCGTGCGCTAAAATAAAATTGTGAATACCATCTCAGTCTTCCTTCATCATTCTGAACCTTTACATCTTCAGTATTTATTTCTTCAATAATATAAGATTTTCTTTTCGTTAGTTGCCCGGAATATACCCCAATGCCAGTGCAGTAAATCTTGTCCTTTATCTTCATAAATTATGTTCTAATTATCCACATACATCTGTGAAAATCTGTGGGGAAATAAGCAACTGAATTATTTTAAACTCAATAAAGCCAATCTATACCCGTCCATTCCAAAACCAGATAAAACTGCATCAGTGTTAGCTGCTGTTACTGATTTCTGTCTGAATTCTTCCCTTTTGTAAATATTGCTGATGTGTACTTCTACTTTTGGCTTGCGGATATTTTTCAAACAATCAGCAATAGCATAAGAATAATGGGTAAAAGCTCCCGGATTAATCACTACTGCTTCAAAATCATCCTCTTGAAGTCTGTTGATAAGCTCCCCTTCAATATTAGACTGATAATATTTTAATTCGTGAGCCTGAAACTCAGATTGTAAATTTTCCAAATAGCTTTCCATAGAAACAGTTCCATAGATTTCCGGTTCTCTGGTGCCTAGCAGGTTAAGGTTAGGGCCGTTGATGATCAAAACTTTCATAGTATAAAATTAAAAACTTTTTTTAATTAATGATCAATAATTTCTGCACAGATTAATCTCTGTGTAATTAAATTATTGATAATGATATTTGTCATGTGTGAGAAAATGATAAGGTGTGTAACTCTTTATTTTAATGGGTTTTATTAAAAAATTACGTTAATTTTTGAAAATTTATCATGAAAAATAAATAAGTCTACTTGTTTTGTAGACTAAAAGTTTTTAGCTTTGCAACCATATTTCGATCGGCTTATAAAGAAAGACGGAGGGAACTGACCCTGTGAAGTCTTAACAACCTACCCATGGGGCAAGGTGTTACATTCAGCCTTTTAGGGAAAAATAAGCATTTGGTTTATCGTATTTATCGATGCCCTTTGCTGACTTTTCTGCAAAGGGCAATATTTTAATATATGATAAATAAAATTGATTATGATTAGCAAAAATTTATTCAATTCTAAAGCTTGGATACCTCCTGTTGCTGCATTTTTCTTTGGGATTACCAGTGCAAATGCGCAAAATTCTAAGCCGAAAAAAGATAGCCTTCATGAAAAGGAGATTGATGAAGTGGTGGTGGTGGCTTACGGAAAAGCTAAAAGAAACAGTTATACCGGTTCCGTAGCTACTATTTCAAGTGATAAGATTAATAACAGACCTGTAACCAATATTACAAAAGCATTAGAAGGCCAGGTTGCCGGAATTCAAACAACGAGTGCATCGGGGCAGCCAGGAGCTGTTTCTACCATTCGAATCAGAGGAATTGGTTCCATCAGTGCTTCCAGTGATCCGTTATATGTAGTAGACGGAATTCCTTTTGACGGAAACCTGAACTCTATCAGCCCGAGCGATATTGAATCCATCAGTGTTCTGAAAGATGCTACAGCAAGTGCTTTGTATGGTTCAAGAGGAGCCAACGGAATTATCATTATTACTACAAAATCAGGTAAAAAAGGAGAAGCTAAAGTCAATTTTAATATCAGTCAGGGATTCTCCGGAAGAGCAGTGAAAGACTATGAACAGGTTAATACAGACCAATATTTCCAATTATACTGGGAAGCATTGAGAAATGGATATCAGTCTGGGAAAGTGAATGCTCAGCAAGCTGCTCAGATGGCAACAGACAACCTTGTTTCTTCACTGGGGATCAACCCATATGGAACAGGTTATCCAAAACCGGTAGGAACAGATGGTAAATTGTTGCCGGGAGCTTCACCACTTTGGAATGACGACTGGAGAGATATTTTACAGAGAGTAGCTTCAAGAAATCAGGTAGATCTTGATATCAGCGGAGGAAGTGAGAAAAGTAATTATTTCTTCTCTCTGGGCTATCTGGATGATAAAGGAATGGCGATTGAATCAGGATATAAAAGATACAATACCCGATTAAAAATCAATTCTGAAGTCAAAAAATGGCTGAATGTAGGAGTGAATTTAAATTATACAAACAGTATTCAGCAGGCTCCGACTTCTTCGGATTCGAAAGCGAGTAATATCATCAATGCAGCAAGATTTATTCCTTCATTTTATCCTTATTATGAAAGAAATCCGGACGGAACGTATATTTTAGGTGCTGATGGAAATCCAATTTATGATTTTGGAAAATACAGACCTACAAATGCCCTTCAGAATCAGAATGCTGCTGCAACACTGCCTTTAGATAAAAATGATAATAAAGAAGATAACTTCTCAGGAAAAGGTTTCATGGAATTTACTTTCTTACCGGAGTTGAAATTCAAGACAAGTTTCTCTGTTGATTTGGTGAATTATAACGGTCATTATTATTCAAATCCATTACTGGGGCAAGGTGCAGAGACGGGAGGCTCTGTGACTAAAACAAATACCAGAACACTTTCTTATACCACCAGTAATATTCTTACGTATGATAAGAAATTTGGAAAACATCATATCAATGCTTTGGCAGGACATGAATTCTATAAATACGATTATCAGACGATTTCCGGGACAAGAAGCCAGTTTTCACTGCCTTATTACTATGAGCCGGATGCAGCTTCTCTGTTGGGAAGCTTCAGTGGAAACAGTAATAAATTAAGCTTATTAAGTTTCCTTGGAAAAGTAGAATATGACTACAATAATACCTATTTCCTGTCAGCTTCAGGACGAGCAGACAGTTCTTCAAGATTTGAAAAAGATAACAGATGGGGGAGATTCTGGTCAGTAGGAGGTTCATGGAAGATTTCGAATGAGGAATTTATTAAGAGCCTGAATGTCTTCAATCAGTTGACATTACGTGCCAGCTATGGAGGTCAGGGGAATGACAAATTGCTTCGACCAAACGGACAGCCACTTTATTATGCATATCAGGAGTTGTACAGATTTATCAGTCTTGGCGGAGAACCGGGAACAACACTGGAAAAAACGTCTACTAATAATGTGAAATGGGAAACCAACCTTAATTTAAATGTAGGATTGGAGTTCGCTGTTCTGAATAACAGGATTAAAGGAAATATCGAATATTTCAAAAGACAAAGCCAGGATCTTCTGTTTAATATGCCTGTTGCACCATCATTGGGAATCAGTGATTATCCTGCGAATATCGGAACCATTCAGAATACAGGGTTTGAGTTTTCATTATTCACAACACCGATTAAAACTGATGATTTCCAATGGAATGTGGATGTTAACCTAAGTACTTTAAATAATAAAGTAACCAAGTTACCTGCGGGTTCTCTTGTTGTTGGGACAAAATTATTAACAGTAGGAGGGTCTGTATATGACTTCTTTATTCCGGAGTGGGCTGGAGTAGATCCAAGCAATGGAAAACCACTGTGGAAAACGGTTACTACAGATGTCAGCGGAAATTCAGTAGAAGGAACTACTTCAGAGTATTCAAAAGCTACAAAACTGTTGCAGGGTTCTGCATTACCTAAGCTGACAGGAGGAATCAGTACCAGTATCAATTACAAGAATTTCGATTTTTCAGGATTACTGACATTCAAAATCGGGGGTAAAATTCTGGATAATGACTATACTTCCATCATGCATAACGGAAGTGCCGGAGGACGTGCATGGAGTGCTGAAATGCTGAACAGATGGACTCCGGACAATCCTAATACAGATGTTCCGGGGTTGAGTACCACAACGAATAACTGGACGTCAACATCTTCGAGATTCTTATATTCAGGAACGTATGCAAGACTTAAAAATGTAAGCTTAGGATACACTCTTCCTGAAGCTTACTTTGAGAAGATAGGATTGAAAAAGTTCAGAATTTATATTCAGGCAGAAAATCTTCTGACCTTCTATAAACATAAAGGAATGGATCCTGAACAGGCTTTGGACGGGACAACGTATTACAGATATCCTGCAATGAGAACAATCACTTTTGGTCTTCAGGCAACTCTTTAATCTTTTAAAATTGAAACAATGAAAAAATTAAAATATATATCGTTTGCACTCATCAGTTTTTTGTTGCTGACAAGCTGTGAAAATGATCTGGATACTGCACCGACAGATCAGGCTAACAGTGTGGAGGTTTTCAAAACAGCAGAAAGTGCAGAAACAGTTGTGAATGGTACCTGGGCAAAATTTAATAATGACGGAACAACGTATGCCAATATTGGTTATTCTACTGTTCTAAGAGCCAGTGATGCCATGGGAAGTGATGTGGCCGTATTGACTAATAAATATGGTTTCGGGTCTACGTATGCTTTCACAGAAATGGTGAACAGTACGGCTAGCCGTCCGTTGTTTATCTGGACAATGTTATATTCTACCATCAACAATATGAATAATGTGATTACAAGAATTGATGGAACAGAAGGAAGTCAGGAGAAAAAGAATCAGGTGAAAGGACAGGCCAAAGCATTGCGTGCTTTCTGTTATCTGAATCTGGCGAGTTTTTACCAGTTCAGCTACCTGAAAGACAAGTCAGCGCTGACAGCTCCTATTTATACTGAACCTTCCACAACAAGCACTGTAGGAAAAAAGAGATCGAGCCTTGAGGAAATCTATACTTTGATTAAAAGTGATCTTACCGATGCCGATAATCTGTTGAAAAATTATACAAGAAACAATAAAGATAAAATCAACCGTTCTGTAGTGAACGGACTTTTAGCAAGAACTTACTTAAATACAGGAGAATGGAGCAAAGCAGCAGCTTCTGCAAAAATTGCGAGAGAAGGTTCTCCACTGATGGCTCCGGAAAAATATAAAGATGGCTTTAATGACATCAACAATGTTGAATGGATCTGGGGGCATGCACAAACTCAGGAACAGTCTGATGAAAGTTATGCGTTCCATTATCTGGATGTTTCTTCATCAGGAAGTTTTTATTACAGTTTTATGGCTGATCCTTATTTTAAAGACCTTTTCGATGCTAATGATATCAGATCTCAGCTGTTTTCATGGGACGGGCAGAAAGGAAGAGAGGGATTGCTGAGATATGCTAAGTTTAAATTTAAACCAACCCTTATTGCAGATATTGTCTACATGAGAGCTGCAGAAATGTATCTGATTGAAGCTGAAGCTGAAGCCAGAACCGGAAATGTTCCTCAGGCAGTTGCTGTTCTGAATCAATTAAAATCTGCCAGAAATGCTAATGTTTACAATGGTTCATTATCACAGAATGCAGTAGTAGATGCTATTTTGATTGAAAGAAGAAAAGAATTATTTGGAGAAGGATTTTCTCTTTCAGATATTATCAGAACGCAGGGAACAGTGGTAAGAAAACCGTTTGTAGATGCCGATGGTAAACCGATAAAAGTACAGATCACTACACCGGATGGAACTGTAAAAACCGTAGACGGTAAAGGACATTCTGTTCTTGATTTTCCGGATAAATCGGCTTTCACACCCAACAGTAATTATTATTTATTCAGTATTCCACAAAGAGAATCTGAAAACAACCCGAACTTATAAGGGGACATACTTATAATTAGATTTGATTTTTAGCCACTGCTTTTGCGGTGGCTTTTTTATTATTTAAGACTTTATTGATAATAAAATGTGTAGATCTTATCTGATAGATTTACATAGACTGTATCTCCCATTTTTTCTCCACTGATCTTCTTAAAATAGACTTTATCATTTTGAGATTTGTCAACTTTTCCGAAATAAATGGATCTAATAGTTGAGCTATCCATCGTTTTGTTTTTAAAAGCAATATAGAGAGAATGGTTGTTTTTCCTATTATAAATAGTATGAATACCTATCTTTATATAATTTATTTTGCCATTCGGTTCCTGAATCTTATAATAGCCATTAATTTGAGCTAAGTTATCGTCAGACTTGTAACTACTGAAATTACTTGTTACACAGCTAATAGTTGTACACAGTATAGAAAATAATAAAATATATTTAACCACAATCAGTTTTTTTATTCATATGCTATAGTGGAAGGCTTCAGTTGTTTCACTTCATTTTTGTTGAAGATAATATCCTGTATAATTTTATTAATTCTGTCGAATTTTTTTCCATTATAGCAGAACCATCCCTCTTCAGTATTGTGAATATATTCTACATTAATGTTGTTCAGACTCAATCTGTCATAGATTTTAGGATTATATCCCCATCTAGAACAATCAATTGTAGAAGGAAGACTTTCAAAGCTGTTTTCTGAAAAAGTTTTCAGAATTTTTTCTTTTTCTTCTCTGGTTAAATTGACTTTTATCGTAGTCGAATCAGAATCATAATTTCTTGTAAACAAACCTGTTTTTGAATCATAGGTATCAGTCAAATCTTTATAAATGAATGATGAATTCTGGTTTATTGTATTTTGCTTATTACATGATATCAGACTAATGATAATCAGCAAATAAAAGGTGATAAAAAAGTGATTATTTTTCATATGTGCCCTTTTTGATATTGAGTTATTTTTATTTTCAATGATATGAATTTTATTTTTATGATAAAGACCTTGGTATATATTTGTGAATAGGTTTTTACATAAAGAATGTTAGTTAAATACTTAATAGAATAATTCATTTTAGAAAAAATCTCTACCTTTGTAGCAATGAACCTCTTAAGATGGATACTGGCAATTTATTTCATGGCACTCTCATTGATGCCATGTGAAGATACGTCCCATCCTCTGAATTCAGGAGGTAATAAGATCTCATTAAGTATTCATGGTGTTCATTCTGGAGAAAAAGGAGATATCTGTTCTCCATTGTGTGCATGCAGCTGCTGTCAGATGACAGTTTCAGCATTTAAAATGGATCCTTTATTGGAGATTCCTGAGCAGATTCCTGCTTATTTTTCAAAGAAGATCTTATTCCACAAAAACGACTTTGCTTACCAGATTTATGATCCTATCTGGCAGCCTCCTAAGATTTAATTTTTATTGACTTTTAGAAAGCCTTTGCTTTCTGATTTTAAACTGTGCTTGAAACTTTGCAATACCATTGCAGAGGTTTTCAGGATATTTTTGCTGCAGCATTGTAATGCTGTGAGCATTTATTTTCAATAAAAATTAAATATCAATCGTGTTAGATAAAATCATAAAATTCAGTATCAAAAATAAAGTTATCATTGGTTTGATGACTCTGGTGCTGATTATCTGGGGAACGTGGAGTGCTACCAGATTGCCAATAGATGCTGTACCGGATATTACCAACAATCAGGTACAGATCATTACCGTATGTCCTACATTGGCAGGACAGGAAGTGGAACAGCTGGTTACCTTTCCTATTGAACAGAGCATAGCCAATGTTCCCGATATTCAGGAAACAAGAAGTATTTCAAGATTCGGACTTTCTGTAATTACAGTGGTGTTCAAAGAAAATGTAGATGTTTACTTTGCGAGACAGCTCATTAATGAACAGCTGAAAAATGCCGTGGAAGAAATTCCCAAAGGAGTAGGAACTCCTGAGCTGGCTCCTGTAAGTACAGGTCTTGGAGAAGTCTATCAGTATATTCTTCACCCTAAAAAAGGAAGCGAGAAGAAATACAATGCGAAAGAACTCCGCACCATGCAGGACTGGATCGTGCGAAGACAGCTGAACGGAACTCCGGGTGTTGCGGAAATCAACAGTTTTGGAGGCGAATTAAAACAATATGAAGTTGCTATTGATCCCAACCGTTTAAAAGCAATGGGAACAAGCATCACTGAAATATTTACAGCCCTTGAAAAAAACAATCAGAATACAGGAGGAGCTTATATTGATAAAAAACCCAATGCGTATTTTATCCGTGGAATTGGCTTGGTTACCTCTTTGGAAGATATCAAAAACATTGCGGTTAAAAATGAAACCGGAAGCGTTCCGATTTTTATAAAAGATGTTGCTGATGTTCGTTTAGGAAGTGCCGTTCGTTACGGAGCATTAACCTATGACGGAAAAGTAGATGCCGTAGGTGGAGTAGTGATGATGCTGAAAGGAGCCAACAGTAATGAAGTTGTTAATAATATCAAAGCTAAAATTCCAACTATTCAGAAATCTCTTCCCAATGATGTCATTATAGAGCCGTTTCTGGACAGGACAGACCTTGTAGACAGAGCCATCAATACTGTACAGAAAAACCTCATCGAAGGAGCTCTGATCGTTATTTTTGTTCTCGTTATTTTCTTAGGAAACCTGAGAGCCGGACTTATCGTAGCTTCAGCAATTCCGCTTTCCTTACTGTTTGCTCTGGGAATGATGAATGTTTTCGGAGTGAGTGCCAACCTGATGAGTCTTGGAGCAATAGATTTCGGGTTGATTGTAGATGGTGCCGTAATTATTGTTGAGGCTACCCTGCATCATTTAGGAATAAGGAAATCTACCCGTGCATTGACACAATCTGAAATGGATCAGGAAGTATTTCTTTCTGCATCAAAGATCAGAAGCAGTGCAGCTTTCGGAGAAATTATCATCCTTATCGTATATATTCCAATTCTTACACTGGCGGGGGTAGAAGGAAAAATGTTTACCCCAATGGCTAAAACAGTAGGATTCGCCATTCTTGGAGCATTGATTCTGTCATTGACGTATATTCCGATGATGAGCGCCCTCTTTTTATCTAAGAAAATATCCCACAAAGAAACCTTCTCTGATAAAATGATGAACAGCCTGCAAAAGGTGTATCAGCCATTATTACAAAAAGCGATCAAAGTAAAATATATAATAGTTTCTGCAACGGCTGTAGTGTTCCTTATTTCTGCTTTTATTTTTAAAAATATGGGCGGTGAATTTATTCCGCAGCTGCAGGAGGGAGATTTTGCTTTCCACTGTATTTTACCACAGGGAAGCTCACTCAGCCAGAGTATAGAAACCTCCATGCAGGCATCAAGAATTATCAAACAGTTTGATGAGGTGAAAATGGTCGTTGGGAAAACCGGTTCCGCTGAGGTTCCTACAGATCCAATGCCACCTGAAGCAACTGATATGATTGTAGTATTGAAACCACAAAGCGAATGGAAAACCAAGAAGTCCTACAATGAACTCGCCGATGAGATCAGTGAAAAACTGGAAACAATTCCTGGAGTGTTCTTTGAGAAAAACCAGCCTATTCAGATGCGCTTTAATGAGTTGATGACAGGAATCAGACAGGATGTTGCCGTAAAGATTTTCGGAGAAAACCTTGATTCTCTTGCAATATATGCAAATAAGGTTGGGAAAATCATTCAGACCGTAGATGGAGCGACAGCACCTCAGATTGAAAGAGTGAGTGGTCTTCCGCAGATCAATGTTCAGTATGACAGAACGAGAATTGCCAATTATGGATTGAATATCGAAGATGTCAACAATGCAGTAAGCACAGCCTTTGCAGGGAAAGCAGCCGGACAGGTTTTTGAAAATGAAAGACGTTTTGATTTGGTTGTTCGCCTGGATAGTCTTCACAGAACGGATATTTCAGATGTGAATAACCTGATGATCACTTCTGCTACCGGAGCACAAATTCCATTATCACAGGTGGCTAATATAAGTTACAAATTGGGACCGGCACAGATCAGCCGTGAGCAGGGAAAAAGAAGAATTGTTATTGGCTTCAACGTAAAAGGTCGTGATGTGGAAAGTGTAGTAAAAGATATTCAGGCAAAACTGGATAAAGTGAAACTTCCTTCCGGATACTATTTTACCTACGGAGGACAGTTTGAAAACCTTCAGGAAGCGAGCAAACGTTTGATGATTGCTGTTCCGGTATCATTGCTTCTGATTTTTATGCTGTTGTATTTCACCTTCCGCTCATTCAAACAGGCCGCATTGATTTTTACAGCGATTCCTATGAGTGCCATCGGTGGTGTATTTGCACTTTTAGTAAGAGATATGCCTTTCAGTATCAGTGCCGGGATCGGATTTATTGCCCTTTTTGGAGTAGCGGTTCTTAACGGAATTGTTTTGATAGGCACATTCAACCAGTTAGAAAAAGACGGCGAAACGGATATTCTGAAAAGAGTATTTGAAGGAACAAAAACGAGATTAAGACCTGTGTTAATGACTGCTACAGTAGCTTCATTAGGATTTTTACCAATGGCTATTTCCACCGGAGCCGGAGCAGAAGTACAGAAACCTTTGGCGACAGTGGTAATTGGTGGTCTGGTAACCGCAACATTCCTTACACTATTTGTTTTGCCGATGCTGTATATCATTTTTAACACAAAGATTTTGAAAAGAAAAAATAATACTACAGGAACCATTATTGCCGTTCTTGTTGTGGGATTGATGATGCTGGGACAAACTTTTAAAGCACAGTCCAGACCGATTTCTGTAGAACAGGCGGTAGAACAGGCGGTGAACAATAATTTAACCCTGCAGTCTAAAGATTTAAGCATTAAATCTGCTGAAGCATTAAGACCAACTGCAAAAGAACTTCCTAAGTTAGGGGTTACAGCACAGCTTGGGCAATACAACAGTCCAAGGTTTGACCAGTCGTTTGCCATTTCACAAAGTATTCCTTTTCCTACATTGTTTAAAGCAAGAAAAGACTTAATCAATGAGAATATTAAAAGCAAGCAGATTGATAAGGAAATTACAGCCAATGAACTGATAAAACAGGTTCGTACTTACTATTACCAGATTGAATATCTTCAGTATAATAAAGCACAGCTGACCAGCCTGGATAAATACTATGAAGAATTTATCAGAATAGCAACCGTAAGATTCAAAGCAGGGGATATCAAAAAGATTGAAATCAGTACTGCAGAAACTCAGAAAGGGGAAATTGATCTGCTGCTCAGACAAAATGAAGTCTTTCTGAACAACGCTTACAAGAATTTAAAGACTTTGATGAACACGTCAGAAGATCTTGAAGTTCCGTTTAATAAAGATTATGCACCTTTAAAAGCAGAAAATGTACTCGATAGTGCTGTGGTTGCCAACAACCCGACTGTGAAAGCTTTTTATCAGGAAATGGAAATTGCTGAAAAAAATAAGAAAGTTGAAAAGTCCCTCGGACTGCCTGATTTCAGTTTAGGATATACCAACCAGTCTTTGATAGGCCTTCATACCATCAACGGACAGGAGAATTTTTATAACTCAGGAAAACGTTTTCAGTCGGCAACAGTAGGAGTGTCTATTCCATTAACATTTGGTGCCACAAAAGCAAGAATTCAGGCATTGGAATATGAAAAACAGGTTGCTGAAACTAATGCGAAAATGCAGAAAAAACAGCTTTCTGCCCAGTTGGAAAACGCTTTCAGCCAGTATCAGCAAGATTTGCAGCAATATGATTACTATACAGGTCAGGCACTTCCTAATGCAGAGAAAATTGTAAATGCAGCTCAGCTAGGATATAAAACAGGAGAGATTTCTTATGTGGAATATCTTTTTGCCCTGCAGACTGCAACGAATATCCAGTTAAAATACCTGGAATCTATCCAGCAGGTGAATCAATCTGTAGTTACTATTAATTCAATCATAAACAAATAATATGAAATCACTGTTAATAAAACTTTCTGCCAGATCAATGAAAATGAAGGCACACAGCATCAGACAAAATACATTTTTACTTATGAAACTCAAATATAATATCATCCCTCTTATCCTGATCTCAATCTTACTAACAAGCTGTGGAAAAAAAGAAGCTTCGGAAGAAAAAGCTCCTGAAAAAACAGAACAGAAAGAGCAGGCACATGAAGAAGCTCCACAAACGATAGCTTCACTCACAGAAGAGCAGATGAAGTCTGTAGGCGTTGCTTTGGGAACCGTAGAAATGAAAGAGCTGACTTCTACTATAAAAGCCAATGGTTTACTGAGCGTACCGAACAGCAACAAAGCAACCATCACTTCCCTGTATGGAGGAATCATCAAAACCATCAATATTCAGGTAGGAAGCATCGTAAAAAAAGGACAGGTGATTGCCACGATTGCCAACCCGGAATACATCCAGCTTCAGGAAGATTATCTGACTACCAATAGCAGAATAACCTACGCAGAACAGGAGTACAAAAGACAGAGAGAGCTTTTTGATAATGATGCAGGAGCGAAGAAGAACCTCCAGAGTGCCGATGCTGAGCTGAAAACCTTAAGAACAAAAAGAGCTTCTCTGTTGAAACAGCTTCAGATGATGGGAATAAGCCCGGGAAAAGTAAGCAATGGAAATATGAAATCCGGTTTGGTGATCACAGCACCCATCAGCGGGACAATCAGCGGTATCACTGCACAGATCGGAAGTTATGTGGATATTTCCTCTCCCGTTGCAACGGTGATTGATAACGGTTCCATTCACCTCGATCTCCAGGTATTTGAAAAAGACCTTCCTAAAATGAGAGTAGGGCAGGTTGTTCATTTTAAACTGACCAACAATCCGGAAACCGAATATGATGCAAGAATTTACAGCATAGGATCTTCTTTTGAAAACGAAAGTAAAACCATTTCCATGCACTGCGAAGTGATCGGAAATAAATCCGGACTGATTGACGGAATGAATATCACCGGAATTGTAAGCCTTGATAAAAGTACAACCCCGGCAGTTCCTACAGAAGCTATTGTTGAAGCAGACGGGAAATATTTTGTATTTGTTCAGACCGATAAAAAAGCGGAAGAAGAACATGAAGAAAAAAGCAAACCACATCCGAAAACCTTAAACTTTGAGAAAATAGAAATAGTGAAAGGAACATCTGATATGGGATATACCGCAATCACTCCGGTAGGGAATATTCCTGACAATGCAAAAATAGTAGTGAAAGGAGCATTTTTCGTGAATGCAAAACTGGTGAATTCAGGAGAACATGAACATTAATGAAAGCCACTGGAACCAGTAAAATGTCGATTTTTATCCTTAAATTAGAACTGTTTACGTAATTTTTTATTGAATAAAAACGGTTGGAAGAAACTAAAGCTAACCTCACCGAATTTTAATAAATAACCCGATTATGTTATTAAACAAAAAAATATCAGTCTGGTATTTCATCCGTGAAATAAAAAAACAAATTCTGTTTATCGGAATATTTGCTATAGCCATTGGTCTTTTGGACGAATTGCCGTGGTTTCGCAAAATATCACTGCCCTTGAATATTCCGGCATTGTTAGGAACAGCAGTATCATTGCTGCTGGCATTCCGTACGTCCCAGTCCTATGAAAGATGGTGGGAAGCCAGAACTGTTTGGGGGGCAATTGTAAATGATTCCCGGACTTTTGTAAGGTTGATTATACAGTTTATGCCGGCAGGAGAAGACAAAACAATAAAAGAGTTTGCCGAAAGACAAATGATCTGGACGTATGCACTTGGAGAATCTTTGAGAAAACTGCCGTTTTCTGAAAAAGTTCAGCAATATTTGGATCAACATCAGATCAAAGGAGCCAATATTCCCAATGCAATTCTGGACGAACACTCCAGACAGCTGAAAGAAATTGCAGCCTCCAAAGGGCTGACCGATTTCCAACAAATGCAGCTCAATGATATCATCACAAGGCTCTGCGACAGCATGGGAAAATGTGAAAGACTGAAGAATACGGTTTTCCCACGTTCTTACAGTGTTTTAGTTCATATTTTGATCTATGTTTTTGCAGCTATCCTTCCGTTTGGACTTGATGATTCACAGCTGTTGGTAGAAATTGCAATCACTTTCCTGGTTCCGGTGACATTCATTGCCATTGAAAAAACATCCATCATCATGCAGGATCCGTTTGAAAATGGCCCTGTAGATACTCCGATGACTTCCCTGGCACAGACCATAGAGATCAATATCAGACAGATGATCGGTGAGCAGAATGTTCCCCTTAAAAAAGAAAATACATCCTATTATGAAATGTAATTAAACCATACACAATATGGAAAGTACACCAACACAAACCGTTTCTGCGGGAAGCAGACATAAAAAGAACCTCCTGATCGTACTCTGCCTTAGCGGAACCTATCTCATTGCTGAGGTAATAGGAGGAATAGTGACCAACAGTCTTGCGCTATTAGCTGATGCAGCCCATATGCTGACAGACGTTGTAGGATTGTTATTGGCATTTATTGCCATTAAAATAGGAGAAAGAAAAGCAGATCCTTCCAGAACATTTGGTTATTATCGGACAGAAATATTAGCAGCTGTAATCAATGCAGTGGTTTTACTGGCCATTTCGATCTATGTTTTGTTTGAAGCCTACCGGCGTTTTCAAAATCCACCCGAAGTACAAAGTAAATCAATGCTGATTGTAGCAGGAATCGGATTGATTGTCAATATTGTTGGAATGATGATTCTCAGAAAAGATTCAGAAGGCAGTCTCAATATGAAAGGCGCCTATTTTGAAGTCCTCTCAGATATGCTTACCTCTGTAGGAGTTATGATTGCCGGAGTGATTATGCTTACAACAGGCTGGTACTATGCCGACCCGTTAATCTCAGCTGCCATCGGATTATTAATCTTTCCAAGAACATGGAGACTGTTGAAAGAAGCCATCAATGTTTTGTTGGAAGGAACACCCAAAGATGTGGATATTCATGCCCTTCGTCAATCATTGGAGCAAACTCCCGGAGTGAAAGAAGTACATGATCTGCATGTATGGTCACTGACATCCAGTGTTAATGCAATGAGTGCTCATGTGGTGAAAGATGCAGGCTATTCTCAGAATCAATTATTAACTGTATTGACAAATACTACGATTACTAATTTTAAAATCAGTCATACCACTTTTCAGATAGAAGAGGAAGGTTATGAAGAAAATGAAGTTCATCTGTAAAAATTTAAAAGCGTACAATGAAAAAAGATATAGAACACAAACTCATTGATAAAAATACCAAACCTACCAGTATGAGGATCTTGGTATATGATTTCTTAAGCTCTCAGGAAGCAGCATTATCCCTTTCTGAAATAGAAAATCATTTTGATAATGCTGACAGAATTACCATCTACAGAACATTGAAAACCTTTGAAGAAAAAGGAATTGTTCACAGCATTCAGGAAAATACAACCACAAAATATAAACTATGCGAAGACGATTGTGATGAAAAAACACACAAAGACTGGCATCTGCATTTCTACTGTAAAATATGCAAGCAAACAACCTGTAAAGAAGATATTTCCTTTCCGGAAAACATTCAGACTAATTTCAGGATTGACGAAATACGATTGTTTGCCAAAGGAATCTGCGAAAACTGTCTTGAAAATTTGCAATAGCATTGCATCAGTCTCATCTTTACATTTGTATAAAAATATTCAGTTATGGAAAAATGCTGTAGTACAACCCCCGAAAAACCCGATACAAAAGGGCATAAACATAATCATTCAGAAGGAGACGGACATGACCATGACGGACATGATCACTCTCACGACTCAGGAGATCAGACGATCTTCCAGATGTTTCTTCCTGCTATTATATCCTTTGTTGTCTTATTAATAGGAATTGCCTTTGACAACTATATAAAACCCGCATGGTTTACAGGCTGGGTACGTCTGGTATGGTTCCTGGCAGCTTATATTCCTGTAGGATTTCCTGTATTAAAGGACGCCTATAAAAGCATCATCAAAGGAGATGTATTTTCGGAATTTTTTCTGATGAGTATCGCAACCATTGGTGCCTTTGCCATTGGAGAATACCCTGAAGGAGTAGCTGTAATGCTGTTTTATGCCGTAGGGGAAGTATTCCAGTCTATGGCGGTTACCCGAGCCAAAGGAAACATAAAAGCATTATTGGATCAGCGTCCTGATGAGGTAACGGTTATGGAAAATAATCAGCCAAAGACAATGAAAGCCAAAGAAGCTAAAATTGGAGACATCATTCAACTGAAACCCGGTGAGAAACTGGCGCTGGATGGAGAACTGCTTTCAGATTCAGCTTCATTCAACACCGCAGCTTTAACAGGAGAAAGTAAGCCTGATACCAAAAATAAAGGCGAAGTTGTTCTTGCGGGGATGATCAATATGAACAGTATTGCTTTGGTAAAAGTAAATACGGCCTATGAAGACAGTAAACTGAGCAAAATTCTGGAACTGGTTCAGAATGCCACGGCTCAAAAAGCACCTACAGAATTGTTCATCAGAAAATTTGCAAAAGTATACACCCCTATCGTTGTATTTCTTGCTATAGGAATCTGTTTGCTTCCGTATTTCTTTGTGAACGACTATCAGTTCAGAGACTGGCTGTACAGAGCGTTGATATTCCTGGTAATTTCCTGTCCTTGTGCCCTTGTGATCTCAATTCCATTAGGATATTTCGGGGGAATTGGTGCAGCAAGCCGAAACGGAATTTTATTCAAAGGAAGTAATTTCCTGGACAGCATTGCAGAGATTCAGAATGTAGTGATGGATAAAACCGGAACCATGACGGAAGGTGTATTCAAAGTTCAGGAAGTAAGCATGAGCGCTGAATTTAATAAAGAAGAAATCCTTCAGATGGTCAATGTCCTGGAAAGTAAAAGTACCCATCCGGTGGCAACAGCTATTCACAATTATGCAGGAGATATCAATCACAACATTCCTTTAGAAAATGTAGAAGAAATTGCAGGTCATGGATTAAAAGCAACGATTAACGGAAAAGAACTTCTGGTTGGAAACTTTAAACTGATGGATAAATTTAATATCAGTTATGATCTTAACCCGGCTAACATCGTTTATACGGTAATTGCGGTAGCTTATGATAGAAAGTTTGCAGGCTATATCACCATTGCAGACAGTATAAAAGAAGATGCAAAACAAACCGTAGATAACCTTCATAAAATGAATGTAAAAGCTACAATGCTGAGCGGTGATAAAAGTACTGTTGTGAAATATGTAGCAGATCAGCTGGGTATTGACAATGCATTCGGAGACTTGCTGCCTGAAGATAAAGTCAATAAAGTTAAAGAGATTAAAGGAAGAAACCAAACCGTAGCTTTCGTAGGAGACGGAGTAAATGATGCTCCTGTAGTGGCTTTAAGTGATGTAGGAATTGCAATGGGAGGCTTAGGAAGTGATGCCACCATTGAAACAGCAGATGTCGTGATTCAGGATGACAAACCAAGTAAGATTCCAATGGCCATCAATATCGGAAAACAAACGAAAAAGATAGTTTGGCAGAATATCATTCTTGCTTTCGCTGTAAAAGCTGTTGTTCTGGTCTTGGGAGCGGGAGGACTGGCAACCATGTGGGAAGCCGTATTTGCCGATGTAGGAGTAGCGTTGCTGGCTATTTTAAATGCAGTAAGAATTCAGAGAATGAAATTTTAAAAAGCAAATAACAAACACAACTAAATTATATTCAATAAAGCCCGGCTGAACTTCAGTAGGGCTTTTGTTTAATAATACATCGTGCCAGCCATTCCATTGAGATCCATATTATGCAGCTGAGACTCCTACGGAGTGAGAAAGGGACAGTCTTTACTTTCCATATAAACTATGACTGACAAATACAATTAGTATAAAAATGATACACACAGCTTGTCATTCTGTAGGAATTCAATGATCAGGCTCATTATTAGCAGTATTAAATTTTATCGGAGATAAAATCCTTGCGCCTTAAAACAATAAACGTTAAAAAAACTTGCGTCTTTGCGTTTATCCAACAAAACATAAAAAAAGCTCTGCCAAAAACATGAGCAAAGCTTTTATCAACAAGATTAAATTTGATATAAAGAACTAAATTTTTTAATTAGATCTTAATTTTCAATCAAAGTTCGGGATAAAATTATACTGGTAACAGGCACAGTTTTGTAATTTTTGTAGGTAACAGTAAACAAGCATAATGACATTCATCATAAATCATCCGGAAAACAGTTTTGAAGTAGTATATTTGTAACAGAGAACAAAATCATTGAGGTTATTCATTTCCATATTCATCATTTTTACCGTTGCAATACGTCCCGTTTTGCCATTGGTAAATTATGCAGTGAACTATGATTATATTGTGAAAAACCTTTGTGAGAATAGAAACGTACCACAATCCACATGTAAAGGAAAATGCTACGTGGAAAAAGAACTGGCAAAAACAGAAAAGCAGTCCAATAGCTCTCAAACCATAAAGATTGCAGGCTTAGATGTTTTTATTTCTCATGATATCCTTTCTTTCTCCTCTCATGTGAGCCCGGAATCGCTTTCTGAAATTCCTGATTCCAGTTACTTTAATTCTCACTCTTCAGAATACTTTTCAAGGATATTCCATCCTCCATTGGCTTAATTTTTATTGTAAACTATGTTTTTAGTTTATGAGATAAAAGAGTTTAAAGCTTTTATAGATAAGTCATCAAAGATACATTATGCAGTTAAAATACATTGAGGAATTCCGTGTTTTCTCAGACTTGTACATTGTGTCATAATTTTATTTAACATTATTAATTTCAATTTAACATTAAAATGAAATCCCTTATTATTTTGACCGCTCTGCTGTCAATATCATTACTGTCGTGTGCCAAGGAAGTCCCTCAGGTAAGGCATGCAAGCCATATGGACTCCTCTGGAAAGAATGTAGAAAATGTACAGGTGGTGAATGAAGAAGACCCAATTTGTCACATGAAAACTACAGGATCTATTAGAGATACCGCTGTATATAAAAATAAAACGTATGGTTTTTGCAGTGTATCCTGCAAACTTGAATTCAAAAAAAGCCCTGAAAAATATGCCCAAAAATAAAAAGTCCAATAATAAAAGTAAAGTGATCATACCTATCGCTTTATTTGCGTTGCTTTTCCTTGGAATAGGTGTGGGAATGGGCTATTTTAAAAAGAACCTTTACACCGTGATGAAAGTTCCTGATTTTGAACTCACCGATCAGAACAGTAAAAAGATCACCAATAAGGATATGTTAGGAAAGGTATATCTCGTAGAATTTTTCTTCAGCAAATGTCCTACAATATGTCCTGTGATGAATACTAACATGAAGGCTATTCAGAATCAGATCAATGACCCTAATTTTGGTATTATCTCCATCAGCATTGATCCTGAAAATGATACTTCTGCAGCATTGAAAGAACATGCTCAAAGAATAGGCGCAAAATCTCCGGACTGGCATTTCCTGACCGGAGATCGAACCTATATTGGCGATCTTGCTGATAAATTTAATATCTATGTTGGCGACAAAGAAGATGAAGGAGAAAGCCTGAACCACAGCGGAATGATTGCTCTGGTAGATCAGGACGGAAATATCCGATGCAGATACAATAAAGAAAATATGCCCATTCTGTATTATTCAGGATTAAATTACGATGATCCGGAAGGGAAAAACCCAAGATTAAACGGGAAATACCATCCGGATAGAGAAATTCTGATTGAGGATATTAAGAAATTATTGAAATAGATTACTTCCAGCCTCCATCTCCCAGCTTAAGAAGAAAACATTGTTAAACCATAAACAAAAACGTTATGAAGATTTTGAAAATAGCTGCTCTAAGTGCAGTTTTCGCGGCCCAGTTTGCACTGGCTCAGTTTAAGCAGACACCTCTGCCATATGCTTATAATGCATTGGAAGGAAATATTGATGCCCAAACGATGGAAATTCATTATTCAAAACATGCTGCAGCCTATGTAGCTAACCTGAATAAAGCCATTACAGGAACTCCACAGGAAAAAGAAACTTTGTTTCAGATTCTTTCTAATGTTTCAAAACTACCAGCTGCAGTAAGGAATAATGCAGGAGGACATTACAATCATGAATTGTTCTGGACCGTTCTTACACCTCAGAAAAATACACAGCCTTCAGCAAAATTAGCAAAAGCCATCACTGAAACTTTCGGAAGCATAGATGCTTTTAAAGAAAAAATGGCTAAAGCCGGAGCAGACCGTTTCGGATCAGGATGGGCATGGCTTTCTGTAGATAAAAACGGAAAACTATTCGTTTCTTCTACTCCTAACCAGGATAATCCTTTGATGGATGTAGTGGAAGAGAAAGGAACTCCTATCTTCGGAATTGATGTATGGGAACATGCTTATTATTTAAAATATCAGAATAAAAGAGCAGATTATTTGACCGCGATCTGGAACGTTACCAACTGGAAAGAGATCAGCAGAAGATATGACGAAGCGATAAGCAAGAAATAGTCTGATGAAATTATTTTACAGCATACTTTTTACCTTTTATATGGTGCTACGACCTTTAGTGCCCTTGGTAGAGTATGCTGTAAATTATGATTATATCGTAAAAGTTCTCTGTATTAATAAAAGCAGACCGGAGATTCACTGTAACGGAAAATGTTATCTGAGTAAAGAACTGGCCAAAACCAATGATTCGGAATCTTCACCCTTTCAGAAACTCAAAAACTCAGGACAGAAAATCCTTGATACGTATATTCTGCCTGAAACCACAGAGATCAATACTACTGAAAAACAGTCTTTTTTCAATTTCAATTTTACTTATGAAACAGCCTATTCTTTTCTGTTTCTTACCCACATTTTCAAACCACCGGTTTTTTAAGTTATACCATCACTATTCAACCATAAAAGTCACAAAAGCTTAGATGAATTAAAAGCTTAAGTGTTCTTATCAGACATAAAACCTGTCACTTAAAAAGAATTTAAGTGTAAAAAATTTTTGTGCCTTTTGTGGTAAAAAAAGAATGTTTTCACATTCAAAATAACACATTCAAATTGTATTCAACTTAAAAAATCAACAATGAAAATTTATAAATTTTTATCACTATTCTTTATTGCCTTTACTTTATTCTCTTTTGTAGCCTGCGAAAGCAGCAGGGATGACGAAAATCCACAGGATACCACACCCGGAAAACTTCAGATCAAATTTGAAAACGGATTTAATAATGTAGGAGATATTGTCTTGAATCAAACAACTCAAACATCTTCTAACGGACAGAAACATAATTTTTCTGCTTTGAAATATGTCATCAGCAACATTTCATTGATAGACGAAAATGGAAACGAATTTAAATACAATGAAAACAACCCTGATAAAGGTGCTTTTATTGTGGATCAGGCAGATGCTGTAGCCGGAATTATATACCTTAATCTGGATGGTGTTCCGAAAAACAATTACAAGAAAATAAAATTCGGATTAGGTGTCAGTCAGAAAGCCTACCTATTAGGACAAGACGGACAGGCTGAATTCTGGACAAAAGCCAAGCAGAAGGGAATGTCATGGTCATGGGCTGCCGGTTATGTTTTTGTAAAACTGGAAGGAAAATACGGAAATGATGCTCCTTCAAAGGAATTCATGAATCATACCGGAAATATGGGAAATGTTACAGCTAATCAACAGGCTGATTTATACCGCGAAATCACATTGAATCTTCCGACAACAGCAAGAGTGACAAGTCAGATTCGACCTTCTGTTCATATTCTTGCAGACCTGAACCAGTTTTTGAGCGGAGATAAGGCGCTTACTCTTGCCACCGGTAATGATATGCTGATGGGTTCGAACCAACACCTGGTAGACGTTACCAACAATCTCACAAAAATGTTTAAAGTAGATCACGTTCACAATGATTAATTTTTTTGTTAAAACGATACTGGTTCTGCTTGTATTTCTGTTGAGTTGTATTTCCTGTTCTGATGAGGTCATACAGCCACTGGAAAAAGATGAAGCGTATAACCTGCAGTTTCCTTCTTATTTCCCGGAAATGACTTTTGACAAATCAGTTAATCCTGTGACCAAAAATGGGGTAGAGTTGGGACGAAAATTATTCTATGAAGGCAGACTTTCAAGGAATAATACCATTTCATGTGGTTTCTGTCATATTCAGGAAAATGCTTTTACCCATCATGGTCACACAGTAAGTCATGGTGTTGACGATAGAATCGGAATCAGGAATGCACCACCTATTCAGAATATGGCTTTTTTGAAAAGGTATATGTGGGACGGAGTGATTCATAATCTTAATGAACAGCCTATCAGTCCGATTACAGATATCAATGAAATGGACAGTTCCATACCGGAAGCTATTTCAAAGATAAAAGACGATCAGAAGTATAAAAAACTTTTCAGAGAAGCCTATGGGGATGAAACCATTACCGGAGAAAGAATTCTGAAAGCATTGTCGCAGTTTATGGCTTCTTTAATTTCTGCAGATTCAAAATATGACAGATTTAAGCAAGGAAAAGAGCAGCTAACTTCAACAGAATCTCAAGGAATGGCTTTGTTTGGACAGAAATGTGCCTCCTGTCATAGTGGAGAACTGTTTACTGATGAGAGTTTCAGAAACACGGGAATGTATTACAATACAGAATTCAAGGATGCAGGACGTTACAGAGTTTCCCTTAATCAGGTAGACTGGATGAAATTTCGTGTTCCCAGTCTGAGAAACGTAGAATATACAGCACCTTATATGCATGACGGTAGATTTTACACTTTAGAAGCGGTACTCAATTTCTATTCAGATCAGGTGGAAGATAATGCCAATCTTGATCCTCAGCTGAAACAGAACGGTCATGTGGGAATTGCCATGAACAGTCAGGAAAAACAGTCGATTATTGCATTCCTGAAAACATTATCGGATAAAAGTTTTATATCCAATCCAAAATTTGCAGAATAATTTATAGAAAACATGAAGAAGATTATAGTGATAGTAAGTTTGATCCTGTTTAACCAGTATCAGGCAAAGACCATTAGAGACAGTGCTTATAGTGCTCCGCAAACCTTTAGCAGATTCGATTTTGATGATGATTGTGATGCCTGTGGCTGTGCGGCAGGAAACGGATCTTCCGGCTTTGAGTCTTTATTGAATCCACAATTTGTAGGAATCAAATACTTTGCTCAGCATTACAAAGCCAAAGAAAACTTATTTGTGAAAGACCTTACGCAGGATCAGTATTTCAATACTTTACAGCTTTGGGGAAAAATTCCGCTGACTAAAAAACTCAGTGTATATGCAAGTCTGCCCTTCCATTTCCATGAAAAGAAAACAATGCAGGGAGATATTAAGATTAATGGAATAGGGGATCTGAACCTAATGGGAATTTACCAGCTGATGAGTTCTAAAGATAATTTCCATCATCTGAGCGGAGGTTTGGGTGTAAAAATTCCGCTTGGAAAATTTGATGAAAAAGGAGTCTCCGGGGTCAATCCGAGTTTTCAGTTGGGAACCGGAAGCTGGGATTATCAGGCCGCTTTGAATTATAAATTTCAGAAAAACAAAGTCGCAGTATTGGTCAATACAGACTATACCATCAAAACAGAGAATAAGAAGAATTACCGCTTTGGAAACCAATGGAACTATGCTGCAACGGGTTTTTATCAAATTGCAGGAAATGAAAAATCCATTTTTTCTGTAAAGACCGGAGTTCAGGGAGAGGTTTATGCACAGAACAAACAATTTGATGAAGCCCTGCCCAATACTGCAGGAAGTGCTTTGTACGGAAAGCTGGGATTTGAAGCTTCTTATAAAAAGCTGAGTCTTGGAAGTGAGATCATGCTTCCCATGTACACGCATCTTGCAGGAGGAGATATTGAAGCAAAATCAAGGTTTAGTATTTTCCTGAATATTGGAATTTAAAGCAAAACCCTTGATAAAATCAGGTTAAAGCTCCTTCGGGAGCTTTAATTGTTTATGAATCATGATTTTAATTGGGGATTAGGAATTATTATTTATCTTTGCCGAAATTTGGTGAGCCCTAAAAAGCTCTTAAAAGGGAATCCGGTGAAAATCCGGAACAGACCCGCTGCTGTAAGCTCCGCACCAAAGTTTTTGAAGAATATATCCACTGTTTTTTTAATGGGAAGGATTTCAAAAATGGAGTAAGTCAGAAGACCTGCCAGAAAATAATCGTTTGACGCTTTCGTGGAATAAAGCTTAGGACATCAATGATTCTGTGCAGTGACAGCTGTGCTTTGTCGTTGTATTCTTACATCCATTAGCGTCTTCATGATACTAAATGAGCTAATGGCGGCAAAACTAACTACTTCTGCAATTCAAAAAACTGTTTTCACTATATTGGTGATCACATCTCAACTTTTATATTCTCAAAAAAAGAAGAATGATACTCTGAAGGAAGAATCCATTAAGGCAATCAGTCTCTACAAAAAGAATTTTAAAGAGATCCTTCCGGCACAAACCCTAGAGGGAGAGCAGCTGGAAAGACTGAACAGCCAATCTGTTGCAGATGCACTGCGGTATTTTTCAGGTGTTCAGATCAAAGACTATGGAGGATTGGGCGGTTTGAAAACCATTAATATCCGAAGTATGGGAAGCCAGCATGTAGGTGTTTTTTATGATGGAATTCAACTGGGGAATGCCCAAAACGGGCTGGTAGATCTGGGAAGATATTCTTTGGACGATCTGGAAGAAATATCATTGTATAACGGCCAGAAAAGTGAAATCTTTCAGCCGGCAAAAGACTTCGGGTCTTCCGGATCTATCTATTTACAGCCTAAAACTCCGGTATTTAAAGGAAATAGGAAAACCAATCTTGTTATAAGAGCAAAAAGTGCTTCAATTGATCTTTTCAATCCTTCATTCCGATTGGAACAGAAGATTTCAGACCGGGTTTCTGCCAGCTTCAGTGGAGAATTTATGCAGAGTGACGGAATTTACAGATTTCGATATGCCAAGAAATATCCTGATGGACAACAGGCTTATGATACCATCGCAAAGAGACAGGATTCAGACATTCGGGCAAAACGTTTTGAAACTTCTTTAAATGGAACTTTAAATAACGGAAGCTGGAACATCCGTGGTTATGGTTATATTTCAAACCGTGGAATGCCGGCTCCTATTGTGAATGGTCGTTTTGGAGGAAGAGGAGCGAGACTTTCCGATGAAAATTATTTTGTGCAGGCTAATCTGAGAAAAAAGCTGTTTCCCAAATTTGAAACACAGCTGAAAGCAAAATTCGCTTACGATTATACTCATTTCATGGATACGGTTCGTTCACAATCTATTATTTATACCGATAACACCTATATCCAGCGAGAGCTTTACCTTTCTTCATCCAATATCTATTCAATCACGCCCAATTGGGATGTCAGCCTGAGTGGAGATTTTCAGTACAATAATCTGGACGCCAATCTGGATAATTTTTCTTATCCTACCCGTTACACAACATTGGTAGCATTGGCAACAACGTATCAGTGGAACAGGTTCAAAATTCTGGGAAGCCTTTTAGGGACCTTTACTTTTGAAGAAGTAAGGAAAAACAAAAGACCGGGAGATGCCAGAGAATGGACACCTGCTGTATTTATGAGCTATCAGCCGGAAATTATTCCCGAACTTACCCTTAGAGCATTTTATAAAAGAATTTTCCGACTTCCAACCTTCAATGATTTGTATTATACCAATATCGGAAATACTTACCTGAAACCGGAATTCACCAATCAGTATGATGTAGGATTTACCTATCAGAAGAATTATAAAAATGGTTTCTTTAAAAGCTTTTATGCTAAAGCAGACGGCTATTATAACAAAGTTCAGGATAAAATTGTAGCGGCTCCTAACGGAAGCATGTTCCGCTGGCTGATGATGAACCTTGGAATGGTTGAAATCATAGGAGCCGATGTAAATCTTCAGACTGAATTACAGCTGGGACAAGTAAAGCTAAGACCATTGCTTTCCTATACTTATCAAAGTGCCAGAGATATGAGTGATCCGGAGGATACTTTCTATCGCAATCAGATTCCTTATACACCATGGCACAGCGGATCATTCACCCTGATGGCGGATTATAAAGACTGGAGTTTCAATTACAGTGCAATGTACGTAGGAGAAAGATATGACGTGAATCAGGATAATATTCAATACAATTATGTTCAGCCCTGGTATACTCACGATCTGTCTGTTCAGAAAAAATTCAATTGGGCGAGTCATCAATTTAAAGTAAGCCTTGAGATGAATAATATTTTCAATCAATACTATGATGTGGTCATCAATTATCCGATGCCAGGAAGAAATTTTAAACTTATTCTAAACTTCACCCTATGAGAAAACTAAACTTTTATTTTTTATTTATTGTATTAGCTTTTCTTACTTCATGCCGTACAGATGACATTATTGTCCGTCAGGAAGTGGTAGAAGGTCTTCCCTCAGAAAATACGGCTATAAAAGGCTTTTATATGCTCAATGAAGGGAATATGGGGAGCAATAAATGTACGCTGGATTTTTTTGATTATACCAAAGGAACCTATTACCGGAATATCTACGCAGAAATTAACCCCAATGTGGTAAAAGAACTGGGAGATGTAGGAAATGATATCAAAGTCTACGGAAGCAAACTCTATATTGTTGTGAATGTTTCCAATAAAATTGAAGTGCTGGATGCCAAAACAGCTAAGCGTATTACCTCTATTCCGCTGCAAAATTGCAGATATCTTGCCTTCAAAGACGGGAAAGCTTATGCCAGCAGCTATGCCGGGCCTGTAGCTATTAACCCCAAAGCACCGAAAGGAAAAGTAGTGGAGATTGATACCACTTCTCTTTCCATTCAGCGTGAAGTGGTAGTAGGATACCAGCCGGAAGAAATGGAAGTTGTTGGAAATAACCTATTTGTAGCCAATTCCGGAGGATACAAAGCTCCCGATTATGACAATACAGTTTCCGTCATTGATCTGAACACTTTTACAGAACTCAAAAAAATAGATGTTGCCATTAATCTTCACCACCTTAAAAAAGACAATTACGGTGATCTTTATGTAACCTCAAGAGGAGATTATTATAACGTTCCTTCCAGTTTGTATTTAATAGATGCAGCTACCGGAACTGTGAAGAAAAATTTCAATCTCTCCGTGAGCGAAATGACCATTGTGAATGATAAACTTTATTTCTACGGAAATGAATTCAATTACAATACCCACAGCTATAAAAAGAGTTTTGGAATCATTGATGTAAAAACAGAACAGATCATTGCCAACAGAATTTTTGATAAAGAATATGAAGATGCCATTAAAACACCTTACGGAATTGCAGTAAATCCGATCACAGAAGATATCTATATGACAGACGCCAGAAATTACGTATCCATGGGGTTTGTCTATTGCTTTGATAAAAACGGACACTTTAAATGGAAAACGGAAGGCGGGAATATCCCTGCTCATTTCGCTTTTTTATACAAATAACCAAACTTAAAGAAATGAACAGAAATACCTTTACTTATTTAAAAATCGGAATTTTATCATGCTTCCTCGTAGGAGTGATAGCTTGTAAACATGACGATGAAGATGAATTTACATTTAATGGTCTTGATGATTCCTATACCATTGAGCGTTTCAAAGTTCTGAGCATTCCTACTCATGCTTCAGGGTCGGTTATCTGGAGTATTAATGATTCCATTATTTCTCAAAATTCAGAACTAGAATTTATTAGTCCAAAGGCAGATGCTTATCCTTTGACTTTAAAAATTAATAATAAAGGAAACGAGCAGGTTTTTCATTCTAAAATAATCGTTACCAAGGAAAAAACACCTTACAGTAAATATATTTCCAAAGTATTAGAGTTCCGCCCTGCTGTAGGACAGTTTATGAACGAAATTCCGGAATATTTGCCGGGAAATACAGCTGCAAATATGCTTCAGAAAGCTAATGAATCTTTGGTGGGAGGAAATTCTACCATGATCAGTTTGGGAGGTTATGGCGGATACGTAGTTTTCGGTTTTGATCATACCATTCCCAATCTGAATGGGCGTGATTTTAAAGTACTGGGAAATGCATTCTTTGGAAATGATGCTGCTGATCAACGCTCAGGATCTTGTGAGCCGGGAATTATTATGGTAGCCTACGACCGAAACAAAAACGGAAAACCGGACAATGACGAATGGTACGAAATTGCAGGCAGTGAATATTTTAAAAATACCACAGTAAAAGATTACAGCATCACTTATTATAAACCTAACGAAAATAAAATACCTGTACCCGGAACTGAATTCTGGCAGACTGATGTAGAATATATCAAGTGGAGTGATAATCTGGGAAATCAGGGATTCAAAACAAAAAATACTTTCCATGTACAAAGTTATTATCCTTTATGGTTTACAGATCCTTCATACAGCTTTTCAGGAACCAGACTGGCGAATAATTTCTTCGATCAGAGCGGGGACGGATCCTATTGGGTAGGGAAATCCTACGAGTTTGGCTATGCAGATAATGCTCCGAATACAGATGCAGCCTCCAACATTGATATTTCATGGGCGGTAGACAGAAGCGGAAAATATGTGAAGCTTCCCGGAGTCGATTTTATGAAAATATATACGGGAGTCAATCAGGAAGCTGGCTGGCTGGGAGAAGTTTCTACAGAAGTAGCGGGAGCTTACGATTTACATTTCAAATAATAATACAATCTATTTAAATTAATAAAAAATGAAAAAGTTTTATCTTTTTATGATGCTTTTTCTGTTTGCATGCGTATCAAATGCACAGATAAAAGTTCAGGGTGTACCCAGAAATGATATTTCAGGGATCAGCAAGCTTAATACCACTACCATCAGTTTTTCTGATATTCAGTATTGGGTAGGATCAGGATCCAATCAGGCTGCTTTTGTAGTACAGTGGAACGACAGCAAGAATCCGGATGCCATGGTTTGGGGATTCAAATGGGACGGAAACGCCACAGGAGAAGACATGCTGAAGGCTATTGCTAAAGCAGATCACAGGCTATACACTTTGCTGTATCAGGGAACTCAATTTGGATCAGCGGTAGGAGGAATAGGTTTTGATCTTAACGGGCAGAACACCAATGCACTGATCAAAAGTGGAAACACCACTTATCCGTTATATCCGGTAAATGGTTTTGTGAATACCACAGCTTATGATTTTGACAGCTATACCATTGTAGATGCTGCCAACGATCACTGGCAATCCGGCTGGACAGTGAATGGGTATTGGGCGTATTGGGTAAAGAATCCTGCTGATACGGATTTCGGATATTCTAACGTAGGGGCTTCTTCACGTGTATTGGAAAACGGTTCATGGGATGTTTGGAATTTTAACGTAGGGTTTAATGAAACTCCTATTTCTTCCACACTTACTCCGGTTTCTCCATACGTAGCTTCTACTAACTTTACGAATGGATATTTCATGGTAAACGAAGAATGGTTTGGTCATACTAATGGCTCTGTGAATTTCATTGACAATAATGGCCAGATCAATTACCGTGTGTACAGTAACGCCAACAATAACCAGGCTTTCGGAGCGACTACACAATACGGAACCATCTATGGAGATAAATTCTATTTTGTATCAAAACAGGCTGCTGATGGAGGAGATACTCAGTATACTCCGGGAGGAAGACTTGTTGTTGCTAATGCGCAGACAATGCAGAAAATTGCAGGATTCAACAACATCGGAGGCGGTGACGGAAGATCTTTTGTAGGAGTAAACGAACACAAAGGATATATTGGTACTTCTACAGGAATTGTTCTTTTTAATATTGATAATTTACAGGTTGGTACTTTAATTGCCGGAACCGGCGGAACAGGACAGATTGGGAACATGATCCGTACTTCACAATATGTATTTGCTGTGAAGCAGGGAGCTGGAATTTTAGTTATTGATCCTAATACGGATACGATAGTGAGTACAATTGCCGGAGGTTTCTACTCGGTTGCTCAGGCTAAAGACGGAAGTGTATGGGGGATTCAGGATCAGAAATTGATTAACATCAATCCTACAACTTTCGCAACACAGATTTACAATATTCCTACAACGAAGTACATCGGTGACTGGGGAGCATGGAATGCTGGTAAATTTTCAGCAAGTAACAAAGAAAATGCTTTATACTGGATCAACTCAATTAGCAGCTTTAGCTCAGGATCACAGATTGTAAGATTTGATGTTACAACGAAAACATTTAATGAAAACTTTGCAGCTATTCCAGGACAGACAGGACAGTTTAAGCAGATTCCTTACGGTGCGGCTCTTCGTGTAAATCCTATTACCGGAGAATTGGTTCTGAATACTACAGAAAGCGGATATGGAGCGCACTATCAGAAAAACTGGATTCATACCTATAATATGTCCGGAGCTCTTATCAACACCAAAACGCTGAATGATTACTATTGGTTCCCTTCACTGACGGTATTTACCAATAATTCAGTTCCTGTGGTGAGTAATGTTTTGCCTTCACAGGTTACAGCTGGAAATACTACAGCGATTGATTTGAAATCAATAGTTTCTGACGCCGATAATATGGCCGTATCAGTAGTAAAATCTATAAAATCAAACAGCAATCCTACAGCAGTTTCTGTGGCTATTAATAATAATGATGAATTAGTTCTTACGCCACTTACTTCAGGAACATCTGATATTGTGATCAGCTTCAACTCGAATGGTAAATTGGCAGAAAAGACAATTACTGTAAATAGTACAGCTTCAACATTGGCTACTGCTGAAGTGAAAAAACTTGAGTTCGGTATTTATCCAAATCCGGTTGTTGACATCCTTACCATTAAAACTCAGGAGAAAATCCAGAATGTTTCTATTTATGATGCTTCAGGGAGAGCAGTTAATGCACAGCTGAATAACGGACAGATCAATGTAAGTGCACTTCCAAAAGGTATTTATATTCTAAAAGCTGTTACAGATAAAGCTGTATATCAGCAAAAGGTAATCAAAAACTAATACGGTTTTAGATAGTAATCTTGTTAACATAACCCTGACCAAAACTGGTCAGGGTTTTTTATAATACATAAGTGAAGCTTTTAATTCATTAACAGTTGTCATGAATTAATCTCATAAAAAACCCGGCAAGCTTGAAAAGCTTGCCGGGTTCGATTTGTTATGTCTTTTTTTTATTTGATAATCACCTTTTTAGAGTATGTTTTTCCTTCTTTTGTCTGAAGTTTCATAATATATACTCCCTGTGGCTGTTTGGTATCAAAAGTATTTGAATTCAGTTTAGAACGGAATACCTCTTTTCCTGAAGTATTTGTTAAAGTAACCTCCGAACCTTCTGCAGCAACATTTTTGTCAAGAGTAAACAATCCGTCCTGGCTGTGAGCCATGAAATTGATGAAAGGATCTTTATACTGGTAAGCATAGTATACTCTAAGTTCTCCGCCAATATTCAGTAATCCAGAGTTCACATTGATTTTGATTCGGTCAAATGGAATGTTCATGGTCATTTCAATTTCTCCTTTGCTTGGATCTGTGCCTCCAAGATTGATCAATTTTGTAGCAAGACTTGTGTAATCGTTATTCGAAACGTCACCATTAAATGTCTCAATTGATGCACCTCCCAATACCTGAGCGGATAGAGGAGTTCCGTTGGAACCAATAGCAAGAACAAGCTTATTCGTATTGTTAGCGATATTAGTAGTAGGGAAGATCAATGTTTGTTCTGTTCTCGCCAGCAATCCTACTGATACCTGAAGAGTAGAGTAGTCATTTTCGTTACTCCCTACTGCATTTTGCGGATTCAATACCCCGCAACCTATGCATAATCCCAATACCTGATTGGTTTGGCTGCTTGCATAGGTTTTTACAATCTGTGCAGAAGACATTACACTTGTTAAAAATAGGAATGATGCCAAAATTGCAGCTTTCATTGTGCGTTGGCTAAGTAATAAATAAGTTTTCATATGTAGAAAAATTTTGGGTTTTTAGCTTTGTGTAAATTTATAAATAAAATGATTATGTTGCTTATTTTATTTCATATTTACGTGATTTGTTAATAATTTGTTGATATATGTGATTTTGAATTTATTTTTATTCAATAATGATATTTCTTCTATTTCTTTGAAAATGAAGACAAAAAAATACGGCAGACCAGAATAAGTCTACCGTATTAAGTGATCTATTATTTAATTATTTTATTAAAACTTTTTTGGAATAAGTTTTTCCATCTTTCGTCTGTACATTCATAATATAAACTCCTTCTGGCTGTTTAGATTCAAATGTATTGGATTTTAATGTAGAGCGAAATACTTCTTTTCCTGAAGTATTATACAAAGTAACTTCAGAGCCTTCTACGGCAACATTGCCTCCAAGAGTGACCTGTCCATTCTGACTGTGAGCAGTAATGTTTGCCAATGGATCCTGGTAAGCATAGTAAATTCTGAATCCGCCGCCAAGACTTAATACACCTCCGGTTAAGCCGATTCTTATTCCATCATAAGGCTTTGCTGGTTTGAACTCTACTGTACCTCTGTTTGGAGTAGCTCCCAGTTTTAGGAGGCTTACATCTATCGTTCTTCGATCATCATTGGAAGTTCCCCCATTCATTGTTTCAAGAGTGACTCCGCTTAATAATTGTACAGATAAAGGAATGTTGTCTGTTCCGATTCCTACCACAAGTCTTGTATCTGATCTCAGATCAGGAAAGATTAGAGTTTGTTGTATTCCTCCTAATAAAACTGTTCCCAATACCATTGTTGAATAATCATCCTCATTAAATCCTACAGCATTCAACGGGTTGTCAATACGGCATCCAAGGCATGCTACCCCAAATACGCCGGAGCTTTGCGCGTGCGCATAAATTCTGTTCTGTGCAAAAGATAAAGTGCTTGTTGATAATAGAAATAAAGCCATCAATCCGGCTTTAAAAGAGAATTTTTTTCCCAAAAGTAAATTAATTTTCATGTTATATATTTTTTGAATTAATAGTTTTAGCCAAATTTAAGCATTAAAAGGACAAGTAAAAAATAATATTTCCATTATTAGTGATATTTTAAATAAAATTTAATATTACTATATAATTACTTGGGCTTATGCTATAGTGTAAGTTGGGTTATTTATTTTCACCAAAAAGTAGAGTCATTAGAATATATAAGGTAAAAATGGCGAGAGATATGAATCTCTTTTACTATAAGGATTAGTATAATGTAACCGGAGATCGAAAGGGATAGATGATATCCTGATTCAGGGTAATAGATGATCAAAGAATTGTTAGGTAAAGATTGTCCAATAGAGTAGGGAAACGAAAAAGGACTTCCGAAAAAGTCCTTTTGTAGCCCGTAGGGGAATCGAACCCCTCTTACCAGAATGAAAATCTGAGGTCCTAACCGATAGACGAACGGGCCCTCTATCTTCCATTACCGAAATAATGTGTTAGCTTTTGTTTTTATAAGTATCAACTCTTAATCTTGTAGCCCGTAGGGGAATCGAACCCCTCTTACCAGAATGAAAATCTGAGGTCCTAACCGATAGACGAACGGGCCGGTTAGATTTATTTTAATATAGCTTTTTCTACTGTGATCTTTATAAAACCACCGTTATTACAGTGGTCTTATAAGATGTAAGTAGCCCGTAGGGGAATCGAACCCCTCTTACCAGAATGAAAATCTGAGGTCCTAACCGATAGACGAACGGGCCAGCTATATTATTACGCTAATTTATTAACGTGCTTTGTCAATTTGCTTTTCAAGTTAGCAGCTTTGTTCTTGTGGATAATATTTTTCTTAGCTAATTTATCCAATAAAGCGATAACTTTTGGCAGTTGTTCTGTAGCAGCAGCTTTGTTCTCTTCATTTCTTAAAGCTTTTAAAGCTGTTCTAGCAGTCTTGTGGTAATATCTGTTACGAAGTCTTCTAGTTTCGTTTTGTCTGATTCTTTTTAGTGCTGATTTATGATTTGCCATATCGTTTAAATGTGAGTGCAAAACTATAAACTTTTTTTAAAACTACCAAATTTATTTTCGAAAATTTTAATTTTCTTCTGAAAGGTACTTTCTAAGCTTATTTATTGCTTGTTCTATTTTTAAATTTTCTTGTTCTTTCTCTATTTTTTTGATCGTATTTCCCAGCATGATCAGTGCGTTGTTCCATTCCCCAGTTGTATTGGTGAAAGTAAGTCCGTCAATTGTTACTTCAAAAGCAACCCTTTCTCCAGTCCTGTAAAGTCTGAAACTGATTTTATCATCGTTGCCTGTAATCCCGTCTTCATTGATTTTTAAATCATAACTTTTTGGGTTAGAGTGGATTTTCTTAAAAAGCAATTTCGCTTCTTGTATTTTTAAATCCGGCATGATATAAAATTTGATAGCCTGTAGATAACTACAAACATGATTTATAAATAATATTTTTCATCAGTGTGACCATATTTGTGTGACCAATTATGGTTAAAAATTTTTGCAAATATAATGCTTTTGTAAGATATAACGAAATAGAAGAGCCTTTAAAATGATTTTAAAATTTGGAATGAAAATATTGAAATAAAATAAATATAACACGACAACTTGGCGTTACCCGTATCTACATTTGGTTCAGATAAATACAAATGATATGAAAAAAAGATTAGATTATGTTTTAAGCAGAGACAAAAATGTAAAATCGCAGAAAATCATCAGGATAAACTTTGAGGAAGAATGAAAAAGACTATTGTAATATCAACAATTATTCTCTTCCTGTTCTCCTGCTCCAAAACAACAACAATAGAGCAGGTAAATTATGATTTAAAAGGAATGCTTGAAAACAAGGTTGAGGTTCAGAATCTTGAAATCAAAAAAATCTCTTCCTTTTCTGAAAACGGACATGAATTAGACAGTATTTATTTTGATTGCGATCTTTTGTTTACCAATGATTTGTTTTCAGAAGATTTCAAATTTAACAAGGGTATGAATGTATCTTCTCAAAACAACGTGTTTATTTACAATAAATCAAACAAGTTGGTCGGTTTGAAGTTTGGAAGAACAAATCAGATTGACAAATAAAAATAATGCGTCACGTTTTGTCGCTTTGACATTATAGCTTTGCACTATAATTACTAAAGAATAGTTTAATAATAAAATCAAGAATATTCATACTACACCATTAAATAACTCTTTTTCTTGTGAACTAAAAAATATACTTTTGCAGGAAAATTAAAACATAATTATTTAATACATATACAAATATGAAAACACAATTATTTTCGCTGGCACTATTAGTGTCATCATTCTCATTTGCACAAAGTTGGAATACAACAGGAAATTCAGGGACTAATCCATCCAATAATTTTATTGGGACTACAGACAATCAACCATTAGTTTTTAAAGCTAATAATAACCCATCACTTCGTATACTTTCCACAGGAGCCTTAAGGGTTGGACTCAATGATACGGATACTAATCCTTATACTACAATGAGAGTATATAATAACGACAATCCTGTTCTTGAAATTGCCAATTCATTAGGAAGGTTTCAAATTGGAAAATCTTCATGTAATGGCTGTTATGGTGGTGGTGTAGGAGATACTGTCTTAAGAAATCTTGACGTTTCTCATAATATTATTGTAGCTCAACCTAATGATGGTAATGACGGTTCTACCTATTTCGGTATTCAGGATGCTTATAATGGAACTTGGGTAAAGTTCTTCAATAATGCTATTGCTAGATTTGACGGTAAAATTAAGGCTAAAGAAGTTGAAGTAAAAGCCAATGTATGGGCTGATTATGTGTTTAAAAAAGAATACCAGCTTAGATCTTTAGAGGATGTTGAAAAACATATTAATGAAAAAGGGCACTTACCTAACATTCCAACTGCTCAGGAAGTACTCGAAAACGGAATTAACGTTGCTGAGATGAATTCTAAACTTCTTGAAAAGATTGAAGAATTAACATTATATTCTATTGATCAAAATAAGAAATTACAGCAACAGTCAGAAAAGATTGAACTATTAGAAAAGCAATCCGCGGAACTTAGAGAGTTGAAACAGCAGGTTCAACAATTATTATCAACACAAAAATAATCACAAATGAAAAGAAAATTACTATCATTATCATCCCTGATGATAGGATTCTTCGGGTTTTCCCAAACCGAAGTGTATTTCAAATATGATGAAGCAGGAAACCAACGATACAGGGGAACTGATTTAGCTGGGAAAACAGCAGAAAAGTCTGTACAAACTGTAGCTAAAACAGTTTCCGTCACTCAAACTATGGATGAAACCTCATTTTGGAAACAGATAAGATTATATCCTGTTCCTGTAAATGATATTTTAACAATAGACTGGACAGAGGAAGTAGATGGACTCATAGAATCTGTTTCACTCTATCAACACAGCACTGTTCACTGGAAATTCCAACAGAAGAATATACCTGATCTTAACAAACAAGTCAAAATTAACATGACGGGGTATGACTGGGGAGTGTATGTTGTACGCTTTACACTAAAAGACGGTAGAATTTTCAGTAAAAATATCACCAAACGATAAGAGCTATGAAACGTTACGATAAGAAAATAAAGATATTTTCAACAATTATACTGTCTCTTTGTTCGGTACTACTTTTTTCGCAGACCATACTGTATCAAACAGAAAGCAGCTCAAGAACGGTACAAGATCCACAATCAGTAGTGTTAGCTCAGGGATTCTATGCTTCTTCAAGCTCTTCAAATCCTTTTGTTGCTAAGATAGGTCCAACTACAGAAAATCCGGGAGGTGGACCAATTGATTCCAATGCAGGAGCTACTAATCCATCAGGGACAACTGTACCTGCTGGAAAGAGTTTTCATGATACCAGAGGAAATATTGATGTTAATGGAACTGGACAATTGCAGTTTACTTTACCCATTGCTTTACCGCCAGGGGTAAAAAGTGTAGCACCACAATTCAATTTGGTTTATACCAGTGGTACAGGAAATGGAATAGCAGGTTATTCTTGGAATCTTTCAGGAGTAACCTCTATTTCAAGAGCCGGAAAAACAATTGATAAAGATGCAGAGGCTAAGGGTGTTCAATTAGACTATACAGATCGTTATAGCTTCAATGGTCAAAGATTAATTTTAAGATCAGGAGAATACGGTAAAGACGGTGCAGAATATGTAACGGAAAAATATTCTAATATCAAAATAAAATCTGTTGGATCTATAAACGGGCAGGCATGGCAAGGACCTGAATATTGGGAAGTGACTTTTGAGGATGGATCGCAGGCATGGTATGGAGCAACTACTTCAGGGCTTAATAGCGCCAGGACACCGATTGAATATAATATTGTGAAATGGAAAGACAGTAAAGGTAATTATATCACGTATGATTATTTACAAACAGGAGTTTCAAATGTAGCCATTATTTCAAGTATCCAATGGGGAGGAAATGAGACGTTAAATAAACCTCATTTTAACAAAATAGATTTTACCTATATTAATAGAAGCTTAGCTGAGGATTCCTATGTTGGAGGGGTTCGTTTCTTACAAACTCAATTATTATCTGAAATTAAAGTCACCTCAAGCGGAAACCTATTTAAACGATATGCAATTAATTATCTAAAAAATGGAACGAATTATGAGATTGTTGATAAAATAATAGAGTACAATACTGATAGCAATACTAATAATAATTTTGCCAATCCCGCATCTTTTACTTATCCAACTCCTACCCAGCCTGTTTTAGAGTTTTCAAACAATAATGTAGATAGCTTTGAAAACGTAAAACTGACAGGTGATTTTAACGGTGATGGATATTTGGATTTTTCTCTGAATAATGGTGTGGTCAAGCTGGGAGGACTCAATAATACCTTTACTGATATTTCTACGGGTAAAACCTTTAATACAGAAGCTAAAGTTGTTAATACATTGCTCGATGAAGAAGGACAAGTCTATAATGGGAATGGAATTGTTCAATATGAAGGAGGTAAAATTACAGGCTATATTTTCAGAGATAACTTATTTGTAAAAGTATTTGAAAAGTTTGTTTATGATGAATCAACTTGTACAAAAAGTAATTATCCTCCACCTGCTGGCTGTACAATGTTATCTCCTAAATTAAATGAAGGAGATCTTAATGGGGATGGTGTTTCAGATCTATTTTTCACATTAGAAAAGGAAGTTTGTCAGTGGGTTTATGATCCTAACTGCGTCAATAAAACATCCAATGACACGACTAACCGCCCTCCTCCATGCAGTATACTTGAATGCAATACTTATACTGTAGGAAACTTTATTGTTGATTTAAAAAATGCTAACAATCCTTTATCTACCTATACTCTAGATTCTGGAATCAATGAAAGTTCCTATTATAAACAACAATATCTGGATGTAGATGGGGACAGGAAAGTAGATATTATTGATGTTTCCAATACCGCTTATACTGTTTTTGAATTTATAAAAACAGCTCCTAATCAGTATCTCAAAAAGATAAAATTTACAGGCAATTTAGCCGAAACAAAAGCCCCGGAATTTGCAGTATTATTTGGAGACTTCAACGGTGATGGAAACCTTGACTTTACGATCCCAACTACAGATAACAAGGAAAAAGATAACTGGAGGTTTTATATGGGTATCGGAAAAGGGTTTTCCAATATCCTAAAAACCGACTTTTTGAAATATAGAAAACCTGATGACTATCAGAACAGTAATTATCCTACTTTTAATATTTACAGGAATTTTTATACAGTTTCAGATATTAATAAGGATGGTAAATCAGATATTGTACACATCAATTCTTTTAACAAAGCTGGTCAGGTAAATTCAAGCGGAGTTATACTTAACAGATACTATGGCTATACCATTGCTGCTTATACCGCTAATGGAGCTATGGCAAGTGGAAGTCCTGATTTCTTTACCAGTTATAATTATGGAGGGTATAATTATGTAACTGGTACTAGTGAATTTGCTTTATTCTCTCCGGTCACCTCACAGGTAAAGGTCAACAATAGCTATTATGACATATTATTATTCTGGAAAGAGAGAATGCATAAGCTAAAATCTCCCTCACCTGTTGGAAAATTATCTCAAGTACAATCCATTATTCAGGGAGATATTGTCACATCAGTAGATTACCTGGAAGTAATCCCGAATGACCCCGTACTTCCTAATTTTTATCAAAAAGTAAAAAAAGAATATTACCCTTATTTTTCATTAAGCAGAGCAGACCAGTCCTATGCAGTATCACAGCTTAGACAAGAAGGCAGAAAAAGGATTTCCGATACAGAGGAATGACAGGACATTTACAAGGCAAAGGAATGATGGGCTATCATCAGTCTGCCCGCAGCTCATGGTATGCTGATGGATTTGAAAATACTAAAATTTGGTCAGGAGTAGAGATTGATCCTCTTTTTGATGGAGTTCCAGTAAAAGAATGGAGCATCAGGACAAGCAATGAAAACAACATTTTTCCAACAGATATTTCTGAGAATAACTCTCAGTTATTGAGCTTCAAATCTACAGTATATGAGTCTTATAAATTGTTGAATGAACAGATAGTAAGTACTCCTATTTCTGACATTGATAAGCCAAAGGTTGTAACAGCGACTGTTCCAAAAAGCACTAAAACAAAAGACTTTCTTAGTGGTACAATAACAAACAGCTCTATTGTTTATGGAGACTATTATCTTCCTAAACAGACAGTAACCAATGTAAATAATGGTTATGCAGTAACTACTTCTGATTTTGAATACATTCATAATATATCAGCAGCAGGTTCTGATTATTTTGTTGGACGTCCAAAAAACAAAACAGAAACGCTGCAAGCTTATGGTGATACAAAATCTGCAAAAGAAGAATATACTTACGAAAGCAATCTTATAAAAACCTTAAAAACCTGGAATCGGGATAATACAGGATATTTGCTTGAAACCTATAACTATGACGGTTTCGGAAATATTATCCAGAAGACAATCAGCAATAGTGTTGACTCACAAACTCAAACAAGTGGAGTGCTTTATGATCCTAAAGGAAGATTTGTTGTAAAGAAAACAGATAATTTAGGATTAGAAACCAATATTGGATATAATGACTGGGGACAGATTCTGACTCAAACAGATCCGTTAGGAAATATTCTTACCAATACATATGATGGGTGGGGAAAATTATTGACCTCTAAAACCAATCTTGGCGGTACAACTACCTATCAATATAACAGAGATAATGATTCTAATATCACTGTTACCCAGTATGATTCAGATGGAGATATTTCAAAAAAATACACCAATAGATTAGGACAGGATTATAAAACTTCCGCCAAAGCATTTGGGCAAGGGAAATTTGTTTCTAAGGTTACTAAATATGATGTTTTAGGCAGAAAAACAGCTGAAAGTGAACCCTACTTTGATGATCAGACTGTCAGCTTATGGAACATAATTAATTATGATGATACATTTTTTCCTACAAAATTAACTGCTATATCATTGGCTTCATTAGATCCATCTGGTAATATAACTTCATTTTTAGGTAAAAAAATAGAAACATCTATTTCAGGATTAACAACAACCATAACTGAAGTTAATAATTATAATAAAATCACCTCTAAAACATCTGATGCACTAGGAAACACAGTTTCTACAACAGACAAAGGAGGAACTATACAATTCTCCTACAATGCAGCCGGAGAACAGATTAAAGCGCAATATGCTGAAAATATTGTAAATACCAAATATGATGCCTGGGGAAGAAAATCAGAATTTAATGATCCTTCCAACGGAATTTATAAATATGAGTATGACGGATTTGGACAACCCCTAAAGATTATAAGCCCTAAAGGAACTAAGGAATATACTTATAATACTTTGGGTCAACTTATTTCTCAGAAAGAGTTATCTACAGGCGATGGCGGACAGGCAACCAATAAATTGATTTCTTATTCGTATGATAATAAAGGAAGGGTTATTTCCAGATCGGGAACCTCTAAAGGGAAAGTTTATAGCTCTAATGTAGCGTATGATCCTCAGGGAAGGCTCTTATCTTCATCTGAAAGCAGTAATGGAAAATATTTTATCCAAAAAGGAATTACTTATGATGATAAAGCAAGGGTAATCTCTTATGAAAAGCAACTCTACTCTTCGGGTGTTCTTACTAAAGTTCAGATTGAAAATGTGTACAGTGCATGGAATGGTGAGTTGTATCAAGTAAAGGATAAAGTTACAGGCAAAGCCCTTTGGGAACTAAAAGAAACCAATGCTAAAGGACAAGTTCTGAAATCAAAGCTTGGAGCAGCAGATATTAACAATACCTATGGTACTAATGGTTTCTTGACAAATGTGAATCATTCTTCACAGGTAAAACCAGGTATCCTGCAACTATCTTACTCATTTGATGCCATCAAAAATGAACTGAAGAGCAGAACTACCGGAGGAGATTTTAACATTAATGAATCTTTTGATTATGATGATAATAATCGTTTGGTGAACTGGACGAATCCTGTAACCGGAATCAAGCCAACAAGCAATAGAAATGTTTACGACATCAAAGGAAGAATTACCCAAAATGATGAGGTAGGAACGATCAAGTTTGAAAATTCTGCTAAGATTTACCAAGCTACAGGAATGACATTAAATGCTGCCGGAGAGCAGAATTATAATAATGATTTAATACAAAGTATTACCTACAATGAGAACAATGACCCTGTATTCATTGATGGAATGAAAGGAGATGTGGCCTTCCAGTATGGCTTAACTTCAATGAGACAGAGAGTAACCTATGGAGGTAATTTTAGCGGTGATGGTGATGGTAAGTTCACTAAGTTTTATAGTGAGGATGGGAGCTTTGAAGTGGTAAAAGATAATACAACCGGAAAGGAGAAGCATATTCTTTACATTGGAGGTACTCCTTATGAATCAAATATTGTATATTTAAAAAACTTTGCTGAGAGCAGCGGTTCTTATAAATTTTTGCATAAAGATTATATCGGAAGTATCCTGGCGATCAGTGATGAAGCCGGAAACAAATTAGAACAAAGGCATTTCGATGCCTGGGGTAATTTCACCCATCTTCAAATCGGAAACGGAGCAGTTATAACAGATAAAAATACAATTGACAATACTTCGCTATTATTGGAAAGGGGATACACGAGCCATGAGCATTTTGCAGAGGTGGGTATCATCCATATGAATGGTAGATTGTATGATCCTTTACTGAGAAGATTCTTAAATGCAGATGAGAATATCCAGGATCCTTATAACACACAGAATTACAACAAGTATGGGTATGTATTGAATAATCCCCTGATGTTTAATGATCCTAGTGGAGAGTTTGCCTGGGCAGCAGGATTTTTCTTAACATATGTTGCTCCGGTGATTTGGGGAGCAGTAGTAGGAACCTTGATTAGTGTAGGCATGTATACGATACAGTCACTAGTAATGAATAGCTGGTCATGGAATGGTTTTGCCAATGCGCTGTTAATGGGTGCTGTTACGGGTGGAGTCTCTGGTGGATTAGGACAGGTTTTCAGTGCCAGTGGCTTCTGGGGAACAGTTGGTAACAGTACTTTAGCAGGTGCTGGAAGTGGAGGAGCTACTGCTCTAATTACTGGACAGAATTTCCTTGAAGGGGTGATAAAAGGAGCTGTGATAGGGGGCGGCGTAGCAGTCCTTAGTCATTCAATAAAATATTTTGTAAATGGCAATTACAAATCTCACGCTTTTTATGCTTCAGGTACCCATGGAGATTACAAATATGATCCTTCTATAAGTAAAGAAGCTATGCAACAAAACATTAATGATGTTCAAAACAGTCTTTTTCCTGAAAGTGACCCTATAAGTAATTATGGAGTTGCTCAAAATACTTTGGGACCAGGAAATTCTGAAGGCTTTTTAGCTTTTGGTGAAAAAAATCAAAATCTACTCGCCTTTGCAAGCCCACAAAATTACCTTTCGGGAAACACTGATATTTTGTACTCTCCGCTAGCTGCACAACATAAAGACTTATTAGGAATAGTAATGGTGCACGAGACTGGACACGCTTACCTAAATATGTTGGGCTTAGCAGGTTCTTATATTACTAGAAATAAATGGGACGAATCATTGTCTTTAAGTAAAAAGTATAACACTACAGACCATTTTGCAATTTTAAAACTCGAAAATTATTATGCAAATAAAAATAATTTAAATATTTTAAAAATGTTTGGAGTTGATACTGAGACATTGTCTGTGGAGTTTATTAATTTCAGCAAAAGTATTCAAAATGAAGTTAACACTTTATATCAGAAGTTATTTCCAGTATTTAATAGAGTAATGAAATAAATATAGATAAATGAAAAATTTAAATTTAATAATGTTTTTTTTAGTGCTTCAAATAATTAATTGCACATCTTTTAAAGAGTCTAAGATCAAAGTAGATGAAAATAATATAAATGTAATATTTCAATCAAAATTTTATAAAAACTCTATGTTGGTTGGAGAAAAACATTATAATAGTAAAAATGGAAAATTTAAAATTAGCGAAACAAAACAAAATACATCTTTTGATAAAGAAATTATAATTAAGCTTACAACAGAAGATTTAAAAAAAATTTATTCCAAGTATAAAGAACTAAAAATTCCAAATAAAAAATTATGCTTACAAATGAAGGATGAAGGAAATAATATAGTAATCGAAAGGGTAATTCTAATAAATTCTGAAAATGATTTTACTTTAAATGATTGTGCAATTACAGATAATGATCAAAAAAACCTTAGCTACATTACATCAATGCTTTTAAACCTGTTAACATCAAAACCAGAATACAAAAAAGCTTTTCCAATGGCAGAATGGGAATTGTAAAAAAATACAATGATTCAAAATAGTTGTTGCTCCAGTGATTTGGGGAGCGGTAGTAGGAACTCTGATCAGTGTAGGCATGTATACTATACAGTCACTAGTAATGAACAGCTGGTCATGGAATGGTTTTGCCAATGCGCTGTTAATGGGTGCAGTCACAGGAGGAGTCTCCGGGGGATTGGGACAAGTCTTCAGTGCCAGTGGTTTCTGGGGATCTGTGGGAAGCAGTGCTTTCGCAGGAGCAGGAACAGGAGGTGTTACAGCTTTACTTACCGGACAGAATTTCCTTGAAGGAGTGCTTAAAGGTGCTGTAATCGGTGGTGGTGTAGCAGCAATATCTTATTTTGGCGCTAAATTCTTTACAAGCCCAGTATTTAGTGAACTAACCAAAGCGGAATATGATGCTCACGGAATATCTGATTCAGGAGAAGCACTGGATCCATCAATAAATACATTAAGAAAAATGTATAAAGATACTGGATGGAGTGAAATGAATACGGGTGCAAAACAGTTTTATGTAGATCATGTATCTGGTCCCTATATTAAAAAGGGAGATATGTACTATAATCCTAAAACAGGAGAAGATGTATACGCTTATACAAGACGTAACTTTTGGAATAATAATACCTCAAGCATATCATTCTCAAAAGCTGCTTTTGCATCTAAAATTAAGTTAGGACTTATAATGGTTCATGAATTAGGACATGCTACAATTAATCTTAATAATAGCTTAAATGTTTTTTTACAAAGTAAAACAGATAATGGATATAAACCTGAAATGTTACCAGCTATTCCTGGTTCTGGCATACCATCAATTAGTATAGAACATGGGGCAATCTGGGGAATTGAAAGGGACTTTTTAAAATTAAATGGACTTAATAATTTACCCGGTTTTTTTAATCCAGATGACAAAGCATACTTTGACGCTTGGTTTTCACCAGGAAAACAATATAATAGAGTATATGAATATATAAAACATTTACCTGTAAAACTAAAATAATGAAAAATATAATATTGATTATAAGTATCGTCTTTTTTATAAGTTGCAATAAAAAAATGGAAAAAAAAGTAGATATTTCTATTAAAATTTTAAAATATAATAAAGTAGATTCTGCAAATTCATATTGTGTTCTTTCGTTTGAAAATAATAGCTTTAAGAATTATGTATTGCCAAGCAGTGGTGGTATATACTTAACATCAACAAAAAAAGGGATTATATCTTATGATGACAAAGGAAAGATTAAAGGAAAAATAGTCAGCTCAGATTTTGTGGACTATGCTGGGGGGGCTAATAGTAATGAAAGTGTGAAAATGCAGCAACTAATTAATAACTATTTTGAAGCTACATGGCCCTCAACGATTGACCGAGAGCAAATTTGGAAGAATAACTTTGAAGGTTTTATTCATTCTTTATTATTCATGCCTAAAAAAAGCAAAAAAGAAGTAATAATATGGTTTCATGCTTTTGATATAAATCAGCACACCTTAACTAATAATAAATCAAGGATTTCTATAATTTCAGATGAGCAAGAGCCTAAATCACTTATCTATTTTAGAAAAATTGATTCTCTCTTAAAAGTACATGATCTTAATTATCAGGTTTATAATTATTCTCCATATTTAAAAGATTCATTATTTATTAATAAATAAATTGAACAAAAGATCTATATGGATAGTTTCGGTGATCTATGGAATGGTAGTAGGGATATTGACTAGTGTAGGCATGCATGTTTTACAGATATTAGTAATGAACCTGAATTGCTCCCTTCTGTTAAAAACAGTTTATACTTTTAATATATCCACTTTAATATTTTCTCAAATTCCTGTATCAATTGATACAGGAATTTTTCATTCTAACTTTTACTGTATTAGAAAAAACAACAATATCCAATAAGTTCTGGGTAGGATGAATAAATTCTCAAAAATTAAACCACGAACAGGCTTATTTTAAGCCTGTTTTTTATTTTCTGAGCATTCCCTTTGTAATTCTATTTTCATATAAAAGAAGGGTGTTTAAAAGAGTCCTCAGACCTGAGTGAGAGCAAGAAACTATAACCGAGCTAATTTCAAGAAACAAAAAGGTAACGAAAGGAAAGTAAAATTTTAGAAATCAAAAAAGATTTTCGAAATTCGCCTTGTACAAAGCGTGTATGAGAGTTCTTTTAAATTTTCGTGGAGATTCCGTTGACTTTTGGAATAAAAAAATCCCTGAATCTTGTATTGATCAGGGATTGAGTCATGTAGTTTAGTAGCCTATAGGGGAATCGAACCCCTGTTGCAAGAATGAAAATCTTGAGTCCTGACCACTAGACGAATAGGCCAAATTTTGAGGTTGCAAAAGTAATCATTAACTTTTTAACTTCAAAATTATTTTTTTTAATTATTTATAGACTTTCTGTATCACGGTGTTTTTGATACCTTTAGCTTCAAGATCTTTTTGAAGTTTTACGGCATCTTCTAACGTGTATACTTTTCCATAAGTATAATAGAACACTCCACTGTCTTTCTCTCTTTCTACATCTTTCAGGTTCTGAAGAATGTAAGAGTTGCCATTCAGTTTATCACCAGAGTATACTTCTATAGTATAATACCCCATATTAATCCTTTGATTAGGCATGAAACCTACTGCAAAAGCATTTCTAAAGCCAGCATCTTTGGCTGTTTTAAGATTAATATCTTTTACTGAAGCCATATTTGTTACGGCATAGTAATATTTGTACTGTCCGTTTTCTTTAAGAGTAAGAATATAATTCAGGCCTTTAAGGGCAGGATCATTTTCATTGTATTTCATTGGCGAACTCATCAGTAAGATTCGGAAATCATTTTTCAGAGGAACTTCTGCCGGTTTTTCAGGTTCAGGTTTCTTTACTGCAAAAGAACCTCCGGATTTTCTGTCAACAGCTTTCTTGTAATCTATCACTGCATTGTAGATACTTTCTGCAATCTCAGTCTGTCCTTTATCTGAAGCAATATAGTGGCTTTCTTCCGGATGGTTGATAAACCCTGTTTCTATCAGTACAGAAGGCATGGCATTCATACGGAGAACGTGAAGGTTCTTCTGGAAAACACCCCTTGAGGATCTTTTATCCTTATTCACAAAGTTATCTTCCACTAATCCTCCTAAAAGAAGACTTGATTCCAGATATTTACTTTGCTGAAGTTTTAAGGCAATTAAAGATTCCGGAGAATCAGGATTATAAGATCCGAAGGTCTGTTTATCTTTTTCATCCAGGAAGATCACATCATTCTCTCTTTTGGCAACCTCAAGATTCTCGTTGTTCTGGTTAGGTCCCTGTACATAGGTTTCCGTACCATAAGCCGTAGGTCTTTGGGAAGAATTACAGTGAATAGATATAAAAAGGTCTGCCTTGCTCCTGTTGGCCAGATTGGTTCTGTCGGACAGAGAAGGGTATTCATCAATTTTACGGGTGTATATTACTTTGAAGTCCCTATTTTTCTCTAACATTGCACCTACTTTTAACGTAATTGCAAGTGTAATATCTTTTTCTGCGACTCTTCCAATGTCAGAATATGCCCTGTTGGCTCCATGATCACTTCCTCCGTGTCCCGCATCCAGAACGATAGTAAACTTCTTTTGAGAGAAAATAAAGTTGCTAGTAAGGATAAGGAGAAATGATAAAATTATTTTAAAATTTTGTTTGTACATCTTACAGTTATAAAAATTATATTAATTTTGAGCCTTAATTATATAGAATAACATTGGCCAAAACCGTCCTCAAAAATATATTACAAATTTTAATTATCCTAATTTTTAACAATTTTTTAGCACAAAAAACTCCTGAAAAATTGCCTAAAAATGCGGTTAATGATACTATTTCCAAAAAGGATACCATAGTTGTAAAAAAAGAATCTCTGGATGATATTCTTCGTACCAAAGCTGACGATCAGAGAAGGGACATCCCTAAAAAGATGACTTTCCTGAACAAAAATGCGCAGGTAAAGTACCAGGATATGCAGATTGATGCAGATTATATTTCTATTGATGATAATAAAAATCTGATCTACGCCAGAGGGAAACAAGACTCTTTAGGGAAAATCATCGAACCTGTAATTACTACGCAGGCCGGGAAAAAATATGAAACCAACGAGTTCAGCTATAATACAAAAACCAAACAGGCCATCGCTTTCAATGCACGAACAGAAGAAAGTGAAGGAGTAATTATAGCTCAAAAAACTAAAAAATATAACGATTCCGTATTCGCGATGAGAAAAGCGGATTACACAACGGATGATTATTTCATTAAGAAAAAAGATACAGCGGCGGATTATTTTATGAGAGCTTATAATATTAAGCTGATTAAAACCAAAAATAAATCCCAGATTGTTACAGGGCCTATTCAGATGTTTATTGAGCAGGTTCCCACCCCTCTTTATCTTCCATTTGCTATTTTGCCGTTTTCAGCTAAAAGAGCAGCGGGTATCCTTATCCCGAGTTTCGGGGAAAGGGAAGATGTAGGATTTTTCCTTAACGGAATTGGATATTACCAGCCGATTGGAGAACATTTTGACCTTAAAGTTCTGGCTGATATCTATACAAAAGGAAGCTGGAATTTACGTCCACAGGTAAACTATCAGAAGAAATACCGTTATTCCGGAAACTTTACAGCAGATATTGGAACTATGGTGAGAGGGATTAAAGGGCTGGACGATTATTCTAAAAACAGTACATACAGAATCAACTGGACACACTCTCAGGATTCTAAAGCGAATCCTTTTCTTACATTCAGTGCTTCCGTGGATATCGTAAGTACAAAGTTTTACAACAATCCGCTTAACAACAACTATATTTTCAACCAGAACGTGTTGAATACCCAGCAGAACTCCACGGTAACTCTTACCAAAAGATTTCTGAAGCTTCCGATGACTATTACAGGAACGGCTTCTTACTCTCAGAACTTTGCAACAGGATTAGCGGATCTTCGTCTTCCGCAGATGAATGTTGCCATCAACCAGTTCTATCTGTTTAAATCAAGAACGGGAATCAGACAGGGGCTTCTTGAAAATATTACGGTGAATACCGGTTTCAACCTTACCAATTTCGTAAATACTCAGGAAAATGAGCTATTTAAAAAAGAAATGTGGGACAAAATGCAGACAGGGCTTAAAAACAATATCGCTTTGGCTACCAATACAACAGTGGCAAAATATTTTACCTTTAGTTTAAGTGCGAATATTGACAATGCGTTGACCACAAAAACGCTGAACAGATATTACGATCCGATAAAGAATGTAACAGTAGATCAGATCAACAAAAACTTTACCGGATATTCTACTTTTTCTACATCTGCCAGTCTTCAGACTACTCTTTATGGAATGATGAAATTCAAAAAAGGATCTGCAGTAGAAGCAATAAGACATATGATGACACCAAGTATTGGTTTTACCTATGCTCCGGATTTTTCAAGTCCTAATTTCGGATATTACAGAAACTATTACAATGCAACCGGAGCGCTGACTCCTTATTCCATTTTCGAAAAGGGAATTATCGGAAGTCCGTCAAGCGGAATGGTAGGTGCTTTAGGGTTTAATATCGGTAACAATATCGAAATGAAAGTAAAGTCTAAGAGCGACTCTACGGGAGTGAAAAAAATCAAGATTTTTGAATCTTTAAACCTTGCAGGAAGCTACAACTTCGCGGCTAAAGATCACCCTTGGTCTGTATTCACAATCAACGGGCAATCATCTTTCTTCAACAATAAGCTTACAGTAAATACCAGTCTTTCATTGGAACCTTATAAAATTGATTTCTCTTCAGGACAGGATACAGGTATAAGAACAGAACAGTTCGGACACTTCAGTGTACAAGGATTCAATGTACAGTTATCTTATCCTTTAAGCAGCGAGATTTTTGGAGAAAAGACAGACTATGCTAAAAAATATTCTTCGAAAGGTGAAGTCCGAAATGAAAATTATTATTTTGATGATGATCATTACGCTCACTTTAACCAGGCATGGACTTTAAACATCAGTGCCAACTATGCCTACTCGAAAGGATTAAGCAAATTAGGCAACAAAATTGCATCATTAGGATTGGATGGAAGCATCAAGCTGACACCTTACTGGAATGTTAACGGAAGTACGCATTATGATATGGTGACTAAACAATTGGCGTATACAAGAATTGGTTTCTCGAGAGATCAGCGAAGTTTTACGATCAATTTCAACTGGGTTCCTTTCGGACAATATAAAGTGTATGACTTCTTTATCGGGATCAAAGCCAACATCTTAAGTGATGCTCTGAAGTACAAAGACAGAAGCTTTACCCAGCCTAATGCACCTTTCTAATATCAGATTGGCATTTGAGAATATAAATTTTATATTTGCAACCAAAATAAATTCTAATGAAATCATCGCTAACGAAAATGCGTAGATGATTGCATATAACCATAGAAAAAATAAATATCCGCATATGAAACAAATAATAAACACAGTTAATGCACCTGCAGCTATCGGGCCTTATTCACAAGCTAATATGGCAAATGGAGTTTTGTATATCTCCGGACAGATTCCTGTAGATCCTGCAACTGGTAAATTGGTAGAAGGTATTGAAAAGGAAACGCACCAGGTAATGAAAAACCTTGAAGCGATTCTTACTGAAGCCGGCATGACTTTCAAGAATGTTGTAAAAGCTACCATCTTCCTTAAGAGTATGGATGATTTTGCTGTAATGAATGATATCTATGCCTCTTACTTAGATTCAGAAAGCTATCCTGCACGTGAAACAGTACAGGTTTCATGCCTGCCTAAAAATGTGGATATCGAAATTTCTATGATTGCACATCAGGATTAATGAATTTTATAAGAAATACAATTGCGGTTCTGGTAGGTCTTGGTATTACAGGACTTATTATTACTCTTGGTATAAGAGCTTTTCCGCAATGGATAACTTTTGAAGCTTTTGCTCCGTTTGAGCACTGGCAAAGGTTTCTTTTCAGCATGAAAGATGATAAGGCGTTTTTCGGCTTCCTTTTGTTTATTTCCGGATTGGGAACTACTATTGGGGGAGTTGCTACGGCTATTATCGTAAAGTATGCTAAAGTAGCTTATGCTATTCTGATCGGATTTATTATGCTCTTTATAGCAATGCTGGATGTTATTATTTTCCCTTACCATCCTACATTTTATAAGATCTCTATTTTTCTTACGTTCTTTCCGTTTTCGTGGATTGGCGGTAAGATTGTAGAAATTATTTATGAGCGGAACAAGAAGAAAAGGATTGCTGAAAAAATGAATAAGCCTAAATAAAAAATATAAAAAAACGCTGCAGATTTCTGCAGCGTTTTTTATTGATATGAAAAACTAATTGGTTTTAAGATTAAGGCATTTTAAATCCTCTTTGGTAATTTCTTCCGTAGTCGTCCATGTATTTTATTTGTGCGGTTCCGGAGAATTTATTCAGTAAATTTTCCACATCTTTCTGTGAGTTTACTGGCTTACCATTGATTTCTGTAATGATATAACCGTCTACAATTCCTGCTTTAGCCATTTCGCTTCCTTCTACAACATTTTTAGCAACAACCCCACTATTTAAGCCGTAATAAGCTTTTGTTCTGTCATCAATGCTTTGGAATTCAGACCCAATTTTTTCTGTTACACTAAGATCTGCTTTTGTTCTTGTAGAGGTTCCTCCTTTCTGATCTCTAAGCGTTACCGTAGTAGTTCCTTCTTTACCATTTCTTAAATAAGTTACCTGTACTTTATCGCCTGGACGTTTGCTTCCAATTGACATAGAAAGGTCTGCAAAGTCTGTGATATCATAGTTGTCTACTTTTGTGATAACGTCTCCTTTTTTCAAACCTGCATCTTCAGCACCACTGTTATCACCAAATCCTGTAATATAGATTCCAGATCCTATTTTTAGGTTAGTCTTATACTGCTGATTGTAGGAAGTTACCAATTGATCATTCGAAAGATCTAAAGACTGAACTCCTAAGAATCCTCTCTGTACGATTCCGAATTTCTTGATATCCTCTACAATTTTTCTTGCAAGGTTAGAAGGAACTGCAAATCCGTATCCCTGGTAATATCCTGTAGTAGACTGAATTGCAGAGTTGATACCGATAAGCTCACCGTTTGTATTCACCAAGGCTCCTCCTGAGTTCCCCGGATTGATCGCAGCATCCGTTTGAATGAAACTTTCAATAGGATTAGTTGCTTTTCCCTGGCTTCCCAAAATTCCGATACCTCTTCCTTTAGCAGAAACAATACCTGCTGTAACCGTAGAGTTTAATCCAAGTGGATTTCCTACTGCAAGTACCCATTGGCCTACATCAATATTGTCAGAATTTGCAAAATTTAAATAAGGAAGACCTTTTTCTTCAATCTTCAATAAGGAGATGTCCGTATTAGGGTCCGTTCCTATCAATGTCGCAATATATGATTTTTTGTTGCTTAAAACGACTTCCAGCTTGTTAGCACCTGCTACCACGTGGTTGTTGGAAATGATGTAACCGTCTGGAGAGATGATTACACCAGAACCCATTCCTGATGGCATATTGTCAGGAGTCTGCTGCTGCTTCTGTCTCTGCTGGCCCTGACCTCTTCCCCCGAAAGGATCTCCGAAGAAAAAGTCGAACAGATCTTGTTCTGAAGCTCTGCTTGCTGTTCTGCTTTGGTAATTTTTGATGGTAACTACAGCCGGAACGGTTGTCTTGGCTGCTTTTACAAAGTCATCCCCTACAGCTCCCGTATTCATTCCTGCGAATGAAGTGTTGGGTGCAGCTGTTGTGAAATAAGATTGATCTCCATTGTTGGAGCTGTGTCCGAAATATTGTAAAGCTCCAACGGTAGTAGCTCCGGAGATTACTCCTACTACTGCAAATGGTAATAGTTTTTTTAAAGTACTCTTCATTGTATATCTTTCTTGTTTATTAATTAATTTCTTTATTATGTTTTTGAGTAAACAAATTTAATGTTAAATAAGTAAGCAATTAGCATGCTATGTTTCAATTTTAACTAAAATTTAACGGCTATTATATCATTTTATACCTTATGTCATAATTGTTAATGTCAGAGTTAACAAAAATTAAAAAAAAATTAAAGAAAATATGTCAGACTGATAGTATAAAGTAAGACATAATTCATTGCTGGCCGTACATAATTCATGACTTGTGATTTGTGTCATAAATATACTTAATTCTAAAATTCTTATCTTTGCAAAAATTTTATTCTCACTTAAAACGTTTATAGCATGCAACTGTATAACACCTTAAGCGCAGAAGAAAGAGCTCAACTTATTGATGAAGCCGGTAAAGACCGTCTTACTTTGTCTTTCTATGCGTATGCCAAAATCGAAGACCCCAAAAAATTTCGCGACGAATTATTTATAGCCTGGAATGCACTTGATGCGCTTGGCCGTATTTATGTTGCGACTGAAGGAATCAATGCTCAGATGAGTGTTCCTGCAGATCAGTTTGAGGCTTTTCGTGATACGCTGGAAGTGTATGACTTCATGAAAGGAATCCGTCTGAACGTAGCGGTAGACCAGGACAATTACTCTTTTTTAAAATTAACCATAAAAGTCAGAAACAAAATTGTTGCTGACGGTTTGAATGATGAGACTTTTGATGTTACCAACAAGGGAATACATTTAAAAGCTCAGGAATTCAATGATTTACTTGAAGATCCAAATACTATTGTAGTAGATTTCAGAAACCACTATGAGAGTGAAGTAGGACACTTTGAAGGGGCAATCACTCCGGATGTGGAAAACTTCAGAGAAAGTTTGCCGATTATCAACGAACAGCTGCAGGATTTTAAAGAAGACAAAAAGCTGTTAATGTACTGTACCGGAGGGATCCGCTGTGAAAAGGCGAGTGCTTACTTCAAACATCAGGGCTTTAAAAATGTTTACCAATTAGAGGGAGGTATTATTGAATACACACGCCAGATAAAAGAAGAAGGAATAGAAAGTAAGTTTATTGGTAAAAATTTCGTATTTGACCACCGTTTAGGAGAAAGAATTACAGACGATATTATTTCACAGTGCCACCAATGTGGTAAACCATGCGATAACCATACAAATTGTGCTAATGATGCGTGTCATTTATTGTTTATTCAGTGTGACGAATGCAAAGCCGCCATGGAAAACTGCTGTTCTACAGAATGTCTGGATACGATACATTTACCTTGGGACGAGCAGGTGCAATTAAGAAAAGGACTGCAGGTTGGAAATAAAGTGTTCAGAAAAGGAAAATCGGATGCTCTGAAATTCAAAAACTCAGGGGATTTATCAGATAAGCCTTTAGCAAAAGCTGAAACAAAGAATATCCGCCAAAAGATTGCTGTCAAAAAAGAATTGATTGGAAAAGCAGAACATTATTACTCAAAATCAAAGATTGCACAGTTTTTAATTGAAAACAAAGATCTGTCAGTTGGAGATAAAGTATTAATTTCCGGACCTACAACTGGTGAGCAGGAAGTTACGATTACTGAAATTTATGCTAACGGAGGTCCTTGCGAAACGGCAAAACCAGGTGATCAGATTACTTTTGAACTTCCATTCAGAGTTCGTTTATCTGATAAACTGTACAGAATTGTGCAAAACGCATAATCCAAAATTAAGCGATAAAGCTGTAAAGCTTGTCAGAGTAACAATTATTTCAGTTCAAATAACTTAATAATTATGCTAAAAGCTGAGCTTAGAAAAAAATATACACAAAAAAGAAAAGCCTTGTCTTCTGATGAGGCTTTCTTGTTATCTGAGAAGATTTTTGAAAACTTCATTCAATATTTCAATCCAAATGAATCAGAAAAAATACACGTTTTCATCCCGATTCCGGCAAGAAAAGAAATTGACACCCAAATCTTCATTCAATATTTTTTAACGCATAATATCCGTGTTTATGTGCCTAAAGTTGTAGGAGATAAACTGATTAATATCGAAATCTCTGATGAGACTGTTTTTGAAACCAACAGCTGGGGTATTTCAGAACCAGTGTCTAATGAGGATTCCGGTGAAAATTGCTTTCATTATGTGATTACGCCGCTATTGTACTGCGACAGAAAAGGAAATCGGGTAGGGTATGGCAAAGGTTTTTATGATGGCTTGTTCCAAAGTATATCCGCTGAGACAAAAAAAATCGGAGTTAATTACTTTAACCCCGATGAATATGTGGATGATGTCTGGGAAAATGATATTCCCCTAGACTATTTGGTTACTCCTACAGAAGTACTGTCTTTCTTAAGCGGTTTGGAATAAAAATCCAAAAAGTAGAATTTGAATTCTTTTTTAAGCTTGGAAGTAGAAAGCAGGATATATTGTGCATTCTTTTCAAAGCTTCCCAGAGACTTATTCTTATTGTCAAAATATTCTACATTAAACTTGGCGTAGTCCAGCGTATCTTTTTTATAAAATTCTTTATAAACATTCAGGTTGCTCACCTTTGCTGTTTTTGCTTTCATGCTGTCAAGCTCTTTCAGTAGAGTTTTAAAGGTCAGAGAGTCAGGTTTGTGAAAATAGCTTTCCATCTGTGAATAAATAACGGTATCTATTTCGGTATTTCTGTTTCCGCTAAGATACAGCGTAGACAGATCCAGAAGTTCCTGAACTTTCTGTTTGGTAATGGAATTGATAGCCTGCATACTGTCCATTTGCACTGCAGGATAGCTCTTTTCATTGTTGCTGTTTCGTAGTTTATCGAGGTCGCTTACCTCTGAAGTTTTATTATTACAGGCAATAAATAAAGTCAGAAGCACGGTGAAAATTAAAAAATTAATTATTCTTTTCATCTGTGGTAGCAATTTTAAATTTGATGGATACAATCTTTCCTTTGTTATCCTTTTTCATTTCTATTACATTCAGGTTTTTCAGTGAGGTCGTAGGAGTGGTTACCAGAGTGATATACTTCTGTTTATCCAGCCTTTCTATACCATAGGTGTTATTGTCATATACCTGGTATATGATAGCATTGTTGCTGATCAGGTTCTCAAGCTGGCTTCTTTTCTGCTTAATAAGAGCAACCTGTTCATCAGGGTTTCCTCCCTTGATATCTTTTATGGAGAAATAATACACAGCCATCTTATAATCGTCCGGCTTGAGTTCGATTTTTTCCTCTTCAGGGGCATTTTCAAGATTTCTGTTAACTTCCAGAGGTTCATAGAATGGAGCACTGATGCGCATTTTTAAATTTTTATCCTTGGTTGAATAATAAAAACACTCACCTGGTTTTATTTTATACATCAATGGTGACTCATTTTCTTTCACCACCATTATTTCTAAAGTATTAATTACAGATACCCCTCTGTCTTTATCAATGAAACAATATTTATAAGTTTTTGAAAAAAGCACATCTTTAAATCCTAAAAGACCGGTTATGGTAATTAAAATTGAAGTAACGAATGCCCAGGCGTTCTTTTTGAAGAAATTTTTCTTAGGCGGAGCAGAGGAAATTTCAATTTCATTTGTGGTTACTTGTTTTTGTGTAATTTGTTGATTTTCAGTATTTGATTTTTGTAAATCAGTGTTTTCCGGGGTGCGGATTTCAACTTTTCTAGGCTGGTTTTCAGTTTTTGGAAGTTCAGGGGCTTCAGAAACTGTTTTTTCTAGTTCACTGATTTCTTCTTCCTCCAAATTCTCATTTTCCTGGAGCAGTTCACCGGCAAAAAGATGCTGTTTTTTGAACTCATACCAAGAGTCGTAACCTGCATAAATACTCAATAAATTGAGCATATCTATTCTTGGCAGTTTGGTAACCGGTGAGTTTTTAAAATAGGTATAAAATGACTTTTCACTGATGTTCCCTTTTGCCTTTTTCCGCAGGTCTTCCTGAAAATATATAATATCTATACCCTTCCACTTGGATATGTCATCCTGTGAAGGGGTATATTCTTTTAAGTATTGACCCTGAACATCCTTTTTTAGCTGCTCAAAGTGTAATAGATCTAAATCTGTCAATTTTTCAAAAAATAATTAAATTGTTGATTATCAGTTGTATTGTTTTGTAAAACTATTTTACAAAGGTATTACAATTATTTTTCATAGACAAACTTTCTAACTGCTCTACCTTTGTCTTGTTCAAATAACAGAACAGAAGAAAATTTTATAAAACAATATTAACAAAATTAAATTTAATTTATTATGAAAAAGTCATTATTCGTAGCTGCTATCGCTGCAATCTCTCTAGTTGCTTGTAAAAAAACTGAAGCTACTGCTACTGAAGGTACAACTGATTCTGCTGCTGCTACTGTAGCTGATTCTGCTGCTGTAGTTTCTGACTCTGCTGCTAAAGTTGTTGATTCTGCTGCAACTACTGCTGTAGAAGCTACTAAAGATGCTGCTGCTGCTACTACTGCTGCTGGTGCTGAAGTTGCTAAAGATGCTGCTAAAGGAGCTGGAGAAGCTGCTAAAGGAGCTGCTGATGCTGCTAAAGGAGCTGCAACTGCTGCTAAAGATGCTGCAAAAGACGCTGCTAAGAAATAATTCTAGCATAAGCTTAACAATAAAAGAACCGTTTCACCCAGTGAAACGGTTCTTTTATGCTTAGTCATTGCGAGCCGAAGGCGAAGCAATCTCATTCATAACAAAGTTTAATAAAGAGTTGCAGAAATAATACTCAACCCGTATTTACCCTTTCTTCTGCTTTAAAGATTCGTAGCAGGTAATCGCTACTGCATTGCTCAGATTTAATGAATCAATACTTCCGGCCATAGGAATCAATGTATTTTTTCCTTTTCCAATCCAGAAATCACTCAACCCTGAATGTTCCGTACCGAATAATACGGCAGAACGCTGTCTGAAATTTCTCTTATAAAGATCTTCAGCGCTTTCATCCATAAGGGTAGTGTAAATATTAAAGTTGTTTTTTTGAAGGAATTCCAATGTTTCTTCGTTTTCAGCCTGATATACTTCCATTCCAAAAAGGCATCCTACACTGGATCTGATTACATTAGGATTGTAAAAATCTGTTTTTCCATCAGCAACAATGAGTGCATCTACTCCAAAAGCTTCACAGCTTCTTAAAATAGCTCCAAGATTTCCTGGTTTTTCAACACCTTCCACAATAATTATCGTAGAATCTTCTTTAGGAATAAATGACGAAAGTAAAGCTTCTTTAGCATGATATACTCCGATAATTCCCTCGGAGCTTCCTCTGTAAGCTATTTTTTCATATATTTTATCACTTACATAATGTATTTTTCCATCAGGAAGAGTTCCTTTAAAGATATTTTCACAGATAAAGAACTCCAGCGGTTCGAAATCATACTGCATGGCTCTTTCATTTTCCTGCTGGCCTTCTACTACAAAAACCTTTGATTTTTTACGAAACCTGTTGTCAGTAAGGAGCTTAGTGACATTTTTTATTTTATCGTTTTGAAAACTTTCTATCAACATTTTGCAAAATTATGCAAAATTTATGATTGAACTTCTCTGGTTTTGATAAAAAGGCTTTTCCAGGTAATCTCAAATAGGGTTTTATTTTTTCTTTTTAAAATTGATAATAGTTGCGATCATGATGATAGCCAAAGATTTTATAAATATTTCCACACTAAACTGGAAGTACTAAGATAAGATGCAAATGAAACGTAAAAGTTTAGCTTTCTGATGGATCAATAAGATTACTGTTGTCAATAAGACTTTGAGGCAGGTCTTTTTTGTTTTTGATTCCTAATGACTTCAGTTTTTGAGTCTGGATCACAAGATTATCATTTCCTGTATGTAATTGCTTGTAGGCATCATTGAATACATTTTTTGCCTGATCGAGGTTTCGGCCTACTTTTTCCAGATTATCCACAAAACCTACAAATTTATCATAGAGTCTGGCTCCGCGTTCTGCAATTTCTATGGAATTTCTGTTTTGATATTCGCGTTTCCAAAGATCCGCAATAAGCTTAAGAGAAGTAATCAGATTGCTTGGATTAAGGAGAAGGATTCTTCTCTCATAGGCATAGTTCCAAAGATTCTGGTCTGCCTGCATTGCAGCAATATAAGCAGGTTCACTAGGAATGAACATCATCACGAAATCCAATGATTTTCCATAGTCATCGTATGCTTTTTGACTTAGTTGATTAATATGATTCTTGATAGATCCAAGGTGCTGGCTCAGTTTTATAGCATAAACATCGGCATCGGTTTCGTCTACCAATTCTGTGAAAGCAGTCAGTGATACTTTAGAATCAATGATGACATTTCTTTCATCCGGATATTTTACAACAGCATCAGGACGCATTTTCTTTCCGGAGAATTCGGAGAATAAAGCTTTATTGTCTTCATCACGCAATTCATGTTCCAGGAAATATTCTCTTCCTTTTACCAATCCTGATTTCTCAAGAATGCTTTCCAGAATCATTTCGCCCCAGTTCCCCTGGGTTTTGCTTTCTCCTTTCAGAGCACGGGTCAGTTTTTTGGCATCTTCGGAAATCTGCTGGTTCAGTTCTGCCAGTTCTTTCACTTTTTCTGCAAGAGAGAAACGTTCTTTATTTTCCTTTTCGTAAGCTTCATTGACTTTGTTTTTTAAATCAGCTATTTTCTCCTGAAAAGGCTCAAGGATATTTTTTAAGTTATTTTGATTGAGAGTAGTAAACTTTTCTGTTTTTTCTTCTAAAATTTTATTGGCGAGGTTTTCAAACTGAAGTTTAGAATCTTCCTGAATCTTGATAATTTCTTCTTTCTGAGTATCAAGAGATTTCTGAAGACCCTCATTTTGGGCAGAAAGTTCAGCGTTTTTCGCAAAAAGAGTCTGTTTTTCAAGAATATGGGTGTCTATCTGAGAGGTCTGTCTCTGATTGACTTGTTTTAAATCCTGAAACTGAATATGTAAGGAAGAATATTCAGCAGAGATTTTAGAAAACTCATTTTTCAGATCATTCAGAAGATCCTGCTGTATCATATTAGCGTCTTTTTCTTTGCTGATATTCTGATTAAGCTCCTGAATCTTCAGATTTGAATTTTCAAGATCAGACTGGGTTTTAATAGATAAGGTATGCAGCAAGTCATAAGAACTTCTTGAAACCATTGATGATTTCAGTGCAAAATATAATATAACGGCGCCAAGTACACCACCGGCAATCAACCCAATAATTAAATATATCATCTCCATCTTCCAAAATTATGAAAAAAGGCCGGAAGAAGGAAGAAGGATGTTGGAAGTTACCTCCCTCTTCCTTCTTCTGGCTTCCTTTCTTAATTAGAATACTTATATTTATGGGAAATTTCAGAAAATGATGAATATTTTGTTGGTAGAAGATGATCAGAGAATCAGCAATTTCCTGATAAAAGGCCTTTCCGAGGCTGGTTATAATATGACCCTTGCAGATTCCGGGGAAAAAGCGCGTGAACTTCTTCATACTTATGATTTTGATATTATTTTGATGGATATTATGCTTCCCGGATTGGATGGGATGCAGCTTACTCAAATTATCAGATTTAAAGGAAATTATACTCCGATTTTGGTTTTAAGCGCATTGAACAGCCCGGATGATAAGATCAAAATGCTGGATATGGGCGCTGATGATTATCTATCAAAACCTTTCCATTTTGAGGAACTGATTTCTAGGATTAAAGCGTTAACCAGAAGAAATAAAATGAGCTATCAGAAGGAAGATCAATATTTATCATGTGGAAATATCACCATAGATACTGACCTTCATAAGGTAACACAGAATGACAGAGAAATAGAATTTTCTCCTACAGAATACAAGCTTTTTACTTTCCTGATGGAGAATAAAAATAAGGTGCTGAGCAGAACTCAGATTTTACATAAGGTTTGGGGGATTGATTTTGATAATACAACGAATGTAGTGGATGTTTATATTTCCTACGTCCGTAATAAGATTGATGAAAAAGAACAGAAAATTATTCATACGGTGAAAGGAACCGGATATTTGATCAAAGACTGAAAATGACGCTCAGAAACAGATTTACCCTTATTTCAAGCCTTTCTTTCGGCATTGTTTCTATCATCACATCTGCGGTGATATTCTTTGCCTATTATGACAGTACCAAGATTTTTTATTTTGAAAAGCTGAGAAATACAGCTCTTATTTCTGCCATATACTATCTCGAAAAAGATGAACTTCCGAAAGACCGCCATGCTCAAATCAAAAAAGAATACAATCACTTGATTCAGAATAACAGGGTTGCAGTCTATAACCAGAATAATGAAGTGACTTTTGGGCATAATCTAAACGATAAAAATATAAAACCTTCCCATTTACAGGCTGTACGCAATAATAAAGGAATACAGTTTATGTCTGATAATCAATTCTACTATGGAATTTTTTATCCGGATAATCAGGGTGATTTTGTTGTTTTTGTAAAATCTTCAAATGATTCTTTTCAATCACAGATCCTGAGGCTGGCGATTATCATGCTTTCCGTATTGTTAATTGGATTGCTTGCAATTTATTTTCTGAGCAGATATCTTTCAAAGGTGGTTTATAAACCCATTTCCAACGTTGTTGAACGTATCAATAAAGTGGAATATAATAACATCTCTACAGCAATCATTACTTCCACAAATACCAATGATGAAATTGAAGATCTGATAAAATCGTATAATAAACTGCTGGCGAGAATTTCTGAAAATGTACTCTTACAGCAGAATTTTATCAATTATGTTTCCCATGAATTTAAAACTCCCTTAGCTGCTATCTCCGGAAATCTGGAAGTCTTCGCTCAAAAAGACCGTACGCCTGAAGAATATAGGGAAGTGGCAAAAGAGTCCCTGGAAAATGTATACGAGATCGAAAACATTCTCAACAACCTTCTGCTGATGTCCGGAATGACAAAACTTGAATCTTCTCACAAACCCATGAGAGTGGATGAGCTGATCTGGAAGATTTATGAGAAGTTAGAACCCAAAGCAAAAGAAAACAATTCATCCATTAAAATACAGCTTCAGGTAACAAAACCTGCTTTGCTGGAATTTCCCGGAAACGAAACATTATTATATCTTGCATTATACAATATTGTAGAAAATGCAGTAAAATATTCCTATGACAAGCCTGTGGTGATTACACTATCAGAAAAAAACAATCAATTGTATATTGAGGTCAGAGATCAAGGAAGAGGAATTCCTTCTGATGATCTTGTGAAAATAGCTGAGACTTTCTACAGAGGAAAAAATGTAGATACCGTGAAAGGAAGTGGAATTGGCTTATCACTTTCAAAAAGTATTTTTGATCATCATCATATTGGGATGAAAATTGACTCTGTTATTAATATAGGAACAAGTGTTCAACTTGAATTTCCTGTTCATTCGTAATCGTGTTATTTGTGAAAACATTTGTGTTATTCGTGTTTTTTTTGATTCTAATCAAACTCTAATGTTGAACTAACCGAATTTTAATTTTGTTTAAAATTCCCTCTAATCTTAGACAAATAGCTTTGTGGTCTTAAAATAAGAGACCTTGAAGAAACTATTTTTTACCCTACTTTATATTCATTGTTTCAGTTTCTTTTCAGCACAGATTTCAGACACCCTGAAAATTGGCAGAAAGGAGGCTGAGACTATTTTTCTGGCTAAAAACCTCGACCTTATCGCCCAGAAGCTTGAAATTTCACAAGCTGAAGCAAGAGCTGTTCAGGCTAAATACTGGCCTAATCCCAAATTAAGCATCAGTGAAGTGAATTTATGGAGAACCTACGACATCGAAGAACAGCCTGCGCTCATTGGAAACTGGGGAAAGAATACCCAGATTTCTGCTGAAATAGAACAGGTGATTCAGACTGCGGGTAAAAGAAGAAAAAATATTGAACTGCAGAAAATTGAAGTGGAAGGAGAAAAGTATGAATTGCAGGAAGTTTTGCGTGAACTTAAGAAGACACTCAGAAACACCATTACCGATATTCTTTACAATCAGGAACAGCAGAAAATTTATCAAGGGCAGATTACTTCTATTGAGAAATTAACAAAATCCTATAATAATCAATTAAGTCTTGGAAACATCAGTAAAGCTGAATATGTCCGCTTAAAGGCACAGGAAATTGAATTCAAAAAGAAACTGATTTCATTAAAACAGGAAATTGAAGACCAGCAGGTAGAACTTAAAGCCTTATTGATGTTGCCTTCTCAATCTTATCTGGTGATATCAGATTCATTTGTTATGCCTGAAAAACAACTTTCGGAGCTGGAAGTGACACAATGGATAGAAAAGGCAAAAGAAAACCGACCGGATATCATGATCTCAAAAAATAAAGAGAAACATGCTTCCAAAAATCTGGAAATTCAAAATGCGATGAAAACGCCTGATGTTGCTGTTTCTATTGGATATGACCGCGGAGGAAATATCATGAAGGACTTTATAGGGCTGGGTGTTTCTATGGATCTTCCCATTTTCGACCGTAACAAAGGAAATATTCAGGAAGCCAGGCTTGAGATTGAGAAAAGCAAATTGGAGACCCGTAAAAATATGCTGAAATCCGAGAATGAAATTGTATCGGTTTTCAGAAACTATATCAGAACACAGCAGGTTTCAGAAGAGATTGATGAAAATTATGAATCTACGCTGGATGGTCTGCTGGTAAGCCATGAAAAAAACTTCAGACTAAGAAATATCAGCATGTTGGAATACATGGACTTTCTGGATACCTACATCGGTAATAAAATGATCATCCTGGATACTAAAAAAGAATTGAATCAATACTACGAAAACCTGCAGTATGTTGTAGGACAAGATTTATAAGATATGAACAAAAATATTACTAAATACACTGCTGCAGCTTATCTGTCTGCCCTCATGATTTTTACAGGCTGTGCCGGAAAACAGGAAAATAAAGAAGCTGAAAAAGGCTACTGCATCAGCAAAGAGCTTAAAAAAGATATTAAACTGGCCAAAGCAGAAATGCTTCCCATAGAGGAAAGTATTACCCTTACCGGAGAAGTGGAAAGCAATTCGGACAAAACGGTTCCCTTTGTAAGCCTTGTGGACGGAGTGGTGATTGATACCTATTTCTCACTTGGTGATTACGTGAAAAAAGGTCAAACGTTGGCAAGTGTAAAAAGTACCGCTGTGAATGAAATGCAGGATGATACTCAGACCTTGCATGCTCAGTTAGCCGTAGCAAAAAGAAAACTATCCTCTGTAGAAGCCATGTATAAAGATGATATTGCCTCTCAGAAGGATTTGCAGGAAGCTCGTTCCGAAGTAGCCATATTACAATCCAATATTTCCAAGACTCAGAAAAATATGCAGCTGTATTCAGCGGGTGGAAATACCATTCAGATAAAAGCTCCGGCAGACGGATATGTTATTTCAAAAAATATTTCCAAAGGAATGCCAGTTACTGCTGGCGGAGATCAGTTGTTTACCATTTCCAATCTGGATAAAGTATGGGTAATGGCTAATGTATATGCAACCAACATGAGACATGTGTATGTAGATCAGCCTGTAGTAGTAAAAACACTTGCTTATCCGGATGACAGTTTTGCAGGGAAAATCAATAATATCTCTCAGGTTTTTAATGAAAATGAAAGAGTACTGAAGGCTAAAATCATTATGGATAATAACGGAATGAAGCTGAGACCGGGAATGTCTGCGGATGTTGTATTACCGATCAATTCACAAAACAAAAGTGCATTGGCTATTCCTGTAAAGGCATTAATCTTTGATAACAACCAAAGTTATGTAGTCGTTTACAAAAAAGACTGTGAGCTTGAGATCAGACCGGTAACGGAGATTGCTTCCAACAGCCAGTATATTTATGTAGAAGGTAATTTAAAACCAGGTGAAAATGTCATTGCTTCCAACGGACTGCTGATTTATGAAAACCTGAAAAACCAATTAAATAATTCCACGAAGTAATGCGAAAATTTGTCCAGAATATAGTTTCCTTTTCGTTAAAAAACTCACTGATCGTTCTTTTGGGAACTTTTCTTTTGCTGGCAGGAGGAATCTATTCCTATATGCATACTCCCATTGAAGCGTTTCCGGATGTTACCAATACAAGGGTAAGAGTTATTACCCAGTGGCCGGGAAGAAGTGCTGAGGAAATAGAAAAATTTGTCACTTTACCCATTTCCAAAGAAATGAATGCCATCCCGAATAAAACCTCGGTACGTTCTATTTCCTTATTCGGATTGTCTGTGGTTACCGTGATTTTTGATGATCATGTGAATGATTTTTATGCACAGCAATATGCTTCCAATAAATTAGGAAATGTAAATCTCCCCGCCGGAGCAGAGTATAGTATTGAGCCTCCTTCCGGTGCTACAGGTGAAATTTACAGATATATTATCAAAAGTAAACTTCCCATCAAAGAAGTAACAGCCATCCAGGATTGGGTGGTAGAAAGAGAATTGCTTGCCGTTCCGGGTGTAGCTGATGTGGTGAGTTTTGGTGGGGAAGAAAAAACATATGAAATAAAAATTAATCCTACGGAACTACACAATTACGACCTTTCCCCCCTGGATGTGTATGAAGCGGTTTCGAAGAGTAATATCAATGTAGGAGGAGATGTAGTAGCAAAAGGTGATCAGGCTTATGTAGTGCGGGGGATCGGTCTTTTAGAGAAAAAAGAAGATATTGAGAATATTCAGATTGAGGTAAAAGGTTCTACCCCCATTTTGGTAAAACATGTTGCGGAAGTAAAAGTTTCAGCAAAACCGAGATTAGGACAGGTAGGATACAACAAAGAAAATGATGTTGTAGAAGGAATTGTAATCATGCTTCGAGGTGAAAATCCAAGTGAAGTTATTACAAGACTGAAAGACAGAATACAAGAACTTAACGGGGGAGAGCTTCCCGGTGATGTGCAGATTGTTCCGATCATCGACCGTACGGAGCTTGTGAATACTACGGTTCATACTGTTTCCAAAAACCTTATTGAAGGGGTCATTCTCGTTTCTATTATTGTATTTATTTTCCTTTACAACTGGAGAACTACTTTTATTGTAGCATCAGTTATTCCTTTGGCTTTCCTGTTTGCTATTATTATGCTCAAAATTCAGGGGTTGCCGGCTAACCTGATTTCCATGGGAGCATTGGATTTCGGACTGCTTCTGGAAGGAACATTGGTGATTGTTGAACACGTCTTTGTTGCCCTCGAACTTAAAGCCAGGGCGATAGGAGTGCGGAGATTCAATAAGATTTCAAAATTGGGAATCATCAAGAAAAGCGCAGGCAGTGTGGCAAGCTATATTTTCTTTGCCCTGTTGATTCTTATTGTAGCCCTGATGCCAATTTTCTCTTTCCAGAAAGTAGAAGGAAAAATGTTCTCACCATTAGCATTTACGCTGGGATATGCATTATTAGGATCATTGATCTTAAGCTTGACCTACGTTCCGGCCATGTGTAAACTTTTGTTGACGAAAAATATTGAAGAGAAAGAAAACTTTATTTCAAGATTCTTCAGAGTCAATATTTACAGAATTTATGAGTTCAGTGACCGTTACAAAAAAGGATTTATCATTGGCTTCGTTGCCTTGCTTGCCATTTGTGGATGGAGATTTTCCAATTACGGATCTGAATTTTTACCAAAATTAAACGAAGGCGCAATCTACGTAAGAGCAACCCTTCCAAACAGTGTCAATCTGGATGAATCTGTACGGTTGACCAAAGAGATGAAGGAGATTCTCATGAAATATGATGAAGTAAAATTTGTCATGACCCAGACAGGCCGACCGAATGATGGAACAGATCCCACCGGATTTTTTAATATCGAATTTAATATCCAGCTCAAGCCGGAAAATGAATGGAAGAAAAAGATATCCAAAGAAGAACTTCTTGAAGAAATGAGAGTTTCTCTTGAGAGATTTCCGGGAATCAATTTTGGATTCAGTCAGCCGATTCAGGATAACGTGGAAGAATATGTAGCAGGAGTAAAAGCTCCATTGGTGATTAAGATTTTTGGAAATGATCTTTTTGAACTTGAAAATTATGCCAATAAAGTAGCCAATTCCATCAGAACGGTTCCGGGAATATCAGATGTGAATGTTTTCAAAAATATCGGGCTTCCGGAGCTGAGAATACAACTTCACGATTCCAAGATGGCAAAATATGGAGTGTCCACAGCAGATGCACAGGCGGTTATCGAAATGACAATCGGAGGGCAGGCTGCTACGAAGTTTTACGAAGAAGAAAGAATGTTCGACGTAATGCTTAGGTTTGAAAAACAATACAGGGATACTCCTGAAAAGATGGGAAATATTCTCATCCCGACTCAGGATAATAAAAAAGTTCCGCTGAAAGAAATTGCAACCATTGATTATCACACCGGACCGTCATTTATTTACCGTGAAGGAAACAGCAGATACATCGGAGTTGGATTCAATATTGAAGGACGTGACTTGGGAAGTACCATTCAGGAAGCAAAAGAAAAAGTAGATAAGGAAGTAAAGCTTCCTAAAAATCATAAGATGACATGGGCTGGAGAATTTGAAAGTAAAGAAAGAGCAGCAAAACAGCTTGCAATGGTTGTACCGATTTCTTTAGTTCTTATTCTGATGCTGTTGTATTTCAACTTCGGAAACATAAAAGACACGCTGATTTCTTCCATAACATTGGCATTTGCGTTTATCGGAGGATTTTTATCCCTTTGGTTTACGGGAACCATATTCGGAATTTCAGCGGGAATTGGTTTCATCATCCTTTTCGGAGTAGCAACCATAGACGGTATCGTTCTGATAGGAGTCATGAAAGAGAATCTGCAAAACAGAATGTCACTCAAAGAATCTATTGCTCTGGGAGTCAAAAGCAGAATACGTCCGGTAGTGATGATTGCTTTGATGGGATCTATGGGACTTCTTCCGGCAGCGATGTCAAACGGAATGGGCTCTGAAATTCAGAAACCTTTAGCCATTATGATTGTTGGAGGGTTGATCGTCTGTATGCTGCTGTCATTTACAATACTGCCAATTATTTTCCATTATGCCTATCGCAAAAAGCATAAGGAAGCAATATAGTTTCTTTTATTTTGTTCATTATGAGGCTGGGATCCGTGAGGAAGATCCCGGCCTTTTTTGTTATGAGGTTTTTGTAGATTCTAAAATCTCAATATTTTTCACCACATCACTGCTTTCACAATTTTTAAGTTCTTTTAAAAGAGCGGGAGTGAGGATCTTCGGGTTCAGAATTTGTGTAGCAACTTTGGCTGCGGCGTAATCTACGATGCCAATAACTGATTCTCTCAGGAGATTGGGTGTGTTGGATGCAATCACTGCTGTTGCCCAGGAAGTGTCTCTTGCTTTGGATATAGCAAAATCAAGTACAGCATTATCCTTTCCGTTAGAGAGTTTATCAATAAGATCTACAGGATAACAGATTTTATTCAGAGAATCCTGCACATTCTAATTGATGGAAGCAATGACCTTATTAATATTCTCGAAATCTTTTTTCAAAGGATTTATCTTCCGGTAAGGCATTATAGTGGCAGCCGAAATTCCCAGATCCAGATTGATGTGAGCATTCATACCCAAAAATATATGCTGCAATATCAATAGATTCTTGTTTTTAGCAGCTTCAAAAGCAGTGTACCATGAATTGGTGCATCTTTCTCCTTTGCTGTAGCTTTCCCATGCCTGAAGATACCTTTGTGCGAAAGCAATGTCAAGAGATGTCATTCTGGGATTGTCTTCAAATTTTTTCTGCTGGATTCCTCTCAGAACCTGTGCGGTCATGATTCTGTAGGTACAGGCAAAATACCCTGCAGGACTCTTTTTTTCTTTGCACCAGATAATAATTTCATCCAGTTTTTTCAGAACTTCCTCAATGGTTTTCATGATGGTTTTTGTTTATTTAAAGATAATAAAAAAGTGAGCCGGAAAAGCTCACTTTATGTATTGTTCGTTCAGATTATGGGGTGATGATAATTGGATCTGGAAAAGGTTCGAGAACCAGTGGCTTGCACATGGCAGCAGGTTGACAGGTTCCTCCCATGCATATAAAATTTGTCATCGTAGTGGTGCCGTCAGGACATCTGATCATGCCTTCACCGTGGCATCCTCCGGGACATTCTGCCGGATAAAGGGTTCCACCAAATACATCTTTGAGTTCTGTTCTCGAAAGTTTTGTAAAATTCATTTTTTTCATGAGATTAAGTTTTAATTATGGTATTGGTTTGTTGATAACTCGCTTATAATTAGGTGAATAAGTTGAATTGTCAATAAGCTAAAGTAATTAAATTAATTCATTGAAACAAGAGGTATTATTTAAAGTTTTCATATAATTTATAGATAATTGATTGAAATATAGAAGTTTTAAAAATAAATTGTATATTTATTTCCAGACAAAGAGAAATAATAAAGAGGAATCCGAAAATCTTAAAGAGTAGGAAATCAAATTAAACTAAATTAATCATGAAAAATTTAAAAAGCTTAAACAGAAAAGAGTTAAAAACTGTTTTAGGGGGTGCAGCATTAGCCTGTGAAACACCTGTTGATGGAGGATGTCCTGCGGGATATATATTCTGCAGCAATCCTTATTGCTGTTATCCGCCTAGAAAACCGTATATCTGCTTTGATTAATAAAAAAATCCCTCAGTTGAGGGATTTTTTATTTCTTAATGATTTTCTTTTTAAAGTTATTGCTAACTTAAGAGTTCCGGTTAAAATGATAACCCTAAAATAATCAGAACCCGCTTTTTTCATAAATTTCACGAGGTGACTTTATGAAAACATCTTTCCAGGCGTCTTTGCCATTCTTTAATACATATTGCTCAATGATTTTGTAGCCTATATAATATCCTATTGCACCGGGAAGCTTTTTATTAAGTTTTGTCTCTCTGCTCCTGAAAATATCAATTATGTTTCCATCTTCTGAAAATTTATTTTTTTCAAAAAAAGATTTGATCAATTCCATATTTTTTTCGCAAAGTTGTAATTCTGAATTTGTGTAGCCGAGATGTTGAGCAAGTGTATATTTTTTCTTCCAGTATTTTTGATTAACCCAAACGGCAAAACCTTCTCCGATTATGGGTTCCAGTGCAGTCTTGTCATTGTGTTTGTTTGTTTCCATCATAATTTGATGAGTAATTTCATGGGGTAAAATTTGCTCAATACTTTCTAATGATTTATTGTTATCATGTGATAAATCTATCACCATGGCATATCTTCCTAATCCGCCTAAATCAGTCCATGCGGGGCCAAATAAAATATACCAATCACCTTTGGCATCATAACCCGTTAGAGCTTCCATGTCTTTAGAAAACTTATGAAGTGACCTGGTGATTTGTTTTCCATTCACATTTTTGCTTTTTTCAATCCATTTTTCTGTTTGTGACTGGTTTTCGTTTAGCCATTGTACCACTTTGTCAGAATTTCCCAGATATCCATTCCATAGTTTTTGGTAAGGAATATAAATTGAATCTGCATATGCCTTATTCCTTTGAATAGAATCCGAATTTTTGTAGTGCTTCAATATTCTGATTTGTGTTGTAGAAACATCAATAATATTGATGCCTTTTTGCCCAAAAAGGCATTCGAAGAAAATGATTAGGATGATAGATATGTATTTTTTCACATCAATAAATTTTAATGATTTTCTTTTGAGATTTCATCATGATGTTTAAGATATAAAGGCAGTGCTGCTGAACCATACCAAGGGAAAATTTCATAACTAAAGACTCCAGCTTGTACAGCGGGATCTGTTTTTACCCATTGCTCAGCTTCTTCTTTAGACTTGGTATTGAAAATAAACATACCACGGTAGTTTTCTTTATTCTTTTCTAGGAAAGGTCCGGCTACAACAATTTTACCTTCATCTGCCAGCTTACCGATATTGGTCATGTGGCCTTTCATAAGTTCACCCATTTTAGCTTTGTCTTCAATCTTAGCAGAACCTGTTGTCAGCATGACAATAGTATAGGGTTTCATTCCATATTGATCAGCTCCTAAAGAAGTGGCCAGTTCCTGGTTATATTTAGGCTTTTCAGCTTTCTTTTCCTGTGCAAAGGACAGTGCTGATATAAGGAGGGATGCTATTAGTAATGTTTTTGATTTCATCTTGTTTTATTTTGATAAATATAATAAAACCTTAAAGATTTCTGAAAACTAAATTTTAATAATGATATGATACAAAAAAAAACCTCGATGATGACGAGGTTATCTATAATTGTTCTGATAAGAATACTAATCTTTAATTCTTAAAAATTCTTTGGCTAATTCAATCATTTTTGGATCTCCGGTATATTTACCATGTTCATCAGAAAGTTTTACCGTAGGAATCCATTCTTTGTTAGGAGCCTGCACACCGATAAGCTTCATCACAATATTCATTGGTTTCAATCCTACATCATTGGTAAGGTTGGTTCCAATTCCGAATGAGATGCCAATTTTTCCTCTGCAGTAACGGGTGATTTCCTCTACTTTTTCGAGATTTAGTGCATCAGAAAAAATAATGTATTTAAACATAGGGTTGATGCCGTTCTTTTGATAATGGGCAATTGTTTTGTCTGCAAATTCTAAAGCATCGCCGCTGTCATGACGGACACCGTCAAAAAGCTTCGCAAATTTTTTGTCAAACTGCTGGAAGAAAACATCTGTAGTATAAGTATCAGACAATGCTACTCCAAGATCACCTCTGTAAACGTCTACCCAATGTTCCAGCGCCATTTCATTGGCCATTTTGAATCCATATTCAGCAGCATGGAACATAAACCATTCATGAGCGTGTGTTCCGATTGGCTTTACACCGTATTTCATTGCAAAATGAACATTTGAACTTCCGATAAAAGTTGACTCTTTTTTCTGCGTTAAGGCTTCCATTACCAGGTTCTGTACCTTATAAGAATGTCTTCTTCTGGTTCCAAATTCGGCAAATGTTACCCCAAGTCTGCCCAATGAGTCTGCTTTTTCAAGGGTTTTGCTCATTACTACTTCATTGGAATCTCTTTCCATGTGGTTCATTTCATAATGCAGTTCGCTGATCAAAGCAAGCAGCGGAACTTCCCAAAGAATTGTTCTGTACCAAAGCCCTTCTACAATTACGGAAAGGTCGCCTCCCTCCTGATGAATTTTTACTTCAGACGGGTCATAATGATATCCTTCTAAAAAATCGAGATAAGGAAGATCTATATAAGGACATGTTCTCGCCATGAATTTTTTTTCGTCTTTCGTAAGTTTAAGTTCGGCCATTTTATTAACAGCTTCTCTTAAAGCAACGTCAAATCCTTCCGGAAAGTGGTGTTTTCCCCTGTTGATAAATTCATATTTTACAATAGAACTTGGGAATAGTTTTACCACTGCATTCTGCATGGTTATTTTATAGAAATCATTATCAAGGATAGAGTTTAATCTTACGTCGTTCATAATATGTGTAATTTTAACGCAAATATAAAAATAAAAAATAAAATCGCCTAAATGTAAGGCGATTTTTTTGAAATATTTCAATGCTTTTGATGGAGTTATTTTCCAAGATAAGAATTGTACATCCAAACTTCTTTCTCCTGCTCGGTAATATAGTCGCTCATTTGCGAATTTGTACCTTCATCTCCGGCTTCATCAGTAATATCTAAAAGTTCTCTCTGCAGATCGATCACTACTTTGAATGAATTTAGAATCTGCTCAACACTTTTTGTTCCATCAGTAACTTCTTTACTTTCTTTAATGGTAGCTACTTTTAAATAGTCTGAATAGTTGTGTGCAGGAATTGCACCTAACGTAAGGATTCTTTCTGCAATTTCATCAATCTTTAAAACCAGACTGTTGTACAGTTCCTCAAACTTCGGGTGAAGGGTAAAGAATTGTTCTCCTTTAATATTCCAGTGAGAACCTCTTGTGTTCTGATAGAATACAGAATAGTTAGCCAACAGCACATTTAATTTTTCTGAAATTTTTTTACAATCAGCTTCTTTAAGGCCAATGATACTAGCATTTTTCATATGTATATATTTATTTTTTTAAGATCGGATACAGTCACCGCTTCAGTGGAATGAAGACTTGTTATGGTGATTGATAAGTTTATCATTTTGTATATCCCAAATTTACGAAATATCGTGCCGAACTCCTCTGATTATTAATAGATCATAACTATAAGAAAGTTTTTAAATATAGTTTGGATATATCGGATGAGGTTTTTGGAATCTGTTTTGGATTAAAAAGTTATAGATAATTTTTTAATAAGGTAAATTTCATAATTATTTAATACGGTTTTTTTAAAATGTTAAAGCTGTTTTTTTCAATCCCTTTTCCTTTTATATATTAAGTTTCTGTGATTGCCGTATTGAAATGGGGTGTATTTTCCTGTAAGTATTTGATTTTAATTTTTATATAAGTGTTTGCAGATTAAAAAAATATTACTATTTTTGCACCCTAAAATAAAAAGCAATTAAATGCCTACTATTCAACAATTAGTAAGAAAAGGAAGAGCCACGCTTGCCAAGAAGAGCAAATCGGCTGCCCTTGATTCTTGTCCACAAAGACGTGGTGTATGTACGAGAGTATATACAACTACACCTAAGAAACCTAACTCTGCACTTAGAAAAGTAGCAAGGGTAAGACTTTCTAACGGTAAAGAAGTTAACGCCTATATCCCGGGCGAAGGACATAATCTTCAAGAGCACTCGATAGTATTGGTTAGAGGCGGAAGGGTGAAAGACCTACCGGGAGTACGTTACCACATCGTAAGAGGTGCATTAGACACAGCTGGTGTAAATGGAAGAACTCAGAGAAGATCTAAGTACGGAGCTAAGAGACCTAAACCAGGACAAGCAGCTGCTGCACCTGCAAAAGGAAAGAAAAAATAATCATTAAATAAGGTACAAAAGCAATGAGAAAGACAAAAGCGAAAAAAAGACCGTTGTTACCAGATCCGAAATTTAATGATCAATTGGTAACTAGATTCGTAAACAACTTAATGCTTGACGGTAAGAAGTCAATCGCATTCAAAATTTTCTATGATGCATTAGATATCGTAGAAACTAAAAAAGGAGAAACTGAAAAAACTGCACTTGAAATCTGGAAAGATGCACTTACAAATGTAATGCCTCACGTAGAAGTACGTTCTAGAAGAGTAGGTGGAGCTAACTTTCAGATTCCAATGCCAATCAGAGCTGATAGAAAAATTTCTATGGCAATGAAATGGTTAATTAGCTACTCTAAAAAGAGAAATGATAAGTCTATGGCTTTGAAATTAGCTAATGAAGTAGTAGCTGCTTCAAGAGAAGAAGGTGCTGCTTTCAAAAAGAAATCTGATACTCACAAAATGGCGGAAGCTAACAAAGCTTTCTCACACTTTAAATTCTAATTAGAAATGAGTAGAGATCTTAAATTTACAAGAAATATTGGTATTGCCGCTCACATTGATGCTGGTAAAACTACTACTACAGAAAGAATCTTATTCTATACAGGTGTAAACCATAAAATTGGAGAAGTTCACGATGGTGCTTCTACAATGGACTGGATGGAGCAGGAAGCAGAAAGAGGTATTACTATTACTTCTGCTGCAACTACTTGTTCTTGGAACTTTCCAACTGATCAAGGAAAACCTGTTGCAGACACTAAACCTTACCACTTCAACATTATCGATACACCGGGACACGTTGACTTCACTGTAGAAGTAAACAGATCTTTAAGAGTATTAGATGGATTGGTATTCTTGTTCTCTGCAGTAGATGGAGTAGAGCCTCAGTCTGAAACAAACTGGAGACTTGCTGACAACTACAAAGTTGCTAGAATGGGATTCGTAAACAAAATGGACAGACAAGGTGCTGACTTCCTTAACGTGGTAAACCAGGTTAAAGACATGTTAGGATCTAATGCAGTTCCAATCGTTTTACCAATCGGTGCTGAAGAAGATTTCAAAGGTGTTGTTGACTTAATTAAAAACAGAGCTATCATCTGGGATGAAGCAGGACAGGGAGCTACTTTTGAAGTAGTGCCAATTCCTGAAGACATGAAAGCTGAAGTTCTTGAATATAGAGAGAAATTAGTAGAAGCTGTAGCTGACTACGATGAGACTTTGATGGAGAAATTCTTCGAAGATCCAGATTCAATCTCTGAAGAAGAAATCAACGAAGCTCTTAGAAAAGCTACTATCGATTTATCTATTATCCCAATGACTTGTGGTTCTTCATTTAAGAATAAAGGAGTACAGTTTATGTTGGATGCAGTATGTAAATACTTGCCTTCTCCATTGGATAAAGATGATATCAAAGGTACTGACCCAAGAACAGACGCTGAAATTACAAGAAAGCCATCTGTAGATGAACCTTTCTCTGCATTAGCGTTTAAGATTGCTACTGACCCGTTCGTGGGAAGACTAGCATTCTTCAGAGCTTACTCAGGAAGACTAGATGCTGGTTCTTATATCTTGAATACTCGTTCAGGAGATAAAGAAAGAATCTCAAGAATCTATCAGATGCACGCTAACAAGCAAAACCCAGTAGAATATATTGAAGCTGGTGATATTGGTGCAGCAGTAGGATTCAAGTCTATCAAAACTGGTGATACTATGTGTGATGAGAAAAACCCGATCGTTCTTGAATCTATGGTTTTCCCTGATCCGGTAATTGGTATCGCTGTTGAGCCTAAAACTAAAGCTGACCAGGATAAAATGGGTAACGCTCTAGCTAAATTGGCTGAAGAAGATCCAACGTTTACTGTTAGAACTGACGAAGCTTCTGGACAAACGATTATCTCTGGTATGGGTGAGCTTCACTTGGATATCATTGTTGACCGTATGAAGAGAGAGTTCAAGGTTGAAGTAAACCAAGGACAGCCTCAGGTAGAATACAAAGAAAACTTAACAAAAGTTGCTCAACACAGAGAAGTTTACAAAAAACAATCTGGTGGTAAAGGTAAATTTGCTGATATTGTATTTGAATTAGGACCTGCAGACGAAGGTAAAATTGGTTTAGAATTCATCAATGAGATCAAAGGTGGTAACGTTCCTAGAGAATTTGTTCCTGCAATTGAAAAAGGCTTTAAAGCTGCAATGAAAAACGGTCCTTTGGCTGGTTTCGAAGTTGAAGGTATTAAAGTTATTCTTAAAGACGGATCTTTCCACGCAGTGGATTCTGATGCTCTTTCTTTTGAAATGGCTGCTAAATTAGGATTTAAAGAAGCGGGACGTGCTGCTAAGCCAGTAATTATGGAGCCAATTATGAAACTGGAAGTTGTAACTCCGGAAGAATATATGGGTAACATCATTGGTGACCTTAATAAAAGAAGAGGTACTATCAGTGGTCAGGAAGAGAAAAACGGTGCTGTTGTAATCAAAGGTTCTGTTCCACTTTCTGAAATGTTTGGATACGTAACTACTCTAAGAACACTTTCATCAGGAAGAGCTACTTCTTCTATGGAATTAGAGAAGTACCAAGCTACTCCACAAAACGTTGCTGAAGAAATCATAGCTAAAGCAAAAGGTTAATTTTTAAATTAAAGAAATGTCACAAAGAATCAGAATAAAACTAAAATCTTACGATTACAACTTGGTAGACAAGTCTGCTGAGAAAATCGTAAAAACGGTAAAGGCTACTGGTGCTGTTGTAAACGGTCCAATTCCATTGCCAACGAATAAAAGAATCTTCACAGTGTTGAGATCTCCGCACGTAAACAAAAAAGCAAGAGAGCAGTTCCAACTTTCAGCTCACAAGAGACTAATGGATATCTACTCTTCTTCTTCTAAAACTGTTGATGCTCTAATGAAATTAGAACTTCCTTCAGGTGTAGACGTTGAAATTAAAGTGTGATAAATGCATACTTTGCAATGATTATACAAATCCGTTCCTTTTTAGGGACGGATTTTTTTATGAATATTATCCTGATAAGTTTGACCAGGAATAATAAAGCTGATTTGTGAGTTATCAAATCAGCTTTTTTTTTGCATTGTACTTTCTGTAACCATAAAAAGCCTAGAAGGGATAACTCTTAACAATAGGATAGATCTGTTTGGGGATTCTAAAGAGTCCTCAGGAAGGATTAATGATCTGATATTAATAGTTCTTTTTAGGGTGACATATGTCACTCGTGTTTATTTATTTAGAATCAATAAAAATAATAATTTGCAAAAAATTATCAGATGAATAAAGTAGTATCCTTTTCTCTGCTAGTATTGGGTGGAGTTCTGGCCAATGCACAGAAAGTAAATGATTCAATTAAACACAAGAAAATTGAAGAAGTAGAACTATTTGGTGAAAAAAAGAAACAGCCGCAAGGTCTGGATGCAATTACAAGATTGCCTTTGAAAACCAGAGATCAGATTCAGAGTATTTCTGTAATTTCCCATAAAGCAATTGAAGAATTAGGAGCACTTACAGTCACTGATGTTGCCAAAAACGTTCCGGGGGTAACCTTGTTTTCAAGTTATGGTGGAGGAAACGAAAGTATGTCTATCAGAGGATATCGTGGCGTTCCCGTATTGAAAAACGGAGTTCAACTGGATTCAGATTTCCGTACTGCAGGAATGATCACAGACATGCAGGGAGTAGAAAGCATTCAGGTAATCAAAGGATCTGCTGCCATTGGCCAGGGAATAGGAAATGGTCTTGGATCTGCAGGAGGAGTCATCAACGTTGTAACAAAAAGACCACAGTTTATTGATCAGACCAATGTAGGATTCCGTTATGGAAGCTGGGATTTTTACAGACCTACAGTAGACTTCCAGAGAGTATTGGATTCTCAGGGTAAAGTAGCGGTTAGATTCAATGGGGCGTATCAGAATAACAATTCATTCAGAAGCCACGTAAAAGGGGAAAGAATCTATGTAAATCCATCAATAGCTTTCCGTCCGGATGATAAAACATATATCAATGTGGAAATGGATTATCTGCATGATAAAAGAACACCGGACAGAGGAACAATCAACCTCGCTCCAGGAACTGTAGAAGCATTGTATCATATGCCAAAAGGTAAGTTCTTAGGATATACATCCGATTATTCAAAAACTGAGACTTTCAACTTCGCCACTACAATCGTACGTAACCTTACAGATAAATTAAAAGTGAGAGCTGCTTTCGTTAATTCAGTAAGCAATACAGATTCTGAAGCTTCCTCCGTATCATTACCGGCAGGTGAAACCAACTATAATATCAGGCAACGTACTATTGGAAAATCACAAGGTGAAGATATCAATAAAGTATTACAGTTAGACTTCATCGGAGAACAGATAAAAACAGGATTTATCAACCACACATTTCAGGTTGGTTTTGACTGGAGAGAAACTGAAACTTCATCTACAACCTATGAAGCATATAAAAACTCAATCGCACCAGGAAATTTAATTACAGCACGTGCTACAAAAATTGGAAACACAACCTACGCGGCTAATCCACTTGATGTTTTTGATGTGGTAAACGGAAGTATTCCAAATCAGCTTCCTGTGAATGTTATCTATAAAAATCTTGGTAGATCAAATGCTGTTTTAACTCCAAGTATCGGTGCAATGGCTCAGGATGTAATGACGATCGGGAAATATGTAAAAGCACATGTAGGACTTCGTTACAGCAGATTAAATGGTTCCACTAATGAATCTGTAGATACATGGAATCCTAATTTCGGATTAATCCTTTCACCACTTCCAAATGTTAATGTATTTGGATCATATACAACGACAACATCTTTAAGATCTTCCAATAACTTCCTTTTAGACGGAGGTAGAGTGGGTCCATCAATGACTAAACAGTGGGAAGCTGGTATTAAATCAGACTGGTTTAATGAACGTTTAAGATTTAACGTAACAGTATTTGACATCAAAACAGATCACCTTTCTTTCACTATTCTTGACGAAAACTATAACCCTGTTGTGATCAACAAACAAACGATGTATGGTCTTGCAGGAAACCTTCGAAGAAAAGGAGTTGAAGTAGAATTGATTGGTAGAATTCTTCCAAACCTTCAGGTGATGTCAGGATGGGCTTATCTGGATGCACAATATCAGGACAGCCCAGCTTACATGAACGGGTCAGCACCCATGAATGCTCCTAAACACACCGCAAACGGATGGCTGAATTATAAATTCAATAAAGGGACTTTATCAGGGCTTGACGTAGGAGCAGGAATTTATTATGTTGGAAAAAGGCCGGTTGATGAATGGACTCAGAAAACGTTTACAGCAGGTCACCTGAACAGTGTGAAACCTGGAGATAAACCTTTCGACATGCCGGAATACACAACAGTAGACGCGCAGGCAGGTTATTCACTGAAAAATGGAATGGGAATAAGAGTATTCTTTAACAATATCTTTGATAGTGTGGGATACAGCTCATATTTCAGAGGAGGCTATATCGATCAGATTCAACCTAGAAACTTTGCTGTACAGGTAAACTATAAATTCTAATCAACAAAATCATTTATTATGAAAAGCATCAAAACACTATTCTTCGCATTGGCTCTTGGAGCAGCAGCAATATCATGCTCCGGAGACAAAAAGAAAGGAATAGATTACAACCAGTTCAAAACAGAAGTGAAACTGACTGCTGAACAGGAAAAGAACTTCAATGACATCACTGCAAAATATCAGCAGCTTCAGGTCCAGGCAGCAAAAGCGCAGGGAGGGAATATGGACCGTGTAGCTTTAGGAATCAAAAACGAAGAACTTAGAGCACAGCAGTCTATTGAAATGGCTACTGTTTTAGATGCCCCACAGATGGAAAAGTTCAATAAATTTATTGATGAAAATTCCAGAAAAAGACCGAGATACGACAACTCATTATTAGAAAGAATCAAAACGGAAGCTCAGCTTTCTGAAGATGAATTCAAAGTAGTAAATGCAGCGAATGATGCTTTTGAAAAAGCCTTCAATGATGCTCACGATGTCTATCACGGAAATAATGATCTGGCAAAAGAATACTGGGTGAAATTTGATGCCCAGAGAAAGCAGGTAATTCAGAAAGCCTTAAGTCCTGAACACTTTTCAAAATTCGAAGAAATTGTAAAAGATGTTCAGTTCAAAGGAAGAAAATAAACGACATTGATACCAATGAGGGCTGGAAGCAGGAAGAAGGAAATGGATATGCTATTAGGTTAAAAGTTCTTGCTGCTTTTAAGAAAACGTATTCAATTTGGTGAATGTAGATTAAAGTTAAATTGTAAGACTTTAGCCTGCAATAACTTCCATCGAGAGCTTTATGCTTCCTTGCCCGAATTTGTATTAACTTTTTTTAATTTATTCATATCAATTTTAATTTAAAACATTAAGACGGTACTACTGTCTTAATGTTTTTGCTGTTAAACAATGAGATTATTATTCAAAAGCCTTTACAGGAAAAGAAGAAAAAATGAATCGGTTACCAAATATATGATGTGGATTATTCATCTCTGGCTGGGACTTTTACCCAGTGCTGTTGTTTTTGTAATGTGCCTTACCGGATGTCTGTATGCTTTCAAAAATCAGATCAATGATTTTAGCAACAGGGATAAAATTTATATCAGCCAAGGTTCAGGAGCAGTTATGAACCCAGATTTGATTCAGGCAGAATTATTAAAACAGAATAAAGAACTCACTTCCCTGATGATTCCCGATGATAACGGGAAAAGCTATGTGATTGGTTACCGTGAGAACAATTTGGATAAAAATACTTATTATAACCAGTACACAGGAGAACTTCTGGGGCAGGCTGATGTTGGTTCCACTCAGTTCTTTGAAACAGTTCTCGATCTTCATAGAAATCTGATGATGGGAAATGTGGGAAGACAGATTGTTGGGGCATCGGTTTTGATTTTTTGTGTTCTGCTGATCTCGGGGTTAATTCTTTGGCTTCCGAAAAAGCTAAAGTTTTTGAAACAAGGATTAACGGTCATGTTCAAAGCCAAATTCCAACGGGTTAATTATGATCTGCACAATACGCTTGGTTTTTATACCTTTCTAATGCTTTTCTTTATTGCTGTTACCGGATTATATGTCACTTATCCATGGGTGAAGAATGGACTTATTGTAAGTCTTGGTGGATCATCCATAGACAATATTTCAAAAGAAAAAGATAATGGAGAGGATGCTTTTGGAGGTCTTCTGGAAGATATGCTTCAAAAGCAGGATGAAAAGAAAAATCTGAAAAATGCTGAGTCAGCTTCCATTGATAAAATTTTGAAACTGGCAAACCATCACTTACCTTACCATGCTGTCACAAGTATTGAACTTCCTAATAAAGAAAATCCAAGGTATGTTGTAATCAAGACAAGCAGGCAGAATCTCCTTGGAATGATGTTTCCGGATGAAGTAACTTTTGATAAAACCGGAGTTTTCAAAACAAAAGAATCATTCTCAGACAAGCCTTTGAACAAACAGTTTACAGCTTTGGCCAAACCCTTACATACCGGAGAGATTATGGGACTGCCAAGTATTATTCTCTACTTTATTGTTTCTCTTATTGGATGTTCTCTGCCAGTGACCGGGTTTCTTATTTGGTGGCACAAATTCCGAAAAATGAAATAAAAAGATGAAGATAAAACAACCCTGAAATATTTAGATACCTCATATTCATTATCTTTTCCCGTTTTCAGATTAATTTTTTATACATTTAATATTCTAAAAACAAAGATCATGGGTCATAAAGGGAATCGTTTTTTTGAAAAATTTTCAAACTGGGCTGTAAAATTTACAGGAAGTGCTTATGCTTTTGTCGGGGCATTTCTAATTGTAGTGGTATGGGCAGTTTCCGGTCCTTTCTTTGACTACTCTGAAACCTGGCAGCTGGTAATTAATACCGGAACAACAATCATCACCTTTCTCATGGTATTCCTGATTCAGAAGGCTCAGAACAAAGATTCGAAAGCCATACAAATCAAACTGAATGAACTTATTGCGGCTCATGAAAAAGCAAGCAACAGAATTGTAGATATTGAAGATCTTACAGAGGCAGAATTGGATCAGCTTCACATCTATTATGAGAAACTGGGTGAACTTGCCAAAAAAGATACAGATATTCATATGTCTCATTCCATTGATGTTGCACAGATAAATCATGATTATAAGTATGAGTTTTTTAAAAGAAGACATGAAGAATGGATGCAGAAACAGGAGCAAAAAAAGGAATCTAAATGATTCCTTTTTTTTTATTTATTTTAAAACTGTTATCTCATAAAATAGCTGAAATAACTACAGCTTCCCATCAGGTTTTTCGTTGTTTCAGTATCAGAATACTGAGCTTTCAACAGAGCGAAATAAGTTCTGTATTTTTGGTTTTTAAGGTTGTCCATTTCTTTTTGGCGGGCATCTTCTTTTTCAGACCATTTAGGGTCGGAATAATCAAAATCTTTTGGAGCTTTGGCTTCATACTGGTAATATTTACCCTGTTCAGCACTTGCCATCTGGAATAAAATTCTTGCTTTTTCTTCCTTGTTGTTGGAAAGCTTAAGTGCCTTTTGATAGTAATTGATACTCAGATCAAAATTATCAGGTTCAATATAAGAAGTGTCCAGGAAGTTTTTATAATAATACTTGTAAGGGTTCTTTCTGTTGGTGTTCCAGAAGTTGTATTTACCTCCGTTGCTGTTGTCGATATCCATTACAAACAATTCACGGTAATATCCTAGAATAGAAGTATTGTACAGTAAGTTACCGATAAGCTGATTGGCTTTTGCTGCTTTTTCACCCGTACCGTTTCCAATTTTTTTCAATTGAATCAGTGCATCAGCAAGTTCAAGTTTATCCATGCTTGTTTTGATAAAAAGGAAATCGGTATAATTTTCAGCTTTCATACTCTCTGCATCTGGACTTCCGAAGCTTTCCCAGACATTATGCCCGAATACGAGATCTGAAATGTTTTTAAATCCGTCATATTCTGCAGGCGTATATTGTTTTGGAGTGATGTTTTGACCATTCTTTTCGGTCCATTCATAATTTTGTCTTGGAATGCCGGCAAAGCTTTTTGCTTTTTCATAATAAGATTTCGCTTTTTCAAAGTCGGCAAGTCTCATTGCTCTGTCTCCGTAAATGGTACTGAAGAATGCATCTACATTACCTACGTTGTCCATATTTTTCGCAATGATCTGCTGCTCAAACTGGGTTTTATTAGGCTTTCTGTAAAACTCTTCTACGCTTTTTACTAAAGTGGAGTTAGGATTGTACTGAAGATCAGAGAGCTTATTGTTCATCAGGAATGATTTTCCGTCTTCACCTTGAAGGAAATAACGATTTGCCATAACGTCCTTAAGGAAATCAGCAGTAGAAGGTACTTCACCATAATAATCAAAATTATCTGTAGTGGCTGTATCTTTTTCTACCTTTTTCTCCACAAAATATTCAGCATAATCTTTCATTAGATGATCTTCATATTTTGCATCAATTCTTGGCTGGGAAACAATATCATTCAGAACTTTCATTCGTTTGATCTCTTCCAGGTATTCAGGATTAGTTGTTTTGATATCATTCAGGATTTCCGTGCTTTCTTTGTAATCCTTGTTCAGGAATTTAAGATAAGCATCCGCAATCTGCCAGTATTCATCCTTAGATTTTTCTTTGGTTTTGCTTGTGAATTTTTCAAGATCATCAAGGTAATCCTTCATCTTATCATCATACCCATAACCAGAAGTAGTATAAAAAGGAATTCTGTTTGGATTGTCAAGTAATTCATCATCACTCTGATCTGTTTTACTTCCATCAGCAGATTTTTTAGATTTTGAACCTCCGAAGAGATTTTTAAAGAATCTTACAATCTTTTGCCAGAAAGAAAGTTTTTCCTCTTTTACTTCAGTTTTAGTCGTGGTGTTAGCATCTTTTGAAGTCGTATTGGTATCCGCTTTTCCTCTTTGTATATACGGATTATTGGCAGCATCTGAAGTATAATAATAAGTAGGAAGGTAACTTCTTTCCAGTTCATTGATGCTTCTGGCTGCCATTACCTTCAGAATTTCAGAGTCAGGGTTTATTTCATACATCTTTTCCATCGTAGGAATAGGATTGTTGAAGTCCTCATATCCCAGAAGGAAATAAGCCATATTCTTTTCTTCATTGGTATTGGCTCTTTTCATGATATTGCTGAAAGAGGCAGTGTCAGAAAGTTTCATAGAAACAAATGCAGATTCCTTACGGTCTTTGCTGTTCATGAATACCTGGAAGAAATTCCAGTTGGCATCGCTGTTCATTTCCAATCCTCTTTGTGCTCCTCCCAGCTGGTCCAGAGACATGAAGTAAACTGATCCTTTTAGTTTTATAGGGGCAACATAGGTTTTGAAAGCCTGTACTGCAGAATCATAGTTTCTTGTATAATGATTCAGACGTACCAGCTGATATCCATAACGTTGTTTGATTTCAGGGTTTCTTGCTGCATTATACAAAGAAGTTAATGCGGCAATGGTTTTATTATAATCAAGAGCTGTAGCATTTTTTCTGTTGGCATCCCGGTCGTAATAAAATGAATTATCATTTTCAACATAATTGATACTCATATAAGGTTCCAGATATTTGGCCTCAATTAAATAATCAATACCTTCCTTGTATTTCTGATAAAATCCGGCACCCAGTTTTTGTAAAAGAGGATTGCTTGGATTTCCGTTCTTTAAAGCATTCAGATCGTTCATACTGATCTTATACACTAGATTCTGAGTCTCAGAATAGCTAAGCTGATTGTTGAAAAACTTTTTCCATGTTTCCACATTATCATCAGGAATCAGTGCCGGGTTGTATCCTCCATAGAATCTGCTTGAGTAGCTGTGCAGAAAAGGGAGATAAGCCTTGTCTTTGATGATGGTTTGTGTAAAAAGGTTGAAGTAATCATAATCAGGATCTGACCACGCGCAGGCATCAGATTGTGTATAGAAAAGTGATACAACCGCAAGTGAAAGAATGTACTTTTTCATAGGGTTTGTAGTGTGTTTTTTAGTTTCTTAATAGTTTATGGTTTGGTCTTGACAGTTGGTGTGTCTCTATCTCCGGGAGATTTAAAATTTCCGATCTAACACAAATTTACTATCTAATTGATAATAAATAATATTAAAATGCTGGATTTTTTTCTCCAGAAAATAAATTACCTCTTCAAGTTGTTCTTTGGATATTTCTTCTGCCTTTATTTTGAAGCCTTTATTGAGATAACTTCCAAAGTAGAATCCGTCTTTCAGAACTTCAATCTCATGATCGGACGTTTTCTTAAAGTTGGGATTTTCCAGATCTCTTTTGGATAAGGCATTAATCAGTTTATGTTTCCCTAAATGATTGGTGACAATTCCCCATGAATAAATAGGAAGAGGCACTTCAATTTTTTTGATAGGGTAGTCTTCCATTTTTGAAAGGTAGCTTTTCAGAATGTTGACATCCAGAATAGAATTCTTATCAGAATTTTCCAGAGGTGATGAAGTGGAGTAGCACATCAGATATACTTTTTCCACAGGAGGAATCCCGGCCTGTTTTTTATCTTTCACCTGATGAAGGCGAAGGGTGCAGGTAATTTCTTTTCCCGAAACTCTTTTGAGTTCTTTCAGGAATTTAAAATAATCATTCCGTGTTCCGGCAGTCCAGTCGCAGTCGATTTGGATTTCATTGTTTGTTTTCAGTTGATATTCTTTCGCTTTCTTTTGAATTAAAAGATGAATACTTTCAGCCAGAAACCTGATCTCTTCTGCAGAAATACCCAGCAATGTCTGATTGGTAATGAAAACTGTTGGAACAATCTGTTTATCTGTCTGAAAACTCTGGTCTTTAGTAATAATTGCTACCGGTTGAAATTTTCCGTTCACTTTATCTACATCAAAGAATCTTGTGTATAAATAAGGAACTGTAGCCTTGTCTAATGCTTTCTTCTCCTCGCCGTCAAGTTTTAATTTGGTTTTCCAGTAATAAAACGTATAAGGATGATTTTCTTTCCTGTTGCATGATACAATAAGAAGTAGGAGAAATATAAATAGAAATTTTAAATTTTTCATTGAGATAAATCGCTTTTCAAAAATAAAGATATTTAAGCAGAATATTAACCGTAAAAACCCGGTGATTGGCATTTCACTACAACAAGAAAACCACCCCAGATGGAGTGGCTCTCTCTATATACAATTTTAACTACTTGTAAAGTTCACTTTCACACTTACACGTGTCTTTATTAACACTCTCACTGGATGAACAGCAGTCCTCAAGGTGTAGAATATTTCCTCTTTCATCGGTAAGGTAGATTTTATCTTTGTCAAATTTCACCAAAAAATTCTCTTCGTATTTCTTGAAAACTACTTTCATTACTTTATTAGGAGCATACTTTCCGGCATTTATTTCTTCTTTTGTTTCTTCTCCGCTGGCCTGATTCACCTGGACATATCCAAAATGAACATCACCGTTATTTTTGATATCCACATAATAATGGGGAGTTCCGGTGCCACTGTATCCTTTCATAATATCAAAGCTTCTGTGTCCGGTAAAAGGAACTTTCACCTGCTGAGCTAAAGTGAAAATGCTGATGCACAGAATCATTAAACTGAAAATCTTTTTCATACATATTTTTTTCAAAAGTAAATATATTTAAGCAAAGCGACCACCGTAAAAACACGGTTATTGTATGGTTTTTTTACAGAGTATTTTTAAGCATTCTCCTTTTTAAGCCGAGGTGTAATAAAAACCACCCCAAAAGGAGTGGCTTTTCTATAATTTAGCTAAAATCAGATTAAAAAACAGTTGCTGCAAGTTGGATTCTTGCATATTTATTGGACGGATTCCACATGGCCATCATAGAGACAGGAAGGCTGTAATGATCGGTAATCTTAACTACTTTTCCAGCTTTTACTCCTACATTCACGATGTCAAAGCTGTTTTTGCCATTGCTATATAAAAATGTTTTGTCATTGAGCGCAAATCCTGCTCCTACAAATGCATCCAGATTCACTTTCTCTCCCTTAATGACAGGATAGCTTGCCTGTACATAAGTAGAGTATCTGTTCTTTTTGTAGGTTCCATCAGCTTCCAGAATAACTTCTCCTGCGTTAGCCCCACCATACAGCATGATATCAGCCTCAATATTGATCGGGAATGAAGGACCGAAAGTATAGTTTGTTCTTAAATCAATGATATGGGCAGTCCTTCTCTGCGAATAGCTGAAGATATCATCAGCAGCCACTGCAGTATTGATGTTTCGGGAGTTGTAAAGATCCCATAATCCAATATAAAAACGTCCGTTGGAATATTGAACATAATAATTGATCTCCTTATAATGAGTGTTGTCCTTATCATCTGCTAATGCAGATGCACCCCAAATTCCTACCTTCCATTTCTTTTCCGCATCTAAGGCATAAGAAAGATTTCCCATTACAACAGGTTTGTCTGTAATAATAAGTCCTCTCCATAAGTGATTGTTCTGAATGTTGGCTGTAAAATCAAGCCTGCCTTCTTTGGTTTCCTTGGTTTCGCCATTTTCCTGTGAAAATAATCTTCCTGTGCCGATGGCAAGAAGGAAGATACCCTTTAAGACTTTTTTCATCATTTGTTTTTATTTTAAAAATCCATATAAAACTGCTGCGATAATAGCTCCTGTAACAGGACCTACTACGGGAATCCAGGCATATCCCCAATCACTGCTTCCTTTTACAGGTAAGATGGCATGCATGATTCTTGGAGCTAGATCTCTTGCAGGGTTGATTGCATATCCTGTAGTACCTCCAAGCGATAATCCTATTACCCATACAAGAAAGGTAACCGGAATAGCCCCTACTGTGCCTAATCCTACTTTTGCGGTTGGATCTGCCTGTAAAGAGATACTCGGATCTGAAAAATGAAAAATAACGAATACCAGAACGAATGTTCCAATGATTTCGCTGATCAGATTAGAAGATGTTTTTCTGATGGCAGGACTTGTACTGAAACAAGCCAGTTTACCCCCTTCATCTTCTGTAATGGCAAAATGATCTTTATTAAATAACCATACCAGAAAAGCACCCAGCATTCCTCCGATCATTTGAGCGGCGATATAAGACGGAACCAGATCCCAGGAAAATTTTCCTGCAGCTGCAAGACCAATAGTTACAGCCGGGTTCAGGTGAGCCCCACTTATTGGCCCGGCAACGGTTACTCCCACGAAAACGGCAAGTGCCCATGCGGTAGTAATAACGATCCATCCGGAATTATTTCCTTTCGTATCTTTCAAGACAACATTGGCTACAACACCGTTGCCTAACAATATAAGAAGCATCGTTCCGATAACTTCTGCAATAAATGGGGTCATATAAGTTTTTTTTATAAGTGAATTAATCTTCTATCCAGCTTTGAGCGCTTTTTACAGCTTTCTTCCAGAAATGGGTCATTTTATCTACTTGCTCCCTGCTCAATTGAGGGTGGAAGTCTTTATCTATAATCCATTGTTCCTGAATTTCATCAATGTTTTTCCAATACCCTACAGCAAGGCCGGCAAGATAAGCTGCTCCTAGTGCTGTTGTTTCAAGTGTTTTAGGTCTCGTAGTTTTGAAACCGAATAGGTCAGACTGTATCTGCATCAGAAGATCACTTGCAGAAGCACCACCGTCTACTCTTAATTCAAGGCTTGCTCTTCCGGAATCTGCTTCCATAGCTTTTACAATCTCATAAACCTGGAATGCTATTCCTTCCAGCGTAGCTCTTGCGATATGTGCGTCAGTAGTACCGCGGGTAATTCCTACAATAGTTCCTCTGGCATATTGATCCCAGTAAGGAGCACCAAGGCCAGTCAATGCAGGAACGAAATATACTCCGCCATTATCTGGCACAGAAGCGGCCAGTTCGTTCACCTGATCTGAAGAATGAATAATTTTAAGACCGTCTCTCAGCCATTGAATGGCTGCACCTCCTACAAATACACTTCCTTCCAGTGCATAGTTCACTTCTCCATTAATTTTCCAGGCTACGGTTGTAAGCAGATTATTTTTAGAAGAAACAGCTTCATTTCCTGTATTCATTAATAAGAAACAGCCTGTTCCGTATGTGTTTTTAACCATTCCCGGAGTAGTGCACATTTGTCCGAATAAAGCAGCCTGCTGGTCGCCCGCAATTCCGGCAATCGGAATTTTGGTAGAGAATAGAGTAGTGGCAGTTTCGCCATATATTTCACTGCTTTGTTTTACTTCAGGAAGAATAGCTTTCGGAATGTTGAATAATTCTAATAAATCATTATCCCATTCCAATGTATGAATATTCAGAAGCATTGTTCTGCTGGCATTGGAAACGTCTGTAATAAACATTTTTCCACGGGTAAGTTTCCATACAAGCCATGTGTCAACCGTTCCGAAACATAATTTTCCTTCTTCCGCCTTTTGTCTTGCTCCTTCTACATTATCAAGAATCCATTTCAGTTTGGTTGCTGAAAAGTAAGCATCCAGAACAAGTCCTGTTTTTTCTTTGATCATTTCTGCGTGCCCCTGTTCTTTCAGTTCATCGCAGTACTTTGAAGTCCTGCGGTCTTGCCATACAATTGCATTGCAGATAGGTTCACCGGTTTCTTTGTCCCAAACGATTGTCGTTTCACGTTGGTTGGTAATACCGATAGCGGCAACTTCCAGTCCGGAGATACCTGCTTTCGCTATAACTTCTGCTGCTACGGAGATTTGTGATGACCAGATTTCGTTAGGATCATGCTCTACCCAGCCCGGGGTGGGGAATATCTGACTGAAATCTTTTTGCGATACATATTTGATTTCTCCGCTGTGATTGAAGAGAATCGCTCTGGAGGAAGTTGTTCCCTGGTCTAGAGCGAGAATTAGTTTTTCATTCATGTATATAATGCTAATTTAGGTTGATAACTTTAGGTGAATAAGGAGTTAATAAATATCCTTTTGCTAATTCAATAAATTCATTTTCCTGCTGCTGAGCCCATTCTTCAGAATATCCTTTTTCTTCAGCAATGATTCTTGCTACGTTATGAGCACTGTCTATAGCAGCTCTTGCATCAAGAAACAGTAAACGTACTCTTCTGGCCAGAATATCCTCAATAGTTTCTGCCATTTCAGCTCTTACAGCCCATACAACTTCTGCTACGGTAAAAGGATGATCCGGGTGAATCTTTTGAGCGTAACGAGGATTGCTTTGCTGTAATGTTTTAATGGCTGGAATATCAGAACCATAAACATACAGGTGATTAGTTCTGTCTACCTGCTCAGGTTTTACATTTCCATGGATGGAAAGGTGTTCTGTTTTAGACGGGCTGTTTCCTAATCTGTGAACTTTCATGGCCTCGTTTACAGTGTCCTCTGCCATTTTACGGTAGGTAGTCCATTTTCCTCCGATGATAGAAACTAATCCTGTTTCTGAAGTAATCACTTTGTGGCTTCGGGAAACCTCTTTTGTACTTTTACTTCCGTCTTTAGGAGCAGCAAGTGGACGAAGGCCGGCGAAAACAGATTTTACGTCTTCACGAGTCGGTTTTTTAGCCAGATATTGTCTTGCGGTATTTAAAACAAAGTTGATTTCTTCTTCCAAAGCACGAGGTTCAAAACTTTCATCCTTTAACAGGGTGTCTGTAGTTCCTACTAATGCTCTGTCATGCCATGGAACAACAAATAGAACTCTGCCGTCCGAGGTTTTGGGAATCATGATGGCATCATCACTTTTCAGGAAGGATTTGTCCAGAACAAGGTGGATTCCCTGGCTTGGTACAACAAGTTTACCGTGCTTAGGGTTGTTCATGTTAAGAATGTCATTCGTAAATACACCGGTGGCGTTGATAACTACTTTACCATGGATCTGATATTGCTGTTTGGAAAACTGATCTTCCGCAACCACACCTATTACTTTATCAGAATCATCTTTCAGAAGGTTGACTACTTTTACATAATTAACAGCACTTCCGCCTTTTTCAATGATAGTTTGGGTAAGATTGACCGCAAGTCTTGCGTCGTCAAATTGTCCATCCTGGTAAACAACACCACTCATTAAATGATTTTGTTCAATAGTAGGAAGCTTTTCAACAGTTTTTGATTTGCTGATATATCTTGTTTTACCTAAACTTAGTTTTCCGGCAAGGAAATCGTAAACAGAAAGCCCTATCTTATAATAGATTCCTCCCCACCATGTATAGTTTGGAATAATGAAAGACTGATTCTTTACGATATGTGCTGCGTTTTTTGCTAGAAGTCCTCTTTCCTTCAATGCTTCTTTTACCAATCCGACATCTCCCTGGGCAAGATATCTTACTCCGCCGTGTACCAATTTGGTACTTCTGCTGGATGTTGCTTTTGCAAAGTCATGAGATTCAAGCAATAATGTCTTGAATCCTCTGCTTACTGCGTCTAATGCTGAACCTAAACCACTGGCTCCTCCTCCTATGACAATAAAGTCCCATTCTTTTACATTGGTTAACTTACTGAGTTCTTCGTTTCGTTTCATAAATGTTTCGTTTATGTTTCGTTTTCAAATATATAAATTAAAAATGAAAGCAAAAAGAAAATAAATGAAATTTTAAGATGTTAAAAAAAATCGGTATTTTTGATGAAACGAATAAAATGGAAAAGTTACTACCAAGGCAGGATGAAATACTGAAAGAGCTTGATGAAAAAGGACATGTACTTGTTCAGGATCTGTGTGAAAAGCTCAATGTTTCTTCGGTTACGATTCGAAAGGATTTGAACAATCTTGAAAGTTTGGGGCTTCTTTTCAGAAATCATGGAGGGGCGAGTAAGCAAGTAAGGTATGCTTATGAAAAAAATGTAGGCGAGAAAGAGAATATTAATGTGGAAGCGAAGCAAGCGATTGCAAAAGCTGCTTTGTCATTAATTCAGGAAAACGACTGTATTATACTGGCGTCCGGAACAACGATGCATTATCTGGCAAGAATGCTGGTGAATTTCGGCCCTCTTACAGTGCTTACATCTTCTTTAAGGGTGGCAATTGAACTTTGTAATAATCCTAACATTAATATTATACAGCTTGGAGGAGAGGTGAGGAAAAGTTCTACGTCTATAGTAGGTTCTATTTCTGAAGGCATCCTTAAACAGTTTTCCTGCAATAAACTTTTTCTGGGAGTAGACGGTATTGATCCTGAATTCGGAATCAGTACTTCCAATGCAGCGGAAGCTCACCTTAATCAGATTATGATGGAATGTGCAGACCAGACGGTTATTCTTGCTGATTCTTCTAAATTAAATAAAAAAGGTTTTGGAAAAATTGCTGCTTTAGACAGTATTGATTATCTTATTACGGACCAAGGGATTTTAGAAGAAGATAGAAACAGTCTCGAAGAAATTGGAGTGAATGTGATTATTTGATGATATTCTGGCTGCAGAAAAGAACAGTGTTCTTTCGTTGGATTGATTTTTTTTAAATGTTTGATGTTTTAGGTGTTTATTTTACAGACATTAGTTTAACATAATAAAATATTTTCAACATTTATGAGGAAATATTTGGTGTTTTGTTTTTTGACTTCTATTTTTGACTTGTTTAATAAACAAAACTAATAACAATGAAAAAAATGTTTTTTATCGCAGCATTAGCTGTTGCGGGTATGGTGAGTGCTAATACCACAGAAATCAAAAAAGATGGTAATGCTGAAAATGCAAAAGAGAAAACTATCTTAGTGGAAAGCAAAAACCAGAAAGGAGTCGCTCAAACTCTTAAAGTGACTTTTAAGCCATACAACTGGGTTACAATCGTGACACCTTGTGGCGAAGTATTCTACCTTGATTATAATGACTATTCTACAACTGATGCTTTCTGGGATGATGTACATCATTTCGCGGCAATAAAGTGTTCGTAATCAGATTAAAAAGAAAAATGTATAGAATCGGTTGCTTCGGGCTTCCGATTCTTTTTATTTATTTATAATATTTAGATATGAAATTCTATTTGGTATTCTGTTTTTTTATAGTGTCCTGGTTTCATGCTCAATTTCGTATTGAAAGTCCGGATTTCTCAATGAAAACATCCACTTACAAGGTGGAAAATTACGATACAAGTTTATATAATGTCTATTATCAGTTCGCTTTTGTTCCGGATGCTGCCCGTAAGGAGGTGAAAAAGGAAGCTGTTTGTGTTCTTCAGATAGGAAAACAGTATTCGAAATTCAATGATGTAAAACAGTTAAGGGTAGATTCTCTCAGTGAGAAATATAGCCGTCAGAAAGAGATTAATGCAAGAGAAATGGAAGCAATGATGAATATAAATGTTGCTTTCCAGCCGGTAATTTTAAAAGATCTTTCAAAAAAGAAACTTATTTATCAGGGAAGGATAAAAGGAATTTATCAGTATCAGGAAGATCAGCCGGAATTTAAATGGAAATTGGAAAAAGAAACTAAGGTCGTTTTAGGATATTCCTGCAAAAAAGCAACAGTAAAATTTGGAGGAAGGGAATATGTCGCATGGTTTACAAGTGGTATTTCATCTAATAACGGACCTTATAAATTTGAAGGTCTTCCGGGGCTTATTCTTGAACTTTCTGATGCAAAGAATGAGTTTCATTTTGTTGCCGTTGGTATTGACAAGAAAAGTCTTCCTATTTATCTTAGAAATGAAGACCGTATTCTAAAGGTGACGAAAGAGAAATACAAAGAAGTTGAAAAAACATATCATGATAATCCTGGATTTTTTCATGGCAAGGCTTATAATACTGATGGAACCCCGATGGTTGTGAAGTCTAAACCTCTTCCTTATAATCCTATTGAACTGGAGTAATCTTTTTTTAATCCTGATTTTATTCCGGGAGTTTTAAAAAATGTGTTTTTTCTGTAATTGATTAAAAATCAAAATATTTTACCCGAAATATTTGTCAGTTATAAAATTATTCATAAATTTGCACACTCATTTTAGGAGCGTAGTATGCCTATATCAAAAGTAGAAATTACTTCAGACTTCCGAAAAATGGGGATAAATAAAGGATAAATTTTATTATAATATAAACAATGTCAGGTATTATTGGTAAAAAAATCGGTATGACATCTTTGTTTAACGAAGAAGGGAAAAACATTCCTTGTACAGTTATTCAAGCTGGTCCATGCTCGATTTTACAGGTCAGAACCTTAGAAAAAGACGGTTATACAGCTGTTCAATTAGGTTTCGATGACAAGAGTGAGAAGAACGTTGGTAAAGCGTTAGCTGGTCATTTTAAAAAGGCTGGTTCTGCTCCTAAAGCTAAATTGGTAGAATTCCACAATGGATTTACTGAAGCAAAAGTAGGAGAGGTAGTAAGTGTTGATCTATTCATCGAAGGTGAGTATGTAGATGTAACAGGAACTTCAAAAGGTAAAGGCTTCCAGGGTGTTGTTAAAAGACACGGATTTGGAGGTGTAATGCAGGCAACTCATGGTCAGCACAACAGACTTAGAGCTCCAGGTTCTATCGGTGCTGGTTCAGACCCTTCAAGAGTATTCAAAGGGATGAGAATGGCTGGAAGAATGGGAGGTGAGCAGGTAACTGTTCAAAACCTTCAAGTGTTAAAAGTTGATCAAGAACAAAATCTTTTAGTAGTAAAAGGTGCTGTTCCGGGAGCTAAAAATTCTTATGTAATTATCAGAAAATGGAACTAGTAGTATTAAATACATCAGGAAAAGAGACCGGAAGAAAAGTAACTCTAGACGAAACAGTATTCGGAATTGAGCCAAATCAGCACGCGGTTTACTTAGAAGTGAAACAGTACCTTGCAGCACAAAGACAAGGAACTCATAAAGCAAAAGAAAGAAGCGAAATTACGGCTTCTACTAAAAAGCTTAAGAAGCAAAAAGGATCAGGATCTGCTAGATATGGTGATATCAAATCTCCAACTTTCAGAGGTGGAGGTAGAGTATTCGGGCCAAAACCAAGAGATTACAGATTCAAATTGAACAAAGCTCTTAAGAGATTAGCTAAAAAATCTGTTTTATCTCAAAAAATGAGAGACAACAGCATTAAAGTTTTAGAAGATTTGAGCTTTGGTGCTCCTAAGACTAAAGATTTTATCAATGTATTAAACGCATTGGAACTTAACGGTAAAAAATCTTTATTCGTTCTTCCTGAAGCTAACAAGAATGTGTATTTATCTTCAAGAAACTTGCCTAAAACTAAAGTAATGAACTTCAACGAGATCAGTTCTTACGATTTAGTAAATGCAGGTGAGATTATTTTCTTCGAAGGTGCAGTTGAAAAATTCCAGGAAAATTTAAAGAAATAAGTCATGTCTATTATTATTAAACCAGTTATTTCAGAAAAGGCTAATTACCTTACAGATTTAAGAGGTTCTTATTCTTTCTTAGTTGAACCTAAGGCGAATAAAATCCAGATTAAAAAAGCTGTTGAAGCAGCTTACGGTGTAAAAGTAGCAGACGTTAACACAATGATTTATGCTCCGAAGGTTTCTTCAAAATACACTAAAAAAGGTCTTCAAGTAGGAAAGACAAACAAATTGAAAAAAGCGGTAATCAAACTTGCTGAAGGTGAGGTTATCGATATTTTTGCTGTAAATTAATTATTAATTATAAATAATAGTAATGTCTGTTAGAAAATTAAAACCTATCACCCCGGGACAGAGATTCAGAATTGTAAACAATTTTGAAGAAATTACTACCAACAAACCAGAGAAATCTCTAACAGTTGGTATTAGTAAGTCAGGTGGACGTAACCAAACTGGTAAAATGACCATGCGTTACACCGGAGGTGGACACAAAAAGAAATACAGAATTATTGACTTCAAAAGAAACAAAGCAAACGTTGAAGCAACTGTAAAAACTGTAGAGTATGATCCAAACAGAACTGCATTTATCGCTTTATTAGAGTATGCTGATGGAGAGAAGAGATATATCATCGCTCCAAACGGTATCAAAGTTGATCAGAAGGTAGTATCAGGAGAAAGCGTTGAACCAAACGTAGGTAACGCAATGAAATTGAAAAACATTCCATTGGGTACTGTAATCTCTTGTGTTGAAATGAAGCCTGGACAAGGTGCAATTTTGGCAAGAAGTGCTGGATCTTCAGCTCAATTAACTTCTAGAGATGGTAAATATGCAATCATCAAATTGCCTTCAGGAGAATCAAGAATGATCCTTACTGAATGTATGGCAATGATTGGATCAGTTTCTAACTCTGACCACCAGTTAACTGTATCAGGTAAGGCTGGTAGAAGCAGATGGTTAGGTAGAAGACCAAGAACAAGAGCTGTTGTAATGAACCCAGTTGATCACCCAATGGGAGGTGGTGAAGGTCGTTCTTCAGGAGGTCACCCAAGATCTAGAAACGGTATGCCTGCTAAAGGTTACAAAACCAGAAAGAAAAATAAAGCGTCTAACCGTCATATCATATCTAAACGTAAATAATTATGGCAAGATCACTTAAAAAAGGACCATTCATTCATCATACTTTAGATAAGAAGGTTCAGACAAATATAGAGTCTGGTAAGAAGACAGTTATCAAAACTTGGTCTAGAGCATCAATGATCTCTCCAGACTTCGTAGGACAAACTATTGCAGTACACAACGGGAAATCTTTTATCCCTGTTTATGTTACAGAAAACATGGTTGGTCACAAGCTAGGCGAATTTTCTCCAACAAGATCTTTCAGAGGTCATGGTGGTAACAAAAACAAAGGAAGCAGATAATCATGGGATCAAGAAAAAGAGAAAGTGCATTAGCACGTAAATTGACAAACCAAGATGTAGTAAAAGCAATACACAATGATTGCCCATCTTCTCCAAGAAAAATGAGATTAGTAGCTGATATCATTAGAGGAGAGCAGGTAGACAAAGCTTTATACATTCTAAAATATTCTAAAAAAGACGCATCTAACAAGTTAGAAAAAGTATTGCTTTCAGCAATGGCTAACTGGCAAACTAAAAACGAAGGTGCTGATATTGAAGAAGCTAATCTTATCGTTAAAGAAATTTTTGTAGACAGTGCAAGACAATTGAAGAGACTAAGACCAGCTCCACAAGGTAGAGGGTATAGAATCAGAAAAAGATCAAACCACATTACATTAATCTTAGGTAAAAAAGAAAATTAATCAAGGTATGGGACAGAAGACAAATCCAATTGGTAATAGATTAGGTATCATCAGAGGTTGGGATTCTAACTGGTTTGGTGGAAACGATTATGGAGACAGAATCGCTGAAGACTACAAAATCAGAAGATACCTTGAGGCTAGATTATCTAAAGGTGGTATTTCAAAAATTTATATTGAAAGAACATTAAAATTAGTAACAGTTACAATCACTACTGCTAGACCGGGACTTATCATCGGTAAAGGAGGTCAGGAAGTTGATAAATTGAAAGAAGAATTGAAGAAACTTACAGGTAAGGATATTCAAATCAATATTTTCGAAATCAAAAGACCTGAATTAGATGCTGTACTAGTTGCTGATAGTATTTCTAAGCAAATTGAAAACAGAATTTCTTACAGAAGAGCTGTTAAAATGGCAATGGCAAGTACTATGAGAATGGGTGCTGAAGGTATCAAAGTTCAAATCTCTGGTAGATTGAACGGAGCTGAAATGGCAAGATCAGAATCTTTCAAAGACGGAAGAATTCCATTGTCAACTTTCAGAGCTGATATTGATTACCACTGGGCAGAAGCTCACACTACTTACGGTAGATTAGGTGTAAAAGTTTGGATTATGAAAGGTGAAGTTTATGGTAAAAGAGAACTTTCCCCACTAGTAGGACAACAGAAAAAAGGAGGTCAGTCAGACAGAGGAAACAGAGGAGGAGACAGAGACAACAGAAGACCTAGAAAAAACAACAACAATAACAATAATAATTAAAATTTTAGATTAGAAATTTTGAATTTTAAATTACCGTTACTTTTTTAAAATTAAAAAAAATCTAAAATCTAAAATCTAAAATCTAAAATTTAGAAATTATGTTACAACCAAAAAGAACCAAATTCCGTAGAGTTCACAAGATGAAGATGAAGGGGAATGCCCAAAGAGGTAGTCAACTTGCTTACGGAACTTTTGGGATCAAAGCAACGGAAGGAGCTTGGATCACTGCAAGACAGATTGAAGCAGCTCGTATCGCTGCGACAAGATATATGAAGAGAGAAGGTCAACTATGGATCAAAATCTTCCCAGATAAGCCAATTACTAAAAAACCAGCGGAAGTACGTATGGGTAAAGGTAAGGGTGCTGTTGAATACTGGGTAGCTGTAGTAAAACCAGGTAAAATTATGTTCGAAATCGGAGGAGTACCTTACGATATCGCTAAGGAAGCTTTAAGACTTGCTGCACAAAAATTACCAGTAGTTACTAAATTCATCGTTGCTAACGATTTTGTTAAACCTCTATAATCTTTGAATACAATGAAAAAAGCTGATATTAAAAATTTAAGCGCGGGTGATATTCAAACTCAATTAACTGAAGCAAAAGCTCAATATTCTAAATTGAAATTGGCTCATGCAATCAGCCCAATTGAAAACCCGATTCAAATCAGAGATTTGAGAAAGACAATCGCAAGACTAAACACTGAGTTAACTAACAAACAATAATTTCATTTTACAATGGATAGAAATTTAAGAAAAGAAAGAATCGGAGTGGTTTCCAGCAATAAAATGGAAAAAACTATTGTTGTTAGTGAAACTACAAGAGTAAAGCACCCGATGTACGGTAAATTCGTTTTGAAAACGAAAAAATATACTGCACACGACGAGAACAACGAATGCACAGAAGGTGATACAGTTCTTATCCAAGAAACTAGACCTTTGAGCAAGAGCAAGAGATGGAGATTAGTAAGAATCATTGAAAAAGCTAAGTAATAATGTTACAAACAGAATCAAGATTAAAAGTTGCTGATAACACAGGTGCAAAAGAAGTACTAGTTATCAGAGTTCTGGGAGGAACCAGAAGAAGATATGCTTCAGTTGGTGATAAAATCGTTGTTACTATCAAGGATTCTACACCATCAGGAAATGCTAAAAAAGGTCAGGTATCTAAAGCTGTAGTAGTAAGAACTAAAAAAGCAGTAAGAAGAAAAGATGGTTCATACATCAAATTCGACGACAATGCTTGTGTATTACTAAACGCAGCGGGAGAAATGAGAGGAACGCGTGTTTTCGGACCAGTTGCTCGTGAGTTGAGAGACAAAGAATATATGAAAATCATTTCATTAGCTCCTGAAGTACTTTAATTTTAAAAATTTTTAAAAGAAATGTCAAAGTTAAAAATAAAAAGAGGAGATAACGTAATCATTACTACTGGTAAGAAAGATATCAAAGGTAAGACTGGTGAAGTTATTGAAGTGATCAAAAAAGAAGGAAAAGACCCTAGAGTAATCGTTGCAGGACTTAACATCGTTAAAAAACACGTTAAGCCTTCAGCTTCAAATCCTCAAGGAGGAATTACTGAAAAGGAAGCTTCTATTCATATCTCAAACGTAGCTTTAGTTGGTAAAGACGGAAAAGCTATCAAAATCGGTTACAAAATCGAAGGAGATAAGAAAGTAAGAATCAACAAAAAAACGGGTGAAACTTTATAATTTGAATTAACATGGAATTTATAGCAAGACCCAAAAAAATATACAAAGAGACAATTGTTCCTGCAATGATGGAAGAATTCGGGTACAAGTCAATCATGCAAGTACCTAGATTAGAGAAAATCGTTGTATCACAAGGTTTAGGAGATGCTACTGCAGATAAGAAAATTATTGATTATGCAGTAGAAGAACTTACAAACATCACAGGTCAGAAAGCAGTAGGTACGATCTCTAAGAAAGACGAAGCTGCATTCAAACTAAGAAAAGGTATGCCTGTAGGTGCAAAAGTAACTTTGAGAGCTCAGAGAATGTATGAGTTCTTAGACAGACTTACTTCTTCTGCTTTACCACGTATCAGAGATTTCTCTGGTATCAAAGCAGATGGTTTCGATGGTAGAGGTAACTACAACTTAGGTATTACTGAGCAAATTATCTTCCCTGAGATCGTAATTGACAAAGTGAAAAAAATCCAAGGGATGGACATCACTTTCGTTACTACTGCGAAAACAGATAAAGAAGCTAAAGCATTATTAACTCACTTCGGTTTACCATTTAAAAAGAACTAAGAAATGGCTAAAGAATCAATGAAAGCGCGTGAGCGCAAAAGAGAAGCACTAGTTGCTAAATACGCTGCTAAAAGACAAGCTCTTAAAGAAGCAGGTGATTACGAAGGACTTCAAAAATTGCCTAAAAATGCTTCTCCTGTAAGATTACACAACAGATGTAAACTAACAGGTAGACCAAGAGGATACATGAGAACGTTCGGTATTTCCAGAGTAACTTTCAGAGAAATGGCAAACAACGGTCTTATCCCAGGTGTAAGAAAAGCTAGTTGGTAATAATTACTAATTAAAAATCGGGACAATTAAGTTGTCAAGATACTAAAGAATAAAAATATCAGACCGAAGTTTTCTGAAGTCTGATATTTTTCTCTTCAAGTCTTTTCAATACTGATTGTTCTTTAACCAATAATTTATAAAAGAAAAATGGTAACAGATCCAATTTCAGATTTCCTAACAAGAGTAAGGAACGCACAAAGCGCAGGCCACAAAGTGGTGGAAATTCCTGCATCGAAAATCAAAAAGGAGATTACTAAGATCCTATTTGATCAAGGGTATATCTTAAACTTCAAGTTTGAAGATAACGCTGTTCAAGGAGTGATCAAAATCGCTTTAAAGTACGATAAGCAAACCAACAAACCAGCTATCAAGTCTATTCAAAGAGCTTCTAGACCAGGTTTGAGACAGTACAAAGGTTCTACTGAACTTCCAAGAGTACTAAACGGTTTGGGTATTTCTATCATCTCTACTTCTAAAGGAGTAATGACTGACAAGAAAGCTAGAGAAGAGAAAGTAGGCGGTGAAGTAATCTGCTATGTTTATTAATTTTTAATCAGAGGAAAATGTCAAGAATTGGTAAAGCAATTATAACAATTCCAGCAGGAGTTACAATCACTGAAAATAACGGTGTAGTAACTGTAAAAGGAGCGAAAGGAGAACTTTCTCAAGAGCTTACAGCAGGAATTACTTTAGAACTAAGAGATGGTGAGCTTAATGTAAACAGACCATCTGATTCTAAGCAACACAAAGCGCTTCACGGTTTATACAGAGCGTTAATCGCCAACATGATCGTTGGTGTAAATGAAGGTTTCGAAAAGAAACTAGAACTAGTAGGGGTAGGATATAGAGCTTCTCACACAGGTCAAAAACTTGAGTTAGCTTTAGGATTCTCTCACGGTATCGTATTAGAACTTCCAGGTGAAGTAAAAGTTGATACATTGACTGAAAAAGGTAAAAACCCAATTATTACTTTAACGTCTCACGACAAGCAACTTCTAGGAATGGTTACTGCAAAGATCCGTTCTTTCAGAAAGCCTGAGCCATACAAAGGAAAAGGTGTGAAATTCGTAGGAGAAATTGTTAGACGTAAAGCTGGTAAATCTGCTTAATAAATTATAAGTATTATGGCATTAAGTAAATTAGAAAAAAGAATAAGAATCAAAAGAAGAGTAAGAGGGAAAATCTCTGGATCTTCTGAATTGCCAAGATTATCTGTATATAAAAGTAATAAGGAAATTTACGCTCAGTTAATCGACGATAAAAATGGTAAAACTTTAGCATCAGCTTCTTCTAGAGAGAAAGGTGTAGACGCTAAAGGTACTAAGACTGAAATTTCTGCTGCTGTTGGTAAAGCTATCGCTGCTAAAGCTATCGCTGCAGGAATCGAAAGTATTGTATTTGACAGAAACGGATTCGTATACCACGGTAGAGTGAAAGCTCTAGCTGATGGTGCAAGAGAAGGTGGACTTAAATTCTAATCATTAAATTTCGGAAAATATGTTAGGACTAGATAATATAGAAAGAGTAAAACCGGGAGGATTAGAATTAAAAGATCGTCTCGTAGCTGTTAACAGAGTAACAAAAGTAACTAAAGGAGGTAGAGCTTTCGGATTTTCTGCTATTGTTGTAGTAGGTAACGAAGAAGGTATTATCGGTTTCGGTTTAGGAAAATCTAAAGAGGTTGCTTCTGCAATTGCTAAAGCAGTTGAAGACGCTAAGAAAAACCTTGTTAAAGTTCCTGTAATGAACCATACTATCCCTCACCAAACTACTGCTAGATACGGTGGTGCAGATATCTTCTTAAGACCTGCTTCTCACGGTACAGGACTTATCGCCGGTGGTGCGGTAAGAGCGGTATTGGAATCTGCTGGTATTCACGATATCCTTTCAAAATCTAAAGGATCTTCTAACCCTCACAACGTAGTGAAAGCTACTTTCAAAGCGTTATTAGACATCAGAAGACCTGAGGAGATCGCTAGAATGAGAGGAGTTTCTCTAAGTAAAGTGTTTAACGGTTAATATATAAAACAATGGCAACAATTAAAGTAAAACAAGTAAGAAGCGCTATTGGTAGAACAAAAACCCAAAAGAGAACGCTTGAAGCATTAGGATTAAAAAAACTTCACCAAGTTGTAGAACATGAAGCTACTCCTTCCATCTTAGGAATGATCGCTGCAGTAGGACACTTACTTGAAGTTCAAAAATAATTTTATAAAAGAGAAATTAAAATGAATTTAAACAATATACAACCAGCTGCAGGTTCTACATTCAATTCAAAAAGAATTGGAAGAGGACAAGGTACTGGAAAAGGAGGTACTTCAACAAAAGGACACAAAGGTCAGAAAGCTAGAGCTGGTTATTCTCAGAAAATCGGTTTCGAAGGTGGACAGATGCCTTTACAAAGAAGATTACCTAAATTCGGATTCAAAAACGTAAACAGAAAAGAGTTTAGAGGAGTTAACCTTGATACTATTCAAACTTTAATCGAGAACAAATCCATCACTGGAGATATCACGAAAGAAGTTTTAGTAGAAAACGGGATAGTTTCTAAAAACGAATTAGTGAAAATTATGGGTAGAGGAGAATTGAAATCTGCGGTTTCAATCTCTGCTGACAAATTCACTAAATCTGCTGAAGAGCTTATTGCTAAAGCAGGTGGAAAAGCAATTACCTTATAATACTTACTAATGAAAGAATTTATACAAACACTTAAAAATATATGGAGCCTAAAGGAATTAAGAGATAAAATTCTCTTTACGTTAGGTATTATCCTTGTGTATAGATTCGCATCTTATATCTCGCTTCCCGCAATTAACCTTGCAGAAGTGGGAGATCTCTTAGAGCATTATAAAAATCAAGGCGGTAACAAGCAAGGAGCAGGTCTCCTTGGCTTGCTTTCGTCGTTTACGGGGGGAGCTTTCAGCCACGCTTCCGTAATGGCGTTGGGTATCATGCCTTATATTTCTGCTTCTATTATTGTTCAGTTGATGGGAATGGCTATTCCTTATCTTCAGAAGCTTCAGAAAGATGGAGAGTCAGGTAGAAATACATTGAACCAAATTACAAGATGGTTAACGATTGGAGTTTGTCTGGTACAGGCACCTTCTTACTTAACTTCTATTACTCAATTATTCTTACCGTATGCTCAATTCCAGTCTGCATACTTTGTAGAGCCAAATTCTATCATGTTCTGGTTGCCAAGTATTGTAATCTTGGTTGCTGGTTCAGTATTCGCAATGTGGTTAGGTGAAAAAATCACCGACAAAGGTATCGGAAACGGTATCTCTATCCTTATTATGGTGGGGATCCTTTCAAGATTACCAGAAGCATTCGTACAGGAAATGGCAGTGCAGAATGGAAAAGGAGGAATGGGATCAATCATGATCCTTATTGAAGTATTATTCTGGATGGTGGTAGTTCTTTTAGCAGTGATCTTATCAGTTGCTGTCAGAAAAATCCCGATTCAGTATGTAAGCAGAGCTCAAGCAAGAGGAGGTGTAAACAGAAATCTTATGCAGGGAGCAAGACAATGGATTCCATTGAAAGTAAATGCTGCTGGTGTAATGCCGATTATCTTTGCTCAGGCATTGATGTTCGTACCAGGATTATTAACAAAATTCGATGAGTCTAATACTTTTCTTGCAGGTTTCAAGAATGTTTTTAGCTGGCAGTACAACGTATTGTTTGCACTATTAATTATTATCTTCTCGTTTTTCTATACTGCAATTACAATTCCGGTAAACCAAATGGCTGATGATTTGAAGAGAAATGGAGGTTTAGTACCGAAAGTAAGACCAGGAAAAGAGACAGCTGATTATTTAGATGATATTTTATCAAAAATTACCTTGCCAGGTGCAATATTTTTATCTATCTTTGCAATCCTTCCGGCAATTGTGCACGGAACCTTTGTTCAGACAGATGCGTTTGCCCTATTTTTCGGGGGAACGTCACTATTAATTATGGTGGGTGTAATTTTAGATACAGTTCAACAGATTAATACATATCTGCTGAACCATCATTATGATGGCTTAATGCAGTCTAAATTATCAAGAACGACTGGATATTAATTTATGGCAAAACAAAAACATATTGAACAAGACGGCGTTATAACGGAAGCACTTTCGAACGCTCAGTTCCGTGTAGAGCTAGAAAATGGGCATATTCTTATCGCTCATATTTCTGGTAAAATGAGAATGCATTATATTAAACTTTTACCTGGTGATAAGGTAAAACTAGAAATGTCTCCTTATGATTTATCAAAAGGGAGAATCACATTTAGATATTAAACAAATGCCAAATGGAATCTTAGGATCTCCATTTGGCTATTGTTAAAAAATAAATACTATCAAAATGAAAGTAAGAGCATCAATTAAAAAAAGAAGCGCTGATTGCAAAATCGTACGCAGAAAAGGTGTACTATTCGTAATCAACAAGAAGAACCCAAAATTTAAACAAAGACAAGGTTAATTAAATTATGGCGAGAATTGCAGGTATTGATTTACCAAAAAACAAAAGAGGAGTTATCGGTTTAACTTACATTTATGGTGTTGGAAGAAGTACTTCTTCTGAAATCCTTAAAGCTGCCGGTATCAGCGAAGACAAAAAAGTCAACGAATGGAATGACGATGAATTGGCTGCAATCAGAACTTATATCTTAGAAAACGTAAAAGTAGAAGGAGAATTAAGATCTGAAGTGCAATTGAACATTAAGAGATTAATGGACATAGGATGCCAACGAGGAATACGTCACAGACTTGGATTACCTTTAAGAGGCCAGAGAACGAAAAACAACTCTAGAACCCGAAAAGGAAAGAGAAAAACTGTTGCTAACAAGAAAAAAGCTAGTAAATAATCGTTAGGAATTATGGCAAAACAAACTAAAGTAGTTAAGAAGAGAAAAGTAAAAGTTGAAGCTATTGGAGAAGCACATATTCAAGCTTCTTTCAATAACATCATCATTTCTTTAACAAATAAAAACGGAGAGGTTATCTCTTGGGCTTCTGCCGGTAAAATGGGTTTCAGAGGTTCTAAAAAGAATACTCCATTTGCTGCTCAGATGGCAGCTGAAAATTGCTCTGCTGTAGCTCACGAAGCTGGTTTAAGAAGAGTAAAGGTGTTTGTGAAAGGTCCAGGTGCAGGTAGAGAATCTGCTATCAGATCTATTCACAATTCAGGAATTGAAGTTAGCGAAATCATTGATGTGACTCCTATGCCACACAATGGATGTAGACCACCAAAAAGAAGAAGAGTTTAATTTTTAGAATTTACCCATTATGGCAAGATATATTGGACCTAAAACTAAGATTGCTAGAAAGTTTGGTGCTGCAATCTACGGAGATGACAAAAACTTCGAAAAGAGAAAAAACCAACCGCCAGGACAACACGGTCCTAACAAAAGAAGAGGTGCTAAAAAATCAGAATATGCAGTTCAGTTAGCTGAAAAACAAAAAGCTAAATATACTTACGGTATTTTAGAAAGACAGTTTGCTAACTTATTTGAAAAAGCACACAGAAGCAAAGGTGTAACAGGGGAAGTTCTATTACAACTTTGTGAATCAAGATTGGATAACGTAGTATACAGATTAGGTTTTGCTAAAACTAGATCTGGAGCTAGACAATTAGTTTCTCACAGACACATCACTGTGAACGGAGAGATTCTTAATATCCCTTCTTACTTGGTAAAAGCTGGTGATGTAATCACTGTAAGAGAAAAGTCTAAGTCTCTTGAAGTTGTTACCAATGCATTGGCTTCTAAGTCAAACTATGAGTGGTTACAATTCAACGATGAGAAGAAAGAAGGTACCTTCATTTCTGCTCCTGAAAGAATCCAAATTCCGGAGGACATTAAGGAGAACCTTATCGTCGAACTTTACTCTAAATAATTTTTTAATCAAATTTTTGCTCAACCCAATAATATGGCAATTTTACAATTCATAAAACCCGATAAAGTAATTTTACTTAACTCTGATGAATTTAAAGGTCAATTTGAATTCAGACCTTTAGAACCAGGTTTCGGGCTTACAATCGGTAATGCTTTGAGAAGAGTGTTGCTTTCTTCTCTGGAAGGATACGCTATTTCATCTATCAAAATAGAAGGTGTAGAGCACGAATTTTCAACTATTCCAGGAGTAATCGAAGACGTTACCGAAATTATTCTTAACCTTAAGCAGGTAAGATTAAAAGCTGCAGCAGAAGGCCAGGCTAACGAGCAGGTTGTTGCTAAAGTTTCAGGTCAAACGGTTATTACTGCTGGTGATTTAGGAAAGTCTATCAACGGATTTGAGGTTTTAAACCCAGATTTAGTGATCTGCAACCTAAACAGTGATGTAACTTTCGAAATTACTTTCAATATTGAAAAAGGTAGAGGGTATGTTCCTTCTGAACAAAATAAATCAAACAATGCTCCTGTAGGAACTATTGCTATTGACTCTATTTTTACGCCGATTAAGAAAGTACAATACAGCATTGAAAATTATCGTGTAGAGCAAAAAACAGACTACGAAAAACTTGTATTAGATATAGAAACTGACGGGTCTATCAGCCCTCAGAATGCTTTAACTGAAGCTTCTAAGATATTAATTTATCACTTCATGCTATTCTCTGATGAGAGAATCACGCTTGAAACTGAAGCTGTAAAAGCATCTATCCAGTACGATGAAGAAACTCTTCACACAAGACAACTTCTTAAGTCTAAATTAGCAGATATGGATCTTTCAGTAAGAGCCCTTAACTGTCTTAAAGCAGCTGAAGTAGAAACTCTTGGAGAACTGGTTTCTTACAGTAAGTCTGATTTGATGAAATTCAGAAATTTTGGTAAAAAATCTTTGACAGAACTAGAAGAATTAGTGCATTCAAAAGGTCTTAACTTCGGTTTCGACGTTGCAAAATATAAGTTAGACGCTGATAAATAATTAATAATGAGACACGGTAAAAAATTCAATCACTTAGGAAGAACAGCTTCTCACAGAAGTGCTTTACTTTCTAATATGGCTTGTTCTCTAATTGAGCATAAAAGAATCAACACTACTGTAGCTAAAGCTAAAGCTTTAAGAGTATATGTTGAGCCTCTATTAACAAAAGCAAAAGAAGATACTACACACAACAGAAGAGTAGTATTCTCTTACCTTCAAAATAAATTTGCGGTTGCTGAATTATTCAGAACTGTAGCTCCTAAAATCGCTGAAAGAAACGGTGGTTATACAAGAATCATTAAGACAGGTTTCAGACCAGGTGATGCTGCTGATATGGCTCTTATCGAATTGGTAGATTTCAACGAGCTTTACAACCCTAATGCTGAAGAGAAAAAAGCTACAAGAAGAAGCAGAAGATCAACTGCTACTACAAAAAAAGCTGAAGCAGTAGTTGCTGATGCTCCAGTAGTAGAAGAGAAAGTAGAAGAAGCTAAAGCTGATACTACTGAAGAAAAAACTGAAGAATAATAATTTTCATTCAGATATTAAATAGAAACCATCCGTTTTTCGGATGGTTTTTTTTATTTCGTTAACGTATAATTAATATATTTAGAATAACTTTGAGGCTCTAAAAAAATCTTGATCATGATCATCTTAAAAGATAAGTTAGGAAAAACAATTTCCGGGGAGAGCATTAGCTTTATAGAGACTCCCAATAAAGAGGGAATTATTGTTCCGGAATACATTATCATTCACTTTACTGCAGGGCGGGGGGCTGAAAGTTCAATAAACTGGTTTAAGGATCCTACAGCAAAAGCTTCAGCTCATATTATTATAGATAGTGATGGCAGGATTACCCAAATGGTAGAATTCAATAAAAAAGCCTGGCATGCAGGAAGAAGCCGATGGGCAGACCGTTCAGGATTCAATGATTTTTCTATCGGGATTGAGCTCGAAAATCCGGGAAGACTTACTAAAGTAAATGAAAGATTTTATGCTTGGTTTGAAAAAGAATATTCCAAAGATGTAGTAGTAACCGCTAAGCATAAGCATGAAAATGAAACCTCTTATTGGCATAGCTTTACAGAAAAGCAGCTGGAAACATGTTTTCAGGTTTGCAAACTGTTGATGGAAACATACAATATCAAAAATATTCTGGGTCATGATGATATTGCTCCTTTCAGGAAGAATGATCCCGGGCCTGCATTTCCTATGGACAATTTCAGAGCGAAATTATTAGGGAGAGAAGACGATACTGCAGATATGTATAAAGTGAATGCTGAATATGCCAATGTAAGAAACGGTGCAGGAACAGAATTCGAAGTTGTAGTAGAGCTTAAAAAAGATACCCAGGTTGAGTTCATTCAAAGTAAACTGGGCTGGTTTTATGTATATGTTCTGTTTAATCCTGGAAAAGATGGTGAGCCAATATATGGCTGGATCAATAGTGACTTGCTGAAAAAGATATAATACCTATAAAAATAAAATGTCCCAGTAGGTTTTGGGACATTTTTTATTTTAAATCTTTGTTCTTTTCAGTTCGATAATATTATTACCCTGTTCAAGATGAAGGCTGTCACCTTTTACTCTTGCCGTCATATCATCTTTCTTATAAATCGTTTCATCACCTTTGGTTTCTGTCTTCGGTAATGTAAATGTTTTCTTGTTGCTGGTAATCGCTACTGTATTTTCTTTCGGATCGTTTTTGAATACCACTTTTACTAACGTTCCGTCTGTAGCTTTATAAACAAAATCTGTTTTCTCAGTTTTCTGTCCGTTAATGTCTACCGTTGAAGAACTTTGTGTCAACGAATCTACTTTTCCATTGTTGTCTGTAACTACAGTTTCTGAGCTCTCTGTTTTGATAACGCTTTTGTTTCCGCTTTCACTTTTTTTACAGCTCACCGCTGTTAATGTAAGTACAGCACCAAGTGCTAAAAGACCTTTTTTCATGATTATATTATTTGATATTTACTATGATTTTTACTCTTTAAATTTTACAAAAATCATGCCTGACAATATGAGGAATTTCTGTCGATTTTGAAAAATAAATCACTTCTTTTTCTCTTTAAATAAAGTGATCCCCTGCAATATTAATTTTAAAACTCATGCTGAATTTTTTCTGTTAAACGAAAATCTGTTCTGCATCTGCTCCAAATAATAAATTTCTCTGAGTTTAAATCTGATTCCTGAAAGTTGAATTGTTATTTGTTTATTGTTTGTTTTATTATGTTATTATTAATTTAAATTTATATTGGTTTTGAAGTGAAAAATTGATTAAATTTAAGAAAACTAAATAGACTAAACCATAATTATAAACTCACTTGTCAATATTACACAAAGGTGTAATTGATTTCAATTTGTTTTCTGTTGAAATTTGCTACAAACAAACAAAGTCATGAGCATTTCCATCGCCATAGTAGAAGATGAAAAAAACTACAACAATGCGTTGAAGAAAGTAATCAATTACCAACAGGATATGATGGTAATTGCCCAGTTCTTTGATGGAAATGATGCCATGCAAAACCTTCCCGACATTTCCCCGGATGTGGTGATGATGGATATCCAGCTGCAAGATATGCTGGGAATAGAAATCATAGAAAAACTACGAAAAGAGATGCCCAATACACAATTCATCATGTGTACCAGCTTTGATGATGATGAAAAGATCTTTAATTCTTTAAAAGCCGGAGCAATGGGATATCTCGTAAAAGGAGAAAGTATGGATAAAATCCTTTCTTCCATCCGTGATGTTTACAGTGGTGGAGCTCCTATGAGTTTTTCCATAGCCCGGAGAGTTCTTAAGCATTTTGAAAGAAATCTCACCGAAATCAAAGGTTTCGATGAACTTACAGAGCGTGAAAAAGAAGTTCTTGAGCTTCTTTCAGAGGGCCTTCTTTATAAGGAAATAGCGGATAAAAAATGTATCAGTATTGATACCGTTAAAAAGCATGTTGGAAATATCTACAGAAAACTTCACGTAAACAATAAAGTGGAGGCTATCAATAAGTTTAACAATTTTAAAAACTAAGAAATTATGGAGACATTAGAGTTAAAAAATCCTGAATTTGGGACAGAGGCTATTGGAAACAAACTTGCAGATCTGGTATTGCAAAATAAGGAAAAAACTAATCCTTTGATTGAAGCGCACATGGATCATGACATCGGTATCATGTTTATGTACCAGGCAAAAAAAGGTATTTTAAATAGTTCGGGAGTAGCGTCCAAGCTGGTCAATCCGTATTTGGATACCTATTTGGTAGACATCAGTACTTTTGAAAACTTATTCAACACATTTAGTTCTCAAGGAAAAGGGATTAAATTTGAGTTTATCTTTATTAGCCAGCAGGATTATATTAAGTATACGGGCAGTACGAATGTTTCTACTGGTGCAAGCGAATTTTTATACTTTGTGGCTACACCACTGGATCATAATGACAACGCAATGGGACATTATATTATCTTTAATTTGGGTCATAAGTTTGAAGCAAATATGGATTTCATTAGCCCTGAAGAAAGAAGAATCCTGCATGATAACTACCTCTCCTCACAATTTTATAGTAATATGAATGCTTACAGCGCTCCATTGATGCAGGCAGAAGGGATATACTATACCTGGGCAGATATCAATAAAATACTGAATGAAAGAAATATAGACGGCCGCCTTTACAAAGAAGTTCAGTTTGCTCTTGGAGAAGTGATAGAGCTTGGCATTATTACAGATTATTTTAAAGCTAATCCTAATTATGTTTTTGATGCTTCAGCATATGCTTCAGCTTATGGCGGAAATGAAAAAAGACTTACCATGATTGGAAGATACCTGCCGGATGATCTTATAGGAAAAGAGGGATTCTTTGATATGGGCTCATTATATCCATAAAATGCTCATTCAGATTATATACATATCAATACTCTTTATAGATACTGTAAAGTCGATGGTTTTAGCTGGAAAGAAAGGTCTTTCCAGCCAAAACTATTTTACAGTATACTTATTCCTTTCTTTATGCCTTGAGCTTTATGGACACTATAAAATATATATTCAGGAATTCGACTTTGCTTATCTCTTCAATTACTACAGTATTTTTCTGATTATTTTTTTCAACAGATATTATGCAAAAATTTTCCCTCAAAAATTCAAAAAATTCTTTTTATATACCCTCATTGTCCTACTTGCCTATATTGCTTTGTTTGTGAAATTTTATAGTGAAAACTATGAGAATACATTAGGAATATTGGTCTGCTTTTATTTTATCATCAATGCACTAGTTTGGTTTTATATCAGACTGAAAAACTTTGATGAAATAAAGATCTTTAATGATCCGCATTTCTGGGTTTCCTGCGGATTACTTTTTTGGAGTATTTTTTTTATTTTCAGATCAATCCCCATGTTTTTTCTTAAGGATAATGACCCCGGTTTTCTACAAATTTTAAAAACGATGCAGTATTGCGTGAATATCATTATGTATGGAATATTCTATACTGCCCTAAGGAAATTTGAAAATAACGGAAAATAAAACACAATATGAAACAATTGCCGGATACAATAAGGTTGGCTTATATTATAGCAGTCATTCTGTTAATAACTTTTGTTATTTTCATTGTTTTCATTGTTGTTTTGTATAATAAAAGGCAGCTTTTTTTTATTCAGCAGCAACAGCTTAAAGAAGCTGAACACCAAAATCAGCTCCTTCAAAAAGAACTTGAAAAACAAAAAATTCTGGAAAAGGAGAGGGAACGTATTTCCCACGATATGCATGATGATCTTGGAGCAGGAATTTCCGCATTAAAACTTCAGGCAGAATTTATAAAACAAAAAGCATCAGATGATGAGCTGCAAAACGACATTGATGAACTTCTGAAAACCTCCGAAGAAATGAATATTTCTATGCGTGAAATGCTGTGGAGCCTGAATTCCGGGAATGATACACTGGGCAGCTTTGTTGATTATGCCATACTCTATACCGGAAACTTCCTAAAAAAAACAAAAATAGTACTGCATTCTGAATGTGAAAATATCATTACTGAAACACCAGTTTCTACAGAAATGAGGCGTAATCTATTTCTCTGTTTAAAAGAAGCTGTTAATAACGTATACAAGCACAGCCAGGCCAATACCTTAAAACTTTCATTTTCGCAGGAAAAAAATAACTTTTCTATGAAAATCTCTGATAATGGAACCGGAATTCATGATGAACAGCCAAAAGGAAACGGCCTCAGAAACATGAAAAGAAGAATGAGCGAATTGTCTGGTGAATGTAATGTCATGTCCGGGAATCCCGGAACCTGCCTGGCTTTCAAAATAATAGTATAAATAAATTACCCTTTTGTGTAATTGACTGGTATGTCTTTTAGAGGGAAATTTGATGTATAAAATTAAAAGCCATGAAAACTCTTATTAACGACAGTATTGGAGATTTAGAAGCTGCTTTAAAAAACAACAGTGATCTTCAGGAGAAGTTTAAAACAAATCCTATAGAGGCTATTAAAAATGTAGAAATTAGAAACCCAAAAGATACAGACTATTGGATCTACAGGATTATCGTACTTATGCTTGGGCTGGCAGTGATTGGTATCATAGCAGGGCTTATTCTCATCGCTTACTGGAATGACGGATCTGCCAAAGATAATCAGCTGGTAACGATCTTTGCCACCATTTCATCAGGAGCAATAGGAGCATTGGCCGGGCTTCTGTCTCCTACACCCAGAAAATAATAAAATACCTTACTATAATTTTATTAAAAAATCACTTTTTAAGGTGGGTTTTTTAGTTATGATTTTCTCATTTTAAATCCATGATCTGCCCTTTTGAAATTGTGGAATTATCATAATATAAATTAACTAAAATTTAACTTGGATTTATCTCAAAAAAATCCCTCGAAATACCCCTAAAAGTTAAATTTTGATTAAATTTGTCTAAACTAAAAAAAATAAAAAATGAGTGCAATTTCTTACATAGAAGCAAGACAGATTTTAGATTCCAGAGGTAATCCTACCATCGAAGTAGATGTATTTACAGAAAGCGGGGCAATGGGTCGTGCTGCTGTACCTTCAGGAGCATCTACAGGAGAACACGAAGCAGTAGAATTACGTGACGGTGGTTCAGAATACCAAGGAAAAGGAGTTCTGAAAGCTGTTGAAAATGTAAAAGAAGTAATTGCAGAGAATTTAGTAGGACAGCCGGTTTTCGAACAAAACTATATTGATCAGATTATGATTGATCTTGACGGAACGCCTAATAAAGGAAATCTTGGTGCTAATGCTATTCTTGGTGTTTCTTTGGCTGTAGCAAGAGCTGCGGCTGCAGAATTGGGAATGCCTCTATATAAATATGTAGGTGGTGTAAACGCCAACACACTTCCTGTTCCAATGATGAATGTAATCAACGGTGGATCTCACTCAGATGCTCCTATTGCGTTCCAGGAATTTATGGTTATGCCGGTAAAAGCAGATTCTTTCTCTCACGCTTTGAGAAAAGGAACTGAAATTTTCCACAACCTGAAATCTATCCTTCATTCAAGAGGTTTATCTACTGCAGTAGGTGATGAAGGTGGTTTTGCTCCAACTTTCAAAGGGACAGAAGATGCTTTGGATACATTACTTCAGGCGATCGAAAAAGCAGGCTATAAGCCTGGTGACGATATTATGTTAGCACTTGACTGTGCGGCTTCTGAATTCTACAAAGACGGAATTTATGATTACAGAAAATTCCAGACTCCGGATGCAGCTCAGTTTTCAAGCAGCGAGCAGGTTTCTTACTTAGCCGAATTGGCTGCAAAATACCCAATCATTTCTATTGAAGACGGTATGCAGGAAAATGACTGGGAAGGCTGGAAAATGTTAACGGATAAAATCGGTGACAGAGTACAGTTGGTAGGGGATGATTTATTCGTAACCAACGTAGAAAGACTGTCAAGAGGAGTAAAAGAAAATATTGCCAACTCAATTCTTGTAAAAGTAAATCAGATTGGTTCCCTTTCTGAAACAATGGCTGCTGTACAAATGGCTCAGAACAACAAATTTACTTCAGTAATGTCTCACAGATCAGGAGAAACTGAAGATTCTACAATCGCTGATTTAGCAGTAGCTATGAACTGTGGACAGATCAAAACAGGTTCAGCTTCAAGATCAGACAGAATGGCAAAATACAACCAGTTATTAAGAATTGAAGAAGCTCTTGGTGAAACTGCAATTTTCCCAGGATTAGAAGCATTTAAGATAAAAAGATAATTGAATTTATAAATAACGGCAAACGATATTTTTTGTTTGCCGTATTTTATGGAAAGTGGTATATTTAAAAAAAATAAATAAATAATGTCAGACAACAAAGTAATATTGAATTATGCAGGTAATTCATATGAATATCCAATCGTGGATAGTACTATCGGAGACAGAGGGATTGATATTTCAAAATTAAGAGACCAGACAGGTTTGATCACTCTGGATTTAGGTTACAAAAATACGGGAGCTACTATTAGCGACATCACTTACTTAGACGGAGATCAGGGAGAATTACTTTACAGAGGTTATCCAATCGAGCAGATTGCTGAAAAATCTAACTTCACTGAAGTAATGTATCTTTTATTACATGGAGAATTACCTACTCAGGATCAGTTTGCTTCATTCGACAATAATATTAAAAAATATAACTTCATCGCAGACGAAATGAAAAAAATCATTGATGTTTTTCCTCGTTCTGCTCACCCTATGGGAGTTTTATCTTCTATGACATCTGCATTAACCGCTTTCAACCCGAAAGCAGTGAACGTAAACTCTAAAGAAGAAATGGATCATGCTGCTGAGCTTATGATCGCTAAGTTCTCTCACCTTTGTGCTTGGACGTACAGAAAAACTCAAGGTTTACCATTAAACCATGGTGATAACAACCTAAACTATGTAGAAAACTTCTACAAAATGGCATTCAGATTACCAAACGTTGATTTCGAGATGGATCCGGTAGTTGTAAATGCTTTAGATAAATTATTAATCCTTCACGCAGATCATGAACAAAACTGTTCTACTTCTACAGTAAGAATGGTAGGTTCTGCTCACACAGGTCTTTTCGCTTCTATCTCTGCTGGGGTATCTGCACTTTGGGGACCACTTCACGGTGGTGCTAACCAGGCTGTAATCGAAATGCTTGAGCTTATCGAGAAAGATGGTGGTGACGTATCTAAATATGTTGCTAAAGCAAAAGATAAAAATGATAGCTTCCGTCTAATGGGATTCGGACACAGAGTGTACAAAAACTTCGACCCAAGAGCGAAAATTATCAAGAAAGCTGCTGATGATATCCTTAAATCATTAGGAATCCAGGATAAAGCTCTTGACATTGCAATGCAGTTAGAAAGAGTAGCACTTGAAGATGAGTACTTCATCGAAAGAAAACTATATCCAAACGTAGATTTCTATTCAGGAATCATCTACAGAGCGTTAGGAATTCCTACAGAAATGTTTACAGTAATGTTTGCATTAGGAAGACTTCCAGGATGGATTTCTCAGTGGAAAGAAATGAGAATGAAAGGAGACCCAATCGGAAGACCAAGACAGGTTTACCAAGGTGCTCAGGAAAGAAACTACATCGACATCGCAAGCAGATAATATTTGCTTATACCATAAAAGAATCCCAAAGCTTGCTTTGGGATTCTTTATTTTTAAACTTATTCAGTAATGGCTAAAGCTGTAATAAGGCCATTCTCAATCCGGAAATGAAAATTCAGGACTACCGGACTGCCTTCAAAAGAACCGGAAATATTGATTTTTAAAATTTTCATATTGTCCTTCACAGAAAAATCCATCACCTCAAATAGGGTTTGGTATTCATTATTAGATTTTTCATTCCATTGTTTTATTTCCTCTTTTCCAGTGTATATTTTTCCTTCGTCAAATACAGATGCGTGTTCAGAAAAACAATTGGCAAAAGCAATACTGTCAAAAAGTTTTTGTGCCTTTAAGAATTCTTGTAAAATGATAGGTAATTTCATATTGTTATTTTTAAATGATTAAACAGTAGGAATGGTGCCGCCGTCTATTACATATTCAGTTCCCGTTAAATATTGTGCCCGGGGAGAGACTAAGAATCCGACAAACTCTGCAATATCTTCCGGCTGGGCTGGTTTGCCAATAGGAATTCCACCTAACGAATCCATAACACTTTGTGTAGCTTCTTCTATTGAAATCTTTGAGCTTTCAGCAATGCGTCCCATCATCCGGGTTGCAGATGAAGTCATGATCCAGCCTGGGGAAACAGTTAGTACACGAATTCCTTTGGGTGAAACTTCTTTTGATAAACCTTTGCTGTAATTGATCAGACCGGCTTTAGCTGCCGCATAAGGTAAAGTAGAATCAAATAAAGGCAGTCTTCCCTGAATAGATGCAATATGAATGATCACTCCCGTCTTTCGCTCCAGCATTTGCGGAAGAAATCCTCTGTCTAGACGGACAGGTGCCAACAAATTTGTCTGGATTGTGTTTTCCCAGTCTTCATCGTTCAGAACAGAGAAGCCGCCACCAGGTGTTTCTGAGCCACCTAATGTGTTAATTAAAATATCAAGCCTTCCAAAAGTAGACAGCACTTCTCTTACCAGCTTTTCGGTGTCTTTTGCCCGGCTCAGATCTCCTGAAATAAAATAAAGCTGATTATTCATCTCTTCAGGTTGATTCCTTGCAGTGACAATCACGGTTGCACCAGCGGTTAATAATCTTTCGGCAATAGCTTTTCCGGTTCCTTTCGTTCCTCCCGTTACCAAAGCAATTTTACCTGATAATTCGTTGTTGAAATTAAATGATTCTGTCATGATTTCTTTTTTGTACAAATTTCAGCAGTATGGCAGGCTCATACAAGTACGGGTTTACGAATCACATAGGGATAAAATTATCCCCTATTGTGGTATCATGTCATTGTGCTACATTTGTTTTATGTATGAAAGAAAAATCCCACCCAACCTGAACTGCGGTCTTGATCTGATTGCAGAAGTATTGTATGGTAAATGGAAAATCCGTTTGCTGTGGTTTATTAATGAAGGATATCAAAGACCCAGCGAGCTGCAGAGAAAGATTCCTGATGCTTCCCGCAGAGTACTGAATGTGCAGCTGAAAGAACTCGAAGAGCATGAACTTGTTACCAAGACAATTTATCCCGTTGTACCTCCAAAAGTGGAATATAAACTTACTGAGTTCGGAGAGACGTTGATTCCGGTAATTGCAGCTTTAGGAAAATGGGGTGATGATCACGAAGAACGCTTACGAACACTAATCCTGAAAAAGCTGGAAAACGGAGCATAAAATGGAGGAAAACATATTTGATTATCAATTTTTACTATTTTACATCTGTTTTGCAAAATCGGATATAATATTTTGATTAAATTTACTACTGTAAAAAATTAATACCCAATGACTTTCGGAGAACAGATGTTATTTTTCTTCAGTGCAGTAGGAGCATTCAACGGACTTCTGCTGGGCATTTATCTGCTGTTTGTTAAAAAACTGAAATACCCTCCGGATTTTTTCCTTGGAATTCTTCTTTTAATGCTAAGCTCAAGAGTAGCGATTTCTGTATGCTTTTATTTTTATCCCGATTTACCCAGAATTATCGCACATCTAGGCCTGTCTGCTTTATTTTTTGCCGGACCTGCTTTATATTATTATGTAAAATCTTCCTTCGAGAAGGATAAGTTTGATTGGAAGAACTGTCAGAAATGGTTTGGGATATTAACCCTTATTTTAGGAGTTGTTGGTTTATTATATCTGGTGTTTCCGATTACATGGGATAACTATTTTGCTACTTTTATTTATACCGTTTGGTCTGTATTTATATTTCTTACAGTCTATCAGTATTATATTTTGCTTAAAGAGAACCGTAAAAGTCCGAACAATTTTGTACTTCCGATTCTGGTCAGCAATGTGATTATATTTTTGAGTTATCAGCTGATTTCGACAGGTTGGGTACAAATCTACTGCGCAGGAGGCAGCCTTGTGTTTTCGTTTGTACTGTATGCCAACTTTTTGATTTTATTTAATAAAAAATACCAGCAGCTTCCCGCAAAAGAAATAGAGAAATACTCCAATAAAAAGATTTCCGGAGAACAAGTCGATGGTTTTGTATCAAAATTAGAACGATTAATGGATACAGAAGAGCTCTATAAAAATCCGAATTTAAAATTGAGCGATCTTGCCTCAAGAATGAATATGTCAGCTCACCAGCTATCCCAATTGTTGAATGATAATCTGGGGAAAAGTTTTGCTACCTGCATCAATGAATACAGGATCAATGAAGCTTGTGAAAAAATAGAAAACGGATCTTATCTCAAAATTGAAGAGATTGGATATGAAGTAGGATTCAATTCCAAATCAACTTTCTTCTCAACTTTCAAGAAAATAAAAAATACAACCCCTCTTTTATACAAGCAATCTCAAACCCTTACTGATCCTAGGTTTCAGAGTTCAAATTTATAATTCAGTACTGCGGAATTTCAATTTCAAAACCGCATTGTTACGGCAAGCCGATACTTTTGATATCATAAAAATTAATATTTATGATGATCAAATTATGGTTTTTGATGCTGCTGTTGTTTATCTCGTTTTTTGGAAAAGCACAACAGGGTGAAGTAAAATCAAAAGTTCCGGATTCTCTGACTGAAGTAAAATCATCCACAACGAATATATCAGAAGTTGTTATCCGGTCTGCTCCACGAAAAATGAAACTGAATGACGGCAATCTGGTATTATCTGTTGCCGGAAACAAAGACTTTAAAACTTCCACTCATCTTCTCGATGTCCTGAGGAAAACTCCTGGTGTAACTGTAGACCAGGAAGACGGAATTTTTGTTGGAGGAAGAATTACCCCGGCTGTTCTTATTGATGGAAAGCCTATAGTGATGAGCAGTCAGGAATTACAGGCTTATTTGCGGTCTTTATCTCCTGAAATGGTAGAATCTATAGAAGTAAATACCAATCCATCTTCGAAATATGATGCTGAATTTAAGGGGATTATTGATATTAAACTAAAAAAGAATATCCGTCTCGGATGGAAAGCCAGCTATAATGGAAATGTATATATCAATAAATTCAACTATCGGGAAAATACACTCAATATATCATATAACACCGGAAAAGTAACCTACAATGTTCAGGCAGGTTATAATGAAGGAATATCAACCTACCGTTATCATGCTTTACAGCGTTTGGCAAATACTAATATTATGCGTACCCAGACTTATCAGGAAGACTTTGGAAAAGCCTACAATCTGCAGGCAGGAGCTGATTTCAGGTTGAATGATAAAAACAGATTAGGATTCAATCTGAGAGGAAACTTCCGGAACAATGACCGTACACGCAACGGTTCACTGTTTACAACAGACAAAAGTGAAACCCAGCTGGTATTGAATACGGCCAGTGAGAATCCTACAGATTATACACAGGACAACTATGGGATGACAACCGATTATTCCTTCCAGAATAAAGGATTTAAGCTAAGTTTTTTAGGGAATTATCTTTCAGTTAAAAATAAACAGAATGATGATTTTATCAATAGGGATCAGGGTACATCGAAAGTACTGTCTTATTGGAAGTCTGACCTGTTTAATAAGATTAATGTTTATACTGCCCAAATAGATGCTTCCCAAAAAATAAATGACATTGATATTGAAGCAGGCGTGAAATACAGTGATTCTGATACGAATAACAATATCAGGTATGATACATTGTCAGTAGGAAATCAATTTGTATTTGATCCTACGCGAAGTAATATATTCTCCTATAAAGAAAAAATATGGGCTGGATATATTGCCTACAGGCAAAAAATCGGGAACGTTCAAATCAATGCAGGATTAAGATTTGAAAATACCAACAGTATTTCCAATGCAGTTACTGCGGATTCTGTTGTTTCCAGGAGCTATCTGAAGTGGCTGCCATCTTTAAGTGTAAGTTACACGTTGAATACCTCCAGTGAACTTTCTCTTTCTTTCAGCAGAAGAATAACGAGACCTGCTTTCTCGCAGCTTAATCCGTTCCGGTTTTATTTCAGTCCGTTAAATTACTGGATAGGAAACCCTTACCTGCTGCCTTCCTTTACCAGCCAGATTAAAGCATCATATCGCTATAAAAACTGGATCACAAGTTTTACTGTTGGAAAAGAACATGATGTGATGACCCGTTATCCACTTTATAATCCGGAAACGAATGTGCTGGAATATTTGGGAACAAATCTTCCCTATCGAAATTTTGCTATTCTGGAGATCAGCTTTCCGGTCAGGATTACAAAATGGTGGAATATCACCAGCCAGATTGCGGGATATTACAATTATGAATTCAGACCCTACCTGGATGAGGTATTTGCGTTGAATATCTATAATTATGAAGTGAGGCTGAATCAGGTATTTTCACTTCCGAAAGGATTTATAGTGAATGTATTTGGCAGTTATGAATCCAAAACAGGTAACAGTCTTTACATCATTAAACCAAGATATACTATAGATGTATCAGTTCAGAAGTCATGGCTTGATAATAAACTGAACACTAAAATTGGTTTTAATAATCTCCTGGATTCATATGAACAGAAACTGGAATTCCGTCATAAACAGATTATGGATAACCGCCTTACCCACTGGTGGGATAGCAGCAGACTCATATTTTCGCTCAGTTATACTCTGGGAAATTCAAAATATCAGGTAAAAGAAACCCAGAAAACAGAAGAAGAGAACAGGACGAGATAAGAAAACCTGCTTGAAAAAAGCAGGTTCTCGTTTTTTATTATGGACATTGGCATCTGTCACATGTCCAGATATAACATTTTCCTGTATCGTCCCATTCGCAACATCTTCTGGCTGTTGAAATTGGTGCTCCTCCCATTACAGATTTTTGTTGCTCTCTTCCTAATTTTTGTGCATTTTTCAGCACCGGATTGTTCTTGTTCATGACTTTGATTTTTGGTGTTAATAGTTACGTTTTATTGTTTATAATTTCGCGAAAATTATATCACTAATATAGGAAATTAAATAATATAATTATCTGTTTTTTTGTTCTTATGTAGATGGAAAATAGTAAGTTGTAGATGTTTTTGGGGCTATTCACTGCGGTTGGCTGAATAGGCAAGGAAATTTTGTTGAACAGTGTTGATTTTAGAAATCAAATTTAATACATAAAATAATGCAAAAGTTTTATAGATAGAGACCTTTACTTATATTTGTAGTATTGCATAAATCTTTATGAGACTAAACATTAAAAACGAAACGGGTAGGCTGAAGTCAGTAGTTCTAGGCCAGCCTAATTCATTGGGGCCAGTTCCCACGCTAGAGGAAAGTTATGACGCAAAGTCATATTACTCAATCGAACACAACATTTATCCTAAAGAAGAGGATATTATCAATGAAATGAACGCTTTTGAAGCAGTTTTAAAAAAGTATGACGTTGAAGTACTTCGTCCAAGTATCATTAAAGACTATAACCAGGTTTTTTCAAGAGATGTAGCTTTTGTGATTGATGACAAGATGATCATTTCCAATGTGATTGCAGACAGAGCAGACGAGCAGGAAGCATACAAAAGCGTTTTTGAAAAAGTAGCATGGAGAAAAATTATCAATCTTCCGGAAACAGCACACATTGAAGGAGGGGATGTAATCGTATGGAATGACTTTATTTTCATCGGAACCTGCTTCAGCGAAGATTACAGAAACTATAAGACGGCAAGAACCAACGAGTATGCCATTGAAATCTTAAAAGAATATTTTCCAAAGAAAAGAATCATAGACCTTGAATTGAAGAAAAATGATAAAATTCCGTTTGAAGGTATCCTGCATTTGGATTGTACATTCAATCCGATAGGAGAAGACAAATGTATCATTTATAAAAACGGATTTGTGGATGAAAGCGATTACCGTTTAATCATCGATATTTTCGGAGAAGAAAACTGCTTCCATATCAATGATGAAGAAATGTTTGAAATGTTTCCGAATATTTTCTCTATTTCTCCTGATGTAGTAGTTTCAGACAAAGCATTCACCAGAATGAATGACCATTTGAGAAACGAATGGGGAATGACTGTTGAAGAAATTCCTTACAGAGAAATCTCTAAAATGGGTGGATTGTTGAGGTGTTCTACAATGCCGCTTGTGAGAGAATAATGAAGTGGGAGAGTTTTAGGGTTTGAGAGTGGAGGAGTTTAACCTTTCAATCTTCAATTTTTTAATTTTTAAATCAAAAAAATGCAAACAACAGATACAGTATTAATGATAGAGCCGATTGCATTCGGTTACAATGCTGAGACAGCAAAAAATAATTACTTTCAGGTAGAACAGACAGGATCTGATATTCAGTCAAAAGCTTTGGCTGAGTTCAGTACTTTTGTTGGAAAGCTGAGAGAAAAGGGAATTAATGTAATCACCATAAAAGATACTCTGGATCCACATACTCCGGATTCTATCTTCCCGAATAACTGGGTAAGTTTCCATAAAGACGGGAAAGTGGTTTTATATCCGATGTTCGCATCCAACAGACGAGTGGAAAGAAGAGAAGATATTATTGAAACCATCGAAGCTCAAGGATTTGAAGTGACTGAAATTGATGACTGGTCTTTCTCTGAAACTCAGGGACATTTCCTGGAAGGAACGGGAAGTATGATCTTTGACCACGATAATAAAATCGCTTACGGTTCAGTTTCTTTGAGGCTGGATGAAAAACTGTTCAGAGAATTCTGTGCAAAATTCGGATTTACTCCCGTTGTTTTTCATTCATTCCAGACCGTAGGGACAGAAAGACTTCCTATCTATCACACCAATGTAATGATGTGTGTGGCAGATCAATTTGTCGTAATCTGTCTTGATTGTATTGATGATGAGCTGGAAAGAGAAAAAGTAATAGAAACCATTAAAGGTTCAAGAAAAGAAATTATTGAAATTTCTGAAGAACAGATGCAGCAGTTTGCAGGAAATATGCTTCAGGTTCAAAACAAAGAGAGTGAAAAATTCCTGGTGATGAGCCAGACTGCTTATCAGTCTTTATCTTCAGAACAGGTAGCCGCAATTGAAAAATACTGCGAAATTATCTATTCAGACCTGAATACCATTGAAGTAAATGGTGGCGGAAGCGCAAGATGTATGCTTGCTGAGGTTTTTCTTCCAAAAAAATAATATATTTACGAAAAAATTAATTGAACCCATTATCAAGTAAAGGTTTACATATTCTTCTGACTTTGGAAACAGAGTCAGAAGATTTGTTATTAGACAGCAAAGGTTTTCTGACGTTTACAGAAGAAATTCTGAAAACAAAAGATGTAGAAATTGTAGGAGTCACCAATCATATTTTTGAAAATGATAGTTTTACTTCCGCAGTGATCCTGAAAGAGTCTCACCTTTGTATCCATACGTGGCCGGAATTTAAACAGCTTACTTTTGATGTTTTTCTTTGCAATTATACGCAGGACAATACCACAAAAGTAGAGCAGATTGCAGATGAAGTAGTTCAGTATTTTAAAGCTAATACCATTCAGAAACACAAAATTTACAGATAACAAATGCACTATGTCTGCCCAGCATGCGAATCAGAAAATAAATTAGATCTTACTTTTCCTATTGAGGAATATGTTTGCCAAACCTGCTCTCACCTCATTGATGCAGCCGGAAATAAGAAGACCAAACATTTGAAAGTGCCGACAGAAAACGTTGTATTGGATGTCGGACAGAAAGGGAAAATTGAAGATGTAGAATATACCGTTGTAGCAATTGTTGTCAGGAAATACGGAAACAGTATTTTCTGGCGTGAATACTCTTTAAAAGATAATAAGGGAAATGATGCTTTCCTAAGTGAAAGTGACGGACATTGGGTTTTTATAATTCCAATGCATCCTGACGATTTTAAAAGTAAAGATTCAAAATTACCAACCTATGCCGGACGAACTTATCGCTGGTACGAAAATACACCATGCAGTATCGATGCCGCCGCCGGGTTTTTTGATGAACATCTGGATTTCAGCATTGCTACCTACAAAGAATATGTCAACGGAACCCGTATGATCTCTCAGGAGAAGACCAGCAAGAAAAGCCAGTACTTCTATGGAGTTCACATTTCAAAACACGACGTTAAAAGAGCTTTTAAAATAGCTCATATGCCCTATTATACGGGAGTTGGAATCGTTCAGCCTTATTATTTCAACATAAGGCAGGTGGTCAACATCTTTTGTGCGGCAGCATTGATGATATGTCTGCTTCAGCTCTATGTTTATACTTCAAGAACGAACGAAACCGTTTTTGCGGAGACCATCAATTTTGCAGATGTACAGGGTAAAGAAATGGTGAGCAAAAGTTTTACCCTTTCAGGAGGCTCAGCACCATTAAAGGTGAGTGCATTTTCAGGTGTTGATAATTCCTGGGCGAATATCCAGCTGAGTCTTGTGAATGAAAATACCAATGAAATTATTTATACCTCTAAAGATATCGAACAGTATCATGGTTATGAAGATGGGGAAAGCTGGTCAGAAGGAAGTCAGTCTGAGGAATTCAACCTTTGTGGGGTAAGCTCAGGAAAATATCACTTTCTTATCTCTGCAGAGAAGGAAGGTTCTTTACCTGCCTTTTCCAACCTTCAGTCTCCGGATTCAAAAGTGATGATATCCCGTGATAAATCAGGAACTATAGAGATCACCGACCTACTTAAGGCCCAAACTACAACCTTTGCAGACGGAAAGACTCTGGAAAAAGATACAACAGAATTGGGTAAACTGGTAAAAGCATCGTTCGGAACTTCAAAAATAGATTCTCTGATCAATGCTGAAGCACCTAAGCCTACTACAGATCCTACATCAGGCAATACCTATGTGCAGCTCAAAGCAACCTGGCTTCCCGTTTCATTCTGGAATTTCGGATTTATTTTATTCATAATGGTTGCTCTTTTTGTGGCTATGTGGATAGGAAGACATTTCTTTAATGTCAATAAATGGAAAAACAGTTCAAACACTCCTTATTCCGCATCATGATGACTACTATATTAAATTACATAAGACAAAACTGGATTCTCTGTCTGATCGGAGGATTTTTCATGACCTGGTTCGTATACCTTACTTATCAGGGAAATCAGGTCTGCGACTGTGCCAAAACGGAAACATACCGCGACGGAACTACCAGAAGCCATTCCAGAGTAGGATTCTACAGATACTATCACAAATAAAAATATAAAAACTATGGACAACATTAATTTCTTACCCATATTAAACTCGGTTCTTTACTCATTCTTAGGAATCGCAATTCTTCTCGTGTGCTATTTCATCATCGAAAAGCTTACACCGGAGAAAACTTGGCATGAGATCGCTCAGAACAAAAATATAGCACTGGCTATTGTCTTCGGGGCATTTATCATCGGAATTTCAATGATTATAAGCGCTGCAATTCATGGATAAGAAGAGGATTCCTCTTGAGCTGCTTTTATTGTTTTCAGTATTCGTCATTGCTACATGTGGATTGATTTATGAGCTGGTGGCCGGAGCCCTGGCGAGCTATCTTTTAGGAGACTCTGTAAAGCAGTTTTCTTTCATTATCGGGGTATATCTCTTTTCAATGGGAGTAGGTTCCTATCTTGCGAAATTCATCAAAGGAAATCTTATTGATAAATTCATTGAGATCGAAATTCTTGTAGGAATCGTTGGCGGAATCAGCTCTGTGGTGCTGTTTATTTTGTTTAATACTCTGGCACACTTTGAAAGCGTTCTATATCTTTTTGTCTTTTTTACAGGCTGCCTCGTCGGAGTGGAAATACCGCTTCTGATGAACATTCTGAAAGACAGAGTACAGTTTAAAGATTTAGTTTCAAATGTATTTGCATTCGATTATATCGGGGCTTTATTAGCATCGATTCTTTTTCCGTTGGTTTTGATTCCAAAACTGGGAATTGTAAAGACACCTTTGTTTTTTGGATTGATTAATATCTCTATTGCGATATTTTTATGCTATTATCTTACCAAGGAATTGTCAAAACCCTTGTCCTTAAAAGTAAAATCTATAGCAGCATTTGCATTTCTGTTAGGACTTTTCTTTTTCTCAGATACGATTTTATCGTACTCTGAAGAAAAACTATACGGTGAAAACGTAGTCTATACCAAAAGTTCACCCTATCAAAGAATCGTTTTAACGAGAAATACTCACGAATTTCGTTTATATCTGAATAACAACTTACAGTTTTCATCCACCGATGAATACCGCTATCACGAAGCATTGGTACATCCTGCGATGTCTATGGCAAAAAACATTGATAACGTTCTGATTCTTGGTGGTGGTGATGGTTTTGCAGCCAGAGAAGTATTGAAATACAAAGACGTTAAAAAAGTAACACTCGTAGATTTGGATGGTGAAATGACTCAGTTTTTTAAGACCAACGAAACCATGCGCAGGCTGAATCAAAGCTCTTTTTCCAATCCGAAAGTAGAAATCATCAATAAAGACGCTTACATTTGGGTAAAAGACAGCAAAAAGAAATTTGATGTCATTATCATCGACTTTCCGGATCCGTCCAATTACAGCTTAGGAAAATTATATTCTCTGCAGTTTTATAAAGAACTGGAGAAGCTGACAACGCTTGATACCAAAATTGTAGTTCAGACCACCTCTCCATATTTTGCTCCGAAATCATTCTGGTGCATCGAAAAAACAATCAATCAGATTTTTCCTTTCACGTCAGCATATCACACCTATGTTCCGTCTTTTGGAGAATGGGGATTTTCTATGGCTTCATTTGAACCTGTCAATAACAGAGTCTACAGAAAGCTTCCCGGTTTAAAATACTATGATTACGATTTTTCACAAATGGCCTATTTTAATAAAGATATGAAAGTGAGAGACGTAGAAGTTAACCGTCTGGATAACCAGATATTAGTCCGTTATTTCGATGAAGAGTGGGGGAAAGTACAGTAGAAAGGATTTTCTTAAAACTATATTTTTAGGTAGCCTGATGCTTCCCTTTTTGCAGTATTGCGGAAAGAAAGTAAAATCATTGCTGCTTAAAATCACCGGGACAAACCATGTTCTCGGTCATAAGCTGTGGGCTAAAGATTTTCCACAGTTTTCAGAAGTTATCCACACGAAATATCTTATCGTTGGCGGTGGAATTTCCGGACTTTCTGCATGCCGATTTTTCAGCCAGAATAATGAACAGGATTATCTTCTTTTGGAAATGGAAAACCATCTGGGAGGAAATTCTTCCAACGGACAAAATTCATTTTCAAAATTTCCTTTAGGTGCGCATTATTTACCCTTACCTAATAAGGAGAACGTAGAAATTATAGACTTTTTAAAAGAATGTGGAATCTGCATTGGAACAGAAGAAAATGGTGAACCTGTTCTTGATGAATACCAAATGACTTTTCCACAGCAGGAAAGATTGTTTTATAAGAATTCATGGCAAAATGATATTGTGCCTCAAAGAGGTATTTCAGCAATAACCCAGCAAGAGCTTAACCGCTTTTTTAAGTTGATGGATGAACTTCGTGTAAAGAAAGATGCACAGGGGAAATATTGGTTTGCCATTCCGGTGCACGATTCAAGCAGGGAAGATGAGGTTGTAAAGCTTGAAAAAATCATTTTCAAAGACTGGCTTAAGGAAAATAACTATCACTCTGAAGAACTTCTCTGGCTGCTGGATTATTCCTGCAGAGACGATTTCGGATTAGGAATAGACTACGTTTCTGCGTGGGCGGGAATTCATTATTTTGCCGGTAGAAAAAACAACTGGAGCACGAAATATAAAGATCAGGTATTCACATGGCCGGAAGGAAATGCAAGGCTTGCCAACCACTTTTCAAAGTACACAGAAGGAAAACACATGCCAGGAAATCTGGTTTTTGGTGTAAAAATCAATGATAAAGTTGAGGTCTTAAGTTTTGATAATACTCAAAAGAAAACAAAAAAAATCATTGCTGATAAAGTGCTGTTTGCAACACCTCAGTTTGTGAATGAAAGAATTTTTAATCAAAAAAAAGCCTCGTCATTTCATTATGTTCCGTGGCTTTTAACAACGATTACGCTGAAAAACGAATTCGGAGGAGATGAAGAACTCGCCTGGGATAATGTGATCTATGGATCTTCCGGTTTGGGATATATCTTTGACCAACATCAGAATCTGAACCAGATTATAGGTGAGAAAGTGATTACCCACTATAAAAGCTTTTCAACAGCAGACTGTAAGAAAGCAAGGAAACAACTTTATGCTATGAAAGATGCTGAACTGAAAGATTTAGTTTTAAATGATCTGAAGAAAGCGCATCCTCTGATAGAAGATTTTATTCTCGAAATGCAGTTTCATAAAATAGGACACGCCATGATTGCTCCTGTTCCCAATCAGATCTTTGGGGAAAATACAAGAATGGCGAAAGAACCTGTGGAAGACAAAATTTTCTTTGCCCATTCCGATCTTTCAGGAATATCTATTTTTGAAGAAGCCTTTTATCAGGGAATCCGGACTGCAGAACAAATGATATAAAATAATACAATGAAACAGCCGTGGATACATAACGCAAAAACAGACTGGTGGTTTATCTTATCACCACCTTTTGTTGTATTGTTGATTATTTTTCTTTTTCAGAAACAAATTCAAGAGTTAGAAAATCATTATTCCTTTTACACATGGCTTTTCCTGATCGTTTTTGTGGATGTGGCGCATGTATATTCTACCCTGTTCAAAACCTATTTTGTAAAGGGAGAAATACAGAAAAATAAATGGCTTTATCTCGGAATTCCTGCAATAAGCTGGATTTTAGGGATTATCCTGTTTCAGTTTGGGAGTCTGACATTCTGGTCGGTCCTGGCATTGATAGCCGTTTTTCATTTTATACGCCAGCAATATGGTTTTATGAGGATCTATGCCCGCTTTGAACCCAATAACTGGAGCAAAAAAATAGATGAGGTTGCTGTTTACTCCGCTACTGTTTATCCGATGTTGTACTGGTTTAAAACTCCTCGTGCTTTTACCTGGTTTCTCAACAATGAGTTTGACTGGCTTCAAAATCTTCCAAACTATCTTCCTCTGATTACGATTGCGTATTTTACAATTCTGCTCATTTGGATCATTAAAACTGTTTTCGAAGCTTTTAAAACAAGAAATATTAATATCCCGAAAATCGCATTGATCACCGGAACTTTTCTTTCCTGGTATTTTGGGGTTGTCTATTTCAATAATGACCTTCTGTTTACTTTTCTGAATGTAGTTTCTCACGGAATTCCTTATATCGCATTGATTTATATCCGGGAAATCCAACAAAAGGAAAATGGCCAGCTGAACAGAATGCAGGTTTTTAAATCTTTTTCAGGAATATTTTTATTTATAGGAGTTATTTTAGGTTTCGCCTTTTTGGAAGAATTTTTATGGGAAACTTTGGTATGGAACGAACATTTTTCCCTGAATGTAATTATTTCAGAAAAATTGTTTCAGTTTCTCGTTCCTTTATTGGTGGTTCCGCAGCTTACTCATTATCTGCTTGATGGCTTTATTTGGAGAAAACCAAAAAAAGTTAGTTAACTTTGCGGTAATCTTTAAAATCTAATAATGAGACAATACTTTCTGTCATTAGCAATTTTTCTTGGAATGATTGTAGGGGCTCAGCAGAAAACGTTCTGTAATCCCATTAATATTGATTATGGTTATACCCCTTTCGAAGTTTTTTCAAAACAGGGAAAACACCGTGCTACGGCAGATCCGGTAATTGTTAATTTTAAGAATAAACTGTTTCTTTTTTCTACCAATCAGGAAGGATACTGGTACAGTGATGATATGCTGGACTGGAAATTTGTCAAACGCAAATTTTTAAGAGATAATAAATATACTCATGACCTTAATGCTCCGGCTGTCTGGGCAATGAAAGATACGCTGTACGTCTATGGCTCTACCTGGGAGCAGGATTTTCCGATCTGGAAAAGTACAAACCCAACGAAAGACGATTGGAAAATTGCTGTAGATACTTTAAAAGTAGGAGCTTGGGATCCGGCATTCCATTATGATGAAGATAAAAATAAACTGTATCTGTACTGGGGCTCAAGTAACGAATGGCCATTGCTGGGAACAGAGGTGAAAGTGAAAAATCTTCAGTCTGAAGGTTTCGTAAAGCCTATTATTAAGCTAAAACCTGAAGATCATGGCTGGGAACGTTTTGGGGAATATAATGATAATGTTTTTCTTCAGCCTTTTGTAGAAGGGGCCTGGATGACAAAACACAACGGGAAATATTATATGCAGTATGGTGCTCCGGCTACGGAATTCAGTGGATATTCTGATGGAGTATACGTAAGCAAAAGTCCTTTGGAAGGCTTCGAATATCAGCAGCATAATCCATTTTCCTACAAACCGGGAGGTTTTGCCAGAGGAGCAGGACACGGCGCTACGTTTGAAGACAATTATAAAAACTGGTGGCACATTTCGACCATCTTTATTTCAACCAAAAATAATTTTGAAAGAAGGCTCGGAATCTGGCCTGCAGGTTTTGATAAAGATGATGTGATGTACTGTAACACGGCTTATGGAGATTATCCAACTTATCTTCCGCAGTATGCACAAGGGAAAGATTTTACTAAAGGTCTTTTTGCCGGATGGATGCTGTTAAATTATAATAAACCTGTTCAGGTTTCATCTACTTTAGGAGGTTATCAGCCCAATAATGCGGTAGATGAAGATATCAAAACATATTGGAGTGCCAAAACCGGGAATTCAGGAGAATGGTTTCAGACGGATCTTGGTGAAGTTTCCACCATCAATGCCATTCAGATCAATTATGCGGATCAGAATGCTGAGTTTATGGGGAAAACCTTAGGGAAAATGCATCAGTATAAAATCTACGGTTCCAATGATGGGAAGAAATGGAATGTGATTGTAGATAAAAGCAAAAACACAAAAGACGTTCCTCATGACTATGTTGAGCTTGAACAACCTGCAAAAGCCCGTTTCCTGAAAATGGAAAACCTGAAAATGCCTACCGGAAAATTTGCATTAAGCGGTTTCAGAGTGTTTGGAAAAGGAGCTGGGAAACAGCCTGCTAAAGTAGAAGGGTTTGTGCCTTTAAGAGCTGATCCCAAAAAGTATGGTGAAAGAAGAAGTATCTGGATGAAATGGCAGCAGAACCCTGATGCAGATGGCTATGTAATCTATTTCGGTAAGACTCCTGATAAATTGTATGGAAGCATTATGGTCTACGGGAAAAATGAATATTTCTTTACAGGAGCAGACAGAACAGATGCCTACTATTTCCAGATTGAAGCTTTCAATGCGAATGGCGTTTCAGAAAGAACAGCCGTTGCAAAATCTGAATAGATTGAATTAAAAAATAAATGAGTAACACGTTTTGAAAAATCAGAACGTGTTATTTTTTGTCTGTTTTTTTAAGAAAAGCTTCAATTTTATTGATGAGAAACTCACCATTGGGTTGTCTATCCCAATCCAAGTGTCCACCATCGAATTGATAAGTTTCATAGATAACATGATTTTTATTTAAAACAGAATCTAAGATTTTTCCTTGTGAAGAAGGAATAACACGATCTGAATTTCCATAATAAGATAAAGTAGGAGGGGAGTTTTTATTTATCCATTTGACAGGGCTTGCGAAATCTATTCTGGATGTTCCCGGTTTCGGTATGCGAGGGTCTACAAGCCTTCTTTCAACAAAAGAATATTCCTGATAGTTTTTGAAACCAGAATCAGAGAGGTCAGTAGGTCCCACAATATTAATAACGGCTTTTACTTTCTTATCAGTATCGAATTTATAAGAATACAACATAGATAAATGGGCTCCAGCACTATTACCAAGTAATATAAACTTAGGACTGTATTTAAGTTTCTTTTCTAAAAAAGCGGAAACATCTTTAATGTCATTTATTTGATTGGGTAATCCATACTGGGTTTCTGAAGCGAGTCTGTAATTCATATTGACAAAAATATAATCAGGAAATCTTTGCATCATAGAAAGAGTGAAAAAAGTGAGCTGTGACTTATCCCCAGCACGCCAGCCACCACCATGAATAATGATGAAAACTTCCTTTCCCTTTCCTGACTTTGTATTTGGAATATAAAGATCCATTATTTGGTCAGAATTTTTCCCATAGTGAATATTTTCCTCCTTATCAAAGCTGACACCTTTACCTAGCTTTATCTTTTTTTCTTTACAGCTTGTCAATAGAAAGAGCAGGCTCAGGCAAATTAAAATAATATTTATATCCTTTTTCATAGCTATTAAATATAAAAAAATCCGCTGAAAAGAATCAGCGGATACCGTAAGAATAATTGAATATGAAGAAAGATAATCTTTATCTTGTTCTGCTTTTAATAGCATCTGAAGCGCCTTCGATGTCTCTTACCTTTTTCACTTTCTGGTTCCCGAAATTGTAGGTAAGGCTTACCGTAAAACTTCTGTTGTATCGGTTTTGGTGGATGTAATTGTAATTTCCGTTATCCTGAAAATCTTCAATTTTAACGATGTTGGTATTCAGAACATCATTTACATTCACTGCAAAGGTCCAGTCGTTCCACATTTTCTTCAAGCTGAGGTCTAAACTCATTAAACCTTTCAGTAATCCAAGCTCGATCTGCTGCTTGTCTACGAAGAAATAATTAACTCCAAAGAACCATGTTTTCTTTTTATCAAGACGAATGGTGTTGTTGGTCTGAATCAAAAGACTGGTAGAATTCGTTTTGTTGGTGTAAGCGATATCTTTACCATCCTGGTTTCTGAATCGGTCTCCTGTAGTAGGATCCACATCGAGACTTCCATTGTTGATATTATGCTGAACTCCGATGTTGAAATTGGTGGTCCAGTATTGTTTAAAAAATGACTTCTGAATACCTACCATGGCAGACATTTCCTGCTTATCTCCAAAATTGGTTCTGATGTATCTCAATACAGGATTAGTCCCCACCGTACCATCCGGTGATACAGGATATCCCTGCAGCGGAACCTGAGTGATAGCATCTTTAATATAGGAATGGTTTACAATCAGGAAATATGAATTTTTAAACATATATGTAAGTTCCTGGTTATAAGTAGAGGAAGCTTTTACAAATGGGTTGTTCTGTGTATAGTTATCATCCGTCAGGATATTTCTTACAGGATTGATTTCCCAGAAACTAGGTCTTCTCATTCTGCTTGAAAAAGAGTACGAAATATTGTTTTTATCGTTGATAGCGTAATTGAAACTTAAATAAGGAAGTAAGTTATTGTAATTTCTTTCAATCCTTTTAAGTTCGTCTGTAGGAGCATTATCAGAAGTTCCGAGACTGTTTGTAATTTCATATCTCGCCCCGATTTTTCCGGAAATTTTATCCGAGAATTTCTTTTCTACAGTAAGGTATGCTCCGTAAATATTTTCATCATAAATAAAGTGATTCGGTCTTGGGTCCGGAGATTTTGCGGGATCAAAAGAATACGTAATGTTTTTAGAATCGTTGTCTGTTTTGGTTTTGTTGTAATTTCCTCCTATAGAGATCGTCAGGTCATTTTTAAATTTCTGAATATAATCTACCATTCCGGAGAAGTTATTAATGATCTGAGGTAGATCCTGAAATACTTGTGTTGTCATATTTCCAGTTCCCATATTCGCATCAGACATATACGTTCTGTTGTCTGTAAACTGGAATCTTTTATAATTAAGATAAGCTGCATTTACATTAAGCTTACTGCCAAGAGAATCAGTTTTTAACTCATAATTTAAGTTCAGTGAATTGTTATAAGATCTTGCATCTTCTTTGTTTTTAGACCATGTATATTTTGTGCCGTCTTCTGTCTTGATTGTATTGAAAAGATTGACTGTTGAATTATAGCTTTTATTCGCCCATGTGTTCCATGACAAAGCCAGATTACTTTTTTCATTCAGCTGATAATCAATATTCAGATAGCCACCTAGATTTTTATTAGGATCATCAATATCTCCTGTGGATTGATTAGAAGTTTTAGCCGTACCATTTCTTAAAGTGTAGGTTTGTGCTTCAATATTTTCTCCACCGCTAAGATTGGCGCTCACTCCCAGCTTACCTTTTCTGTAATTGGCAGAGAAGCTGGCCTGGCTTCCGTTGTATTTATTGGTGGTATTAGACATTCTCATGTTTCCGCTAAGGCCATCACTCATTTTTTTCTTGAGAACGATGTTGATGATCCCATCGGATGATTCTACCTGAAACTCACTTCCCGGAACGGTAATCACTTCAATTTTCTGAATGTTTTCTGCCGGAGTATTTTTCAGGAACTGTGCCAGAGACTCAGAATCCATATTGGTTTTTCTTCCGTTGATATAGATCAGAGCATTGTTTTTTCCAGCGATTTTCAATGTTTTATCATCTGTTGAAGATAATAGCGGAGTCTGCTTTAGCAGATCAAACGTGGTATTTCCTTTGGCTACGGGGGAAGCTGCTACATCATATACAAAACGGTCACTTTGTTTTTTGAAAACCTGTTTTGTAATGGTAATTCCTTCTATATTTTTTGTTTTTGCCGTGTCAGCTTTCTTTTCCTGAGCAAATGCGCATGTACCGAATACGATGGCCATTGACAAAATTATACGTTTCATGTTGTTTTTATTTAAGAGTGGATGTAGTGATATAAGTTTTATAGTTTAGGTTCTTGATTTTACAGCATCATTCGCTGATTTCATTTCCCTTGCTTTTTTCAGTTTCTGATTTCCAAAATTGTAAGTAACACCGATACTCATCAGTCTTGGATAATTGAAATTGGTGATATTATTATAGGTTCCGTTGGGCTGTACTCCTTTAATTCTGTAGAAACTTTGATTAAATAGGTCGCTTACTTCCGCTACAATCGTCCAATCACCAATAATTTTCTTCACATTAAAATCAAAACTCTGTCTTGCTCCTATCATTCCTCCTTCCATGGCTGTCTGGCTTCCAAAGAAGTAGTTAACTCCTAAGAACCAGTCTTTTTTAGACGAAAGCCTGATTACGTTATTCAAGGTTAGAGACATATTATAGTTTTTCACATCAATGATATAAGGTTCTACTTGTTCAGTTTCTCCCGGAACCGGCATAGAAGTTGGGTCTTCCCATACACCGCCTGTAAATGTTACATATCCTAAGTTCACAGAATAATTGGTTGTCCAGATATCTTTGAACCATGACTTGTTCATACCAAGCGTTAAGGCAAGCTCTCTGTTTTTTCCGTAATTGGTTCTGATATATCTTAGAAATCTTACTTTTTCCGTGATTGCATTGCCGCTACCATCATTGATAATATTACCATTTGCATCTCTTTTAGGACGTGTTACCGTTCCCTGTAACGGAAGCAGATCAGAAGCCGCAGCATCTTCTACCATGTTAAAACTAAGATTCGCGTAATAGGCATTTTTATACATATAATTCAGCTCCTGATTATAAAATTTAGCAGCCAGTATAAAAGGATTGTTCTGCGTATAATTGGTAGGAGTGAAGTAAGTTCTGGAAGGGTTCAGTTCCCAGAATCTTGGTCTTCTGATTCTGCTGGAAAAAGTGTAACTCAAATTATGATCTGAATTGATGGCATAATTTAAATTCAGATAAGGTAAAAGGTTGTTATAGTTTCTTTCAAATCCGGTTTTGTCTACAATATCTCCCGTACTTCTTGTCATTTCATAACGAGCTCCTATTTTCCCGGATAACTTTTCAGTCAGTTTTCTTTCATAATTCAGATAAATTCCCAAAATATTTTCTTTGTAAATGAAATGATTAGTCTGGTTAGGATCTATTACAAACTCTCCGTTTTTAAGTTTGTCCTGCTTCGTGTCATTATCTGTATTGGTGTGATTATAACTTACGCCCATTAACCATGTTGCTCCTTTAGCAGTCTTTTTCAGATAGTCGATATTGGCTGCATAGTTGTTGATAATTTGGGGTACAGACTGATGTAATGCAGAATAGTTGTTATTCGGATTACTGTTCAATGGAAAGCTTTCATTGAAGCTTACTTTATTTCTGTTGAACCATAAATAAGATACATTTGATGTTAATTTACTTCCCAAAGAGTCAGTTTTCATTTCATAATTTAAATTGAAAGAATGATTTCTGGTTTGTGCATCCTCATTATTCACAGTCCTGTTGTTTAAAACTCCATCCTGCCAGTTGGTAATATCCAGTATAGAATTGAAGCTTTTGTTATATCTCATGTTATAAGAGAATCCCAGACTGTGTTTTTTATTGATTTCATAATCTATATTGAAACCTCCACCGTAGTTTTTGTTGGGATCATCATTATATCCGTAAGACTCATTTCTGAAAGTAGGATCACCATTAGACAGCGTGTATCTTTGTCTGTCTGTCCAGCTTCCCGTTCTGAAATTAGAATTACCTGACCATTTTCCCTGTCTGAAATTAAAAGAAGCACCTGCATTGGGATTGTTGTAATAACCTTGCTCATTCTGCATTTTCAACGTTCCATTGTAGCCGTTGTTTTTGTTTTTTTTCATGACAATATTGATTACCCCTTCTTTAGATTCTACCTGAAATTCACTTCCCGGAACTGTAATGACTTCAATTTTCTGTATATCTTCTGATGGAGTAGATTTCAGCATTTCAATCAATGCCTCAGAATCCATATTGGTTTTCTTATTGTTGATATAGATTACCGCATCATTTTTCCCCAAAATCTTCAGCGTTTTTCCATCTATACTGGAAATCATCGGAGTTTGCTTCAATAGATTGAACGTATTGGTGCCCTTAGCAATAGATGAAGATGCTACATCATATATTAAACGGTCACCTTGTTTTTTGAAAACCTGCTTCTTGATATTCACTGCATCAATAGCATTTACTTTCATACTGTCTTTTTTCTGCTGGGCAGTGATAAGTCCCCCGAAAAATAGTGCTGCAATAAGAATTTGAGTTTTCATGATATTATTTTTTAATTAATAGCTTGTATGGTTTGTTATTTTACATTGCAAAGATATATAATAAATTTAGTATCATGCAATGCAAAGTACTTAAAATGTTTTTAATAATTATTTAAATAACTGATTATCAGTTACTAAAATTTTATGTCAATTTTAAGCTTTAATGACTTTATTACTTAATTAGACAATTTAAAGTTCATTTTTGTTACATGACAGAAATGAAATTGATGAAAATTTGAAAAAATATTGGATGAGAAATCAGAAAATATAATAATGATTGGTTTTTATTATTAATTTAGTGAAAACTAAAAATTAATACCATATGAGAAAATTTTATCTATTATTGTTATTATTGTCTTTGATTTTTTCGTGTAAAAATGAAACTTTCTCAGAAATTGATGACAACGCAGCAAATCCTTCATCCAATTATAATTTTGGGAATACAGCGCAAAAAAATTTCCAGGGTGTAGTTCTGGATACAAGCGGAATACCGGTTTCGGGAGCAACGGTTACAATCGGAACCAGTACGGCAACAACCAATCTTAAAGGTTTCTTTACATTTAAGAATGCTTCGGTAAAAGAAAACTTTGCCCACATAAAAGTGACAAAGGCTGGTTTTATAAATGCTTCACGGGTTTTAGTTCCTACCAACGGAATAAATCAGGTGAATATCATGATGATCCCTGTAACAACTACTTCTACAATTACTTCAGGTTCTACATCTACAGTTTCACTTCCAAACGGAACTAAAGTAAAATTCGACGGAAGCTTCAAAGATGCAAACGGAAATGCCTATTCAGGAAATGTGAGTGTTGGAGTTTTTCATTTAGCACCATCCAATCAATACCTTAATGAATTAATGCCGGGGTCTTTTTTGGCAACCAATTCCGGGGGAAATTCCAGAGTGATGGAAACTTTTGGAATGCTGCATGTACAATTAACGGGAAGTTCCGGACAAAATCTTCAGATTGCCAACGGACATACTGCAGAAATCACCGTTCCAGTGGATGCTGCACAAACTTCAAGCTCACCTGCTACAATACCATTATGGTCTTATAATGAAGATACAGGAATGTGGAAAGAAGAAGGTTCTGCTACAAAGATTGGAAACACCTATGTAGGAACAGTAAGCCATTTTTCATGGTGGAATTGTGATGCTCAGTTTGAGCAGGCAACCATGAAAGTAACGGTAAAAAATTCTGCAGGACAGGTTTTACCTAATATTAAAGTAACTTTAAAGAGAAGCTCTCAATCCTACGAAACCTATGGAATGACAGATAATGCAGGGATGGTGTCTGGAATTGTTCCTGCAGGTGAAGCCCTTAGCTTAAAAGTGTACGATGTTTGTAATAATGTAATTTATACCTCGAATGTTGGGCCATTTCCAGCTGGGATTATAACAACGATCCCGGATATTACTGTAAATCCTACTGCAACTACCAGTTATACCATTCAGGGGAATTTGAAAACCTGTTCAAATACGAATGTTACTGATGGCTATGTAATCCTGAAACCTGTAATAAGTACAAACTACTTTCAATATTTGTCAGTACCGGTAAATAGTACTGGAGGCTTTACATTTAATACCTATTCATGCAATGCAAATCCACAATTTACTTATGAAGGATTTGACAGTGTTAATTTTCAGACAACCAATGAAATTACTTTCACTGCAACCTCTAATAATGTAAACCTAGGGAATATCATGGCTTGTAATTCTTTGAGTGAATTTATAAATTATAAGATCGATAATCAGTCTGTTGTTTATATATTGGGACAGATCAATGCACAATGGACGGGTCTTACACCTACATCACCTAATATGCTGCCTAAACAATTGAGAATAAATTCAATGAGTCCTGCAGGCCCATTTTTTTCTATGACTCAGAATAATATGTTGGGAGTTGCTGCAAGTTTTACTTCAAATTATGGATTTGAATTTTCAGGAGGCGCTATTACAACAAATAACGGAAACTTAGTTGTAGACATAACTGCTTTTGGAGCAGTAGGAGATTACATTGATTTTACAGTCAATGGAACTTTTACCAACAGTTCAGGAAATCATACCTTCACAGCAACTGGACATGTAAAACGAGATTTGTAATCATCATTAAAATAAAAAGGACCGAAAAGGTCCTTTTTTTATACAGTATATTTATTATTTATTCTCTGTCAAAACGGGCTAGCTTTTTATCTACCCAAACTGTTGCAAAAGGGAAAAATGCGGATAATAAAGCGAAAACAAAATCTTCATCGTCCCAGTTATAAATTTTTCTTGCAGGAAGGCAGAGTAAAAGATAAAGGGTGAAAAATAATCCATGTAAACTGCCAATAACGCTGATGAAGATAATAGAATATAAATTTTCATCATATCGGATCCAGATCATCGCAACACAATACAGTAAAAGACATGAAATAGCTTCTGCCAGACAAATCTGTTTAAACCATTTGATGATTTTTTCCTGAGAATATTTTGAGAAAAATTTTTCGATGAAGTCCATTTCTTGAGGTATGAGGTGAGAGTTAAAAAGATAAGAGTCTTTCTCCGGCTTTTATTTGTAGCCTCTCATTTCTGATTGCAAAATTACTTATAAAAACTGCTACCATCCAAATATTCAAAAACTTCAGGAGGTAACATGGGTCTTACGTTTTTCCCATCTTTGATCATATTTCGGATTTCAGTAGCGGAAAGCTCTATTACCGGAGCCTTGATCAAAGAAATATTTTCGTGTTGCAGATATTCAGAATCTTTCTTTTCTCCTTCAAATACTCTCGGATAAACAATAATATGATGGTTCTTGATCAGTATATCAGAATTTTTCCACTTATGAAGGCTCTTCAGGTTATCTTCTCCCATAATCAGGCTGAAAGAATATTCAGGATACTTCTCATGAAGATAGGTAAGCGTATCAATAGTATAGCTTGGCATCGGAAGAGAAAATTCCACGTTAGAAGCTCTCATATTCGGATAATTCTTTACCGCAAGCTGTACCATATCAAGCCTGTTATGATCTTTCAGTAAAGACTTTTTATCTTTAAAAGGATTCTGCGGGCTCACCACAAACCAAAGTTCTTCCATATCAGAATTTTCCAGAATATAATTAGCCAGAATAAGATGTCCGATATGAATAGGATTGAATGACCCGAAAAATAAACCGATTTTTTTCATTTTTTGTTAGGTAATAGGTAGTAGGTGCCGGGTAGCAGGTTACAGTAGTTTGAAATATCAATATTTTGATCAGAATTTTATCTTTGTGCAGGCTTTTACTACCTGTAACCTTCTTACTCCCTGAATTTTACATCCTTAATGTTCAGATAATGCGTTACATTGCCTTTCCAGTGATTTTCCTCCAATGTAAAAGCAAGATCAAAATTCTTATTTTTAAAATCTTCAACAAACTGTCCCAGTTTGAATCCGACACATTCAATATTTCGTCCTGTAGATTCCTGCTTGATATAAAACTTAAGGTGATTATTGTCTTTCCCCATAGTTTTTACATAGCCTGAAAGCTTTTGATCTGTCAGGGTAAAAATAGGTTTCATATTATGAGGCCCGAATGGAGCCAGTTTTCTATGGAAATTGATAAACTCTCTGTTGATTTCATCAATCTTAATTTCCGTATCAATGGTAATGGAAGGTTCCTTCTGATGGTCTTTGATTTTTTCAGAAACAATTCTCTCAAATTTTTCCTTGAAAGCATCAAACTTATCTTTTTCCATCGAAAGACCGGCAGCAGCATGATGTCCTCCGAATTTAAGGAAATATTCAGAGCACAGATCAAGCGCTTCGTGTACATCAAAGTCAGAAACAGATCTTGCTGAAGCCACCATTTCCCCGTTATTACCATTGGTAAATACGAGTGTTGGTTTATAATAGGTTTCAATAAGTCTTGAGGCTACAATCCCAATTACACCTTTGTTCCATTCAGGATGGTAAACAATAGTCGTATGTTTTGTTTCCTGTTGAGATTCTATGATTTGGTTCAAGGCTGAAAGTGTGGAATTCATATCCAGTTCACGCCTTTCATCGTTGAGGTCCATGATGTCATTCACAATCTGGTTCGCATGTTTCAGATTGTCGGAAACCATCAATTCTACGGCTGCTTTACCGTGAGATATTCTTCCGGCAGCATTGATTTTAGGAGCTATTTCAAAAACAATATTGGAAATTTCAAAATGAGAAAGCTTGTCCTCAGGAATCAGCAATCTTAATCCAAGATTTCTGGTTTTTCTAAGTGTTTTTAATCCCATTTTAGCCAAAACTCTATTTTCTCCTGTCATAGATACAATATCTGCAGCAATGGAGATCGCCAGAAGGTCTGTCAGCTCAAATAATTCTGCTTCCGGTAACTTATAAATTGTATTAAGCCCCTGGCAAAGTTTAAAACCAACACCACATCCTGAAAGTTCTTTGAACGGATATCGGCAGTCATTTCTTTTAGGATCAAGTACTGCGGCCGCATTAGGAATCTCATCACCGGGAAGGTGATGATCACAGATAATAAAATCTATACCCTGATTGCTGGCATAGCTGATCATGTCCAGTGCCTTGATTCCGCAGTCTAAAGCAATGATTAATGAAAAACCGTTTTCTTTAGCAAAATCAATTCCTTCTGTAGAAATTCCATATCCTTCAGAATTTCTATCCGGAATATAATAGTCTAAATATTTTTTCTCAACAATCTTGCTGAGATAAAGGTACATTAAGGCAACAGCTGTGGTTCCGTCCACATCATAGTCACCATATACCAATATTTTTTCACCATTTTCAATTGCGGTTGCAATACGCTCTACAGCTTTTTGCATATCTGCCATTAAAAATGGGTTGTGTATATCGTTAAGATTTGGTTTGAAAAATTCTCTGGCCTTTTGGTAGTTGTCAATTCCTCTCAGAACGAGAAGTTTAGATTCAAAAGTACCAAAACCAAGTGACGAACTTAGTCCGTCCACAACTTCCTCATCGGGTTCAGGCTTGTAAATCCATTTTTGACTCATTTCACAAAAATAAGGAAAAAAGTTCTAAAAGCGGCTTTAAAAATCAGCAAATTAGATTTTAAAAATGAGCTGCATGAACCTTAATAAACTTTATACTGATAAATAAAAATGATATCCGCATCTGTTTTTTTATAATCATTTTGATTTAAATAAAAGCGAATGAACTTTTATTTTTCCTTTTAAAAATAAAAAAATAATCTCTGGAAAAGATATGGTGTAATTTTGACTTTATAATTGTTGAAAAAGGTTATCTTCGTGCTCCAAATTTTAAATAAATATGAAAAAAATTACTTTAAGCCTTATGTTATTGGGGGCTATGTATTCGATCAATGCACAGAAAATCAATCTTGGAAAAGCTGCCGGGATGGTTTCAAACGGTGCAAAAGCTTTAACATTTACCAACGAAGATGCTATTAAATTATCCAAAGAATCAGTAGACTGGATGGATAAGAATAATGCCGTTGCAGGTCCTAAAGATCCATATACGGTGAGACTGAACAAACTGTTTGGAAAGCATAAGTCTCAGGACGGTCTGAATTTGAATTATAAAGTTTATAAAGTAAAAGATATTAACGCATTTGCCTGTGCAGACGGAAGTGTACGTGTATTCTCTTCTCTGATGGATATCATGACAGATAATGAATTGCTTGCAGTAATCGGGCATGAGATCGGGCACGTAAAAAATCAGGATACAAAAGATGCAATGAAATCTGCTTATCTGAAAGCAGCAGCTTTAGATGCAGCATCATCGGCTTCTTCTGCTGTGGCTACTCTTAATGAGAGTCAGGTAGGGAAAATGGCGAATGCATTTTTAGATGCTTCACACAGTAAAAAACAAGAGTCTGAAGCAGATACTTATTCATATGATTTTATGAAAGCTAATAAATACGATGTGGTAGGAGCTTATTCAGCCTTCAAAAAATTAGCTTTGCTTTCAGAGGGAAGTACACAGACTAATTTTGAGAAAATGTTCAATTCTCACCCGGATAGCAATAAAAGAGCAGAAGCTATCAAAAAGAGAGCAGAGAAAGACGGATTGTGGAAAGATCCGGGAACCGTTTCTTTACCTACTGCAAAACTGACGAAATAATTATTTTATTTATTGTTTAAACGAAAATACCTCAAAGCATTGCTTTGAGGTATTTTTATATAGATTTTAATGTTGTTCGATTAAGAATACATTTTTTCTCTTAATTCTTTTATCTTTTTATCAGCAAGATATTCGTCGTAAGTCATTTCTCTGTCGATGATTCCGTTTGGAGTCAATTCAATGATTCTGTTACAGACTGTTGAAAGCATTTCGTGGTCATGAGAAGCCAATAGAAGATTTCCTTTGAAGTTTGACAGTGAGTTGTTCAAAGTGGTAATACTTTCAAGGTCTAAGTGGTTGGTAGGTTCATCCAATAAAAGAACATTTGCTTTCTGAAGCATCATTCTACTGAACATACATCTCATTTTTTCTCCTCCTGAAAGTACTTTACAAGATTTCAAAGCTTCATCTCCTGAGAAAAGCATTCTTCCTAAGAATCCTCTCATGAATTCTTCGTGACGCTCTTCGTCATTTTTAGTAAATTGTCTTAACCAATCAACTAAGCTAAGATCTTCCTGGAAGAAACTTGTATTGTCTAAAGGCATGTGAGATTGGTTCGTTGTAACTCCCCAGGCAACAGTTCCTTTGTCGGCTTCAACATTTCCCGCTAGAATTTCGAAAAATTCTGTAATCGCTAAAGAGTTTTTAGAAAGTATAGCTACTTTGTCACCCTTTTTAAGATTAAGATCGATATTTGAGAATAATAATTCTCCATCTTTTGTTTTTTCAAGACCTTTTACATCTAAAATCTGATCCCCTACTTCTCTTTCCATTTCGAAAATAATTGCAGGGTATCTTCTTGAAGAAGGCTTAATATCGTCAATATTTAATTTGTCGATCATTTTCTTTCTTGCAGTAGCCTGTTTTGCCTTAGCAACGTTAGAGCTGAATCTTGCAATGAAGTCCTGAAGTTCTTTTTTCTTCTCTTCAGCTTTCTTGTTTGCCTGAGCTCTTTGTCTTGTTGCCAATTGAGAAGCCTGGTACCAGAAAGAGTAGTTACCTGTGTAAAGGTTTAGCTTAGCATAATCCAAGTCACCGATGTGTGTACAAACCGTATCAAGGAAGTGACGGTCGTGAGATACAACGATTACAGTGTTTTCGTAATCAGCAAGGAAATCTTCCAACCATGAGATGGTATCAATGTCAAGGTCGTTGGTAGGCTCATCCAGAATCAATACATCAGGATTTCCGAAAAGTGCCTGAGCCAAAAGAACCTTTACTTTGTCCTTATTTTCAAGCTCGCTCATCATTTGCCAGTGCATATCATCTTTGATTCCAACGTTTGAAAGCATAGTCTGTGCATCAGATTCTGCAGTCCATCCTCCCATTTCATCATAAATTACACCTAATTCACCGGCCTTAATACCATCTTCATCAGAGAAATCTTCTTTTGCGTATAACGCATCCATTTCCTCTTTTATCTCAAATAATTTCTTATTACCTCTCAAAACAGCTTCAAGAACAGTATACTGATCAAAAGCAAAGTGATCCTGCTCCAAAACTGACATTCTTTTCCCTGGTTCCAGAGATACATGCCCTGTTGTAGGATCCTGCTTTCCTGTTAATATTTTCAGGAATGTAGACTTTCCCGCACCGTTTGCTCCGATGATCCCGTAGCAGTTTCCTTTGGTAAACATAATATTTACCTCGTCAAAAAGAACTCTTTTCCCGAATTGTAAAGATAAGTTAGATACTGTTAACATATAGTTTTGTAAATTTGGCGCAAAAATACGAAAAGAATTTGGGTATTCTGTAATAATATAATAGTCAAGTTTTTAAATGTATGGTATTTTTTATATATTTCATTAACGAAATTTTAAAATGATGAAGATTGAGAAAACAGTTAGCATATTAAACAGAAGAGCCCGTTTTGAATATGAAATTCTGGAAGAATACGAAGCCGGAATGGTTTTGACGGGTACAGAAATAAAATCTTTACGTTCTTCCAAAGCATCCATCACAGAATCCTTCTGTCAGTTTATTGATGGGGAATTATACATCATTAACATGATGATTGATGAGTATAAATTAGGAACTTTTTACAATCATAAAACAAAAAGGGAACGGAAATTGCTCTTGCACAAAAAAGAATTGCAAAAACTTGAAAAAAAGTTAAAGGATGCTGGGAACACCATAATACCTTTAAAATTATATATCACTGACCGAGGTAAAGCAAAGGTGCTGATAGCACTTAGTAGAGGGAAAAAGCTTTTCGATAAAAGAGAGGCGATAAAAGATAGAGAAAATAAACGGAACCTGGACAGAATATTAAAGAAAAGTTAAAAATCATTTGAAAAACTTTGTATATAAAGAAAAATTATATTTATTTTGCATTATCAATTATTTAATCATTTAATTCTATGAAAAATCTAAAATTAGGAATTTCAGCATTGGCGCTTACTGTTGCCTCTACTGTTTTCGCACAGACTACCAACAATCCGTGGTTAATCGGAGTTGGTGCTCATGCAGAAAACCACGTAGCAGCACGTGCAAGCTTCGGTAATACGTTCTCTGCTAACAATTTGACAAAGAGTATGTTCAATGTGAACAATTTCTCTATTACACCTCCATTATCTAAGTTAACAGTTGCTAGAAACGTTGGTAAAGGTTTAGTAATTGACTGGCAGACTTCTGTTGGAAATGTTGAAAACAAAAGATTCAACATGGGGAAAGAATTTTTCCTAATGACAGGTCTAGGTTTCCAGGCTCACGCTGCAGGTCTTTTATGGAACGAAGAATCTTGGTTTGATCCATATTTAAGAGTTGGTGCTAACTATTTAAGACATGATTATACTGCTCTTACTTTTCCTAGAACTGCTGTAGATGCTAACGGTAATCCAATCGAAAATGTATCAAATGGTAAGGATGGTAACGAAAATGGTAAAGCTAACCACTTTACTGTAGCTACAGGTGCTGGTGCTAACTTCTGGGTAACTAAGAACTTCGGTCTTGGTGTTCAGGGAGATTATGTATCAACTCCAGGTGACCACTCTACAGTGGCTAACTTCTGGCAAGCTTCTGCTTCTATCTTATTCAGATTCGGAAACAGAGATAGAGATAAGGATGGTATCCTAGATAAAGATGACCTTTGTCCAGATACTCCAGGTTTACCAGAATTCCAAGGATGTCCTGATACTGACGGTGACGGAGTTCCAGATAAAGACGATCAATGTCCAGAAGTGGCAGGTCCAGTTGAAAACAACGGATGCCCTTGGCCAGATACTGACGGTGATGGTGTAATCGACAAAGATGACGCTTGTCCTACAGTAGCAGGTCCTGCTGAAAACAACGGTTGTCCTTGGCCAGATACAGACGGTGACGGTATCTTAGATAAAGATGATGCTTGTCCTACTGTTCCAGGTCTTCCAGAATACAACGGATGTCCTAAGCCAAAAGAAGTAACAGCTACTGACGTTGAAAAGAACCTTAAGAGCGTATACTTCGATTTCAACAAAGCTACTATCAGACCTGAATCTAAAGGTGCTTTAGATACTGCTTCTGAAATCATCAAGAAAGATGGAGGTAGATTCCTATTAGTTGGTGAAACTGACAAAAAAGGAAGCGATGCTTATAACTTGAAATTATCTAAAGAAAGAGCTGCTTCTGTAGTTGCTGCTTTAGATGCAAGAGGTGTAGATGTTAACGCATTGAAATCAGTTGGTATTGGTGAGCAAAATGCTAAAGTTGCAGAATCTGCATCTGATGCTGAAAGACAAGCTGATAGAAAAGTAACTGTTAGATACATCGGTGATGACAGTGAATGGAACAAATATCAAAAATCTGATGTTGTTGCTCCAGCAAAAAAAGCTACTAAAAAAGCTGTAAAAAAAGGAGGTAAGAAAGCTCCTGCTAAAAAAGTAGTTAAAAAGAAAAAATAATTAATTTTTCTAAATAATGAATACCTCCAATTTTATTGGGGGTATTTTTTTTTTGTAGACTTTTAAGTAATTTTGTTGGAAATTTAAAAATTAAAATGGGAAGAGCATTTGAATATAGAAAAGCTTCTAAAATGGCCAGATGGGATAAAATGGCCAAAACATTCTCCAAAATAGGAAAAGATATTGCATTGGCTGTAAAAGCTGGTGGTGCAGATCCAGAAGCCAATCCGGCGCTGAGAAGATGTATCCAGAATGCGAAAGGAGCAAACATGCCTAAAGACAATGTAGAAAGAGCAATTAAGAAAGCGAGTGGTGCAGATGCAGAAAACTATGAAGAAATCACTTATGAAGGTTATGGGCAAGGTGGTGTTGCTTTTTTTGTAGAATGTACTACAAACAATACAACAAGAACGGTAGCGAATGTAAGAGCTGTTTTCAATAAGTTTGACGGTAACCTGGGTAAAAATGGTGAATTGGCATTTATCTTTGACAGAAAGGGAATTTTCACCATTGATTTGGCTCAGATCAAAATGGATTGGGATGATTTTGAAATGGAAATGATTGATGGAGGAGCAGAAGATGTAGAAAAAGACGAAGAAGAAGTAATGATTACCACTGCTTTTGAAGATTTCGGTTCTTTATCTCACAAATTAGATGATCTTGGAATTGAAGCAAAAAGTGCAGAACTTCAAAGAATTCCAAACAATACAAAAGAAGTGAACGCAGAACAGTTCAAAGCTAATATGAAAATGCTTGAGCGTTTCGAAGAGGACGATGATGTTCAAAACGTTTACCACAATATGGAAATTACAGAAGAGCTGATGAACTCTTTATAAAAAATAATATAGCATTCATATACAGTTAATTTTCAATTAGTTTCTTTGTACAAAACTATGAAAAGAAACGTTGAATTAGTTGTTATATCGGATGTTCACTTGGGAACTTATGGATGTAAGGCTAAAGAACTGTTAAGATATCTCAATTCTATCCAGCCCAAAACTTTAGTTTTAAACGGTGATATTATTGATATCTGGCAGTTTAAAAAGTCTTACTTCCCTAAACCTCATTTGAAGGTAATCAGAAAGATTCTTTCATTGGCTACCAAGAGCACAGAGGTGTATTATATTACAGGCAACCATGACGAAATGTTCCGTAAGTTCACCGATTTTGAACTGGGTAAACTTAAAGTCTGTAATAAAGTCTGTCTGAATATCGATCAGAAAAAAGCCTGGATATTTCATGGTGATGTTTTCGATGCATCCGTCCAGCACTCAAAATGGATCGCCAAACTTGGCGGAAAGGGTTACGATCTCCTGATTATTATCAATAATGTTGTAAATTGGTTCTTAGAAAAAATGGGTAGAGAGAAATACTCTTTTTCGAAAAAAATAAAGAACAATGTGAAAAAAGCAGTAAAATATATCGGAGATTTTGAACTTACAGCTTCTGAGCTGGCCATTGACAATCAGTATGATTATGTGGTTTGCGGACATATCCACCAGCCGCAGATTCGTGAAGTGGCCAATAAAAAAGGAGCCTGTACTTATTTAAATTCCGGTGACTGGATTGAAAATCTGTCTGCTTTAGAGTATCATGATAAAGAATGGAAGATTTTTTACTATGATGAGCATAAACATTTGCTGAAAGATGATGAAGCGGAAGACATCCCGGAGATGGATAATTCTGCTCTTTTAAAAATTGTAACCAACTTTTCCTAAATGAAGATTTTGTATGCATTCCAGGGTACTGGAAACGGCCATGTTGCCAGAGCACAGGAAATTATTCCTATTCTTAAAAAACACGCAACTGTTGATACATTGATCAGTGGACATCAATCGCAATTAAAGGCTGATTTCGACATTAATTTCCAATACAGAGGCATTTCTCTTCTTTATAATAAAACAGGCGGTTTATCGTACCGAAAAACGTTTACCGAAAATAAATTTTTTGAAGCGGCCAAAACAATCAAAGAATTGGAACTGTCACAATATGATTTAATTATCAATGATTATGAACCTTTGACAGGCTGGGCTTCCAAACTGAAAAATCTTCCGATGATAGAACTCAGCCATCAGGCTTCCATGAGTTTTCCGGAAACACCAAAGCCTAAGAAAAAAGATTTTCTGGGAGAAATGATTTTAAAATACTACGTTCCCAGCGAAAGGAAAATAGGATTTCATTTTGAAAATTACCATCCGCAGATCAAAAAACCTGTTATCAGAAGGAAAATCAGAAATCTTAATCCTTACAAGCAGGGATATTATCTTGTTTATCTTCCCAGTTTTGCGGATGAGAATATTATTAAGATTTTAAGAAAAATTCCTGTAGAATGGAAAGTGTTTTCAAAATACAGCAAAGTACAGGTGAAGGTAAAAAATGTAGAAGTATTTCCTATTGATGAAACCCAGTATTTGAAATATTTTGAAGGCTGTGATGGAATTTTGTGCAACGCAGGTTTTGAAAGTCCTGCAGAAGCATTGTTTATGGACAAAAAACTATTTGTGATTCCTATCCATAATCAATATGAACAGGAATGCAATGCATGTGCTCTTGACAAAATGGGAATACCTAATTCCAAGGTTTTAAATCTTCAGGAAATTATGGAGTGGGTAGCTTCTGATCATCATCTAAAAGTAGATTATCCGGATGATATTGAACATATCCTGCTCAATGAAGTTTTAATTCTTTAAAAATATATCATCCACATCACTCATTCTCATCATCACGGATCTTGCATAGGAACAGTGCGGATATACTTTCCAATTGTTTTCTCTTGCAAATTTGATAGCTTCTTCCACTAAAAATTTTCCCATTCCTCTGCCTTCAAATTCCGGGTGTACCAATACAAAAGAGATAATGAATTTATGATCTTCAGGAAAAATAGTATACGTAAGTCTTCCTACTTCTTTTGTTTCATTATTTAACGTAAGAACTCCGCCGTTTCCAGATTTATTGTTTTCAAATTTCATGATTCAGGGCTTTAATGATAAATATACAAAAATTACACCGGGCTTTGCATAAGCAATAAGCAATCGGGAATGGTCAATTCTTGATTGACAATTCGCTTGCGAAGCAAAATTGCCCATTGACTCTCCTAATTATCTTTTCCAGTGTAGTAGTTGTAATCTTTAATAATTACATTGATAAACTGTCTTTCTGTCATTTTAGTAGCATCTATTTCCAGCTTCAGGATACTTTTGATTTTATCGGAAAGCTTATTGATGATCTGCCGGTCATCTACTTTCAAAGCTTTGGTATAGTTATCTTTGATGATTCTCATATCGTTATCACTCAAAGCAATCACCTGAGGGAAAGAAGGAATATAATTTTCATGGATATTCTCCAGGATGGTATGAGAGATATTGATGTTGTTTTTCAAAGAAATAACAGCCGTTCCGGAAGCAATATCACCCAGACGCTGGTTATTTTTAGAAACAATCATAGAAATCAGCCCTATGACTCCTGCAAATGAAACATCTACAATTCTGAAAACCCAGCGGATCATATAATCTGCGAAGCTTGCCTGATAACCGTCAATTTTCACCACTTTGATTTTCATCAGTTTTTTACCCGGAGTCTGGCCCTCCATCAGGCTTTCCAAAACAAGAGGATAAATATAAATAGGGAAGGTAAGGATAAGATATACAGCTCGTATAGACCAGTCATCAAGGCCGTCTAAAATATATCCCAAATCGAAAATGTTGAAGAATAAATAGAGAACAATTACCACATAAGCAATCCTGATCAGAAGATCAATAATGAAGGCAAGCATCCTTTCTCCTACACCAGCAATATTAAAATTAATATTTACATTTTGTGAGGTATTTATCGCAATTTGAGACATATTTTTTATTATTTTAGCCTTAATAATTATGAGAGAAGTTTATTTCATTAAACAAAATAAAGAAAAATGGTTGGGAATCGAACAGGTTATTCAAGGGAAAATTAAAAAAAATCCTGATGACCTGTCTTCATTGTATATAAACCTGATCAACGATCTTTCTTTTGCCCAGACTTATTATCCTAAAAGTAACACCACAGTGTATCTGAATCATTTATCTGCCCAGATTTTTCAGAAGATCTATAAAACAAAAAGAGTAGAGGAGAACAGGCTGGTTTATTTTTTTAAAACTGAGGTTCCATTGCTGATGTATCAGTACCGGAGATATCTGATGTACGCATTTCTCTTTTTCATTTTATTTACTTCAATAGGAGTGCTTTCTGCAATCTATGATAAAGGCTTTGTCAATATTATTCTGGGTGAAGGATATGTGAATGAAACGGTTGAAAATATTAAAAATAACAATGCTGTAGGTGTTTATCAGAGTGGAAGTACCTGGGGAAGTACCATCGGGATTATTTTTAATAATATTCAGGTTGGGGCAAAATTATATATTTATGGAATTGCCGGAGGGGTGGGAACATTGTATGCTTTGCTTTCCAACAGTGTGATGCTGGGAGCTTTTCAATATTTTTTCTATGATTACGGAGCATTGAAAGATAGTGCAAGGGGAATTTGGCTTCACGGAGTTTTTGAAATTTTTGCCATGGTAGTAGAAGCGATGTGCGGATTGATTCTGGGAGCTTCTATTTTATTTCCGAGAACGTTTTCAAGATTTAACTCTTTTAAAAAAGGATTTAAAGATTCATTTAAAATATTTTTAAGTACTGTTCCTTTCACTATTTGTGCAGGGATTATAGAAGGTTACGTAACAAGACATGCTTTGAAGATGCCTTTGTTTCTGAATCTGGTTATTATCTTTGGCTCATTGGCAATTATCGGATTCTACTATTTTGTATATCCGTCTGTTGTCTACAAAAAAACTAATAAACACATCAATGATACAATTTTATAAAAAAAGAGATTTTGGAACTTTCATCAGCGATAGTTTCAATTTTTTCAAATTATACGGAAAGAATTATTTTAAGAACTATATTCTGATCAACGGCTTGCTTTTGATCTTAATGGTAACTGTTATGATTTTCGGGTATAAGGAACTTTTTTCGCAGATATTCGGTTCCAATCTTAGTGGTGAAACCTATTATTTTGAACAATATTTTTCGGAAAATTCAGGAATGCTGATTACAGTAGGGTTGCTTACTTTCCTGCTTTTTATGATTCTGATGATTGTCAATTACCTGTATCCTGTTTTTTATTTAAAAAGAATCGCACAGGGAGCTGAAAAGATAAAGGCTGATGAAATTCTGAGTGACTTTAAAAACAATGCCGGAAGAATTGGTAAGCTGTGCCTTGGAATGATCTTTATTGTTACTCCTGCAATTTTATTTGTTGTAGGTTTTTCTTACATTCTTATTTTTATTATTATCGGATTGTTTCTGATCCTGCTGCTTTATCCTACGATATTTAATTTCACTACCTTTCTGATGTATGATTATTTTAATTCAAACAGAGGTTTCTGGGGGAGTTTGAGCTATGCTTTGCGTTCTCAGTTTTCTTACCCGAATGGAAGTGAGAAATCACCCTATTGGAAATATTGGGGATCTGCATTTGTGATGTTTATTATTATTTACATGGTAACTTCTGTGTTCACATTTATTCCGATGATATTCTTTTACGGATCACTTCTCACCTCTACACCGGACGGAAATTTTGAGCAGAATCCTTTTACCGGAGCTGCGGGCATCCTGTTTTTTGTATTTTACGGAATTTCGATGCTGCTTTCATTTTTTCTTTCAAACCTGATGTATGTGAATGCAGGATTGATGTATTATGACAGCAGAACAGATCTTCATCAGAAAGTAGAACTGGCAGAAATAGACACGATTGGAATCAATGAATAGAATTCTTTTTTTCATACTGCTTTTTTTCTCTCTTGGGCTGGTTCATGCTCAGGATGATAATTCCGATTCTGATGATCTGGTAGATTCATTATATACTACCGGACATTACAGAAATATGCTGCGTGCAGATTCTGTATTGATGAAAAATCCGGTATCGGAAAATGAGGTTTATCCGAAAACATTCAGAGAGAATGTCCCGTCAAGATATAAAGGAAAGGAGTTTGATTATTCAGTATCAAAACCGAGAGAATCTTTCTTTCAGAAGCTGATGCGAAAACTGGATCAGATCATACAGAGTATTTTTGGTGAAACTACGCTCAGTAAGTCGGGAGAATTTACCACTGTTCTTATCCGTTTGTTTGCCATTCTTCTTGTAGGATTTCTGCTTTATATTATCATTAAATATATCATGGGAAAAGACGGGAATTTTATTTTTGGCAAAAAGAATAAAAAGCTGGATCTCAATGTACAGGAACTCCATGAGAATATCCATGAAATCAATTTTCCGGAAAGTATTGCGAAATTTGAACATGCAGGAGATTACCGTTCTGCCGTTCGTTACCAATTTCTGTTTGTTCTTAAAAAGCTGAGCGACAAAAAGCTGATCAACTGGAATCCAGAGAAAACAAATAAGGATTATGCCACAGAGTTAAAAGCTCCTCATCTGAAAAATGACTTCTCTAATCTTTCTTATATCTTTGATTATGTCTGGTATGGAGAATTTAATATTGAAGAAGAAAGCTATCAGAAATTTAAAAATCAGTATCAGGCATTTAAACCATAACAATAGTAACCATGAATAAAACTTTCAAAACATATGCTGTAATTTTCGTCATTGTGATGATTGTTTTGGCATTGCTTGAAGTTAACAAAAAAGAAACGACAGACTGGCGGAAGAATTTTGATATCAACGAAAAGTCTCCGTTTGGGTTGTTTGTTTTTAATAATGAAGCTAAAGATCTTTTTAAAAATAACCTGAAGAAGATTGAGCAGATACCTTACGAATACTACAGCCAGCATAAAAAGACCCCACACAATATTGTAGTTATTGAAAATGATATTGACAGAGAGTCCTGGAATAAAATTCTGACTCAGGTATCTGAAGGTTCAGATGCAATGCTGATGGTAACCCGTATGCCTAAAGAGGTCTCAGACAGTATTGGATATTATGATTCTGAAATCTCTTTTGAAGAAGAAAATGTCCTGAAACTTACGGATAAAAAATTTCAGAATGATTTTATAAAACTGGATAAATTTCCATCCGGCCGAGGATTCTCATTTATCAAACCCAAAGTGGAAGTACTTGGTAAAACGGTAGAGAAAAAAAATACAGATCAGGCCAACTTTATCAAAGTGAAGTTTGGAAAAGGATATATTTATGCTCACACCGAACCTCTTTTCCTGACCAATTATTGTCTTCTGAAACCGGGAAATGTAAAATACGCTCAGGATGTATTTTCGTATTTACAGGATAGAGAAACTCTTTGGTTTGTATCCAACAAAAGTTCTGCATCCCGTTTCTTTATGAGATTTATACTGTCTAATCCGGCTTTAAAATATGCATGGTGGGTGTTTTTAGGAGGATTTATCCTTTTCATTTTCTTTAATGCAAAGAGAAAGCAGAGAATAGTGCCTGTAGAAGAGCCGTTAAAAAATACGTCTCTGGATTTTGTGAAAAGTATTGGAAATCTGTATCTTCAGGAAGGTGATTTTCATGATATGATGGCCAAGAAGGCACAATATTTTCTGAACAAAGTGAGAATGGATCTGTTGATAGATACCCAGAATTTAGACGAAGAATTTGCAAAAAAATTACAACTGAAAACTGGAAAGCCAGTGGAAATGATCAGTGAAGCAATAGGGCTTATCAAAAAAGCTCAGGATCCTTACGCCAGTGTAATGAAGGAAGACCTTACAAGGATCAATAAGCTCCTTGATGAAATACTTAAATAATAGAAGAATATAATAACCTAAAGATGCAACAGTTTTTCGATGCTGATAACTACAATTCACTTGAATAAAGTAGTTATAGAGATCCATTGTTAGGCTGACCAATGAAAATTTATTATGGAAAATTTTGATAACCCCAACATAGAAAACGAAAGTTCTATTAATCTTAATAAACAGGAAGAACAGTTTCAGTCGAGAATCGATATGATTGAACTTCGTGCAAGCCTGGAGAAAGTAAAATCTGAGATCGGAAAAGTAATCGTAGGGCAGGAGAAAATGATTGAACACCTTTTGGCAGCATTACTTTCGAACGGTCATGTTCTTATTGAAGGCGTTCCGGGAGTAGCGAAAACAATCACCGCGAAATTATTAGCCAAAACCATTGACGTAGGTTTCAGCAGAATCCAGTTTACTCCGGATCTGATGCCTTCTGATATCCTGGGAACATCCATATTCAATGTGAAAAATTCAGAATTTGAATTTAAAAAAGGACCTATCTTCTCCAATTTCATCCTGATTGATGAGATCAACAGATCACCGGCAAAGACACAGTCTGCATTATTTGAAGTAATGGAAGAAAGGCAGATCACAATGGACGGAACACGTTATATTTTGGAAGAGCCTTTCCTGGTTATTGCTACACAAAACCCGATTGAACATGAGGGAACATACCGGCTTCCGGAAGCTCAACTGGACCGTTTTCTATTCAAAATCAATGTAGGATATCCTAATCTTGAGCAGGAAATAGCGATCATTAAAAATCAGCACGAAAGTAAAAAAGAAGATAAAACAGAAGGGGTAAACCGGGTTATCACAGCCGAACAGTTGAAGAGCTACCAGCATCTGGTAAAAGAAATCATTGTGGAAGCTCAGCTGATGGAATATATTGCTAAAATTATCATCAATACCAGAGAAAATCAATTCTTATATCTGGGAGCTTCTCCAAGAGCATCACTGGCACTTCTTACAGCTTCAAAAGCATTTGCAGCACTAAGAGGAAGGGATTTTGTAACTCCTGAAGATATTAAAGAAGCTAGCTACGCTGTTTTAAGACACAGGGTAATTGTATCTCCCGAAAGAGAAATGGAAGGACTTACCGCTGATGAAATTATCCGCCAGATTTTAGAAGGAATTGAAATACCGAGATAGGTAATAGAGAGAAGTGGATGGGTAATAATCCCAGATCCCTTTATCCTAAATCCTAATCCCTAACCAATGAAAAACTTATACATCAATACACGTTTCTTTTTTGCACTCATCGGAGTGGGGATCCTGTATGTCCTGGCATTTTTCTTTCCGGTGCTGATGTGGGTAGCCCATATTGCACTCCTGATTTGCTTTCTGGCGGCAATGGTAGATTTTCTGTTGCTTTTTAATCAAAAGAATGCATTACGGGTCCAAAGAATTCTGCCGGAAAAATTGTCCAACGGAGATGAGAATTTTGTAAAAATTGATATCAAGAATAATTACAGCTTTACCATAAATACTAAGATTATTGATGAAATCCCGTTTCAGTTTCAGAAAAGAGATTTTCTGATCGAAAAGCAGATTGCTTCAGGAGCGAATACCTTCTTTCAATATTCATTAGAGCCTAAAGTAAGAGGAGAATATCATTTCGGAGGGTTGAATGTCTATGCATCATCACCATTGGGATTAATTTCCAAAAGATTTATTTTCCAGAAAGATGCTGTGCTGCCGTCTTATCCGTCTTTTATTCATCTCAGAAAATATGAGCTGATGGCCATTCAGAGTGAATTTTTATTAGGTGGGATCAAGAGAGTGAGAAAGCTGGGACACACCATGGAATTTGAGCAGATCAAAGAATATGTTCCCGGAGATGATATCAGAACGATCAACTGGAAAGCAACATCCAAGACCAACCGTCTGATGGTAAACCAGTTTCAGGATGAAAAATCACAGCGTATTTTTATGCTGATTGATAAAGGAAGAACCATGAAAATGCCTTTCAACGGACTAAGCTTACTGGATTATTCCATTAATGCCACGATGGCACTTTCTCATATTATTTTGAGAAAAGGAGACAGAGCAGGAATGATGACTTTTTCCAAGAAAGCTGAAAATAAAATTGCCGCTGATAACAAATCCGGACAGCTGAAGAAAATCTCTGAAGCACTTTACAACATTAAAACAGATTTCTTCGAAAGTGATTTCAACCGTTTGTATCAGGATGTAAAATATTCCCTCAATCAAAGAAGTTTAATTCTGCTTTTTACCAACTTTGAAACACTGGATGGGCTGAACCGGCAGCTGAAATATCTTCGTGGAATTGCTAAGAACCATTTGCTTGTAGTCGTATTTTTTAAAAATTCAGAACTACAGACGCTGATCAACAAAAATCCTGAGAATATGCAGGAAATTTATGATGAGGTCATTGCTGAAAAATTTGAATTTGAAAAGAAACTGATCATCCAGGAACTCCGTAAATATGGAATTTATACGGTCTATACTCTTCCGGAAAATTTGAATATCGATGTTATCAATAAATATTTGGAGATAAAAGCAAGAGGAATTTTATAACTTTGTAGAAGTAATAAGCAATAAATAATGAAAATTACACTTAACAGAATAAACGACGATTTTTTATTTGAATGTACCAACGCTCAGGGAAATTCTATTCTTTTGGATAATACTTCCCAGCCGGGAGCAAAAGGAGTTTCTCCCATGGAAAGTGTACTGATGGCAGTGGCTGGATGCAGCGGAATTGATGTAGTTTCTATTCTGAAGAAGCAGCGTCAGGAAATCAGGAGTTTCCAGGCTGAAGTAGAAGGAGAAAGAGTACAGGTAGATGATGCAAAACCTTTTAAATCGATTAACGTTAAGTTCCTTTTAGAAGGAGAAATTGATCCTAAAAAGGCACAGAAAGCAGCAGAACTTTCTTTTGAAAAATACTGTTCCGTATCAAAAACGTTGGAACCGAATGTAGAAATCGGATACGAAGTATATGTGAACGGAGAAAAAATTTAATCTCTCATTTAAAAAAATAGAAAAAGCCGGATGATTCATCCGGCTTTTTTATTGCTCATTACCTATTACTCATTGTTGATTAAAAGGTAAGTCTTGGTTTTATCAGTTTCGCTACAGTAGCAGTCCATCCTGTTTGGTGAGATGCACCTACACCACGGCCGTTGTCTCCATGGAAATATTCAAAGAAGGTAATGTAATCTCTGAAATGTTCATCGTAATTGAACTTGGGATTACCACCATTAAAGGCTCTTTGCCCATGTTCATCCTTTAAAAACAGGGAACAAAGTCTTTTGCTGATATTTTGAGCCACTTCATCAAGATTTCTTTTATCACCGCTTCCCGTTGGGAATTCTACTTTTAAACTGTTTCCATAATAAAAATGGAAGCGTTGCAGACTTTCTACAATCAGAAAGTTGATAGGAAACCATATGGGTCCGCGCCAGTTGCTGTTTCCTCCGAACATTCGGCTGTCACTTTCTGCAGGTGTGTAGTATACTATATTTTCTTTTCCGTGCACTGAGAAGACAAAAGGATTTTCCTCGTATACCTTAGACATAGCACGGATTCCGTAAGAACTCAGGAACTCATTTTCATCAAGCATTCTGGTCAGAACCTTTGTTAGTCTGTTTTTACGCAGGATGCTCATCAGGTGTTTTCGGCCTTGCCCTTCCTCGTCCCAATGGGAAACAAGTTTGGTGAGTTCCGGTTTATTTTTTAAGATCCATTCCATTCTGCTTCTGAAATTAGGCATCTTTTCCAGTAAATGATGATCCACAATCTCAACGGCAAACATAGGAATCAAACCTACAATACTTCTTAGTTTTAAAGAGACGCTGTCTCCGTTTCCAAGCTGTAGTACATCATAAAAGAATCCGTCTTCCTCATTCCAGAGACCTTTCGTTCCTTCCCCCAGATTTTCCATCGCTTCAGCAATATAAAGGTAATGCTCAAAAAACTTGATCGCCATATCTTCATAGACCTGGTAATATTGGGCAAGTTCCATCGCAATACGCATCATATTCAGTGCATACATTGCCATCCAGCTTGTTCCGTCTGCCTGTTCAAGGTGCTGGCCGTCCTTTAGTTCCATATTTCGGTCAAAAGCTCCGATATTATCGAGACCAAGAAAACCTCCTCCAAAGATGTTTTTCCCGTTTTTATCCTTTCGGTTCACCCACCACGTGAAATTAAGAAGCAGTTTCTGAAATACTTTCTCTAAGAATAATAAATCCGGTTTTCCGTTATTTTTTTCATCAATTTTAAAAACACGGAAGCATGACCACGCATGTACGGGCGGATTCACGTCACTCATATTCCATTCATAGGCAGGAAGCTGGCCGTTAGGATGCATATACCATTCTTTCGTAAGTAACAGAAGCTGTCCTTTAGCAAATTCTGCATCGATGATAGAAAAAGGAACACAGTGAAATGCCAGATCCCACGTAGCATACCATGGATATTCCCATTTGTCAGGCATGGAAATAATATCCTTATTGTGGAGATGATTCCATTCTGTATTTCTTACATATTCGTTGAAATTTCTTGGGGCTTCAAAGTTGGGATCACCTTTCAGCCATTTTCCGATATTATAATGATAGAACTGTTTATTCCAAAGCAGTCCTGCAAAAGCCTGCCTCTGGACATTTCTTTCATCTTCGTTTACGGTGTCATTCTGAACTTCTTTATAAAAATCCTCAGCTTCAGCCTGCCGAGTATTGAAAATTTCATCAAAGTTTTCAAAAGGTTCATCTGTCCCCTCAGGACATAATCTGAATTCAAAAACTTTTGATTCTCCTGCTCCAATAACTTCGTCAATCAGTAAAGAAGCTTTTGTACCTCTTTTTTCGGGATTTACTGTATCTGTTTTATGAATAATGAAATCATTGATTCCATCTTTGAAATAGGTGTTTTCACTTCTGGGAGCTCCGTAAAGCTTAGAAGTATTGGTTTCATTATCACAGAATAGACTTTGTGCATTTGAGTTTCTGGAATACAGTTTCTTGATAGAAATACTGTCGTGAGCAATGTTTATACTTCCATCATGAGAAGCATTGAGTTCTCCTTTATAAGTATTATATCCCCATTTCCAGTTGTTTCTGAACCATACAGTAGGAGCTACCAGAATAGGAGCTTCATGCTGGCTTCGGTTGCAGATCGTTACTCTGGCAAAAATATCATTGTGATCGGCTTTGCAATATTCAATGAAAATATCAAAATATTCATCATTATCGAAAATTCCGGTATCGAAAATTTCATATTCCGGTTCCTTTTTACTGCGTCTCCCGTTTTCTGCAATAAGGTCATCGTAAGGAAATTCGTTGATTGGATATTTGTAAACCATTTTCATATAGCTATGAGTAGGTGTATTATCCAGATAATAAAAGATTTCTTTGATGTCTTCCCCATGATTCCCCTGGGGGTTGCTCAATCCGAAGAACCTTTCTTTTATCATTTTGTCTTTCTTGTTCCAAAACGAAAACGAAAAACAAAAAATCTGCTTTACATCAGAAATTCCGGCAATACCTTCTTCACCCCAGCGGTAGGCATAGCTTTCGGCATTATTATGATTGGTAAAATTCCAGGCATTCCCGTTCGGGCTATAATCTTCGCGTACATTTCCCCACTGCCGGTTGCTTACATAAGGTCCCCAGTTTTTCCATTTGGTATCTTGTAATCTTTCTTTTTCAGCGGTCATATCTCATCATTTTTCCCCACGAAGTTAGTTTTTTTGAGGAGCAATTCCAATTTTTTTCATCTGAATAATTATTAATATAGTCTTGAAATACTTGTATTTAAGGGCTTTTTTGAATATTAAAATAATTTTTTTTTGAAATTAAAAGAAAAGAACTACCTTTGCATCATTCGTTCATTCAAATATTGAAAATGTTATCAAGAAAGGTTGAGGGATTAGACCCTATGAAACCTTAGCAACCCTTTGCGCAAGCAAAGAAGGTGCTACGTTCTACCAAAGTATTTTGGACAGATAACTCACTGAAGTTCTTTTTCAGCCATTTCCTGTGGCATTTTCAATTGTATTAAAATTTAATAGAATTGAAAACAGAATTAAACTATATTAATCTTTCGTATCAAACTTATTCCCAAAAGGAATACCATATCCCGTTAAGCTATCAGCTTTTTGGGAAAGATCTGTTTACAGCCCCTATCATTTTAATCAATCATGCTCTTACCGGAAATTCCAATGTATCCGGAGATAATGGCTGGTGGAAACAGTTGGTAGGAGAAAATCAGATTGTAGATACCGATAAATATACTGTTCTGTGCTTTAATATACCCGGAAACGGATATGACGATTTTTTAATTGAAGACTATGAAGACTTCACTCCTTCGGATATCGCAGCGATATTTCTGAAAGGGCTTGAAGCTTTACATATAAAAAATTTATATGCCATTATCGGAGGCTCTTTGGGAGGAGGGATTGCCTGGGAAATGCTTGCCAAGCAGCCGGATCTCGCAGAAATATTTATTCCTATAGCATGTGATTACAGAACGCACGACTGGCTTCATGCACAGTGTCTGGTTCAGAAATTTTTATTGAATGATAAAAAGGAACCATTACAGAAAGCAAGAATTCACGCCATGTTGTGTTACAGAACTCCACAGTCACTCAACGATAGATTTCAAAACCAATATAATCAGGACAAACAACGCCTGGAATCAGAAGACTGGTTGGTTTATCATGGCAATGCGATAAACGAAAGGTTTAGTTTAAAAGCATACAAGCTGATGAATCATCTCTTGATGAATATCAATGCTAATGAAATAGCACTGGAGAACATACAGGCACGAATGCACATGATCTCAGTAGATACAGACTTATTCTTCCCGGCTTCTGAAATCCGAATGTGTTTTGAAAACTTACAAGAGAAAAATAAGGATGTTTCTTATCACGAGATCCAATCTATACACGGGCATGATGCCTTCCTAATGGAATATCAACAATTAAATAATATCATTAAAAACATTTTACAGAAGTAATGAAAAATGCTAACGAAATAAAATTTTTGAAGAACAGATCAATCATCAAATTTGAAGGTGAAGATTTCCTGGGAGAAATCGGGATTGATGGACGAATTTTTAAAGCGCTTACTTTAGCGCGTATCAGTGTAGGAGTAATCTCTCAGCAGGCCATAGAAAACGGAATTTCTATCCTGGTTCAGGAAATTGATGCAGAAAAAGCAGTAGCCTGTCTTATTGATGAGTTCGAAGCAGAAAGAAAATCTGGAAAAGTTTCTCAAATCTATAGTATCAATAATGTTTCTGTAATCGGTTTTGTAGCAGAAGATTTCAATAAAGTCTTTGCAGAACTGGCAAGAAACAATGTTTTCCCATTGCTTTTGAATCAGGTAGCAGGAGAAAACAGAGTCAACATCGTAGTGACTTCCTCACAGGATGAAAAAACGAGAAACATTATAGAATCTGAAATTTTCAAAAAACCAAAGACAGTTCATCTGGCAATCATTGGTCATGGAAACGTAGGAAAGACATTGATACAACAGGTCTTGGAATCTGCAGAAGAAATTAAAAAGCGTAAAAAAATAGACCTTAAAGTAGTTGCAGTAGCTAATTCAAAGAAAATTGCCTTCAACAAAAAAGGATTTGATGCCAATTGGGGGGAAGAGGTTTTGACAGCAGAACATCCATCGAATGTAGAAGAACTGATTAATTTCTCCAATGAAAATCAATTGGAGAATCTAATTGTTGTGGATAATACAGCAAGCAAAGATTTTGTAAAAAACTATCATGCTTTAGCAGAAAATGGATTCGATCTTGTTTCTTCCAACAAAATTTTCAATACCCTTCCGATAGAAGAATACAGAAAACTAAGATATACGTTGAGTAAAAATAACAGACGTTATCTGTATGAAACCAATGTTGGTGCAGGTTTACCGTTAATTGATACCATTAAATTATTACACCTTTCAGGAGAAAATATCACAAGAATCAAAGGAGTGTTCTCCGGAACCTTGAGTTATGTTTTCAATAATTTTTCTTTGAGAGACGATAAATTCTCAACCATTATCAATGAAGCTTTGGAAAAAGGATACACAGAACCGGATCCAAGAGAAGACTTATCTGGAAATGATGTAGCAAGAAAATTATTGATCCTGGCAAGAGAATTAGACTTAATCAACGAATTCGGAGATATCAATATTCAAAATCTGGTTCCGGAAAGCTTACTTGAGGTTTCGAAATCAGAATTCCTGTCAAGACTGGAAGAGCTGGACGAAGAGTATCAGAAAATAAAAGAAAATCAGGAACCCGGACATGTATTGAGGTATGTAGGTGATCTACACGGTGATTTACAGAAAGATAAAGGCGAACTGGATGTAAAACTGATTTCTGTTCCTGCAACTTCAGCATTAGGACAGTTGAAAGGTTCAGATTCAATCTTTGAAATTTATACAGAAAGCTATGGTGAAAACCCAATCGTGATTATGGGAGCCGGAGCCGGAGCACAGGTGACAGCAAGAGGTGTATTCGGAGATATTTTAAGAGTAAGTGAAACGAAATAATACTTAATATAACAGTGTAGTCATTACTGCAATTGTCATTCTGAGCATAGCGAAGAATCTGATGATTACACTGTTAAATTGACAAATTAAAACTATATGGAAAATTTTGAAACATCAGCAATAAGAACCCAAACGGAAAGAACCCAATTTGATGAGCATTCTACACCATTATATCTTACTTCCAGTTTTATATTTCAGGATGCGGAAGATATGAGAGCAAGCTTTGCAGAAGAAAAACCTAAAAACCTGTACAGCCGTTTCTCTAATCCCAACGTAACAGAGTTTACAGACAAGATCGCTAAAATGGAAGGTGCAGAAGCAGGATATGCCTTTGCAACAGGAATGGCAGCCATCTATTCTACATTTGCAGCTTTGTTAAATGCAGGAGATCATATCGTAAGCTGTCAGTCAGTATTCGGGTCTACACACACTTTGTTTACCAAATATTTCCCGAAATGGAATATTGAAACATCTTATTTCAAAGCAGGAGATGCAGAGAATATTGAACAATACATTAAACCTAATACCAAGATCTTATACCTTGAAACGCCTACCAATCCGGCTATTGAAATTCTGGATCTTGAGTTCTTCGGGCAGATCGCTAAAAAACATAATCTTATTTTTATTGTAGATAACTGTTTTGCAACGCCTTATCTTCAGCAGCCTATCAAATACGGTGCAGACATTGTTGTACACTCAGCCACGAAACTGATTGACGGGCAAGGGAGAGTTTTAGGAGGAATAGCAGTAGGAAAAGAAGACCTTATCCGAGAAATTTATCTTTTTGCAAGAAATACAGGACCTGCATTGTCTCCTTTTAATGCCTGGGTATTATCAAAAAGCCTTGAAACATTAGCTATCCGAGTAGAAAAGCACTGTGAGAATGCATTGAAGGTAGCTGAGTTTTTAGAAAGCCATCCCAATGTTGAACTGGTAAAATATCCCTTCCTGAAATCCCACCCAAGTTATGAAATAGCCAAAAAGCAGATGAAGCTTGGAGGAAATATCGTAGCGTTTGAAATAAAAGGAGGAATAGAAGGAGGAAGAAACTTCTTAGATAAGATACAAATGTGCTCACTATCTGCTAACTTAGGTGATACAAGAACGATCGTTACTCACCCGGCATCCACTACCCATTCTAAACTGTCTGACGAAGAAAGAAATGAAGTAGGGATTACAGCAGGATTGGTTCGTTGTTCAGTAGGACTGGAAAATGTAGAAGATGTCATTGCAGACCTGAAACAGGCTTTAGATTAGTTAATCGTTTACAGTTTATACAGCCAAAATGGATAGGGACTACACAGAATTAGTAATTTATAGGGAAGTGCGAAAGTTGGTTACTCTGACTTATATTTTGACCACAAACTTTCCTGGAGAAGAATTATTGGCTTTAACAAGTCAAATAAGAAGAATAGCAACTTCAGTTTCGTTCAATATTACGGAAGGAAGTAGAAGAGAGACCCCTGAAGATACTTTACAGTTTCTACATATCGCAGGAGAATCTCTTAATAAGCTGGAATCTCATTTCCATTGGGCTCTAGACCAACATTACATTTCTAAAGAAGATTTTGAAGTCATCAATAAAAAAATCCTCTTATGTAAAAAATTGGTCATCGGATTTATAAACTGTTACAAATTGATAGAAAATGAAGAATTCAGAACAATTATATAAAGCATTATCCGAAAGAATTTTAATTCTTGACGGTGCAATGGGAACCATGCTTCAGCGATACAAATTTGAAGAAGAAGATTATCGTGGAGAACGTTTCAAAGACTGGGAACATCCGGTAAAAGGAAATAATGATCTGCTTTCCCTGACGCAGCCTCAGGCGATTGAAGAAGTTCACAAGAAATACCTTGAAGCGGGAGCTGATATCATAGAAACCAATACGTTTTCAGGAACTACTATTGCGATGGCAGATTATCATATGGAAAATCTGGTATACGACCTGAACTATGAGTCTGCAAAAATTGCGAGAAAAGCCTGTGACGAATACACCGCAAAAAATCCGGACAAACCAAGATTCGTAGCAGGATCTATAGGACCAACGAACAGAACGGCAAGTTTAAGCCCGGATGTGAATGATCCAGGATACAGAGCTATCACTTTTGAAGAATTGAGAGTAGCTTACAAACAGCAGTGTGAAGCTTTACTGGACGGAGGTTCTGACATCCTTTTAGTAGAGACCATCTTTGATACATTGAATGCAAAAGCAGCCTTATTCGCCATTGATGAGCTGCAGGATGAAAGAGGAATAAAAATTCCGATCATGGTTTCAGGAACCATTACCGATGCTTCCGGAAGAACATTGAGCGGACAGACAGCAGAAGCTTTCCTGATCTCAGTTTCCCACCTGAATTTATTAAGTGTAGGTTTCAACTGTGCACTGGGGGCCGATCAGCTGACTCCTTACCTTGAAACACTGGCTCATAATTCAGAATTCTATGTTTCAGCTTATCCGAATGCCGGTTTACCCAATGCTTTCGGAAAATATGACGAAACCCCTGAAGATATGGCAAGACAGATCAAAGAATATGTGGAAAAAGGGCTTATCAATATTATCGGAGGATGCTGCGGTACAACTCCTGAACATATTAAAGCGATCGCTGATCTGGTAGAACAGTATCCGCCAAGGAAAGCAGGGGACTTGCTAAAAAATGTTATTTAGCATACGGGAAATTTTCAGTGATTGCAACTTTCAGGCAAATACTGGAATTTATTGAGGCAGAATGCCAATAATGCCTACTATATTTTAGAAGAATAAAATGAAATATTTAAGATTATCAGGCCTTGAGCCTCTTATCATAACGCCGGAAAGTAATTTCATCAATGTTGGTGAAAGGACAAACGTTGCCGGTTCCAAAAAGTTTTTAAGACTGATCAAGGAGGAGAAATTCTCTGAAGCATTAGATATTGCCCGCCATCAGGTAGAAGGAGGTGCCCAGATTCTGGATGTCAATTTTGATGATGGTTTGATTGATGGTAAAGCATCCATGATCAAATTCCTGAACTTAATTGCCTCCGAACCGGATATTGCAAGAATCCCGATCATGGTAGATTCTTCTAAATGGGAAATCCTTGAAGCAGGTCTTCAGGTAGCTCAAGGAAAGTGTGTAGTGAATTCCATTAGCTTAAAAGAAGGCGAAGAAGAATTTATCAAACATGCTAAAGCCATTAAAAGATATGGAGCAGCAGTTATTGTAATGGCATTTGATGAGGTAGGGCAGGCTGACAGTTTTGAACGAAGAATTGAAATTTCAAAACGTTCCTATGATATCCTTGTAAACCAGCTTGGCTTCCCTGCAGAAGATATTATTTTCGACTTAAATATATTTCCGGTAGCAACAGGAATGGATGAGCACAGAAGAAATGCCATCGATTTTATTGAAGCGACACGCTGGGTAAGACAAAATCTTCCTTATGCCTCTGTAAGTGGAGGAGTGAGCAATGTTTCCTTCTCTTTCCGTGGAAATGATACCGTAAGAGAAGCGATGCACTCCGTATTCCTTTACCACGCAATCCAGGCAGGAATGAACATTGGTATTGTAAACCCAGCCATGCTTGAGGTGTATGATGAGATCAATAAAGAACTTCTGGAGCTTGTAGAAGACGTAATTCTGGATAAAAGAGAAGATGCTACAGAAAGGCTTCTTGACTATTCTGAAAAGCACAAATCTGTAAAAAAAGAAAAGACTGAAGATCTTGAATGGCGAAGCAATCCATTGCAGGAAAGAATTACCTATGCCCTGGTAAAAGGAATTGATCGTTTCATTGAAGAAGATGTAGAAGAAGCGAGACAATTGGCTGCAAAACCACTTCATGTCATTGAAATTAATCTGATGACCGGAATGGGAGTGGTAGGAGATTTATTCGGAAGCGGAAAAATGTTTCTGCCGCAGGTAGTGAAGTCCGCAAGGGTAATGAAAAAAGCAGTGGCCTATTTACAACCTTATATTGAAGCGGAAAAAGACGGATCAAGACCAGCTAATGGTAAAATCTTAATGGCAACAGTAAAAGGGGACGTTCATGACATCGGTAAAAATATTGTGAGTGTTGTTCTGGGTTGTAACAACTACGAAATAGTTGATCTTGGAGTAATGGTTCCTGCCGAAAAGATTATCCAGACAGCCATTGCAGAAAAAGTAGACGTGATAGGATTAAGCGGGCTGATTACACCAAGTTTGGATGAAATGGTGTATATCGCTTCAGAATTGGAAAGACAAAACTTAGATTTTCCTTTATTAATCGGTGGTGCTACAACTTCCAAAGCACATACTGCTGTGAAAATCGATTTAAAATATAAAAACGCTGTCGTTCACGTGAATGACGCATCAAGAGCCGTAAACGTAGTAAGCTCATTGTTGGGTGACAGAAATAAAGAATATGTTTCGGATTTAAAGAATGATTACTCCGACTTCAGAGAAAAGTTCCTGAACAGACAGGTAGACAAAGATTATGTTTCCATTGAAGAAGCAAGAGAAAATCATTTTAAAATTGACTGGGAAAACGAAGAAATCTTTACCCCAAATACGATAGGAATAAAAGTAATCGAAAATCAGGATCTGAGAGAACTTCTTCCTTTCATCGACTGGTCTCCGTTTTTCAGAAGCTGGGATCTTCACGGGAAATACCCGAATATCTTAGAAGATGAGGTAGTGGGCGCACAGGCGAAAGAATTATTCAAAGATGCTCAGGTTATTCTAAAGAGGATTTTAGATGAAAAGCTATTGACAGCAAAAGCCATCTTCGGAATCTTTAAAGCCAATTCCAATGAATCGGATGATATCTTAATTTTTGACGAAAATAATAATGAGCAGGCGAAGTTTTTAACTTTAAGACAACAGGCTCAGAGATCAAAAGGAAAAGACTATCTGGCTCTAAGTGATTTCATCGCCCCTCAAAGTTCTGGAAAAACTGATTACGTGGGAGCATTCTGTGTAACCACCGGCTTTGGAACCGATGAACTGTCTAATGAATACGAAAAAGCCAATGATGATTACAATTCCATCATGGTAAAAGCTCTGGCAGACCGTTTTGCAGAGGCTTATGCCGAATTTTTACATAAAAAAGTAAGAACAGAATACTGGGGATATGCCAATCAGGAAGCTTTAAGCAATGAAGAATTGATTGCCGAGAAATACAAAGGAATCCGTCCGGCTCCGGGATACCCGGCTTGTCCAGACCATCTGGAAAAGAAAACAATCTGGGATCTATTAAAAGTAGAAGAAAATACTGGCGTTTTCCTTACAGAAAGCCTTGCCATGTTCCCAACAGCGTCTGTTTCCGGATATTATTTCGGAAGCCCGCATGCCAAATACTTCGGATTAGGAAAAATTACAGAAGACCAGCTTAAAGATTATGCAGCAAGAAGAGGTTGCAGCATTCAAGAAGCGAGAAAGTGGTTGTCGCCAAACTTAGCAGATTAAAATTAACATGAAGATAACAGAACACATTAAAAACGCTAATGGAAAAACTTTATTCTCCTTAGAAGTTGTTCCGCCACAGAAAGGAATCGGGATTGAAGATCTCTATACCAATATAGATCCGTTGATGGAATTCAAACCACCATTCATTGATGTTACCACATCCAGAGAAGAATATATCTATCTGGATAAAGGAAATGGTCTCATGGAACGCCGTATTACAAGAATGCGTCCTGGAACTTTGGGAATTTGTGCCGCTATTCAACATAAATATAATGTAGATACAGTACCACACCTTCTTTGTGGAGGATTCACGAAAGAAGAAACAGAATATCTGCTGGTAGACTGTATGTATCTCGGAATTGATAATGTTATGGCTTTAAGAGGAGATGCCATGAAAGGACATCAGTATTTCGAACCTACTCAGGGAGGACATCCAAGTGCCATGGATCTTGTGAATCAGATTAATAATCTCGGAAGAGGAAAATATCTTCATAACGAAGAACAGGCATGTGATGAACTGAATAAATTCTGCATTGGTGTCGCCGGATATCCGGAAAAACATATGGAAGCCCCTTCCATGAATTATGACCTGAAGTGGCTGAAACAAAAAGTTGATGCCGGAGCAGATTATATTGTTACTCAAATGTTCTTTGACAATAAAAAGTATATTGAATTCGTTCAGAAAGCAAGAGAAATGGGAATCACGGTTCCGATTATTCCGGGAATCAAACCTATAGCGACAAAGAAGCACTTGAAAATCCTGCCACAGGTATTCAAAATAGATCTTCCCGAAGAACTGATCAATGAAGTGGAAAATGCCAAGAATAATGAAGCTGTAAAGCAGATCGGAGTAGAGTGGGCCATTGCACAATGCAAAGAGCTTCTGGATTTCGGAGTTCCTGTACTGCACTTTTACTCAATGGGGAAAAGTGATAACATTAAAAAAGTAGCCGGTGAGCTATTCTAATAAAAGTACCAAAAATGAAGGAACCCCTGTGAATTTCACAGGGGTTTATTTTTTATTGATTTAAGAACTTAACCAGTTTGATGAGGTCTGCTTCTCTATTTATTTTAATATTATTCGATTTTACGAATTTTTCAATATCATCTTTTTTCGCAGGAAAAGCTTCTGTTATCTCTTTTACTTTCTTTGGGTTTTTAATATATCCCGATTCTGTCTTGATATAATAAACCGGATCCAGTGTATTAAAGATTGCTGGTCTGTCCATTTCATATGAATTTCTTGCAGCAACAGCATTTTTAAATTGAGATTTCAGTTTTTTATAAAGTCCGTTTTTACCCCCTGCCAATTCAAAGAAATATCCTTTTAAATCATCACCAGTGTCCAGCTTTACCAATGTCTCTTTTGTTCTGGTAAATTCAATTCTGGTAAAAGGACTGTCCGGAACTAAAGAATACGTTTCTTCATCCTTCTTGAACTCTACTTCATCAAAATACATATTATAACGTGCTACAGCATTTTCAGCTCTGTCTGCAACAATAAATTTAGCAGGCGAAAATGCTTTGTCATAGTAAGGAGTCCCCTGTATGTCATCATAGCTGATTCCCTTACCGGTTGAATCTCCATTTTGATAAAACGTGTGATTCAGTAATCGTGATCCGTCATAGCTCAATGTAGTCATCTGCTGTGCAGAAAGAGGAATGAATGATACTAATAAGATACTTATAATGATTTTTCTCATTGTATATGGTTTTATTTAGTTTATTAAAAATTTACTTTCAAAAATACAACTATTCCATCAATTTATGTGAAAAGAAATAATTGTTCTTAATCTATAAGTCCGGGTGTCTTTCAAACTCTTTATTTCTATCAAATAAATACCTGTAGGTCGCCAGTTTTCGGGTAATACTGGTATCAAGAGTTTCTGCAATCTTGATCATTTTCGGATTAAAATCACCAATCCACTGAAGTTCCGTAATAGTAAAATCTGTATGTTTTCTCAAATGTTGAGTCCCTTCCCAGATCATATATCCGTCAATGCCTTTCTTCTGCCACTCAGGAACTACACCAAAAACGAGCCCCATCATTTTCTCATTCTTTTTAAAACGTTTTAAAAACAAAAATTTAATTTTTTCAAAAATCCCGAACTTTCCATTCAGATATTTAGACCATTGGTTGAGGTCAGGAATATTGATCCACATTGCAATAGGTTTATCATGTTCATAGACAAACCAGGAAATATGCTCATTGATGATAGGTTTCATCGTATTGAACATTTTCAGAACTTTGGATTCTTCCAGATGTTTTCCTTCCCCATGAGATGCCCATGCTTTATTATAAACCTCAGTAAAATCTTTTGCAAATTTCGCCAGATTATTCTTTTTCATAGGCTGAGCCGAAATAGCAGGATTTCTTTTGTTCTTTTCATGGGCAATCGTAAAAATCCTTGAAACTTCTGCAAAAACAGGTCTTGTAAAACAAAGCTGTTCAAAATAAATCTTAAATCCATAATTTTCAAAAAGATCTTTGTAGTAAGGGAAGTTATAATTCATTCCAAACAAAGGCTCAGCAAAACCTTCAATCAAAAGCCCCCAGAATTTATCCCGCTCCCCAAAATTGATTGGGCCATCCATTGCCTGCATTCCTTTTTCCTGAAGCCATTTTTTACAATGGTCAAAAATAAAATTGGCAGTTTCCTGGTCATGAATGCAGTCGAAAAAACCAATTCCTCCCGTAGGCTGCTTCTGCTCATAACAACCGTTCACAAAAACAGCTACTTTACCAACCGTTTTGTTATTCTTTCTAAACAAAAATCTTTTACATTCCCCGTTTTTAAAGAATTTATTTTTTTCAGGATCAAAAATCTCCTCAATATGCTTATCTAAAGGGCGGATATAATTTTTGTCGGATTGATAAAGACGGGCTGGAAATTCTAGAAATTCTTTTTTATGGAGTGTGTTTTGTACTTCTTCGACAATAATCATAGGCTTTTTAATCAGAATAGCTATAAAAGATAATGTTTTTCATCTTATTTAAAATAGAGAAATAGATATTATCCGTATTTTTGCTGCAAATTAAATAAAAATGGTTGATTTTACTGATAACGACGATGATATTTTCACTGGAAAAGAACATACGCCTATAAGGAAAGATGCTTTTGATAAATCGCCACAGGAAAAAATTGAAAAAATTACCGAGCTTTTTGGCGAAATTATGGAAACATTAGGAATGGACATGACGGATGATTCTCTAAAAGACTCTCCAAGACGTGTTGCCAAAATGTATGTGAATGAGATTTTCGGAGGACTGCTCCCTGAAAACAAACCAGGAATATCCACTTTCTCCAATAAATACAAATACCGCCAAATGCTGGTAGAGAAAGATATCACCGTATATTCTTTCTGCGAACACCACTTTTTACCTATCATAGGAAGAGCCCATGTTGCTTATATTTCCAATGGGGAAGTAATCGGTCTTTCAAAAATTAACAGAATTGTGGATTACTATGCGAAGAGACCACAAGTTCAGGAAAGGCTTACCATGCAGATTGTAGATGCTTTGAAAGAAGCTTTGGGAACAAAAGATGTCGCGTGTATTATTGATGCAAAGCACCTTTGTGTCAACTGCAGAGGAATAAAAGATACGGCAAGTTCTACCATTACTGCAGAATTGAGCGGTATTTTCAGAACAAACCCTATTACAAGACAGGAATTCTTACATTATGTAGGAAGCCATGCAAAACTGGATTACTAAACAATGAACTACCAGGTCCTTAAAAATATTATTGATGCCGAGCTTCAGAGATTCCAAAATATCTCGGAAGAAGAATGGTCGTATAGAAGTTCTTCAGAAAAATGGTCTAAAAAAGAAATTATTGGCCATCTTTGTGACAGTGCTTTTACAAATATCCGTAGATTTGTTGTGACCCAATATAAAGAGAATGAAAATATTGTATATGATCAGAATTTCTGGGTAAAAGCTCAGAACTATCAGAATGTTCCTACTTCAGATCTTATTGACCTGTGGAAGTCTTTGAACTATCAGATTGTTCATATCGTGGAAAATATCCCCGATGAAGCATTGCAAAGAACATGCGATACCACCAAAACAGAACCTCGGATTTATACGCTGGAGTTTATTATTGATGATTATGTAGATCACCTACAGCATCATTTAAAAGCGATTTAATTATGATAAAATTTAAAAAAGTTTCACATAAGATTTTTATCACAACAATTATTTGTTGTGACAGAATAATTTTTTAACTAATTTTTGAATCTTTAAAATCATTAAATCTTTTAACTTAAAAATAAATGCAATTAAAAATATATAACTCGCTTACTGCAGAAAAAGAAATATTCAAACCCATCTTAGAAGGAAATGTCGGAATGTATGTCTGCGGACCTACCGTGTACAGCAATGTGCATTTGGGAAATGTAAGAACTTTCCTTTCCTTCGATTTTATTTACCGTACCCTGGTGCATTTGGGGTATAAAGTAAGATACGTAAGAAATATTACCGATGCAGGTCACCTTACCGACGACGGAAACGTAGATAATGACAGATTCGTAAAGCAGACCAGACTTGAAAAGCTGGAGCCTATGGAAATTGTACAGAAGTACACCGTAGATTTCCACAAAGTATTGGATATGTTCAATCTGCTTCCTCCAAACATCGAACCTACCGCTACAGGACATATTGTAGAGCAGATCGAATTAACGCAAAAGCTGATTGAAAGAGGCTTTGCTTACGAAAGCAACGGTTCTGTGTACTTCGATGTATTAGAATACAACAGAAGAGGCTTGAACTATGGTGAACTTTCAAAACGTAATATAGAAGAACTTTTCGCCAATACAAGAGACCTTGACGGGCAGGGAGAAAAGAAAAATCCACAGGATTTTGCATTGTGGAAAAAAGCATCCCCAGCTCACATCATGAGATGGAATTCCCCTTGGGGAGAAGGTTTCCCGGGATGGCACCTTGAATGTACTGCAATGAGTACTAAATATTTAGGTGAAACATTCGATATCCATGGAGGAGGAATGGATCTTAAATTCCCTCACCATGAATGTGAAATCGCACAAGGGAAAGCTTGCAATGATGCAGCACCGGTAAATTACTGGATGCACGCCAATATGTTGACGATGAATTCTCAGCGTATGAGTAAATCTACAGGAAATTATATCCTTCCAATGCAATTGGTTACCGGAGATAATGACTTCTTTGAAAAACCTTTCCACCCTTCAATCGTGCGTTTCTGTTTCCTGCAGGCACATTACAGAAGCGTTTTGGATATTTCAAACGATGCCATGATTGCCAGCGAAAAAGGATTCATCAGATTAATGGAAGCTGTAAAAATTTTGAATGCAATTACTCCTGATGATACAAAACAATCCGGTTTCAGCCTGAAAGAATGGAAAGATAAAGCATATGATGCTTTAACAGACGACTTCAATTCGCCAATCCTGATTGCTCACCTGTTTGAAGCTGTGAAATACATCTTTGCTTTAAACGATGGTAAAGAAACAATCTCAACAGAAGATCTTGAAGATTTAAAGTCAACATTAAATGCCTTTATATTTGACGTTTTAGGATTGCAGACTGTAGAAGAAAACAACAATGAAAAGCTGGATCAGACCCTGAAGGTTTTGATCGAATTAAGAAATCAGGCAAGAAAATCCAAAAATTTTGATCTTTCAGATCAGATCAGAGACAAACTGCTTGCAGAAGGAATCGAATTAAAAGATGGAAGAGACGGAACATCATACGTCCTGAACTAAAAATATAACTTCGTTTTATACCCATTCCGTAGGAGTTCCTTATATAAAGGATTCTTACGGAATGTTTTTTTTATTCCCTCCCCTGAAAACATATCAGATTTCCATTTCTGATCCTTCATACAGAAAGCTATCACTTAACCCTCTCGTCCCTTCGCTTTCCCATCTTACTCTCAATCACTCCTCCTCTCCAGCATTCTCAGGAGCTTCATCCTGCTATCCATTCATACTCCTCGCGCCAGTGCTCTCCGACGCTCAAACCCACCCGGCT